>NZ_JBDWYL010000007.1:0-573509 GCF_039982415.1 Parasphingorhabdus sp.
ATGAAAATCCAATATTGTTCTTTGATCACGACTTTGGGACAACCGAGACCATCTCTGCTTCGTTTTCTGAATGGTTGGCTGCCTATTGCAATTTGGTGGCTCAATAGATTGTCACTAAATTCATGTCCGCTTTTGCGCCCAGAGCGGACGTTAGCGCCCAAATAATACAGCTATTTAGCGGCTATTGGTCTTCTGGTTGCTGCTGTTGGGAGCAGCGGCTCTTGGCGATGCGGGCTATAAATTGTCAGTTCTTACCCAACCTGCTTGCAATGGGCCGGGTCTTCGCGTTACCGGTTAAACCAATTAAGGCCCAATTTATCTCTGAGGATTTGAGACCGCTGCCCATGTGGCGTCGTTCAGTTTTCACAGTTATTTGGTCGTAATGAGGGTTGCGGATGCGTATATTTTGGATGGCTTTGTTTTTTTTGGGTTGCGCCGCGGTGCTGCCCCAGGGGCTTCGGGCGGCCGACGGACAATTGGGCACCAGCCGTGCTGACAAAGGCCCTTTGGAAACGATCAACATCGCGCAGCCTTTGGCTGGTGAACAACAGCAGGCCGAGCGTCCAGTCCCTCCTTCATTCCCCGCGAACGGGAAGTCAGAAACGGAAACCATACCGGATACGGACGTGCGGAACCGTGCACACTTGGTTCAGATCAACTGGGAACGCACATATGGCAATACGGCTGCCGACCACCTCCATTCTTGGACAATAATGCCCGATGGCGGACTGCTCATGGCCGGCAAAACAAACGCCGTTCCGACCGGTCCATCCAATGCATGGTTGGTATGTACGGATGCGCAGGGCCAGTTACTATGGCAGAAAAATTTTGGTAACTCGGATACAGACTATGCACGCGATTTGCTTTCATTGACCGACGGCAATTTCCTGATGCTAGGCAATCAGTTTTCTGAGAATAACGGCCGATACAATTTGTGGCTGGTCAAGCTGGATCCTGCTGGAAATATTTTGTGGCAGAAAAACTATGGCGGTGAGCGGAACGAATATGCTCGCTCGATCATGGCCACGCCGGATGGTAACTTTTTGATAAGCGGAGCGACAGAGTCCAAAGGGGCAGGTAGTTTTGATGTGTGGCTCTTGAAAATCGATGGAGAGGGCAACCTTCTTTGGGACAAAACCTTTGGCGGCACGGAATATGAACGCGCACCGATTTTGGCCATGGCGGAAGACGGGCAGTTTTATCTAGCGGGAGCAACCCAATCCAAAGGTGCAGGTCAAAGCGACGCATGGCTTTTGAAGTTCAAAGCTAATGGAAAATTGCGCTGGGAAAAAACCTATGGCGGGGCCGGCTATGAGACCATTAACGACTTTATCTTTATGCCCAATGGCGATTTTCTCTTGGCTGGCACCACGTCCACTCCGGGTATTCAGGATTCTAATGGTTGGTTTCTGCGTGGCAGTTCCGACGGAAAATTATTGTGGGAAAAAAACGTGGGTGGGGCCGGCAAAGAAGCCGCAAATGCTCTGTTGGCGTTGCCAGATGGCGGAATTCTGGCTGGCGGTATCAAACATGCGGCTGGTGATCCTGAAAGCGATGCGTGGCTGTTGCGTATGGATGCGAAGGGAAAATTCTTGTGGGAAGTCACCATGGGGCAAAAGCCAAGTTCGGAGTCCATATCACATCTAGCCTTGTTACCCGATGGACAGGTCCTCGTGTTGGCGGAGATAACGGTTGGCGGCAATTCAAATTTAGATGCCAATCTCATGAAAATTGCATTGAGCGAAGATTGAATATTGCGCCTTTAAATTCTCGATCCGAGGAAACCGCGCCGATAATCTATCTGTGGCAAGGCGTTCCAATTAATGCCATATCTTTGATCAGCACGGTCTGGAGCCCCTGATTTGATCAATGACAATATCCTCATCACACTCACCAGCTGTGTGTTTTTCATGGGCTTGGTTGCTTGGATTTCATGGCGCAACACCCGCGGCGGTGTCGATAGCAAAGACGGCTATTTCCTGGCTGGACGCGGCCTCAGTTCAACATTTATTGCCGGATCCTTATTGCTGACCAATTTGTCTGCGGAACAGCTGATCGGGCTGAACGGTTCAGCTTATGGATATAATCTCAGCAGCATGGCATGGGAGGTCACGGCGGCGGTGGCGACCATCGCAATGGCTCTCATCTTTCTGCCCCGCTATCTTGCCGGGGCTTTCACTACATTACCGGAATTTCTCAACGACCGTTTTGATGCAGATGTTCGCCGCCTGTCGGTAATTTTGTTCATGCTTGGCTATGGATTGGTCACCATACCAGCGGTTTTATATTCCGGTTCGATCGCCGTGATGCAACTTTTTGATATTCAGGCGTTATTGGGACTGGACTATTTTCCAGCCCTTGCGACAACCGTTTTTGCCATTGGTCTGATTGGTTCAATTTATGCCATTTTTGGCGGCTTAAAGGCTGTGGCCGTGTCCGACACAATTAACGGCATTGGTTTGCTGATTATCGGCATATTGGTTCCCGTGCTGGGCTTGATTGCGTTGGGCGATGGCCAATTCGGTCAAGGCCTATCCAAATTGGTGCAAGACCATCCTGACAAACTCAATGCGATTGGCAAAGCCGATGATCCCACGCCCTTTGGGACTTTGTTTACTGGCATGCTGTTCGCCAATTTATTTTATTGGTGCACCAATCAATATGTCATTCAACGCACATTAGGCGCCGCCTCGCTTGCTGAGGGGCAGAAAGGTGTGCTGTTTTCCGGCTTCTTCAAAGTCTTGGTGCCATTTATGATGATGATCCCGGGCGTGATTGCTTTCCATCTCTATGGGCCATCGCTCGGTTCCATTGACCAAGCCTATCCCCGATTAATCCGGGATGTCATGCCCGTCTATCTGGCAGGTTTTTTCCTTGCTGTCCTTTTGGGTGCAGTTTTCAGTTCGTTTAACTCGCTGTTGAACAGCGCTGCCACGCTTTTCTGCCTCGACGTCTATCAACCTTGGCGCAAAGGAAAGGCCAGCGATCGAGACTTGGTCCGCACGGCAAAAATCGCCAGTGTGATTATTGCACTTTTCTCCTTTGTGGTCGCGCCGTTGCTCTATTTCGCCGAACAAGGGCTGTGGCAAATCATCCGAATTTTCACTGGTTTTTATAATATTCCGACGGTGGTGATTGTGATTGTTGGACTATTTACTCACCGTGTTCCGGCATTGGGTGCCAAAATTGTGATTATTTTTCATGTCATCACCTATGCGCTTTTGCGCTTCGTGTTTGACGAAGTCATCACGCTGCATTTCCTGCACCAATATGCGATCTTGTTCGTTATCGAAGTGGCGATCATGCTAGCATGCGGCATTTGGAAGCCGCGAGAAACCGCTTGGAAGTTCACCCCCAATGCCAAAGTCGATTTGACACCTTGGCACTTTGCCAGGCCCTTGGCGGCAACGCTCTTTTCCTGCGTTGTTGCGCTCTACCTGTTATTTTCATCGGTCGGACTGGCATCAAGCCATGGCCTCGGCGCGCTCTTTTATTCGCTGCTCTTCTCGCTCGTCCTAGCGAACATTATCTATTGGACATGGACGGCAAAAAGCCAGCCATCCGCGCGGCCTATTTGATCAAGGATGCCAATACTTTGCGCTTGCCTTTAAACGGTCGGCGGCCATGCATAACGAGAAAATTATCCACCAGAACAACATCACCGGCTTGCCATTTCAAGTCAAAGCTTAGCGCATCCGCAAGGCTGATAGCCGATTGCATTTGGGCGCTATCAATCGCGCTGCCATCGCCAAAACAAATGGATTTTGCAGGATCATTGCGGGCATCCGCCCACCCGCGATAGGCCGCTATAAGCTGATTGAAAAAAGTCCTGCGCCCGTCGCTCAGCGTGCGTACGGCATCCAGCCGAGGCGACGTCACGCGCAAGGCATCTTGACCCAACCATTGCCAGGCATATCCCAATTCCGACAACCGAATTTCTGCTTGTGATTTTTGGTCAACGCCTAAAGTGCTCCGCCAACTGCGGCCCTGCCCTGACTGCGCATCATCCTGTGCTGGCATGCTATGCGTGTAGCGCACCCCTTTTTCAGCAAATGCCTCTACCAGCTGCGGATTTTCTTCGGTCATTTTGGTAAGCAAAATATCAGATCGGCATAAAGGTGTCGCACCCCCTTCCTCCGCCGCAATATTGCAGTAAAAGAACAGCTTCGAGGGATAAATCGGCGTTTGCGCCATTTCATGATGCAGAAAAATACTGGTGTCGGGCGGTGCTTCGTTGGCGGTGAAGACACGAGGAGTCAGATTGATCCGGACCGCGTTGGATAAGGAATCGGCATAAGGAAAATTTTCAGCGCCATAAGCCTGGACGGCGACATCGAAATCCTCGATTGTTGGAACCGCAAAACCGCGAAACAAAACCGCTCCGCTTGCAGCCAATTGCGCGTCAACGACAGACCGTTGCTGTTCCAGAAAAGCGGACAAGTCTCCGGCAGCTTCCGCCTGTGTGATGGTAGGAAATGGTTCGTTATCCCAATTTTGCTGATCCATATCCATGTCCTTAATCATATATTGGATTGAACAATCCAAAGGCGCCTTCGCAAAATTCTCCCGGATCGTTAAATCGGCGATTGGCGTTGAGCGCAGAAATATCTGCCATCTCGCTTTCGGATAGCGCAAAATCGGTCAGCGCCAAATTCTCTCGCATGCGCTGCGGGTTGCTACTTTTCGGAATGATCGCGGTGCCGCGCTGTATCGCCCAGCGCAGGACAATCTGGGCGGGCGTTTTGCCATGGGCCGCAGCGGCTTGCGAAACCACCGCTTCGGTCAACACGCTGTCGGCCTGCCCTGCCATATCCAGTTCCACATAGGACAAGGCCGCCAAAGGAGAAAAGGCAGTGACCGGGATGCCATATTGTGTGGCCAGACGGATCAGCTTTTCCTGTGTCAAATAGGGATGGGCTTCAATTTGCAGCATTGCCGGTTTGATGCGGGCATAGCTCATCAAATCGTGCACGAGGCCGCTAATATAGTTGCACACTCCAATCTGCCGAACGAGACCTTTGTCGACCAGTTTTTCCAGAGCCGCCCAAGTCTCGTGCAAAGGCACAGACGCGCGTTGCATGACGGGATTTTCGGCCTCAGGATCGACTAACCATTCAGCCGGATAGCGCGTTTCAATCGGGACATAGGCGAGCGCGATCGGAAAATGGATGAGATACAGGTCGAGATAGTCCAATCCCAGATCGGTCATCGACTTTTGACAAGCCGCCTCCACATGATCGGGATGGTGATAGCTGTTCCACAATTTGGATGTGATCCACAGATCTTCGCGCGCGACCAAACCTTGGTCAAATGCGGCTTTCAATCCATCGCCCACTTGTTGTTCATTGCCATAGTCGGCGGCGCAATCAAAATGGCGATAGCCAGCCTTGATCGCTTCGATAACCACATCCCGGCAATCCTGTGGAGACACTTTCCACAGCCCAAAACCAATATCAGGAATCTTGTTCATTTATCGTCCTTCGCTGGAACCGGTGGGTCTAAAATAATCGGCAAACCCGTTTCGATGGATTGATGGGCCGCGGCGCCAATTTCGACCGAGCGCAATCCATCCCATGTCGTTATCTCGGCCTTTTCACCAGTCAGGAGGGCCGCGTGAAATTTGGTCAGCTGAAAGAAGGTTGCGCCATGATGATCGCCCGCTTCCAAAGCGCTAGTCGGAGTCTCAACAGTGCTGACGGTCCGCCCCTTGCGATCACGCGGCGACCAAGTGATTTGCGCGGACGGAATGCCGACGGACAGCTTCCCCTGATCACCGAGAGCATAAATTTCTTCCTGCTCTTGCGACCCTTCTGCAAACATACATAAATCCAAAATTGCGCGACTGCCTTTGGCAAAATCCAGAATCACATAGGCATTGTCCAGAATATCTGGCTGCCGGCCATCATAACGTTCATCCAAATGGTTCACATCCTGTCCGCCAGAAGCATAGATGCGCACGGGCTCATCTTGCAATATATGGCGCATCAGATCGAAAAAATGACAGCATTTTTCGACCAGTGTACCGCCGGTATTTTCGCTAAACCGATTCCAATCGCCAACTTTCTCGAGAAAGGGAAAGCGATGCTCCCGGATTGACAGCATTTTAACAGGGCCGGTTATGGCGCGATGCACCTGCTCCACAAATTGCGTGACCGGCGGCATATATCGATATTCGAGTCCGATCCAAATCATATGCTGATGATCTTGCGCCGCCCGGTGAAGCGCCGCTGCATCGTCAACAGAGGTGCACATTGGTTTTTCCAACAATATCGCCACGGGATATCGCATCACCTCTTGCATAATCGCATAATGGGTATGATTGGGCGCCGCTATAATCACCGCATCGAGGGATTCTTGCGCAAACATGGCAGAGATTTCATCATATGCTTGCGGCGAAAATCCGGCCTTTTCGGCATGCGCCATGGACTGGTTGCGGGAAGCTTCATCGGGATCGGTGAAAGCCACCAGCTCGGCCCCATCAACAAGCGCAATATTGCTAATATGCTCTCGCCCCATCATACCTGCGCCGATAATAGCATAGCGTTTCATGCGGTCATTCTTCTTTCATCGGAGCGTCGATATTCTGTGTAACACGGCCTGATAGGATATTGATGAAAATTGCAACACCGATATTCTATTGGCTCCCATTCTCAAAAATGTTTATGAAAAACCACGAAATTTGTGGGAAAGAAGCAACAATGTGCGGCCGTAAATATGCCAGCGAAGAACTCACTTGGGCGGAATATCATGACATGCTCAATATTGTTCAACCGACATCGAACCTGCAGCCCAATTATAATATCGCGCCCACGCATATGATGCCGGTCGCGATATGGGAAAGCGGACAAACTGTTTTAAAGCCGATGCAATGGGGTCTGATCCCAACCTGGGCGAAAGATAGCAGCCGGTCCTATGCCATGACCAATGCGCGTGCGGAGACATTGACCGAAAAGCCTTCGTTTAAAAATCTGCTGCGATCGTGCCGTTGTGCGGTGCTGGTGTCGGGGTTTTATGAATGGCAACGCGAAGGCAAGTCCAAACAAGCCCATAAGGTCCAACGCCGGGATGGAAAACCGATGATATTGGCAGGACTTTGGGCTGATAATCCCGTGCTCGAGACAACCACCTATACCATCATCACCACCGCCGCGACGCCGGAATTTGAACCGATCCATCACCGTTTGCCGGCGATGATCGAACCCGATCAACTGTCTCGCTGGTTGCTCGGATCATGGAATGATGCCAGCGCCATGGTGCAACCATATGAAGGCGCGATTGACGCCATTCCAGTGTCCAATGATGTGGGCAATGTCCGCAACAACCATCCCGAATTGCTCTCGCCCCTCACCTAATCTGCTATTTGGGTATCACTTTCAAAATCTTGCTATTGGCGGTTTCTTGATCCTCGGTCAGCAGAAAGAGATACCCATCTGGTCCGGTTCTCACATCGCGAAAGCGGCTTCCCAATTCGGTAAACAGCTCTTGCTGTTCACCTAAGGATCCATCGGCATTCATTTTAATATGGCGTACATGGCGTAACGCTAGTGCCGACAGGAAAAGATCGCCCTCCCAATCGGGAAATTTATCGCCCGAATATTGGGCAAAACCAGATGGCGCGATGGACGGTGTAAAATGAACCAGTGACTGTTCCGTGCCATCCAACGCCTCAAATGGCGACACCCGTCCGCCCGAATAATCCAAGGCGTAAGTTACACTCGGCCATCCGTAATTCGCACCGCGCTTGATATGATTAATTTCGTCGCCGCCCGCTGGGCCATGTTCATTTTCAAGTACACGGCCGTCGGCAGCAAGAATAATGCCCTGCGGATTGCGGTGACCATAGGACCATATTTCAGGCAGGGCATCTTTTTGACCGGCAAATGGATTGTCGCCAGGCACCGAGCCATCATCGTTCAAACGCACTATTTTGCCAAAATGATTGTCGAGCGTTTGCGCTTCTTCCCGAAAATGAAAAGCATCACCGATCGGCATCAACAATGTTCCGTCCTGCATGAATATGATCCGCGCACCATAGTGATTGCCTTGGATGCGGGCCGGTGCGGCGGAAAATAGTCGCTTGGCTTGACCCAGCTGTGGTCCATTTGCGCTATCCGAATAAGTGAAACGCATCAACACGAGCGTGTTTTTATCGTCCGCTTGTTTCGCAGCATAGGAAATATAAACCCAGCCATTATTGGCAAAATCGGGATGTAGAACCACGTCAAACAAACCCGCTTGCATTCCCGGTCCAGAATGAACCGCAGCCAATCCTTGAGCCGCGTTAAAGTCGATAAGCGTCTGCTTTTTTCCATCCTCTCCAATATACAGCAATTTTCCAGTACGTTGGGTAACCAGAAAGCCGCCATCAGGAAGAAAGGCCAATGACCAGGGATAATCCAATCCATCAGCAACGGTTTCCAATCGATAGTTTATCGGCGCAGCATCGACCCGGTCCGCAAGTTGACTGGTCTTCTCACCAGATGTCGAGGCCCCTTGATTGCTACAAGAAGTCATCAAAGCACTGAAAATCAATAGAAAAGTGATTGATAAACTTTTACGCATTTTTTGCCCCTTATGGCATTTGATCGTTCTGCCAACCTGACAAAATAGCCTGCCGGCTCTGCTTGGACTTGATCGATCTGACAATCTGGATAGGATTGAAGGCAAATGGAGAGAAAAGCAATGGCGGTGACATTTCGATTTTTGCTAGGCCTGCTGGGAGGCGGTGTCGCGGCTTATATTCTGGGTACAATATTCAATTCGCAATTTGTTATGAATGCCCATCCGGTTTCCATAAGTTTCGGTGACCGATTCAATATGACCATGTTTGATATCTCTAATATGGGTGCCTATTTGGTGATCATCCTAGTGGCTTTTCTTCTCGCTTTTCTGATCGCAGCGATATTGAAGCGGTTTTTACCGAAGCTGTCGCGTGCCGCTTATCCTATTGCAGGAGCCGCGGGCATCGGCGTGGCATTGGGTTTAATGTATATCATGTTTCAAACGGTTCCGATTAGTGGGGCACGTTCTGCGCTTGGGTTCCTATCCCAGATGCTGGCTGGGGGATTTGGTGGATGGGTGTTCGCCAAAATTCTCTACCGTGGCCAACCCAAAAAATCCGACGGTTTAACCGGCTGAAACGTCCATCATATAATCGCTTACCGCTTGCTTATTTCTGACCCGACCATCGCGCGGTGCGCTTTTCCAAATAGGCAGAAATGGCTTCCTTATAATCCGGTTGCCCGACCATAGTCTGAAGCAAATCCCCAGCCTCTCGGGTTGCCGTACCAACATCGCGGTGCCAATCCAGATAGATTTGCCTTTTGGTCTGACGCAGGCTTTCCGGTGAATTTCTGGTGATTAAATCTCTGGCATATGCTTGGGCCTCATCCATTAACGCCTCCGGTTCGACCAGCCGATGGACCAAGCCCAATTGATAAGCTTCGTCGGTTAGAAATTTTCGGCTCGATAGCAGCAATTCCGTTGCACGTGCGCTGCCAATCAGACGTGGCAACAACCAAGATAACCCGCATTCTGCAGGCAAGTTAAGCGGACCGTGGGCTGTGGTTAGCTTAGCACCGGGCACGGCGAAGCGGATATCGGTATAACAGGCGAGAACAAATCCAACACCAGCCGCAGGACCCGGCATTGCCGCGATAACCGGTTTGGACAAAGCGAAATGATAAACATATTCGTGCAAGAAGGTCGGAATTTCATCTGATCCCGGCATGACAAGATCAGGACCAGTTCCCGAGCTATACTCGCCAGACTCCGTAAATTCTGACAAGATATTGGTGTCCGCACCCACACAGAAAAACTTGCCAGCACCGGTGACAATAATCGCTCCGACATCGGGATCCTGATCGGCCTGCTGCAGCAAATAACGATATTCTGTGTGCATCCTGCCGTTCCAGCTATTGGCGCGATGCGGCCGATTAAGCGTAATCGTCGCCACACGATCACGGACTTCATATAAGGTGTCTTTCAATTTCATCGCTATTCCCAATCCTTATGGACGCTGCACAAAGGACAGCCTGACATCACCATAAGCAGATTGCACGTGGTCCGTCAGAATTATTGCACAAATTGCGCTGGGATATCGGGATCGGTTGTATTGAGAAGCGGAATCATATTTTCCGGCAAGTCAGCATAAGCAGTGGTCCAGCGGGACACCCAAATCGGGTCTTGCACCTTGCTCGGGTGATAGCCGGGAACCAGCGACCGAAACATGGCTGGAGACGCTTTGATCAGAAAACGCATAACCATCTGCCAGACTTTCAAACGGCTGCCCAACTTGTTCCACAACCCATCGCGCTTGAGCATCCGAATATAGCCTTTGCGGCTCGACCATGCGACATGGAAACTGCCGCGGATCAGGCCCCAACTGCGTGGCCAATAGCTTCCGTAAAGATCCTCATAAAGGTCATAGGCCACATTCTTATGCTCGGTTTCCTCAACCATATGCCAAAGGATCAACGATGAAACCGATGGATCTGCCTTGCCAAACAAATCCCGTCTTTCTTCGATCAACCATTCCGTCATGCCCATGGTCATGGTTTCGAAACCAGCGGAATAAGCCAGCCGCCACCGCAGGCTCTTTTTCTGAAACTTCCGATAATCCTCGGCCATCTCTTCTTCAACATCGGAGAGATCGGGATAATGGCGCTTCAAAATCTCATTATATCGCCGGTGATTTTGAAAGTGATTGCCTTCCTGAGCCATGAAGCCGTGCACATCTTCTTTCAATTGCTGGTTGCTGGCATTTTTCAAAGCTTCGCGGACGGTCTTGATCAAAAATGGTTCGAGATAAGGCATGGTAAGCGAAGCGCCATTGGCCATATGACTCCATTCGGGCCGCAGCGGATGCCAGACCGGATTGATATCTTCGTCAAAAGAAAAAGGAATGGCCCGCACGACGATGCCGCCCGATTCTGGATGATCTGTTTTTGTCTGCGCAGTCATGATTCTGTCCCCAGCGACACATATTTTCTCCATGCCCCCCATGCGAACAGACCAAAGCCAATATGGACGGCGATAATGGGCGGCCAGCCAAACAGATAGATAATATTATTGATGGTCACATCGCCGGGAAAGGGTCCGCCGCCAAATTCCAGTCCCCTAGTACTGAACATAGCATTGGCTATCGCAGGCAAAGTGAACAGCCAAGCATAAACCAAAGATGACCAGAAAAGCCAGGTTTGGGCCTTGGGTCCCAATTGCACAAAAGGTGCGGCCGCCGCGAGTGCGATAAGGATTAACCCGTTTGTTATCCCTTCCAAATGGGCCATATTCCAAGCCCGCCTGTCACCGCCTATTTCAACCGGTATGTCGGTGAATAACGGCCAAAGGTCGAGCGCACCAAGCAGGAAAAAGAAATAAAGCCATCCGCTCAATGCAGCCGAAATTAGCAGCCCGACGCCGTTCAGCACCAGCAATACCCTTCGTTTTTCGCTCAGCATTATCGGTCTCCTGCTTGTTCAAATGGAACAATATTTGTCATCTTGGCCACGGCTTCAGGCGAGAGGCGTTCCAATGCCTGCGTACACCAGTCGACCCATTCCCATTCCCAACGCATACCGACTTCTAAAGCCAGTTGCTTTCCCACATCAGATAGCGATTGGCTGTTCTCGAGCAACTTATGTTTCATGACATATTCGGCATGACGGTCCTGATGCCGTTCGATCCGGCGCAATAGATTTTGACGAACGCCCTCAATATCTATCGTTTCAATTCCATATAACTGAACCAAGAAATGGTCTTTTAACTCTGGTGGTTCAGAAGGTTCCAATGACCATTGCCGCAACGCTTGGCGCCCTGCATCGGAGATAGTGAACACGATGCGATTGGGTTTGCCCAATTGCGGAACCTCTTCAGCGCTGGCCAGTCCATTGTCGCGCAGCTTGCCCATTTCTCGATAAATTTGCGAATGACGTGCTCGCCAGAAAAAGCCGATGCTTTCGTCAAATTGCTTGGCCACGTCATAGCCGGATTTCGGCCCTTCGGACAAAGAAACCAAAATAGCATATTTCAGCGCCATCGCTCTCTCCCTTATTCCACTAGTTGCATATATATGACAATAGTGGAATATGAGTCAAGCGAGCGCACGGCCAGGTTGCCAATTGGCTATGGCGGAGTAGTGGCCTTGGCCCAGCCATTAGCCCATTGATCCAAAGGCGCCAACAAAGCCGAGAGCGCGAGACCATGTTCAGTAAGAACAAAACCGCGCTCGCCATTTTCGATCAGATTGAGATTGCGGAGATCCTTTAGGCGGTTGTTCAAGGATGTCGGCGAAACATCTTCGCATCGAGCCTGAAGTTCGCGAAACGTCCCGGGGCCCTGTCGGTTCAATTCCCAGAGCAGGCGAAGCGTCCAGCGTTTCCCGAGAACATCCATGATCACCATGACCGGACGCCCGGTGGTGGATCCCCGAACCGCTTGCCCCGGTAATTTTGTCATATTGTATACTCCGCTTGACGCTACACTATTTGTAGCGCATATCATTGCTACATAATTAGTAGCATAGGAGTCTCTCTTGTCCAACCCGTTGCAACCGCTTGATCCTCCATTTGATCCAGAAATCGCCAAACTATTGACCAACTATCCGCAGCAAAATGGCTATATTCTGACCCTGTTCCGTACATTTGCGAACAGTGAACGCTTTCTCCGAAAAGCTGTCCCCAACTTGTTGGATCGAGACAGTCCGCTGTCTTTAAGAACCAGAGAAATTGTAATTTTGCGCACAACAGCCAATCGCAATTGCGAATATGAATGGGGTGTCCATGTCGCGATTTTCGCTAAAGCGGCCAAGCTCAGCGCCGACCATATTGCCGCTACTCATGCGGAAAACTCAGATATCTGGTCCGCCAAAGAACACCGCCTTGTCACGGCTATTGATCAGCTTTGTGCTGCAGGTTCGCTAGAAGAAAAACCACTATGCGATTTTCAAAATGATTGGACCAAAGCGGAGCAATTGGAAATATTGGCGCTCATCGGAACGTACAGCACGATCAGCTTTGTGGCCAATGTTGCCGGGCTGGAACCCGAACCATTTGCCGCGCGCTTTGCGGGGTTTTCCGCGTAATTTTGGCGAGGAGGAAAACAAAGCCAGGGCGCAGAGCAAGCCTTGGCTGCTCCCTTCTTATCACCCCCGTTGCGGTGGGTTGAGACGCTGCTGAGATTCCCAGTTTTCATCAATCCAGCTCGGCGCGGTTGAAGGCGGCAATAATGGCTCTCCCAAAATCATGTCCGACACCCGCTCGGCGACCATGATCGTCGGCGCATTGATATTGCCGTTGGTAACCGTTGGAAATACTGATGCATCAACCACGCGTAGTCCATCCAATCCGATGACTTTGCAGCTATTGTCGACAACGGCCTGAGGATCATCGGCCGATCCCATTTTGCAGGTCCCACAAGGATGATAGGCGCTTTCGACATTGTCCTTCACCCATTGGTCTATCGCCAGATCCGATTCAATCTCTGCGCCTGGTTGCAGCTCGTCACCCCGAAAATCATCCATCGCCGACTGGTTGATAATTTCTCTTGTGAGACGAATAGATCGGCGCCAAATCGCAACATCGTCGGGATGTTCCATATAATTATAGAGGATACTCGGCGCGGCCAACGGATCAGCAGATGTGATATGAACATGGCCCCTGCTTTTCGGTTTGTTGGGACCAACATGCACTTGAAAGCCGTGGCCTTTGAGGGATGGCGTTCCGTCATAGCGCATCGCTGCGGGGAGAAAATGATATTGGATATCCGGCGACTTGCGCCCTGCTTCTGATCGGATAAAGGCACAGGATTCAAAATGGTTGGTTGCCCCCAGACCGGTTTTGAACAGGACCCATTCTATTCCGATGCGCAGCTTGCTAAACCAGCCCAGCTTGTTGTTGAGACTGACCGGTTGCTTGCAATGAAACTGAAAATAGACTTCCAGATGGTCTTGTAAATTCTCGCCGACGCCGGGCAGATCATGTGTCTGTTTTACCCCAGCCGCGTCCAACACCTTCTTGCCGCCGATACCGGAGCGCTGCAGCAAAGCCGGTGACGCAATCGCACCAGCCGAGAGTATAATTTCCTGATTTGCAAACAGTTCAACGGTACGGCCATTGCGTTCCACCCGGATTGCTGCCGCCCGCTGATCATCCATTAGCAATCGATCAACATGGGCACCCGTCCATATTGTCAGATTCGGCCTTTTCTTGACGGGATCGAGATAAGCCCGGGAGGTCGACTCACGAAAACCGCCGCGCACGGTCATGTGCATCGCACCAAAGCCTTCCTGGCAATAGCCATTATAGTCTTTGCTATGCGGGTAACCGGCTTCAACGCCCGCATCGATAAAGGCTTGATAGAGCGGATTGCCCGTCATGTTATTGCCGCCGCCAACACCTAAAGGCCCATCACCTCCGCGATAGGCATCCGCACCATATTGCCAAGTTTCCGCTTTCTGAAAATAGGGCAGACAATGGGCATAATTCCAACCCTCGGCACCCGATTCTTCCCACTCTTCGAAATCACAACTATGCCCGCGCACATAGACCATTCCGTTAATCGAAGACGTGCCTCCCAAACCCTTGCCGCGCGGGCAACTAATCTGGCGGCCATCCAAGGCCGGTTCCGGGTCGCTAAAATAGCCCCAATTATAGGTATCCGATGCCATCGGATAAGAAAGGGCGGTCGGCATTTGAACCAATATATTCTTATCACTTCCCCCCGCCTCCAAGAGCAACACTTGATATTGCCCATTGGCAGACAAGCGATTGGCCAGCACGCAGCCGGCAGACCCGGCACCGACAATGATAAAATCCCATTGGCTTGTTTTGTTACTCGTCATGAATGGGAGATCCTGTTTGCATGAGTCCGATCAGCGCTTCCTTGCGCCGGAAAACCAGATAATAGACGCTGCCGTACAGGCCGATAACGACCATACCAATCCATTCAATTTTCAAGGGTGTGAACTGGTAGAGCAAAATCAATCCGAACAGCAAAGTCCAATGCCCAGCCACATAAAGCGGTATCCCTAGTTTTTCGACGGTTAAATTCAAGTTTTCGGAATAAAGGCGGGTGAGAGAATCGAGCGAATTCAATACAAAAACAATACCGACAGCGACCATCGAAAATTGCAGAATGCTGGACAATATAATGTCCTGGCTGTGCACATAATAAAGAACAGAAAACCACATAGCAATCGGAAGCGACGGCAATATCAAGAGCGCAATGAGCAACTGCAAAGGTTTGATGCCGCCGAGAAACCGCGCAACAAATTGGCCGATCATGATGCTCCATGCGAACCACCAGAACAGGTAAAAGGCGTGATAGTCGGATAAGGGACTCACAAACTTATCGAGATGGCCAAAATAACCGCCAAGATTTTGACCGGTTGTGATCACCTCTGCGGGACCCATATTGGTCGCAATCATCATGCCCAGAATCAAAAACAGAAACAGGGCAAAAGATCCGAAACTGAGCCATTTCACATATCGGATATCCGTGCTCGACAAAACTGCACCAAGCACCACAAAAGCCACCAAGGAATAGCGCGCAAGAGGTGAAATGTCGGCAATATAGTCCGGCAAATAGCTGAGAAAAAGAAATCCGGTAAAAGCACATGTGGCAACGATGACAAAATTGTTGATCATCGCGACCCACCCAATTTCGAACAATTTTAGTCGCGGTTCTATGGCACTGAAATAAAATGTGGTGAGAAAGTAAAAACCCCAGACCAAAAATCCCCAAAACCCAAATTCTATCGCCAATGGATTGGTAAAGTTATAAGGTGCTTCATTGGCATAAACCGGAAATTCGGTAAGCGGAAACATGATCAGTCCGACGTCTAAGCCGGAGGTAAATAGGATCGCCGTAAACGCAACCAGATTGCTGGGTTGCGCGCCGTGCAATCGTATATGCCGATAGCGAAAAACCAGAAACAGCGATGTCGCCAGTGTGATCAGGATCGCAGCGGTCAGAATAATATGGGCTAAAGGCAAAAAGGATTTCCTGATTTTGGCGCAAAGGAAAAAGCTTAATGAGTTGCTCGAACAATGTCGAACAGCAAAACCGCATGATGGTGATCCACTGTCGCTCATCAACAGCGATTTTGGACTGCTCTATCTTTTTGCGAGCGAACTGCTAAATCCTTGTGGAATATTTGAAATTTTCTAATTTGCAGCTGTAAACCGACGGACTTTCTATGGCCTTTGATTTCAACACCGCTTTGCTGATCCATTTCGGAGCGGTCTTTTACATAGTCGCTTTTCTCATCCGCGATGAAATGAAACTGCGGCTCATGGTGCTAGCGGGATCCGCATTTTATCTGCTCTATTATTACCTGTTTCCCGATATTCCCTTATGGGATGCGATTTTTACAACATTCATTCTGGTCGCGGCCAATCTTGTCATATTATTCCGTATCGCAATGGAACGCACCGTTTTTGCATTGAGCGCAGAAGACAAGAAATTGTTTGAATCCTTTGACGGATTTTCACCCGGTCAGTTTCGCCAATTGCTCAAAATAGCACGTTGGTCGACCGCGGAAACGCTTTTGCCATTGGCGTCCGAAAACCAGCCTTTGACCAACTTATATTTTTTAATCGATGGCGCCGTTGTCATTAAAAAGGGTGATAAGACTTTTCAATTGGAGCCAGATAATTTTATCGGTGAAATAGCCTTTGTATTGGATCGCGCGCCTTCGGCCGATGTCACGGCCCTGCCTGGCGCGCGCCTTGTTCATTGGGAAGCAGCGCAAGTCACAAAATTGATGAAAAAATCGCCCGCCTTTCAAAATGCGATAATGGCGCTGCTTAGCCGTGACCTCGCCGAAAAACTCGCCAAAAGCGTTCAAGTGGAACAGTTGATGGACACCGTTCCCGCCGTTTAAAAAGACCGCAAATCATGGCGGCTAATTGGGTTGATAGATATCCGCATCGATATTTTTGAAACGCGCTTTGAGTTGCAGCGCGAGATAGTGAGAATAGAAGCGAGATTGCTGCAAATTGCCGCCATGAAACCATAGGCCAGTTTGTTTTGTTGGCTTCCACATATTGCGGATTTCCCCTTCCCAAGGGCCGGAATCGCCTTCCACACCCGAACCATAGCCCCAGCAGGGCCCGATTTTCTCTGCAACATCTTTCGAAATAAGACGCTCCACCCATTGTTCCATTGAACCAAAGCCAGTTGCATAGATAATCGCATCAGCATCAAGATGACTGCCATCCGACAAGATCAAGCCTTTTGAAGTCAACCGTTCAACGGCCACACCGGATTTGATTGCGATGCGCCCATCCGCCACCATCGCCGCGCCACCAACATCGATATAATATCCAGATGCTGTACGCAGATATTTCATAAATAAGCCGGTTCCATCTACACCAAAGTCAATTTGAAATCCGGCATCGGTTAGGGATTTATAAAAATCCGCGTCCGATATCGCGATTTGATTCCAGATTTGCTTTTGGTGCTGTTCGCTCATCCGCAGCGGCACCGAAGCGTTTAAATAATCCGCCTTTTCCGTTGTCAGTCCCTGCTCAACAGCTTCTTCAGAATATAATGGTCGCGCCATTTTGCTATTCGTTGAACCGCGCAGCACTAAGGTTGATGACCGCTGAATCATCGTGGGCTTTATGCCGTGATTGACAAGATCGGAGCATATATCATGCGCGCTGTTATTGGCGCCAATAACGACCACATTTTTGCCGGTAAACTGCTCTCCACTGGTAAAGGCGCTGGAATGATATTGATCACCCGTAAAATCGGCGGCACCAGGAAAATCTGGCTGAGCCGGAAAACCCGCATTACCAACAGCCATAACAATATGGACAGGATGCAACGCTATGGTCTCTCCATTGCGCACAACCGTCACGGTCCAACGCTGCGTGTCAGCATCGAAAGAGCCACCGGTAAATTCGGTTTCATTCCAAATATTCAGATCCATAATCTGAGCATAAGCTTCTAGAAAGTCGCCGAGTTGATCTTTTGGCGTAAAGACCGGCCAATTTTCTGGAAACGGAATATAAGGCATGTGATCATACCAGACCGGATCATGTAAGGTCAGAGACTTATAGCGAGAGCGCCACTCATCTCCGGAACGCTTATGGCGATCGACGATCAGCGCCGGTACGCCATTTACCTTTAGCCGGGCACCGAGAGCAAGGCCGCCCTGCCCGCCGCCAACAACCAGCACAAATGGCTGGTCTTGATGACCCAATACTGCCTGTTCCGCCTCGCGGCGATCCAGCCATGATTGTGTTTTATCATCGTCAAAAAGCCCAGATGGACGGCGCTTTCCTATGGGTTGTTCATGGCCGTGCAAATCTTCCAGCGTGGTAAAAAAGGTCAAGGCCTTCCCTTTGTTGAGACGAATATAGCCTTTGCAAGGTCCCAAATCTGTTTCAAAGCTCAACCCGCCTTCCGTTGCGTCCGGTTCTGCATCCACAGTCCATCCGCGCGGGTTCACTTGGGCTAATCGGTCCGTGAGCAATTTCTCAATCGCACCAGGGCCTTCAAAGGTTTGAATTGTCCAAGAAAATGCAAGAATATCGCGCCAGCCGCTATTGTCGTCAAACAGAGCGGATGCCACGGCTATTTCCTTTTTTTCCAATGCATTGGTATATGCATCCATCCATTGGTGGATCGTTTTATGATCTGCTTTTTCGTCTGTCATTTTATCCCGCTATGGCACTCGCCCATTGTCTATGGGTTATCATCCCTATCCTATCGTTCAGCAGAAAACTGCCTATTTCCTGCTTCCTCTTTGAGAGGATTGCGCCGCCAAACGCATCTATCACTATTGCCAATCGACGCTGTGCTGCTGATCATGGCATTTCCTTTAGGGAGGAGAGGCATCATGAACCCCGCATATGTGGCACAGATGAAACGTCTTATGGACTGGGAAGCGGACCGCTCAGCGCCGCCACAAGGTTTCCCGCATCTGCCTGATTTGCCCGCTGGCCGCTATACTTCGCCAGAATATTATGAGCTCGAGCAACAACATATCTGGAAAAAAAGCTGGCTATTTGCTGGGCATATCGATGAAATTCCTGACCGCGGGTGTTTTATGAAATGGGAGAATACCGGTAATCCATTGATCATTGTCCACGGCATGGATGGAAAAGTTCGCGCGTTTTACAACACGTGTCGCCATCGTGGGGCCCCGGTTGTCACGGAAGAAAAGGGGCAATCCCCGCGCTTGATGTGTGGCTATCACAACTGGACCTATAAAACCGATGGCGCGTTGGTCGGTGTTCCCGAGAAGCAGGATTTTGGTGATCTCGATTTATCATGTCGCAGCCTTATCCCTGTGCAATGCGAAATGTTGGGCAATATCATCTTTGTAAATTTTGACGATGAAGCCATGCCGCTCAAACAATGGCTGGGCCCAATGGCGGATGATTGGGAAGAATTTCAATTCGACAAAGTAAAATTGGCAGCACGATATAGTTTTGACCTCAACTGCAACTGGAAAGTCGCGATGGAGGCCAATATGGAAGTTTATCACGTGCCGTTCATACATCCCGACACCGTCGCGCCCTTGGTCGACAGCAAACGCAATGTGAACACCTTATTTCCCAACGGTCATGCCCGTATGCTGGCCCCTGCTCCACAAAATACCAACCGCGAACATGTTCGCGCGGTCGAATCGCCGCCAGAATGGCAAGAAATAGATACAGTGGGAGAATTGGGACGCACCTGCACACAAAGCTATACCATGTTTCCAAATTGGGTATCTCCGCTATCCAATTATTTTGTCCCTCCGTTGGTATTTTGGCCAACCGGTTTGAACACGACGCGATTGGAACTGGTCACCATGGCATTGGACTGGGGAGACGGCCCTGCACCAGATCTTTGGACCGTCCCGGATGAAACCAAAGCCAATGGACGTGACATGAGTCCGATCATTCTAGAAGATACGCAATTTGGCGAAATGATACAGAAATCGATGGAAAGCGATGGCTTTAAAAGCGTCCCGCTAAGCTATCAAGAAGCCCGCATATATAGTTTCCATCAGACCTGCGATAAAATGATCGGGTTGGACAAGATCCCCGAGCATCTTTCAGTTGAACAAGTGATCGGCGAAGAATGGGTCTTTCCGAACGATCCTCGTATATCGCAAATGGAGCAATTGCAGTACGCCGAATGAATCCCTAGCCTTTCGAGCGCGACATCCCTAAATGCACTGGGATGCATTTCTTAGATCAAGCCAAAATATATGTCAGCTCTGGCCAGGGCGGGCCGGGTGCTGTCAGTTTTCGGCGTGAAAAATATATTCAGTTTGGCGGCCCTGATGGCGGCAATGGCGGCAAGGGTGGCGATATAATATTCAAGGCTGTCGAAGGCCTGAACACTTTGATCGATTTTCGTTACACGCAGCATATCAAAGCGCCGCGCGGAAAAGGAGGCGCAGGCCGCAACCGAACCGGTGCCGGCGGAGAAGACCGGATTATCAAAATCCCGGTGGGCACCCAGATCTTGTCGGAAGATAAGGAGCATGTCCTGCTCGACTTTACCTTTGAGGGACAAGAAGAATTGTTTCTGCAAGGCGGCGTGGGGGGACGCGGTAACGCGAGCTACAAAAGTGCTACCAACCGCGCTCCGCGGCAACACCAACCAGGAGAACCGGGAGAAGAAGCCGCGATTTGGCTCAGACTCAAGCTGATAGCCGATGCCGGATTGGTTGGTTTACCCAATGCAGGAAAATCCACATTGATCAACTTCGTGAGCAATTCCAAGGCCAAGGTCGGCGCCTATCCGTTCACGACCATTCATCCCCAATTGGGCGTCGTTCAGCATCAAGGACGAGAATTTGTACTGGCCGATATTCCCGGACTAATTGACGGTGCCGCGCAAGGTGCTGGCATTGGAGACCGGTTTCTGGGGCATATTGAGCGGTGCAAAATCTTGTTGCATCTCATCGACGCCACCGGCGATGATCCCGTTGCAGCATGGAAAACCGTGACCAAGGAACTGGAACAATATGGCGGCGGACTGGCTGAGAAACCGCAAATATTAGCGCTGAACAAAGCTGATCTGCTAGACGATGAATTGATGGATGCCATTGGCGATGATCTGCGTTCCGCAGGAGCTAGTGACATACTGCCTTTATCCGGCGCCACCGGTAAAGGCATGGATGCGGTATTAAACAGTCTTCTCGAAGCAGTCGGTGGACATAGTTCCATTGAGAAAAAGGACCAAATGGCCGGTGATGAAAACGGCGATGAGGAGGAAAAGGCGGATTGGTCTCCGCTATGATGACGATTGCTAAGGAAGTAATTGTTGTAAAAATCGGATCATCGCTCCTCGTCGGCGATGATGACAATATTCGTCGGTCTTGGCTCGAAACACTGGTCGCAGATATCGCCAAAAGGCACGCGGAAGGCGTTTCGGTCATTATTGTTTCATCCGGTTCGATTGCACTGGGCGCACGGAAACTCGGTTTGGAGAAATCCGGTCGCGCAAACTTGGCCGATGCCCAAGCCGCCGCTTCGGTTGGCCAAATTGCGTTGGCCAGCTTGTGGTCCGCTTTGCTAGCCAATCACGATGTTACCGCTGCCCAGATGCTGCTGACCTTGGATGATTTGGAAGACCGCAAGCGCTATCTCAATGCGGCAGCAACGCTCGAAAAACTATTAGAAAATCGCGCCATTCCAGTCATTAATGAGAATGATAGCGTCGCCACTGATGAAATCCGTTTTGGTGATAATGATCGGCTTGCCGCTCGCGTTGCGCAAGCAGCTTCGGCTGATCATGTTTTTCTGTTGTCCGATGTTGATGGATTGTTTGATCGCCGTCCAACTGGCACCGAAAATGATCAAATCATCCCGCTGGTTGAACATGTGGATGCTCGCATCATGGCTATGGCAGATGGATCATCTTCTTCTGGATTGGGTTCAGGCGGCATGACTTCGAAATTGGAAGCAGCGCGGATCGCCAATCTCGCCGGCATTAAATTGTCGATATTATCAGGCAAACATGATCATCCTCTGGATCGCTACCAACAAAGTGGAATTGGAACCTTGTTCCAAGCAAGCGGTTCGACCAGTGCGCGCAAAAGTTGGTTGGGTGGCCGTCTCACATCCGCTGGCACCATCTCCGTGGATGACGGTGCGGCAGAAGCTCTGCAAGATGGAAATAGTCTATTGGCCGCGGGGATTACCGGGATTACCGGCCAATTTGATCGCAGTGATGTTGTCGATATTGCTCAGGCTGATGGACAGGTAATCGCCCGCGGACTGGTCGAATATAGTGCAGCTGATTGTGCAAAAATCATTGGGCGAAGAAGTAATGAACTAGAAGCTCTGTTAAGCCACGCACCACGCAGCGCCGTGGTCCATCGCAATCAGATGGTGCTGCTATGACCGCAAAAGCTGGCAAATAATCCGATGCGGACCAAACAAACTTTGGCCATTACCGGCGCCACCGGTTTTGTCGGCGGACATTTGCTAAATCTGGCGGTCCGTGCTGGCTTTCCGGTCCGCGCGCTTACCCGGCGAACACAGGATGACCGGCCCAATGTCTCTTGGGTCCGAGGTGCTTTGGACAATCCGGCCAGCCTGAGTGTGATGTGCACCGGTGCCGATGTGGTGATCCACATTGCTGGCGTCGTCAATGCACCCACGCGTGAAGGGTTTGAAGCGGGCAATGTTGCCGGAACACTCGCCGTGGTAGAAGCGGCCAAAAAAGCAGGATGCCGGCGCTTTATCCATGTGTCATCGCTAGCTGCAACATTACCGGATTTGTCCATTTATGGAGAGACAAAGGCCAAAGCGGAGAAAATTGTGAAGTCTAGCGGTTTGGATTGGACGATCATTCGGCCGCCGGCCATATTTGGTCCCGGTGATGGTGAAATGCTGGACCTGTTCAAAATGGCCAAATTCGGGTTTGTCACTTTGCCCCCCGATGCCGATGGCCGGCTTTCAGCCATTCATGTCGATGATCTGGCCAGGGCCTTGATGACTGTTATTCCGTCACATGAAGATCTTACCGCGGGCATATTTGAAATAGACGATGGCAAAACCGGAGGGTGGACGCAAACCAGTTTTGCGAAAGCCATTGGATGGGCGATTGGCAAACGCGTTCACCCCATGTCCACGCCGAAATTTATTCTCAAATGCGGCGCCAAGATAGATCGCGTGGTTCGCCGTGAACGGGCCAAATTAACAGAAGATCGGGTCAGCTATTTTTGCCATGATGACTGGACCGTCGATCCCGCCAAAAGGCTCCCGCCGGAATTGTGGACCGCTCAAATTGAAACCCGACAAGGTCTGAAAGACACCGCCCAATGGTATCGGCAGAATGACTGGCTGTAGCGCCTCCTAAAATCACTAGCTGCGAAACTATCCGCTTCTGCGCATAACATGGGTGGGAGATGACGCTATGACTACCAATGCTGCGATCCGCGAAGATGTGCCGGTGCATGATTTCGATATTTATGCAGAACCAGCGATTAAAATCGATGTCCACGAAGCTTTTCGTGCCCTTAAAGACGATGCACCGCCGCTCTTTTGGACACCTGCCAATGGCGGGCACTGGATTGTGACAGATGGCGATATGATGATCGAACTGCTGCGCAAACCAACGGTGTTTTCCAATGCCAATTTCTCTATTCCGCATATTGAAAACATACCCAAGACCATTCCTTTGTCGCTCGATCCCCCAGAACATCGTCCCTACCGCCAGTTAATGCGTCCGTTTTTCGAGAAAAAGGCCATTGCTCCGCTGCAGCAGCGCATTCAACAATGGGCTGACCGCCTGATCGGCTCCGTCAAAGACGATGGCAGCTGCGAGTTTATTGAAGCCGTGGGATCCCGTTTCCCAGTCTCAGTTTTTATGGAAATGCTCGGACTACCGCTCGACAGGTTCGAAGAGTTTCGGGATCTGGTGAGCCAGAATTTCGATTTGGCCGGCACACCGGAAGTCGCACAGGTTCAACAAAAAATTGTCGGAATTCTAGCCGAATTTGTGAAGCAGCGCCAAGCCGACCCCCAAGATGATATGATGAGCGATATTATCAAATCGGATATTGATGGACGCGCACTTTCCTTCGAAGAATTGCTCTCCATCGCACATCTTTTGTTTTTGGCCGGCCTCGACACCGTCGTGAACGCGCTTAGCTTCTGCATGAAACATCTGGCGGCCAATCCTGCATTGCAACAACGCATAATAGAAGATCCAGCGTGCATCGCCAATGTCACCGAGGAATTGCTCCGCCGCTATAGTTTCGTCAATTTGCCACGCCAGATCAGCGAAGATACCCAATTGGGCGGCCAGACTTTACGCCAAGGAGAAAAGATAATTTGTCCGCTTGCCATGATTGGGTGGGAAGATAAGCTTAACGACGATCCAATGACCGTTTCGGTAGACCGCAAGCATTTCCGTCATGGCGCTTTTGGTTCGGGCATTCATACTTGTTTGGGCCTGCATTTGGCGCGCCTGGAACTGCATATATTTTATGAGACCTGGTTCCGTGAAATTGGTCAGTTTGAAATGGACAGTAGCAAGCCAAAAGGCGCGATGCGCGGAGGTGTGGTTTGGGCGATTGAGCAACTCTGGCTGCGCTGGGATTAAGGTCAGGTTTTTAGAGCGGTCCAGCTACCTGCTCGATCAGATAGGTGATAAAGGTAGTCGATAAACCGAGCAAAAATACCCGGTAAGCGAGACCAAGATAACGATATTTTTTACGCTCGAGGACAACGCCCATTTGATAGATATCGCGCAGCATCGTGCGATAGACTGTTTCCTGATCAACAAAATTTTCAGCCAAGAGCTGATTTTGAAACTCTTCTTCCGAAATCTTTGAAAATGCACCAAAAAACAACATATTCGGATTGCTGCCGGCCCGGATTTTCGTTGCCGGCATAACGGCAATGGCGGCCAGTCCTGCGGCGCAAAATGCCGAAATGGCCAATATAAGCAAGGGTAAGGAAAAACTGCTGGCGTGGCTCTGCCCAATAGCGAGAGTGAAGACCACAAATGTCGCACCGATGAGCATATTCGCTTTGTGATCTGCCATTAAGCTGAGTTGTACGTGATGCTGCTGGGTCGTACGCAGCAATTGGATCACTTCATCCGGCCATTTTCGTTCTTCGGTCATAGGCTGACCCTCCGCAAAGGCGCGACCCGATGCTCTCGAAGAGTGACATAATAGGGGCATTTGGGCAAGTTGTGGCCGATATGCTCACGCTTGTGCCGCGTTTCGGCCTTATTCGCTTGCCAATGGGGGGCTCATCTTGGCAAAGGTTGGTCAGAACCAAACAGACTGGCAGAGTGAGGAATGGGAACATGGCAAGTCGCGAAGAAATTAAGGCTAAAGTTGAAGGGTTGATCGGACCGTTTAATAACAAAGGCGTTGAATTGAAGGACGCCACCACATTTGCAGGCGATTTGGAGTGGGATAGTCTTACGGTGATGGATTTTGTCGCAGCGGTTGAAGATGAGTTTGATATTATCATCACCATGAACATGCAGGCTGAAATCGAAACCGTTGGTCAATTGGCCGATGCCGTTGGCAAATTGATGGAAAACTAAGCAAATAGCTCCACTTGCCTGCCCGACCTTCGGTTTGGCTGACAAAAATATGAGAGATAAATGAACGACTTACTCAGCAAGTTTGACCCGCTTATCCAAGAGCGTGAAACCTTATTGGCGACTGGTGTCAAAGACCCGTTTTCATTGGTTATGGAAGAAGTAAAATCGCCAACTGTTGCCATATGCAATGGCAAGGAAACCATTTTGTTGGGCACCTATAATTATATGGGCATGACCTTCGATGATGACGTACAACAAGCCGGTCTCACGGCCCTGAAAGATTTTGGTTCGGGAACCACCGGAAGCCGGGTTTTAAACGGCACCTATAGTCCACACCGTGATTGCGAAGAAGCATTGAAAGAATTTTACGGCATGGACCATGCCATGGTGTTTTCCACCGGGTATCAAGCCAATTTGGGCATTATTTCGACGCTGGCTGGCAAAGGCGATTATGTCATTCTTGATATTGACAGCCATGCTTCCATTTACGACGGCTGCGCGATGGGCAATGCTGAGATTGTCGCCTTCCGGCATAATGATGTGGAAGCGCTGGAAAAGCGTCTGAAACGCTTGCCAGCAGAAGCAGGAAAACTTGTCGTCCTTGAAGGCGTTTATTCCATGCTCGGTGATGTCGCACCGCTGAAAGAGATGATCCGGGTCTGCAAGGAAAATGGCGCCATGACCCTAGTCGATGAAGCCCATAGCATGGGATTTATCGGCGAAAACGGCCGTGGAGTCTGTGAAGACCAAGGCGTGATTGACGATGTCGACTTTGTAATCGGGACATTCAGTAAATCCGTTGGTACGGTCGGCGGTTTCTGCGTTTCCAATCATCCGAAATTTGAGATCATGCGGCTGGTTTGCCGCCCCTATGTATTCACTGCATCGCTGCCTCCCAGCGTGATGGCCACTGCCAGCACGTCGATCCGCAAGCTGATGCACAGCGGCAACAAACGGGCTCATTTATGGGAAAATAGCAAAAAGCTCCATAAAGGCTTGCGCGACTTGGGTTTTGAACTTGGCACGCCGGAAGCTCAAAGCGCGATTATCGCGGTTATCATGCCCGATCTCGAACGCGGCGCTATGATGTGGCAAGCGCTCCTCGCCGAAGGGCTTTATGTGAATCTTGCACGCCCGCCGGCAACCCCAGCAAATATGACCTTGCTGCGCTGCTCACTTTGCGCCGAACATACTGCAGAACAAGTTGATCAAATTCTCGATATGTTTGCAGCGGCAGGCAAGGCGGTTGGCGCAATTTGAGTATCGGTTCGGGGAGAAGAAAATGACCAATAGCCTGCTGATTGAACAACGCGGTGCGATCGAAATTCTTTCGCTCAACCGACCCGACAAACTGAACAGCATGAACGAAGATATGATCTTTGCGCTGCAGGATTATTTTCGAGCCTTGCAAGATCGCCACGATATTCGTGTGATAATTTTTCGGGCGGAAGGTCGCGCATTTTGTGCCGGACTAGATATCGGCGCCTGGAAAAATGATGGAACGCGCGGGTCAGTCCAGCATATCTGGCACACACAACGCAGCATCGCTACGGTTATGCAGCTCATGCGACAATGTCCGCAACCGATTATCGCGCTGGGTCAAGGCGCGGCCTGCGGCGGCGGTTTTTCGCTTTTGCTTGCCAGCGATGTCCGCTTTGGCGCGCCCAATCTCAAAATGAATGCCGCTTATATCAAAATTGGTTTGGGCGGCTGCGATATGGGTTCCAGCTATTTTCTGCCGCGGCTGGTCGGATCATCATTGGCGTCAGAGCTGCTTTTAACCGGTCGCTTCATTCATGCAGAGCGAGCGGAAAAATTGGGGCTGATCAGCGAAACGGTCGATGAAGATAAATTGCTGCCAACCGGATTGGCGTTGGCCGAAGAAATGCTCGATACAGCGCCTATGGGATTGCGCCTGACGAAAGATGCGCTCAACCGCAATATTGATGCACAAAGCTTCGAAGCGGCGATGGCCATCGAAGATCGCCAACAGGCTATGCTAAGCTTCACCGAAGACAGCCGAGAAGCCGCCAAAGCTTTTTTCAGCAAACGCAAGCCAGATTATAAGGATCGCTAGTTCCGAGCTTATCGGTCGCGATTTTCGGTGCCCTGCCCTGCGGTGATAAACAAGGCCGTTGCCGCCTCTTCAACATCTGCGGTGTGCCAGACGCCTGGCGGATTGATAGCATATTCGTTTTCTTGCAAAATAATCTGTTTTTCAGATCCATCCGGTAATTGTTGAATCAAAGCTATTGTTCCACTGAGGCACATCACCACTTCTGCGCCAACCGGATGCATTTCCCAGACCGTCCAGGATTCTGTAAAATGGTGGAGAGACATTAATCGTCCCTCGGCGCCATCGGCCATATGCCGTTCTGCATAGCCTTGATACCAATCAACTTCACCGGTAAATTTGGGTTCACTAAATGCTGTCGCTCCCAGGCCAAAATGTATTGGATGTTCGGATAAATTTTTTACCATTGTGCAATCCTCCCCAAAACTGTGCTGATCACCTTAGCCTATTTTATCGCTCCACCGGCAAATAATCGCGGTAACATCGTCAAAGCTCCCAAAATTGGCCATTTTCGTTGCCAAGGTTTGATCTCATAATTGGTGCCAGCATGCCGATTAATCTTCCACGCCAGATAGTCTATCCCCCCAGCATAGGTTCCCGATGCCTTAGCCAATCGGGCCAATGTCAAGAATTTTCCGTTGCGGCGCAGGTCTTTCCATCGTTTTTGCGCCGCCCCATTGGATAACATTGGAAGATTGGACCGTTTAAAATCCCCCATTGCCGCTTGCCCGAAGCGTTCATAGCGCTGGGGATCGGCATCGACGACGGAATGCGCTCGGTTTTTCCGTTCAGCTCGCAATTCCGCCTCATAAGTCAATGAAAATCCCCGTTGGAAGACCGCCAATGGCGGTTGATCCGGCTGGTCTATCATCGGTAAAGCCAGGGAAAATAAGGTTATCGGTGCACAAATAATGGCAGCGACAATTTTCTCTTTGGCGTCATCATCGACACTCCATACCAGCCGCGATGGCTGGGCAAAACGCGCCCAGACGCTGACAGCGCTGGCCTGCGGTTGATTAAGGGCATGAAAATCCGCTTCACTTAAAACGGCAATTTTGGCCACCAGTCCATCATGTTCAGCGGGAAAGACATTGGGCGGTAACAGCTTGTTTGCGCGCACCAGCCAACTTTTGCCATAGGCTTCCTCATAGCTTGACACGATCAGATAAAAATCAAGCATCTGCCCGTCCAGTTCGGTGGTCCGCAAGCAAGATCCGTAAAACAGCACCGCCCGGGATGCCGAGCCATATTGGTCAGCGATCGCCGCCGCAAAGGCAGCCACACGCGGTTCAACCGGTTCGATCAGTTCCGCTTCAACAAGAGGTTTGAGATCACTCACTCGAGGAGTAATAGCCTATGCAGCGAGGCGAAGGAATGATACCGGCTTGGTCGATTGCAAAACAATCGGTTGTCCGGCCTGTGCCCGAAACAATTCCCCGTCCATGACCACATTGCTATTTTCACCTTCAATGCGGATCATATCGCCTTGTTCTAGGTGAATACCCTTTTGTGTGGTTTTGCCCAGTCGGCCAAAAAGCACTGAAAAAATAAACCGCATCAAGGCAGCCGGCTTTTGGTCAATCGCCATGAATTGCAATCGTCCCCGTTTTTCGCGTGCACGGCTGAACCGGCGCATTAATAGTAATTTTTCTAGAGTGGTCACGAT
This sequence comes from Parasphingorhabdus sp., assembly GCF_039982415.1. Classification (GTDB taxonomy): domain Bacteria; phylum Pseudomonadota; class Alphaproteobacteria; order Sphingomonadales; family Sphingomonadaceae; genus Parasphingorhabdus. Next base: position 29,265 of record NZ_JBDWYL010000007.1, read on the forward strand.
CAAAATCGCAAAATTACCCTGATATTGACCCTTTTTGATCAATGAGATGCTGATCGGTGATGGCCGATTGGGCAGAAATTTGGCCCGGATACCAAATAAAACCGACGCCAATGCCGCAAAGACTGTCAATATATGCGAAGCGGCATTGGGGAGACCCAGAGGATAGATTTTGTGCCGGCAATATAGGATAAATTCCGATAGGCCCGCGCCGCCCAAAAACATGCCCAGCACCACTTTACTGTCTTTGCCGCCATCTGACAGGGCAATAAGCTCGCGGTCGACCAGATGTTCATGCAAATCATGCTTGGCCATTTCCACTATCCGCTCCAGCGCTTTGAGCGGATTGCCTTCCGCACCCAAATCCAGAGCAATTAAGTTGGTTTTGCCATTAGGCAGAACAGCCACAGGCGGTGGATTATCACCAAAATGACCACCCTGATATAATTCAGTCAAGGCCGCCTGCACCGTTCCATCCCCACCGTTAATCACAAGAACCTTGGGTTTGACCTTGGCGATGGTTTGCAGGGCTTTGGTAATTTCGTCTACGGCATCGACTTCATAGTGAAAAACGTCACAATTTTTGACGCAATAGGAGCGCACTTCCGGCAATATTGCACGGTTCCCCGTGGAATTTGGATTAGAAAGTAGCGCTACATTGGCCATCTGTTACTCGCCTATTTCCTCACAATATCTGCCCATCACAGATATTTCATTTTGATGCTGATCGATTTGACTTCATTGCCCACCGCAAATTTGGTTTTTTTGTAGCTGGGCTTACCCAGGTTAAAAATATTGATACTTGGATTGTTGGACATGCCGCCGCCATCAGACCGGATATCGGTCTTGCCATTGCCATTCACATCATGCCGAACGGCAATTCCATAAGTGCCGCTAGCAGGCACGGGCACGCAAATGGTCATGCTGTTGCTCTGCGCTGGCACTTCGATGCGATTAATCCAGGCACCTTTTTTCAGCCATTCCGCCTTGGTACCGCGATAGCTTTGTACACGCAATTTACCGGAAGCCGCCTTGACTCCGCTAATTTTAACCAAGACAGCCGGGCCATTACCAGCGCGGCATTTGCTCAAATCATTCGTAATTTTTTGGCCTGCGGAAACCGCAGACAGAGGAATTGCCACTAAAGCGGTTGAAAGCGCAAAAGACGCTGCAAATTTCAACATGACGAAAATACTCCTAGTCGTTATACCCGCGTTCAAACTGCGGCGGATAGAGAATCAGCCCCCTGATATAATGTGGTTATGAAAATGATTTGCGGCAGAAACATGGTGAGAGGGCGACGATAAGTTGAAATTTCTAACTTCCACCGACCGTTATATTGCTCGTTTGATCGCCGTACCGCTTTTTAGCACACTGGTAATCGCAGCAATGTTGCTGGTTCTTGAAAAAATGTTGCGTCTGTTTGATTTTGTAGCCGCTGAAGGTGGGCCTGTCAGCGTGGTCTGGCGCATGCTCGCAAACTTAATCCCAGAATATCTCTCTCTTGGGATCCCGATCGGCCTGTTATTGGGCATATTGTTGGCTTTTCGTAAATTGGCGCTCAGTTCGGAATTGGACGTTTTCCGGGCTGTTGGGCAAGGCTATGGGCGCTTGTTGAAAGTACCATATATGTTCGCGGTGGGACTCATGCTCGTCAATTTGGCATTGGTTGGCTTTATTCAACCACTCTCGCGATATTATTATGAAGAATTACGCTTTGAATTGCGTTCGGGCGCTTTGGGCGCATCGATAAAAGTCGGTGAATTCACAAAATTGGGCTCAAAAATGACCATGCGGATTGAGGAAAGCCGCGACAATGGGACAAAATTAAGCGGCATGTTTGTTCGCGCAGAGAATAAATCGGGCCAAATCGTGTCTGTAACCGCCGAAGGTGGCCAATTTCTAGCTACGGATGATCCCGACACCATCATTTTGCGATTGTCTCAAGGTGTGCTGATTCATGACGCGCCAGATTATGAGAAGCCCCGGATCTTGAGCTTTAGCAGCCATGATTTACCGATTGATTTGCCCGATATCGAAGCTTTCCGATCGCGCGGGGGCGCTGATCTGGAATATACGATTCCGGAACTGGTCCGCGTTGGCTTGGACAAAGATCGATCGGTGACCGAACGCAATCAAAGCCGCGCCAATTTTCATTTTCGCATAGTCGAAGTCGTGATGATGTTACTTATGCCCTTATTGGCGCTCGCGCTGGCCATTCCCCCGAAACGATCCAATTCCGCGCTCGGCGTATTCGTATCAATCGTGATGATCGTCACCTATCATAAAATCAATCAATATGGCGAAGATCTTGGTGCCCTCGGAATAGTGGATCCGATTATCGCTTTGTGGGTGCCCTTCCTGCTTTTCGGTGGCTTAATCATCTGGATGTATCACATGGTAGCCCATGTTCCAGGCGGACAGCCTATTGGGGCACTCGAAAAAGCATTTTCCAAATTTGGCGGTGTTTTCAAAAGCATACTCAACTTTAATCGAAAGCGTGCCAATGTTCGTGAATAAGTTATACAGCCACAGCATGACATATAGGGGCGCTTAGCCATGGACTTTTTTCCATCCCGAACATTGGCCTTCTACATGGCCAAAATGTTGATGGTGCGGACAATTGCCGTACTGGCCTTGCTTGTCCTGGTCTTACAAGCGCTGGATCTGCTTGGTGAAAGCGGCCGCATATTGGCGCAAGAAACCAACGGCCAAAGCCAGTTGTGGACCTATGTGACGTGGCGAGCGCCGCAACTTATCCAAAGGTTTCTGCCATTTGCGGTGCTCTTGGGCACGATTGTGACCGCTGCGACCTTGAATCAAAATAGTGAAGTGATTTCAATGAAAGCCGGTGGATTGTCAGCGCACCAAATTCTCGCGCCGCTGATCATTACCAGCATGTTCGTTGCTCTCATCTCCTTTATGTTCAACGAAATTGTCGTGGCGCCGGCAACAGCAAAATTGTCAGCTTGGGAGAAAGTTGACTATGGCCCTGTCCCAGCAGCCAGCAATGTGCGCACCAATGTTTGGGTGCGTGATGGTGACAATTTGATAAATGCCAAGACGGTCACTGGTCGCGGACAGCAAGTTGTTCTTGAAGATATTACAATTTACGACCGCACCAATAGCGGCCTGACCAGCCTCATGCAGAGCGAAGAAGGGCGATTTAGCGGATCCTCATGGGTACTCACCGGTGTCACCCAATTTAACGTACTGACCGGTACAGAAGAACAAAAGGCCAGTGTCACCATTGGCGAAAGCCTGCGGCCGGATCAGTTTACTTTGGCCGACGTCAAAGCAGACAGTCTGTCCTTCCCGCAACTGCGCTCTGCCATTGCTGAATTGAAAGAAGCGGGGCGACCTACCATGGGCCTAGAAGCCAGCCTCTGGCATAAGATATCCGGGCCCCTGTCGGCGACGCTAATGCCTTTACTGGGCGCGGTTGCCGCCTTTGGTTTGGCCCGATCGGGGCAACTTTTTGTCCGCGCCGTTTTAGGTATGGCCTTGGGTTTCGCCTATTTTGTAGCCGATAATTTCTCGCTCGCGATGGGGACAATCGGCGCCTATCCACCCATTTTGGCGGCTTGGGCACCATTTATCCTGTTCTTTCTGATCGGAGAAACAGTTCTCATCCGAACCGAAGAATAGCGCAAATTAACGCTTGTTGATCATTCGGCTGCCGGACGGCCAGAGCTACCGCGCATTAAACCCGCAACCAATGTCCATAGGCCGAGATGATTGGCGCGATAGAAGGTTGATTCCTGCGGCAAAGCCTCGGAAATTCGGCGGTGCGCTTGGCCGAGCGCATGGTAGGGCAGGCCCGGCAAAAGATGGTGCAAAGCATGATATCGCAAGCCCACAGGTGCCCATAATGCCGGCAATAGAGCGGGCGGCGGAACATTGACGCTATCCAGATATTGTTCCGTCACACTCATCACCTCGCCGTCATTTTCCCACAAATGCGCAACCAATGTCCGCACTTGATTGAGTACGACCGATCCGGCAGCAATGGCTACGGCGATGAGAAAAGCATCTAGCGGCAAAAAGCCCGTGGCTACAGCCGTCAATAGCCCAATTGCCCAGAGGCTGGCCGCTATTTCTTGCGCATACCATTGCTTTTTCAAATCACCTTCAGGCGGACGACGGCGAAATTCAGGATTGATCACGAGACCAGAATAGCGTTCCACCACCAATGTCCGCAAAGGCGGAATGAGAACAGATAGTGGAGCCAATAGGGCATAGCGGATGAACAACCCAATCGGTGCTAAGGCCGAAACCACCACAAATAGCGGAACGGTATATGGCTTCATCAGCGCCAAAGGAAGATATTCGGGATCTTCGGCCGTGCCATATCGTGTCCGCGCATGATGGAGATTGTGAACGCCTTCATACATGAAGGAGGGCAATAACAGCGGAATTCCAACAATAAGATTCCAAGCGAAATGGAAACCGGGCAATGCGTTCCGTCGAATATGGGTTAGTTCATGGATGAAGCTGCCCGCCCGGTAAAGTGCTAGCACTGAAACCATTGCCGCCACCAAAGTCCAAGTCCATCCTGACACTAAGATTGCTGCGATCATCGCTCCATAACCTATTCCGGCAGAAATCAGCAGGTCAGACCAATAAATTGCTGGGCGTACAGCATTGAGGTCTCGCGTCACTTTCGCCGCTGTTCGGATCAACTCATTGTCATCAAAAGTTGCCGCCTGAGCAGACACAGCAGCCTGATCATCGGATGATGACACAGATTTTGCAGCCTTGGGGAGAGAATGTTTCATAAGATCCTGTCTTCGCAATTCCGTGCATACAGCAGCATAACATGGCGAGATAATGGCATTGCTATGGCTTCTCTCGCTCATCTGCGCTTACCCGTTCCACCGTGCAAGTGCTTGACATAATACCCTCAATCGAGCCACAGCATCGTTTAATCCGCAGCTTGTATACGCTCAATAAGGGTCTAAATAATATCGTGACCAAGCATATAGACATTCATCCCGTATCCACCAAGGCACAGCTGAAGAATTTTGTCGATCTGGCTTATCGACTAAATGCAAATGACCCGCATTGGGTTCCGCCTCTTAAGTCCGAAGTTTATGCCCTGCTCACGCCCGGGAAAAACCCTTTTTTCGAACATGCAACCATCCAACTTTTCCTAGCTGAGCAAGATGGTGAAATCGTAGGACGGATTAGCGCGCATTTGGACCATTTGGCCTTAGTACAACCTGTGGAACAAGGTTTTGGGCCAGGCACAGGCCATTGGGGGTTGTTGGAGGCCAAGCATGAAGCCGCGACCAGCGCCCTGATCGATGCCGCTGAAAAATGGCTGAAGGAGCAAGGCATGCACCGGATTGTTGCCCCGCTCAGCTTGTCCGTTTGGGATGAACCAGGATTGCTGACAATGGGCCACGATCACAGCCCAACCGTTATGATGGGTCATCACAATTCAGAATATCAAAATTGGATAGAAAATCTGGATTATAAGAGCGTCAAAGAATTGGTCACTTATGATCTGGACATTATCGATGGGTTTCCGCCACTTATCGATCGCATCGTGAAATCAGGTGAACGCAACAGCAAGTTAAAATTGCGCAAAGTCGATAAATCCCATTTCGACAGAGATGCAAAAATCATCATGACCATTCTCAATGACGCTTGGTCAGACAATTGGGGCTTTGTCCCGCTGACGGATCATGAAATTGATCATGTCGGCGTAAAGCTCAAGCCAATTGTTTACCAAGACCTGATCATGATCGCAGAATTGGAAGGCAAACCGGTTGCCTTTATGATGACCTTGCCCGACCTGAATGACCGGACCAAGAATATGAATGGCAGTTTGCTACCATTCAATTGGGCGAAGCTACTGTGGTGGCTGAAATTTCCGAAATCACCGACGATGCGAGTGCCTTTAATGGGCGTGATCAAAGAGCTGCAAAACAGCCGGATCGCGAGCCAAATGGCCTTTATGATGATCGAATATATTCGCCGGGAAGCCATTGCCCATTATGGTGCGACACGCGGTGAAATCGGTTGGATCCTAGAGGATAATAAGGGGATGGTTGCGATTGCCGATGCGATTCAATCCAAAATCAACCGGATTTACACGGTATATGAAAAATCCATCTGACCCACCTCTTGCTGCTGCTGGTCCTCCGGAAATTTAGATTTGGATGATTAAAGACTCAACTCGGGTCGCTGGGCACCAGACGATCCGCTTCATTACGAATTATGGCGTCAATTCCCCGCATCCACAAATCATTATGGCCGCCATTTTTTATCGCTCTGGCGGTTTTTGGTTCCCGAGCGGCATCAAATAATTTCTGCCCCATTGCAAAGGGGATGAGACCATCATTGGTCCCATGAATCCAAATCAACGGCATATTTATCTGATCAATCCGAGAGAAGGACGGATAGCGGTCTTTGGTCAACCATTTGGCCGGCAATATTGGAAATTGCCGCTGCGCCATATCATCCATTGCGGTATAGGCGGCTTCCAAAATCAGGCCGGCTGCGTCCTTTTCCGTAGCCAGCCAAGTCGCAACGCCCGTACCCAAAGATTGTCCAACAATTATGATCTGCTCGGCTTTAAAGCCTTGCGCGATTAGCCAATCATAATTGGCCCGCGCTGTCTTATATAAAGCCTGTTCGTCTGGAGACCCGGGATTACCGCCATACCCGGGATAGCCAACGGCCAAAACGCCGGCTCCATCTGCTGCCATGGCCTGATAGATTGGCAATCGCACCGCCGTGGAACCTGCATTACCATGCAAATGAAGGAAAACCGGTTTCGCCTCCTCCACAGGCTTGCGCCATAAAGACTGTAATACATGCTCGTCGGCATTAATCGAGACGGATGAGAAGTCGGCCGCAGTCAAGTCCTGTTCCGAAGGTCCATTACGATCGGGTGCATATAATAATGCGCGTTGAAATGTATAAGCCATGGCGACGATTATCAAATAGAGGCCAGCGGCAATCACCAGACTCATGATGACAGCACGCATTAAAGGTCTAGCTCAATCCAAGTGGGCGCGTGATCGCTCGCTTTTTCACGGCCTCGATGTTCTTTGTCCACGCCGCAGCGCTGCAAGTTATCGGCGGCCTGCGGACTGAGCAAAAGATGATCGATCCGAAATCCTTGATCCCGCTGCCAGCCGCCGCTGCGATAATCCCAATAGGTCCAAATCTTTCCGCCCGGATAGCTAACCCCAAATGCATCGGTCCAGCCATCGTGCAATAGTCTTTGATAGGCATCCCGGCTTTCGGGTTGCATCAGCGCGTCTTTTTCCATCGCCTTGACCGAAAACACGTCATTATCCCGGGGGATAACATTATAATCTCCGGCCAAAACTGCCGGCATTTCTTCCTGCCAAATTTCTGTTGCGCGGTCGCGCAATCGCTTCATCCAACGCAGTTTGAAATCAAATTTAGGCCCTGGCAACGGATTCCCATTGGGTAAATAAATCGTGGCTATTCTAACGGTTTCCCCAGAAGGGCTGGTGACATTGGCTTCAAGATAGCGGCTGTGCAAATCCTCAGGCTCTCCATCAAGACCCCGTTTGGTCTCTTCCGGTTGCTGATCGCGGGTTAAGATTGCAACGCCGTTGAAACTTTTTTGCCCATGCCAGATTGCGCCATAACCGATTTTTTCAAATTCCGAGGCCGGAAACCCTTCATCTTGCGATTTGATTTCCTGCAAACACGCGACATCCGGTTTTGTTTCTTCGAGCCATTCCAGCAGACGCGGCAAGCGCGCTTTAATACCATTAATGTTATAACTGGCGATTTTCATGAATGGGCAGTCACACTGAGAAACTGGAGCCGCAACCGCAGCCGGACGCAGCATTGGGGTTGCTGACCTGAAAAGCATTACCGCCCAGAGATTCGACAAAATCTACTGCGCTGCCCCGAACGAGGTCGAGACTTATCTCATCGACCACCAAAGTCACGCCAGCTTCTTCAACGGCGATATCGTCGGATTCAATAGATTCCGCGAGCCCAAAGCGATATTGGAAACCCGAACATCCGCCGCCTTCTACAGCCAAGCGCAATATTGCGGGCTTATCTTGCTTTTCAGCAATCATAGCGACCCGTTTGGCAGCATTGGGCGTCAGAATAATATCTTGCCCGGTCAATTCAGATGTTTCGGTCATAACCACCAGATAGGGATTGCACCGCAAACTGTCAAAAGGAGCTGGCAGAAATATTGTTCCGCCACATTCGTCCAAAAGAAGAGGCGGCAATAAAAAGGGTCGGCGAGCGTTTCAGCTTCACCAACCCCTTACAGCACCCTCTCCCAAAGGTGTCTCGTAAATTTTTATTCAGCCGGTCCGCCCAGATCTACGCCGGGTTTGACGGTTTGCGCCAAAAGAAAATCATTGGACTGCATAAACGGTACCGGGTTCACCGCTTCGCCAGCGATGCGGACTTCATAATGCAAATGGCTGCCAGTAGAACGGCCGGTTGATCCCATGAAACCAATCAAATCACCACTTTTCACCCGCGCATTGGCCTTCACATTCAGCCGCGACATATGTCCATAGCGGGTTTGAATTTCATTACCGTGATTAATTTCGATATAATTGCCATAACCACGCACCCATTGAGACCGGCCGACAATACCGTCCGCTGTGGCATAAATGGGCGTGCCGACAGGTCCAGCCATATCAATGCCTTTGTGACGCGCGCGGCGACCTCGGAACGGATCAGAGCGGAAACCAAAGGAACTGGTGAGCCTGTAGGAATCAACTGGCTTGCGCGAAGGGATTGTCAATTTCACTGGCGTTTTTTTACCTTGACCCGACCAGTTGTTGAACAACAACCGGAAGGCTGGATCGGCTTCGCCGAGAATATTTTCAGTGGCAGAGGGTTTGGATTTCAAGGTATCTAGAGGAACGCTGGACTCTTCCGCTTCTGCGGCTGTTGCTGCTGATGAAAAGGTCATAGCAGACCCCAGGATCGCAATCGTTGTGATGTTTTTCACAATTTTATGAAACAAACCTACTACGCTATCGGTCATAAACTGATCGAGTCCTGCTACTGCGAACCAAAGAACATCTCGGTCCAAAAATTAACTGACAGAAAATCTGCCCCCTGTGTTGTTCTAACGAGTAAGTTTATTTTGGTTAATTATACAATACCAAGATAATAATCCTGGGTTAAACCGGCTGCTTGGCGCGCTGAGTCGTTAAATGGAGGCTTTAAACCGCCTCTGAAGTGCAATTTTACAAGATTTTTCCAGTGGCTGTGAGGGGCTATTTTCTGCCTTTCACAGTGCCATTCGAACCATTTTGTGCCAAAAGAGACGTGATTTATCTCGTCATGATAGATACGGTTTAGGACTCTGGCAGTCATCGAATCTCCCTGCTCCTGGAACCGCTTCACCGTATCCAAAGTGATGTCCAAACCCCGTGCTTCCAAAACCATGGGCACAATCGCCAATCGGGCAGATGGGTCATAAGCGGTCTCTTTTGCCGCATCCCACAATCCGTCATGGGCGGGCAGATCGCCGTAAAAACTCCCCATTTCCCGTAGCCGCCGGTCTAGCAAAACAAAATGCATGGCTTCCTCAGCTCCGACGCGGAACCAGTCATCGGCAAAAGCAGGTGGAAAAGCCGCCCCAAAGCGGCCGATCATGTCATAGGCCAAGTCAATCGCGACAAATTCTATATGGGCTAACGCATGGATCAAGGCGATGCGTTTGGCGATTGAAGTGCCCTTGCCGCGCCTCGGCATTTGCCCAGGACGCAATAGTTCAGGATGTGCAGGTCGGGCCGGAACATCCGGCATGACTGCCGAAAAATCCCCGGTTAGCTGTCCTTTTCGCCATTGCCTGGTAGCTTGCCTCGCTGCCATGACCTTTGCCGCTGGATCTGGCGTAAGCAAGATATCACGGATGACAGTGCCAGCTGCAAGCGGTATTTTAGCGATCTTGTTCAACAGACGATAACCTTAAGCCGCTTGTGCGGCAGCCAGTACTTCTTCGGCATGGCCTTTGACTTTCACTTTGGGCCAAGCGTGCAAAATCGTCCCATCAGCGCCGATCAAAAATGTCGAACGAATAATACCCATATAGGTTTTTCCGTACATTTTCTTTTCGGCCCAAACGCCGATATTTTCTAGGAATTCGGTACTTTCATCAGAGGCGATATCAACCGTTAGCTCTTGTTTGTTGATGAAATTTTGTTGCCGTTTTGGACTATCTGCGGACATGCCCAAAATTGCCGTTCCTGCTTTTTCAAATTCCGGCAATAGAGCCGAGAAATCCTTTGATTCCGTGGTGCACCCGGGCGTACTCGCCTTGGGATAGAAAAAAAGGACCAGCTTTTTGCCGTGATAATCGGACAATTTCACTGTCCTGCCATCGGGAGCAGTCAAGTCCATATCTGGCATTTTCTCGCCCACGTCGATCATATAATATCTCCTAAAATTTCATCCGGGTCCGGCCGTAAATGCCGATTCCATTCCTCAATAACGCATTGCCGCGCATTGTTATACCCGTTCAAAAGGGCATCCCAGCTCTCTTGCCCCGCCGATTTTGCGATAAGTTCGCGACTTGTTTCGGGCGGATAATCACAAGTGGGCGATATCAACCGCAGCGCCACCAATAAACGGGTCATCAACTCATGCGCGGCGACCATGTTTTCATCCAATTGATTGGTTTTTGATAGCCCGCGTGCCGCGTCGTCCAATTGAGGAAACAAAGCTTCGCCGGTTTTCAATTGCAGAAAATGGACAATAAACTCCCAATCGACCAAGCCGCCTTCCATCAATTTGGTATCCAATGGTCCTTGTGGCGGCTTGTGCTCGACAATATCGAGCCGCATTTTCCGCACCGACTTGCGCAATTTTTCTGGCTCGCGAGGCTTTTGCAAAATTGCTTTAATCTGTTCTTGTAACAATCGTGAAGCGTCTTCACTGCCATAAACCGGCCGCGCCCGAGTCAGTGCCATATGCTCCCAAGTCCAGGCGCTTTCATCTTGATATTTATAGAAACTTTCAACAGTTACCGCCATGGGGCCTTGGGTTCCAGACGGCCGCAAACGGGTATCGACCTCGTATAGGGGACCGGCTGCTGTCGGCACAGACAAGGCGGCGACAATGCGCTGCGCCAAGCGATTGAAATATTGCGTACCGCCCAAAGGCCGCGGCCCGTCAGAATCCGCGCTATGATCACCGGTAAACAGAAATACCAGATCGAGATCGGATGCGTGAGTCAACGCCTCGCCGCCCAGCCGCCCCAGCGCCAGAATCAAAATTTCAGAGCCCGCAACCTTCCCATGCACCTGTTCAAACTCAGATATCGTTGCGTCTGTGAGAACCCGAATGGCCGCTTCGGCAACCCGCGCGTAGCCGCCAGCAATGGCCAGCGGATCATGACGCGATTCCACCAGCTGCGTGCCGAGGGCAAATCGTTTTTCTCCGACACGGGCACGCACCCGGTCGAGCAACATTTGATAATCATCGCCTTCTTCGCATTGTGCAAATTGCTGCGCCAATTCATCAACCGATGGCATCAAGTCTAAGGCGCTGGTATCAATTAATCCTTCGAACAATTCTGTGCGCCGGGACAATTCATCCGCCAAAACCGGCGCATGGCTCAATATGCGGCTCAACATTTCCCTTAATCCGGGCCGGGCTTCCAGCATCCGGAAAAAATTTATGGCCGTCGGCAGCTTGTCGATCAAACTGTCAAGGCGCACCAATGCCTGTTCGGGATTTGGCGATCCAGACAAGGCGTCGATCATTTCAGGCAAAACCGCTTCGAAAGAATCAATCGCTGCTTCGCTCCGCAAAGCGGTGACCTTGCCGCTGCGCCATCTTTTGATTTTTTCCGCAAAGACTGCGATTTCGGATACCCCGCGCTTTTCGAGAGCATCTTCCAATCCTTGATCAGCAGGCGGAAGTTTTGCGCTTTCATCGGATCCGATAAGTTCATCATAAATGGCGCCCACCGCTTCGACGCGTGCCTCCAGCAAGCAAAGGAGATCTATTCCGCTGTCCAATCCATGCAGCATTGCGACCTTGTCCAATGCCTCATCATCGCTAGGAAGGCTGTGGGTTTGCTGGTCGTTGATCATCTGCAATCGATGTTCGATCACCCGATATAAAGAATAGGATTCAGATAAGATATTAGCTTTGGTCGGGTCAATTCGGCCGGCTGACGCTAATGCGGTCAGAGCCTGACGCGTATCTGCGACTCGCAAATTGGGCTCACGGCCACCAAATATCAATTGATGCATTTGCGCGTAAAACTCAGCTTCTCGAATGCCGCCGCGGCCGCGTTTTAAATCATATCCCAGGCCAAATTTCTGTCCTGCGGAAAAGTGATCGCGGATCTGCACCGATACCGCGCCGATATTCTTGATCGCGCCATAGTCCAAGGATCGTCGCCAGATAAAGGGGTTGATCGTTTCAAGAAAATTCCGCCCCAAATCGGCATCGCCCGCGGCAAAGCGGGATCGAATGAAAGCCGCTTGTTCCCAAGCTAAAGCGCTCGATTCATAATAGCTTATCGCGGCATCGACCGGCAAAGCCACCGGACTGACTTCCGGCGATGGACGCAGCCGCATGTCGACACGAAAAACATACCCATCTGCATCTCTGCTGTTGAGTGCATCGACTAGCTGCTGGCCGATGCGCCGGGCGGCGTCACTGGGTTCTTCTCGGCCACGGGTCGGTATTTTCTCCGGATCATATATGAAAATCGGGTCAATATCCGAAGAATAGTTGAGTTCGCGGCTACCATGTTTGCCCAAACCGATTACGGCAAACCCGGTGTGATCAGCATCCGGGTAACGAGCGGTGTAAATATCTACCAAGGCTTCATCTAGCGCGCGATCAGCAAAATCTGATAGATGCGACACCACCTCTGTGAGGCTCAGTTGTCCAGCCAAGTCGCCAATAGCCAATGTTAAAGCCAAAGATCGCTTTTCGCGCCTCAACTTTTGACGGACATTAATTGCGCCCTTGCCTGCCTCTTCCCCAAAAGCAAAAGCAGCTGACAAATTGTCCGCTTCCAACAACGCTGTCAGGTCTGGTTGCAGTTCCAGTGCTCGGCACAGATAGGGCGCGTGCAATCTGGCGCGCGCAATTGCATCTTGCAAAGAAGTTGATTGTGGCTGTCCAATCATCATGATCGTAAATATTTGCCCCGGAAATCGCGGGCAAAGGCAGCAAATTTCCTTTGGCCAATGGCGGCGCGCATGCCAGCCATCAGAGACTGGTAAAAAGCGATATTATGTTCGGTCATCAACATGGCGCCCAATATTTCTTTCGATCGTATGAGATGATGCAAATAAGCACGGCTATATGTTTGGCACACGGAACAGCCACAATCGGGATCCAATGGGTCAAGATCTTCGGCAAATTTCGCATTGCGAATATTGAGCGGTCCTGTCGATGTAAAGGCTTGGCCATTACGGCCGGACCGGCTGGGCAAAACACAATCGAACATGTCTACGCCGCGTTCTACCGCTCCGACAAGATCATCAGGCTTGCCAACGCCCATTAAATAGCGCGGCTTATCCTCCGGCAATTGTCCCGGCGCATAGTCGAGCACATCAAACATCGCCTCCTGTCCTTCGCCGACGGCAAGACCACCAATGGCATAACCGTCAAACCCGATATCCGTGAGCGCTTGCGCAGATGCCGCACGAATTTCTTTATCCAGTGATCCTTGTTGAATACCGAAAAGCGCGGCTTTGCTTGCATGTTCAGTCCCGCTATCGAAGCCATCGCGCGAGCGCTTGGCCCATCGCATGGATCGTTCCATAGATAATATTGCCTCTTCCCACGTCGCTCCATTTTTGGTGCACTCATCAAATGCCATGACAATATCGCTACCCAGCAATCGTTGGATCTCCATCGACCGCTCCGGTGTCAGCATATGGCGGGAACCATCCAAATGACTTTGAAATTCAACACCGTCTTCGCTCATCTTTGTCAAATCGGACAGGCTCATTACTTGATAGCCGCCGCTATCCGTGAGGATCGGCCGGTGCCAATTCATGAACTTGTGCAGCCCGCCAAGCTTCGCGACCCGCTCCGCCCCTGGTCGCAGCATCAGATGATAGGTATTGCCTAATATGATATCGGCTCCGGTAGATCGGACCGTATCAGGCTTCATTGCTTTTACGGTTGCCGCTGTCCCGACCGGCATGAATGCCGGCGTCCGTATTTCACCGCGCTGCATTGTTATTTTCCCGGTGCGCGCCTTGCCATCTGTGGCGGCGATGGAAAAAGAAAAACGGTTGGCCATGAAAATCTGTTCCAATCAACGAAGTAAGGTTCGAAAAAACAAAGAATTTTGTGTTTTATATCTGATGGTGTATCGAGTGTTCATCCTCGCGCGAATCCCTCAGTAACTGTGCAGGATGACAACAGTTTTTCAAAGACCAAAATCTGGAGAATATTATGAAGAAGACGATGAAACTGGGTTCTGCAGCTACTGCATTAATCGCAGCCGCAGCTCTTTCCGCCTGTTCCGGCGGTGCTAGCGAAGCAACCGAAGGCGCAGAAGCCACGGGTGAAGAAGCAACAGAAGTGGCTGCTGCTGAGAAAGAAAAATGTTTTGGTATCTCCAAAGCGGGCGAAAATGACTGCGCTGCTGGCGAAGGCACGAGTTGTGCTGGTACGTCCGTTGTCGACTATCAAGGCAATGCTTGGAAATATACCGAAGCAGGCGAATGCGAACCACAAGGTGGTTCTTTGACCGAAGTGGCTGACAATGATCCGCCGGTTCCTGTCGCTGCTGAAGGCTAAGCCTTTACTGATTTTTTTAAAAGAGGCGGTTCCGTTGGAGCCGCCTTTTTTTTGCATCCATGGCGCACAGGCCTGGGTTCAAGGAAGCAATAAGCTGGAATCGCCATAGCTGTAAAAGCGATAATCATTTTTGATCGCATGGGCATATGCAGACTGCATATTGTCCAATCCCATTAGCGCGCTCACCAGCATGAATAATGTTGATTTGGGCAAATGAAAATTGGTCATTAATCCATCGATCGCGCGAAACTTATAGCCTGGCGTAATGAATATATCCGTATCACCGGCAAAGGGCTGAATAATCCCATCTTCTCCGGTGGCACTTTCCAACAGACGTAAACTGGTTGTGCCCACGGCAATCACCCGGCCGCCCTCTGCACGCGTCTGATTGAGCCGATCAGCCGTTTCAGCGGTAATACGTCCCCATTCGCTATGCATTTGGTGATCGTCCGTTTCGTCGGTCTTGACCGGCAAGAAAGTTCCTGCGCCAACATGCAAGGTCAATATCTCGTGGCCCACTCCCCTCGCCCGCAACGATTGGATCAGATCGTCAGTGAAATGCAGGGCCGCCGTGGGCGCCGCGACTGCGCCTTTTTCTTGCGCAAACATGGTCTGATAATCTTCCGCATCGCGGGCATCAATTGCGCGCTTGCTCGCGATATAAGGCGGTAAAGGCATGGTTCCCGCTCGGGCCAGCAAGACTTCAACCGGCTCTTCGCCGAGAAAATGGAGCTGGAAGCTGCCATCTTCAAATTTGGCTTCCGCCTCAGCAAGAACGCCCACTCCGAAATCCACAATATCTTCGATTTTCAGCCGTTTCGCATTGCGGACAAACGCTTGCCAGCGCCGCAAATCAATGCGTTTGTGCAATGTTGCACCAATTTTGGCTTCACCGCGACGACCTTCCAGCTGCGCTGGGATCACCTTTGTATCATTGAAAACCAAAACATCTTTGTCTGACAATAGATCCGGCAGATCGGTGACTATATGATCAGATGACTGGCCCTTAGCCGTTAACAAAAGCAGTTTAGCGCTGTCCCGCGGGACAGCCGGTCGAAGCGCTATATTTTCTTGCGGCAGCGCAAAATCAAAGAGATCTACGCGCATGAACGGGCCTAGGGGTTAATCGGCGCGTTCAGATCATCGACTGAAATTTCTTGCTCGAGAACCGGTGCTGTGGATCGCGGTGCAGGAGGCGCCTTGCCATCTGCCGCTATCGAAGCCTGCAAAATGCGGCTTGGATTGGAAGGCGGTACCCCCCGATTAATCGCATCAACATATTGCATGCCGCCAGAAACACGGCCGAACACAGTATATTTTTTATCCAAGGCAAAGCGGGGGTAAAAAACAATGAAAAATTGGCTATTGGCACTATCTTCGGTTTCGGCTCGCGCCATCGAAACAACGCCGCGCAAATGCGGGAAATTGTGAAATTCCGCTTTCAAATCAGGTAATTCCGATCCGCCGGTTCCGGTTCCGGTGGGGTCTCCTGTTTGAGCCATAAAGCCTTCGATAACGCGGTGAAAAATGACGCCGTCATAAAAGCCTTCCCGGGTCAGCCTTTTGACGCGCTCAACATGATTGGGGGCCATTTGCGGATAAAGCTGGATCGTCACCCGGCCACCGGTGGACAAGTCCAAAATCAGCATATTTTCTTCCGCCGGTACGGACGCTTCGGCCGGCTCCGCAGCCGCTGCTTGTTCTTGGGCCGCCACGCTCGTGCTCATCAATGCAGCAGCACAGAAAGAAACGATAAACTTACTTAGCATAATATATACTCATCTCTTATTCTTCATCATCACGGTGCAAATGCGCCCGACAATAAGGATTATTTTCGCCTCTTGAACGAGTCATGCTTTCACCGCAATGAACTGGTTCCCAATCGCTGACTTTTTACAATTTATTGCTCACCCTTTAGTCCGGTTTCGGCTACCCGGGCAACCACTTGTTCACAGACTTTGGGCGAGACAAATTTGTGAATCTCGCCGCCATAAACCGCAATTTCCTTGACCAGACGCGATGCTATGGGTTGCAAAGAAACGTCAGCCATTAGAAAGACAGTTTCGATCTGGTCATTTAGCTGCTGGTTCATTCCGGCCATTTGATATTCATATTCAAAATCGGCAACGGCTCGGAGACCGCGGACAATGACGCTTGCGCCCTGCTTTTGGGCAAATTTCATAAGCAGGGCGTTGAATGCAACCACTTCGACAGCATCACCAAGGTCGGCGGTTTCCCGTCTTACCATTTCCAACCGTTCCTCGAGTGAAAACATGGGCGATTTAGAAGGATTGGTTGTTACACCAATGACCAACTTGTCGACTAGCCGGGTACCGCGTTGGATTATATCCATATGGCCAAGGGTTACCGGATCAAAGGTTCCAGGATAAACACCAACTCTCATAAATTCCTCCCCCGGGATCGCCCGGTCTCAATCGCCTCAGCGGTTTCGCTGGATCGTAAATTCAGCAATGGTTCGCAGCAAATCCGCTTCTTCACCATAACCACTCAAATGGGATTTGGCTTGATCAACCAGCATTTGTGCCTGCTCTTTTGCCCGTTCGACACCCATTAAGCTTAGGAATGTCTGCTTTCCCGCCTGTTCATCTTTATGCAGCGCCTTGCCGGCCAGGGCTTCATCGCCTTCAACATCCAAAATGTCATCGGCAATTTGGAAAGCCAGGCCCAGATCATGCGCGTATCCCCGTAATCCAGTGCGGCCTTCAATTGGAACTCGGCCCAATATCGCCCCAATTTCGACACAGGCGGTTATCAAAGCACCGGTTTTTAATTGCTGCAATCGGGTGACGGTTGGCAAATCAAAAGTGGTTGTCTCAGCGACAAGATCCATCATCTGCCCTCCGGCCATTCCCGACGGCCCCGCCGCTTTGGCAAGACAGGCGACCATTTCAGCGCGCACAAACGGATCGGTATGGGTATTTTGATCGGCGAGTAGCTCAAAGGCCAGAGCATGCAGCGCATCGCCGGCGAGGACCGCCTGCGCTTCACCGAATAATTTATGGGCGGTTGGCTTACCGCGCCGCATGTCATCATCATCCATGCAAGGCAAATCGTCATGAACCAGCGAATAGACATGCAACGCTTCCAAAGCGGTGGCGGCGCGTATTGCGCAATTCTCATCGACATTGAATAATCGCGATGTTGCCATCACCAACAATGGCCGGAGTCTCTTGCCACCGCCGATCGCGGCATGGCGCATGGTATTAAACAATTCCGCGCGAGCATCATCGGGAACGGTCAGCAACAAATCAAATTGTTTGTCCACCGCTTCGGCAACCCGGACCATTTCCTGCTGCAGGTTCATATTATTGTTCGCAGCCACGTCTAATCGGCATCAAATGGAGCCGTGCCCTGGGCCCTGCCTTCACGATCCAGCGTGATCTTCTCAATTTTGGCTTGCGCATCTTCCAGTCGCTTTTGACATAACCCGCGCAATTTCTCACCCTGTTCGTAAAGCGCGATAGACTGATCGAGCGGCACATCTCCGCTTTCCAACTTTCGGACAATTTCTTCAAGACGCCGCAGCGCTTCCTCAAAATTCAAGTCGGCCGAGTCTTCTGACATATTCTGATCGCTTTCGTTCATCGTCATTGCAATGACGGCGGTTTGAGCTTCGGTCAAGGCCTCCAAGCGGCAATTTGGCGAGTTTATTCCTGATAGCATTCTGGCATTTTTTGCAGGGCGGCAGTAAGCTTGTTTATCATAAGGGGAAAAATATCATGTTTATCGGGCATTTTGCACCAGCCATGGTCGCCGCCACCCATCCCAAAGCCCCCGGACTTGGGCTTTTGTTTGTCGCTGGACAATTGGTCGATTTCGGGTTTTTCGGACTGGCGATCTTGGGTATCGAGAATTTTCGTATCACGCCTGGCATGACCGTCATGAACCCGCTTGATCTCTATGACATGCCCTATACCCATAGCTTGCTAGGAACCGTCGCTTGGGCTTTGGGTTTTGCAGGGTTGATCTGGCTGTTCACGCGCAACAAATCAGCCGCGTTGATCGGTGGGTTGGTTGTTCTTTCGCATTGGTTGCTTGATCTGTTGGTGCACGCGCCAGATCTGACACTGGCCGGATCACCACCCAATTTGGGCTTTGGGCTTTGGAACCATCCCGCAATCGCCATGCCGCTGGAAATTTTATTGACCTTTGGCGCCCTCGCCTTTTTCATTGCGCGCACGCGTTCGACAACTCCCAAATCAAAAATCGCCATTGCCCTTTTGGTCCTATTGCTCCTCGCTTTTCAGGTGATTAACTGGTTTGGTCCAGAACCGGAAACAGCTGATCTGGGTATGATGATTTCAGCATTGCTCGCCTTCACTCTGGCAGCTGCGGCAGCGGCTTTTGTCGGCAAAACGCGAACATTGAAACAGGCCTGATTGACGCGGGCCCAGAAGAGGATGTTCCATGACACAATTTATCATCGCTTATATTATCGCTGCCATTATCTTTGGCATTCTCGATTTCCTCTGGCTCAGTAACATGGCGAACAGCCTGTACCGGCCAGTCATTGGCGACATCATGGCCGATGAGTTTCGAAAATTGCCTGCTATGGCTTTCTATTTAATCTATTTGTTCGGCATTGTCTGGTTCGGAGTTAAACCGGCATTGGCCAATGGCCAATGGACCACAGCATTGCTCAATGGCGCACTCTTCGGTGGCATTGCATATGCGACCTATGATTTGACCAGTCAGGCCGTTTTGAAAATATGGTCCACCAAAATCACGATAGTTGATATTGCATGGGGCACATTTGCAACCGGCGTCACTGCCGCTTTGACAGCCTATCTTGTGTTGCGATTTGTGAAAGCCTGAGCGTTCCGCAAAGCAATTATTGCCGCTTGCGCTCGTTCAACAGTTTCAACCGTTGCGGCAATATCGACAAAATTTCGCGTTTTCGCTCGCCATTTGCCGAAGCCCATTCCCCAATCTCATCCAGATTGCGGCCACAGCCTTCACAATATCCAGTGGGCGGGTCAATCATACAGATATTGTTGCAGGGTGAATCCATAGCGCCTGTTCACCATAAGCGATGAACCAGAGCAAGCGTGAACTGCGATGAACCGCGACAATTGAAATTTTCGACTAGCCTGCCAGCTGTTCTTCAATTTGACCGAGACGCTCTTTGCCAAAATACATTTCGCCTTCAATATAGATGGTCGGGATACCAAAAGCGCCGCGTTCAACCATTTTCTCAACATTGTCGATAAGCTGTTGCTTGATTTCAGGATCCTGTGTTTTCGCGACGAGGTCCTGCGGATCGAAACCATTGTCAGCGAGTATTTTTCCCAACCCTTCAACATCGGTCACATCAAATTGATTTTCCCAAATTGGCGGTAATAAAGTATCAATCAAAGCAATGCGTTGGTCCGGTTCGACAGCCAAAAGCATTCGTTGCAACGTGATTGTACTAAAAGGAAAATGCGGGTTCATTTGCCATTTGGTCAATTGGTGTTTTTTAACGAAACGCTGCAATTCGAGCATCGCATAGGCGTTTTTGCCTTTGACTTCGGCATCCCTAATGAAGGGCGGCGCATTCCCGGTCAATTTGTGCATACCGCCCAGAAATACGGGGATAATCTCAATATGCGCGTCATATTTCGCCGCTAAGGCTTTGAGCGGCTGCCAGATTAAATAGGCATTGGGGCTGACAAAATCGAACACAAGTTCAATGGCTTTACTCATCTAGATAGTCCTTCTTCAAATAGCGATGCGGGCATTGGCAAACGGGATTGCCTACCATTTTTCGATCCACGGCCGCACATCCATTTCAAATGTCCAGGCACTGCGCGGCTGTTCGTGGAGCATGACATAATTTTGCGCCAAATCATCGGGATTGACCACGCCATCATTGGCCTTGCGTTCCTCATAATCAGGCAACATGCCCTTTATCCAATCCGTGTCGACCGCGGCATCGATGACGACATGGGCAACATGGATATTTTGCGGACCCATTTCCCGCGCCAGGCTTTGCACCATATTGCGCAGCGCCCCTTTGGCACTGGCAAAGGCGCCGAAACCAGCGGCGCCGCGCATACTGGCGGTGGCACCAGTAAATATGATGGAACCATGGCCGCGCTTGGTCATCACCCGGGCCGATTCCCGGCCAGCAAGAAAACCAGCAAAAGTCGCCATTTCCCAAATTTTAGAAAATTTCTGAGTGTCGGTATCCAGGATCGTAATCGGCACATTGGCGCCGACATTGAACACCACGCAGTCAAGCGGCCCGATATTAGTCTCGATATTTTCAAAAAGCGCTGCGACCTGATCTTCTTTCCTGGCATCGCACGTGAAGCGGTGCGCCTGTTTCCCAGCGCTGCGCAATTCTTCAATCAACGGGTCTAGCTTTTCGCCGCCGCGCCGCGCGCCGCATACGATGTAATCCTTATCCGCAAATGCCTTCATGATCGCGCTGCCAATGGCGTCGCCAGCGCCGATGACCAATACCACTTTATCCATGTTGAATTTCCAGTCATCTGAAAGTTTGGTTGCATTATTAAACCATATTAAAATCGCTAATGCAATGGCGTGCGCAAATTTATCAATTCCCACTAGGCGGAATCACGAGCGCTCGTTAAAGGGTTGTCATGACACAATCATCCTCGCGCACCGCCTCGGAATCATCAGGCTCGATCACGCCGGAAATTGTCGCCGAACATGGCCTCAATACCGAAGAATATCAACGCATATTAAACGCGCTTGGCCGGGAACCCAATATCACTGAACTCGGAATTTTTTCGGTCATGTGGTCAGAGCATTGTTCCTACAAAAGCTCGCGGCTGCACCTCAAAAAGCTGCCCACTACGGGCCCTCAAGTCATTTGTGGCCCCGGCGAAAATGCCGGTGTGATTGACATTGGCGACGGTCAGGCTGCGATTTTCAAGATGGAAAGCCATAACCACCCGTCTTATATCGAACCCTATCAGGGCGCGGCAACGGGTGTCGGCGGGATCTTGCGCGATGTCTTCACCATGGGTGCGCGGCCTGTTGCCAATCTGAATGCCCTGCGCTTTGGACGTCCCGAGCATCCCAAGATGAAGCATCTGGTCAAAGGCGTCGTCGCGGGCATTGGCGGCTATGGCAATTGCGTTGGCGTGCCAACCGTGGGCGGCGAAACCAATTTTCACGAAGCCTATGACGGCAATATCATCGTAAACGCGATGACCGTGGGCGTCGCAGATGCAGACAAGATTTTTTATTCCGCCGCCAGCGGTGTCGGCAACCCGATAGTCTATGTCGGGTCGAAAACCGGCCGCGATGGTATTCATGGCGCAACCATGGCGAGCGCGGAATTTGATGATGACAGCGATGAGAAGCGTCCCACAGTCCAGGTTGGCGATCCGTTTACCGAGAAACTGCTGATCGAAGCCTGTCTGGAATTGATGGCGTCTGATGCAATTGTTGCGATTCAGGATATGGGCGCCGCAGGTCTGACATCATCGTCAGTCGAAATGGCCACCAATGGCGAAGTCGGCATCATTCTCGACATGGATAAAGTGCCATGCCGCGAAACCGAGATGACCGCCTATGAAATGATGCTATCCGAAAGTCAGGAACGCATGCTTATGGTCCTGAAACCCGGCCGCGAAGAAATGGCCGAAGCGATCTTCACCAAATGGGAATTGGACTTTGCGGTTATTGGCGAAGTCACCGACACCCGCCGCATGGTTCTGACGCATAAGGGCGAAACGGTTTGCGATATCCCGCTTGGCCCATTGGCCGACGACGCGCCGCTTTATGACCGTCCGCATCTGACCCAAGAAGAATATAAGGCACACGTCGCCACCAAGCCGTTGGGCGATATTCCCGAAAGCACCGACATTGGCGCGGACCTGCTCAAGATGATGGCAAGCCCTGCCCTCGCCTCGCGCCGCTGGATCTGGGAGCAATATGATAGCCAGGTCGGTGCGGATACCGCGCAGCGCTCTGGCGGTGACGCAGCGGTTGTGCGCGTCCATGGCACCAACAAAGGCCTCGCGATCACCACTGACTGCACCCCGCGCTATTGCAAGGCTGATCCGGTGGAAGGCGGCAAGCAGGCCATTGCCGAAGCCTATCGCAATCTTTGCGCGGTCGGTGCAAAACCGCTCGCGACAACCGATTGCATGAATTTCGGTAACCCGGAAAAGCCGCATATCATGGCGCAATTTGTCGGCTGTATCGAGGGCATGGCCGAAGCCTGCGAAGCGCTGGATATGCCGATCGTGTCGGGCAATGTAAGCCTGTATAACGAGACGACGGGCGCGGATGGTGTGAGCCATGCGATTTTGCCAACGCCGGCCATTGGGGCGGTAGGATTGATTGATGATCTCGACAAGATGATGACGATTGGGTTTAAGAATGAGGGGGAAGAAATTTTTTTAGTTGGCCAGCCTAAGGTTGAACTTGGTCAATCACTTTGGATGCGTGAGTGTCATGGTCAAGAAAACGGAATTCCCCCCGCTGTAAATCTGGAAGAGGAATTAGCAACCGGTGAGTCCATCCGAGAATTGATAAAACAGGGTCTTGTTACTGCAGTGCACGATATTTCGGATGGCGGACTATTGATTGCACTGACCGAGATGGCGCTTGCTGGCGGTATCGGTTGCAATCTTTGGTGCACAGATATCGATTGTTATGCAGAAGACTGGTTCAGCGAAAGCCAGTCGACTTACCTCGTGACGACAACGTCAAAAGAAGCTCTACGCACTATGTTGGACAATAAAAAAGTAATTTGCTCAAATATCGGTCATACCGAAGGCAATTCGGTCGTCATTGAGATGGACAATGTCACAAAAATTTCAACGCTGTGCGACATCCCCCTCGCCGACCTCCGCGATGCCAGTGACAGTTTCTTCCGCGACTGGATGCAAGACTAACCGCTCAGGCGTTCAACCCAACGCTATCCAGAAACGGTGACGAAAACGCATCGCGTTCCGCTGCATCCGGTAGCAGCAATTTTCGCACTTGGTTCCACCGATCAACGCTTCCTCCATAGCCGCGCTTTACGCGGGCTTTGGTGAGATCATGCATCTTGCCCCAATGCTGGGTAAAGGGCATGCCCGCAGCCTCTAACCGCTGACCGGCCAGCGTAATCAGCTTGCGTGTCGCGGGTGTATCGATGCCGTCAATGTCAATGACACAGCTGGGATCATAGCGGTTAAACGATAAAATACCCGGTGATTTTTGTGCATAGCGACAAGTGAATACAACCGGTGCGCTCTTATGGACCAGAAAGGCCTGACGCATAATGTCGAGCGCATTGGTGACCTGCGCTATCGGCACCGCAAAACCGGAACTCGCAATGCCTTCCCGTGCGCTGGTAAAGCTATAGGTCTCACCCGGCAAACGCCATTCATGCGGACGGTCAGAGCGTACTTTCAATTCGCTTTGAATGAGCAGACTTGTTGCCGTGTCCCGTAGGTCCGGGAACATTTTTATGGCGGATGCGATAAGCCGCGGCAAATCCGTTCCCGGCTCCGCTTCAGACTTAAGATTATAATTAGCGCGATAGCCGGGCGGGCACAGTTCTTTGTAGCGCACGGTTGTATAGCCTATATCCATTTTGCGCGGATCAAGAATGACTTGGAAAAAATAAGGTTTGCGAATTTGATCCGGCAGACCCGAGCCGCGAAAATCAAGCATGTTGAGCGCACCTTGCAGCTGCCCGAACGGAATATGGTGCAAGGAAGAATTGAGCAAATAGCGCCCGGTTGCGCGCAGCATGACACTATGGACGATCCCCAAAGCCCCTAGGCTGACAATGGCGGCATCAAATTTTGCATCGTCCCGCACCAAAGTCGCGCCCAGCTTTGCTGCAAATCTCGCGGTCATCACTGGCGCGCGCGCTGGTTCAATCCACAAATTTTGCGTTGCTGTCAGCAATTGTATGCCGGCCACTTCGCTTTCCATTGCCCCGACATTAATTGCCGATCCATGGACCCCGGTTCCGATCGCGCCGGCAATAGTCTGGCCATTGCTGGCGCCTGATGTTCGCAACGCGCGCCGGCGTGATGTTGTTTCCAACCGTTCGTTTATCTTGGAAATATTCGTCCCGCATTGCACCAGATAGAGATCATCTCGGGCCGTGGCGCTGGCCAAATCAACATCGGATGCTCCGACATTAAACGTCCAATCCAGATTGGCTGTTTCCACCACCCAACCATTTTCAACAACCGGAATATCAGAAAAAGACCAGCGCGAACCACAGGCCCGAAGCTGTACACCGGCCTGCAACCCATCAGCAATTATACCCTGCAATCGTGCCGCCGTCGCGCGCATACCCGACATGGTGGCACGGGTCGGGTTTTCATTATGGACCCTGAGACGCTTAGCCACCGGGACTTTGATATTGAAGTGGTGATTGACCCAATCAATATTGTTGCTGATGTGAATCGAATTGGGGGGCATGATGATTCTCCCGTCCGGTGATGAAATTACCGACTATTCGTCTGTGCTGCCTTCGTCCGAAGGGACTTTGGCGCAGAAATATTCAATCGTGGTGGGTTGATAAATGCCCAGCGTTAAAACCGTCACTAGGGATTGTCCAAAATTGGTCTTTACTCGGACTTCATCAATCAAATTGGTTTGACATTCCGCCACAGTGCGCGGCTGTCCTTTGGGCAATAGATAGGCTTTGCTATTCACGATCGCATGTTCGCCATCAGGATTGGGGCGCTGTACCACCAACCGATGTTCGGCGCAGCTTGATAGCAGCACCGCGCTGGTCAAAATCAGTCCAAATCGCTTCCGCATGATATTGCCCTCCTGCATGTTGCACCCGGTCCTTTTGGATCTCGGCACCTCAAATTTTGGGCGACCCTGCCACTTTATCACCGAAATACGGGATATTCGCAATGGGGAGTTTCTGCCAAATCATCGCTATGGCTTCACCGATGGATGACCTGACCTGATAGTGCTGCTATATACCTGCTATGGCTATGAAGCAAAATGCTGGATATTCGGGCACCCCGCTTGCGAAAAAACTGAGTTTGAAAGATGGCATGTCGGTTTGGTTCGATGCCATGCCGGATAGCGTCCGCGCTGAAATTGCGACCTATGGTCTCACCTTTGAAGAACATGATGCTCCCTTTCAGGGACTCAACGCGGCGCATATTTTTGTCAAGGAGCGCGCCCGGCTAGAGCTGCATCTCACCGCACTGCGCACTCTGATCGATCCCGCTGGTCAGGTCTGGGTAAGCTGGCCAAAAAAGGCATCAAAAGTCAAAACCGATATTACCGAGGACACTATTCGGACTGTCTGTCTGCCGATGGGTTTTGTCGACATTAAAGTCTGTGCGGTGGACGCGATCTGGTCGGGCTTAAAATTGACTATTCGCAAGGAATTGCGGCCCCAGAAATAATCGGCGCAAAAACCAATTTTAAGAAATTTCCGATTAAGCGGGTTGGCCCAAAAGATTATAAGGATCGATACCCTGCGCTTCATAAGCAGCATGTGCTTGCTTATAATATTTTGGTTCCCCTATATTCAAAAACGCCCGCGCTTCATCAATCGGCATGGCCAGAATTTTTTCAATATCATAATAGGCCAAACGCTTCGCCGCTTTGCCCAACCGTTGGCCTTCCCGAACCGCTTTCAATACCGGTGCATTAGAAGGTGACTGCTTTTTCATTTCCAATGCACCAGCATAAGCAATGAACAAAACGCCAAGATTAGGGTTTTGGCTATAGGTAAAACCGAGCACACATTGTTCGCCCAGCGCATCCCGGCCATAGCCGGTTAAAACATGCAGCAAATCATGGGTGTCACGCATCCGATCGCCATACCATTCGGTAATGTCGTGGCGCTTTTCAAATTCCGCCCCATAGCGATCAAACTCAGCTACCAAGCCAGCGGCGGTCAATCCTTCTTTCTCCATGAAACGGACATAGGCCTGTCCCAGGCTATCCGGTGATAATTTCCGCAGAGCGTCATGATCATCCAGCATTTCGGGAAGATCGACATTGCGCTCCATTATCGCGCGCGCGTTCGGAGCTTCGAGAAAGCGTTTCGCATTGCGGATAAATGCCTTACCCGCCAGCGCCTCGATTATGTGAAAGACCTCCGCCGTGTCTTCTTTATCTGCGATTAAATTGCGAAAGTGACGAAAAGCTTTGATCGGCCGAATGGAGGGGGCTTTGTGTTTCGCATTCAGCAATGGCATTTCAAGGGGAGAAGGGGTCATGAGAGAATCGCTTTTTTGTAGATGCAAACGCTCTAACTCTTACTTACATTAATGTCAATACTATTATCTTTCCTCGCTCACTTCGCTTGGCTATAGATTTGCGATACATGTTCAGCAGCCCATATTATCAAGGACTCTCGCAATGCAGCCGCATGAAACTTTGCCTTACACTCAGCTTCCCGACTATTCCGACGATGAACGCATTGCCCGGTCGCAAGCCTTTTATGATCAGCTGAAACTGCGCCGCACATGCCGCTATTTTACCGATGATCCCATTTCCCCGACCGTGATTGAAAATGCCATTCTCGCGGCCGGCACCGCACCCAATGGGGCCAATCATCAGCCTTGGCACTTTGCCGTGATCGAATCTCCCACAAAGAAAAAAGCCTTGCGCGAAGCCGCCGAAGCGGAAGAGCGGGAATTTTACGAAAATAAGGCCAGTGACGAATGGCTGGAAGCGCTTGGGCCGCTCGGAACCGATGCTGACAAACCGTTTCTCGAAACCGCGCCTTATTTGATTGTCATTTTTGGCCAACGCAAAGGCGGGATGTTGCCCGGAGAAATGAAGCAAAATTATTATGTCAATGAAAGCGTTGGCATTGCTACGGGAATGTTGATCACCGCTTTACATGACGCCGGACTGGCCACCCTCACCCACACGCCCAATCCGATGAAATTTCTCAATGAGCTGTGCGAGCGCCCAGCCAATGAAAAACCGATGATGGTTTTGGTGGTTGGGAAACCGGCGCCCAATGCGACCATCCCGGTTCACGCCACAATTAAGAAACCGCTGGACGCGATCACCAGTTGGCTTTAGAAGCTGTATTATAAATATAATACAGTTGAGGATTTCCTATGAACGCGACCACCACTCAGGCCCGCCATATATCGCTGGATGCACTGCGCGGATTTGCGGTCATGGGCATATTGTGGATGAATATCACCACCTTTGGCTTCCCCGAAATGACTTATATTAGCCCTATTGTTGGAACGCCGGGAACCCTATCTGATCTGTCGACTTGGACCGTTTCTTTCATCTTTTTTGATGGCAAAATGCGCGCAATATTTTCCCTGCTCTTCGGCGCCAGCATGATGCTGGTGATCGAGCGTGCGGCGGCCAATGGACAATCTCCCGGGCAGGTGCATTTTTCCCGCATGTTCTGGCTCGCCATTTTCGGCCTGGCCCATTTCTATTTTCTGTGGTGGGGTGATATTCTGTTTCTATACGCGGTGTCCGGCGCGACGGTCTTTCTGTTCCGCAATTGGTCTGGCACAAAGCTCATCAAAGGCGGCGTCATCGCCTATGTCGTCAGCTCGCTCACGATTGTTCTGGGCATGGCAACCATGTTCTACCTGCAGAATGAAGCCGCACAACCTGACGCCAGTCAAAGCGCAATAGATGAATTTTCAAAAATGATGAATGAATTGGGCACCTCGCCTCAAGCGATTAACGCAGAAACGGCCCTTTATAAGAGCGGTTATGGGGCTATTCTCGTCGACAAATTTACCGATCAAGTTCTGACCCCGGTGAAGAATCTGTTTCTGGGCCCATTTGAAACCATACCGCTGATGATGATTGGCATGGGGCTCTACAAAACAGGATTCCTGCTCGGACAAGCCGATAAGAAAACATATCGGAAATATGGGCTTTGGGGAACGCTTGTTGGTGGCCTTCTGTTTGCTGGCCTCGCTTGGTTGGCGGCGGCACAGGACTATGATCTACTGGTAATGCTGAATATCACCCAGGCATGGGCGGGTATTCCCCGCCTGATCATGGCCGCAGGTTATATCAGTCTGCTCATGCTGCTCATCCAACATTTTGCTAGCCATCCCTTGATGCACCGCGTCGCTGCAGCCGGGCGTGTCGCATTTACCAACTATCTCGGCACCAGCGTGGTCATGACCTTTGTCTTCTATGGATGGGGCCTTGGTCTGTTCGGATCTGTGAGTCGATCAGAAATGATCCTGTTTGTGCTCGGTAGCTGGGCCGCAATGCTGATCTGGTCGAAACCTTGGCTCTTGCGTTTTCGCTATGGGCCACTGGAATGGCTGTGGCGTTCCCTGGCGCGCAGAGAAGTGCAACCGATGAAAAGCAGCCGGCCGGCGTAAATTTGCTTTTTTGCTATTGCGATCAATTCTCATTAGCTATATACGAGTCGCATAAGGAGCTCATATGGTTGTTTGTGTGTGCAATGCGATTAAGGAAAAAGACTTGCGAGCTGCGGTTCGCAGCGGTTCCAAGGAGCCGTGTGAGGTCTATGCACAGCTCGGACGCAAACCAAAATGTGGACAATGCCTATCGTTTGCGCGAACCATTATCGAAAATGAAGTTGCGACCGCTTAGCATTCTCTTTATCAAACCATTGAAATAATTACTTTTTTTAGGGCTCAACCCCTTTCCTACTGTGGCAAGCTCGTGTATAGCTCTGAGCAACTTATCTCCCATAGTAAAGGATTGCACCATGAAGGGTGACGCAAAAGTAATTGATTATTTGAACGAAGCGCTGAAAAACGAACTGACAGCGATCAACCAATATTTCCTCCACAGCAAGATGCTCGACAATTGGGGCGTCAGCAAATTGGCGAAATTTGAATATGAAGAATCTATCGATGAGATGAAACATGCTGACAAGCTCGCAGAACGTATATTGTTTCTCGATGGCTTGCCCAATTTTCAGCTGCTTGGTCGATTGAAAATCGGAGAATCAGTCGAAGAAATCTTAAAGGCGGATCTGGAATTGGAGCATGAAGCTTTGCCGCCTTTGAAAGATGGTATCGAACATTGTGAAAAAGTTCGCGATTATGTCACTCGCGATTTGTTTGCAGAAATTCTCGAAAGCGAAGAAGAACATGTCGACACGCTGGAAAAGCAGTTTGATATGATTGACCGCATGGGCATCGAAAATTATGTCCAACTGCAATCGGAGTCAGCTGAATAAACGGCCTTATCGGCCTGACATATGATTGCCTAATAACGTTGAACGGCGCCCAAACCCCATGGGTTGGCGCTGCACAACAGGACTGGATTCATGCTCCAAAATAGGCAAAGTTTCTTCAAATAGCGGCCGCAAGCCAACAATTTGTTCCAAAATTTCGTCCGGCGCATGGTGATGTTCGACACATTTTCGAGCCGTCATTTCGATCAGCTCGGCGAGCGCGGCCAAACGGGTGGCGCCAAATTGCAGCGATCCACCTTTTAAACGATGCGCAGGTTCAATGATTTGCGCCGCATCTTTGGCTTTCATGGCCGCTTCAATCTTCGAAACTGATTGAGTCCCATCCTCGCGAAAATAGCCCAAAATCCGTACAAAATCAGGGCCGAGGGAAGACCGTGTTTCGCTATAAACAGCCCAATCTATCAGCTCATTATCAATTTCAGTCACAGGTCGCATCCCGACAAAAACAGCTGAGAACATACTCAGATGGCCGAAGATACCGGAAAATTCGTTAAAGAGCTGTTACCTTTACTGAAACGGCCAACCGATTGGCAGCGGGATCGCGTTTCGAACTATCAATCTTTATCGTGATAGGGATTTTTCGGCGCTCTTATGATCAAACGCACGGGTACGCCGCCAAATCCTAATTCCCGGCGAATGCCATTTATCAGATATCGGCGGTAGCTTTCCGGCAAATCATCTACGCGCGTTCCGAAAATAACAAAGGAGGGCGGCCGCGTCTTTGCCTGCGTAATATATCGCAACTTTATCCGTTTACCGCCGGGTGCCGGTGGCGGGTTTTCGGAAATAGCATCTTCAAACCAACGATTGAGCAATCCCGTAGCGACCCGCTGTGACCATATCCGACGCGCATTAAACGCCGCTTTCATCAGTTGATCAATACCCTTGCCGGTAAAGGCTGACACCGCGATCAGTGGCACGTCGCGAACCTGCGCCAGACCATCATCTAGCGCCGCGCGAATTCCATTGAACAATTTGCTGGGCTGTTCTGCTACATCCCATTTATTAATGGCGATGATTAAACACCGACCTTCTTGTATCGTTTGATCGGCAATTCTCAGATCTTGGGCTTCGAGCCCTTTTGTCGCATCCAATAACAAAACCACAACTTCCGCAAAATCAATGGCCCGCTTGGCATCCGCAACGGATAATTTTTCGAGCTTGTCATTCACTTTTGCCCGTTTGCGCATACCCGCTGTATCGATCAATCGGACCTTGCGCTCCGCTTCCACACCATCCAGCTTTTCATCTTCAGTAAGATTATCGTCATGCCAAACCCATTCCACTGCGATACTATCGCGCGTAATCCCTGCTTCTGGCCCCGTGATCAAGCGGTCTTCGTCCAGCATTTTGTTGATCAATGTGGATTTTCCGGCATTGGGACGACCGACAATGGCAAGTTTGAGGGGTGCGGTTTCATCCATCGGTTCATCCGCGGCCGCCGCTTCAAACGCTTCGATATAGGGACGCACGGCCTGGAACAGATCCGCCATTCCGTCACCATGTTCTGCACTTACCGGAATAGGATCGCCAAAGCCCAGCGCATAGCTTTCCAATATTCCGGATTCTGCGGCCTTGCCTTCTGCTTTGTTGACCAACAAAAGCACCGGCGTTTTTGAACCGCGCAGCCAGCGAGCTATTTCCTCATCCAACGGGGTTAAACCAGCGCGGCCATCCATAACAAACAAAGCGAGTTCAGCACCTTCGACGGCGCGTTCTGTTTGATGCCGCATCCGACCCGGCAGGCTTTTGGCGTCTTCGTCTTCATAGCCGGCTGTATCGATTATGTTAAAGTCCAGACCGAGCAGATGGGCTGCGCCTTCCCGGCGATCGCGAGTCACGCCCGGCCGATCATCGACCAGCGCCAGCTTCTTTCCAACCAGGCGGTTGAACAACGTGGACTTGCCTACATTGGGCCGCCCGATAATTGCTATATTGGGCAGCATGTTGCCGTTCCCGTTCCTTATCTAATGACCTTATCGGAACGCAGAAATGCGGCCGCTATTGTCGAGTACATAGAGCATTTCATCCGCTACAATCGGTGCCAGCGAAACCGGTTGCTTGATATCAAACAAAGTCGTGCTGCTGCCTTCGCCGAGAGAAACTGAAACCAAATCCCCTTCGGTGCTCGCCACGATCAATCGATTGCCCGCCAAAACAGGACCAGTCCAATTGATCGGATTTTTCTTTTTCGCTTCATTCCGATAAGCGGCCAATTGGCTGATCCAGCGTACTTTGCCGGTTGGCCTTGCGATGCAGAGCAACTTGGCATCATCGGTCAAGACAAATACCCATTCGCCAGACACAACCGGTGTTGCGATACCGGCGATATTCAGTTCCCAGATACGCTGTCCAGTGACCAGCTCATAAGCGGCCATCCGACCCCCTTGACCCAATGCAAAAACCCGGCCGCGATCAATAACCGGGTCGGCATCAATATCAGACAATGTCGCCACAGATGTCGAAATACTGGTCCGCGCTAGCGCATCATTCCAAAGGTTGCGGCCATTTTCATAGCGATAGGCGGTCAATTCACCAGAAGAATAGCCCGCAATGACGGTTCCTTGTGCCGCCGCAGGAGCAGCGACGCCAAATATCCCGGCCAAACCAACCGTCCCGGCTTCATTCCACTGCACAGATCCATCCGCCTGACTCAGCGCATAAATCTGATTATCTTGAGTCATCACATAGACATTACCATTGGAAATGGTGGGCGATCCGCGTAAAGGCCCAGCGGGTCGGACTTTCCACAATTGACTGCCGTCGCTCGCGTTAAGCGCGACGACATCGCCAACACCGTTGGTCGCATATACCATTGTTCCTGCGGCACTGACGCCGCCGCCAAAGCGCGATGGCTTGCCATCACTCTTCACTTCAATTTTCATCGACCAAGCTTTGGCTCCGGTTTTGGCATCAAAAGCATGCACGACCGCTTGCGTGTCGACGACAAAGAGCCGGCCGTTCGCAACCACCGGCGCGGCTGCCAAACGTTCCCGCTTATTGGTACCACTAATGTCGGCCGTCCACACACGGGTGGAGGCAGAACCCAGAGCGATATGGCCAACGGATTTGCCCGCATTACCGCCCGATTGGGCCCAGTCGCTATTGGTTCGAGGGGCGGGAACAATCACTGAAATCTCACTTAAAGCGGGATCCACTTCCGCACCGCTTTCGCCTGTGAGAATATTTGTTCGCTTGCCTAAGGTCGGCGTATCTTTCTTATCATCATCACCGCCGCCCAACACCGCGCAGCCGGACATTAAGGAAACAGTGAGCAAACCAGCACAAAGCCTAGCGAATTGCTTTTTCTTAACCGAATTCATTACTCTGTCTCTCCCTCACTCGCCGGAGATGCGGTCCCACTGGACGCATCGGTGGCGGGATTATTATCTGTTTCGGTATCGGTTTCAACTGCATCAATGCCTTGAACCCCGGCCATTTGCAAAGCCCGTGACCGGATTGTCGGCGGAACCGTTTCATCCTTTGCCAATTGCGCAAAAAGAGGCCCGGCCAAATCCGCTTTGTCCAAATTCAGATAGGATAAGGCGACCATTTCGCCAGCGCTGCCAAACCAAGGATTGCCCGGAACGGCCAGAGGCTTAAGGCGATCAACAATTGCCTGCGGTTCAAGATCATCAAATTCGGCGGTGGTTTGACGGATCAGCGCCAAGTCCCGGAAGGGTTGCGGCAATTCCGCATCGGCAACAATCGCCTTATAGCCGGTAATGGCGGCCTTGGGATCGTTTTTTTCGAGCGCGATATTCGCCTGCATCAACTTGGCAGCGGCCCGATAGCCTTCTTGCGGCGCTTCTTCCAATGGCTTTAATGCGGTGGTCGCACCATCGAGATTATTCCGTTTCACGCTGTCAATCGCTGCGACATATTCTTCGCTGCGCACGCCGGCTTCTTCTTCCAAATTGTTATTGTAAAATATCCAACCGGCCAAAGAAGCCAAGCCGACGACAATCATCGCCCCAATCCAAATGCCGTAACGGCTGCCAAAATTCTTCAGATCC
This sequence comes from Parasphingorhabdus sp., assembly GCF_039982415.1. Classification (GTDB taxonomy): domain Bacteria; phylum Pseudomonadota; class Alphaproteobacteria; order Sphingomonadales; family Sphingomonadaceae; genus Parasphingorhabdus. Next base: position 63,177 of record NZ_JBDWYL010000007.1, read on the forward strand.
GCTTCGCGAACAGCGTCATCAACTTCCCGCATGAACACCTGTTCTTGCCGGTCTGGCTGCTCTTCTGGTGTCTCTTTGTCGTCTTTGGCCAATTCGGCCTCCTTCAATATTTTACGTGTTTCAAGGCGCGTCAATATACGTCCCGAAAAACCATCGCTAGTCCTTTAGCGATGGCGCATCAAAAGTCCAAGGATATCGTCCATTTCCCAATGCTGAACAAGTGGCAGTGAAACGGATCAATGGCTTGCTATTTTTTGGGTTGATAAAGTTGATCAGGCCCCGGAAAACTGCGATCGCGAACCTCTTTTGCATATTCGGAAACCGCCTGTTCAATATTTTCCGAAATATTATAATATCGCTTCACAAATCGAGCAGTCCGCTCAAACATTCCGAGCATGTCCTCGGTGACCAAGACCTGACCGTCGCATTGCGGCGAGGCGCCAATGCCAATAACCGGGATATCAACCGTTTTTGTCACCGATATAGCAATAGGTTCCAGCACGCCTTCCGCAACCATTGCAAACGCTCCAGCATCGGCAACAGCCTTGGCATCAGATATTATTTTCTCATGCTCTTCCTGACTGCGGCCGCGAGCCGCATAGCCCCCAAGCGCATTTACCGCCTGAGGCGTCAATCCTATGTGACCCATTACCGGGATACCGCGTTGAGACAAGAAGCTGATGGTCGATGCCATGGACTGGCCACCTTCCAACTTCACCGCCGCGCAACCGGTTTCACTCATGATACGACTGGCCGATTCAAATGCTTGTTCGGGTGATTTTTCGTAGGAACCGAAAGGCATATCGACCACAACTAAACTGTGATAGCTGCCCCGGACAACAGCGGCGCCATGGTTGCACATCATATCCAGCGTCACCGGCAATGTTGAAGGCAAGCCGTAAATAACCTGACCGAGGGAGTCCCCAACCAATAGCATATCGCAATGCGTATCGAGCAATTGTGCCGTCCGCGCCGTATAGGCGGTCAACATAACCAAAGGCTCTTCGGTTTTGCCTTCAAATTTACGGCGTTGAATGGCCGGTACTGTCAAACGCTTTAGCGGTTTGGGTGTCGGATTGGCACGGCTTGTAGACGTGTCGAGTGTATAAGTTGTGGACATGGGATCCCTAATAACGCCCGAAACCGGTTATTGCCAGACTAAGATGGATTCAGGGCGATCCACCGCAAGCGAGACATGCCCAAAACGGCGCCGCTCTAGAAAAATCCGTCAATCTTTTGCCTTAAATTCATCCACCGCCACCATGCCTTCGCGAGGATTATCGGTGAAAATCCCATCAATGCCGGTCGCAAGATAGACCGCGATCTCTGCCTTGATATCTCCGATGGAAGACGCTGTATAACCGCCTTGAAAATCCGCGGGCAAAAAGACATTCTCTATCCGAAACGTCCAGGGATGCACCACAAGACCCGCTGCGTGTGCATCGGCCACTAGGCTTGTCGGCTCGACCAACCGGTTCTCCGAATCGCGGCCGATAATGAGCGACTTAGACGGCCCAAGACCGCTAGCATATTTGGCAATGTCAGCCAGACCCGCGGGCGTGATCATATCCGCATAGCGCATATCCTCTCGATCTGGTGGCCCTCCCTCTTCGGCCACCAATTGCACAAGCCTGATTTTGGTTTTCTCAGCCAGTTTCTGCAAATTGCCAACTTCAAACGACTGAATGAATACCGGATCCTGGGCATCGGAAAATCCGTATTTTTCTAGCAATTGCAACATTGGTTCGTCATGCGGCAAACCAATTGAAGCAAAATAAGACGGATGTTTCGTTTCCGGATAAACGCCCACACGATCTCCAGTTTTGGCTTCATGCTCTTGCAAAAACTGGAGAATTTCTTCGAACGTGGGGATTTCCCATTGACCATCCCAAGCGACATTTTGCGGCCGGACTTCCGGCAAGCGTTCTTTAGCCCGCAATGTTTTTAACTCAGCCAGCGTAAAATCTTCAGTAAACCAGCCAGTATATTCACGCCCATCTATGGTCTTCGTGGTTTTGCGATCGGCAAATTCTGGTTTCTCGGCTATATTGGTTGTTCCGCTTATCTCATTTTCATGACGCGCAACCAGAATTCCATCTTTTGTCAGAACCAGATCCGGTTCGATAAAAGTGACGCGATAATCCGTGCTTCTGCGATAGGCCGCGAGTGTGTGTTCAATCTCTTGCCCGCTATCTCCGCGATGAGCGATCACGATGGGGGGCTCGCCATTTAGAGTCGCCACTTTTTTGGTTGTCATCTGACCGTCCTCCGCTTGATTGCCGCATGCGCTGACCAGAAACAGCACCAGTAGCGACAGCCAGCCGCGCTTGACCTTCATTCTGTCACCTCGACGCCGCCCCAAAAGGCAATCCGGTCCTTGGTTTCCGCTGCGGCTTCGAGCGGCTCAGAATAAGTCCAAGCCGCGTCCTTATTGGTTTTGCCATTGACGACAAGATCAAAATAAGAGGCTGTGCCCTTCCATCCGCAATAGCTGGTTTTTTCGCTGGCATTGAAAAATGCGGAACCGATCGATTCCTTTGGGAAATAATGATTGCCTTCCACCATAATCGTATCATCGCTTTGCGCGACTATTGCGCCGTTCCATTTTGCCGTAACCATCTCAATCTCCATTTTTTCAGGCCCAAAATAGCGCCGACCAACACGCTAATTGGTACCCAAATCCATATTATTTCAGACAATAAGACACGCGCGCCGCGCTGGGAAATGAAATTTGAAATGCCAAGGGGTGATACCGCAATGGGGGTGATCGGCGCGAAATATCTTTGATCATTCCAAGGCCATAATATTGCTGCGCCCAAACCGCCATTTGTCAACATGTCGAGGAGCCCGTGAGACGCCATAGCGATGAACAGATAGACGCTGGCTATAATATAATGTCGCGGACGCAAGAGCGCGACCATGAACAGGGCCGAAGCCGCAGCGAAGAGCAACGAATGGGTGGCGCCGCGATGCCCCCACGTATCGGCATAATCAACGCCCAAAGGAAAACCGATAACATCAATGTCGGGCAACATAGCGAAAACGAGCCCGATGCCGATAACCGGCAATGACAGCCGGCGACGCCCCAGCAATATCGCTCCGGCAATCGGAACAGCAGCATGAGACATTATCGTCGGCACCGATCGATACTAGCTGTTGCGAGCAGCCAGTCCAGCCGCTTCATAGTCAGCGGCTTTGAACCCCACGACCAACTCTTCTCCATGCTCCAATACCGGCCGTTTTATCATGCTTGGATTTTCCACCATCAACATGATCGCCGTATTCTCATCGATATTTTCTTTCATCATATCAGGCAATTTTTTAAATGTTGTACCGCGCTTGTTGAGCAAGGGTTCCCACCCGACCTGCATCACCCAAAGTTCGAGCATATCTTTGGTCACACCCGACTTTTTATAGTCGTGAAAGACATAATTTATGCCATTGCGCTCCATCCAGTTGCGTGCCTTTTTGATCGTATCACAATTGGAAATACCATACATTTTCGTTTCGCTAGCCATGACTTTACTCATCCCGTTTTTTTGACATTGCTCCTGAAAAAAAGGGCAACGTGATCCTGAAAAGGGATTAGTCAGAAATTGCGTATGTGCAAGACCCAATTGCGTTGAGATCAGCCAGTCGGTTTCTCTCCCACGAATGAGACATATTCAAAACCGGCATGGATCAGTCGAGGCGGCGACCAATTGTCATCACATCCTGAACCTCATAGCCCAAGGCTTTATAAAAACCGGCGGCGTTATGATTATCGCTACGCACCATTAATTGAATTTTCGGGGCCGCGCGTTGTTGCAACCAATTTTCCGCCGCAGCCATTAATGTTCGCCCAAGACCGGTTTTCTGATTTTCAGGCGCAACCCCCAGATAATAGACCCATCCGCGATGGCCATCCTCGCCAACCATCACAGATGCAATGATCAGCCCTTTATCTTCAATATATAAAATATCCGAAGAAGCACCGCTGACGGCTCGATGAAAGTCGGCCTCGCTGTCATTCCAAGGCCGGGTCAGATTGCATTGCGCCCACAAGGATGTGATCTTTTGGCAATCTGCCGGTGTTGCCGTTCTGATGGAAAAAGGGTCAGCCATGATTATGATTGCATCATTTGCGGGGAGACTATGGATTAAATATCCACGATGATCTTTCCAAAATGAGCGCCGGATTCCTGATGGCGAAAGGCATCGGCCAAATCCGCTAGTGGAAAATGCTTGTCGAGCACGGGTTTAACCCCATTGGCTTCGATGGCAGCAATCATATCCAATTGTTGCGCGCGGCTGCCAACTGTCAGTCCCTGCACACGTAGGTTCTTTGCCATGAGCAATCCAGTCTGAACTGGTCCCGCAAATCCGGTCAGCACACCAATAAGCGCAATATGCCCCCCAATACGTGTCGCCATCATCGATTGATCCAGCGTACCCGGACCGCCAATTTCAACCACGCAATCGACACCCTTGCCACCGGTAAGCTCAAGCACTTTTGGCCCCCAAGCTTCAACCTCTTTATAATTGATCAGGTGATCCGCGCCCAACGTCTTGAGCCGCTCTAGCTTTTCGTCCGATGAAGAGGTTGCGATCACCATCGCGCCTGCCGCTTTGGCAAATTGCAGGGCAAAGATCGACACACCACCCGTACCCTGTACCAGCACAATATCACCGGGTTTGACGCAGCCATCAACAAACAGAGCGCGCCAAGCGGTTAGACCTGCACAGGTCAGTGTCGCCGCCTCTGCCGCGCTATATCCTTTGGGCGCACGGGTCCAAGATGTGGCCAGACCGACCGCTTGTTCGCATGCATAGCCGTCAATCCCGTCGCCGGGAACGCGCTGGAATCCGCCTTCGGGCGGCGCGCCGTCAATCCAATCCGGGAAGAAAGTCGACACCACCGCATCGCCGACTTTAAACTCAGTAACACCCTCTCCCACTGCCGTGACATCTCCAGCACCATCCGACATGGGAATACGCTCGTCCGCCGTTGGGAGCATCCCTTTGACCACTGCATAGTCATGATAGTTAAGCGACGACGCGCGCAGCCGCACTGCGATTTCACCCGGACCAGGCGCAGTCGGATCAGGACGCTCGACCAGTTTGAGATTGTCGAGCGATGCCGGCGCTTGGACTTGGATGGCTTTCATGGGTTCTCTCCTGCTCTCTTCTTGAGTTTGTCGTTCTGTATTCGTTTCATAGCTTTTTATGGTATGATCAACCGCAACGATGCTGGAACCAGTTCAGTATGATACGCTTTAAACTCTTATTTCTATTTGATAGTTTGACAACTCATATTGGCGAGATGCAAATGATTTTAACAATTTATTCGATAGCCATAAGCTCGGCAGCGGTGATCACCGGGATGGCTATTCATGCAAACTATAAATTGCAACATGGGGAACGCCTGCCCGTTCATTGGAATGCTCGTTTTGAGCCTGACAATTTTGGTCCCAGACGCTTCGCGCTGTTTTTTATGCCAATTCTATTTGGAATGATTCTGCTTAGTACAGCGTTGGCATTGCATCTCATTCCACCCGGCCCAATCAACAAAACAAGCTCTCCCGCAGAAAGTATCGCTGTCATAACCTTTGTGGCAATGGCTCTTTTGGCCGTTAAATATTTTTATCTAAGAGCAATTTTTCGATGGGCTGAGAAACATAAATAGAAAGCCCTGCCGACGGTATTCGATCGGATCACTCCCACTCAATCGTTCCCGGTGGCTTTGATGTATAATCATAAACCACCCGGTTTATCCCCTTCACTTCATTGACTATTCGTGTCGCAACACGGGTGAGGAAGCTGGCGTCAAAGGGATAGACATCGGCGGTCATGCCATCGGTGCTGGTCACGGCGCGCAAGCCGCAGACACTGTCATAGGTTCGGTGATCGCCCATCACGCCCACTGTCTTGACGGGAAGCAATACGGCAAAGGCCTGCCAGATCGCATCATATAGACCAGCATTTCTTATTTCTTCCAGATAGATAGCATCCGCTTTGCGCAATATGTCACACCTTTCCTTGGTCACTTCACCGGGTATCCTTATGGCTAGACCCGGACCGGGGAATGGATGTCGACCAACGAAAATCTCAGGCAGACCGAGCTCGCGGCCCAATGCGCGCACTTCGTCCTTGAACAGCTCACGCAAAGGTTCGACCAGCTGCATATTCATCCGTTCGGGAAGCCCGCCAACATTGTGGTGCGACTTGATGGTCACGCTCGGGCCACCCGTAAAAGATACGCTCTCGATCACATCGGGATAAAGCGTGCCTTGTGCAAGAAAATCCGCGCCACCGACTTTTTTTGCTTCAATTTCAAAAACATCAATGAAGGTCTTGCCAATAAATTTGCGCTTTTTCTCAGGGTCGGTTTCACCCTTTAACCCATTTAGAAACAAGGTCCCGACATCCAGGTGTACAAGCGGAATATTGTAATGGCCTTTGAACAGGCTCACCACTTGATCGGCCTCGCCTTGCCGCATCAGCCCGTGATCGACAAACACACAAGTCAGCTGTTCGCCAATGGCTTCATGGATAAGCACCGCGGCGACCGCGCTGTCAACGCCGCCTGACAATCCGCAAATCACTTTCCCATCACCCACTTGTTCGCGAATTTCCTTGATCTTGGCGGCTTTGAATTCCGCCATAGTCCAGTCCCCAGCACAGCCACAGACATGGCGGACAAAATTGGCAATTAGCTTTCCGCCATCGGGCGTATGCACAACCTCAGGATGAAATTGCATGCCGTAGAAACGCTTTTCATCATCCGCGATAATCGCAAAAGGTGCGCCTTCGGTGGTGGCAACAATCCGGAAGCCCGGTGCGAACTCCGTCACTTTGTCGCCGTGGCTCATCCACACCTGGTGTTTCTCACCAACTTTCCAAAGACCGTCAAACAGCACGCAGCTTTCCGAAATTTCGATGAAAGCCCGTCCAAATTCGCCGCTCTCTCCGCCTTCAACTTGTCCGCCTAGCTGGGTGGTCATGACCTGCTGGCCATAACATATTCCCAGCACCGGCACGCCGGCATCGAGAAACGATTGCGGAATGCGGGGACTGCCATCTTCGGTTACACTGGCGGGGCCGCCAGAAAGAATAATGCCTTTGGGTTTCATCCGCGCAAAGGCTTCTTCAGCATTGTTAAACGGCGCTATTTCTGAATAGACCCCCGCTTCGCGAACCCGGCGGGCAATAAGCTGCGTGACCTGAGAGCCAAAATCGACGATCAGAATGGTTTCTTCATGAGCAATAGACATTCCAAGCGCTTAATCGGGCACGAGGAAAGAGTCTATAGATTGTGATCCAGTTTGTGAAAATTCTGGTTCGGCTTACAGCCGTGCCAATAGCTGATCAATTTGCACTTGCTGTTCCTTACCCGCAAAATCCCTTAAACCGGCAATGAGTTGCTTGGCTTCGCTAGCCCGTCCATTGGCGGCCAGAGCATTGGCCAGATGCCAACGCACTTCGAGATTTCCAGGCGCCAGAGAAGCCGCGCGTCGCAGCAATTGCAAAGCTTCTGCCTTATCCTGTCCGGACTGCAATAATGTCCAACCCAAAGTATCGATCACATTGGGATCATCCGGCGTTAAATCCGCCGCAGCACGCGCAAAGTTAACGGCCTTTTGCTTCTCCCCCAAGGCCAATTGAACCAAGGCGCTATTGTTCATGATTATTACATTGCTGGTGAGACCTGAGGCGCGCAGTTCGGCATAGATTTTATCAGCTTTTTCCCATTGCTTGGCCGCTAGCGCTTGTCCGGCCTCGGTCATTTTCAAGGCAATATCATCACGCCCCTCCGGCGCTACAGCCCGTTCGGCAAAGCGCCCTGCCTTTGGGTCTTTTTGGAGCTTTCCAAGCTTTGCCGCGAGGTTCAGCAATTGCGGTGTCGCTGTGGCCCGGTTGGCCGCTGGTTTGACCAAAGCATAAGCTTCGGCGGCATTTCCGGTTGCCAATAGCGCGTGCCCCAGAACCGTTGTGGCTTGCACATGTCCGGGCATATCGAAAAGAAACCGGCGCAAATGGTCTATCGCCTGTTCGTTATTGCCGTTGAGATACGCAATTTCTCCGCGCAACAAATTGACACCAGCAACCTCATCCAGTGCTTCACCTGACCCTTGGATCAGTTCCCGCGCGCGGTCTATTTCACCGTCATCAAAAGCAATTCTGGCCATGAGAAACAGGGCTACGGGATGTCCTGGCGCAAGTTCCAAAACCCGCTTAAGACCGGCTTTTGCTTCTTTGACATTGCCCAGGTCCGCATTGACCGCAGCGGCAGAAAATAGCGGAGTAATACTGTCGGGATATAAGTTTAAAGCACTGTCAAAAAAAACTTTGGCTCCGGTCATGTCTTGTCGCATCAGCGCAAGCTGACCAGACAATAGCAGGGCATCAAGATTGTCAGGCCCATATTTCAGCGCCAATGTCGCTGTTTGGCGCGCTGCACTGATATTACGCGTATCTATCTCATAATTGCCACGCAAAGCCAATAAAGTGGGGTCTTGCGGTGCAGCGCGTAATCCTGCTGTCAAAGCCGCGACCGCTTCGTCTTTCCGATCCAGTTGCAACAATGCCTGCGCGCGCACCCAAAATGTCAAAGCCGCATGCGTGGAATCGGGATTTTCGGTCAATGCCAGAGCCCGTTCAGGCATGGCGCGCAGCAGCAGTGCATGCGCCATCAAACTCGGCAATTCTGCAGCATATATCTCGTTTTTTTCCAGTTTTTTCAACGCAGCTTCTGCCGCTACACCATCCCCAAGATGCAATTGGGTTTTTGCAAATAAAAGATTGGCTGCCGGATCTTTGCTATTTTCTTTCAACGCGCTCAGCAGATAAATACGGGCACCGCGAAAATCATTTTCCGCATAAGCAGCTTGCGCTTCGGATAAAGGATCTCCATCCCCAATCGAGCAGGCTCCAAGAGAGAGGGATCCGGCCAGCAATGCGGCATATACAAAGGATTTCGGCTTTAGAATCATCCGAATCTTTTAGCCGCAAAAGCCTTTAGAAAAGGCTAAATCAGAAAAGTTTCTTGCGCAGAATTTAGACAAAAAGAAACCGGGCCCTGATTGGAAAGCCCGGTTTCAGTATTCTGTTTGATTTTGGGCTTAGGCCGCAAGCTTCTTGCGACGACGCCGATTGCCTGCCCATAGGCCGCCAACCGCAACCGCGAGAAGACCAAGAGCGCCCGGCTCTGGCACTTCGGAAGCAATTTTATCCAAGTTGAAGTTAATGTCCCAATGTCTAATGGCATGCCCATTTGGATTGAGAATATTCAACCATGCTGATCCGCCAAATTTCTTGTTTTTGTCATTGGCGCCATCACCAATTTGCAAGGTCGTATTGCCAGCGAAAGGATCAGAAGGATTAACAGTGTAAACAGCACCATCAATGGTGATGGTACCGGAACCGCTGGTGAAAAAGTCAATATCCGGCGTATCGGTGACAGGATTGAAGTTACCACCGCCATTTTTATAGTCAAAAGCAGTACCATCGATTGTTTCCAGAAAATTGCTGAAATTTAAATCGAGCGTGGCAACTTGGCCCGCGCCGTTAATCGCCGTTCCGGTCAAAGTCGCCGTCTGTGCATCTGTATCGTGGCTGAAGGTGGTGCCATCTTGGAACGCATAGCGACGATTACAACCACTACCCACATTACCGGTGTACAGTCCGTGCTTACAAGAACCGCCCGTATAGTTGGTTGCAGCATATTCGATGACGCCGGCTGTTGCTGGCGTGGCATAAGCGGCTGCAAGGCCGATGGCGGTTAAAGTTGCTATGGAAATCTTACGCATGATTTGGTGCCCTGTTCTTCAATGTGTTTGTTTAGCGGGTAAATTGGATTATTTTGTTAACGACCAAAAACATCCATCCCTCTTGCCAAAAACTGAAGCAGGACATGTGCCAATTAAATATTTTATAAATATTACAATAGTTTAAATGATTAACATCTTGTTAACCATGAGCGGATTGTAATGATTATCGACAATAGAGCCTTTACAAATAGGGTTAATGAGCGGCCGCAACGCTCGCTTGCTCGGCCTTGTCTCGCAATTCGGTTTTCAAAATCTTACCGATATGGCTGCGCGGCAGTTCATCGATCAGATATAATCGGGACAAGCGCTGCGTTTTGCCCAGTTCTGCATTGGTTGATGCGGTCAATTGGTCCAGATCCAAGGAAACACCAGATTCTGCAACAACAAATCCAACCGGGGTTTCACCCCATTGCTGGGAGGAAATTCCGACAACCGCAGCGTCAGCCACATCAGGATTCGCCATAAGCGCCTCTTCCAGGTCGCGCGGATAGATGTTGAAGCCTCCCGAAATAATCATATCTTTCGATCGCCCCATCAAGGTAATGAACCCATCTTCATCCACTTGGCCGATATCCCCCATACGCTGCCAACGATCACCATTTTGATCGTACCAGCTGGCTTCTTCGGTCTTCTCCGGTTGATTTTGATATCCGCTCATCATGGTTTGAGATCGGCCCACCAATTCTCCCATCGCTCCCGGTGGCAATTTGTTAAGCTCCTCGTCGACAGTGATGACTTCACTGCCGCCCCAGGCAATACCCACCGTGTGCAATTTATCTGGATGGGCATGCGCCAGCAAAATACAGACCACGCCCCCTTCCGTCATTGAATAAATCTCGATCAAACCTCCGGGCATCCGGCCAAGGACCTCGGCCTTTAACTCCGCTGAAAATGGAGCGCTGGTACAATATTTATGCGTGAAGCTGGAAAGATCATAATCGTCAAATCCATCAAAATCCATCAAGCGTTGATATTGAACCGGAACCAGCATGGTGTGGGTCGCGCGATGCGATTGAGCCAGTTCCAGCCATTTTTGACAATTAAATTTCCGCATCAAAACGGAAGTCCCGCCATAAGCGACTGTGGCAACAAAAATACCAAGCGTGGTGTTGGAATAAAGGGGCGTAGAAAAAAGCGAGACTTGTCCCGGCTGACCATATCCTGAATTCTCACCTACGGCCATTTGGTACCACCGCATCTGACGGCTATGCACGATGCCTTTGGGAGTGCCGGTGGTGCCACTGGAATAGATAATGTTAAACGGATCAGACGGGCCCACGTCAACTGCTGCAGGCTGCGCCCCGTCTTCGGCCATCCAATCCCAAAGCTGCGGCGCTTGTGTCTCCACTTTGTCGATCATGATATGCTGGAGCGGTGGCAATTCGATACCGCTGTCCAAAAGTTCTGCCCGTTTGCCGCTATCAATGAAAAGGTGCATCGCACCGCTATCGGCCATCATATTAGCAAGCTGTTTGGGCGTGGCTGACGTCGTCAATGGCGCCGCGCATCCACCAGCGACAATGGCGGCCAAATAGCAAATTGCATAACGAATAGTGGTTGTGCCAAGGATCGAAACCGCCTGCCCTTTTTGCAGGCCGTCGGCTTGTAGTTGCGCGGCAACGCGATTGACCAATATCGCTGTCTCCGACCATGTGCGCTTTTCGATTCCATCGTCCAGCGCAATCCGATCCGGCTGATTGGCAGCATGAGCATTGATCAGCGCTGCTAAATCACCAAAAGGCTGTTCAAGATATACGATCGGATTGAGGGTCATGATATTACTTTCGGACTGTTTATAAGCCATGACCATCGCATTCACATGCGGTCCCGTCTAGAAGTTTTGACGACGAATTCGGTCCGTCATTCCCGAAAGAAAAAGCCGTGGAAAAGCGTTAGCCTGCAACCAGTTTCACAAAAGTGCTTTCGACCCAACCGCTCGCACAAGGGCCATCATAATTGCGCTTAGAGCGAACCGGCGAGGATACGCCGCAATCGGCGGAAGGCTCATTACCTCCCTCTTCATTGGCGGCATCGGCTTTGTCATATACAATGCCGAGCCATTGCTGGTCATGGCTGCGCGTACAAATAAATACCGATTGACCTTCCGCTATCGCGTCCTTCTGCTTTGCACTGTCAAATGGCGAGATCCGCACATCCAATTGCCCGCCGCGCAGTCCGGTTACGCGACCGACAGCCTGACAGGCGTCAAATCGCGGTCCACCTTCACCAATCCGCACCATCCTCTCCCCAGGATTGGAGCCGAGCCGTTCCGTCCGCCCAGTTGGGTTGGCGATATTGGTCTGACTATCTTCCAAATCATCACTGACTTGCGTGGTTTCCGAACAAGCGCTGATAGCGAAACAAATCAGCAGGGCGGGTGTCAAACTTTTCATCATAACTAGGGTCTAGCCCAACTTACGGGTCTTTGAAAAGATTCGAATGATCAATTGACTCACAATATAATTTGAGTCTGGCTGACTACGGCGACCAATGTGCCATCTTCTAAGGTTATACGGGTTTGCCAAACCGATTGTCTTTTCCCAACTTTAAAAGGCGTTGCCTCGCCGTAGACAGTCTGGCCTTCCGGTGCAGCACTGAGAAAATTCGTCTTGCTTTCCGAAGTCGTGGTTCCATTGGCGCCATCGGGTAGATTAGCAAAACCGCCAAACGCGCCCAAGACATCAGCAAAAGTCATCACCGCGCCGCCATGAATGGACGGCGTGCCTCGGCCGTTGCCCGCTGTACAAAATTCTGGCCGAACCAGCATTTCACCTAAAACTTTCTCTTTGCTCATTTCGGTAATTTTTATGCCCATTGTCTTCGCGAAAGGCACCATATCGGCAGGGTTGGTCATTGCTTATTTTCCTTCTTGATTCACCTGGTTGATGCGCATTTTGCCGACGATTTGCCATTCAACCAACTGACAATAGTGAAACCGGCTCAACTATCTGTAAAATAAGAGTTATAATATACAAATTTCTCACAAAACCCTTGGGTTTCACACCATATAGGTCTAAAAGGCTGATATGAGTGAAAACACAGAAAATAATGGCCCAGACGCGGCTGAAGACATGTCTAATCCAAATGAATATGGCGCAGACTCAATCAAAGTACTGAAAGGCCTTGATGCCGTCCGCAAACGGCCTGGTATGTATATTGGTGACACTGATGATGGATCGGGCCTTCACCATATGGTGTTTGAGGTATCCGACAATGCTATTGACGAGGCGCTAGCTGGCCATTGTGACTTGATTTTGATCACCTTAAATGCGGATGGCAGTGTTTCTGTTGAAGATAATGGACGCGGTATCCCCACCGGTATGCACGCCGAAGAAGGGGTCTCAGCGGCAGAGGTCATCATGACACAGCTGCACGCAGGTGGTAAGTTTGAAAACACATCCGATGACAATGCCTATAAAGTTTCGGGTGGACTCCATGGTGTCGGCGTGTCGGTTGTAAATGCTCTATCCGAATGGCTGGAACTAAATATTTGGCGCGACGGAAAAGAACATAATATGCGCTTTGAATTTGGTGAAGCTGTGCGAAGCCTAGAAGTGATTGGCGATGCCAATGGCAAGAAAGGCACCCGGGTTACTTTTTTCCCATCTCCGGAGACTTTTAAGATAACCGAATTTGATTTTGAGAAGCTCGAACATCGCTATCGTGAACTCGCTTTCCTCAATAGCGGTGTGCATATTTTATTGCGGGATGAACGCGGAGAAGAAGCCAAAGAAATTGATCTATTTTATGAAGGCGGGATCGCTGCCTTTGTGCAATATCTTGATCGCAACAAAACCGCTTTGGTGCCGGAACCGATTGCCATTCATGGGGACCGAGATGATGTCACCATAGATGTCGCACTGGAATGGAATGACAGCTATTATGAAAATGTTCTCTGCTTCACCAATAATATTCCCCAGCGCGATGGTGGCACTCATTTGGCGGCCTTTCGTTCGGCGCTAACTCGAACGCTCAACAATTATGCTGAGAATTCCGGCGCATTGAAAAAAGAGAAAGTCAAACTTACTGGTGACGACATGCGCGAAGGCCTTACCGCCATTGTGTCCGTCAAACTGCCTGATCCAAAATTTAGTTCTCAAACCAAAGACAAGCTAGTGTCATCGGAAGTGCGTCAGCCATTGGAAAGTTTAATGGCGGACAAACTGGCTGAATGGCTGGAAGAAAACCCCCAAAATGCAGCCATGATCGTGCAAAAGGTGATCGACGCTGCGGCGGCGCGGGAGGCCGCCAAAAAGGCCCGTGAATTGACACGGCGCAAAGGAGCGATGGATATCGCTTCCCTGCCAGGAAAGCTGGCCGATTGCCAAGAGCGTGATCCCGCAAAATCTGAATTGTTCCTCGTCGAGGGTGATTCAGCTGGGGGCTCCGCGAAACAAGGCCGCGATCGGCACTACCAGGCAATATTGCCGCTCAAGGGGAAAATTCTCAATGTTGAGCGGGCAAGATTTGATCGGATGCTATCTTCAAAAGAAGTCGGAACGTTAATCCAGGCAATGGGCACCGGAATTGGGCGAGAAGATTTCAATATCGAAAAACTCCGCTATCACAAAATTGTTATCATGACGGATGCTGATGTTGACGGCGCCCACATTCGGACCCTTCTCCTGACCTTCTTCTACCGACAAATGCCGGAAATTGTTGAAAATGGTCATTTATATATTGCGCAGCCGCCGCTTTACAAAGTGGGCAAAGGCAAGAGCGAAGTCTATTTGAAAGATGACAACGCCTTGGATCAATATCTTGTCGACGCCGGTTTGCAGAACATGATTTTGCAAACACAAGAGGGCGCAAGATCGGGTGAGGACTTGCGCAGCCTTATCGAGCATGGACGCCGAATGCGTGCGCTTATGGCCTATGTTCCGAGGCGCTATGACAGCACTATTGTTGAAGGCATGGCGTTAACCGGCGCGCTTAATCCCAACCTCGGTCGTTCAGAACGGCAAGCAGCCGTAGAAGCGGCAGCCAATTGGATGGACGCTGTGGATGAAGAGGGCCGCTGGTCGGGCCAACTTTCTGAAGAAGGCGGCTATTTATTTGAACGTCTGTGGCGCGGCGTGACAGATCACCATATTATTGAAGCCAAATTTCTTGAATCGGCCGAAGCACGAAAATTGCATGGACTTGCTTCCGAACAAAGCGCAACTTACGCCAGCGGAAGTCGATTGATCAAAAGCACAGCAAGCGAAGAGAATGATGACGATGTCGCCGTTGGATCGGAAGGCACGCTGATAACTCGGCCATCCGAACTGCTCGACGCGGTTCTCGCCGCTGGGCGCAAAGGGCTGTCATTCCAACGATATAAAGGCCTCGGTGAGATGAACGCCGAACAGCTTTGGGAGACAACCCTGGACCCTGAAGTCCGGTCATTGTTGCAAGTCACGGTCGAGCAAGCCGATGTCACAGACGAAATATTCACCAAGCTAATGGGCGATGTCGTCGAACCGCGGCGTGAATTTATCGTCGATAATGCACTCAACGTGGCTAATCTCGACGTGTGATAACCCATGGCTGGCAACCATTGTCCGCATAGACGTTTTTCAGTCAGTGCTTAGAAAAATTCCGGATTCCCTGGGACGATCTTGGTTATCGTCCCAGCAGATTTGCCGTCGGCATCTAAGTAAATAAACGCACCCAAATGTTCCGCTAAGTTGTAATTGTCGTTGGAACCGTCATGCCAACACACACTACATCCAACATCTTTGATCGCCATTTTTCCAGTAACCACTTTGGAATCCATACGCTTCAAATGAACTTTTTTGTCAGACGGGAAATATACCGAGACCGGTTTACGGCCTCCCACATCCAAATAATGCGTATAACCAACCATGAATTCTGCTAATATTTCTCGTTCGAACAAGATCATGATCTTTCTCCGTTCAATATTGCAAATCGTTATTTGACCGCCGCCGATTGGGGGGATGCGTTGTGCCGTACAAACATCCAAATTATAGGAAACTTGCTGCATCAGGCGCCGGTTATGATCGGGTTATAAACGGAGGAGAGTTCCAAAAAATAGGAAAAAAAAGCAAATACCGCACTGCTTCGCACGGGATTTGTAACAATGATCAACAGGCGACGAAATTTTGCTTAAATGCTATCATCCCGCCGCTGAGACAGACAGATTGCAGGCTGCGAACGATTGATATTTGCCAGCATCTAGAAGATTAGCGATTTCTGATCGCTTTAAAACTTCCGCCAGATATTCTACTCCCTTGGGCGTGAGTGCAACGCGTACATTCTCATCACCCGAAGAAGCATGATCCAGATAGAATAGGCCATCTTGTAAGAGCATTGCTTCATAGCAAAGAGAATGAGCCGACACGCGCGACAATTCATTTTTAAAGCCAGAAATTCGAACGATATCGTTTCGCTTATAAGCCGCAAAAAGAACAAACAAGATTTCCCACGTCTCCAAATTAAGATATTTTATCACGGAAGATCTTTTGCGCGCATTGCGTAAACTTAATGCCAAATGCGCCCTGCTCAATTGTTCATAGCTTATGGTTTCATAGCTACTTATGGGACCACGAAACCGGGCTTCAATGTGCAGCGCGATCGCTGAGATATCTGAAATAATTGGTTTCATAACTATGCCCCCATATTTTCCTGTAATCATTAGCTCTGGTTCGTGGGTTAGACCGATCGTTATTTCGGCGTTTTCGTTAGTCAGCGGGGATCAGAGTGCTTCGAATCTTTGATCCCCGCCTATCCTGAGAAGCCTGCGACCCTAAGGGAATTGCATTCTCAGAAATTTCAACAATCCTTGCGGTTTCGCTGCTTAAAATTGAACCTTCAATCCGCCGCGTCCTCCAAAACCGGTATAGTCTCCACCCATGTCAGCATTGCCTTCGATAAAGCCGGTGACGCCGCCGACGGTGGCGATGCTCAGTCCCAATTCGAACCTCCCGAAAGTCCGGGACAATCGATTTTCAATCTCAATTAATGTGTCGCCACTGGTGAAGGTGATTCCATCTCCCAATTGCGATTGATGCACAGCTTGCCCGCCGGCATAATAAGTTAATTGACTACCGCGACTAATAGCGGTTTCGCCGCCCAACCGAAAGCCGGCCATGCCCCGCAAACCGTCAAAATTATCGTATGAAATATCTGCACCTAATGCGGAAAAATCATCCAACTTGGTTTGTTGATATTCAAAACTGACCAACGGTCTGACAAAGAAACTATCTGCTCCTATGCGATAACCAGCTTCTATTCGAACACCATAAGCCGCGCCGTCAAGATCCGCAGTATAGCCAGCCGTTCGCGCGCGAACATCGGCCTGAATAAAATCATATTTGGCCAGGGCATTGGCGAAAAACCGGCCGTTTCTTATTCCCGCATAGAGTCCGATATTCAAGGCATCGTAGCGGACATTATCCGCCGTCGCGCGAAACCCCAGATTGGAGTTGAGATAGCCGGCCGTCACGCCGTAAACGGCTCCATCACCGCCAGCGCCAGCACCAGCACCAAATTCATAGCCCAGCTGAAGCCCAAAATAATCCTGCTCATAATTCACCGCAATCGGTTCGTCGCCTTCAGCAATACCGAATGAAAAGCTGTCATCCTGATTGGTGATATTCCCGTAAATTTGAATCCACGCAGGCGATTCCCATTGCGGATTGGGCGTTGCGAAATGAGCGGCCCAAGCATCAGCAGAACGATACCATAGCGATTGTGCACCTTCCGCAAATTTCAATGTTTGAAATACTGGCGTTCCAATAGTGTTGACCAGATAGAAATCATTATCGGCTTCTTCATAGAGCACCGAATAGGCGAAAAATCCTATTGTTGCGCCGGGTTCATCCAATGCAAATGCATCAGCGTTGGTTCCCACGCCTGCATCCACAACCAACACGCGATTGCCAAAAACCGCACTGGTGCTCACATCGTTCACGGCAAAAAGCGTATTGCCCGTGGCAGCTCCGGAGATGATCAGCGTATCCGCCGTACCCAAATTGTCGAAACTGACATCAAATTCAAATTCACCTGTGCCGCTATAGTTGCCTGTCGTAGTCAGGCTATCGCCCACCATATCATTAGCAGTTGTTATCAATCCGTCATTGGTCAGCTGTTCCAGTCCGATCAATGATATTGCGCCTTGCACCCTGAGAGTGGCGTTATTGGTAAACAGATCAACGGCCGCGCCAAAGTCACTATCCAATGTCGCGTTAAACAGACCGTTATTGATGGCCACATCGTCAAAATCACTCAATTGAACACGGCCATTTACCGTGCCTGCGTTCGTGAGTTGGGTCCCACCTCCCGAGGCCGCCAAGGCGAAACCGACACCGCTTTCAAGTGTCCCATTATTGTCGATCATGATAACCGAACCCGTCGTAATCGCGGTGATTGCATTTCCGGTTCCACCAGCAACCACTCCATTGCTCGTTATCGCGACCGCTTCGTCGCCCGCATGAGATACGGAAATACCATCTACCGCTCCGAGTATGTCCATCACGGTGATCGCCATATTTGTGCCATTGACGGAAGATTCTGCAAAGATGGCGCTGCCCTCGGTTCCAACTGCAAGTTCGGTTGATGTGATGGTCAACGCCCCGCTGCCTTCTTGGCGCGCATAAATTGCTTGATCAGAGCCTTGAGCAACATTGCTGACAATGGACAAGTTGGACGTCCCGGCCTGATTGACGACATTAATCCCATTGCCATCATTGCCAATGACCGTACCCAACGCATTTATCGTCAATGATCCACCGAAGTTTTCTGCATCAATACCGGATGTTGCGCCAATTATCGTGCTGCCAACCTCCTGATCAATGGTCATCGAAGCGGAGATATCATTCGCGCTGTTGTAAGCCAGAATACCCGACTGACTTTGGCCCGTCACGTCGCCGCTGATGCTGATTGCCAGTCCTGCGCTGCCAAAATTTCTCGCTTCAATTCCAATAATCCCGCCAATCACATTAGCGGACAAGATAGAAACCGACGTGCCGTTGTTCGAGTTAAACGCGTAAATTCCACGATTGGTACCTCCGCTTGCTAGGCCGGTGGAAACAATGGAAAGCGCGCCGGTGCCGTTATTGATTGCATTAATGCCATGATCCTCTCCATCCGTGTCGAAAGCTGTGATGGTCAAATCCGTACCATTGACAGAATTTAACGCGTCTATTCCATCGTTCAATTCGCCGCTTACAGATCCTGTTGCCGTGATCATCAACGCACCGGAACCGGTATTGACGGCATCAATTCCATCGATATTTCCGCTGCTGTCAACCGCGCTAATGTTAAGGCTTGTTCCATTGGCAGTATTTGCAGCTACAATCCCGCTTCCGGTGATTCCGGTTGCTGAACCAGTGGAGTTTATGGTCAAGACCCCGCTCCCCTCATGGTCTGCGCTAATCCCGTGCAGCGATCCTTGAGCTATGTTGCTGGTTATCGAGAAATCGGTTGTTTCCATTCCATTGAAGCCATCTATCCCGTTTCCATTTTCGCCAATCACCGTCCCCAATGCATTGATGGTGAGAGAGCCTCCGTAATTTTGAACCATAATGCCAGAGGTTGCGCCGGTTATAGTGCTGCTAACGTCCTGCATAATCACCATTGATCCGGACACATCGTTCACACTGTTAAAAGCCGCTATACCTGCTTGGCTTTCGCCCTGGACATCACCGCCGACGCTAATCGCGACACCGGCAGAACCAAAATTAAATATATTCAATCCATATGTCCCGCCGACAACATCGGCTACATCAACAGAAAGCGATGTGCTAAAACCAGAATTAAGTGCAAAAATTCCGGCATAATTTTCACCCTCAGTTTGACCGGTTGCGGAAATTGTCAATGCACCAGTGCCAACATTGGCAGCGTAAATCCCATATTCCGCACCCGTCGTGAAAACAGAGCCAATGGTCAGATCTGTACTGTCGAAAGAGTTAAAAGCGTAAATGCCATCAAACGATGCCCCGGTCACCGTACCCGTGGATGAGATGGAGAGAGCACCGCTGCCATAATTCCGAGCGTAAATGCCATTTTCAGCCCCCGTTACAATATTGCTATCAATCGTTAAATCGGTTGCAGCGTTACCAGTCCGCGCATTAATGCCATTATAGCTCTGCCCTACAACTGTCCCTTGAACAGAAATTGTCAGCGCGCCAGCACCATAGTTGCTTGCGGTTATCCCGTTATTGGCCCCCGTTATGGTTGTGTTGGCTTGCTGATCAATATCCATCGAACCGGCCACAGCATTGGCGCTATTAATGGCATAAATGCCGTCGGCTCGTTCTCCGATCACATCTCCCGTCACGCTGATGGACAGTCCTGCGGTTCCTTCATTATTGGCGCGTATTCCCACCGTGCCGCCAATTGCATCCACCGCCGTGATCGACAAAGATGATCCTGAAATTGAGTTTTCCGCGACAATTCCGTAAGAGCTTTCGCCTTCAGCCAATCCCGTAGAAGAAACAGAAAGGGCGCCGCTTCCAAGGTTAAATGCAGCTATTCCGCTTGCCCCGCCAAATGTATCCACGGCATTCACGACAAGGTCCGTGCCATAGATATTATTCAAAGCATAAATCCCATTGGTATCCGCACCACTTGAAAAGCCGGTAGATGTCACCGTCAACGCGCCCAATCCAAGATTATTGGCAATAATGCCGTTGGTTTCGCCATTGGTAATATTGGCAAGCACCGTTAAATTTTGCGCACCTGCGCCATTCAGTGCAAAGATACCGTCTTCAGATAAACCGGTTACAACCCCGTTTGAGAAAAGAGACAGAGAATCCGCACCGCTATTTTCGATGCGTATTCCCACCGACTGCCCGTTGATTGTCGACATTGCCAGATCTTCGAATATGGTGCCGCCAATCCCATTTATGGCGATAGCCTGATCAGCCATGGTGGTAATGCCAAACTCATTTTCGGTTGTAACTGTCACAGGACCAACAACACTCAGAAACTGCGTGACATCAGCGGCGGGTTCCGCTGGACCCGAGCAAGTGAAATCCCCTGTACCCACGACGATTTCCGAGCATGTTCCGGCCGTCGCCGGACGGGCTCCCATCGCCCCTATGCCGAATAACAGCGCAGCGCCAATAGCAGCCGCGGAAACAGAGAAACGCAGTGCTGTCATCTGCGGAAACAAATCTCCCGATCCCAACGGGTTCGGATATATATGTCTGTCCGCAGGCGCACATGTCTTAGAAAAGGAGATAGGTAAAATTTTGGTTCGAGCCATAGGGGGATCCTTGTTCAGCTTTAAAATTGGGGATTTTGAGATAAATTCCGGGACATCAGGCCATTGCAAAAACGGTCAGCCAATTGCTTGTTGAGCCGGTAATTTTGCTTTTCGGTGGGTTACAAATTTGGCCATTTCCGGTGCCGTCGGTCCGATCGACATTGGACAAGCATGACCGTCCAACAGCGCGACATCATAAATTTCCGAAACCGCACCATCTATGCGGAACCAATCGACGCATGTTCTTTTGGCGAGATCGATTATTTGTATGCCGCACCAAGGCGCGCTGTCTGCTGCCGCCAGACGGTCATCTAGGGCAAGGCCTTCAAACCGTTGATAACGAGGTTTGGATAAGCCAACAAAAGCATAGCCGTTTTTGATCGCCAAACCGCGACCAAAACCCGGACAAAAGACCTGAGGGACAAATTTCCCGTTGGTGTTGGCGCTGCGTTCTACAAAACCCAATTCGCCGGTTCCCGAATTGAGCAACCAAAGTTTCCCATCATAGAGACGGGGGGAATGGGGCATGGAAAGCCCCTTGCAGATTATTTCATTTTTCCGGACATCGATAACAATACCGCCATTATGCCGGCGATCGCGCCATCCATCGATTGTATCTGATTGACTGACCGCCGTTACATAGGCTGGTTCGCCGTTTTCCATGGCCAGACCGTTTAAGTGGCAACGGTCTTCATCAACAAGCGTAGAAACAAAAGGCGGTCGCCATATTTCGCGGAAACTATGCCGCGAATCCGTGGTGGCAAGGCAATTAAACCGGGTGTTGATAAACAGCGGTCGTCCGTCTTTATCAATGCCAATATCATGCGCATCCAGCTCGCCGGTATTACGGGTTTCCCGCGCCACATAGCAGCCGTCAAAAAGATCGTTCACCCGTTCATTTGCATCCAACCCATTTTCAAAACGCATGATTTGGAAACCCGCGGACAAGGTAAAGCTGTTGCTGTTTTCAACACAGATGCCCATGGGTTTTTGCATGGCCGATTGATGCAAATGGGCGCCGCCGCCAGGCTTTCGGCCGAGCATGTAGAGTAAACCAGACTGATAGGAAGAAAATATCAGCGCGCTGTTCAGCTGTGCCAGCCGATCAACCAGTCCAGCAGACTGGGTAAAGGTGGTGGATTGCGGAGAATCGACACTGGCCTTCACTTCCGCGCTGGATGGGATACGCGCCAGCTGCGCGGTGCGAGACTTATCTGCCTGATCCGCATCTTGGCCGTTATCAGCGTGGCTGTGTGTCCTTGCCGGTTCAGGAGCAGCATCGGGTTCACTGGCCTCGATGGGCGGAGCCATAGGGGAGGCTTTCGCCGTCTGATTAGCCTTGGTTGTCGCATGGTTTTTTCTCGAAGCCTTGGTCATGAAATAGTCTTTCTGTTTATGGTCCCAAATGTCGCTCCTTCATTCATCCACGGGATTGACCTTGCCGTCTATCGACAGCGCCGCAATGCAAGCTTGCAATTTTGCAAGCGCGAGAAATTCAATATAAACGATTATTTATCAGTCATTTAATGAAATTATTTCACGCTATATGGTGCCATAGGTTGGCCGGATAAACCCGGTCCTGATGTCAGGGATGATGCAGGGTATCGCATTTGCGCGTACCCACAGGCCAAGGCCGGATTTAGGCGCCGCACCAAAATTTACGGTACCGATGCGCGTGATGATTCCTATCGGTCAGATTAGGTTTATGCCGGCGTTTTCTTGCGATATCGCAAAAGGCCCGCATCGCCGAAACAGATACCAATCATGGTCAAGGCAATTCCATCATAGGCTTTTAGCCAAGCCGCTTCGACGGCAGAATCAAATTTGGGTCCGAGAATATCCTGAAGCATCGCAATAAGCGCATCACTCACATCCTCAAAATGTTCGGGTCTCACACCATAGTCAATATGACGGCGAGCCAGATCGCCGAGCATCGGCAATAATTCGGGTAAATTTTGAATTTGTGAAACAATCATGCCTAACATATTGGCCAAGGCTGATGACTGACCTGCAATGTCGCCAACAAATAGCGCTCGTAATTCCGGCTTATTTTGGAAAAGGTGCTGATAAAATAATTCCCCGGCCCGCGCATTTTCGGCGCCGACAGTGAGATAGCTTCGCCGGATAATATCAATTTCCGCCACGGTCAGACATTTCTGAATTTTCGATTGATGGCCCATGAAACGATGATCCCTGTTTTCCAATAACCGCCGAAAATGATCATTCCATCGGGATGATATTGAAGCGGTATCTGTAAAAGTATATGTTTACATAACGTTACATTTGATGATCATCGATAGAGAATTGCCGTCCCCCACTGAACCCGAAAATCTGCAACGCTGTATTGTGAAAATCCAGCATCTTTGTTTTTGCAAATGGCCTGGATGATTTTAAGCGTGCAGAAAAATAGGATGAAATAATTGTGTCTTTTGACTGGAATAATCTCAAAATAGTGCTCGCGGCTTCCCGGGCAGGCTCTCTTGCTCGCGCTGCTCATCTGCTGGATCTCGATCAATCGACAACCGGTCGGCGGCTCACCGCTTTGGAAGCTGATATTGGAACATCTCTATTTGCGCGCACCAAAACCGGATTACTACCAACCGAAACCGGCAAATTGATCATTGAACGCGCAGAAGAAGTAGAATTGCGCATGCAAAATTTGGAGGATGAAATTGCGGATGGGGATGGCAGTGTAACGGGCTTGATTCGACTCATTTCTAGCCCGTGGATTTTGGAAGAACTCACACGGGTGGCTTTAGCGGATCTACTCAGGAAAAATCCCCGCCTGGACATTCGCTTATTGGGCTTAATTCCGACCACGCCCATTCGCGGGGAAGCGACCCTATCCTTTTGGTTTGAAAACCAGCCGCGCGCGAGCGAATTTGCGGTTAATCTGGGCGAAGTACACTATGGGCTTTACGCCAAAAAAGGACTGGACCCCACAGAGCTTGAATGGGTGTCTTTCTTCGATGAAGATGCGCCGCGAACGGCTCCGGTTCGCCTGTGGGAGAAAATGCGGGGAGAACGAGGACATCGGCCAAGACTAACGTCTACTGATGCCCGCGGTGTCATGATCGCTGTAGAAGCCGGTGTCGGCAAAGGTGTTTTACCAATTTGCCTCGCTGAAAAATCGGATTTGATTGTCCCTTTTGGCAAAAGACCCTTTGAATTGGCCCGTACACTGAAATTGCACGCGCATCCCGATACCGTACAAGCCAACCGCACCCAGGCGGTAATGGAAACGTTGCGAGAACAATTTGCCGCCACATTTTCTCGGCCCAATGGCGATTCGCGTTTTCCAATACAGGACGAATAGTCGCTAGATTTGTCTGACTTTCCGATGGGAAGGCCCGCGCCGTTCGCCTTGCCCGTCCTTATCGGTATCATCGATATAGCCTTTGACGGCCCCTAGTCGCGCTCTCCCGATCATCAACCTCTCCTGAAATCAATGCGGATTCGCAGCAAAATCTGCTGTGCCTGTGTTTTTGCACAGCTGCCCTGTGCCGCTGTCGATAGACGGCCGAAACAATCAAAGAGATGATCAGAGCGCGACAACAGGGAAATTGAAATTGAAGGTGTAATCCATGTCCAGCGCTTCGTTTACTTCGGCTACCCGCCCTTTTGAAGGCATTTCCGGTCAGATAAATTTCTATCTGCGCGCACACTATAGGTCCCGATATCAGGACGCTGAATTCGCGATAGATCAGCAAATTCCTCTGCTCCAATAGCACAAAACACCCTCCCCTATTTCGCAATTAGCCCAGAAATTTCGGCTGTCCCCCAAATTGAACAAGGAAAAACAATGTCTTCGGCTATCCAAACCTCCCAATATTATCACTACAGCGCCAATCAGAAGCACAAGATTGCGGCGCGATGCTCAAACCGTCATGAACAGATCCTCCAGCCTTTGAGTGGTTTACGCCTATCCGTATCCGCAGCAGCCATGGCTTCCGCCCTGCTCTTTGGATCTGGCCTTGCTGGAACCGCACCAGCAACTGCCGGTACATGCGCTGAATCTGCCGTCACGGCTGGCGTTTTCATTTGTTCGGATCCAGCCGCTGCCGATACCACGCAAATTCTGGATGGGCTCGCAACGACAGTTACCACCGAAGCCGATTTTGGTATCGCCACCGCCGCTGGAGATGCGTTTGACATAAACGGCATATTCGGTGCGTTTTTTGAAGATACACACGCCTCTCAAATTATCGGTGCTGACAATGGTATACGCATAACCAATAGCTTTGGTGCACCCTTATCCGTAACCGCAAACGGGACGATCGAGGGCCAGACCGGTATTGGTATTTCCGCTATCAATGGCTTGGGTGCGACCGATCTTACCATTTCCAGCAATAATGTCTCGGGATTGCAACAGGGCATATATGCCTACAATGCAGGCTATGGCGCGCTTACCATCGAATCCGTGGGAAGCAGCTATGCATTGCTCGGAAACGCTATTTCTGCCGTCAATTCAACCGCTGGTACTGATTTGACCGTGCAAGCGCACGATAGCACCGGCGGACAAATGGGCATTTATGCGGCGAATCAGGGGTCTGGTGCGTTGACGATAAATTCGACTGGAACGGTGTCGGGCGGAGGCGGATTGGGCATATTTGCCTATAATCTGACGGATGGCACCAATTTGACCGTTACGGCGCATAACAGCGGCGGCGCTGATTATGGAATCGGCGCGATTAATCGAGGCCGTGGATCGCTTACCATTACAACCACTGGCGCCATATCTGGCTCCGGTGCCAGCGGTATCTTCGCCTATAACAGCGTCAATGATCTTTCGGGCATGTTGCGGATCGACCAAATGGGAGAATCTACAATTACTGGTTCCACTACCGGTATTTATGCGCAAAACCAGTCAGGTCAAATGATCATTAATGCATTCGGAACCGTAACCGGCTTGGCTTCTCACGGTATCGATGCCCGCAATGCTATTGATACGACTAGTCTTACCGTCATTAGTAATATTGCCATCGGACAAGGCGATGGCATTCACGCACGCAATCGCGGGTCGGGCGCCTTAACCGTCACGTCTCTCGGATCAGCTAGCGGTGCCACGGATGACGGGATTTTTGCCTATAATCATGCCGATGGAACGGACCTCACTATCGCTGCGATGCATGCCAATGGCGGGGTCACAGGCATTGCGGCGACAAATATCGGTCAAGGGGCGACAACCATCACTGCCACTGGTTCTGTAAATGGCGCCACTGGATCCGGCATCATTATCTCCAATTCCGTGACCGGTACGGGCATTTCTATTAATGCCGTTGACACTTCCGGCTATTTGGATGGCATTCGCGCGAATAATCTCGGCAGCGGCGCGCTGACTATTTCGGCCACTGGCTTGACGGCAAGCGCGACGGCGAATGGGATTCAGGCTTCCAATTCCAACACCGGAACCGCGTTAACGCTCACCGCAGCGCATGTGGCTGGCAATAACAACGGAATCTGGGCAGAAAATCTGGGTTCCGGCGGGCTGACGATTACATCCACCGGAGATATAAGCGGTCAAACTCGTGATGGTATTTTTGCCGACAATATAAGCACCAGTGCGGACAGCTTTGCTACAATAGAACAACTGGCGGGAACCACAATTTATGGATCAAGCCATGGTATCTACGTCGACAACCATGGGGGATCGCTAACAATCAATGCCCAAGGAACCGTCATCGGTGAATTCGAGTCGGCCATTGAAGCCAGAAACCGAGATACCGGTGTTGACCTGACGATATCAAGCAACATTACGCATGGCGCCGATTATGGCATTTATGCCGTCAACCAAGGTTCAGGCGCGCTCACTATAAACTCTACCGGCCTGAGCAGTGGCGAATTTGCCAACGGGATCGTTGCTTTTGGCAGTGAATTCTCAACCGATGTGACGATAAATTCCATGGATAGCCTTGGTGAAGAAAGCGGAATTGTTGCGTTCACCAGAGGAACCGGATCGATCACCGTTACCGTCAATGGAACCGCGACCGGAACCACAGAATATGGCGTTTATGCCTATAATAGGATGACCGCGGATTCCATGGCCCTGACCATCGCCAATGCGATCGGCGGTACCAATGGGGTCAGAACACTTAACTATGGCTCCGGCGGGTTGACCGTTAGCATGTCAGGAAATGTCACGGGCCAATCGGCCGATGGTGTATATGCCTATAACAGCGCCAATGATCTCTCCGGAACTCTGTCGATTGAACAAAATGCCGCTTCGACAATAAGCGGTGCCGGTACCGGTATTATTGCCGAAAATCTTAGCGGGGCGCTGACGATCGCAGCTTATGGTAGCGTGAATGGCCAAAGCGGAAACGGTATTGCCGCTTATAATGCCGCGGGTACAAGCGACCTGACCATAATCAGTCATCAGGCCTCGGGCGGCACCAATGGTATTATCGCCACGCAGCAAGGAACGGGAGCACTATCGATCACTTCGACCGGTACGGTCACTTCAAATGGTGATAATGGCATTACTGCGACCAATACTGCAAATGGTACCAGTTTAACCATTAATGTTGTGGATGTAGTGGCTGCGGAACGCGGTATCCGCGTCAATAATGAAGGCAGCGGAGCTCTGAATATCTCGTCCTCCGGCACGGTTTCGGCATCAGAATTTATCGGTATTGGCGCTTATAACAGCGCGAATGGATCCGCCTTGTCGATCAATGCAACCAATGTTTCGGGCAGATATGGCGCCATTTATGCCGAAAATTTGGGCGGATCGCTTAACATCCTGGTTTCTGGTTCCGCCGAAAGCACCGATGGAGATGCGATTGATGCGAGAAACCGCGCAAGCGCAGAAGCGCTAACCATTATAAGCCAAACCACCCAAGGCGGCGGAAACGGCATATTGGCCATAAATTATGGAAGCGGATCGCTCTCGATTGAGTCGGTCGGCCCGGCATCGGGTCAGGCCTATGACGGGATAAGTGCGTTTAACGCAAGCAGCGGCGGTGATTTGACCATTGCTGCCACGGAAACCACAGGCGGATATTATGGCATTGAGGCAGATAATCTGGGCACGGGTGAATTATCCATTTCCGCCACCGGGATGACGACCGGTATTGCAGCCAATGGAATCCATGCTGAAAATTCTATTGCCGGAACCTCATTATCCATTGCCGCAGCGTCAGTTGTCGGCGGGTCCTATGGTATATATGCCCGCAATTTTGGGGCTGCCGGCCTAACGATCAGCGCCAGCGGAGATGTTACCGGTCAAAGCCAATCGGCAATTTTTGCATATAATAGCGCCAATGATGTTTCCGCATCCATGGTCATAGACCTTGAAGCCAATACCATTACAAGCGGCGCAACCCATGGTGTGGAAGCGGAAAATCTGGGCGGCTCCCTAACGATCAATGCGCTGGGCACAACTATCGGAGAAACGCAGAATGCGATTTGGGCAGTCAATCGCGCAGACACTACGCATCTCACCATCACCAGCCACATTAGTGAGGGCGCGACCAATGGGATCTACGCCTATAATGAAGGGACGGGTTCATTGACGATCAACTCAACCAACTTCGCCGCTGGGGCAAATTTAAGTGGCATCGAAACCTGGAGCTCCACCAATAGCAGTGCGCTTTCAATCGCCGCTACACACGTCCGAGGCGGGACCTATGGGATAAGAGCTCAAAATTATGGCGACGGTGCACTGACCATTAGTGTGAGCGGAGATGTCACTGGCGAAGGGACCGATGGTATCCGCGCTTATAACAGCGCCAACGCCAATAATGCCGCCTTAACTCTTACCCAATCTCAAGAGTCTGTGATTAGCGGCGCACTGGATGGGATTTATACTGAAAATTTCGGTGGCTCGCTTTCCATCGAAAGTCTTGGCACCATAATTGGTGTAGCGGGTGACGCGATCAATGCTCGCAATGGGGTGGGAACAGATAACCTCATGATTACCAGCAATATAGCCACCGGCGCCGACAACGGCATTCGCGCCATTCATCAAGGCGATGGGGCGCTTGCGATCATCTCCTTAGCTTATGCCAGCGGGACCGATGCTAACGGTATCTATGCCCAAAATGCCTCGGGAACCGACCTCAGCATAAGCGCGCAGGATACAAATGGTGAAACCCACGCCATCCGCGCGACCAATTTTGGCAGCGGTGCGCTGCAAATCCTTTCCAATGGATCGGCAAGCGCGACAATGATGGATGGCATATATGCCGAAAACGCGGCCGCAGGGACGGAGCTCTCGATTGTTGCCGCTCATGTGCGTGGGGGACAACACGGCATTTACGCGTCTCAGCAAGGGATAGGCGATTTGAACCTCACAACCACCGGTAATATCGCCGGTGGGACGGGCAATGCCGTAACCGCCGTGACCACCGGATCAACAATCCAAATCGAAAATAGCGGCCACTGGGAAAGCGGCACAGAATTTGCCCTGAGCGCGAGCGGCGGTGCCACGCTGTTGACAAATAGCGGACATATAACCGGCCGGATCAGTACCGGAATTTTTGATGATAATATCCACAATCTTGGAATATTCGAAGCCATATTGGACAGTGATTTTGGTGATGGAAACGATCTGTTTCTCAATGAGAGTACAATCATTATCAATGGCGGATTGGCGTGGCTGGGCCTCGAACAATTGACCAATAATGGGCTTGTAGATATGGCCAATGAAACGGTTGGGAACAGTCTGAATTTACCTGGCGGCTATACCGGCAACGGGCTATTGGGTCTGGATGTCAGCTTTGATGATGCAGGGTCCGCCGACAGATTGACGGTCGCAGGACTGACCACCGGAAGCACCGGCCTTATTCTCAACGATATTAGCCTCAGTCCGAATATTGATGTCAGCGTCCTGGTCGTCGATGCCCAGCCGGGTACTGCGGAGGAAGCATTTGCGCTGAACGATGCCGCACAGACTATTGGCTTTGCGGCCTATCGTCTGTCTTATGATGCGCCTAATGGTGATTTTTATCTGACCAACGCCATTGGCGCGCCATTGGTGCAAACACTCAAATTTACGGAAGGTGCACAATCTCTTTGGTACCGGTCGGCCGACGCCTGGGCTGCGCATATGGCAACTCGGCGGGACGCTCCCGGTGCGCCGCTCTGGATGCAAATATATGGCAGCCTAAGCGATCAAGAGGAAAGTTTCGAATTCACATCATCCGGCTTTTCACAAGTTACTAATCTGGATTATGATCAGGATTATTTCGGCTTTCAAATGGGTTATGATTTCGCGACCCAATTGGGAGATGACATGATCATCTTTGGAGTGACAACAGGGTATCTCGATTCAGATCTGAGATTTGATCAAATGGCGGATAATATCAGCTATGGTGCCTTCAATATTGGTGCCTATGCCGGCATTGACACGGGTGGCTTCTTCGCCAATGCGCTTGTGAAGTATGATTTTATAAATGCCGACATAGAAGCGCGAACGGCTGGCTATAGCGCTGATTTAAACGGACATGGCTTCGGGATGCGGCTGGAAACCGGATATCGTTTTGGAGATGAGAAATTTTTCATCCAGCCATTGTCCAGTTTCGAATGGCAACAATCCAGTCTCGGGGATCTCGCTACTCTGGGTGCTCAAATTAATTTTGATACTTATGATGGATTGCGCGCCATGGCCGGCTTGCGGCTCGGCGGCGAAACAAAGGTCAAGGGTGATAATCAGCTTCGCTATTATTTCGGCGGGCATGCTGTTCATCAATCGCAATCAAAAGACGGATTTATGTTTACCAGCGGTGCATCATCCCTTGCCTTGGACAACCGACTTTCCAACAGCTTTGGTCGGTTCGAAGCCGGATTGAACATCACCTCCCCCAATGGCGTCACTGGATTTTTTGAGGCCAATGCCGATCTGGGTGGCGGATATCGCAGCTTTGGTGGGCGAACCGGGATTAAAATCGCCTTTTAGCCGCCGATGAAATACCCTCCTTTCGACCCATCATCCGCGGTAATTTAAAGATTGAATATCCGGCGCGCATTGCCTGACAAAAAGGCCTCTGTTTGCGCGTCGGTCAAATTCAACATGTCGATTTTTTCCAAACATTTAGAAGGAGACAACATGGGCCAATTGGTCCCAAACAGGACGCGATCCTGACCCAGGCCTTTCATGAAACGGACAAAGTCTGCTGGCAATCGATGCGCCGCATAGGCCGACGTATCAATATAGAAATTCGGAAATTTTATGGTCAAGGAAATGAGCTCGTCCACCCACGGAAATCCGACATGCCCGCCGACCACAACCAGTTCAGGGAAATCAAGCAAGACATCTTCTAAATAGGGTATCGGACGGCCCGTTTCGGACCGTAACAAAGGGCCCGTATGACCTATTTGCGTACAAAAGGGCACGCCCAGTTCGATACATGCGGTATAGATGGGATAATAGCGCCGGTCATTGGGTGGAAGATCCCAGAGCCAAGGCACGACCCGAACGCCGACAAATTTCTTGCCATCAACCCATTTGCGAATTTCTCGCACAGCCTGCATTGGATTGGTCAAATCCACCGTCGCCAAGCCCCGCAACCGATCCGGCGCAGCCTCAATTTGAGCGCTGACTTCTTCATTGCTGATCAGGGATCCGGACGGGCCATGCCAAGCAGATAGCAAGCTGATTTCGACATCGGCTGCATCCATAGCGGCAAGTGTCGAATTGACAGTTGGCAAAACCGCATTCTCCGATTGATCGGTCCAGCGCAATAGCGGCGCCAACCATGGCGCACGGGCCATCCGTTCGGTTGTGATTTGTGCCCAGACATCAATCGCGCCCATGATTTCGCTCCTTTATCTATTTACTTCATATATGTAGTAATTATTTAATGGACGTAATGTCAATGCTCAAAGTGCGATAGGTCAGCTTATTGATCTGGGTGGATCCGCAAAATTGGTGATAGCGGATCAATTCTGGCGGTGAAATTCCTGGAACAGATAGCCATCGTCATAATATTTCGTTTCCACGCAGCGAAGGGCGGGGCCAGGATCGGCATCGGCAAAAAGCGGAGTACCGCCGCCCAACAAGATCGGTGCTCTTTTCAGCCGAATAATATCAATCATACCAGCGGCCCATAAAGAGCCTGCAAACTGGCCGCCGCCGCACAAATAAATCGGTCCGCGGGCTTCATTTCTGATCTGCTGCAGCTTGTCAGGATCCGATCCGCTTACTATTTCCACTGCACGCTTTTCGGGAAGCATTATGGTTTCGGAAAAGACATATGTGGCCAAATGAGGATAAGGATTGCTGCCCGCTTCCATTCCAAAGCGATAGCCAAATTCATAGGTCTGTTTCCCCATGATCGCGCAGGCATAGTTTTGGAGCCGCTGGTTATAATCGTCCACCACCGGTCCCTCATGAGCAAATTGCGTCACATCGCCGTCAGGACCGGCGATAAAACCATCTATTGATAAGGCGACATCATAGATAATTGGTTGCATGAATAGTCCCTTCGTAAATTGGATAAATATCTGTAACGGTCGATTTTGCCAAAGACATTGACTGGCCGCGTCCTTGCTCTGGCGGCTTATAATAAAGTAAGCTGTTCCTATACAAAGCCGAGACCGACCAATTGTGCATAAAATGGTTGCTAATGAATATGGGCTTATCCCAGATGTCCGAACATCAATATGATCAAGAGAAGATATAGAATGAGAAGCATGGTGAAAAGACGTTGGTTGCGCGATTTGCGTTTGTGAAAGTCCAGATGCGGCAGGTTTTGCGCGTCTGCCCCATCAACAAAATCCCGATTCTCCGTGTCGGCATTATCGAAACCAAAAGCCCCCTGCGAGAGATGATCGTCCTCAACTATAATCGGCCGTTTTACCGGGTCATATGATGCGCTACCTGTCTGATCAGGCTTATTGGGGTCGATTGAAATACACAGTTGGTTCATGCCCGTTATCCTTGCCTTTGTCATATAGGGCAGGTGTAGCGTTCGGGGTTTCAGCTCAGAACCGGTATCACCGCAATCCGGCCCTGCATTTCTGCAATGCTGTGGTGCAACTGTTGGCTCTTTTTACGAATTTAGGCTTTCGGAGCGCCCTTCAACCCCCGATCAATATCGCAGCAGCTGAGCTTGCAGGGCGTGATTGCAGGAATACGGGTTCAAACAGAAAGGATATTGCAGCAAGCCATTTTCCTATCGGATCGCGGAACAAATACTCTTCTGCACTTTTGTCTACCACGCTTCGTGGCAGTTCTCTTGATCCGAAATCACACATTGTTGGAGAGAGAATTCATGGAAAGACCAACCAATAAGAAAAATTTTCTCACGGTGGGCGAAGTCGATATCGTCCGCAGAAGCTTTCTCAATCTGGGCAATGAAAACGCCCATGCCGGAGAGGTTTTTTACCGACAACTATTCGCATTGCAGCCGGAATTGCGGGGATTATTTGTTGGAGATATGGATAATCAATCGGAAAAAATGACCAATATGCTGGGCATGATCGTATCGCAAATTCACAATATGCCGGAGTTATTGCCCATGCTGAGTGATTTGGCCAAGCGTCATTTGGTTTATGGCGTGCGCGTGGAACATTATCAGCATGTGGGCCATGCGCTGCTGTCGATGATGAAAGAAATTATGGGACATCAATTCAACACCGAAGTCGCTGAAGCCTGGACTAAGGCTTATGACGGCATCGCCATCACGATGATTTACAATAGCTTTGGTCAAGAGGGTGCGGCGCAATATCGATCCTCGGCATAGGAATAATCGTCAGCTTCGCGAGAGCAATTGAGCATTAAAAAGTGCCAATTGGGATCAAATGCATCAGATCATATGCCGCTACTCACCCTGCCAGATCACCAACATGGATATTACGCACCGCGTTTAACCTCCCGACACCCGCCACAGGAGATATAGGCGGATATCGGGAAGTCTCGTGACGGTTCCGGCGGCGATGCATATTTCTATCGCTACGCCATCAGTGCCCCCGGAATTTCAGTCTATAATGTCAATGGATATGCTTCAGAACCGGAAAACCTGCATGCCGTCCATGCAGAACTGTCTCTTCGCATCAAATATCTTCCCGACTAAAATTTACCGACTCTGGCCGTAATAAGCCGGTCCACACCGGGCCGACAGGGCCTTTCCCATAGATTAGCAAGCAGGTCGGAAGATATGATTTCACTCAACCCCAGCAAGTTACATCAATGCAGCCGTTTATCCGCTCGCCGTGATGTTCGAATGATCATCTCGATATTGGTTATCCTGATGAACCTGGTCTTTCTCAGCCCGGCTGCCGGCGCAGAAAAAGATCGCAATAGTTGTCTGACTGCCCCCGATCTCGACTGTGTTGAAACGCTCAATCAACAGCTCGATAGACTTGAAAATCGCATGCAAGATTCTCAGGATCTCAATTTGGCCAAATTGCGCCGCATCACGTTGCTCGCCTCGCGGAACCAGCCCGATCGGGCGCATGCTGTTTTAGACACCATGCGTCCCACTACGAAAAATCAATCGATCAAGGACTCCGCGCTTCTGGCGATGGTCACTCATCTGAACCAATATTCTCCAGAATATAGCAAGAAACTGCTCTACCAAATCAAATCGCCGGGATTTTTCGAAATGGCGAGAGACTCTTATATTTCCTATCTGGTTCAGTCCTCCGGACCGGATGCAGCTTTAAAGCAATTGAAAGAAACCAATCGGACCGCCCATAAAATGAAATATGTGGCCGTCCGGCCGATCTCTCACGCCTTAGCAAATAACGGACAAGTTGAAGAGGCCATTGCCTTTATTGGCGCGGCATCTGGATCTAACCCACTGCAAAAGAGCAAATTTTTCGAAATGCTTGTGACCCGCCTGTTGGATCAAGACAAACTCAACGACGCTGCATCGCTTTTGAGCCAAATAGAGGATCCATTGTTGCGCGTGACCGCAAAAATGGCGGTCGCCGCAGTCTTGCATAAGAATAGGCAAAAGGATGAGGCGCAAATCTTATTTGATCAATCTCGCCGAGAAATGGCTAGCATGAATAGCGCGCAACAGCGCCGACAGGCTTTTGATGCTTTGGCCCGATCCGCAATTGAATGTGGCCGGACAGACTGGATCAACCAGTCCCTAAAAGATCTCAGCGCCTATCCAAAAGATCAAATAGATGCTTTGATCGTCTCGCTCAGCATTGGCGTTCATCGGCTGAGCCGGATCGAACGCGAATTCTTTGTTGATCAGGCCATTGCGCTTATCGATCGACCGGTTGCCAATTCCAGCGCGTCCTCTCCCGATCGAAACCAAGCGTGGAGTGACCTGGCGATCACTCTGGCCCATAGCGGCGATGCCGCCTTGGCTGTTCAATTGGTAAACCGAATAACCAATCGAGAATGGCGTGAGCGAGACCATGATCATATCGTTTTGATCATCAGTCACAATGCTCAGTTCCAGCAAGCCTTTGATATTTTGTCTCGTCAGGCCGCGGGGGACAAGCCCGCCTTCGGCTATATCCGACTGGCTGAAATTGCCCATCATTCGGGACAAGAAAAATGGGCCAATAAATCCATTTCAGCTGCCCGGGCGCTTATTGAAGGGCCGGATGCAATTTTACTGAAGGACCGGACATCAGTGATGCTGGCTGCTTATGAATCGCGCCGGGGACACTATGAGCTCGCCGAAATGCGGTTGCGGCATGTCAATGACAAACAAGAACAAGCGCGGGGCCACATCGTCAATTTGGGCTTTGTGGCGGAAGAAGGTTCCTCCGCAGACTATCAAAAATTTCTAACCATTGCCGAGAAAGCGATATTGGCGCTGGAGCCGCCGAACATCAGACATCAGCTTCTCGAACAATTGGCCTTTCAATTGATCATGCGCGGCAAATCGGATCCAGCCATAGCGCTTATGCAAGCGGTGGAAAAAGACTGTGCACGCGACCGCTATCTTGCCAAAATCGCCGGAATGATGCGCAGCCATTCTCAGTTGATTCCGGCTCAACACGCCATTGCGGCCATCGCCAGTCCAGCGATACAGATCGCGGAAGAACATCAAATCCTGCTGACGGCTTTGCGCATTGCGCTAGACCAACAGGTGAACCCCGCTGCCTTTAAACCGATAAACCGCTTGTAGCGATACTGGCAGCGAATATACTACACATATAGAATGAAACCGATAAAGTGAAACCGGCAGGGATTCAGACCACGTGAACGCATCACAGCTCAAAATATATTTTCTGATCCAACGCACCGCTCATGTTTTAAAGAAAAGAGCCGATGCCGATTTGGTCGAGTCTGGAGGTATGTCCACTGCACAGGCCGCGGTCATGGCCATTGTCGCCAGTGAAAATGGCGTGTCACAGCGCCATTTGGCGGACAAGCTTAAACAGCGGGAAAGTGCCATCACAACAATGGCCAACCGTCTTCTTAAAGCCGGTTATATCAGTAGAACGCGCTCTGACACCGATGGCCGTGCGTGGATATTAAAATCCACTAACAAGGGGCAGTCAGCATTGGAGAAGGTGAGCAAGTCTTTTGCTGAAGTGAACGCGATTATTGATGACGCCTTTCCATCTGATCAGTTCGAACCCCTCGCCGCTGGCCTCCATACCATTCTGGAAAAGCTGGGCGAACGCGATAATGACAATGATAGTGCGCTTCCTTAGCAGGCTGGCTAAGCCAGACACACAGCCTGAATTAAAACCAGTATCAAAAGACTTTATAGGTTGGGACCGCCAAGCCACATGATTTTGGGCTATGGCGCCAAATTCAGACCAACAGCATCCGCCATGAAACCATATATATCGGAATATTCCTCGATCAGCTTGTCGGTTGGTTTACCGCTGCCATGGCCAGCTCGCGTTTCGATCCGGATCAAATGAGGTTTGTCACCGGTGTTCAGCGCCTGCAAACGAGCGATATATTTGAAGCTATGCCCTGGTACCACGCGGTCATCGGTATCCGCCGTTGATACCATCAATGCAGGATAATCAACACCATCCACAAGATTATGATAGGGGGAATAGCTCAGCAATTTTTTGAAATCGGCCTCTTTATTGGGATAGCCATAATCGTCCACCCAATAGCGGCCTGCTGTGAAGCGATCAAAGCGCAGCATATCCATGACACCAACGGCGGCATGGCCGGTGGTGAACAAATCTGGCCGTTGATTCATAACCGCGCCGACCAACAAGCCGCCATTGGATCGCCCTTCAATAGCCAATCCATCTTTCGGAGTAATCCCTTCTGCGATTAAATATTCACCGGCTGCGATAAAGTCATCAAACACATTTTGTTTGTTCTGCAAACGGCCGCCATCATGCCATTCTTTGCCATATTCGCCGCCGCCCCGCAGATTGGCCGAAGCATAGACACCGCCCGCCTCAATCCACGCCATTTTCGGAGCGCTATATCCGGGTAAAACAGAAATATTGAAACCGCCATAGCCATAGAGCAATGTCGGCGCCCCTTTGGAAAGATCGAGATCTTTTTTATGCACAAGGAATAGCGGAATTTTTGTCCCGTCCTTACTTTGATAAAAACGCTGACTGACCGCTATCCCGTCCGGGTCAAAGGGCAATACAGGTTTGGCCCAAATATCGGGCGTTCCGATATCCTGAAAGCTGTATATGGCATCGGGTTGATTGAAGCTGCCAAAAGCAAAATAGCCTTTGGACGATCGCGCTGATCCCGAAAGATTGCTGACCGTGCCAAGCCCGGGCAGATCAACCACCCCTTTAGGGGTTCCCTCAAGATTGAACAATTCCAATCGGCTTTTTGCATCATCGATAAAATCTACCGCCAGCATATCGCCAACCAGCACAGCGCCATCAATTGTGGCGCTATGTTCGGGAACAATCTCTTCAAAAACAAACGGGGGTTGAACACAATCTGCTGAAGCCGAGCCTGTTTCTTCACAGGGATCCGCGCCGCCTTTTGGTCCGGATACGTCAGTCTTAACCACGCGCAATCGCTTGGCATTTTTGTTGGTGATAAAATATAAAGTGTCGCCAACACCGTCTATAAGAGACCAGTTATGATCAAAGCCTTCAACCAATTTGCGTGTTTCCAGCTTTGGTGCATCCACTTTGACCAAGGTGAGTTCATAGCGATCGTCAGTGCCCGACGACGATGTGATCACAACCCATTCCTTGTCCGAGGTCAGCTCGGCCGTATGACCCAATTCGGGCCGGTCGGGCGTAGCGTAAACCTTTATGTCTCGGCTCTGTTCTCGCCCCAGAATGTGTAGATATAGGCTATGGTTTTTGTTGAGCGATTGAAAGGCCGCGCCTTCTTCCGGTTCGGGAAACCGGGAATAGAGAAACCCACTATTTTGAGGCATCCAAGCGAGATTAGAGAATTTGACCCACTCTACTGTATCAGGTTTTACAATGCCGGTAGCTACATCAATAACCTTTAATGTGCGCCAATCAGAGCCGCCATCTTGAATGGCATAGACCAATAAACTGCCATCTTCGGACGGTTTCCATTCCGCCAATGCTGTCGCGCCATCTTCTGACCAGCCAGCAGGATCGATCAATATGCGTTCTTCCCCATCAACGCCATCTCGCACATATAAGATGCCCTGATTTTGGCCGCCGCTTTTCCGCTCGTAAAAATATTTACCGCCCGCTTCGACCGGAACATCCAATGCGTCAAAATCAAAAAGTGCGGTCATCGATTTGGAAAGAGCCGACCGCCCCTCCACTGTCGCAAGATGACTGTCGGTCAGCGCATTTTGCGCTTCTACCCAAGCGGCAACCTCAACATCTTCTCGCACATCATTTTCAAGCCAACGATAAGGGTCGGCAATCTGCTCGCCAAATTGTTCGTCGACAATGTCTACAATTTTGGTCTCGGGATAGGTCAACGCCTTAACTTTCTCGATGTCTTTCTCAGTCGATGGGGTTTGCGCCCATGCTGGAATGGCCGTGATGGTCGCAATGCCCATAAGAGCAAGAGCTAGAAAACTGGTGGTGGTACGCATGAAACTCCCCGAAAACTGTTTACGGCAAAGAAAAGAGGCCGCAAGCTTATCGCTCACGGCCTCTGAATTCAATTGAAACTATCTTTCGATTGGACGGTTTACGCCTCTTCGAAATCTTCTTCGGCATTTTGATCGGGACCACTGTCCTGACCTTTGGCATCTTCGTCGCGATCGACCAGCTCGATAACGGCCATCGCTGCTGCATCGGAATCCCGATAACCAGCTTTGATAATCCGTGTATAGCCGCCACTGCGATCGGCATAACGTTCAGCCAATTCACCGAATAGCTTCTTTTCCTGAACATCGTCCATCAATCGCGCATGGGCGAGACGCCGGTTAGACAGTCCACCTTTTTTCGCCAATGTGATCAATTTTTCGACATAAGGCCGCATTTCTTTGGCTTTAGGCAGGGTTGTCATGATTTGCTCATGCTTGATCAATGCCGCTGACAGGTTTTTCAACAAAGCCTGACGGTGGGCACCGGTCCGCTGCATACGGCGGCCCTTCATTCTATGACGCATATTCTATACTCCTGTTTGTACAGGGGCCGTACCAGGTACCCCAATCCAGGCGGTGAAATTCAGGCCACCGCCAAAAACCCGTTTAGCCCAAAAGCTCTTGCTCAAGCTTTTTGGCCATTTCTTCGATATTCTCAGGCGGCCATCCAGGGATGTCCATACCAAGACGCAGACCCATGCTGGAGAGCACTTCTTTGATTTCGTTCAAAGATTTGCGACCAAAATTTGGTGTCCGCAGCATTTCGGCTTCGGTTTTTTGCACCAGATCGCCAATATAAATAATATTGTCGTTCTTGAGGCAGTTTGCCGAACGGACCGAAAGTTCCAATTCGTCGACCTTTTTGAGAAGGTAGCGATTGAGCTGATTGGCGTCGCTTTCCTGCTGGCTTTGCGCCGCTGCCATGCCGATGGGCGATGACACGCTTTCCAAAGCTTCTTCAAAGTGAACGAACAGTTGCAACTGATCTTGAAGAATGCGCGCTGCATAAGCAATGGCATCTTCTGGAGTCACGGTGCCGTCCGTATCAATGGTCAAGTTGAGCTTATCAAAGTCAAGTTCTTGACCTACGCGGGCATTGTCAACTTTGTAAGAAACCTGACGGATTGGCGAATAAAGCGAATCCACCGGGATCAAACCGATTGGTGCATCAGCCGGACGGTTAGCAACCGCGGGAACATAGCCTTTGCCGACGTTAACGGTCAGCTCCATGTTGAAGGACGCGCCTTCATCGAGATGACAGATAACCAGATCTGGGTTCATCACTTCAATATCGCCGGACACTGCGATGTCGCCTGCTGTTACTTCTGCAGGACCGGTCGCAGAAAGTTGCAGACGTTTGGCGTCTTCACCTTCCATTTTCAAAGCGATCTGTTTGACGTTCAAGACAATATCAGTGACATCTTCCCGAACACCTGGAAGCGACGAAAATTCATGCAATGCGTTTTCAATCTTGATTGAAGTAACCGCAGCACCTTGCAACGATGACAGCAAAACACGGCGCAGCGCGTTACCAATGGTCAAGCCAAAGCCGCGCTCAAGAGGTTCCGCTACAAAAGTAGCTTTACGCTTGGGATCACCACCGGATTTTATATCGAGAACGTTGGGCTTCTTCAGTTCTTGCCAGTTCTTCATATTGACAGTCATGGACTTCCCCTAGTGAGTTCAAAGAGTGGGTTGGACCGTTACCACTCTGAATTACCAAAAAATTGGAAACTACCGGCCGGATAGTTCCCGTAAACTTGAACGCCTTAAACGCGACGGCGTTTAGACGGACGAACACCATTATGTGGGATCGGCGTAACATCGCGGATCGAAGTAATGGTAAAACCGACCGCCTGCAGCGCGCGAAGAGCAGATTCCCGACCTGAGCCCGGTCCCTTCACTTCCACTTCCAAAGTGCGAACACCGTGGTCAGCTGCTTTCTTGCCAGCGTCTTCCGCTGCAACCTGTGCCGCATAGGGCGTAGATTTACGAGAGCCTTTAAAACCCATCATGCCCGCAGAGGACCAGCTAATCGCATTGCCCTGTGCATCAGTGATGGTGACCATCGTGTTGTTAAATGTGGCGTTGACGTGCGCGACGCCTGCCGAAATATTTTTGCGCGCGCTTTTCTTTATGCGCTGCGGTTCGCGTGCCATGTGATCAATTCCTACCTAATATCCAGAAGAGACAAATCCCGATCGGGGATTGTCTTATTTTTTCTTACCAGCAATCGCCTTTGGCTTACCTTTTCGGGTCCGCGCATTGGTATGCGTACGTTGTCCACGAACCGGCAGTCCTTTACGATGGCGAAGGCCGCGATAGCAGGCCAAATCCATCAGACGCTTGATGTTCATTGCGTTTTCACGACGCAAGTCGCCTTCAACAGTCAAATCCGCATCAATAGTCTCGCGAATCTGCAAAACTTCTTGATCGGATAGGTCCTGCACCCGACGGGCTGGGTCAATTTTCAATTTTTCAACAATTTCAGCCGCTTTCGTGCGTCCGATACCGTGAATATAGGTAAGCGAGATAATTACGCGCTTGTTAGTTGGGATATTTACCCCGGCAATACGTGCCAATATTTTTCTCCTGCTCCACAGAGATCGATTCGCCGACCTCTATCTCATCGCTAAGCTGTTAAAATCACACCCAAAACGCACAAAACCAGCGGACGCCACGAAAGCGTTGCCGGTCAAGTTGAATTTCGAATAAAGTCCAATTAGGGAGAGTCGCTTGCCGTGTCAATAGCAGCTTACGCCTGACGTGCAGCGCGATTGGCTTAGAATCGATTTAGATGAATTTACAATAACCGACCAAAATTCAAAAAAACATTAACGCAATGCTGATATTAAGGGGGGATGTGGGAAACAAAGTCGACCAATGCGTGGCCAGCGCAAATGGTATCGATGCTCGTTGCATTCGGTATGCTGCTTGCTTTGTCTGCGCCCGCTTTTGCCGGTCGCATCGAAGCTGGTAGCTTTACCGCCCATGATACGTTCGTAAATGGCAATACGGTTCGAGTGAATTTCCAGCAAACATTTGATACCATCCCGGTTGTGGTCGCGTTGGCCGACCAAAATGGTAACAATTCAGCCTCTATTCGCATCACCAATATATCGACAACCGGCTTCGATGAATTGATATTGGAACCGGATAATTGGGACGGGCGCCATATCGTCCAAAATGTCCACTATATCGCGGTAGAACCGGGGCGACACGTCCTTCC
Source organism: Parasphingorhabdus sp. (assembly GCF_039982415.1). Lineage (GTDB taxonomy): Bacteria > Pseudomonadota > Alphaproteobacteria > Sphingomonadales > Sphingomonadaceae > Parasphingorhabdus. The sequence goes on from NZ_JBDWYL010000007.1 coordinate 105,318, forward strand.
CGATGGACGGATAATTGAAGCGGGGCGACTTAATACAGCGGCTACACAATTTGGATCTGGCTTTACCGGAGGCACTGCGAGCTGGACGACAGTGAGCTTTTCATCCCCATTGCCTGTAACGCCCAGCGTGATCAGCCAGATTCAAACCGCAAATAGCGAAACACGCACCGTCGCCACGCAATCCTCGCGTCCGCACATCACAGCGATCACACAAGGTTTAGGCCTCTCTGGCTTTCAAGTGGCATTGGAGCGCAGCCAAGCAAATAGCGGCCCCTTTCCATCATCAGAGACAGTGGGTTGGATCGCCTTTCCCGGGAACTTAAACGGAAGCTTTCCTGATATTGCGAACAGCAATGTCACCTGGAGTACAGTTAACACAGCAGCCAATATCAGAGGATGGGACAATGGATGTTTCACCAATAGCTTCGGTCAAAATAGCGGCAGTCGCATTGTCGTAGCCAAGAAGACAAGCCGAAATAATGCCGATGGAGGATGGCTGCGCCGATGCAGTCTATCCAGCACGACAATTGGGCTCCGTGTGGATGAAGATCGCGATCAGGACAATGAACGCAGTGTTGCAGCAGGTGATTCAGAAACAGCGTCCATTATCGCCTTCTCGCGCAATTTCCATGCTAATCTGGAGCCCGATATTTCCGTATCCAAAACCAGTGTTTCTTTTGCGGACACATTGGGTAGCGGCTTTGCTTTGCCGGGCGCCACAGTTGAATATCTGATCACTGTCCAAAATAATGGCAATGCGCCGCCCAATTACGACAGTATCGTGATCACCGAACTATTGCCGCCCGAACTCGATTTTATTGTTGCCGATTTTGGCGCGCCTGGAAGCGGCCCCTTTGCTTTCCAGGACGGATCCCCGGCGTCGGGCCTGAGCTGTCCTTTTATCAGTTTGGGGAGCATGACCGATTGCTATTCATTCTCAATCGACGGAGCAAATTTTGATTATGTGCCGAGTGATAGCGGAGATGGGACTGACGAAATGGTTACCCATATCCGCATCACACCGACAAGCTTTATGGCTCCCAATACCGGGAGCGGCGCAACTTCGTTCGCGCTCCGTTTTAAAGGAAGGATCGACTAAACAGTCCGATCAAACCACACCATATGCGAGCATGGCATCAGCCACTTTTTTGAAGCCCGCAATATTCGCGCCTTTGACATAATCGACATAGCCATCGCCTTGATCGCCATATTCGACGCATTGGCTATGAATGCCTTCCATCAGCTCGGTGAGCATCGTTCCTAAACGTTCATGGTTCCAACTGATGCGTTCTGCATTTTGACTCATTTCCAATCCGGAAACAGCAACGCCACCAGCATTAGCCGCTTTGCCCGGTCCATACATAATTTTGGCGTCGTGGAATATGTGCACGCCCTCCAATGTAGTCGGCATATTCGCGCCTTCCGAGACCGCTTGCACGCCGTTGGAGACCAGCATTTTCGCTTCCTCTTCATTCAGTTCATTTTGCGTTGCACATGGCAGAGCCAGATCGCATGCGACGCTCCAAGGACGTTGTCCTTCGTGGAAACTCGCCCCCTTAAACTCTTCAACATATTCGGACATACGGCCGCGGCGATGAGTCTTATGATCTTTAACCCAATCAATTTTCTCTTGGGTAAATCCATCAGGATCATGCACAAAACCGCCACTGTCTGATAATGTCAGAACCTTGCCGCCTTGCAGGGTGATTTGTTCAGCCGCGTGGGTTGCCACATTTCCAGATCCAGAAATTACTGCTGTTTTGCCTTCGATAGAATCTTTCTTATGAGCCAGCATATTTTGCATGAAGTAGACCGCGCCATAGCCGGTTGCTTCGGGCCGCATTTCACTGCCACCATATTCCCGGCCTTTGCCGGTAAGGACACCCTCCCAACGATTGGTAATGCGCTTATATTGGCCGAACATATAGCCGATTTCGCGGCCACCCACGCCAATATCACCGGCAGGAACATCCGTATCCGGACCAATATGGCGATAGAGCTCGGTCATGAATGATTGGCAAAAGCGCATCACTTCGGCGTCTGATTTGCCTTTCGGATTAAAATTGGCACCGCCTTTGCCGCCTCCCATAGGAAGGCCAGTCAGTGAATTTTTGAATGTTTGTTCAAAAGCGAGGAACTTCAACACGCTTTCGGTCACGCTTGGGTGAAATCGGATGCCGCCTTTATAGGGTCCAATTGCATTGTTGTTTTGCACCCGCCAACCGCGTTGCACACGGATATTGTGATTATCATCTTCCCAACAGACGCGAAACGATACCACCCGATCCGGTTCGGCAATACGCCGCAAGATTTGAGCCGCGTGATATTCTTCTTTGTCATCAATGAAACCGTAAATATCCTGGGCGACTTCCTGTACCGCCTGAATAAATTCAGTTTGTCCGGGATTGCGTTTTTTTACGCCCTCCATGAATGTTGGAAAATCTACATGATCTGAAACGGCCATCGTCTTACTCCCCCTAAAGGTAATTATCTGCGCGCCCGTTTATCAACCGCAATGCCCTCGAATCGCAATTGTTTATAGAACCATATTAAGAGCAATTTATCCGTGAGGTAAAGCGTTGTTATTCTGACCTATTCATTCTGCATCATCGGATTGATCATCATCACTTTCCGGTTCAGTTTCCGGTTCCGGTGGCGGTGCAAAAAGAGCCGACAAACGGGTCAATTGCTCGCCAATCACATTATCAACCGCCGGTGCAATTTGTTCAATCGGAAGCTCCATATAGCCACCAACCTTATATACGAATGATACGGCGGTCTTGTCGCCATCAGGCTGTAAACCAATTGTCAGCGTTCCGATCACCGCCTCGCCTTGCAGCGGTCCCAAAGCACCTGATAGGCGCAACGCTTTATTATTCTCTGCAAATATCACCCGCATATGTTGGACACTGCCTTGCGCGGACTTGATATTTTCTTCATCGGTCGTCCGGAGCAATTCACAAAAACAGCCGCCGGCTTGCGGAACCAGGTAGAAATTATCAGCATTGCCAGAAAAGCTATGATCCCCGTTCCACCAACGGGCTGGCGCGATCAGTGTTTTCCAGACCTCCTCAGACGATCCGTTGACCAATTCGATATGTTTGACAGTAAAACCATTGTCGGCGGTATTGCTGACTTCGGCTTGTGCAGGATAGGCACCTAAAATAGCGGCCATAGTGATAATGAATCGGAACAATGAAAGTCTCCCCTGTTGGGAAGGGAGACTAATGCTCGCTCTGGATGCTGGCAATGGTTATCCGCGCCGGCCTTGGTAATTTAATCGAGAGCCAGAACAGCCTCTATTGCTGCGCTCACTGCCTCCATACTGCCCATCCCATCTACTTTGGTTACGACACCGCGTTGTTCATAGATAGGCAAGATCGGTTGCGTTTTTGCGCGATATTCGCCCATACGGGTCCGAACCGTTTCTTCCGTATCATCCGGGCGCCGCTTAAATTCTGTGCTGCCGCATATGTCGCAGACGCCTTCTTTGGCAGGCTGTTTAAAGCTATCATGATAGCCTTCGCCGCAATTGCCGCAGGTAAAGCGTCCGGTTATCCGTTCGACAAGCGCTTCTACATCAACTTCCAATTCGATCACGTGATGCAATTTGCGACCACGGGCAGTCAGAATATCATCGAGAGAATGAACCTGCGCTTCAGTGCGCGGATAGCCATCGAAAATGACACTTTGATCGGGACCCAATTCATCCAATTTGTCGCCAATGATTCCAGACACCACTTCATCGGGAACCAATTCACCGGCATCCATCAGCGATTTTGCCTTCAGGCCCACTTCTGTCCCCGCTTTTACGGCAGCGCGGAGCATGTCACCGGTGGAAAGTTGGACCATATCATGTGCGTCTTCAAGCAGACCGGCTTGCGTTCCTTTACCGGCGCCCGGTGGTCCCAACAGGATGATGTCCATAAGTTACTGTCCCCTATAACCTTTAAGTCCCGAAGCGAAGAAACTAGCGCTTGCGCCGTCCGCCCTTCAGTTTCGCTTTCTTCAACAAGTCCCCATATTGCAAAGCCATAAGATGACTTTGAATTTGAGTCACCGTATCAATCGTCACATTGACGATAATCAGCAAACTCGTTCCCCCAAGGAAGAAGAGCGGTAGGTTTGTTTGTGCCATGACATATTCCGGCAACACACAGACAAACGCCAAATAAGCGGCACCCACTACGGTGATCCGGGTCAACACATAGTCGAGATAGTCCGACGTGTTTTTACCGGGCCGGATACCGGGGACAAAGCCGCCATTTTTCTTCAAGTTATCGGCGGTTTCTTCCGGGTTGAAAACAACCGCTGTGTAGAAAAAACAAAAGAATATAATCCCTGCCGCATAAAGCGCCATATAGAGTGGCTGACCATGAGCAAGATATTGGTTCAACGTGATGATGAAATCACTGCCTGCGCTTTCGCCTGCCGTCGCATTGCCGGCAAATTGACTGACCGTCAGCGGCATCAACAATAGCGAGGATGCAAAAATCGGAGGAATAACGCCGGCTGTATTCACTTTCAAAGGCAAGTGACTGCGATCAGCTTGCATCACCCCATTTTGCGTGGCGCGCTTGGGATATTGGATCAGCACACGTCTTTGCGCGCGTTCCATGAAGCTAATGAACAAGACCAATCCCACGACCATCGCAATCAGTCCGACTATGGTCAGAGCGCCTACGGATCCGGTGCGACTGCCTTCCATCAGGTTGCTGACAAAAGTTGGCATTTGGGCAACAATACCCGCCATAATGATCAAAGAAATACCATTGCCGATACCGCGGCTGGTGATTTGCTCACCAAGCCACATCAGGAATAATGTGCCTCCGACCAGACTGATCACAGCCCCGACGCGGAAACCCATCCCCGGGTTCACAACAGCTTGGAGACCAGATTGCGACGCAAAACTTTCCAAGCCGACGGCAATGAAATAGCCCTGAATAGCGGTCAAACCTACAGTACCATAGCGTGTATATTGGTTCAGTTTTTTCCGCCCGGCCTCGCCGTCTTTCTTGATTGCGGCCAATGTTGGCGACAAGGCGGCTGCCAACTGCACGACAATCGATGCGGTAATATAGGGCATGACGCCAAGCGCAATCAGGCTCATGCGCTCGAGCGAGCCACCAGAAAATGTATTGAAAATATCCAGAACACCACCGCGTGTTTGATCATAAAGATCAGCGAGGACGACAGGGTCAACACCTGGAAGAGGGACGAAGCTCAGCAACCGGAATACCACCAAGGCACCCAGGGTAAACCAGATGCGCTTACGCAGTTCCGTTGCTTCTCCAAATTTTGCCAGGCTCAAATTTGCTGCGACCTGATCGGCTTTTGATGCCATGCTACTAGTTCCTTGCCCGCCATTCATGAAGGGAATTTGCCTTCAAATCAATGCATCGATCCCATATCGGATGTTGCTGCCCGAAAAACAAGGCTCTTGGACATTAAGCTGATACCGATAGGTGTAAAAAAGAAAAACCCCGCGTAAACTCATGAGCTTAGCGGGGTTTTAGATAGACTAAAATCAATCTTTCTTTTTGGCTCTATTCGCCGCTTTTTTCTCTTTAGCCGGCTTGGAAGCAACCGCTTTCTTTTCGCCTTTCGGACGATGCGCTGCTGGACCTGCCAAGATTTCTACTTTTCCGCCTGCTTTTTCAACAGCTTCAATCGCCGCTTTGGATGCGCCGGCAACCGCTATCGTGATTTTGGCTTTGAGTTCGCCTTTTGCAAGCAAACGAACGCCGTCTTTTCCGCCACGGGTAAGACCCACAGCATCGAGCGCCGCTTGATCCAAAGTGCCTTTATTCGCAAGCTTTTTGGAATCAATATATTTTTGGATCATGCCAATATTGACTTCAGCATAATCATTGCCAAACGGATTGTTGAAACCCCGTTTCGGGATCCGCATGTGAAGGGGCATTTGACCGCCTTCAAATCCATTGATCGACACACCGGAGCGTGACTTTTGGCCTTTTTGGCCGCGTCCACCGGTTTTGCCTTTGCCGGAACCAATCCCGCGGCCAACACGGGTACGCAATTTGCGCGCGCCGTCATTATCTCTAATTTCATTCAGTTTCATGTCGTGTACTCGCTTTCGCTTTGTTCGCACGGTAATTTTCGGAATTAACCGTCAACAACCTCTACAAGATGGTGCACCTTGCGGATCATACCGCGTACTTCTGGCGTATCTTCCAATTCAGATACGCGATGCATTTTGTTCAGGCCCAGACCAATCAACGTTTTCCGCTGGTCTTCTGGGCGACGGATTGGCGAACCAACCTGTTTGATTTTCACTTTAGCCATTATGCCTTACTCCGTAACCGCTGCCGCTTCGGCCTCAGCCTCCGCTTCAGAAGCGCCGCCGCGACCAAGCAAATCAGCCACTTTCTTACCGCGTCGTTGAGACACTGCTTTCGGGCTGGTTTGATCAGCAAGCGCAACAAAGGTGGCGCGGATCATGTTATAGGGGTTGGATGTTCCGTTGGACTTGGTCACCACATCGGCAACACCAAGACTTTCAAACACGGCACGCATTGGACCACCGGCGATGATACCGGTACCTGGAGGCGCCGAACGCAAGGTCACATTTCCCGCCCCAAATTGGCCTTTGCCGTCATGGTGCAAGGTCCGTCCTTCACGCAATGGAACGCGAACCATTTTCTTTTTCGCAGCAGCCGTTGCTTTGGTAATAGCTTCAGGCACTTCGCGCGCCTTGCCTTTACCGAAACCGGCGCGGCCTTTGCCATCGCCAACCACGACCAAGGCAGCAAAACCAAAGCGTTTACCGCCCTTCACTGTTTTCGAAACCCGGTTAATGTGAACCAGTTTCTCGATCAGCTCTTCACCGCCATCATTATTTCCACGTCCGCCGCGTCCACGACCACGACCACCATCACGTCCGCCGCGATTGCCGCCGTCGCGTCCGCCACGGTTACCGCCACGTCCTTGACGTTCGGGTTTCTTTTCTTCTCCTGCAGGCGCCGCTTCAGCTGGTGCTGCTGTGGGTGCGTCTTCGGATTTTTTTTCTTCTTCGGCCATGCTTAAAACTCCAATCCGCCTTCACGCGCTGCTTCAGCCAGAGCTTTCACACGTCCGTGATACAGGAAACCGCCGCGGTCAAAAATTACTTCGGTAACACCAGCTTTTTTGGCTGCTGCTGCAACCCGCTTGCCAACATCGGCAGCGGCCGCACTATCAGCGCCGGATTTTACCTTGGATGCTTTGTCAATTGTGGAAGCAGAAGCCACAGTCTTGCCTTCTGCATCGTCAATAATCTGCGCATAGATATGCCGGCCAGTACGGTGCACTGACAAACGAGGCTTTGTGAGCCCGCGCTTCCGCAGCTTGGTGCGAACGCGTTGCTGACGCCGTTTGAATAGAGAAATATTAGCCATGGCTTATTTCTTCTTCCCTTCTTTGCGATAAACATATTCACCGCGATATTTAATGCCTTTGCCTTTATAAGGCTCTGGCTTCCGCCAGCGCCGAATTTCTGCGGCAACCTGACCCACTTGTTGCTTGTCAATTCCCGAGATTTCGACCGTGGTCTGATCTGGAGTTTTGATCGTAATGCCTTCCGGGATTTCGAAATCCACATCATGACTGAAACCCAGCTGCAGATTCAAAGTCTTTCCTTTGACTGCAGCACGGTAACCAACGCCGTTTATTTCGAGTACCTTCGTGAAACCTTCGGTCACACCGTCGATAAGGTTTTGAACCAAGGTCCGCTGCATACCCCAATAGGCACGGGCGCGGCTGGTCTTATTTGCCGGCGTAACCAACAAACCACCATCGCTTAGCTCATAGGCCAAATCATCAACCATCGGGGTTGAAAGTTCGCCCTTGGGCCCTTTGACCTTGACCAAACCATCTTCCATGCTGGCGGTAACGCCGTCAGGAATGGCAACTGCTTTTTTTCCGATACGAGACATGATCAGAACACCTCTGCGAGTACTTCACCGCCAACATTTTGGCTGCGCGCTTCCGCGTCAGACAAAACACCTTTTGGCGTTGAAACGATTGTGATGCCCAGCCCGTTTCGTACCGTCGGCAATTCGCTAGAACCACTATAGATACGACGACCTGGTTTTGAAACGCGGGCCACGTGGCGAATAGCCGGCTCACCTTCAAAATATTTCAGTTCAATACGAAGACCCGGGTGCTTGCCCAATTCTTCTTCGCTATAACCGCGAATATAACCTTCGCGTTGCAGAACTTCGAGAACAGCGCCGCGCAATTTCGAAGCAGGTGAAACCACACTGTCTTTACGCGCTTGCTGTCCGTTACGGATACGGGTGAGCATATCACCCAAGGGATCGGTAAAAGCCATATTATCTTCCCTTTACCAGCTTGATTTCGTTACGCCGGGGATAAGGCCTTTATTGGCCATATCACGCAGCTCGATGCGGCAGAGACGGAACTTGCGGTAATAGCCGCGAGGACGCCCTGTTGTTTCGCAGCGGTTACGCACGCGGGTTGGATTACCATTGCGTGGAATTTCCGCCATTTTCAGACGCGCCATCAAACGCTCAGTCTCGTCAAGAGACTGATCATTGGCCATCGCCTTCAACTTCGCATAACGACCGGCATATTTCTTCACCAGCTTCTTGCGACGTTCGTTTTTATTAATGGAACTCAGTTTCGCCATGACTTAAGTTCTCTTCCTTTCTTGCGTATCCCGGCAACACGCCGCGATATAATGAATTCAAAATCAGCCTTATGCTGCTGCTTGCTCTTCTTCCTGCGGGAACGGGAACCCGAACAATTTCAAAAGCTCACGAGCTTCATCGTCCGTTTTCGCGCTTGTTGTCACGATAATGTCCATGCCGCGCACCACATCGATGTCGTCATAGGCAATTTCAGGAAAAATAATCTGTTCTTTAACGCCCATGGCAAAATTACCGCGGCCATCAAAGCTTTTCGGGTTCAATCCACGAAAGTCACGAATACGAGGCATAGCCACAGTAATCAGACGATCGAGAAATTCATACATCCGCTCTCGGCGCAATGTCACCTTACAACCAATCGGCATGCCTTCACGCAGCTTAAACGTTGCGATCGACGTTTTGGCACGGGTAATGACAGGTTTCTGACCAGCAATAAGCTCCATTTCAGCGGCAGCGATTGTGGTTTTCTTCTTGTCCTGACTACCTTCGCCAACACCCATGTTGATCACGATCTTGAGGATACGTGGTACTTCCATGTGATTGGAGTAGTTAAACTTTTCCTGCATGGCTTTGACGATTTCACCGTCATATTTTGTGCGCATGCGTGGCAAAACTTTATCAGCCATCGACTTTCTCCCCGGATTTCACAGCCACACGGACCATTTTACCGTCTTTCTCTTCAAAGCGTACCCGCGTTGGCTTGCCATCTTTCGGATCAGCCAAAGCGACTTTGCTGATGTGCATTGGCGCTTCACGCCGCTCCAAGCCACCTTGTGGATTTGCCTGGGTTGGCTTGCGATGACGCACAGCGATATTGGCACCGGCAACGATCAACTGACCGTCTTTCGGCATGACCTTTGTCACTTCACCGGATTTGCCTTTGTCTTTGCCGGACAGGACAACAACCGTGTCACCTTTTTTAATCTTTGCATTGGCCATGATTATAGCACCTCCGGCGCAAGGCTGATGATTTTCATATGCTTTTTGGCGCGCAATTCGCGAACCACAGGGCCAAAAATACGGGTGCCGATAGGCTCCTTGGCATTATTGACCAACACAGCAGCATTGGTGTCAAAGCGGATAACCGAACCGTCTTTGCGGCGGATATCTTTACGGGTACGAACAATAACAGCCCGGTGAACATCACCTTTTTTGACTTTACCGCGCGGCGCAGCTTCTTTGATCGACACAACAATAATGTCGCCAACGCCAGCGAACCGGCGCTTGGAACCGCCCAGCACCTTGATACACTGCACGCGTTTGGCTCCGCTATTATCAGCGACCTCCAAGTTCGATTGCATCTGGATCATGGATCCATTTCCTTCTTCATTCCGCTCTAAATCATCAGAGCACAGTTAAACTTCGATAGCTTCAGCTTTCGGCTTTGACTTCGCCTTCATCTTCAGCAGTAATTTCCGCTACCTTAGGTGTTGCAGGAGCCGCTGCTGCGCCTACCCGTTCCAACACTTTCCAAGTTTTCAACTTGGAAATCGGCTTGGTTTCTTCAATGCGCACCGTTTCACCCGTGCTCATTTCATTCTTTTCATCATGCGCATGATATTTTTTAGAACGCCGCATAATTTTTCCGTAAAGCGGATGCTTCACTTTGCGTTCCACATTGACGACAACAGTCTTGTCGCCTTTGTCTGACACTACCGTGCCGGTGAGAATACGTTTTGGCATATCGGTTCCTTACGCCTTTTCTGCAACAGCGGCTTTTGCCCGCTCGTTTTGCAGGGTTTTAATCTTCGCTATCGTGCGGCGCACTTCGCGCATCCGACTTGGCTTTTCTAGCTGATTGGTTGCAGCCTGAAACCGCAAGTTAAACGCCTCGCGCTTCAAATCACCCAGATCACTTTCAAGCTGATCGTCGGTTTTGGTCCGCAAATCTTCTGTCTTGCTCATGTCCTTAACCTTCCAAATGTGACGTATCGCCTAAGCGAGCCACAACTTTTGTCTTGATCGGAAGCTTCATCGCCGCGCGCTCGAAAGCCACCGCAGCAATTGGCCCGGGAACGCCATCCAGTTCGAACATGATCCGACCCGGCTTAACCCGGCAGGCCCAATATTCAACAGAACCCTTACCTTTACCCTGACGCACTTCTGCAGGCTTCTTCGAAACCGGCACATCGGGGAAAATTCGGATCCACAAACGACCTTGCCGTTTGATATGACGTGTGATCGCACGGCGAGCCGCTTCGATTTGGCGCGCGGTAATCCGCTCTGGCTCCATGGCTTTCAGACCGTAAGAACCGAAGTTCAGCGTCGTGCCGCCTGGCGCCTTTCCTTTAATCCGGCCCTTATGAGCCTTCCGGAATTTTGTTTTCTTTGGTTGCAGCATGATGCTTTACCTATTCCCTAAAAATCAACGAGAGGGGCGAACGCCGGAAGTTTGTGCTTCCACCATCAACCGATCTTGAGCCATCGGGTCGTGACCCAATATCTCGCCTTTGAAAATCCAGACCTTGATACCGATAATGCCATAAGCGGTCAGCGCTTCATATTCAGCATAGTCGATATTGGCGCGCAGCGTATGCAGCGGCACGCGGCCTTCACGGTACCATTCAACGCGCGCAATTTCTGCACCGCCCAAACGGCCACCACAAACAATTTTAATACCTTCAGCACCAAGACGCAGAGCAGATTGCACAGCGCGTTTCATCGCCCGGCGGAAAGCAACACGGCGGATCAACTGATCACCAATGCCTTGCGCCACCAATTGCGCGTCAACTTCTGGCTTGCGAATTTCAACAATGTTCAAAGACACATCGCTGGAAGACATTTCGCTCAGCTTGCGCCGCAATTTTTCGATATCCGCGCCCTTTTTACCGATGATCACACCGGGGCGTGCAGCATAGATAGAAACGCGGCATGTTTTGGCCGGACGCTCAATAACAACTTTAGAAATGGCCGCCTGTGGCACGGTTTCCAAGATAAATTTGCGCATCTTGATGTCTTCCATCAAGAGGTCGCCATAATCGGAACCTTCCGCATACCAGCGGCTATCCCAAGTCCGGTTAATCTGCAGGCGAAGCCCGATAGGATTACTCTTTTGACCCATGGTTTACGCCTCTTCTTCTTCGTGCTCGCGAACAACGATGCGCACGCGGCTAAATGGCTTGATAATCTTGGCTGAACGACCACGTGCGCGGGCTTTCCAACGCTTCATGGTGAGGCCCTTGCCAACACTAGCTTCCTGAACGATCAATGCATCGACGTCCAAGTTATGGTTATTCTCTGCATTAGCGATGGCAGAAGCCAATACTTTGCTGACATCCTTGGCCATGCTCTTTTTTGAGAAGGACAGGATGTTCAAAGCGTCTTCTGCTTTCTTGCCACGGATCAATTGGGCAACAAGATTTAGCTTTTGAGCAGAACCACGAATGGAATTGCCAACAGCCAAAGCTTCATTGTCGCCAACGCGGCGGGGTGATGATGCCTTACCCATTATTTCTTGCCTTTTTTGTCAGCGCCATGGCCATAATAGTTACGCGTAGGAGCGAACTCGCCAAGCTTGTGGCCAACCATGTCTTCATTCACGGAAACCGGAATGAATTTTTGACCGTTATAAACATTGAAAGTCAGCCCAACAAAATCAGGGAGAACTGTCGAACGACGCGACCAGGTCTTGATCGGCGAGCGTTTGGAAGCTTCCTGAGCGTCTTGCGCTTTTTTCAGCAGATGGAGGTCAACAAATGGACCTTTTTTGATGGAACGAGCCATGCTTACCTCTTCTTCTTAGCGTGACGCGACCGGATGATCATCTTGTCGGTCGTTTTATTCTTACGAGTACGAGCCCCTTTGGTAGGCTTGCCCCAAGGCGTCACAGGATGACGACCACCGGAGGTCCGACCTTCACCACCACCATGCGGGTGATCCACTGGGTTTTTCGCAACACCGCGTGTCAAAGGACGACGGCCCTTCCAGCGCGTGCGGCCTGCTTTACCAAAATTCTGGTTCGAGTTATCGGGGTTAGACACAGCGCCAACCGTGCCCATGCAATCGCTGCGAATATAGCGTTGCTCGCCTGAGTTCAAACGAACAATGACCATACCGCGATCGCGGCCAACAATCTGGACATATGTACCAGCGGAGCGGGCAATCTGACCACCCTTGCCTGGCTTCATTTCCACATTGTGGATAATCGTACCAATTGGCATTTGCGACAATTTCATCGCATTACCGGGTTTAACGTCCACTTTTTCACCAGCGATGACCGTGTCACCAACGGCCATGCGTTGTGGCGCCAAAATATAGCTGAGCTCGCCGTCATCATATTTGATCAAAGCGATAAAAGCCGTCCGGTTGGGATCATATTCGATCCGCTCGACCGTTGCCGAAACATCAAACTTGCGACGCTTAAAGTCCACCAGACGATATTTCTGCTTGTGACCACCAGCGATACCACGCGACGTCACATGACCTTTATTGTTACGGCCGCCCGTTTTGCGCTTGCCTTCGACAAGCTTCTTGACGGGCTTGCCCTTCCAAAGGCCGCTCTTGTCGACCAGTATAAGACCACGCCGTGCGGGACTTGTCGGTTTATAGGATTTTAAAGCCATCTTAAATTCCCGTGGTGATGTCGATGGTTTGACCTTCAGCCAAAGTCACGACAGCTTTTTTAACATCATTGCGTGTATAGGGCCGACCCTTCCAACGCTTGGTTTTACCCTTTTGCACCATCGTGTTGACGCCTTTGACTTTCACATCAAACAGCGCTTCGATAGCAGCCTTAATCTGTGGCTTGGTCGCGGAGTTTGCAACTTTGAATACCACAGCATTATGCTCACTGAGCAAAGTCGACTTTTCGGTAATATGCGGGCCGACAATTACGTCAAAATGACGAATGTCCAATGCTTCTTTTTTAGCCATTGAAGCGCGCCTCCAACTTTTCGACCGCGGCGCGTGTCAGCACCAAAGTCTCATGGTTCAAAATGTCATAAACATTGGCACCAGCGGCTGGCATCACGTTCAGACGCGGAATATTTGAAGATGCTTTTGTGAAAACATCGTTCACAGCATCACCATCCATGATCAAAGCAGATTTGCCAAAGCCCAGCTTCTCGATATTCGCGATCAGCAATTTGGTCTTGGCTTCTTTGATGTCCAGATTTTCAAGAATCACCAGATTGTCGTTCTTGGCCTTATCCGACAACGCCATCTTCAAGCCCAGCGCACGAACTTTCTTGTTCAGCGAAGGATTGAAGTCACGCTTGCGTGGACCATGGGCTTTACCACCGCCAACAAAAATTGGCGCCCGGCGTGAACCATGACGAGCGGTACCGCCGCCTTTTTGATTGCCAAACTTTTTACCGGTACGGGCAACATCGCCACGCTCGCGCACTGCCCGAGCCGTGCCACGCGCATTTTCGCGCTGCCAATTTACTACGCGGTGCAAAATATCTGCGCGCGCTTCCAGGCCAAAGACATCATCATTGAGATCAATGTCGCCTTTTGCTTTTGCGTCGAGGGTTTTCACTTTTAATTTCATGGCTTAGCCCTCCTTCCCTGCATCATCTTTGGCTTCTGATTTCTCTTCAGCCGGTGTTTCTGCAGGTGCTTCTGCTGCTGCTGCAACTTCAGCATCGCTTGGCTCAGCAGCTGCTTCAACAACTGCATCCGCTTCGATCATGCCAGCAGGCGCATCTTCCGTCGCCGTTTCATCGGCGTTGCGGCGCATGGCACCGGGGAAAGGAACGCCCTCCGGAAGAGCCACTTTCACGGCATCTTTAACCAGCAACCAACCGCCTTTTGAACCTGGAACACTGCCGCGCACAAAGATCAAACCGCGAGCGGCGTCGGTACGAACAATTTCCAAATTTTGTTGTGTACGATTACGAGCACCCATGTGACCCGCCATCTTCTTACCTTTGAAGACTTTGCCGGGATCCTGGTTTTGACCCGTTGAACCGTGAGCACGGTGAGATATCGAAACACCATGGGTTGCGCGCATACCGCCGAAACCCCAACGCTTCATCGCACCGGCAAAACCCTTACCTTGGGTCACACCTTGAATATCGACCATCTGACCAGCAATAAAGTGGTCTGCCGTGATAGTGGCGCCGACAGGAAGCAAGCCTTCTTCGCTCTCAACCCGGAATTCAGCGACACGAGCCTTTGGCTCTACTTCTGCTTTTGCAAAAGCTTCACGTTGTGGTTTGTTTACATTTTTCGCTTTACGGGCGCCTGCACCAAGTTGAACGGCAAAATAGCCATCCTGTTCTTGATTGCGGGCTCCAACAACCTGACATTCTTCCAGAGAAAGAACGGTTACCGGCACATGCCGACCATCTTCCTGGAACAAGCGGGTCATCCCCATTTTTTTCGCGATCACGCCAGTACGCACGATCATTTCTCCTTACAGAGGCCCACGTGCGGAATTGCCAGCGGGCGTGCTACAAAAACTCAGCCCAAATTTCTCGAATATCGCCCCGTCCGGGCTAAACTGTTCAATTGATCCGAGGACCAACTTAACAAGACGGGGGACACATGACCCAGCTATTGCTGGCGGTTTCCCATGTCACCACTACCCCAAAGGGGCAGCGCCTAACTCACCTTAAGCGAGTTTAATCTCCACATTCACACCAGCAGCAAGATCGAGCTTCATAAGAGCATCGACGGTTTGCGGTGTAGGCTGAACAATATCGAGCAACCTTTTAAACGTACGGACCTCAAATTGTTCACGTGATTTTTTATCAACGTGCGGGCCGCGGTTTACGGTGAATTTCTCGATATGTGTTGGCAATGGTATTGGCCCCCGGATAAGCGCGCCAGTGCGGCGAGCCGTATCAGCGATATCGCCAGTGGCCTGATCCAGAACCCGATGATCGAATGCTTTCAAGCGTATGCGAATATTCTGCGTTTCCATAAGAACCTATACCAATGTCAAAGAGCCCTCCTCCGCTTTTTGCTTCGGCAGACCAATCCACCAAAGAAACAACGAAGGAATACTATGTTAAAACCTTCACTCAATCCGCCCATGCTCAAAAAGCGAAGACGGAAAAAATAAACCGCCCCGATTTTCTCTCATTAAGAAGAAGCCGGAGCGGCAAAAAACTGGCCGCCCGAATCAGTCACCCGGGCGGCGAAGCAGTCCTATATTACTTTGTTACGTTGCTGACAACCCCAGAACCGACTGTCCGTCCACCTTCGCGAATAGCGAAGCGAAGACCTGAGTCCATTGCGATTGGAGCGATCAATTTAACCGCGATCGTGACGTTATCACCAGGCATTACCATCTCGGTACCTTCTGGCAGGATAACTTCACCGGTTACGTCCGTTGTACGGAAGTAAAATTGTGGGCGATAGTTTGCGAAAAATGGTGTGTGACGACCACCTTCGTCTTTCGACAACACATAAACTTCAGCGTCAAACTCGGTGTGCGGTGTAATTGAACCAGGCTTACAAAGAACCTGACCACGCTCAACTTCTTCGCGAGCAACACCACGGATCAACGCACCGATATTGTCGCCAGCTTCACCGCTGTCGAGCAACTTACGGAACATTTCAACACCGGTAACGGTTGTTTTCGAGGTATCTTTGATACCAACGATTTCAACTTCGTCGCCCACATTGACAACACCAGTTTCAACACGGCCGGTAACAACCGTACCACGACCAGAAATTGAGAACACGTCTTCAATTGGCATCAAGAAATCTTGATCAACTGGACGCTCTGGCTGAGGAATAGCTTCATCAACGGCTTTCATCAGTTCAAGAATTTTCTCTTTACCGATATTATCGTCACGGCCTTCCAATGCTGCCAAAGCAGAACCCGCAACGATAGGAATATCGTCACCTGGGAAGTCATAAGAAGAAAGCAATTCGCGAACTTCCATTTCAACCAGCTCGAGCAGCTCTTCGTCATCAACCTGATCAACTTTGTTCATGAAAACAACAAGAGCAGGAACACCAACTTGGCGAGCAAGCAAGATGTGCTCACGGGTTTGTGGCATTGGACCGTCCGCTGCGTTCACAACCAAAATAGCACCATCCATTTGCGCTGCACCGGTGATCATGTTTTTCACATAGTCAGCATGGCCTGGGCAATCGACGTGCGCATAGTGGCGTGCGTCGGTTTCATATTCAACGTGTGCCGTTGAAATGGTGATGCCGCGCTCACGCTCTTCAGGAGCTTTGTCAATGTTCGCGAAGTCTACGGCTTCACCGCCGCCTGCTTCTGCGAGCACTTTGGTGATCGCTGCAGTCAGGGTTGTTTTACCGTGGTCAACGTGACCGATGGTGCCGATATTGCAATGCGGCTTGTTGCGTTCAAACTTTGCTTTTGCCATTTTCTATTACCTCTAATTTCTATCGTCTTGATAGTCTGTGCCGCGCTTTGGCGAGACTATCCAAATCTGTCAACACCCTTTTCGCGTCTAGGCTTTTTTCTTCTGCCCGAACAAAAAGGTAAGCGCGGTTACTCGTAAAAAGAGAAGCGGCGATTAAGCCATCTTCTCCTTCAATTCATCCGCAACATTCCGTGGCACTTCTTCATAGTGAGAAAATTGCATGGAATATTGTGCGCGACCTTGAGTGAAAGACCGCAATTCATTCACGTAACCAAACATATTTGCCAATGGCACCATTGCGTCCACTGCCTGAGCAATACCGCGCGTGTCGGTCCCTTGGATCTGGCCCCGACGAGAGTTTAAGTCGCCGATTACGTCACCGAGATAATCTTCCGGTGTGATCACTTCAACCTTCATAATCGGCTCAAGCAATTTAATGCCAGATTTCTGCGCCGCTTCCCGCATTGCAGCCCGCGCTGCAATTTCAAAAGCCAATGCTGAAGAGTCGACATCATGGTATGCACCATCATAGACGCGGATGTTAAAGTCGATAATCGGGAATCCGATCAAAGAACCAGTTTCAGCGGTTTCGCGCATACCTTTTTCGACGGACGGGATATATTCCTTCGGAATGTTACCACCCTTAATTTCGTCTTCAAAAGTAATGCCCGCGCCGCGTTCACCTGGCGTGACTTCAAATTTGATCCGCGCAAACTGACCCGAACCACCGGACTGTTTCTTATGGGTATAGTCGGTATCAACCGCTTTACCGAGCGATTCACGGTAAGCCACTTGCGGCGCGCCAACATTGGCTTCCACTTTAAACTCACGCTTCATCCGGTCGACAAGAATATCAAGGTGAAGTTCACCCATGCCCTTGATGATTGTTTGGCCGGATTCATGATCGGTGGTGACACGGAAACTTGGATCTTCCGCCGCCAAACGATTCAGAGCCACGCCCATTTTCTCTTGGTCGGCCTTGGTTTTAGGCTCCACCGAAAGCTCGATAACAGGATCCGGGAATTCCATCCGCTCCAAAATAATCGGATGCTCTGCAGCACATAGCGTATCACCAGTGGTGGTGGTTTTCATTCCAGCCAAAGCTACAATGTCGCCAGCAAATGCCTCATCAATGTCCTTCCGGTCATTGGAGTGCATTTCCAATATCCGGCCGACTTTTTCTTTCTTGTCCTTGACCGAATTTAACAATGTGCCTTTTTCCAGTTTACCGGAATAGATGCGGCAAAATGTCAATGAACCCACAAATGGATCGTTCATCACTTTAAAGGCGAGTGCTGCGAACGGCTCGTCATCGCTGGATGGACGCTCATCTTCCGTTTCGCCATCCATCGCAACGCCTTTAATCGCGTCCACATCGAGCGGGCTTGGCATATAGTCTACAACGGCATCGAGCAATGGCTGCACGCCTTTGTTTTTAAACGCCGACCCACAAAGAACAGGAACGAAACTCTGGTTCAACGTGCCTTTGCGGATGAGCGCCTTCAAGGTCGCAGCATCGGGCTCATTGCCTTCCAAATATTGCTCCATCACGTCATCGTCTTGCTCTACGGCAAGCTCGATAAGCTTCTCGCGATATTCAGCGGCTTCGTCGGCCATATCTTCTGGAATCTCACCATATGTATATTCTGCGCCGAGATCTTCGTTTTTCCACGTGATCGAACGTTGATTGACCAAGTCAACCAAACCGACCAAGCTGGCTTCGATTCCGATGGGCAGATACAAAACAGCAGGGGTTGCGCCCAGACGCTCAATGATCGAATCAACGCAGAATTTGAAATTTGCGCCGGTCCGGTCCAGCTTGTTGATGAAACACATCCGCGGAACCTTATATTTGTCCGCTTGACGCCAAACCGTTTCAGATTGTGGTTCAACACCAGCAACACCGTCAAAACAAGCCACTGCGCCATCAAGAACCCGCAAGGAACGCTCGACTTCAATGGTGAAGTCAACGTGGCCCGGGGTGTCAATAATATTGATCCGATGCTCAGGACCTTCACGATCGTCAGCATTCCAGAAACAGGTGGTCGCAGCAGAGGTAATGGTAATCCCGCGCTCTTGCTCTTGCTCCATCCAATCCATCGTCGCAGCGCCATCATGCACTTCGCCGATTTTATAGGACTTGCCTGTATAATAGAGGATACGTTCTGTGGTGGTCGTTTTACCAGCATCAATATGGGCCATAATGCCAATATTGCGATATCGTTCGAGCGGATGGCTGCGTGCCATAATCTTTACTCCAGAATTAAGGGGCCCAATTAGCGCCGCCCATATAGTGAAAGGGGCCAGCGTTGACCAGCCCTGATTAGTTACAAATACAACAATGTGAAAAGCGCAGGGCCAAGCAGAGTAGCTGTCAGCCCTGCGCTTTAAATAACTTTACCAACGATAATGTGCAAACGCGCGGTTGGCTTCAGCCATTTTGTGCGAGTCTTCACGTTTTTTCACGGCATTGCCGCGATTGTTGGAGGCATCCAAAATTTCACCGGACAGACGTGCGGCCATTGTGGTTTCGCTCCGTGCGCGAGCAGCGCTGATCATCCAACGGATGGCCAATGCTTGTGCCCGCTCTGGACGAACCTCAACCGGCACCTGATAGGTGGCACCACCGACACGGCGGCTGCGCACTTCAATGCCAGGCTTGATGTTGTTCAATGCATCATGGAAAAGCTGCAGCGGATCTTTTTTCGCTTTGGCTTCGACGCTATCAAACGCGCCATATACGATACGCTCTGCAGTAGATTTTTTACCGTCTACCATCAGATTGTTCATGAATTTGGACAGAACCAGATCTTTAAATTTTGGATCAGGAAGAATTACCCGTTTCTCGGGGCGACGACGACGTGCCATATTATATAACTCCTACTAAACCGATTATTTAGGACGCTTAGCGCCATATTTGGAACGGGATTGCTTCCGATCCTTAACGCCTTGCGTATCAAGAACACCGCGCAGCACATGGTAACGCACACCGGGAAGGTCACGCACACGGCCACCGCGAATGAGGACAACACTATGTTCCTGAAGGTTGTGGCCTTCACCGGGAATATAGCTAATCACCTCACGCTGGTTGGTCAGGCGAACCTTTGCAACCTTACGCAGAGCGGAGTTTGGTTTCTTTGGAGTCGTTGTGTAGACCCGGGTACAAACGCCGCGTTTTTGCGGGTTGGCTTCCATGGCCGGCACTTTAGACTTCGTCTTTTGTGGCACCCGCCCTTTACGGACGAGCTGGTTAATCGTTGGCATAAAGTCTTCACCTTATTGGATCTAGATAAACTAGGGTTACTCTCACGACCTAAAACGCCGAAAGTGTTTTGCCTATGTGGTTTCTGAACGCCCGGTTTGCTCTCCGGTTGATCAGAAGGGCGGCCCTTAGCGAGGATTCGTAACCGCGTCAACAGTTGGAACCTTCTCAGCCTCGGTCGCCCTAGCTGCATTGCTATCGTAGAAATGAAAAGCCCCGCTGACTTGAGGAGTCAAACGGGGCGTTGAAACGGTGGGTCGCAGTACCGCTTCGAAAAAAAGAGATAGCGCAACCCGGTCGCTCTGCATTGTATAAAACGGACTCCCCGCATTCCTTTTTTAAAAAGGGCGATGCAATCGCCGCTTTTTAGCCGCTCACCACCTGATCCCAGGGGCCTGTAATGGCAAATGTGGTCGTCGGAGAATAGAGATTGACGAACATTGTCGATCCATCCGGCGAGAAACACGCGCCGGCAAATTCGGTTTGGATACGAGTCCGGCCGAACATATAGGTTTTTCCATCAGGCGTGACGCAGCGGAGGTGATTATTGGTTATATCCGTATACTGGTCTTCGGAAACCATCAAATGGCCATTGGGCATGACGCAAATATTGTCGCCGAGATTGTACACCGCGGCATCCTGGCTTTCGAGAAACAGCTCCAACTTACCTTGCTTGCCTCTGCTCCCTTCTTTTTTGCTCGGCTTGTAGCGGAATATCTGGCCATATTTTTTTGCGCCGCCACTGGTCGATGTGAAAAACAGTTGTTGCTCTTTCTCATCCCAGAAAATGCCTTCGCCCCGCGCAAATAAGGTTGCGCCCATTTTTGCGCCTCGTTCGCGCAATTCCCCAGCGCTTCTTTCGGGATCATCTAAGGTTACCCATTTCGCTCTGTGACTTTCGCCCAGTCCGATTTTCTCACCATCCCAGTTCCGTGTGTCATCAATATCTTTCAGCACCAATGCCTGCAGCGTTCCTCCTTCAGATAGCTTGCCTTTCACCTTCGGAATGAAACGGTAAAACAGGCTATCGCCGCGATCTTCGGTCATATAGGCAATGCCGGTGCGAGGATCGATACACACTGCTTCGTGCACAAAACAGCCCATTGCATTGAGCGGCACCGGATCGACAAGACCTTTATGATTGGCTGGCACTTCAAAAATATAACCATGATTTTTACCAACGCCTTCGCCAGCTTCCAGTGCAGTTTCTTCGCAGGTTAACCAGCTTCCCCAAGGGGTGATCCCACCAGAACAGTTGCGCACGGTACCGGCAAGGCTCAAATATTCTTCGACAACCTTTCCGGTTGCCATATCGTAGACCAGCGTGGTTGTTCCGCCTGGGATAGGCATTTTGGTTTCGTTGCTGAGCCGGTCATAGGCTTTAAAGTCAGCATCTACGCGGCTGCGAAAAGGCCCTTCCCGCAATTGCCGGTGATCCAATTCGTGATTGCGGATCAAGGCCAGTTTGCCTTCGCCAAGATCAATGCAGCCCATGCCATCGGCGGCATTGGGAACGACCATGCCATCATCCATCAAATTCCCCATGCGAGAAATTACTTTATAGCTAAATCCTTCTGGCAAATCGAGCAATCGCCCCGGATCCGAAACCAGTTCGCCATAGCCGGTGACTTCATTTTTTCCGGTAAAGGGTAAATTTGCATAGGCACGTGTAGCTAGACCGACAAAGGCGGCACCCAGCATGGTTGCTCCGAACTGGCGACGGGTAAAGATCATATCAAAAACACTCCTGGGCCGAATTTCTCGTTTCTAAATGGTAATAAAATTACGTGTCAAAACCAACAAAGACAGCCGCTTCCTCAATCGACTTGCGGGTTGAGATGACACTATTAGCCGGAAAATTGTCATCCGGCCAACCAAGCGCGATACTTTTCATAATCACTTGATCCTCGGCAATGCCGGCATGTTCGCGCACCACCGGTGATTGCATAATTCCCTGGCTATTGATCACTGTCCCCAAACCTCTCGACCAGGCTGCATTGACCAATGCCGTTGCAACCGCGCCGCAATCAAATGGGGTATCGTCGCTGCCATTAAGAACGCGATCATAGGTGATAATGACACAAACGGGAGCGTCGAATTGGCGAAATCCTCGCATCACCCAATCTTGCCGGGCTTCTTTGTCATCCCGTTCGATTTTCATCGCCGAGAATAATTGCTTGGCCACGCCAATTTGCCGGTCACGATGGTGTCCGGCAAAAGCCTCACCGGTTCGAAATTCGCGGGATTGCGGGACGCCAGCCAACATCCGTTCGGTATTGCCATTGCGGATATTTTGCAGAGGCTCTCCGGTGATCACATAAAAATTCCACGGCTGTGTGTTCATCGATGAAGGCGCGCGCATAGCGAGACCAATTATCTCTTCGATCAGCGCTTTTGGGACCGGGTCTGGCTTATAACCCCTTATACTACGCCGCCCCAAAACAACGTCATCAAACTGCATATACGGCTCCATTTCAAACTATCGACGATGGCTAGCGGAATAATGTGTCGAAGAGAAGTCTGTTGCCTACTATCTTTTTCTATACCGGTAATCGAAAAATTGGCGTTGCTCTTTTCAAGACAATGAACTTTGATCGCGCTTGCTGAGAACCTGATTTTCAACATTGATGCGATGACGCAGAAGAATGGCGTTTAATAGGGAGAATAGCAAAGCGACCCAGGGCAACCCCATAAGCAAAGGGACAATGGCAATTTCAAGAACCACAACAAGATAATTGGGATGACTGATATATTTATAGGGTCCGCGTTGCACGCGATCAAAATGCGGTGCGGAAATAATTCGTGTTGTCCACCACCGCCCAATGGAAGCCAATGTCCAAACGCGCATAATCTGTGTGAAGACGAACAATGTCAGCAAAATCGGGTTTAATGGCCGCAGCGGATCAACCAACAAAAAAATCACTGCCAGCCAAGCGCTGTGCAAGAATATGAACCAATGATAATGGTCGGCCCCAAATTCTTCACCGCCTTCAGACAAAAGCCGCAGGGTGTTGCGGTTGGCGTAAACGAGTTCACTCAGCCGCTGTACGACAATGTAAATCAGAATCCAGCTTATTGCTGTCGGAGCCTGGGTAAAAACAGCGCCTAAATCATCCATCACTTGGCTCCCGAAGGGTGTAAAAGCCCCAGCACAGAGGTAAATCCCGGACCCAGTGCCGTCATCAATATTGGCTTTTGCATCGCTTGCTGCAATAGTTTTTCCAGCACAAATAATATCGTCGGAGAAGACATATTGCCATGATGGTTTAAAATCGCGCGCGTGGTTGCAATATCCTTGATCTCGGGTGCAAAATATTCTTCCAGCGCTTCGATCACGCGGCCACCCCCGGGGTGACAAGCCGGTTCATGGAGCCCATTTTTCTCAATCCCCTGTTCGCTGAGAAAACCATCGCAAAACGGCGCAAAATCGCGCGCGACAAATGTTGGAATATCCCGCGCCAGAACCAGGTCAAAGCCGGTTTCACCGATGTCCCAACCCATCATATCCCGGGTGTCGGGCCATGTTTTTTGCTCAAATGCCCCAAAAGCCGGGAGCTCTTCATATCCGCTTTTTCCGCTTAGCAGCGCGGCCGCGCAACCATCCGCAAATAATGCTGTTGCGATCATATTTTTCTTATCAAATTGGCTATAATCGTAAGAAAGAGAACAAAGTTCTAAGGACAGGAGCAAAATATTCTGTCCGCCCTGCGCATCAGCCAAATCATTGGCCAATCTTAATCCCAATAGACCGCCAGCACAGCCATAACCAAATACCGGCACGGTCTGAACCGATTGCCGGAATCCCATCGTTTCAATCAATCGGCTCGGAATTGACGGGGTCATTGTTCCGGTTGTTGATATCATCACGATGGCATCGACATCGGAGGGGTTCCACCCCGCTTTAGCGAGCACCGATTCGGCGGTATTTTTCGCTAAAGTCCGCCCAACTTGATCATATATCGCAGCCCGCTCCGGCCAACTGCGCTGCTCCAAATAATAGTCCGGGTCGCAAGCGAGATAGCGATGGTTGATC
This sequence comes from Parasphingorhabdus sp., assembly GCF_039982415.1. Lineage (GTDB taxonomy): Bacteria > Pseudomonadota > Alphaproteobacteria > Sphingomonadales > Sphingomonadaceae > Parasphingorhabdus. The sequence goes on from NZ_JBDWYL010000007.1 coordinate 129,573, forward strand.
CCGCTATTGCCCAATATCTGCTTCAACCGGCAAGGCAAGTCTGCGCCGCGGGCCTTGGCGAGAATAGCAAGAACATCTTCCTGGCTAATCCGGTGATCCGGGACAGCAGTGGCGATTGAGATTAAATGGGACATGAAGAATGTTCGTTGCGCATGGCCTCGCTGTTACACTTAGCTGTTTCACAAATGAAAGAATAATCGCAGACCACCTGCAAATCCCGCAGCAATGACAGCAGCAATGACATAAGCGTTGCCAACCGCCACAGATGGGTTAGCATGGTTGCAAACAGGGAAGAACATGTGAACGCCGCACTCGATTTGGCACTTATCGATACCGCGATCAGGTTACTCACCATCGGTGGGCAGCTGATGATCATCGCTGTTCTTCTGGTGAGTCGGACCCGGCGCGACTTAAAATTTTCGCTGCTTGGCGTGCTGATCAGTGCGATGGCTTATTTGATCAATTCCTCCAGCATATTGGCGCCGCCGCTGCCGTGGCGTTATCCGATAGATTTTCTATCCGTTTCAACCACGGTCTGGGCTTGGATATTTGCGCATCAACTTTTTGAACGGCGCATTGCCAAACCCCTATTCGTCGCCATACCCGCCTTGCTTATATTATTATGGGTCATCGCTTTTTCATCGAGCAATTGGCATTGGCTGACATTTTACGCGATCCGCTTCCTGTCCCTTGGACTAGTCATTCATTTGATCATTATCGCCCTGACTGGCCGCGCCGATGACTTGATTGAAAAGCGCCGCCGGATCAGAACCTTTTTGCCCATATTTGTGGGACTGCAAGTCGGTGCCGTCTTATCCTATGAACTTTTTTTCGGGGCGACCGACAATGATCCTGGTATTTCGGCGATAAATGCGATGCTCATTCTTCTGCTGGTTATCGGCGCGGGCATGGCAGTCCTTACCGCTGAGGAAGATCTTTTTTCAAAACCGGCTGCGGATCCACAACAAGCGCGCCCTCTGTTGAATCTGTCACCATCGGAAACTGTTTTGCATGATAAGCTGATCGCGGCCATGGATGAAGGCAGCTTTCGAACCCCTTCCCTTACCATAGCAATTTTGGCAGCCCAGTTGGATACGCCAGAACACCGTTTGCGAGCGCTGATCAACAAACAATTGGGTCACCGGAATTTTTCATCCTTTCTAAATGGCTATCGAATCACCGAAGCCAAAGAAAAATTGGCTGATCGGACCATGGTTGACCTACCGATTCTCACAATTGCGATGGATTTAGGCTATGGATCCTTAGCACCATTCAATCGCGCTTTTCGGTCTGAAACCGGTCAAACACCTAGTGATTTTCGAAAATCGGCGATTGATCAAAACTAAAATAGTCTGATCATTTTCAAAATCGCACAGCATTTTTCAGCATTGCAGCGATACCCGTCATCCTTTCTGTCACTTTGCCTTCATCAAACATAAATCGCCTTTGATGGAGACACACATGCCAGAACTATTTCAAGCTATAATGAACCATATGATCGGGGCCTTCACATTCGATCTCGGTCGCTATCTCATTGCCGCGGGCTTATTGTCATTTCTGCTTTGGATATTTGGACAGTGGAGTGCGGCTCGACGGATCCAGACCCGCAAGGCAAAATTTGCCGATTATAAGCGCGAGTTTTTATCATCTATGCGCACGGTCATTGTTTTCGGGCTAACCACCATCAGCACAGTTCTGTTGGAAGCCGCGGGATGGATTAATGTGCTGCAAGGCGAGACGATCTTGCCGCTATTCATTGCACAGCTTCTGGCGATGATTATTGCCCATGATGCCTATTTCTATTGGATGCATCGTTGGTTGCACACGAAAACCATGTTCCGTTTCTCACACTTGCATCATCATAAATCTCGGACGCCGACGCCTTGGGCCGCCTATAGCTTCTCCTCCTTTGAAGCTATGGCCGAAGCCGCCTTTGTTCCGCTTTATCTATTTGCCTTTTCGGTCTTCTTTGGCGGAATGTATCCTTTTGCTATCTTCTTGTTCCTTGCCCATATGATCGTTCGCAACGTGATGGGGCATGCGGGTGTTGAGCTTTTCCCGGCTGGATGGACACAGAATAAATTTGTCGGCTGGATCACCACAACCACTCATCATGATTTGCACCACAGCCAAGGCAACAGCAATTTCGGCCTGTACTTCACTTGGTGGGATCGGATGATGGGCACCGAGCACCCTCAATATGAAGCGCGCTTCAATGCGGTTGCAAAACCCATCCACCTTTCAGTTGGAGCCACAGCCAATATTTGCATCGCCGCATTCTCACTGCTGGCGGTCGCAACGACGGCCCAGCTGATCTAACCCTTGAGGGGGATGTACGGACCTAATCCGATCCATCTCGTACATCCCCTTCGTCCTATTGCGACGAGCAGGTGCCTATTTGCCGGATCATTCTTCGATCGCATGGCCTATATTGCAGAGCAGCAGGATTATCTAAAAGGCGCGATTGGAGAATGTTGCGATCCAATGTTGAGAATATCTTCCCCCAAAAGTGACTTATATATCTGATATTAATGTCATATTTTAGGCGCGAGCCAATTTTTGTGCACTGCAACATTTTTTCTTGACTTTATCTGATTTCCTCCCTAATTGTGCACTGCAACAAAAGATAGGAAGCAATGATGGCTGACACAAACACGACTGACAATCAGGCTGTTCCGGCTCCAAAAAAGCCCGCCAGCCTCTCCGCTGAAGCAGCCTATGCTGCTGCGGCATCTGCTGAACCGGTAAAGGCTGAAAAAGCCGCTGTTAAACCGGCATCTCCAAAGCCTGCAGTAACCGCGGTTAAGAAACCGGCCACTGCAGCCTCCACTTCTTCGGCTTCAAAACCCGCTGCAAAGAAGCCTGCAGCAACCAAAGCGGCTCCAAAAAAGACTGTTACGAAGCGCAAAGCCGCTCCGAAGCGCGCCGCAACCACAACCAAAAAGACAGTTAAAAAAGGAACGACCAAAATGACAACCGCAAAGAAAACCACCGCGAAGAAAACCACCGCGAAGAAAACTGTAAAGAAAGCCGCTCCAAAGGCGACTGCAACCAACAAAAAAGCCCTGCAAGACATGGCTGCTAAATTGCAAGCTCAACTGGAAAAATTGACAACAACTGCACAAGAGCGTGCTAAAGAAGTTGCCGATCGCGCTGTTGAAGTTTCCAAAGATGCGGTTGAATTTAATCGCGAAAATATCGAAACCCTGATCGAAAGCGGCAAAATCACCGCAAAAGGCGCTCAGGAAATTGGCAAAACCAACGTCAAATATACCCGCGAAAATTTTGTCGAAGCTAGCCGCGCTTTCCAAAGCGTATTCAGCGTTGCGACACCCAAAGACTTTTTGGACAAGCAAACCGATTATCTGCGTAGCGGTATGGATCGGGTTATGGACCAAACTTCAAACAATGTTGAAGCGGTGACCAAGCTTGCTGGCCAAGCCTATCAGCCAATTGCTGATCGGGTGAGCGAAGTTCGTAAGGACATGAAAAAAGCCGCTTAAGCTGCTTTATCGCGACACAAAGAGGCCGTTCCGTAAGGAGCGGCCTTTTTCATTTCATGCTTATCCGGTGATTTATCGTAAATTCATCGCGCGTTGGGCAATCCGCCACTTGCCCTCAAGCACAAAAATACCATATCCTAGCGCATATGACCAAAGTAGAGATTCTCTCCGAGACATATTATTTGAGCGACGGCAGGTTTTTTGCAGATCTTGCTGCGCCTCATTCGCATGGCAGTGCCGCCGATAACGGCCCAATCCAAAATGCCGGCGATGACGATGGGGACGATGGAGACGATGGGGATACAGGCAGTTCGGACAGTGATGATACCGATTTGGGTATTGCCACAAAAACGCGCGCCAAAACCAAAAAGCCCAATCCCTATAAAGTGCTGTTGCTGAACGATGACTATACGCCGATGGAATTTGTGGTTTTGGTCCTCAAGCGGTTTTTTCAAATGGATATAGATGAAGCCACCCGCGTGATGCTCCATGTCCACCAAAAAGGTGTCGGTATCTGCGGCACATTTAGCTATGAAGTGGCAGAAACAAAAGTGACGCAAGTGATGGATTTTGCGCGCAAAAATCAACATCCATTGCAATGCACACTGGAAAAAGCCTAAATTAACGCCCGCTAAATCAAGGAATATATTATGTCAGAGAACCCGGTCATAACGGTAGATATTGTCTCTGATGTGGTCTGCCCCTGGTGCATTATCGGTTATAAAAAACTGGAAAAGGCGATGCATCGGTTTGAAGGCAAAGCGGAATTTGCATTGGCCTGGCATGCCTTTGAATTAAACCCGAACATGCCCGCAGAAGGTCAGGATATTAACGAACATATGGCGCAGAAATATGGCGCCACGGCCGAACAAAGCAAAGCCAATCGCGAACGCCTGCGTAACGCTGGCAGCGATCTCGATTTCGAGTTTAGCTATCATGAAAACATGCGGATGGTGAACACATTTGATGCCCATCGACTGCTCCATTGGGCCGGCGAAACAGGCAAGCAGACCGCCCTCAAACTGGCGCTGTTTAAAGCACATTTCACCGACGGCCAGGATGTCAGTGATCATGACATTCTGACCCGTGTGGCATTGTCAGTTGGTCTCGATGAGAACCGCACGCGAGATTTACTGGGCAGTGATATGTTCGCCGCAGAAGTGCGTGCCGTCGAAGCGCAGTGGCAAGACCGTTTTATTTCGGGAGTGCCCGCCTTTATCTTCAACAAAAAGTTCATGGTGCCCGGCGCTCAGGATAGCGATGTCTTTGCGCAGATAATTGAAAATAAGGTTCTGGCTGCGGCTTGACTTAAATCTTGGGAGGCATCGGGAAAAATCCAGATGTTTTCTCAATATAATCCACGTAGTCGGGCCGGTTTTTGCGCAATGCATATTCAAGCATCGGTGCACCGCTCCATTTGGTCAGCGTGAAACTCAAAAACACCGGACCGATAATGGCAATCCAAGCCGGCCAACCCACTTGTGTGGCCACCAACCAAATGCCCCACCATGCGCAAAAATCTCCAAAATAATTGGGATGACGGGTGTAGCGCCACAGACCGCTGTTGAGCACCTTCCCTTTATTGGATGGATCCGCTTTAAAGGCCTTTAACTGCGCATCGCCCACCGTCTCGAATATAATGCCGATAGTTGCGAGCAGCAATCCGGCAATGCCAATAGCGTTTAACGCCTGATCACCGGCCAGCAATATGCCGATTTGAGCCGGTAAGCAGACCATGAACAACAGAGGCATCTGCAAAATCCAAGCCTTGATCAGCGCGGTTTTGGCAAAACTCCACCCCTTTTTCTTCATCGCCGTTCCGATGATCTTGGTATAACGCGGATCTTCGCCCTCGTGACGCCATCGCAAAAGCAAATGAGTGCCCAGACGCGCGCCCCAAGTCATTGTTAATCCGAATATTGTCCAGCCCAGCCATCCCAGATTTTCGGTCTGCAACAGAGAAGCGCCCGCCAGCATGGCCATGCCCCATGCCCAGAAAGAATCAATGAAAGAAACATCGCGGATCCGCACTGATATCAGCCATAAAATAATCATCGCTCCGATTAAAATCACGAAATTCTGACCAAGTGCGAGCGCCAAGTTCACTTGCTGTCCTTGGTTTTCGTACCGGCATCGGGCTGTAATGCTGCGGTATGCACAATATCATCCATAGCTTTTTCAGGATATTTGGGCGTGACGCTATGATAGAAAGAGCTGACTTTTTTCATATCAGCTTCATAATCGCCGGTGAGTTCAATTTGTGGCCCCAGCCCCCCAGATTTCTTGGCATAGTCCATCATCCCGATGATCAAGGGGACCTTTGCTTTCAATGCGATATAATAAAAGCCGGTTCGCCACTGTCTGACATTGCCTCGGGTGCCTTCCGGTGGGATCGTAAGAATAAAGTCATCGCGGGAATTAAATTCCGCCACCATCGCGTCGACCATATTGTTCGATTTTGATCGGTCCACGGGAATGCCACCCATCCGCCGCATCATGTCGCCAAACGGCCACTTAAACAACGTATCCTTACCGATCCAATAGGATTGGATTTTCAATCTATTGGTCAATCCGAAAAAATAGATAAAATCCCAATTGCTAGTGTGCGGAGCAGCGATAATGACGCATTTGCGGGGCGCTGGATTCTCCTGCTCCGCTTTCCAACCGTTAATCGTGAATACGAAAACGGAAAAACGTCGGACAATCTCCGATAGCCAATTGGGTTTTATCTTATTCGACACACGCCCCCCGTTTGCGATCTTGCTCGGTCATGTGAAGCGATCATAGGATCATTTCATACAAGCGCAACGCCCGATATCACGCGTCCATGGCGTCCAGTTCAGCTTTTGGCAATCTGAAAAGTTTAGATTTGCCATCAATGCAATTGAGAGGGATAATATTGATGAAAAGGGCAGTACTTAGCCTATCGGCTATTTTCCTATTGCCGCTGTCCAATCCGGCAATCGCCGCGGAATCGGTCCAAGTCGAAAACAGCGCTGCAAATCCCCAGATTGATTATGCTGGCTTTACGCAACTGACTGAAAAACTAGCCGGCTATCGTCAGTCGCGTCTGGTGCAAATGGATAGCTTTATCGCCAAGGCCAAGCAAGAAAATGCCATTATATTAGATACACGGTCCGCCGCCGCTTATAAAAATGGCCATATTGACGGCGCAATTAATCTTCCCTTTTCTGACTTTACTGAAGCGAAGTTAGAGCAAATTATCGGCGACAAATCCCGCCCTGTGTTGATCTATTGCAACAATAATTTTCGCGACAATATCCCGCCCATTGTTCTTAAGCTGGCGCCACTGGCTTTGAATATACCCACCTTCATCAATCTCTATGGTTATGGATATGAGAATATCTACGAACTGGCCGGCGTGACCCATATTGCTGATCCCCGAGTGAAATGGACCGGAGCAATTGCTCCGCCCTTAGGATTGCGCGCCTTTCCTTCGGTTAATGCAGCTAGCGCGGGTGAGCAGCCCGCCAGTTAGACGGTTTTTCAAACTTGCCTTGCCAAATTCCGCGTTTTGCTTTTTCCGCGCGGACTTCTTCTGCTCCATATACGGGATCAGCATAACTTGATGCTGATATGGCATGGCCTTGGGCAACCATATAGGCGCCTAGATCTTGTTCATTCCCAGCGCATGTAACGATTATGCGCCCATATTGATCGCGCGCATAGACATCGCATTCATAGGAACCTTTCCGCAAAATTTGTTCCAATGCGCGGCGTGCAGATTTCCCGCAAGGCCAGTCATTGCCTTTAGCATCTTTACAAACCTGACGATATTCAGGCGCGTCAATGCCATAGATCCGATATTCATCATCCTGATCTTTGAAACTATCGCCATCGATGACTTGAACCATTTTGCCATTGATCACGATTATCTCGTCATTGCTCCACCATGAAGAAATGACCCATGACCCCCCTATGATCAGAGCAAAGATCAATATTGATCTGAATTTACTGGAGAATTTTTTGGCCATGAGCCCGACAGTCTAATCAATCTGTCATGGCAGGCAATGGAATTTCGCCTATGCTCAGGCGTTGGCCATTTTCAATGTGGGATATTTGGAAACGATATGATCGAACACAGCCGGGTGCAAGGATTGCACAAACTCGCAACCAAAAACATCGCCTTCCACCCAGCATATTTTGCTTTCGATGGACGCAAAAGACGGCAAAGCCATGAAGATGTTTTTCTCTCCGGTGAGCCTGGTCATGCATCGCATACGAAAACCAGAAAGCGACAAATCAAGGATCATCGCTTCAACCCGGCCCAGACCCGGTTCGCGCACTTCGGCCCGTATCTCAACGCCAGCACGCGTTGATATCCGATGGTCTCCACGCTTAAACGCTTTTGCTAGATCCCGTTGGTTTGCTTTGCCGCTCATCGCTAAACTGTCCTGGTTGCACCACTAAGAAACTATGTTTCATCTGCAGCCCCGCTGACCCCCACGGCCATCGTTTGCTCCTTTTTTATAGCAGCGGATGTTTATACAAAAGTTAACGGCATTTCTTTTTTCTATGGTTAACAGAGAAAAAGTTACGGCCGAAAAAACCGGATTTCCAGCGGAATTTAGTGAATTGTTTCACTCTCGATCATCCTTTTCGTTTCCCGCGTGAGACTAAAGAAATCATCAAGAACTGGAACAAACCGGCTTGCGATCAAGGCAATGACATTATGAAGAATGACAATCGGTCTGACATAGATCAGCTTCTTCATCTTCCAGCTCGATTTGGATGGTCACATGATGAATAGCGAAACGCTCTTGCATAGCGGTTTGAATATTGGCCAGAAAACCTTTTCCAGGATGGCCCCCGGGCATAACCAGATGGGCGGTCATTGCCGTTTCACTGGTACTCATCGGCCAGATGTGCAGATCATGAACCGTTTCAACGCCTGGCAGATCAGACAAGTCCGCCAATACCTTTTCAATGTCGATATCTCGCGGCACACCGGCCAAAGACATCCGGACAGCTTCCGACAATAATCCCCAAGTGCTCCACAGGATAAGCGCGACGATAAGCAAGCTGATCAGCGGATCAATCCAGTTATATCCAGTGAATAATATGAAAATTCCACCCAAGACGACCCCGGCTGAAACCGCGGCATCGGCCATCATGTGAAGAAAAGCCCCGCGGATATTTAAATCTTCTTTCTGACCGCGCATGAACAACAACGCGGTTCCAAAATTTATCAAGATACCGATAGAAGCGACTATGATAACTGTCTTGGAAGCTACAGGGCTTGGCGCGCTGAATCGTTCAATAGCTTCCCAAGCAATACCCCCGCAAGCAACCATGAGAAACAGCGCGTTGAGCAAGGCTGCCAATATAGACGACCCGCCCAAACCATAAGTAAATTGTTTGCTTGGCGGCTTTTTCGACAGTTCCGCCCCCGCCCAGGCAACAGCCAAACCGAGCACATCAGAAAGATTGTGCCCCGCATCTGCGAGCAATGCCATAGAGCCCGACAAGAGGCCATAAACCACTTCGACAATGATATATAAAATATTGAGTGCGATACCGATGGCAAAAGCCCGACTAAAATTAGTGGGCATGTGCCCATGCGGGCCATGGCGGTCATGATGGCTGTGGTGAATATGTCCGTGATGATGGTGATGGCCGGACATCCGCGCTCCGATAAATTGATCGACGACTATATAGGCGTTGAATACACGGATTTATCAGAGCGGTCTACGATTATTATTCAATGTTATTAATATGTTATATCATATACATACCAGAGTGATTAGCTTAGTCGACAATCAACCCGATTGCGAGATAGATGATCACTGCAGATCCAAAGCCAAAAATTGTCGCAAGTACGAAGATGATCCGTAGGACATTCGCGTCCATACCGCTCCAATTGGCGAGGCCAGAACATACGCCCATCATTTTACCATTGGCTTTGTCGAGACGAAGTTTGTTTTTCATAGGGCTTTTATCCTTTTTTGAAGAAATGGGTTCTGGCCAACTGGTTGGCGTGCTGCTGGGTTTGTTTTTGTCAGCCATCAGATCACCAATGCGCTGGTATTGTTCATCGCGGGGCCGATGCTGGCGCTAACAAGAATAGCGGCGGAAAAGAGAGCTGCAAATCCAGCTAGCATTTTATTTTTCAGTTCGTAGGTCATAATATTTCCTTTTAGAATAAGTGGTTGAATTAGATTACAAGAGAACCGGCATTGTTGATCGCTGGTCCGACACTAGCGCCAATCAAAACGCTGGCAGAAACGATGGCGGCGAAAGCGGCGGCAATGTTATTAGAGACATTCGAGAACATTTTGATTTCCTTTCAAACTTTAAAAACTGGGCTTCGCGTTTATCGTTGCGAAGATGTCTCTTACTTTGCACAGGCCGTGCCAGTTTTGCATTATCCCTTAATTACATATAGTTAAGTGAATTTATCCTTTGAAGTCAAATTGTGCAAAACCTATAATTAGTATTTTACACCAACATTTAGGAATATATGAATGGGAAATGAACGAAATTTGGATCCTCGCGAATTTTCTTCTCATCATATCCCCGCAAGGCTAGAGATATTTGTCTGTCATGACGATTTCTCGGCTCACTTTACAAAATTTCCGAAACTACCCACAATTGCGCCTGGATGCTTCTCCTGGTTTCAATGTGTTGAGCGGTGATAATGGCGCCGGAAAAACCAATATATTGGAAGCCGTTTCGCTGTTATCGCCAGGCCGAGGGCTGAGACGCGCTGCGCTCAAAGATATGGCTTACGAACATAGCGGCGGCGATTTTGCCGTAGCGGCAGCACTGGATGATGTTCAATTGGGCACGGGCACCACCACTGATCATCCCGAACGGCGCAAAACAAGAGTGAACGGCGCAGCGGTGCCGACCAATGATCTGGCGCAATGGTTGTCGATTTTATGGCTGACTCCAGCAATGGATCGTCTTTTCATGGAAGGCGCGACCGGTCGACGAAATTTTCTCGACCGATTGGTCACTGCATTGGAACCGGACCATGCTCGCAATTGCAGCCGCTATGATGCCGCTCGCCGCGAACGCAATCGTTTATTGGCTGATGATCATCTCCCCAATCCGAAATGGCTAGACGCGCTCGATGATCAATTGGCCAGTTTTGGCGCAATGGCTGCGCAAGCACGCCGGCGGATCGTCGAAACGTTAAATCAAGCGCTAACCCTGACTGACAAGGGATTATTTGCCGCAGCGCAATTGCATTTGGAGGATGATGGTCTCCATGATCGGGCCAAATTGTTCGAAATATTGCAAAGCAATCAACAGGCCGATCGGGCTGCCGGGCGCACCCGCCACGGACCCCACCGAGCCGATCTTACAGTTTTTCATAGCGCGAAACAGCAAGCAGCGGAAAAATGTTCTACCGGAGAACAAAAGGCACTGCTTTTCTCGATCATCCTGGCGCATGCTGATCTTATTGCGGGACAACGCGGCCAGCGACCAATATTGTTAATCGACGAAGTGGCTGCTCATCTCGACCCGGGGCGGCGCACCGCCTTGTTTGAAACACTGGCCAAAAAGGGCGGCCAAGTCTGGCTCACTGGAACCGAAGCAGAATTGTTCGAAGCCATCCCGGCGGATGCTTTCCATTTCAAGGTTCATGAAGGAACCGCAACCCAATATTAACCATAAAAATTAGCAACGAATTTTCGCCTGTTCGCTACACCCATATGATGCAAACCCGCGCCATCATATTCTGTCCAGGCGACCTGCGAACTATTTTAAAGATGATAGGCGCAGGAATTATTCCCCTATTACTTGCTTTGCAGGCGATATTTTTCCCTGCTGCAGCCCGCGCGGAGTCCGGTACCACATCTTCCTATTTGCAATGCGTTCCCTTTGCCCGCCAACAAAGCGGGATCAATATATATGGGGATGCACATACTTGGTGGCGCCAGGCCCGGTTTGCCTATCAACGCGGTAATCAGCCCCGTATTGGTGCGGTAATGTCCTTAAAAAGCCACGGCAAAATGCGATTGGGCCATGTTGCGGTTGTCAGCGCTATTATTGATGAACGCAATATTTTGCTCAATCATGCCAATTGGTCGCCGATTAACGGCCGCCGCGGGCAAATTGAACGCAATGTCGCGGCTCGGGATGTATCGGCCCAAGGCGACTGGAGCGCGGTCAAAATCTGGTATGCTCCCATTAGCAGCTTGGGAAAAACCGCCTTTCCGGTCAACGGGTTTATCTATCCCAACCATATTCCGTCCGAGCCTAAGGAGGCAGAGGGTAAATATTGGGCAGTATCGACGGCCAAGCCGCAGCCCCGGCCTCGCCAAAAACCGCTATTCAATCGAGCGATGCAGGCAGAGCTGGCGCAATATGCGCAGCGCGAGCAATTGGCCGATGCCAGCAACGACCGCTCGCAACCAGCCGATCTAATTGGAGAATTGCTGGACAGAGAGCGCCACTAAAGACAAAAGGTACTGTGCAATTTTGCGCAGGAGCGATGGCCATGAATGATAATCCGCCAACCTGTTTTGTCCTGTTGGCAGGCGGCGAATCCCGGCGCATGGGTCGGGAAAAAGCCACGCTGGAATTACACGGCCAACGCCTGATCGATTTGGCTATCTCAAAATATAAGCCCCAGAGCGACCACATGTGGCTATCCGCAGCGAGCGATTTCAATACCGGCCTGGATATAATTTCGGATGATCCCGATACGCCTGGAGGTCCCGTGGGAGCATTGTTCACTATTGCCGCGCAACTGCCGATTTTGTGCCCCGGTGCCCTTGGATTTATAACCGCCCCTGTCGACGCACCATTTTCTCCCGACAATCTGATTACGCGATTAAGCGCTGTTCCGGGCTGCTCTGTCGCACAAGGACCAGATCGCTTGCATCCTGTTTTTGGCTATTGGCGCTGCGATATTGTCAACAGTATCCGCACCACCCATGATCTGGATGCACGGGCGCCATCCTTGCATTGGTTGGTTCGCCAATGTGACTCACAGATTATCACTTGGCCGGACGAAGATTCCTTTCGGAATATCAACACACCTGAAGATCTCGTTGCTGCCGAAGCCCAATATAAAAAGGCTGGTGCATGAGGGTGTGCACCAGCCTTTTCGATCGCTTATCGCGAAATATTTTATAAAGTTACTTCAACCGACGCAGTTCTTTTTTGGTCAAAGAGGTTGTCAACTTGCCGTCTGTTTTCGACAAAGTCTCGGCTTGTACGCGGCGCAGCTTTCCTTTGTAAATTACCAGGACGTCACCATCAGCAGCGACACGGTTTACTTTGGCCACACTAGAACCAGCGGCGTCATAAAGGCGATCATTGCGCTCTGCGTCTGCAGCAAAGGCAGCCGGTGCAGTCAACGATAAAGCAGCGGCGGTGAGAAGGACTGAAGACAGTTTTTTCATGGTAAGACTCCTTGGGGACAGTGGTTACTCTGCATAGGTAAGAGCCAATACTAATAAGTTGCAATGTGAAATGTTGCACCTGCGAGTTGCTTTTTTGCAATTGACCCCGATTCAGCCTATTTTTCAGATTGATCTAATAGTCTTGCGCAAAAGGCTAATCCTATGCCATCCCTTGCAAACGGCTACTATGGGGACATTCATGAAACATATTTCCTATTTATTGGCATTTGCAGCCCTGCCTGCCGCCGCGCAGGCGCAAGATGGTCAAGAAACCAAAATCCTTAGCGAAATGGATAGCCGCTATGGTGAGACTGTCCGCATGGCGCGCCAAATCTGGGAATGGGCGGAAGTTGGCTATCAAGAAGAAAAAGCCAGTGACTTACTCCAGCAAACGCTCCGCGCGCAGGGATTTAAAATCGATAAAGGCGTCGCGGACATTCCCACTGCCTTTGTTGCAGAATATGGCAACGGTGGACCCGTTATTGCCATACTCGCAGAATTTGATGCCCTGCCTGGCATCAACCAAGATGCGGTAGCTATTCGTTCTCCGATCCCCGGCAAAAATGCATCTCACGCCTGTGGCCATAACCTGTTCGGCGCTGGCTCCGTTGAAGCCGCCATTGCGGTCAAAAAATGGCTGGATGAAAGCGGCAGTCCTGGTACGGTCCGTTTGTATGGAACACCGGCAGAGGAAGGCGGTAGCGGCAAAGTCTATATGGTTCGTGCCGGGCTGTTTGACGATGTCGATTTTGCTTTGCATTGGCATGCTGCCAGTGAAAACTCTGCTGCAGCCCGAACCACGCTCGCCAATCGATCGGCCAAATTTCGTTTCCGAGGACGATCAGCCCATGCCGCAGGAGCGCCGGAAAAAGCACGGTCGGCTTTGGATGGCGTGGAAGCGTTTAACCTGATGGTCAATATGATGCGCGAGCATGTGCCGCAGGATTCCCGCATTCACTATGTTATCACAGAAGGCGGCACGGCTCCCAATGTCGTGCCGGATTTTGCGGAAGTATTTTACTATGTCCGTCATCCTGACCCGGATGGGGTGGATGCAATATGGAGCCGACTGGAAGATGCTGCCCGCGGCGCCGCATTGGGTACCGGTACGACCGTGGACTGGGAGGTGATTCACGGCAATAATCCCCTACTCGTCAACGAACCACTGGCCAAAATGATGGATGCCAAGCTTCGCCAAGTGGGCGGCATTAGCTACACGGCAGAAGAACAGGAATTTGCAGAAAAAATTTATGCCAGTCTCGACAAACCGAAATTGCAGTTGGGCAGCCAATCGGAGATTCAGCCTTATGATGTTACGTTGGGCTATGGCTCAACCGATGTCGGCGATGTTTCCTATGCCGCCCCAACCGTTGGTTTAAGGACCGCGACTTGGGTACCCGGCACGTCGGCCCATAGTTGGCAGTCTTCAGCGGCAAGCGGTATGTCGATCGGCTTTAAAGGCACGCACAGCGCCGCTAAAACACTGACCTTGGCGGCAATAGAATTATATACCAATCCCGCCCTTCGCGAAGAAGCCAAAGCGGCATTCGACGAAGCGCGGGGACCCGACTATGAGTATAAATCGCTTTTGGGAGACCGCCAACCACCCTTGGATTATCGTAAGTAACCCCAATCGAAACACTGGCGATAAGCTGGCAATAAGGTCAACAAAAGAAACCGCCAGGTGCCGATCTTATTTCAACATCTGGATCACCCCCGTCATTCCCACCAATAGGCCAACCGTTGGCGCGTTCCCGACACCAGCTCGTTCATGGTCACCGGATCATATATTCGGCCATTGACCATGACTCGATGAATTTTATCGCTATTGCGTATATCGACGCTTGGATCAGCATCCAGAACAACCAAGTCTGCCAACTTACCCACTTCCAGTGAACCAATTTCATCCGCCATACCCAATGATTTCGCCGAATCTATCGTGCCGGATCGCAGCGCTTGCATGGGCGACATCCCCCCACGCACAAAGGACCATAGCTCCCAATGGGTAGCAATTCCGGCCTGTTGGCCGTGCGCGCCAATGGCAACCAGAACCCCTTTGTCGGCCAGTTTCTTGGCTTCGCGAGCATTATCATCATCGACGAAATCTTCCTCCGGCGCTTTGGTTCTGCGCACATTGGCTGCGGCCAATTGTTTCGGCGGCGTGTGACTCAGCAATGGATGATCAAATACATTTGTGGCTTGCCGCCAATAAGGATCACCCGCCAAGCCGCCATAGCTGACGACCAATGTGGGCGTATAGTTGGTTTGCGACTGTGCAAACATCTGGACGACATCATCATAGAAAATGTCGAGCGGAATATTATGCTCCAATGTCGAATTGCCATCGGCCACGAGGGCCATATCCATACCGAAAAGCGATCCGCCTTCGGCGACAACCAGCATGTTTTCCAATCGGGCCGCCTCAACCACTTGCTGACGCTGTTCGCGACGAGGCTGGTTATAGTTTTTCACACTATAGCCGCCTTGCGCCTTTAGCCGGCGCACATGATCGCGCGCATCATCAAGACTGTTGATTTCCGCATAGATATTCGCGGCTTTTGCACCATAAACGATTTCACCGGTTGAGAAGATGCGCGGCCCGACCAACTGTCCAGCGCGCTGCATTTCAGCTGCGACAAAAATCTCACTCGCACGACTGGACGGATCGTGAATGGTGGTTGTGCCCAGCGCGAGATTTTGAATCAGCGACCAATTTTGTTGCGGCACCAGTTCATCTGTTCCCTGCGAGCCGTGCGCATGGGCATCAATATAGCCAGGAAGGATGGTCTTGCCGGTCACATCCACAATATTCGCATTGGTGGGGATCGCAATCGCGCCGCGCGGACCAACAGCAGCAATCTTGTTATCGGTGATCACAATAGTCCCGTCTTCAACAATACCGCCCGCTTCATTTTCCATGGTAATCAACCGCGCTCCGACCAAGGCAATTGTTCCGCGCGGCTTGTCCGCTGCAATGGTCCGTTCCAAGGACATACCCGTTGTTGGCGGGGTAAATTTGGCATCTTCTTTGCCCGCTGGGCCATTGCCGAATAACTGGCTGGTGCGTGCAGTGAACAATTGCGGGCCGATGCTCCAGTGCAATTGTGCGCCATCTTGTGACCAATGAATGTAATCCGCACCGCCTTTGCTCACGCGCGTGACCGGCAAGGATTTGCTGTCGGGCTTGACCGCTACGGCTTGTGTGCCGGGCAATAAGGGCATTACAAAGGCTTCGTAATTTTGGCGAAAGGCAACATATTGGCCATCCGGCGACACAATATAGTCATTGGCGAGTTCACCGGTCGCATGGGTGCGCTTAGCTTGACCGTTTAGATCGCTGCTCATCAAGACACGCTTGTTTTTCTCTTGTGCCATCATGAACAGGCGGCCGCTATCCGCACCATATTGCGGTCCGGATGCTCCTTTCGCTACCCGTTCGGGAGTGCCACCAGATGCAGGGACGCGATAAACACCGTCTTCGACCGAATAATCTGCGGAGGTCAGATAACCACCGCCTTGCATTTCAAAAACAATGGTTTTGCCATCGGGTGAGAAATGCGGCCGCGCATAATGGCCCGGTCGGTTGGTAACGATTTTAGGAGAACCACCGGATGCGTTCACAGTTTTAATCCGTCCCAAATCACGATCGGTCCAGGCCACAAAAACAATCGATCGGCCATCGCGTGACCAAGAAGGAAAGAGTTCGCGCTCACCATTGCTGCGTGTCAATTTTTTCGCTGCACCGCCGCCAATCGGCTTGATATAAAGCTGCCCAAGGCTCTCGAACACCACTTGCCGGCCATTGGGCGAAACTTCGGCAAAGCGGGGCATTTTTGCTGTAAATCTGTCCAAAGAAACCGGTATTTTGGGGTGCGGAGCGTCGGCGACACCGCGGGTATCATCAATTGCAAATGCGATAACCGACGAGGCTGAACCATTTGCTGCAACTCTGCGTATCTTGCCCCCCGACCAAAAGATCACATGCTGACTGTCAGGTGTCCAATCCATATTCGGATACACACCAGTGACCGCCCAGGTTTCTTGGACATCTTGATCGAGATTATCGTAAATTTTGCGTTCTATGCCGCTTGCTAAATCTTTGACATAAAGCTTGGAAATAGCGCGTTCACGGCGGACAAAAGCAATGCTCTTGCCATCGGGCGATGGTGTGGGCCGCACAGAGCCCCCCAATCCAGAAACAGCGGTCGTAATTTCACCGCTTTCCAGATTATATTGTTCGATGTTGAACAGATCTTTGTTGGAATCCTGCGCATAGATGAAACGCCCGCCCGGCGTGATATTGCGAGTATAATAAAGCGATTTACCATCGGGCGCATAGATCGGTTCGCCCAATTCTTTTTGATGCTGCTCGTTGGGCTTCTTGACCAAAACGACACCGGCACCACCAGAGACATGATAAATCCAAACTTCGCCCGTGCCCAGGGATCGGCCCGTGGTAAAATGCTTCTTGGCGATAATATAGCGGCCATCAGGGCTCCAGCTCGGCTGATTGAGCAAACGAAATTTCTCTTTGGTTACTTGGCGTTTGTCGCTGCCATCCCGATTCATGATCCAGATATTGTCGCCGCCACCGCGATCTGAGGTAAAAGCAATACGTTTTCCATCCGGTGAAAAGCGCGGTTGCACTTCCCACGCCAATCCTTCGGCGATGCGCGTAGGCGTGCCACCGGTCATCGGCATCGTATAGATATCGCCCAGCAACGCAAAAGCGATACTGTTGCCATCCGGACTGACATCCACATCAATCCAGCTCCCTTCATCGGTCTGGATGGGCACTTGCTTGATCGGTGCGCCTGCAGGGGCGTTCACATCCCATTTTTCTTCCTTGAGTTTATCCGGCGCAGATTGAGCAAAGGCTTGGCCAGACAATGCAACGGCAGCTAGCGCCGTGATCAAGTGATATTTCATGAGGACTCCCAATTGGCTATGCGTTGCGCTTTATTTTATGTCGTGAATAGACAATATAATTAGGCCGATGAACAGGGAAATTTGCATATAAATCAGCAATTAGCTGCGGCTATTTTCATCCGCCATTGCAAGCATCGAACGGGCATGCCTTTTTGCGACACCCAGATGGTCTGTTCCATAGCCGCCGCCCAATGCACTCGCGACAGGAATCCGTTGCGCGCGGGCTTGCTGAATGACAAAGCGGTCCCGTTCTATCAATCCTTGATCGGTTAACGCCAAGCGCCCTAGCCGGTCATCAACATGGGGATCCACACCGGCTTGGTAGAGAATTAGATTGGGTGCAAAATCATTGATGATCGTGGGCAGATTATCCGACAAAATATTTAGATAAGCCGTATCATCCGTTCCGTCATCCAATCCAATATCCAAGCTCGATCGGGCTTTGCGCACTGGAAAATTTTTTTCGGCATGCACTGAAACCGTCATGATATCGCTGCGTCCTGCCAATAAAGAGGCTGTGCCATCGCCTTGGTGGACATCGAGATCCAAGACCAAGATGCGCTCCGCATCCCGTTCGGCAATGAGCCGATGGGCAGCGATGGCGAGATCGTTAAACACACAATATCCTGCTCCGGTTTCAGACCGCGCATGATGGCTGCCCCCCGCGCTATTTGCGGCATAGCCATGCTGCAGCGCCAATTTTGCGGCCAGCCATGTCCCGCCAGAACTAAATTGCACGCGCTGGGCGATGGCGGCGGTTACGGGAAAACCAATGCGCCGTTCTTTAGCTGGCGGCACTTGGGCCGAAAGCACTTGTTCGACATAGTCCGGATCATGCACGGATTCGATCCAATGGCGCTCCATCGGTTGCGGGGCATATTGCCGATAGGTCGAAGATAATTCACGGACCACATCGATCACCAACCGATATTTGTCGAACGCGAAACTGCCTTTGGTTGGCGGCGGAGCGATGTAATCGCTGTGGTGGACAACGTGCAACATATCCCATGTTTAGAACAGCGTGTTCACAATTGACACTGTCCGTATCCGCCGAACAAGGCTATGTCCGGGTGCACATAGTCCAACAGCCCGCAATCAAAGAGATTCCAACATCGCTACGCGAGACAATTCCAACAACAAAGGCCACGCGGTTCCCAGTGGCCGTTTGTCCCGCTTCACCCGCTTTGGCACCATGGCAACTGCGATTGGCGGCAATATGTTGCTGGAAGGCGCTCGCCGACTGGCAGAAGGAGAGCGTCCGAAAATCAGTGATATGTTGCTGACTCCGAAAAATGCGATCAAACTGACCAATCAACTGGCTAATCTTCGCGGCGCGGCAATGAAAATGGGACAAATGCTGTCCATGGATGCCAGTGATGTCCTACCGCCCGAATTGGCTGATATTCTAGCAAAGCTTCGCGCCGATGCGCAATTTATGCCGCGTAAGCAATTGTTGAAAGTGCTTTCCAAAGAATATGGGCCGGATTGGAATGAACGGTTTTCGCAATTTGATCAGCACCCGATAGCCGCCGCTTCCATTGGACAGGTTCACCGTGCCATCGCAAAAAATGGTCGGGAACTGGCCATTAAGATCCAATATCCGGGCGTTCGAGAAAGCATTGATAGCGATGTCGACAATGTTGCAACATTGATCAAACTATCGGGAATCGTCCCCAAATCTCTCAACATTGCTCCGATGCTAGCCGAAGCAAAAATACAGCTTCATCAAGAGGCCGATTATCAACAGGAAGCCGCTTATCTCAAACGTTTTGGTAAGCTTCTTAAAGACGATGCAGAATTTCAAGTGCCCAAATTTCACAAAGATTTGAGCACAGATCGCATTCTCGCCATGACCTATATAGACAGCATTCCGATTGAATCATTGATCACGGCACCGCAAAAAGTCCGCGATAAGATCATCACGCTCTTGTTCACGCTGCTTCTGCGAGAACTGTTTGAATTTGGGCTGATGCAAACCGATCCCAATTTCGCCAATTATCGCTATAATGAAAAGACCAAACAACTGGTTTTACTGGATTTCGGGGCCGCGCGCGCCATTCCCAAGCGCGTTGCTAATCAATATCGTAAACTGATGATTGCCGGCGTCGCCGGTGATCGTAAAGCCGCACAAAAGGCCGCCATCAAAATTGGCCTTTTTGATGGCAACGCCCAATCGCATCATCAAGACGCCATTATGGATATGTTCGAAATGGCCATGGCGCCGCTTCGGAAAAAAGGACCGATAGATTTTGCGGATAACGGGATCGCCCAAGAATTGCGCGATGAAGGCATGCGCTTTGCGGCGGAGCGGGATTTTTGGCACATTCCCCCGGTTGACACCGTTTTCATCCATCGTAAATTTGGCGGTGTCTACATGCTGGCCAATCGGCTCAAAGCCAAAGTGGATATTGTAGCACTGCTAAAACAATATATGTGATTGTAATCGGTTAGACAGCGGTCAGGCGATAAATTGGATAGGTGCCATAGCCCTTGGCAAATTCCACATTTCCGACATAGCGACATTTGAATTGATCCGGCGCTTCCAAAACCAAAATGGCTGCAAAAGGTTCGGTCACAAATACGGCTCCCGGCGGGGTTACCGGTTCGATGCGCGCTGCGCGGGATACTTCGGTCCCATAAAACGTGGTCTTGCCAGTGATGAGATCTTGCGTCTGATAGGCCGGGCCATAATGCACCCCAATGCGCATGCCCGTCCCTTCGGACAGGCCAAGCAATTCATAGTCGAAATCTTCCAACGATTCCTGCAAGGCCAAGGCAATATCAGCGGCCACCGGCGCATCCAAGGTTATCGCCAATACCGCATCGCCCCAGCTATTCTTGGCCAAAATCTGGTCGGGATATTGCTCCAAAACGCTAGCCATCCGCCCCATAACACCTTTCCAAAAGGCAGGAAGATTAGCCTCAGCTAATTTCGAGAATCCAGGAAAATCTGTGAACAGATAAGCCGCCAGACCGCGTTCCAGATTGTCCGTATCCGGTTGAACCGGCCACGCCAAATCACGATTGATAACGCCGGCTTTTATTACCGTCGTTGCGCCCCCGAAATCTGCCCAGACTTTGACATCCGCACCGGTACCAGCTGGTCCGTCTACGGGCAGTTCGTCCCAAATAGCCAATTGCTGGGGCGGTGTGCCAAGATATTCGGACCGCAATTTCGCCATACCCATGGCAACCTTGCTGGCATATCCAAATTGAGCGGCGTCTCCGACATAATTCATTTCTGTAGCAAAATGGACGCTTTTGGCCGCAGCGAGACATTTTTCAAACCGTGCTATCCACCCTTGGCCCGCAGGCAATACCGATTGCGCGATAAAATCGTCTTTCACAAAGGGTAGTGTTACATGCAATTCTCCGCCGCGAGCGATTATCGCTTCAGCGATTAAAATATCGGACCCTGCCGCCAAAGAGCCATAAGCAAAATCGGCATTATTCTGGTCCAGAAATCCGTTTATTTCGGACCGCAATTGCGCTTCAACCTCCGCGTCTTCCAGAAACATATGGCCCGCAAAATGGATCACAGTTGGCGGCGAGATAGGCGCCAACATATCGTTTTCCCGGCTTTCATCCAGCCGCAATATTTTCGCGAGCAAGGCGAGTTGCCGGATGGTGCTCGACTTGGCTCCGCTATTGGCGTCAGCCATTTGACTAGCCATAAACAAAGCCGCAGCAGCCTCATCGACACGTTCGTTGATCAGCAACGCTTCAGCCAAGGTTGCTGCGTCATAATAGGATTTGGGATGGGCTATTTCCGAGCGATCGATAATGGCCGAAGCCAATTCTTGCGCTTGCGACTTTTGACCGCTCAACAATGCCAGGCTGGCCGCATTTATCGCTGGATAGGCATCCCCGCTTGCCTCATAAATATCAGCATAGGCCCGGTAAGCAGAAGTCAGCGCCATATGGCGATTATTACCTTCGGGTAATGCCAGCGCTGCATCTTTCAATATACGCGCGGCAATGGAGCGATGATGAGCGTTTGATGAGCGATCGAGCCCATATTCATGGTAGAGCGCCATGGCTTGTGACCCGTCGCCCATGCGCGCCAAGGTGAGCACAAGCAGATGGCGCAATTCTTCAGAGTCATCGCCATTGTCAATCGCGACACGCGCCAGATCATAAGCCAGCAACAAATTGCCCTTATCAATGGCTGACTTGGTTTGATCGACATTTTGCCCCATAGCGTCACTGTAGATAGATTTTACAATTGCCGCAAATTATGGCTTTAGTCATGTTCATCAAGCTATAGCCGGGCTCGTGATGACGATCACAAAAGGGATATTGGGGGACATATGGGGAAGCAATCAGCCACGCAGCTGTTTATCAGCCACCATTCCAGCAAGTTACCGATTGCGCTGGAGCTCGAAAAATCATTGGCCAAATATGGCGTGACATGCTGGCTCGCTCCGCGTGATGTGGAACCCAGCGAAGCCTTCGATATGGCGATTAAAAGAGCGATAGACGAAAGTTGCGCCACTTTACTGCTCTTCTGCAGCAAATCCGACAAAAGCCCCCATGTGAAACGGGAATTAATATTGGCGGATTCCTCCCGTAAAGCGATAATTCCAGTACGTTTGGAAGAACTCGCCCCTGATGAGCTTGCCTATCATTTGGCCAGCTCACAATGGATCGATTGGCTCGAAAAACGAGAAAGCACGATTGAACGCGTCGCGGCCAAAGCCCATCAACTAGCGGGCACGGTTCAGAAAACCATGACCGTTGATGACCTGATTGAACATAGCGGCAATGGCGAAAGCGAAAGCCAAGCCTCGCCTGCCAATGCTGATAGCACAGAGAATCATGATCAAGACCGTGCAGAATCGACTACGGATTCTGCAGCGATTAAACCGGCCGCTTTAGAAGCAGAGCCAGAGGAACAATTGCTCGCAGCCTCAGATCCGGAACCGGAAACTGAAGCCGAAACTTTTCATGATGACGAAGATGAGTGGGAGACTGAACAACCTAAAGCCAATGTCGCCTTGTTTGTCACCTTAGCAGCGCTGTTTGTCGCGGGCGTGGCGGGATTTTTGATCTGGAGCACGATGAGCAATGAAGAGCCCATGGCCGTCGCCAACCCGGTTGATCCGATCGAGAATATGGGAACAGAACCGGGAGCGGTAGAGCCAGAAGATCCCCCTGTTGACGCTCCGGTAGAACCGGTTGCACCGCCGCCCGATGCTCCGAGTTTCGATTGCGCCAAGGCCACCCAACGCGTTGAATATTTGATTTGTGATACACCCCAATTGGCGAAGCTGGACCGCACATTGTCCACCGTTTACAAAAAAGCCATGGCTGCCGCAGGACCCAATGCTCCGCGATTGCAAAAGCAACAAAGAGCATGGCGGACTGATATTCGCGATGCCTGTGCGGACACACAATGTGTTGCAACATCCGTACGCGAACGATTGGCCATATTGCGCGCAATTGCCGCAGGGAATTTGGATGTACCGCGCAATCCGCCGGCGCCTGGATTCAGCGCCCAGTTTAACAATAGTTTCAGTCAAGACCCACCGCCGCCAACACCGAGTGATGAACGCGCGGCTGACACAATCAATCCTAATTAAACAAAGGGTATCACTTGCGGCTTTCCCATGTCACACACGCTTATGACAGCCGCACCCGATAGCGCTGAAAGCCCAGTATCGACCGAGAGTCGGTTCCCCAAATATGTGCTCGCCGTGCTGTTTGTCGTCACCATGCTCAATTTTCTCGATCGCCAGATTATTTCAATATTGGCGGAACCTATTAAACAGGATCTCGATTTAAGTGACACCCAAATCGGGTTCATGACCGGGCTATCCTTTGCCCTGTTTTATACAACCTTAGCCATTCCGGTGGCGGCCTTAGCGGACAAATGGAACCGCAGCCGGATCATTGCGATCGCCATAGCCATCTGGTCTGCCATGACCATCGCTTGCGGCTTGGCGAATAATTTCATCCAGATATTTCTAGCACGTGTTGGCGTGGGTATCGGAGAAGCAGGATCTTCTCCGGCGTCTCATTCTCTTATCGCAGATTTATTCCCCCCCGAAAAACGCGCGGGCGCTTTGGGCATATTGGGAATGTCTGTCCCGATAGGAGCGTTTATCGCTTATGCTGGCGGGGGTTGGATCGCAGAAAATTTCAGTTGGCGAGCCGCCTTTTTATTGGCAGGGGTACCTGGCATTCTCATCGCCTTAGTCATCTGGTTCACCGTGGCTGACCCACGTGGGAATATTTCACTCAAGACCGCCTTCCAAAGAGATCCCAGCAAAATGACGTTCGGCCAAGCTTTGTCTGTCCTGTCATCCAAACCGGCCTATTGGCATTTGGTCGCAGCAGGCGTGCTAGTCCAATTTGTATCTTATGGTTTAGCCAGTTTTTATGGTGGTTTATTTGTCCGTGTTCATGCCATTGGCTACGGCGAATTGGGTTGGAAACTCGGCGTCATGGTTGGATTATCCGGCGGATTTGGCGCTTGGCTGGGTGGTCAAGCTGGCGACTATTTTGGAAAATTGCGCCCAACTCTGCCGCTGCTGGTGGCAGCCATCGTCTTGGTTGTTTCGACACCCGGTATGATATGGGCCGTATATGGTACCAACGCCAATATGGCGGTCCTGCTTCTGGCCATTCCCACATTTGCTGCAACATTTTATTTTGGTCCCAATTTTGCGGCGATTCAAAAGCTTGCGAGCGATCAGACGCGGGCCATGGCGGTGGCCATTTATCTGCTGATTGCAGGGATAATCGGTCTCGGCATCGGGCCGGTTTTTGTCGGCATATTGTCTGACTTTTTTGCGAGCACTCTGAGCGAAGCGGCGGCATTGCAACAGGCCTTGGCGATATTGGCATTGTTTAATATCTGGGCCGGCTTTCATTTCTGGCGCGCCGCACGCTTAATGACGGAATGATGATCAGATAAATTCGGCAAATTTGACTTTAACGGTTTACTCAGTCGCTCCGCTGGGTAGGACGGAAAGATGACCGATCATCTTTTGCCTCTGTTGAAATCCACCTTCGGTTTTAACAATTTTCGCGGCGTTCAGGACCAAGTTTTGACGCGCGTCATGGATGGTCAGAACAGCTTGGCCGTTATGCCGACCGGTGCGGGTAAATCGCTATGCTATCAATTGCCGGCCATTGCCAATGAAGGCACGGTGATCGTCATTTCACCGTTGATCGCGTTGATGCATGATCAGCTCAGAAGCGCCGAAGCCGTCGGCATTCGGGCGGCCACCCTGACCTCGGCGGACGACAATCGCGCCGAGACAATCGCGCGGCTTAAGGCCGGGCAGTTGGACTTGCTCTACGCCGCACCAGAACGGGCATCAGGAGACCATTTCCGAAATTTGCTGGAACAGGCCAATATATCACTCATCGCCATTGATGAGGCCCATTGTGTTTCCGAATGGGGGCATGATTTTCGGCCCGATTATCGATTGCTCAGGCCCTTGCTCGATCATTTCAAAGCCGTCCCACGTTTGGCTTTAACCGCGACTGCCGATGCACATACTCGAGACGACATATTGGTGCAGCTGGGAATCGAACAAGATGGCTTGATCATTGCCGGATTTGATCGCCCCAATATCCGCTATACGATTTCACCGCGCAAAGGTTTGACTCGCCAGATTGTCGAGCTTGTTGATCGAACTGCTGGCTGCGGGATCATCTATGCGCCCACGCGCAACGCGACCGAGAAAATTGCTGACCAGATTGCCAGAACCGGTCGCAGTGCCCGCGCCTATCATGCAGGATTGCCGCCAGAGTTGCGCCAGAAAAACCAGGCCGAATTTGTCGCTTCCGAAGATATGGTGATGGTTGCGACTATTGCCTTTGGTATGGGAATCGACAAGCCCGACGTGCGGTTTGTCGCCCATGCCGGACTGCCCAAGTCTATTGAAGCCTATTATCAAGAAACCGGGCGCGCCGGTCGCGATGGAGATCCCGCAGAAGCCCATATGTTCTGGGGCTCCGAGGATTTCGCTCGCGCCCGGCAACGCCTGTCGGAAGTAGATGAAACCCGGCTCAATAATGAACGTATCCGCTTGGCTGCGCTGGGCGGCTTGGTCGAAGCCGCGGGCTGCCGACGGGCTATTTTGTTGCAGCATTTTGGTGAACAACCGCCGGAAACCTGCGGCAATTGTGACAATTGCCTGCACGCTCCCACCACGAGAAACGTCACCGAACTGGCGCGCAAATTCCTCTCCGCCGTCTATCGCACCGGGCAAAATTTCGGGGTCGGTCATCTTGAAGCCGTGTTGACGGGAAAGCCGGAAGACAAAGTGGTTTCACGCGGCCATGATCAATTATCGGTCTTTGATATTGTCGATCAAGACGACGCCCCTTTGATCAAACCGGTGTCCCGCTCTTTGCTGCTGCGCGATGCTTTGCGTAACACCGAACATGGCGGCCTGATGTTCGGTCCGGAAGCCCGCGCCATATTGAAGGGTGAAAAAGAGGTCGCGATTGTTGAACCGCCCAAACGCGAACGGAAAAAACGGCGCAGCGGCACTTCTCCCAACCCTGTCGGCGATCCGTTATTTGACGCGTTGCGCGCCAAAAGAATGCTTTTGGCTAAAGAACAAGGCGTACCGCCTTATGTCATTTTCCACGACAGTGTGCTTCGCGATATGACCGGCTTCAAACCGCGCAACTTGGCAGGCTTAGCCGAACTTCCCGGTATCGGCGCGGCCAAGCTTGAAAAATACGGAGAAGCATTTCTCCATGTCATTCAAGAAGTTACGGAAGCCCAAGAGGAAAGTGTGTGAAATTGGCGCTCACATTATTGTTCGCTTGTGGCATTGGGATAAGCGGCCTGATGCTGATCTACACGAACCAATATCCGGCACAAAATTCCTCTATACCAATAGAAAAGGCTGAAACCATGTTCCGAAAAATAAACGATGAAATCAGTGTAGCCCCGCAAATCGCACTGGATGATATTGCCATCGCCAAATCCGAAGGGGTGACGTTGATCATCAATAATCGCCCTGATGGCGAGGATCCTGACGCCCCGCAAAGCGCCGCTATAGAAGCAGCAGCCCAAGCCGCTGGTCTCAGTTATATCAGCATACCGATTACCCATAGTGGCTTTTCCGCCCCCCAAGTAGATGCAATGATTGCCGCCTTGGATGGCGCAGATGGCAAAGCGCTGGCTTATTGTCGATCCGGGACACGCTCCACGTTGCTCTGGTCACTTGCGCAGGCCAAAAAAGGTATGGCACCGGATGAGATTTCTCGGCTCGCCGGAAATGCAGGCTATGATATCAGCCCGGTGCGAGCGCTGGTTGAAGCGCTATCCAACGGTGCGCAATAATTTGCATAGCAACCCGCACAAGACTGTCCCTAGACAGTCGCTAACATTCATGTAAATAGTCGGCTATGGAGAGCTTCCCTTCCCCAACCCTATGGGCCATTCCCTTTTTCGTGGTGACCTTCACAGCGGAATGGTGGTGGAGCCGACGCAATGATCGCATTCGCTACGAAACCAAAGATGCGATCACATCGCTGTCCTTGGGAAGTGGGAGCGTGGTTGCCGGTCTGCTCACTGGCGGCCTTGTTTTTGCCCTGGCAATGTGGGTCTATGGCCAGCGCTTATTTGATTTCCAGCTCAGTTGGGCCAATGCTCTTTGGGTGCTGCCCATGGCATTTATTTTGGATGATTTCGCTTATTACTGGTTTCATCGGACAGCCCATCGGGTGCGCTGGTTCTGGGCTGCTCATGTTATCCATCATAGCAGCCAGCACTATAATCTCACCACAGCATTGCGCCAGACTTGGACTGGCTTTTTCGCGCTCAGTTTCCTCTTTCGGATGCCGCTATTTTTCTTAGGATTTCCTCCGGCGTTGATCTTCTTTCTGGCCGGGATCAATTTGGTTTATCAATATTGGATCCACACGGAAGCGATTGACCGCATGCCGCGCTGGTTTGAAGCGGTGATGAATACGCCTTCTCATCATCGGGTCCACCACGCCACCAATCCGCGCTATCTTGATCGCAATTATGCCGGTGTCTTCATTGTCTGGGACAAAATATTCGGTACATTTGAACCGGAAACAGAGGCAGAGACAATTGAATATGGGATCATCAAAAACTTAAACAGCTATAATGTCCTCTGGGCCGCCTTTCACGAATGGATCGGAATATTTAAAGATCTTTGGTCGGCGCCGTGGCGTTACAAGATAAACTATTTGATAAAACCGCCAGGCTGGAGCCACGATGGCTCTCGCGAAAGCAGTGAAACTATAAAAAAACGCTGGGCGAAACAGGAGAAAAAATCATGGCAGAATATGACTTCATCGTCATCGGCGGCGGGTCCGCAGGCAGCGCAGTCGCCGGACGGCTGAGTGAAGATGGAAAAAAATCCGTTTGCCTGATTGAGGCAGGAGGAAATAACAACAACTTCCTGGTCAAGACACCCGGAATGATGCCTTTTCTTCTGAAAAACGCCAATTGGCAATTTGATACCGTTCCACAAAAGGGATTAAATGGCCGCATTGGGTACCAACCTCGCGGTCGCGGTCTTGGCGGATCCAGTGCTATTAATGCCATGGTCTATATTCGCGGTAACAAGTGGGATTATGACAACTGGGCTGATATGGGCTGTGCTGGATGGAGCTATGATGACGTCCTACCTTATTTCAAAAAATCAGAAAGCAACGAACGCGGCGGTGATGCCTATCATGGCGATACCGGCCCGTTATCAGTTTCTGATCAGAAATATTTAAACCCAGGCAGTATCGCTTTTGTTGAAGCCGCCCGGAACCTTCAAATTCCCATCCTTGATGACTTTAATGGCGCCAATCAAGAAGGCATGGGCATTTATCAAGTGACCCAAAAAGGCGGCGAACGATGGTCTGCCGCCCGGGCCTATGTTGAGCCGGGTCGCAATCGCCAAAATCTCGATATCAAAACAAAATCCTTGGTTGAAAAATTGCTCGTCGACAACGGCCGGGTCACCGGCGTTCAGATCAAACGTGGCCACAACCAAGAAAAAATCTCGGCCAAGGGCGCCGTCATATTATCTGCTGGCGCCTTTGGTTCGCCGCATATTTTGCAATTATCCGGGATAGGACCCGGCCAACATCTTCAGGACAAGAATATTCCGGTTGTGGCCGACAAAGCGGAAGTCGGTGCCAATCTCAAAGATCATATTGATTTTGTATCCGGCTATAAAACCGAATCCAAAGAACTGATCGGCGATTCTTTGGAAGGCACCGTGCGAATGGGTAAGGCGATTATCGAGCACCGCCTCAAACGCACAGGAATTATGACAAGTCCCTATGCCGAAGCAGGTGGTTTTTGGAGTTCAAATCCAGATGTACCGGCCCCAGACATTCAATATCATTTCGTCCCAGCGATGCTTGAAGATCATGGTCGCGAAAAGGTCAAAGGCCATGGCTTTAGCTGTCACGCCTGCGTGTTGCGCCCGCATAGCAAAGGCACCGTCCGGTTGCACAATGCCGATCCCACCGCACCGCCTTCTATTGATCCGAATTTTCTGGATGATGATCGCGATATTGCCACGTTACGCGCCGGTGTCCGTTATATGCAGCGGATCATGGAAGCGCCGCCGTTGACGGATTTTAAGCCGACCAACCGCCACCCTATCGATATGAGCGATGACGATGCATTGGATGCGCTGATCCGGGATCGGGCCGACACGGTTTACCACCCTGTGGGTAGCTGCCGTATGGGCCAAGATGATGATGCTGTGGTCGACAACAGGCTGAAGTTCAAAGGGTTAGATGGTCTTTATATTGCCGATGCGTCCATTATGCCGGAAATTATCAGCGGCAACACCAATGCGCCGAGCATGATGATCGGAGAACGGGCCGCAGATTTTATCAAGGAAGATTTTGCCTAAACCTCTATACTTAGGCCAGAATTGAATAACCTTCATCACCTTGACCGCGGCACATTTGTTTCGATATTCGCGTTTCAACACCATCTATGATCGCCACGTCAGTAATATTCAAACATTTGCGGCCATTGGGCTCTGTGTTCAGTGCGGTAACAGTGGATGATCCTGACACACCGGCTCGAGATGGGCTGGTCCATGCAGCGGTTGCGCCGACTTCTTCCTTTTCGGTCACTTTAACCGTTGCCGCAGCCGCCTCTTTCTGTTCGTCCTCGGTTAGCTGACAAGCAATTTCGCCAACCAGCACCGCTCCCGCTGCGCTCGAAATAATCGTTCCAATTTTACCAAGACCAGCAGCATTGCCGGCAACACCGCCAAGCAAACCGCCAAAAACACCGCCCCGTTTCTTAGCCTTTTTGCATTTTTGCGGCCCCTTGGACTTTCGCGCCGTTTTCGATTTTTTGGGCTTTTTGCCTTTTTCCGTTTCCTCTTCAACCGCAACATATTCCGGAACCGAATAGCCACCACAACCGGTGTTAAAGCAAAACCGGTCTTGGAGATAAGCGCGGTCTTGTTGATAGCGTGCTTCCAAGGTGCGATAGCTTGCCAGATTCGCTCCGTCTGGATCAGACGCACTATGCTCTGCGCGCATATTTTTGTAAAAATCATCTCTGCTCTGTGCGGAGTAAATCATCTTACCGGCAACCCTCTCGGTATATAGGGCCGAAATTTCATTTTGATGATCAATCATCCGCTGACGAAAAGGCGTTAGCACTTCAGCATAATATCGATCGAGCAAAATGGTGCAGCGATTTGTATCCTCTGCCTTGTCAAAGGGAGCGGCAATTTTTTGGAAATCCTCGCGGCAATCGGGATAGCCTTCATCGGTCAATAGCGGCGTTGTCGGCAAAATTGGTAAATCGGGTTCATCAACCACCGGCGCAACATAGGCGCGATCGGCTTCGGATAATGGCGGATCGTCCGACGATGACTCCGCAGAAACGGCCGAGCTGTCTTGATCTTGAGACAATGCCGGAACGCCCGCGATCGCGGAAAAGGTAAGAATGACTAGCGCAGAAAATATGCGTGAAATTTGAGTAGCCATCTGTTCTCCCTCCCGAATTTGGTAGCTTCAATCGATCTGCGCTGCAACCTTCACTATTCTCGGGTGTTAGTCGCAAGCGATGAAAAATCTGTTTATCGCGCCAATTCCAGCTTGTCTGTGAAATATCGCACTTCTTGTGAGAATATTAATGTTAGCCTATAATCATGCGTAGAGAGTAGAAAGAGTAGCTATGAAGCGTTTTTGTAAATCAATCCTCATGCTGGGCGCCATGTTCGCGGTGCAAGGCAATAGCGAAGCCGATAACCGGCTGGTCATGGACAAAGATAATCCGACTTGTCCAGCGGAACCCAATTGGACGAACAATACAAAAATGGTCCTCACACCGATTGAAAAAAATGAAACGAAGGTTTTGCTCGCGGAAGGCGTTGTCGACGTTGGATTGCCCGAGCGCCTGAAAAAAGCGTTGAAGGATAATCCCGATATTTCCGAAATTTGGTTGCGTTCGCCGGGCGGTCATGCGCGTGCAGGCAACGAAGCGGGCCGTATCATCCGGGAATTGGGCGGATTGATGATCACGCGTATTCCCGCCGGCTGGAGCTGTTTTAGCGCTTGCAACTTTGTCTTCATGGGCGGGCGAGCGCGCATCATTGAAGCGGATGGCGGCTTCATGGTGCATATGTTCACGATGACAGGCGATCGTAATGCGATTAACTACAGCATTGAAATGGGAACTGATTCCACGGTTGAATTGATCGGAGAAGTGGAACAGGAAAGTGCGTTGCTCGCTACAGAAGATAATGACTTTCTTATTCGCATGGGTGTTTCTCGTAAACTGCTGACAGACATAATGTACAAGCAAAAAGCGATCAAAACCGATGGCAAAGATCAATCCACCCGCCGTTGCCTGACCAAGGCGGAAGCGATTAAATATAATGTTGCGAATGTGGAATAATATCTAGGATTTTTCGATCGAGACAGGCACAGAATACACATTGGTGTAATTTTATTGGTGCATTGCTCGAACATGATCAAAAAAATCCTCTTTGTCGTTCTTTTCTGTGCATCCAGTCCGGCATGGGCCTGGGGATCTTACGCCCATCGCACCATTGGCGAAATTGCCGAGGCCAATATTGATCCCGTCACCAAGTCTCGCATGGACCAATTATTTCAAGCGGCCGCCTTATTGGGAACACCGCAATGCGATCTCAAAAATATCAGCGATGCCAGCGTCTGGCCGGATTGCATCCGCCGGGATCGGTTGCGCTGGGGCTATACCAGCCCGTGGCACTACCAAAATGTCGACATTTGCAAAGCCTTTGACCTTAAAAGCGCCTGCCGCAATGGCAATTGCGTTTCCGCGCAAATTGATCGCAATGCAGCGCTGCTCAAAGACAAGTCGCTGCCCCCACATATTCGGCTCGAAGCGTTAACCTTCTTGGTCCATTTTGTCGGCGACATGCACATGCCGCTCCACAGCGGCGACCGGAGCGACCGCGGCGGCAATGATGTCCGTGCCGCTTATGGAGCGATTAAGGGTCGGATGAATCTGCATTGGTTATGGGACGGTCCGCTCGCTGAACGCGCCATTTCCGACGGACCCAACATGGTGCGCCGCTATAGCGCTGAAGAAAAAGCAGATAAATCATTCGGAACAACCGAGTTTTGGGCGAAACAGGCATGGGAAATAGCCCGTGATTTCAGCTATCCAACCGCTGAGGACAAACCATCTTGCGGCCCCAAAATCACAGGGCGGGGGCAAATTGACAATGATGAAATCCGCGCCCTCATCCCGACCGTGCGACTCCAGATTGAAAGATCCGGTTTACGACTCGCGCGATTATTGGAAGAATCCTTGAAATAGGAAATTTTAACCAATTTTTAAGGACGTCTGTCAATATTTGACAAGTTTTAACAACTAAATTTTCCGTTATTTTCGGCTGTGATTCAACGGCTTGGGGATAGTTGTGCGATATGTCACGATAAAATGGCGGAAAAATACTATCTACATTCCTGTGAACCTCTATCTTTTCATCGCCGGAAAAAACCGGTTCACCGTCAATTCAGTAACCAATCTTAGTTTGCATGAGAATATTTTGGCAACCCAGAGAAGGAAGAACGATGTATTTATCCCCAAGATCATTCGTCAACCGTCCTCAAGACGTATTGGCCGAACCCAATAATCAGCAACACAGCGCAATTTTACAGCGCGGCTATCAACCCATGTATCATCTCGACATAGTCAATCGCTGCCCCGGTTGCGGCAAATCCCATTGGCATGTTGGCCGATTCAGCGCGGAATGTGCACATTGTGAAACGGCTTTGCCCTTAGCGATTGTGTCCAGCCAACCTATGGAACCCCGCTTCACCGAGAGCTTTAGCAAGACTGCGATGGCAGCCTAAGCTAACGGCCTCCGAAGGATTCCAACGCGGCCTTGGCAATGGGTTCTCCCCATTCCTGAACAAAATGGCCGCCACCTTCAATCATCATCGGTTCGGGGCAGCCGTTGATGAGTTGCCGCAATTTTAGCATGGCGGGCGGTCCGAGTACCGGATCGGCGTCGCCAATTGCCATGAAACTGTCGCCTTGCCATTCATCTTTCCAGAATAGCGCTGCTTTGGTGCTCACCTCTACGCCATCCATATCGGGTGATACGGGGACAAGAGCGGGAAATTTGCGTGCGCCCGCTTGGTAGCTGGGGTCTGGAAAGGGTGCGTCATAGGCCGCAATTTCCTGTTCGGTCAGATGCGGTGTGCCACTAGCAATTATCTGACCAGTTTTAAATTCCGGCGTGTTCAAAGCAAATTCTTTCCACGCGTTAAACCCATCTCCCGGCGTGCGGCCGAGTCCGAGGCCGGTGTTCATAACAATAAGCCGTGACAAGCGCTGTTTAAAGCCAGCATCGACGGGCAAAGTCAGGCCAATCAGCCCTCCCCAATCCTGCACCACCAAAGTGATATTTTGAAGATCGAGCCGTGCCACGAGAGCGAGAATATGATCCCGGTGAAAATCGAACGTATAGTCATCCAATTCTGTCGGCTTGTCCGAACGCCCGAAACCGAAAAAATCGGGCGCGACAACCCGCGCGCCGCTTTTGAGAAAGACCGGTATCATGCGCCGATAGAGAAAAGACCAACTGGGTTCGCCGTGCAAGCAGAGGAACACGCGATCAGCGTCGCGCGGGCCTTCGTCTATCCATGCTGCCCGAAGCCCGTCATATCCTGGTAAATCTTCAGCATAATGAACCGGATAGTCAAAGTCGGGGATGTCAGCAAAGCGTTCGTCAGGGGTACGGACGGCATTGATGGTCATAGCATTTCCTCTCAATAGTTTCGATTCGAAACCTGTCATTCTCCCAAACCGGGGTCAAGGCCAGATTATCGCAACAGCCGAAAAGAAAAACACACCCGTGTCGCCCGCCAGCAACTGGCTTTGGCGCGCCGACCAACGCCTTGTCGGAAACAAAAAAGGCGGCCCGCAGACCGCCTTTTTCGAAATTCTTAATGCAGCTTAGTCATTGCTGTTGCTTTTACCGCCACCGGCAGCTTCAGCGGTTTCTCCTGGCACTGGAAAGCCGCGCTTCTTGAGGATATATTTAACCTCTGGATCGCGCCCGCGGAATTGCCGATAGGCTTCCTTGCGATCGGTCTCATTCGCCGTTGACAATATGATCTTGCGGAACCGCTCGGCTGTGTCCTTGTCCCAGACATCGCCCGCTTCTTCAAAAGCCGCCCATGTATCGGCATCCATGGTTTCAGACCATAAATAGCTGTAATAGCCGGCGGAATAGGCATCGGATGAGAACAGGTGATTAAATTGGGGCAAACGATGCCGCATAACGATCGTATCGGGCATGCCAATTTCCGCTAATGTCTCCCGTTCAAATGCATCCGGGTCGGTGACCGGGTCTGTCCGATTGTGCAATTTCATATCAACAATCGCGGAAGACAGATATTCTACCGTCGAAAAGCCTTCGTTGAAGGTTTTCGACTTGTTGATTTTGTCCACCAATGACTGCGGCATCGGCTCACCGGTTTCGGCATGCTTTGCATAATTGTCGAGCACATAGCGCGTCAGCAACCAGTTTTCATTCACCTGACTCGGATATTCAACAAAATCCCGCGGCGTTCCGCCAAGACCGGGATATTTAATATCATAGTTGAGATAATGCAGCGCATGACCAAATTCATGGAACAAGGTTGATGCATCATCCAGGCTGATCAACGTCGGTGACCCCTCACCGCCTTTGACGAAATTGTTATTGTTGGACGCCAAGACGTAGCGGTTATTGCCACCCAATTCATATTGGCTGCGATAGGTAGTCATCCAGGCGCCAGAGCGTTTGCCGGCCCGGGCAAAATTATCGAGATAGAAAAGCCCAACCAATTTGTCACCGCGCCGCACTTCAAACGTCCGCACGTCAGGCTGGAATACCGGAACCGAACCGGTATTTTCGGTGAAGTCCATTCCATATAGTTTTTTCGCGGCATCCAACATGGCCTCAACCATATTATCCAGTTTGAAATAAGGTTTGATTTCCGCTTCATCGAGATCATATTTTGCTTTGCGCACCTTCTCCGCATAGAAGCGATAATCCCAAGGTTTGATCGTGATACCCGCGCTTTCCGCATCGGCAATTTCTTGCATATCGGCGACTTCTTCTTTCACGCGGGCCACAGCGGCAGGCCAGACTTGCATCATCAAGTCCATCGCAGTTTCCGGCTCTTTCGCCATTGTATCGGCCATCCGATAATGTGCATGGGTTTTGAAACCCAGCAAGGCCGCGCGGTCTGCGCGTATTTTCAGGATCTTGGCAATAGTGGCATTGGTATCATTGGCATCGCCATTATCGCCGCGATTAATATAAGCATTATATACTTTTTCTCGCAGATCCCGGCGTGTTGAATTTTGGAGAAACGGTTGCATAACCGATCGGGTGTTTTTCAATGCCCAACCTTCATTGCCTTGCTCTTTCGCCGCTTCGGCAATGGAAGCAATGAAGCTCGCTGGCAATCCAGCAAGTTCGGCTTCATCGGTAAGATAGATAAAGGTTTCTTCATCCGCCAAAACCTTGTTCGAAAACTCGTTAAAGGCTTTTGACAAATCCGTGCTGAGCGCAATCAACTTTTCCTTGTCTGCGCCTTCGAGCAAGGCCCCATTTCGTACCAAACCTTCATAGTCTCGTTCGACCAGACGCATTTGCTGGGCATCGAGACCGGCCGCTTCCCGCCCGTCATAAACCGCTTTATAGCGCGCAAAAATCTTAGGATCGAGCGTCAGTTGATTAAAGAAAGCGGAAATTTTCGGAAGCCATTCGCCTTGTATTTTACGCACTTCACTGTTGGACAAATTGCTGCTGTGCACGCCCCAGATCGCGAAAAGCTCATTCGCTTTATTGCCAGCCAATTCCAGCGGTACGGTCGTATTTTCAAAAGTTGCGGGCTCGGGATTATCGCGCACGGCAACAAATTCGGCCTTAATATCTTTCATGGTTTGTTCAAAAGCGCCTGGAAAATCGGATACCTTCACTTCATCCCAAGGCGGCACTCCATCATAAGGGCCGGTCCATTCCTGTAGAATTGTATTTTCTGATGAATCAGAGGTTTTCTTCATACCGCTATTCCCGTTCGCGCTCAATTTATTGAGCTCGGCTGTGGTCAACTTTTTTGCATGATCATCGGCGATTGCAGGACTGCTGCTGAAACCCAGCAACGCAGCGGTTGATACGCCCATGAAAAATTTGCGGCTTGAAACTGATAAACGCATAAATGTCTCTCCAATAGATAGGATTACGGCCCCTGTTCAGGACAAAAATCTCTGCACGCGCCCGTGCTCATGTCCCCGATACAATAACCGTGCATCAAAGGCAAAAAGGTTGCGGTTGAAATTATCTTTTAGACAAACAGCGCTTAGCCATCGATGAACGACCAGCCTCGAGATAATCGCCTCTATTTTTTGGTGAATGCGTTAATCCGGTCGTGCATATCCGGTCCAGTGCCTTCATTTTCCATGACTTCCCAAATTAAACCCGCATCCAATGGATCCGCATCAGTTGCCTCGAGCAACCGCTTGTTCGCGGCATGCGAAAAGGCAGAATTGGCCATTATTTGCCGGGCCAGAGTTTCTGTTCCTGTTTGAAAATCCGCGATGGGCAAAACCATCTCGGCCAATCCGATGCGCAATGCTTCCTCTGCCTTAACCGTTTCACAGGTAAACATAAGTTTTTTCGCCGTCGCGATTCCGACGCGGCGCGGCAAACGCTGACTCATACCCCAAATCGGCGTCAACGCCCATTTCGCATGGGTGTCACCAAATTTGGTATTATCCGCCGCCACGATAAAATCTGCCGCTAATGCCACTTCCAACGCGCCGGTGTAGCAATGGCTATGTACCGCGGCGATAACCGGCTTGGGCAGTTTTTCCATCATCCGCAATGTTTCGGAATGCCAGCCGCGCGAGGGCACCTCTTCGCCTTCGGAAATGTCATTGAGATCATGGCCTGCGGAAAAGCATTTCCCAGCACCGCGCAGGATAACGCATTGGACAGAATCGTCTTTGCGAATAGCCGAAATATGTTGGCGCAATTGTTGGAACAATCCAACGGTGAGTGAATTGAGCTTATCCGGCCGATTTAACGTCAAGATTGCCAGCCCGTCCTTATCTTCACGCAGCACCAACTCTGTCACATCCATTCTCCATCATCATGAGTTTTATGAATCCGACTATGTGCCAACATGCGCACAGATGCCAATCAAAAAGCCCCGCCAGATCGCTCTGACAGGGCTTTGTATATTCTGAATTTCGAAGGCTTAAGCGTAGCTGACTTTCACATTTGCCTTACGCTGACGACGCATGGCGCCTCCAATGGCACCAAAGCCAAAGATCATAAACGCCCATGTGGCTGGCTCAGGTACGGCTGCAGCAAGATTAAATGCTAAATCTTCAATGAGTATACCGTCTGATCCATCGAAATTTGGTTGATAAATTGCGAAACTCTTGATGCCAGGAGAAGCAAAGGTCAGGTCAAAAAAATCGCCTATTCCAAAATCACTTCCGGATACCGAGGTTGATCCGAGAAGAACATTGGATGCATCAAAAGCATCAATCTGCAAACCCGCTGAGCCGACATCAATACCGCGAAACGACACACTATCTGCCAAACCAGAAAATGTGCCGACAATAGCATCAGCCACCCCGAACTGGAATGTGCCGGTTGCTCGTATTCCTAAAGGACCGGAAGACCCTGCCAAACCAAAATTATCGGTAAACTGTGTATTGGAAAATGTGATGCCAAGACCGCTGTAGAAAGCGTCAACGCTCGCTCCGTCCGTGCCATCATCAAAATCGATCATCGTCAGCGCTTGTGCCGGTGATGCAAAAGCCACTGGAGCAGCAAGACATGCTGCCATATATGCTATTTTTTTCATAGTTGCCCCATATTATTGCAAATGAAGCCCTGACCGCGCTCCAAGATTAGTTCAAACCTAACAAATTGTTAACAGATTGTACGTGATTAAGCAATGAGTTTTGTGCACTGCACTATATTGTATCAAACCGACACATTACCATCAAAAACCAGCCGACTATTTGGGTCGCTCCGCCAACAAAGCCCGAACCAGAGGCTGCAAATTTTCGTCATAACGGGCGAGCATCACATGTTCCTCGGCTGTCTCGAAATGACTGACCAGCTGCTTACCATTCCACCAGTGAAGCGCGATGGCTGGCGGATCCGCGACAATCATGTTGCGACCGTCAGGATTTTCGGGGTCTATCGGTTCCAGATCAAAAGCAACTTGCGGTGCCGTCGAGGCGCAAATTGAAAGACTAGTGCCTTCAAAAGACGTTGAAATATTCCGATGCAAATGGCCAGTGATCATACCCTTGACTTGATCATGTCCGGCAATTGTGTCCGCTAAAGTCGATACCCAGGGTTCGCGCGGGTCAGTATTCATCCAAGCAATGCCGGATTCGACGGGTGGGTGATGCATAATCAGCAATGTCGGCTTGTTCTCGTCCTCCGACAGCCGATCGGCCAGCCATTTAGCGCGAACGTCACAAAAGGCACCGCCATGGCGTCCTTCCTCCAGCGTATCCAGAAACAACAAGCGCAGCGGCCCTGCATCAACTTCATATTGAACATAACCATCAACCATCGGCACATCGGGGAATTGGGTATGAAACGGACCTCGCAAGTCATGATTGCCGAGACACATATGCACCGGAAAAGGAAGATCAGCAAACGCCTCTTCCAACCGCATATAGCTATCCTGATCACCGCGATCGACCAGATCACCGGTTGCAAGAAGCATGTCAGGTCGCGGCGTCATATCGCACAAGACTTTCAACGCCTGATCCAGGCGTTTTCGGTTAAACTCCGACGGATTGTCGGGATCAAAACCCAGATGGATATCGGTTACCTGCGCCAAAAGCATGGGCGCTCCTTCTCTGCTATGCCATATATAGCGGTTATCATATATACGCTCTAACGGCTGGCAATTTTTTGTTTCCTAATTTTGACTTTCAATTTGTCAGATGGCTTTAGCGCATCATTGTCATGAACCAAATTGTCAGATTTTTTCCGTTTGTCCTTTTGTTGTTCTTTGATCAACCAAGGGGCGCCATCATCGGCATGATAGTCGTGACACATGGCGCAAGTCGACGGCACATCGGAGGATTTCTGGAATTCACCCCCATGACATTCCCGACAGGTTTTAATGCCCGGTAATAAGAGATCCTGCGCGTCGCTAGACGTGGTCGCTGCATGACAGCTGGTGCAATCTTCATCATTATGCGCTTCATGGCTAAACCAGCCTTTGTGCATATAGCGGTCAGTCTGGGTGACCGGCTTAATGCCATAATCGACCCGCCCGCGCGCGGTTGGTGGCGTAACACCATGGCAGTCGAAACAAGCGCCGCCGCGAGAGAAAACTTGCTGTATTGCTAGATTGGCGCGGCTTGGTCGAAATTGCACGGCGCGCGCATAGTCACTGGCAACGCGATTGTCATTTTGTGCGCCCGGGCGCCGCCGTTTCATGCCACCGAGATTGATCGGCCGCGAGGGGCCTGTCGAGCGATAATAAGCCCGCAGATCTGCGCGCACCATATCAGGTTCACCATGCCGCAGGGTACGCACCGTATTGCCAATTTCTTCAAAGGCGAGACTGTGGCACATGCTGCAATCTTCTTTCATGTCTACCGGCTCGAACCGCACACCATTGGAATCGGGCGTGTGACAATCAGCGCAAGCCAATGAATCGCCAAAATCATATTTGACGGCCAGGCGCCGGCCCATTTGTGCTACCCCGCCCGTTTTTGACATATGCAGATCATGCGGGAATTTCAGGCCATTATATTCCGTCGGCTTGTCATCCAGCGACACTCTTTTGCGCGGCGGATTTTTGCCACCCGGCTCGACCAGCAATGCCGGACGGAATTGCGGATGCGAAATTCCGAAATCTGATGCATTTTCCAGAGTCGTATCAGTCAATCGCCCGTCCATTCCCTCATGACAATCTGCACAGAATTTTTGTGCGGTAGGTTGCATAGCACCTTCGCCTTCATGTTCGGTGTGACATTCGACACACCTGCCGGGCGGCTTGTTAAATGCCGAGGCAAAAGCCGCGCCGACTTTCGCAAACCCTTCCGGTTCGCCCATGGCCGTCAACAAGCGATCTTTTTTCGCATGGTCATGCGCATCATCTTCGTGACAATTCATACAGGTCGTGTCCTGCACGGTGACAAAGGCATCAACGTGACAGGCCTGACAATCGCCTTCCAGACTGTGATGCGCTTCGCTAAGCGCCCCTGAGGTCCACATAGTATCGGCATGAAAACCTTCGGGCCGTTCTTCGATACCGCGATAGGTTGCCCAGGTGTAGATCGGCCAAATCAGAAAGGCCGCCAGCAGCAACCCCACAAAAGCCCAAGCGCTCATCCTTTTCCCGGGGAGCAAGCCTTTCAGCGTATAGAGCGCACCTTCCTCGCGATCTTCTGCGGAATCGGAGAGGGCTTCCACCCGTTTGACGGTCAGGACCACATCGGCATCGTCTTGGCTGACCGTTACGATATGGCCACCAAAACCCAGTTCCGCGCCCGCACCGGGATCAATCGTCGCCGCCATTTTATCGCGGCCATCTATCGAGAATTTCTGACCAGAAATGCTTTCTACGCTGATCGTGCCATCTTCGCTTTGCTGGATGATCGCATGGTCCGGATTGACCGCGAGATCGGGCAAGTGGATCGCATTTTCCGCGCTGCGACCGACGCCAATTTGTGGCTCGGAAAATGGATTGGATCGAATGATTTCGCGGCCATCGGCGGTGACGGCAATTTGGCGAACGATAAAGGTCATGCGTCTATCTCCCGCCTACCAATAAAAGAAAACACTGATGATATGCGCCGTCAGCGACGCGATCAGAGCGAAGGTCATTGGGACATGTACAAAAAGCCAGACTTGCAACATTGCCTTAAGCCGCAAGTGGCGGCGAACACGGGCCAATGTCGCTTCTTTTTTCTCGAGCAAAGCATCCACTTTGTCGAGCGGATCATCCCCGCCCATTCGGGGTTGATAGGCCCGCTCTCGCCGCAGATCAGCTTGCGCAGCACGGGTTGCACAATTGGGATATTTTCCGGAAACACGCTTGAGAAAACCGCCGCCAAACGGATCCTGCTCTAAGGACTGCAGCACCAAGGCTGCATGGTCCGCCGATAACGGCTGGGCTGCCTCGTGCAATTGCCGATCGAGCGAACGCAGGTTTTCCAGCATTTGTGTCTCGGTCATTTCATCGCGATTATTCGACAGGGCCTGGGGGATGGTGGCGTAGAAATAAATGCCGACAATGCCAGACAAAATCACCAGCATCATAAAGGCATAAGCAGCCGTATGAATATTCCAGCCAAATTGGAAACCGGTGTGCAACGTTGCTATGATGATGAGACTAAGGCCCAGATAAATATGCGCCGAAGTCCACGCTTTAAGCGACCATTTACCTGGCGTCATCGCGCGTTTGCGAACCCCCAACATGGTCAGCCACAAAATCAATCCGGCGCCAATTGTCCCCAAAGTATAGCCATACCAACTGCCGCCATTATGGCGCGGTGACACGTCGATAAAGAGATAGCTAACGATGGTCACCAACATGATAAACGCCGCGATTTTCAGCCAGCGATATCCGGCATGTTTCAAAAAGCCATCATGCATGGCGACTTTCTTTTTAGCGCCGCCAGGTACCGGAACAGAAGCCATTATGCGTCCTCCTGCTCAAGTTTGGCAACGGTGAGAAACTCTTCCGGAGCCACACGAATAGCTGCGCCCGTCGGACAAGCCCTGACACAGGCTGGCCCGCCATTAATGCCAGCGCACATATCGCATTTAATCGCCTTTTTCGGCTTTTCGACAGCGGGATCGCTTTTCTCCGCGACCCATTTTTTATCAGGCTCACCAGGGCCCGGACCAAAACCGAATAACAGCCAATTAAGGATACCGGGTTTCTTGGGCGGTACCTTGTCCATGCGGATCACTCCATAAGGGCAATAGCGCTGACAATTCCCGCATCCGATACAGGTATCGTCTATAAAGACTTCTCCGTCCGGTCCCCGATGGATCGCATCCGGAGGACAATCCGACATGCAATGCGGATGCTCGCAATGGCGGCAACTTGTCGGCACATGCAAATGGGCATAAGTCCGCCCCGCTTCTCGGTCTAGGCGCGACAATCCTTCATGACTATCCGCGCAGGCTTTTTCGCAATTGTCGCAGCCAACGCATAGATTTTCATCAATCAGCAAAACGTCCGTGGCCTCGCCAATACCATTGTCGACGAGGAAATTTGCGACCCCAGAATACATGTCGACCACGCCTGAAAAACTGTCCTTCTTGGCTTCGACAAACGCATTAATATCTTGGCGAGCGGCCATGTCTTTCTTGGCTCGGCGCAAAAGATCGGGATGGGCGTCGAGCACTTTTTTAAAGGCATCGCCCTGAATCTTGATCACTTCGGACTTAATCGCCGCTTTCACCGTTGCCGTGCGCATCCCGCCCGCTATGAGCGTCATTTCCCCAACATAGGAACCGGCGGGCAAATAAGAGAGAAACACCGGTTTCCCGCCAATTTCTTTCTCAACAACCATGGATCCAACGCGGATCACATAAATATCATTCCCATCATCACCTTCGTTGATAATGGCCTCGCCAGCGCGAACATTCATAATCTCGCTGGTCTCGACAGCCTCTGCAATATCCTCTTTGGTCAATCCGGATCCGAACATTTGTAGCAATTGCCGTTCGGTTGATATCCGCGTAATGGCGCGCTTTGCAGCCGGCACGGAAGCCTGCAATTTCAATGCCGCCGTGCGCGACACTTCAATGGCAATCACATCTTCAGCCGCCTTAATAGTCGCGCCGCGGCGACGACCGGAAATCAGCCCGACTTCGCCGAAAATAGAGCCTTCCTCAATCGCAATAACCTTGGAGCTATCCTGTGGATCAATTTCTACTGCAACCGACCCCT
This sequence comes from Parasphingorhabdus sp., assembly GCF_039982415.1. Lineage (GTDB taxonomy): Bacteria > Pseudomonadota > Alphaproteobacteria > Sphingomonadales > Sphingomonadaceae > Parasphingorhabdus. Next base: position 172,816 of record NZ_JBDWYL010000007.1, read on the forward strand.
GGGCAATAGTGAACAGAGAGGAGCCTGGCGCGTTGCGTTCGAAAATCGTTTCTCCGCGGCGATAGGCTATAGGCTCGCTATCGAGCATGAATTCGCGCATTTGCAGCGAAGATAGATCGTTTAAAATGGTCACTTTATCGCGGAAAAACTCCAACCATTCTTCTACCGATTTTGTACCGGGCAAGCCGGCAAATTTCTTTTCCAAAATCGGTTCGTCAGCAGGTTTGAGATCTGTATTGCCATTGATAAACTCGATGACGTCATAGCCTTGATTCATGCAATGCTTGATCAAAGGATAGCCCGCGAGCGCGCCGATCACATAAATGCCTTTTTTGGTACTTTCAAAAGCTGGCGTCAATTTCGGATAAGCTTCACGATCTTCGCTGGTAAATTCAATACCGCATTCTTCGACAAATTTTCTCGGAGGCGCAGACCCCATCCGCGCAATGATCCGATCACAGGCAATTGTTTCTTGACCATCTCTTGTCTCTAAAACAAGTTCGCCATCTTTCACCTCCGCGGGAGTGGTCTCATTGCGGATCATGACCTTGCCCTGCTCACCCGCTTCCATCAGCAGTTTCACATTGGCCTTTTTCGCGCGCGCGAATTCTGCGGAGCGATTAAGAATCGTGACGATATTATTTTGCGCCGCATCGGCTGCTAGACCCAGCGCATTCTCGATCCCGGCATCACCCGATCCGATAACAGTGATATGCTCATCATAATATTCGCCAGGATCATCGAGCTGATACTGAACCAACTTGTTGTCACCGCCCGGGCACCGCATCAAATTGGGATTGCCCTGGGTACCAATGGCCATCACTATTGTCTCAGCTAAGATTGTCTCCCCGTTTTTGAGCGTGATGGTAAAATTACCTTCTTCCCCTTCAATCTTCACCGGTTCGGCATTAAACTGGACATTCACCTCGCAGGCCGCGGTTTGTTCATCCCACGTGCCTAAAATCGCTTCGCGCTTGCCCGCATCAAAATCCATATCCGAACGCAGCACGAGCTGGCTCGGCGTCGCCATCACATGCTTGCCTTTTTGATATTTGTAGATGGTGTCAGAAAGATGATCGGTTTTTTCCAGCAGCACATGCTTGAGTTTTAGCTGCGCCGCGCGGCCAGCGGCACTCATGCCAGCTGGACCTGATCCCACGATCACTACTCGAAACTTGTCCGCCACGCGCTCTTCCCCCTTACGCTCTATTCATCCGACGCTCCCTCATGCGTTTTCACGGACATATACAGCAATCTTTTTTGGCTTAAGCGCGACCCAAAAGACTTAACTTACCAGCACCTTACCAAAAAGCTTTTGAGATGCCAGTGGAAAATATCACAGCTTGCTCTGCAAGAGTGGATAACATCCCCGAGCAATAAAATACTTGTCAAACCCATTTCGTTTAAGACAATGCAAGGCTAACAACTGGGTCGCACCTGTTGGGGAATGATTTTTAGATATGAACGAGCCACAAGAGACCAAGACGGTGCCTGAAAAATCTGGGACAAACATAAGCCGCATCGCATTGATATTTGCTGCAATTCTGGCACTTGGCGCGGTCGGCGTTCAAATCTATCGCAGCATGAATGCCGATGGGTCGCAAGATGGTTCCACCCCACAAGCGGCGGCAGAACAAGGCGCACCGCCGCCTAGTGTTGATGAAGTTATAGCCGGGCTAGAGAAAAAACTTCAGGACGATCCCAAAGATGCGGAAAGTTGGCGGATGCTTGGCTGGAGTTATTTTGAGACGCAAAAATTTGCAGAATCCGCAACCGCTATGAAACGCGCAACAACTTTAGATCCGAAAAACCCTGAATATTGGTCCATGTTAGGAGAAGCTCTGGTGATGTCCAGCGATGGACAACAAGTGCCCGACGATGCTGCAGAGGCATTTAGAAAAGCTTTGGCGTTGGACAAATCGGATCCGCGGGCGCGATATTTTCTTGCCGTCCAAAAAGATATTGCAGGCGATCATCAAGGCGCGATTAATGATTGGTTTGCGTTGCTCGAAGACACGCCGGCTGATGCGCCTTATGCAGAAGATATTCGCCGGGTCATTGGTCAGGTCGGTGAGAAAGAAAATATCGCAGTCGCCGATCGGCTCGCGAAAATTGCGCCTTCCGCGCCCACCGGTGGTATCACCACAAATGGTCCAGACGTCGCCACAGCCGGCATCCCCGGACCCAGTCGCCAGCAAATGCAAGAGGCCGCCGCTCTGCCGGCTGGTCAACAAGAGGCGATGATCGCCAATATGGTCGATGGTCTAGACAAGCGCCTACAAAGCAATCCCAATGATGCCAATGGCTGGATCATGCTCATGCGCAGCCGACAACAATTGGGTCAAACCGGAAGAGCGCAAAAAGCCTTGGCCGATGGATTAGAAGCTTTTAAAAATAATGGAGCCGAAGCGAAACGCATACGCGAAGCAGCAGCCGCTTTGGGTATTGCTGGTTAGGATCCAAAGAAACGCTGTTTCGGGGCGTTGCGGCTAAGCGGCCAAACCATCGAGGAAAGCGTGGATAATCGGTTCTATTTCCGCAAATTCAAATCCGGCTTCAACCTTCAAGGCCGCCCCGTCCAGCATCGAGCTGACCAATTCCACTAGCGGCTGCAAGGCCAGTGGTCTAATTGCGCCATGTTTGAGGGCCGCTTCCAGCCCCTGACGCAAAGACAAGCGTGTAAAACGGTCTTCAATTTCGAGCAATTCTTTTTGCCCCAGAACCGATGGCCCTTCTATCAATATTGTCCTTGCACGGCCCTGTGTTGTAATCGCTTTGACAAAGGCACTAGATCCCAATTTAAGCATATCGATAATGCTGTCAGCCTCCTGCGATTGACGGTTAATTTCTAAACCCACAGCCTCGCAATCCTGTTCCACCACAGTCCGGAACAAATCCTGTTTATCGGTAAAATGATGATAGAGTGCTCCGCGAGTCACCCCAGCTGTTTTGACAATTTCAGGGGTTGAAGTGGCCGCAAAACCCTTTTCAACGAACAATTTTTTTCCAGCCTTAATCAACAACTTGCGTGTCTTTTCGGTCCGTTTTTGATTGGAAATCGTCTTTTTCTCTTGCATACATACAGCCTGTTTGTTACCTACATTTAAACATACAGCCTGTATGTATTAGAAAAGGAAAGGCAAAGCAAATGAAAACGACGAGCTATTATCCGGTTATCCAAGTGAAGGATGTGCAAGACTGTGCAAACTTCTATATTGAACATTTGCGCTTCAAGCCGTTGTTCGACAGCAATTGGTATGTGCATCTGCAATCTATAGATGACCCGATGGTCAATCTGGCAATCTTGCAATTTGATCACGAGACGATTCCGCCAGCCCACCGCCACGAAACGCAAGGCTTGATCTTGAATTTTGAGGTCGAAGATCCCGATGCTTGGTTTGAACGTGCACAAAAAGCCAATTTGAATATTCTCAAGCCCCTGCAGGATGAAGAATTTGGTCAACGCCATTTCATCACGCAGGATAATTCGGGTATTTTGATCGACATTATCAAACCGATTGAACCATCGGCTGAACATGCCGCGGACTTCACCGACCCTGCCGCTATTGGCGCCTAGTCAAACAATATTTTATTCGAAGGGAAAACCCATGACCTATCAAAATCAAATGTACGCCGCCATTTATGCGCTGGTGGCAAGCGTTTCACTCTTGACCATCATCCCTCAGATAATGACGACATCATTCATCTAAAAAGGGGCACTATTCTCGCGCGGCTGCTTCGATATCTCCCGACCTTTTTGGTCGGGAAATATCAATATTTTCAGTAATATTCTGCACCGTTCACCAAGAAACTCCGTGGCGCCAAAATACATGAACCAGTACAATTTTATCGGAAGAGCGGTTCGCCAAAACTTCGTAATTTTCGGCTGTGCAATGTACCGGCGTCAGCTTCTTGGGCTAGTAAATCGATCGTCCGTAAACCAATAGCCAAATGCTGCCCGACCCGTTCTTGATAAAATGCATCCGCCATGCCTGGTAGTTTGATTTCACCATGCAACGGTTTGTCTGATGCGCAAAGCAATGTTCCATAGGGAACACGGTAGCGATACCCATTGGCAGCAACGGTTGCCGACTCCATATCAATGGCAATGGCGCGGGATTGATTCAATCGCTTGGCAATTTGCTCAAATCGCAATTCCCAATTGCGATCACCCGTGGTGACCACCGTTCCGGTACGCAAATGCTGTTTAAGCTGCGACTGGTCGATACCGGTTTCTTCCTGCACCGCTTTGGTCAATGCCAATTGGACTTCTGCAATTGTCGGCAATGGTATGCTCGGCGGCAACACATCATCCAGCACATTATCATCGCGCAAATAAGCATGCGCCAAAACATAGTCGCCCAATCTTTGCGTACGCCGCAAGGCCCCGCAGTGGCCGATCATCAGCCATACATGAGGCCGCAGCACAGCCAAGTGGTCTGTAATGGTTTTCGCGTTGGACGGGCCAACTCCCATATTCACTAAAGTAACACCCGGTCGTCCGTCTTTGCGAACAAGATGATAGGCGGGCATTTGCGGCGGCTTGGCTATGGGTGCACAAGAAGGTTTCCCATCAGCCCCGGTTATCCGATTGCCTGGTTCTACTAAAATTTCAGCATTGCCAGACTTTACTTCTTCCAACCCAAATTCAATAAATTCATCAACATAGCGTTGATAGTTGGTGAACAGGATAAACGGTTGAAAATATTCTGGATCAGTGGCGCAATAATGGCGAATACGGTGGAGAGAATAATCGACACGCTCGGCCGTGAATAGCGACAAGGCGCTGTCGACATGGTCTTGAAAAATCTGACCGCCGTCGACAATTTCGTCATTGGTCTGCATCAAGTTCGGGGTGTGGAAATGATTGGGCAGTGCATCCTTGCGATCCCGATCAAGACCACCGGCTGCATTTTCTATCGCAAAGGCCAGCGGAATCGGTGTTTCCGACAAGCCGACGTGAATTTTTGCGGTAAAGATGCGGTTGATTCGCTGCAGTTGGTCGAGCAGATAGCGCCGATATAGCTTAGGCTGGCTGATCGTCGTGCTGTAGCAGTTAATATCTGAAATCCGGCCCGAGGCAAGATTGCTGGTTTCAGTGGCTTGGTCAGCAGGAATTTCTACCGAAATCATGGGATAAACGCCCTGTTCACGGTCGCCAGCGGCCAAATCACTTTCAGCATAGCGCGCAAATCGCGCCGTAATCAGATCAATTTGTTCTTGGTAGAGAGTCTCGAGAAGATCAACGGCCGCTTCGGGGCTGTCGCAAAGCGCCAGGGATTGGCGTGGGGAAGAAGTTGTCATGTAGTCTCCGTTTACAGTTAAAGGCCTGTAGCGGAAAATCAGTGAAAAGGGAAAATTTAACTGCGCGCCAATGTCAAAAAATGCACAGCAGCTGCAAATTCTGCTTGTTTGCGCGCGCGTGTCTCTACTGCCAGATCATCGCGGCCCCATTGCTCTTCTTGCCACAATTCTTCCAGATTCATCACCGGCCAGAGTGTTTCGACATCAAAAACCTGCTCAACCAATCCCAATATTGCAACCAGGGAACCGGCCAATCCAACCAGAGACAGCATCGCCGCGATGGTAAAATCATCTTGGGCCTCCACCGCTTCGGTCAACCGGGCTATCGTTTGCGGCGCCTGCGATTGGTGCATGATGCCATAGGTTAATTGGAAGCTGATATCATAGCGCGCTCGCGCCCAATCGAGCAGCGGATCCCATTTTTCCGCCTGATGCGCAACCAATGCTGCCTGATTTTCATCGCCGCGATAATAAAGCATATCGCTGTCAGCAAAGGCGGCAATTCGGCTAATAATCCGGCTGCGTTCCTGTGCGACTTGATCCAGAGCGCCTTGCGCCAATGCGGTCAAAGGCATGGTTGTCGGATCTATGTCTTCCGCTTGAGCGGCCCATTCCCGGGCAATCGCATCAGCTAATTTTTCCGTGGGCAGCTGTAATGGGTTTCGGGCGGGCGTCTTGATTGCACGGCCATCCAATTGCACAGCATAGCTACTGCCAGCCGCAACCCATGCGGCTTGCGCATAGAACCGCTTCATCGCGAATCGCCGCGATCGGGATCAATGCTTTGGGATTGCGCCGCTTGCTCGGTTTGCTCGGCCACTTGGCGCTTCACAAAGGACCGCACCATGGTGATCGGCAAAATCCACGCCTGCGCGAGACCCAAGATAATCAATATATAGCCAATAAAGGCGGGAATATTTCCGATCCGCCCCAGTGCAATAGCTATGCCCAACATCAAAATGGCAATGCCCAGCAATCGGATGATGCTGACCATGAAATGCAGCGCCTTGGCCTGCTTCTCTTTTTCGGGATCCGCGATATAAATCGGATCGTCTGAGTTCTCAGTTGGCTGGTTCATTGGCGCAAAGCCTCGTATAATTCATCCATGGTTTCCGTGACATAGTGCGCACCGGCTTGGCGCAATTCATCGCTGTCATGATAGCCCCAATCGACACCAATGGGCCGGACGCCCGCGTTGATCGCCATTTCCATATCAAATGTCGTATCGCCAATCATCGCGGTGGTTTCTGCGGCGGCGCCGGCTTCTGATATCGCCAGCTCGACCATTGCAGGATGGGGCTTGGACGGGTGCCGGTCGGCGGTTTGCAAGGTGATGAACCGGCTGGTTAATCCGTGGGTATCGAGCACATGATTGAGGCCCCGGTCCGATTTGCCAGTTGCCACGCCGAGCATCCAGCCATCGCTTTCCAACCGATCAATCAAACCCAATAGCCCGTCATAAAGCGGTTCATGCACAACGCCTTGCTGCCGCATTTCGAAAAAACCGTCACGGTAAGACTGTGTCACCGCAGCGACTAATTGCTCTTCGGTTTGATCGGGCAGCAATTGACGCACCGCTTCTTGGAGGCTGAGACCCACAATCCGGCGGGTTTTGTGATGGCCTGGCGGCGTCAGCCCATGCGCAACAAACGCCTGATCCATGGACGCGCAAATATTGGCTTGGCTGTCAACCATCGTGCCGTCGCAATCAAACAGAGCCAGCTTGTTCATGGGGAACCAAATTCCCGGATCATGTGCGCGACCGCCCGCCGGCCTAAATTATCGAGCGCATCGGCAGCGTTTTCGCGTGCCTCAGCATCCTTATTCTGGCTAAATTTGGCGGTTGGCCGCCAGGCTCTAATTTCCATCTCAAACCCAACAATAGCGCCAATCATCTTGTCGAATTTCTCATCGTCGAGCTTGTCGCGATGCCAGGGTATTTTGGGGGTAAGCTTCGCTTCATTTTGCGCTGTCAAATCATCGATGAGCGCCACCAACCCTTCCCGCTCCATGGCCCGAACCGGTCCTTCCAGTTCCAGTGCAAGATAGTTCCACGTTGGCACCTGATCCTCCGAACCATACCAGTCTGGGCTGATATAGGCGTCCGGGCCGTTAACAACGCATAATGCTGTCATCCCGGACAGATGCCGCGTCAGCGCATTGCCGCGCGCCAGATGAAATTGTAGCGCGCCGTCGCCCGTCGAGAAAACTGGCACATGGGCCACACGCGGTCCATCTGGTGTCGTTGCGAAAATCATCCCAAAACCAATTTGGGCAATCAGGCCTTCGAGCGCAGCGCGCTCGTCAGCATCGGCATGGTCATTGGCAGATTTGGGCCATCGAAACGCAGGATTGGGATGCATTAGCGGCCTTTTTGCTTGATTTTGGCTTTGTGAGGCATGTTTTTCTTATGTGTGGCTTTTCCAGCATTGGGGCGATCTCTTTTCGTCGGCTTTCCCGCTTTTGTCGGTTTGCCGTCATTATCGCCGCGCCCACGCCGCTCGCCTCTTTTGTCTTTACGGATCTGTTTCGCATGCGCGCGGCCTTGCTGCTTGCGCACTCTTTTGCCGCCGGGTTTCTTTTCATCCAGCGGCAAGTCTCCCAAACTGAGATCAAGACCCAGGCCGTCGATCGTCTCCGCAAAATGCGGCGGCAATTCCGCTTTCACATCCAGCTTGTGGCCATCGGGATGTTCGATCCGCAATCGGCGCGCATGCAAATGCATCTTGCGGCTAATGGAACCGGTTAAAAAAGCATCTTTCCCGCCATATTTTCCATCACCAATAATCGGATGCCCAATGGCCGCCATATGGACACGAAGCTGATGGGTCCGACCGGTAAAAGGTTGTAATTCCACCCAGCAAGCGCGATTGCCAGCCCGTTCGATAATCCGATAGCGTGATTTTGCCGCCTGCCCATTTTCTTCATCGACATGCATTTTTTCACCGCCCGATCCCGGTTGCTTGGACAGCGGCAGATCAATCATGCCATCAGCAATTTCCGGCACCCCCATGACCAACGCCCAATAGATTTTGCGGGCGGTGCGTCCGGAAAAGCGTTTTGAGAAAAAGGAGGCCGCGCCCGGGGATCGCGCGAGCAATATTGCGCCGCTCGTATCCTTGTCCAAACGGTGCACAAGCTTGGGTCGGCCTTTGGCATCATAGGTCAAACCGTCGAGTAATCCATCAAGATGGGTGGTTGTTTTGCTGCCGCCTTGCGTGGCCAAGCCGGGAGGCTTGTTGACGACAATCGCTGATTTATCTTTGTGAATGACGAGCTCTTGCACAAAATCAATCTGATCCGTTGATAGCTCGGTTCGCGGCTTGGCAATCCGACCGGGTCGTTCAATTTCCGCAGGTGGAACGCGAATGACCTGGCCCTCGTTAATCCGATCACCGGGACTGACCCGTTTGCCGTCGAGGCGCAATTGTCCTGTCCGTGACCAGCGCGACACGACATTAAACGGAACATCTCCCATATGCCGTTTAAACCAACGATCCAGACGAATATCATCATCATCGGCCGACACGGTAAATTGCCGGACATCAAGGACTTTCAAGGCTTGCTTTTGTTCTTTGAGCTTGCCTTGGCCTTGCGGTTTTTCTTCCGCTGAGCCGCTATCTGCCGTGGGATCAAAGCCGCTCATGTCAACGCCCTTACTGCCATCAAGCCCATAAACAAAGCCAGCACCGATCCGATAACGGATACCAATGCATAGCCAAGAGCAATGCCCCAATTTCCGCGTTCGATCATATTCAAAACTTCCAAACTAAAGGCTGAAAAGGTTGTGAATCCACCCAGCAAACCGACACCAAGCAACAAGCGCCATGGTTCAGCAACAAAATCACTGCGCGCCAGCATGGCCGCCAGCACCCCCATGAAAAAGCCTCCCAGAATATTGGCCAGCAAAGTTGCATAAGGGAGACCGGTTGCGCCCCAGTAAAAAAGCAACCGACCCAGATTATACCGCGCTGCTGCTCCCACGGCACCGCCAGCCATAACAAGAAGGGTTGCGTTCATGCAGCCTGCCTTAGTCGGCTTGAACGAAATTTCCAAGCAGATCATGGGCCAACCACAGGCGAATAGCTGTGGCCAGTCCCGGCGGCGCCTCGCTATCAAGACGTTGCACATCAATTTGTGCGACCAAAGCATTGATCGGCACCCCTCTTTGATCAGCGGCATCGAGCAGCAATTGCCAAAATAAAGGCTCTAAAGTGATCGAAGTTTGATGCCCGGCAATCGTGATGCTGCGCTTAACCGGAGGATGGAAAATGTCATCAGCCTCTAGATCCATCCGGCCAATTCCCGGCGAACCAATGTGTCGAGCAAGGCGATCCCTTCATCACTGTCATTAAGGCAAGGAATATAAACAAATTTCTCACCACCAGCTGCTTCAAAATCCTCGCGACCGCGGATCGCCAGCTCTTCACATGTTTCAAGACAATCGCTCGAGAAACCAGGGGCAAATATCGCTACGTTTTTCTTACCCGCTTTGGCCAATTCTTCCAACGTCATGTCTGTCGCAGGCTCAAGCCACTTGGCAGGTCCAAAGCGAGACTGGAAAGCAATCGTCAAATCTCGGCCCATTGCTTCCGACAAAAGCCTTGCCGTTTTTTGGCAGTGGCAATGATAAGGATCACCCAGTTCCAACGTGCGCTTTGGCATGCCATGAAAACTCGCGATCACCGCATCGGGTTGAAAATCAAGCGCGTCCAGCCCGGTTTCGACACTCGCTTTCAATGCCGCAATATAAGCCGGATCATCATGATAGGGTGGTAATAATCTTATCGCCGGCTGCCAACGCATCGCCTTGACCGCATCAAAAACCGCATCATGCACGCTCGCTGTTGTTGCGCCGCTATATTGAGGATAAAGTGGCGCGACCAATATACGGGTACAGCCTGCGTCTTTCATGGCTTGCAAGCGGCCGGCGATGCTTGGGTTGCCATAGCGCATGGCCCAATCGACATGGACATTCTCACCATGGATTTTGGCCAATGCCTCGGCCTGTCGGCGGGTATAGACCGCCAAAGGCGACCCGTCTTCCGTCCACACCAATCCATATGCATGGGCAGATTTTTTCGGCCGCGTGTTCAATATGATGCCGCGCAAAATAGGTTGCCACAAGAGATCGGGTATTTCGACCACCCGTTTATCAGACAGAAATTCCTTCAAATAGCGTTTCACTGCCTTTTTGTCTGGTGCATCTGGAGTTCCCAGATTGACCAGCAATAAGCCAATTTTTCCCGTTGCAACGGGGGGATGGCTATCAGGAAAATGATCAGATTTGAGCATTTTCAACTTGTCTCGGCAAATAGCGGCAGGCGGCGGAAGCGGATTCCTGTGGCCGAGTATAAGGCATTGGCAATGGCTGGCGCTACGGCTGGCACGCCGATTTCCTCAGCGCCAACCGCATCTTCTTCGCTTCGTATAAATTCTATTTGCATCTCGGGAATCTCTGTCAGGCGCGGCAGAGCCAGATCGCTTAACCGCCGCGCGGTCGCAATACCGCGATTAAAACGGGTTGACGAGCCCAAAGCCATAGCCAAGCCAAAGATCATACCCCCTTCAATTTGCTGGCGGGCAATTTCCGGATGAATGATCCGGCCAATATCGACGGTGGCCGATATCCGGCGGACCTGAAGCCCGGTCTTGCCGCGATTGGCACTCACTATAACCGCAATATGCCCCCCGCGCATCGCATGGCAAGCCAAGCCCATGCCACTACCATCCAAGCCTCCGTCCCATCCGGCCATAGCGGCCACACCGGTTAAACACCGCGCAAGCCGGGGCCGCCCGGTCATCATTTGCATACGATAGGACAAGGGCTCAATCTTAGCTTTGGCAGCCAGTTCATCGAGAAAAGATTCGACGAAAAAAGCATTATAGCTGTGGGCATTGCTTCGCCAGTTTCCGGTCGGCGCGCCAATATAGGCGGGATGGTGATCAAGGGAAAAGTTCGCGATATTATACGCGACATCGGCCCCTTCTACGGCCTTGGCATCCGCTTCATTAATCGATGCGCGCATTGCGGAAATATCATCCATATCGCGGATGACCCGTTTGCTTTGCTCTCTCGCGGCCGCGGGTGCAGCCACTTTAATCTGCAAGGCTTGAATACGCCCGGCCTTATCGGTCGCAGCATCCAGTCTGGCATAAGCCGGCGCACGATAATGATCATGCATCATTTCCTCTGCGCGGGACCACATCAACTGTACCGGACGTTCTAATTTTTTTGCAATTACAGAAACTTGTGCCGCAATCTTGCTATCCAGGTTGCGGCCAAACGACCCTCCTGCCAACATCGGATATAGCGTGACATTGGCGTGCGAAATACCAATGGCATCAGCCGCCGCCCGAACTGCGGATGCCGGTGCCTGAGTCGCTAGCCATAGTTCCAGTCGGCCGTCTTTGAAATTGGCCGCCGCTGTCCGCGTTTCTATCGGCGCGTGGACAGCAGGTTCGGCCTGATAACGCGATTGGACAAGACTATGCTCTTCAAATGCTGACTTGGTGTCACCACGATTGGCAAATCTTGTACCTGGGCCGTCTTCAAGCGCTTTCTCGAGGGCGGTGTCCATTTTGTCGCTATCGGGTAAAAGGCCAGTCGTTTCAAACATCGGACTCATTTTGTCGAGAGCCAGATTGGCGGCCCACCAATTGGTCGCAACCGCAGCGAGCCAACGGTCATGCTCCACCACATCCACCAGTCCGATTATTTTTTTCGCTCCATCCCGATTAAAGGATTTCAGTCTGGTTTCCCCAATTGGTCCCTGCCGAATCGATGCATAGACCATATCTGGCAGGCGAATATCGCCGGCAAAATTCGCAGATCCATCGAGTTTGGCCGGCAAGTCCAAGCGAGGCAAATCCTGTCCGACCAAATTATTCGCCGGTTCCGAACGCAAAGGCACCGGGTCAGGCAATTGTTGATTCACGGCTTCGGCAATTAGTTCCCCGAAGCGGATCTTATTTTCACCGCTTGAGATAAAACCGTTTTCAGCCGTGCATGATTCCCATTCAACTTCCCATTTTTGCGCCGCTGCCTTGCTCAATAAAACACGAGCTGCCGCCCCGGCATTACGAAAACTGTCAGCATAAGCCGGAAGGGATGATGAATCCGCAGTTACAATAAAGTCATTACGGGCCGCGATATTATTCGTCGCCCAGCGCGATGCCTCTTCTTCTGCTAAGGGTCCAACGCCGGGCGGCAATAATGTGTCTGCCCATTGCTGAGCGAGCACTTGATTGGCGTAAAGCGGATTTATCGGCGCAGGCTCCACGGCAATTGTGCGCCAGTCGGCACCCAGTTCATCCGCCAAGATCTGCGGCAATAAGGTGTAGACACCCTGTCCCATTTCGCTTTGCGGGACGACCACGGTAATTTGACCATCGATTGAAATTTTCAAATAGGCTCCGAAAATTTCTTCCTTGTCAGTCGCGCTGATATTGGGTTCGTAAATACGCGGCCAGATTGCCCAGGCCAGCACCAGACCGGCCGCAGCGCTGCCGCCCACCAAAAAATTGCGGCGGGAAAACAAACCCGCTGCTGGATTGTCTTTCTGATCTTCTAGTTCGTCTGGTGCTTCAGATGTCATTGCCAGTCTTCACTAGATCCAGACGTGGTATTTCAATTTTGGGGCAGCGGTCCATGACCACTTTCAGACCCGCTTGTTCAGCACGCTCAGCAGCAGGACGGTTGATAATGTTCAACTGCATCCAGACAGATTTTGCTCCAATGGCAATGGCTTCGTCGACAACGCCGCCAGCATCTGCCGAGTTACGAAAAATATCCACCATATCAACCGGGCCGTCTATCGCTTCCAGCGACGCGGCCACCCGAACACCGTGCAGGTCTTGACCGGCCAGCCCGGGATTTACGGGAACCACATCATAACCTTGTTCAATCAGATAGTGCAGAACCCGGTTGCTGGCGCGCTCTGGTTTGGCGGAGGCCCCGACAAGGGCAATCCGCTTTGTTTCGGTCAGCAGTTGGGCGATGTCCTGATCGGTTTCCAAAGCCATGTCCGGTCTTTCCTTCCCCTGTGCGCCTATTGGCTATCCAACCATGTCACAAGCTGTTTGGCAATATCATGAAATGCCTTTCCTTGCAGACTATCGGAATAAGCGGGCGGTGATCCGCCGTCGCTCGACTTGCGGATTTCGATATCCAGCGGCACCCGGCCGAGAAAGGCCATGTCCATGGTTTTAGCAGCCGCTTCGGCGCCGCCGGCCCCAAATGGGTCGCTGACTTCGCCGCAATGCGGACAAATATAACCGGCCATATTTTCAACCATTCCGATGATCGGAATTTTGGCTTGCTCAAACAGGTCGACAGCGCGAACCGCATCCATGAGCGCAAGATCTTGCGGAGTGGAAACAATCACCGCGCCAACCGGTTTGTGATTTTGCATCATTGACAATTGCACATCCCCTGTTCCCGGCGGCATATCGACAATCAGCAATTCCGTTTCGCCCCAATGGGCGTCGATCAGCTGTTCCAGCGCTTTACCGGCCATCGGGCCGCGCCAGGCAATTGCCTGACCGGGCTTGGCGAGATGGCCCATGGATAAGACCGGAATATCATATTCATTGGGCACCGGAATGAGCTGCTTGCCTTCGGCTTCGGGACGGCGGCCTTCGCAGTTCAGCAAGCGCGGCTGCGATGGACCATAAATATCAGCATCAACCATACCGACTTTGTAGCCTAGCGCTTTCAGTGCGATCGCGAGATTGGTGGACAGGGTCGACTTGCCAACCCCGCCCTTACCGCTGCCCACTGCGATCAAGCGGCGTTGCACTTTTTCCGCAGTCATCACCACGTCCACTTTCTCCACCCCGTCCAGTGCAAGCAGCGCACCTTTTACGGCAATTTCAATTTGACCGCGATCACGCACATCGAGTCCGCTGACATTCAGAACCAGCGATACGCGCCCTTCATCCTGGCGAACGGCGCTGAAACGGCCTTTAGCGACAGGATCAAGAGCCGCTTCAATCAAAGAAATATCAGTCATTTGCTTCGCATAGTTACACTTTTATCGGATTGACACTGTTTTTCTGCGACCACGCTACCTATAAAGACATAATGGACAAAAAAATTGATGGGCAAACGACCCGAAAAACGTTCTTCGGTGGAAAAACCCTTTTGGGATCAATCTTTAACATGAGCAGCCCATGGGGCAATGGCGGTGGCGACGATGGCGCTGGCGGCAATGGCGGCGGCCCGCGCAATCCGTGGGGCAACCCTTCGGGCGGATCATCGGGTGGCGGCCGCAAAGGCGGCGCAACCTCACTGGAAGAATTGTTCAAGAAAGGCACAGGCGGCGGCTTTAAGGGCGGTATTCCCAAGCGTCCTGGCGGTCGGTCCTGGTGGCCCATTTTCCTTATCGGCTTCATCATTTTATGGGCAGCGCTAACCTCCATTCACCGAGTCAGTCCGCAAGAACGCGGCGTTGTGACCTTTTTCGGATCCTATTCTCGCACCATGCAACCGGGCTTGCATTTCTCCTGGCCAGCCCCGCTGGAACAGGTCATGAAATTGGATGTCGAAGAAATTCGAACCATCGACATCCCCACCGGCGAATCTGAGAAACTCATCTTGACCGGCGATCAAAATATCGTCGATCTCGCTTATTCGGTGCGTTGGAATATCAAATCACCGGAACTATTCCTGTTCCAAATTGCCGAGCAGGAAGAAACCATCAAAGAAGTTGCCGAAGCTGCCATGCGGGCTGCCGTCGCCAATTTCACGCTTGATGATACAATCGGTTCGGAACGGACAGAAATTGAACAGCAGGTCGAACAAAATATGCAGACCTTGCTTGACGGCTATGGCGCTGGTGTCGTGATCCGCGGTATCGCAATTAAAAAGGCCGATCCACCCGCCGCTGTTAACGACGCCTTTAAAGAAGTATCGGCAGCGCAGCAGACCGCGCAGACTTATTTGAACGAAGCCCGCGCCTATGCTCAGCAGCTCACCGCGCAAGCGCAAGGTGAATCCGCTGCCTTTGATAAGGTTTACGAAGAATATCGCTTGGCGCCTCGCGTGACCAAAAGGCGGATGTATTACGAAACAATGGAGCGTGTTTTATCGCAAGTGGATAAAACGATTATCGAAGCAGACGGAGTCACACCTTATCTCCCACTGCCGGAAATAAAGAAACGCGCGCAAGCCCCTGCGCCTCAAGTTGTGGAGGCGAAATAATGGGTAATCTTATGAAAAATCCCGTCGCCCTGGCCGTTATCGGCTTTGGTCTTTTGCTGGTCCTCGTTAATACGTTGATCATCGTACCGGAAACCCGGCAAGGCGTTGTTGTACGTTTTGGTGAACCGGTACGGATCATCAATCGCTATCAAGACAATACCCCCTTTGGCCAGACCGGAGCAGGCTTGCTTCCCAAATTTCCATTTATCGAACAGGTAGAATGGATCGATAAACGCATTCTTGATGTGGAAATGGAACAACAACAAGTGCTCTCGACCGATCAGCTGCGCTTGCAGGTTGATGCCTTTGCCCGCTTCCGGATCACGGATCCTTTGCGGATGTTCATTGCCGCCGGGAACGAAGCCCGGGTTGCCGACGAGCTGCGCCCCATATTGGGTTCCGCTTTACGGAACGAATTGGGTAAGCGGCCCTTTGCTGCCTTGCTCAGTCCGGAACGCGGTCAGGTCATGGACAATATCCGTACCGGTCTGAACCGGGTTGCCCGTCAATATGGCGCGGAAATTGTGGATGTGCGGATCAAACGGGCCGATTTGCCTGATGGCACACCGTTGGAAAGCGCCTATCAACGGATGCGGACTGCGCGTGAACAAGAAGCCCGGACGATCAAAGCCCAAGGCGCAAAACAAGCGCAAATTATTCGCGCGGAAGCAGATGCCAGCGCTGCTCGCACCTATGCGGAAGCCTTTGGCAAGGACGCGGACTTTTATGATTTCTATCGGGCTATGAAAAGCTACGAAACCACATTCCGCAAAGGTCAAGAAGGCGATCCGACATCGTCCTTTGTCTTGTCTCCTGACAATGAATATTTGCGCCAGTTTCAGGGGCGCTAATTACTCTTGATGTCCAATCGCGACCTTGTGAACGCCTATTATGAGGCATTGGCGCGATTGGACGTAGGCGGTTTTGAGGCGCTTCACCATCCTGATGTCGTCTATCATGTATCCGGAAACACGATAATTTCCGGCCGTTATGATAGCTTTGCAGCTCTCAAGACGGTTTTACCGCTGATCTTTGACGCTTTGGACTTTGATCAATTTCAATTTGCCCAAAACTGGAAGATTATGAACGAGGGCCCTGAAGGCATAACCGCGATCATGGAAGCCAAAGGTGTGGCCAAAAATGGCAAACGTTACGATCAGCGCTATGCCCATATATTCACGTTTCGCGATGGCAAAATTGCATCCGTGCATGAATTTTTCGATACCCAATTGGCCAATGAAGCTCTGGATTTTACGGGCAAGCCTGCCTGCCAAACCGACGGTCCATTTGAACTTTAGAGAAGTTTTGTCGAAAATTTCACGGATCAAATGGTGCTTACGACTACAAATGTCGTTTTTTCTGCAGACAGGTGATTTTTTTCGACAAATCAGCACTTTTTGGGTTGCAGATGCCATTTGTCACACCCAGATGTTGATAACGGAGATTAAAAAGACCCATCTTATAGCTGATCTTAACGATTGACTGTGGTAACATTCAAATTCGGTTCATAAATTCTGCGCCAATGATTTATGTAACTTGAAGGATTTTGGTGTCGAATAGAGACTGTCGATACCGGCAAATTGAGAGGAATATATTGTGCGTTACGCTTACGGAATTTCAGCAGCTTTGCTTTTGGCAGGAGGTGCTGCAACATTGTCCGGCATAGGCTCTGCTGGAGCGCAGGTTGCTGCCAATGACAGCCAAGTAATGAGAGCGGCCGCTCCGCGCGCGGGTGCGCCCATGAGCTTTGCCGATTTGACCGAGCAATTGCAGCCAGCCGTTGTCAATATTTCGACAACCCAGCGTGTCCGCGTTCGCAACAACCCGTTTGCCGGCACACCATTTGATGGACTGTTCGGCAATCGCCGTGGCGGTAATAATAATGGCGGTCAAACGCGTCAGGCACAATCGCTCGGATCCGGATTTATCATTTCGGCCGATGGCTATGTCGTGACCAATAACCACGTAGTTGCTCCCGGCAATCGCAACGCAACCATCGAAACGATAACGGTCATCATGCCGGATCGAACCGAATATGAAGCCACATTGGTAGGACGGGATCCTGCTTCCGATATCGCGGTTCTCAAGATCAATGCCAAAAAAGATCTTCCATTTGTGAAATTTGGCGACAGCGAAAGCGCCCGCGTCGGTGATTGGGTCATTGCAATCGGAAATCCATTTGGCCTCGGTGGCACGGTCACCACAGGTATCGTTTCCGCGATCCACCGAAACACAGGACAAGGCGGTGCTTATGACCGTTTCTTGCAAACTGATGCGTCCATCAACCGCGGCAATAGTGGCGGTCCGATGTTCGATCTGAACGGCAATGTCATAGGCATTAACAACGCGATTATTTCACCCACAGGCGGCAATGTCGGCATTGGCTTTGCGATCCCTGCAGAAGTTGCCGTGCCCATCGTTAACACGCTGCGCAAAGGCGAAAAGGTTGAACGCGGCTATCTCGGTGTACAAATCAGTCCGTTGACAGAAGATTTGGCAGATTCACTCGGCCTCAAGAAAAATAGCGGCGAATTTATTCAAAGCGTTGTTCCGGGCGAAGGCGCGGCCAAAGCTGGCATTCAGGCCGGCGATGTAATTGTCAAAGTCAATGGCCGGGCTGTAACACCCGATCAGACCTTGTCTTATCTCGTTGCCAATCTGCCCGTCGGAACGAAAGTGCCGATCGAACTGTTGCGCGAAGGCAAGATCAAGAAAGTCACCGCGACCTTGGGTCAACGGCCTTCTGAAGAAGAATTGGCTTCCAATTTTGATCCGGACGCGGAAGATTCTATGGGTACCGACGAAGATGGCTCCAGCGCCGAAGCAACAGCAAAGGCCTTGGGACTTTCTGTGGTTGATCTCACCCCGACGATTGCGCGTCAAATTCGGGTGCCTTCTTCGCAGAAAGGCGTCGTGGTTTCCACCGTTGACCCTAATAGTGATGCAGCCCGCAAAGGCATAAGACGGACGACGGTGATTATCAGCGTTAACCGCCGCCCGATCAATACGTCTTCTGATTTGGACAGCGCGATTAACGCCGCCAAACGATCGAACCGGGAAGCGGTATTGCTACAGGTCAAACAAGGCGGTCGTGATGCCCGCTTTGTAGCGGTTCGTCTAAACGACGAATAACTGCTCGAAAAAATTGTAACATTAGCAAAAGGCCAGTGTATCGCACTGGCCTTTTTGTTTGGTCAGAGATAGTCTTCTTGGCAGGCATATAAGGGGATTCGGATATGGGTGATGCAAAAGAGATTTTTCTGGGATTAGGCGGCGAGGAACGCCAAAGCCTCAACCTCAAGCGTGCCAATCGCCACGGATTAATTGCCGGGGCTACGGGCACCGGTAAAACCGTCACCTTACAAGGGCTCGCCGAAAGCTTCTCCGCCAATGGCGTTCCGGTTTTTGTCGCCGATGTCAAAGGTGATTTGGCGGGCATTTCCATGGCCGGTTCATCGACATTCAAACATGCTGATAAACTCGAAGAACGGGCCAAAGAATTGGGTATGGAAGACTATGCCTATTCCGATAATCCAGCAATTTTCTGGGACTTATATGGCAAGCAAGGCCACCCCATCCGCACCACCATCACCGAAATGGGTCCGCTTTTGCTGGCGCGTTTGATGGATCTCAACAACACGCAGGAAGGCGTGCTCAATATTGTCTTCCGCTTTGCTGATGAAGAAGGCTTGTTGCTACTCAATCTCGAAGATCTCCAATCCATGCTCGCTTATACGGCCGAAAATGCAAAAGAATTGTCGGCAAAATATGGCAATGTCAGCAAGGCCAGCGTCGGTGCTATCCAGCGCCAATTACTGCAACTGGATAGCCAGGGTGCCGGTCAGTTTTTCGGCGAACCTGCATTGGAGATTGATGATTTTCTGAAATGTGATGATCAAGGCCGCGGTTATATAAATGTGCTCGCGGCAGATCAATTGATGCGCAGTCCCAAACTTTACGCGACATTTTTGTTGTGGCTGCTGGCAGAATTATTCGAAACATTGCCCGAAGTTGGCGACCCGGAAAAACCGAAACTGGTCTTCTTTTTTGACGAAGCCCATTTGCTTTTCGAAGATGCACCCAAAGCGCTGGAAGACAAGATTGAGCAAGTGGTGCGATTAATCCGGTCCAAAGGTGTCGGTGTCTATTTTGTCACCCAAAATCCCGTCGATATTCCCGAAGATGTGGCCGGCCAGCTAGGCAACCGGGTTCAGCATGCTTTGCGTGCCTTCACGCCGCGCGACAAGAAAGCCATTAAGGCGGCTGCGGATACATTCCGGATCAACCCCGAACTTGATGTCGAAGAAGCGATTACCGAATTGCGTGTGGGTGAAGCTTTGGTCTCGACATTATTGGAGGACGGCGCGCCATCGATTGTCCAGCGCACATTGATCAAACCACCCCGTTCACGCCTTGGTCCAGTAACCGCAAAAGAACGCGCGATTATCCAGTCCATATCGCCTTATGACGGCAAATATGACGAAGAAATTGATCGCGCGAGCGCAGAAGAAGTGTTGGCGCAAAAAGTCATAGATGCCACGGAAACCGCAAAAGAGGTCCAAGAAAAAGGCGAAGAGGAAGTCCGCAAAAAACCGCGCAAGACCAAAAGCATGTGGGAAAAAGCCCTGAGCCGTGGATCAAAAGTGGCGATGGGGTCAGCCGCAAGCATTGCCGCATCCACCATGTTGGGCAAGAAATCCCGAGCCAATCCCGTCCGTTCTGGCGTCACTTCTGTAGTCGGGTCCATTGCGACAGATCTTGCCGGGCCAGTGGCCGGGCGATTTGTTCGCAACCTTATTGGCGGGTTAATGCGATAAAGACAAAAGCCTGCGGCTCAGCTTACAAACAGCGGCAGACTAGTCTTTGGGGCCAAAGAAATTGGCGGCAATATCTTTGGCGATTCGCATGGGCCGTAACGTATCGGCATCGACGCAGCACCAGCTGGATTGGACTTCCGCCAAGACATCCTCGCCCCGGCGAATGATCGTGCTGTAAAAGGCGCGGGCGCCATGTACTTTTTCGAGCAGCACTTCAGCAATCACATCATCGTCCAAAAAGGCCGGCTTCCGGTACGTTATCTCATGTTTGAGAGCGACCCACAAATGCGTGGCCACAGCCTCGGATGGCGCAATTTTTTCCCAATGAGCGACCACGGCATCCTGCACCCATTTCAAATAATTGGCATTATTTACATGGCCCATGAAATCAATATCATCTGGGGCAATAGCAATGACATGGTGATGGGGGATGCTGCTCATGTTGCTAACAATAATGTTAGTGAAAGCAGATTGATAGAGGAAAAGTAAAAAAGCGACAGGCCGTTGCGATAAGCAATCAGATGGATTCGCAAAAATGCGATATACAATCTCAAATCAGGCCAGCAGGGAGAGAAAAATGACAATCCGATATTTCCAATTTCAATCGGGATTTGGTGTGCCAAACCCTAGTCCTTTTTGCATGAAGGGCGAAATATTACTCAATATGGCGGGATTGGATTATCAGACGGAAATTATCGAAGACCCTCGCAAAGCTCCGCGCGGCAAATTGCCATATCTTGTCGACGGGGAAACAACCATTACCGATACCGCCCTGATCCGACGCTATCTCGAAGAGAAGCATGACATTGATTTTGATGGGGGTCTGACGCCTCAGCAACGGGCAACGGGGCACGCCATGGCGCGAATGATTGAAGAGCGGCTCTATTGGGTAACCGTTTATAGTCGCTGGATTGATAGCCGCAACTGGCCGACTATAAAGGATTTCTGGTTTGGAACCTTGCCACCGGTCATCCGCACCCTCATCCCCATGCTGGCCCAAAAGCAAGTCAAAGCGGGGCTTCAGGCCCAGGGCCTAGGACGCCATGATCCCCCTGACATCTACGCCTTTGGGGCCGCTGATCTGGCTGCGCTCTCCAACCATCTCGGCGATCATGAATTTATGTTTGGCGATAAGCCCAGCAGTCTTGACGCCATTGCTTATCCGATCATCGTCAATAGCCTGATTACGGCGTTGCCCAGCCCTTTATTGGATGCAGCGCAGTCAAAGGGCAATTTTGCAGGCTATGTCGAACGATGCACGGCGCTTTGGTTTCCCGATCACGCCTGACTTGAGCAGAACGAGATGATCGCACGATCTGCTCAATGCTGGCGCGTAAAATTATTGGATCATGTTTGAGGAACAGACCCTGCCGGCTGCCGCTATTCCAGTAACAGTTTGAACTGCTTAAACGCCAATCTCCGCTCTTGGCGAAAATGTTGGAAATCCACCGCGCCGTCAACCGAAGCCAAGAATTGATCCACGGAAACTTTGTCAACTTCAGACAATTTTTGATAATGATCCAAAGCCCGTTGCAGCATCCACAAACTGAATGGCGGCGCGATGCGTTGCCCGCTCACGCCTTCCATGTTGAAGTCTGTCATGCCCAATGCGCGCGGTATATCTGCGCCTTCATTCGCAGCCGCCCAAGCGCTGAGCATATCTGCAGTTTTCTGCAAAAAGGGCATTTGTTCTTTCATCATGCGCTCCAAAACCGGAATCAAAGTTTCCGGAACCTCATCATCGGCAAGAAATTCGCCGGATAATGGTGCGGTGACATTGACCATACGCTCAACCCATGCCGCAACCTGGGGCGCAAGGCGCTTCATGATTTCACCGGATGCGGGATCTCGATACAGATGCGCATAAAGCGGTCCGATTAAACCATAGTCTCCGATGGACGGCCGAGAACCGAGAAGATAGTCATGCGCCGAAAAATGCTGATCCAAGTCAGCTAATAGGGTTTCATAACTGGCCTCAATCGCTGGTATCGTATCCGCATTAATTCCCAAGATCGGGCAAAAGCCTTTAAAATTTGCACCGCGCTCGCGGCCAATAGCTAACTGTTCTTCTTTACTCGCATCGGGCGCTGCCGTGGCGCCAAATTCGCCATAAACCCATTGCTCATTATAGTTCCAACGATAGTGCATCGCCGGAATAACGAGCCATTCATCACCGAATATTTCCAGCAACAAAGCGACCAATCTCTGTTTTGGACCATCAGGATAAACTGATGGACCAGCCATTGTTTCTTCAAAATGATCAATGATCAACGTCGTGTCCTGAATCGTCTGCCCATCGATTGTATCGAGCACCGGAATAACCGGACGTCCGACTTTCGGAACAATTATATTCTTATAGACCTCGCCGGAAGATAAGACTTCTTCATAATCAATGCCTTTCCAATCCAGATAGGCGCGCGCTTTGCCTGAATAGAGCGACAGCGGCGCTGCGTATAATTTATGCGTCATATCAGCCTCTCCCGCGGTAAGATGGAACATCTTGATCAGGCAACCACAGGCCTTTGGGTGGTTCACCAGTTTGCCAAAATACATCGATCGGAATGCCGCCGCGTGGGTACCAATAACCACCAATGCGCAGCCATTGCGGCTTCATTTCAGTCGCAAGCCGTTGTCCTATGCCCACCGTGCAATCTTCATGAAAGGCCGCATGATTGCGAAAAGAGCCGAGAAACAGCTTTAGTGATTTTGATTCAACGATGGTTTTATCGGGTGCATAATCAATCACCAAATGCGCAAAATCAGGCTGGCCGGTAACAGGACAAAGCGACGTAAATTCTGGAATGGCGAAGCGCGTCAGATAAAGCTCTCCCGTTCGCGGATTGGGTACATAATCCAAAATGGCTTCTTCCGGTGATGCCGGCATGGCGCTGTCCTGTCCCAGAAAGAGCGGCGCAGTTTTTGCTGTGGGATTTTCTGTCATGCAGGTCATCTAATGCACGGGGCAGCTCATGTCATCCCTGCGTTGATATTCATTCATGGTTCAGCGAACCAAGCGACAAACAACCGAGCAGGGTTGCAAAGGGCGATGACAAGATACTGGTTGAGAAAATGGAAGCGCCAATGCGCGCTGGCGACAATAAGCGCGGGGTTCATGGCCTATGCTTCGGCAATGGTCCCTGCCGCTCTGGCGCAAGATATACCGCGGCAACTGCCTCCAAATCCTCCACCGGCATTGCCATCTGTCAGCGAATATTCCTTGCCGCCAGGAGAATCGCAAGAGGCTGCAGAAAATACCGCTGAAGGCCCGGTCGACGAAAACGCCATCCCTCCACAAGCGGTTCCGTCCGTCGCCAAACCATCCGAACTGCGCCCCTTGCCGGTTCCTGATACTCCGGTTCAAACAACGCGGCAGCCAGACATCGCATCGGTTCCGCCATCCAATTCAAGAGAACCAAGGGCCGTCTCTACTGCCGCCACCGCGCCACCAAGCATCACGCAAACAGACAGCAGCAGCTCCGACAATCAAAAGGGTGCCGACGCAGCACCGGAGCAACCAACGCCCGGCTTTTCGACCAATTTTCCGGCTTCCAATACCGATACCCGTGCTGACATGGCTAATGACGAGGCGATTGTTACTTCATCGACCCAAGAGGCAAGAACCGATACAAATACTATTCTTATCGTAGCCGTTTTTGCTATCTTCCTGGTGAGTATGTTGGCAATCTATTTATGGCGCCGCAAAACAATCACAAAACCTCTCATTTTTGAAGAGGACAATCCGGCCCCATCAGGCCCACCCGCATCGACCTCTGATCGAAAGAAAACACGGCCCAAAATCTATTCGCCGCCCGTTCAGGTCACGGATAAAAAATCCGCTCAGGACAAGCCGGGATATGTCACGTCTAAAATTCCAGCCAAACCGGCTCTCAATCCCTCACCAGCTTCTTCTGTTGTCGTACCAAAGGCCGATGTTCAATCGGCAGAGAAAGAGAGTCGCACACCGCTAAAAATGGCCTTTCTCGCTCAAAGCGCATCGTCGACATTGCTCAACGCGGTTCTGGGTTATGAAATCAAGCTGACCAATGAATCCGGGGCTGCCTTAACCAATATTCGTCTGTTTGGGGCGATGATGCAGGCCAATAGCCCCGCTGCCAAAAACGCAGATGAGAGCCTCGAGACATTGCTGCACGAAATCGCAAGTTTGGAAAGCGGAGAGACGCTCGCATTTACCGGTGATATGCGTTTACCGCTCAACGCCATTCGGCCAATTTCGTTTAAATCTCAGGCTTTATTGATACCCTTGACCCGCTTTCGCACCGCTTACTGCATGAGTAATGAAGAACGGCATGAACAGACGTCAGCTTTCATCATCGGTCAGGAATATGAACCGCGCCGGCCGAAAATGGCCCCTTTCCGTTTGGATTTGGGGCCGCGAATATTTGATTCCGTGGGCTATCGCCGTTTGACCGTGTGAATAACCCATTTTGAAAATGTACCAAAGCACATCCTGACAACGGTTAGAAAAATCAGCAGAAGCATCCCATGGGAAAGAAACTGCTTATTCCGATTCTGGGCGATCAACTTTCTTTGGATCTGTCTTCCTTAGAGGGCCAAGATCCGAGCAGCGCGGTTTTGCTGATGATGGAAGTGGCTGCAGAAACCGAATATGTAAAACATCACAAGGCAAAAATAGCATATATTTTTTCGGCCATGCGGCACCACGCCAAAGCGCTGGAAAATAAGGGTTGGAACGTCGATTATGTAGCGCTAGATGATCCGGAGAATCGCGGTAGTTTCAATGGCGAAATTGCGCGTGCCTGTGAGCGACACGATATTGCTTCCATCCGCGTTACCGAGGCCGGTGAGTGGCGTGTCATGGCGATGATCGAGAACTGGCAAGAACAATTTGAGCGACCGGTGACGATTTGCCCCGATAATCGGTTTTTGGCAAGCCATCGGGAATTTGAACGCTGGGCCGCTGACAAGAAGCAGTTGCGGATGGAATTTTTCTATCGAGAGATGCGTAAAAAAACTGGCTTTCTGATGGATAAACAAAGCAAGCCGGCAGGCGGAAAATGGAATTATGATAGCGAAAACAGGAAACCCGCCAAGCGGGATTTAATGGTTCCGCGGCCATTGCGTTTTGCGGCCGACAAAATCACCCAAGAGGTGCTGCAATTGGTCGCACACAAATTCCAAGACCATCCCGGATCTTTGAATAATTTTCACTTTGCCGTGACCAGAGATCAAGCGCTGCAACAAAGAGCGGTTTTTCTCGATCATGCCCTGGCGGAATTTGGCGATTATCAAGACGCCATGCTCACCGATGAACCATTTCTTTGGCATTCGGTTTTGTCGCCCTATTTAAACAGCGGTTTGCTTGATCCTCATGAACTTTGCGCGGAAGTTGCCGCCCTGTATGACAATGGTAAAATACCGCTAAATGCCGCTGAAGGTTTTATCCGACAGATAATCGGTTGGCGAGAATATGTGCGAGGTATCTATTGGCGCGAAGGCCCCAACTATGCCCAACAAAATTTCTTGGACGCCAAACGTCCATTACCTGATTTTTACTATAATGCGGAAACGGACTTGCATTGCCTTTCACAGGCCATTGGTCAAACACTGGACCTCGCTTATGCCCACCATATCCAACGGCTGATGATAACTGGGAATTTCGCGCTAATTGCCGGGATTGATCCCCACGCTGTTCATCTATGGTACCTTGAGGTGTACGCCGATGCTTATGAATGGGTGGAATTGCCAAATACTGTAGGCATGAGTCAGTATGGCGATGGCGGTATTATTGCGTCAAAGCCTTATGCTTCTTCTGGCAACTACATCAACAAAATGTCCGATTATTGCAAGAATTGCCGCTATGATGTGAAGCAACGCACCGGCGAGAAGGCATGCCCATTTAACGCGCTGTATTGGGATTTCTTGGCGCGCAATGAGAATAAACTCAAAGACAATCACCGCCTCGCCATGCCTTATCGAAGCTGGCACAAAATGGGTCGAGAAGTTCAGGATCAACTCCGAGCAGATGCCCAAGCCTTTCTGGACACGCTCTAACTTAATCATTTTTGCAAAAGGCACATAAGCTGTGGATTCCTTCAGCAATGCGTTATAGCCTCAATCTTTGAAACACGAATCGATGTTAATCGCAGATTGAGCTGGAGCTTTTCTCTCCTTCAGCTTGTATAAGGAGCATATAATGGAACTGCTGGTAACCACGGACTGGCTTGCAAACGAACTGGGCGCATCTGATTTGCGCATAGTTGATGCCACCAAATTCATGCCCGATGCCGGGCGCGATCCAGCCGCCGAATATGAAGCCGGCCATATTCCCGGAGCCGTGTTTATGGATCTAAGCGAGCTGACAGATAGCGGAAATCCGGTTGAGAATATGCTTCCCCCGCCAGAAAAATTTGCCAGCAGAATGCAATCTCTTGGCTTGGGCGATGGCAGCCGTATCGTCTTATATGACGACAGCCCTTTAAAGAGCGCGGCCCGTGCGTGGTGGATGCTGACCATTTTTGGTGCCCATGAAGTCGCCATTTTGGATGGTGGCATTGCGAAATGGAAAGCCGAAGGGCGCCCGCTTGAAACTGGCAAAGAAGCCCTTCGTCACCGTCACTTTACCGTGTGGAAAGATGACAAAGATGTACGCGCCAAAGCAGATATGCTGGCCAATCTTCACAGCAAGGAAGAGCAAGTTGTCGACGCGCGCCCCGCTGGCCGCTTTTCGGGTGCTGAGGCAGACCCTCGGCCGGGCATTGCCTCTGGCCATATTCCAGGATCAACCAACATTCCGCATAGTGACTTTTTCAATGCTGATGGTACCTGGAAAAATGCCGATGAAATCAAGGCGTTGTTTGACAATGCTGGGATTGATTTGAACAAACCCGTTGTCACCACTTGTGGATCCGGAATGACCGCAGCCGTGGTCTCCTTCGCCGCTACGGTCGCAGGTGGCGATAAGATATCCTTATATGACGGCAGTTGGTCAGAATGGGGAGCGGACGCGGATACACCTAAAGCAACAGCCTGATGGTTCGACCCGCTATTGGAATGACCTTTGACCGATAGCCCTTCAAAATTCAACAAACCGGCGACCCAGGCTGTTGCCAGCGGGCGTCGAAAAGCGTGGACAGGCGCAGTGGTCAATCCGCCAGTCTGGCGGGCGAGCACCCATTTATACGATAATGTTGCGGCGTTGAAATCCGGGACCCAATCCAACGCGGATGGTAGTTTCTTCTACGGTCGCCGAGGATCTCCAACCCAATGGTCGCTCGCCGATGCAATGACCGAGATGGAACCGGGCGCTGTGGGAACAATGCTCTATCCCTCTGGTGTTGCCGCCATCGGATGCGCCTTGTTGGCGGTACTCAAGCCCGGTGATGAAGTGCTGTTGACCGATAGCAGCTACGATCCCAGCCGCAGCTATGCCGATGCATTTCTCAAGCGCATGGGCATAACGGCGCGATATTATGACCCCTTAATCGGATCGGATATTGCAACGCAATTTTCCGAGAAAACCAAAGCTATATTATTGGAAAGTCCCGGTAGCCTGACCTTTGAGGTGCAAGATGTTCCAGCGATCTGCAAGGCCGCAAAAGCAGAAAATATTGTCAGTTTGCTGGACAACACATGGGCCACCTCTCGTTTTTTCCCGGCCCTAGAGGCTGGGGTTGATATTTCTATTGTTGCCGCCACCAAATATATTGTTGGGCATAGCGACGTTATGATGGGCGCCGCAACGACCCATGATCGATATTGGACTCGGTTGCGGCGGACGGCCCAACAACTTGGTCAGGTGGTTTCTCCCGACGACGCCTATCTTGCCGCGCGCGGTCTACGAACCTTAGAAGTTCGCCTGCAACAACATCAAGCAGCAGCCCTAGTCATTGCCAAATGGCTGCAACAGCGCGAAGAAGTGGGACAGGTCTTTTATCCAGCCCTGCCCAAATCTCCCGGCCATGCCTTGTGGAAAAGAGATTTTAAAGGATCGTCCGGCTTGTTTTCCTTTCAATTGCTTCACGGTGATGAAAATTCTCGAGCCGCCTTCATTGATGCGCTGACGCTTTTCGGCATTGGCTATAGCTGGGGCGGCTTTGAAAGCTTGGCACTGCCTGTCGATCCGGAAAAATATCGTACAGCGACAAAATGGCATATGGAGGGCGCGCTGGTTCGCCTGCATATCGGACTTGAAGATCCTGATGATTTAATCGCGGATCTTGCCAAAGCCTTTGAACACTATAACAACGCTTTATGATGGACAATCTTCTCAACTATCTTGAGTCTCTGGCTCCAGATACACCGCGTAATCTGCAATATATCGAAAGTGGTATCGCGGTTGGACTAGTGACACTGGCCTTGGTTGCTGGTTGGTTCTTGAGCAAATATATTGGCCCCAAGTTACGCCATGTCTGGGAAACTCGGGCAGGATATGAAAGCGAGTTAGCTGGTCGACGCATCCGCGATATGACCAGAAGGGCGGTCACATTTATCCTTTGTGGGTTTTTCCTGTCCATTTGGGAATGGCAGCTGATTCCTCAGGTTATATTTGCCTTGACCATCGCCATTACCATGGGTCTTTTCACCAATGATCTGATCCGCGGTGTGCGGATGCCCGATATGCTCGGCACCGCCATGGGTTTAACCGTTTTCATATCAGCGGCGCTTGGTCTGGTCGGGAATATCGACCGCATCACAATCGCGCTTGAACGGGTCGGCATAGATGTTGGCACCAATCGGATATCTTTGTTGGCGGTTGTCACCACCATTATGACCGCGGTTATCCTACTGGCGGTTGCTCGGGTTTTAATGAAGCTGGTCAGTCACGTCATCAGCAATAGTCAACTGGATGGGGCTCAGAAAGTTCTCGGGCAAAAGCTGGCGACCGTCGCTATTTTGGGTGCAGCATTTGTGCTCGGCCTGGATGTATTGGGTATCGATCTTACAGCTTTGGCCGTCTTTTCCGGTGCCTTTGGTCTGGCGATTGGTTTCGGAATGCAAAAAACAATCGGCAATCTCATTGCCGGTATAATTTTGTTGATGGACCGCTCGATCAAGCCCGGTGATGTGATTGCCGTTGGAGACAGTTTTGGTTGGGTCAATAAAATTGGTGTGAGAGCCGTTTCGGTCCTAACTCGGGAGGGCAAAGAGCACCTCATTCCCAATGAAGATTTGATGACCCGTGAGGTGGAGAACTGGTCTTATTCCAACAAAAATGTCCGGATAAGTATTCCTGTGGGCGTTTCATATAATAGCGACATGGATCAGGTCATTGAGTTAATGAAGCAAGCGTGTGTGGATGTCCCCCGTGTGCTCAACCACCCCAAACCGGTCGTTTGGATGCTGGAATTTGGCGATAATAGTGTGAACTTTGAAATTCGCTGCTGGATCAACGACCCCCAATCGGGCGTCGGCAATTTCAAAGCCGCGGTGCTCAAACGGGTTTGGGACTTGTTCAAAGAAAATGATATCGAAATCCCCTTTCCTCAGCGCGATGTGCACATTCGGTCTTTACCAGAAAAGGGATCCGTTCAAGTTGGGACCAGTTGAAGCGGTTATTTTTGCAACAATCTCAATGTTTGCTGCCCGGACATCTGAATTTCTCTCATCAACCGTTGCGCCGCAATATCAATCTGACTGCGTCCTGCAGAATTGAGATGCAATAAAGCTTTGGCACCCGATTGAGCCATAATCGCCAAATCATCACATCCACGATCAAACCGTTTTCTCGTCATCGGAAAGCTGGAACGATAGGCCGTTTCGATGGCAGCCACATCTTTGAGTGCAAATCCAGTTGAGCCTTTTGTCCCCGCCATATCTGCGACCAAGCCAACCACCGACTCGACGGCCTGCAAGCGCGCAAAGCTCTCCGCAAAGGGATCTGAATGATCTTTTGGTTGTTCGACAGAAGCTAGGTTTGACATTATTCGGCAATAGCCATTCATAGTTAATAAGCCCTAAACGGGCGAAAATCTGCCGGACACACCTCCTGTGGCTGGATTACAACACTATCAAAATATGTCATCCTTACTGTCTTTTTTTGTTGTGCGGCGCAGCAATATATTGCAGATTTTTCGTGCATGTTTTGAGATTGTCTGTCGTTGGCGCTGCTGACGCAATAAAAAGACAACCGGGACAAATTCCAGGAGGGGCGATACGCATCAACCAGAAAGGGAATTTCATGCGCACGTCCACAAAAGCCACACTAGGCAAAAAATTCACACTTGGCTCTAGCACCAAATCCGGTCTTATGGGTCTTTCAGCTATTTTGCTAGCCTCAACGGCAGCACCAGCTCTCGCTCAAGAAGTAGAAGGCAGCGGCATTACCATCTCCGGTAACGCAGCGCTGACATCTGACTATCGCTTTCGCGGTCTCTCCTTTTCTGACGGCGACATCGCTGTTCAGGGCGGCATTGATGTTGCGCATGAAAGCGGTTTTTACATCGGAACCTGGGCATCCTCCATCGAAGACAGCGCCACATTCGGGCATACCGAGCTTGACCTTTACGGCGGCTGGTCTGGTGAAGTTACTTCTGGCTTAAGCCTTGATGTTGGCCTGCTTTACTATGCCTATCCCAATGGTGAAGGCGGCGCAGCTGGCCCAAGCGACTATTTTGAGCCTTATGCTTCGGTCTCTACAACAGTGGGTCCTGTCGAACTGACAACCGGTATCGCTTATGCTTGGTCGCAGGCCAGCTTGGGAGATGCGGACAATGTCTATATTTATACCGGTGTATCCGGCGGCATTCCTAACACGCCAATCTCATTAAATGCCAATATCGGTATTAATGATGGTTCGCTTGGCAATCCCGTCGGTGTTGTTGGTGACAATAATTATATTGATTGGACGCTCGGCGCCGATTGGGCAATTACCGAAAATCTGACCGCTAGCTTGGCCTATACCGATACGGATGCGCCATCGGTTAACAATTTCACAGATAGTGCCGTAGTTTTTACCCTGGGCGTATCTTTCTAAACCCATCTGGGTCTGAATTCACAATTTAATACGTTCAAAAAAGGTCATTCTTCTCGGAGAATGGCCTTTTTTTTGGCACCATCAATACGCAGCAAATAATTTTTGAGTGGCCTTTTCTTGCGGATCTCTGAGAATGGCGGTCATTTCGCCGCTTTCGATAATCTCACCATTATCCATCACAACCAAGCTATGGCACAGACGCTTGGCCGATGCGATATCATGCGTTATGAAAATTATGCTGAGTTTTTTGGTTCGTTGTAACTCGGTCAGAAGGTCCAAAATTGCTGAACCAACAAGAGGATCCAAAGCAGAAGTTGCCTCATCAAGCAACAGCATTTCCGGATTGGATATGATCGCCCGAGCAATTGCAATCCGTTGCGCCTGACCACCCGACAAGCTCGTTGGTATCCGGTCCAGATAATCAGAGTCTAGGCCAACATCGACCAATGCTTGTGCTACCATTTTATCGCGTGCATTGGCGCGGATATCAGGTTTGAGGCTCTTAATCGGTTCCGCAACAATATCACGTACTTTCCATTGGGGATCGAGGCTAGCGACCGGGTCTTGAAAAACTGGTTGCATGCGCCCGCGCATCGCTAGGCTGCGATGGCGGCGCCCGGGTAATATCTCGTTTCGCCAGGAGATTTGTCCCGATGTCAACGGACCCAAGCCCGCAATGGCACGGCCCAAAGTGGACTTCCCGGATCCTGACCCACCGACAATAGCCAGCGCTTCGCCTTCTCGAACCCGCAAATCGGCCCCCTGCACCGCCTTGATTTTGCCGCGACGCCATCCCGGTTTTGGAAATATGACCGTCGTGTCCCGCACATCCAAAAGACCCTCACCGACAGCTGGCAACTGGGGTGCAGGATCACTCAACCGCGGTGTAGCCGCGATAAGTTGTCGGGTATAATCTTCCTGCGGCCGCGCAAGAATATCAGCCGTCAATCCGCATTCCACGACTTTACCAGCATCCATCACGATCAACTGATCGGCATGATTTTCTACCGAAGCGAGATCGTGGCTGACCAGCAGCATTCCTAACCCATATTCATCCCGCAGGTCATCCAGCAAGGCCATGATGTCGGCCCGCAAGCTTGCATCCAAAGCGCTTGTCGGCTCATCCGCGACAAGAAATTTCGGCTTATGCGCAATAGCCGCGGCAATCATCACGCGCTGTCGCTCACCTCCGGACAAACGGTGAGGAAACTGATCCAACCTTTCATCAGCGCGGGACAAGCCCACGCGATCTAGTTTGCGCGCCAATTCCCGGCGGGATACTTTCGCCGCACCCGCCTGGCGGGAAGCTTCCTGTAGTTGCGAGCCAATAGACAGATGCGGTGTCAGTGCGGTCAAGGGCTGTTGAAAGATAAATCCGGTCAATTGGCTGCGCGCTTCGCGTTTTTGATCCGCCGTTGCGTCCAGTAAATCTATGCCGTCAAGATGTGCTGAACCCGCAGCAACGCCCGCGGTCAATCCGAAAGGCGTGAGGCAGGACAGGCTTTTGCCTGATCCCGATGCACCAATAATAGCTGTGCATTGCCCTGGCGCGACATCGAGATTTAACCCATCAACAAGCCGCTGATTTCCAATATCGATAGACATGTCGCGGATCCGATAGAGACTCATGAATATTTGTCCCGCAGCCGCTCGCCTTCGATGGTCAAACAAACCAGAATGATCACCAATAGCCCGCCAGGTAGCAACAATCCCAACGGGGCCATATCCATATCATCAGCGCCTTCTTTGACCAAGATGCCCAACGAAGTCAGCGGTTCTTGGACGCCCAGTCCCAAGAATGACAAAAAGCTCTCTACCATGACCACTTGCGGAACGGTGAGCATCAGATACGCCAATGCCACACCCGCAATATTAGGCAAAATATGCCTCACAATGATCCGGAATGGTGATGTTCCTGCCGCTTCCGCAGCGAGAATGAAGGGACGGTCCTTCAACGCCATGACTTGACCGCGGACCACCCGGGCCATGGTCAACCACTCGACCAGACCAATGCCGATAAAGACCAGCAAGATTGACCGGCCGAATATAACCATCAGCAAAATTACGATGAACATGAATGGCAAAGCATAGAGACCATCGACAAAGCGCATCATAGCTTCATCAACTTTGCCGCCGATCCACCCGGCTGTTGCGCCCCAAGCCACACCGACAACCAGCGACACGATGGCCGCAGCGATAGCGACCATCAAGGTCACTTGTGTTCCCGCCGCCAATCGCGCCAATCGATCACGGCCAATTGCATCGGTACCGAATATATGAGATCCGCTAAAGGCCGGTGCGCGCACAGCATCCCAATCAATATCCTCGTAACTCCATGGAAGAAACAGGGGCAAAATAAAGGCCAATGCGATTAATCCGCACACGCACCACAATGGCCAATGGTTATGCTGTGAGCTGCTTTTCATAAATCTCTCATCCGAGGATCGAGCCAACCATAGATAAGATCAGCGAAGAGATTGAACAGAATGATCAATGCCGCATATAAAGTGACAACGCCGAGTACCAATGGATAATCCCGATTCAGCGCCCCTTGTACAAAATATCGCCCCAATCCCGGCAATCCAAAGACGGTTTCGACCACAACAGCCCCGGTTAATAATCCAGCGGCAGCCGGTCCCAAATAACTTGCCACTGGCACCAGTGCAGGACGCAATCCATGCTTGAAAAGAATTTTAGTTTCGGGCAGTCCGCGCGCTCTTGCCGTGCGAATATGATCTTGTTTGAGTATCGTCGCCAAGCCAGCTCGGGTTAGTTTCGCAATGGCCCCCGACACCGGAAGTGCCAAGGCAACCACAGGCATCAGCAGCCACGACCACCCGGTCCCCGAACCGGAAACCGGCAATAGTCCAAGCCATAGACCGAGAAACAAGGCCAATGCTGGCCCGGTAACGAAAGTGGGCAATGCGGTTGCGATCGTTGCCATCATCATGATTGCTTTATCCGCTGTTTGACCGGCCCGGGTCGCGGCAAACAAGCCGGCTGAAACACCGACGATCAAGGCCAAAACAATTGCCAAGCCACCGAGGGTTAGAGATATTGGTAAACCCTGCGCCACAAGCTGTGAAACGGTGAAATCTCGATAGACTAATGATGGACCAAAATCGCCCTGCAGAAGACGGGATATATAGAGCCAAGCCTGCTCCCAAAGCGGTTTGTCTAAGCCATAGGCCGCCTGCAAAGCCGCTTGCGTCTCTGGAGGCAATGGACGTTCACCATCAAATGGCCCACCCGGAGCCAGGCGCATTAAAAAGAAAGAAGCCAGAATTATTGCCAGCAAAGTCGGAATCGCCGTTAACAATCGTCTTACGACTAAGGCCAGCATCGATGCTAAAGCTCCATATTGCCAAAACAACGGCGCACTTCACCGAGGAAAAGTTCCGGCACTTCCATAGCGGCAAAATGACCGCCTTTGCTCGATTCACCCCAATATTGAAGATTTTTAAAACGATGCTCGGCCCATCGCCGTGAGGGCGCCATAATCTCATTAGGAAAAATGCTGCAGCCTGTCGGCATTTGCACAGGATCTACATTGGGATTGGCAAAGCTTTCAAGATATAGCCGAGCAGAAGATGCTCCGGCATTGTTCAACCAATAGAGCATGATATTGTCGAGAAGGCGATCGCGGTCGAAGCTATCATCAGGCGTGTTGTCGCTATCTGACCAGCCTTGGAATTTTTCCAATATCCAAGCCATTTGTCCGACCGGGGAATCGGCCAAGCCATACCCCAAAGTTTGGGGTTTGGTACGCTGTATCTCGGCATAGCCACCGCCTTGCGTTTGATATTCCATAAAGCGCGCCAAAGAGGCTTGCTCTTCAGGTGTCGGGTTTTGCATTATATATTCCGGCGGAGATCCAACCACGACCAGATTGATATGGATTCCGGCGCAAGCGCCGAGATTTTGAACACCAATGACAGATGTAACCAGAGCCCCCCAATCGCCACCTTGCGCAAAATAACGATCATAGCCGAGGCGGTTCATCAACACATCCCAGGCTTGGGCGATTTTTTCAATATTCCAGCCAGTCTCCTTGGGTTTACCGGAAAAGCCATATCCAGGTAATGAGGGTATCACCAAATGGTAGGCATCTTTGGCATCTCCGCCATGCGACACGGGGTCGGTCAATGGTCCAATCACATCCATAAATTCTATGATCGAACCGGGCCAGCCATGAGTCATAATCAGCGGCCGCGCTGATGTTTCGGGGGACCGGATATGCATAAAATGAATATCGACGTCGTCAATGACTGTTAAATGATGAGCATATGCGTTCAACGTGCTTTCGCATCGCCGCCAATCATATTCGTCCCGCCAATATTCCGCGACCTCTTGCACATAGCGGAGCGGTATCCCCTGCGACCAGTCTTCCACGGGTTCAGGATCAGGCCAGCGCGTCATCCCCAAGCGTGATTGCAGGTCATCCAGTGTAGATTGCGGAATATCTATGTGAAAGTCTCTGATATTCACGCTCATCGCCCCATCTCCTTATTTTTTCTTTCCATGCTCTGGAAAGTCGTCACCATATTAAAATGTAGGTGTTGGTGTTTCTCCAGAATAGTCATAAAAACCTTTTCCGGTTTTCCGACCCAGCCAACCCGCTTCGACATATTTCAACAGGATGGGGGCAGGCCGATATTTGGGATCACCAAAGTCATTTTGCAGAACCCGCAAAATTTCTAGTAGCGTATCCAAGCCGATCATGTCGGCAAGCGTTATCGGCCCCATGGGATGGCCCAACCCGAGTTGCACACCGCGGTCAATATCTTCCATAGATGCCGTTCCTTCACCCAGTGCAAAAAAGGCTTCGTTTAACATGGGCAATAAAATTCTGTTCACGACAAAACAGGGGGAATCTTTGGCAAGCACGGATTGCTTTCCGAGCGCTTTGACGTAATCACTGGCAATAGCGACACTTTGGTCGCTGGTTGCCAGACCGCGAATGACTTCTACCAATCCCATAAGCGGCACAGGATTGAAAAAATGCACACCGATAAACCGGGATGGATCTTTAACTGACTGGGCTAATCTGGTGATGGAAATCGATGAAGTATTGGTCGCCAATACCGCCTGATGCCCCAATATTTCCGAGGCTGCACCGAATATTTGCCGCTTGATATCTTCGCGTTCCGTCGCCGCTTCGATAATCATATCCGCACTTGCCATAGGGTCCAACGCGCCAATGGCTTGAATCCGATCCAAGGCCGTTTGCGCCGCTTGTTGTTCGATTTTCTCTTTTTCGACCAGGCGGGATAGTTGTTTAGCAATTCCTGCCTTGCCTTTTTCGGCAATATCCTGGTTCATGTCTGACAAATAAACATGATAACCAGCCTGCGCGGAAACCTGAGCTATCCCTACGCCCATTTGTCCGGCTCCGATGATACCAATAGATTTCATGAGTGGCCCCTTTTCCTTATCATGACCATGTTGTTAATCGCGATGCAACAAGGCACTAGCGATTGTGGATCAAACTGGCTAGATTACAAATATGCCCCCTATTATTACTACTATTGGTCTTCTCACATTTGCCGCTGCAGGGTCGGCGGATATCGCCACGCCTATTCCGAACCCCGGTGAACTGAAAGTTTTTAGAGATTGGTCCGCTGGTTGCGACAATGGAGGGCGTTGCCAAGCCATTTCCTTGGTTAATGATGCCAGCGGCGGCTACTCCGAATGGGGAGGCCCAGTTTCCATTATTCGCTCGGCTGATCGTGAAGATAAGCTGAAAATCCGAGTGCTGGTGCAAGTGGCTGAAATCGGTTCTTATGCCGTCGTAGTCGATCGCAAAACCATTGCCAGCGGGACCATGGTCGAAGGCGATTATCCTATTGAGGTGACGGGCCAAGATGCCAAAAAATTAGCGACGGCCATTGCCCGGGGACGGAAGCTTCAAGTAACCGGAGCCAATGATAAGATTCTCACCAGTATCTCCTTATATGGCTCAACCGCAGCACTGCGCTATATGGACCAAAAACAAAACAGAGCCCGAACACCAACCGCTCTGATTGCTAAAGGGCGCCGCAAATATCGCGGCGATGCTGTTCCGCTCCCCGTCGTGACAACCCAACAATGGCAACCAGCAAAACGGATTCCAGCGACAACGGAAATTGTTGATCTGGTTGAAAATTCTCCTTGCAAAGACGATCGGTTTGGGGTGGTCGAAGATCAGATTTTCCCACTCGGCCAGGAAGATGATCGGTATCGCGCCTTGATTTTAATATCCTGCGGCTCAGGGGCGTATAATTTCTCCAGCGCCGCCTATATTGGTGAAATTAAAGGGACTGAGAAAAAGGGTGCCAGCTGGGCTTTCCGGCCCGCCACATATGACTTGCAGCCGTCTTGGGGCGGAGAGGGTCGCCCCCCCCTGCTGGTCAATGCCCATTGGGAAGAAAATCGCCAAATTCTGAGCAGCTTTGCCAAAGGAAGGGGTATTGGCGACTGCGGAAATTCAGAGAGTTTTATTTGGGATGGCGAACAATTTCGCCTGATCGAAGCCCAAGGCATGCAAGAATGCCGCGGTGCCTATGAATGGATCACCACTTGGCGCGCGAAATATCAAAAAGCTGAGGAATTAGCCCAAAATGATTCGGGATCTCCGGAAACATCGGAATGACTAAGGCGCGTCTTTGAACGGTCGCGCGTCTGCGAGTATCAAAGAAAAATAATCTTGGGTATCACTCCAATCTTGCACCGGTGTCCATCCGCCTGCGCGCAACATTAAACGGGCATCACGCAGTCCGTATTTATGGCTATTCTCAATATGAATCTTGTCGCCTTTGCTCATTTGTACGGGCTTATCATTCACCTCGAACCGAACGTCCGCAACACATTCAAGATAGATTTCAATACGGGCATATAGATCACTCCAAACGGCCACATGCCGGAACTGTTCGACTGGAATATCACCACCCAATTCACGATTTATCCGAAGCAGCAAATTCAACGAAAACTGCGCTGTCACACCGGCACTATCATCATAAGCAGCTACCAGCACATCGGGATCCTTGATACGATCAAATCCGATCAGCAGCTGGGCGCCCTCACCCAATGTCTCCCGCATAGAACGCAACAGATCAACCGAAGTCCGCGCCACCATATTGCCAATTGTCGATCCGGGGAAAAACCCAATTTTCGGATGATCGGCAACCTCATCTGGTAGGCGCAATGGCCGCATAAAATCTGCTTCGAGTGGATAAATCGGTAAATCCGGAAACTCGGTCTGTAGCTGCGCCGCGCTTGCCGTGAGAAATTCACCGGAAATATCAATGGGTACATAAGCCGAGGGCTGAACCGCTCTCAATAAATGGGGTGTTTTGGTTGAACTGCCTGAACCAAATTCGATGACGGCGCGACCAATTCCACTGAAATTTGCCACGTCTTCACTATAATTTTCCAACAGAGTCGTTTCTGTCCTGGTCGGATAATATTCCGGCAATTCCGTGATTTGTTCGAACAATTCTGATCCTTGGCGATCATATAGCCACCGCGCCGGAATCGCATAGCTTTGATGATCGAAGCAGCGCAAAATGTCAGACTTAAATGCCGGATCAACCGGGTGCGTAATCATATCCATGCGAAAGCCATCCCTAAAAGGAAAATTGTGGACTAAAGGTCTTTAGCCAGTCGAACGCCGGTAAATTGCCAGCGTTGATGGGGGTAGAAGAAATTACGATAACTGGAGCGAATATGGCCGGGGGGTGTAGCAACACTGCCGCCTCTCAGGACAAACTGGCCGGACATGAACTTTCCATTATATTCACCAACCGCTCCTTCTGCAGATCGAAAGCCGGGATAGGGACGATAGGCACTGCCGGTCCATTCCCAGACATGACCGGTGGCCGGCAAGCCAAGGTTTGTGGCAACTTCCCATTCCGCTTCAGTCGGCAAGCGAGCACCGGCCCAGCTGGCATAAGCATCAGCTTCATACAGGCTGATATGACGCACCGGCGCACAAAGCACCGCTTCCCGCCAACCCTGCAGGGAAAATTCTTTTAACTTACCTTGTTTTTCACGCCAATAAAGCGGCGCCTCAATGCCTTGGTCTTGCAACCAGGCCCAGCCATCGGATAGCCAATGTTCCGGATTGCGATAACCACCATCTGCGACAAATAATTGCCATTCTTCATTGGTCACGGGCCGATCAGCAATCGCGTGCGGATGGAGCAAAACTTCATGCTGCGGGCCTTCGCAATCAAAGGCAAATCTTTCGCCTGTGGTTCCGATCTCTTGAACGCCCGTTGTTCCCGCTATCCAGCCAATCGGTGTTTTGATAATCGCCGGTCGCGGCTTGGGTTCCCATAATGCCGGAGCCAAGGGATTGCGTGAAAAGAGATGCAATATGTCAGTCAGCAACAATTCCTGATGTTGCTGTTCATGATGCAAACCCAATTCAACCAAATCCAATAGATCATCCGAAAATGCGTCAATTGCAGATAACAGTGTGGAGTCGATGTGAGCCCGATAGTCCAGAATTTCTGTGAGAGATGGCCGCGTCAGCAAGCCGCGATCGGGCCGTGCATGCCGCGCTCCTTCTGCTTCATAATAGCTATTAAACAAATAGGCATAAGCGGGATCAAACACACGATAGTTACGGACATTATCGCGCAAAAGAAACGTCTCAAAAAACCATGTCGTGTGCGCCAAATGCCATTTCGCCGGTGAGGCATCTGGCATCGATTGACCGGTTGCATCGGCATCGCTCAATCCCGCCACGAGAGATTGGCTATATGACCGCACTTTACCAAATTGTGCGGCCAGATCTTGCGACCGATCTGAACCCGGCGCCGCTCCAGACACTGACTCTTGGACTTTTGCTCGACCGGCGATCGCTTCTCTCCACTTAACGAACTAACGCACTAGAACATAGAGCGAACGGCCTTAGGGTCAACTGCTTATATTTACGCCAGGAAGTTGCATGGTTGAATCATTAGACCATCCCGATCAATAACAAAGCGGCTCAGCGAGAAGCTCCTGGTACCCACAAAATATCAACCTTACCGTCATTATTGAGATGGCGGCCAAGAACAAAAAGATAATCGGAAAGCCGATTAACATAGGCCAGTGCTTTTGGATTAATTGCCATTGACTGTGCTGCAGCTACGGCAGAGCGTTCGGCGCGGCGCGCGACGGCGCGGGCCAGATGTATAGCCGCCGCTGATGGATCACCGCCGGGCAAAATGAAGCTGGTTAGCGGTTCCAGTCGTTCATTAATCTCATCAATTTCTGCTTCAAGCCGTTCCACTTGACTGGGCGTAACTCGCAACACCATGTCCGAAGGTGCGAAATCGTCATTTTCTTGTGCTGGTGTAGCCAAGTCTGCTCCAAGATCGAACAGATCGTTTTGTATCACCCGCAAAGCCTGGACGAGGCGATCGTCGCTAATGGTACAAATCGCAACGCCCAATGCGCTATTCAGTTCATCAACTTCACCAATGGCGGTCATGCGCGAATCATTTTTCTGAAGTCGCGAACCGTCTACCAGCCCGGTCGAGCCGTCATCTCCCGTCTTGGTGTAAATTTTGTTGAGTTTGACCATCAAATAGCGGTCTTAGCTTTGGCCGCCAGCCAAAAGCAGCAGCAAGGCGACGAGTATAATTGCAAGCGCCTGATATTTAACCCGCGCAAACATCATTTCATTTTGCTTCTTATGGGAAGCTGTAATGCCGTCGGCATCCACATCATCTGGTTCCATATTGGCAAAAGCGATCAGTCCACGGACCAATGCAAAAATAACCGCGCCTGCGGCCAGAAGGATCAAAATTATCAATATATAGCTCATAATCGGTCAATAGCCCTTCGATAGCGTGATTCCAACTGGGAATCGGTGGTTGCGTAAATCAGTTGCTAGCACAGAACCATCACGGCCAGATTCGCGCAATACGGCTAAAGATGCAGAATCCCGACTTTTGGCTAATTTTGCTCCGGTTTCATCCAATAATATGGGGTGATGGCAATATTGCGGAACCGGCAGTTCCAACAAGGCTTGCAACAGCCGATGAATATGAGTTGATGCAAAAAGATCTGCGCCCCTCACGATATGGGTTATCCCATCGCGGGCATCATCGAGCGTGACCGCCAAATGATAGCTAACTGGCATATCTTTCGGAATCAAAACCACATCGCCCAAAGCTTGCGGATCAGCCAGTTGCTCGCCTTGATGTTCGTCCTTCCATCGCAAATCGGGCCAAAGGCGATGGGCTTTTTTCACGTCAAGGCGCCAGCTATGCGCTTCGGTTCGAACCCGTTCGGCAGCGATTGCGGGATCGATACCGCGGCATGTACCCGGATAAATTGGACCGTCCGGACCCTCGGGTTTCGCCGCTTCCTCCTGTACTTTCCGCATCGCGCTGCGAGAACAAAAACAGGGATACAGCAATCCCGCCGCTTTCAGCTTCTCGGCGGCAATCCGATAGGAATCCAGTCGCGCCGATTGATAAATTACCGGCCCGTCCCAATCCAATTCCAGCCATTTTAGGTCGGCGAGAATGGCATCGACAAATTCCGGCTTGCTCCGTCCAGCGTCAATATCCTCGATCCTGAGCAGCATGCTACCGTCATATTTTCGTGCATAGTCAAAAGCATAACAGGCCGCATAAGCATGGCCCATGTGCAACAAGCCATTGGGGCTAGGCGCAAAGCGTACCACTATATCTTGGCCGAGATACCCTCTTGACGTCATGGATCAGATAATGTTCTTTGCGGGTGCGTTGTAATGACCATGTCATGTTCTTGCGGATAAAGAGCAGTCAGTCAAAGGCTAAGGGAGTAGTCAGACTATGTATCACCCCGACCTGTTGCGGCATCCCGAAAGTTGTCCGTCATTGGTGCTCAACGCTGACTATACACCGCTTTCCTACTATCCCTTGAGCTTATGGCCTTGGCAAACCGCGATAAAGGCGGTTTTCCTCGATCGCGTGAATATCGTCTCGAGCTATGAACGAGAGGTCCATAGCCCCAATCTCGATATGAAAATTCCGTCGGTAATCGCGCTGAAAAATTACGTCAAACCGTCCGAATATCCCGCCTTCACGCGATTTAACCTGTTTTTGCGAGACAAATTTACTTGCCAATATTGTGGCAGCTTGGAGAATTTGACCTTCGATCACGTGGTTCCACGGCGCCAAAAAGGCCGCACGACATGGGAAAATGTAACTACGGCTTGCTTGCCGTGCAACCTGAAAAAAGGCGGCCGCACGCCCAAAGAAGCCCATATGCAATTGTCCGGTCAGCCGATCAAACCGACCAATTGGCAGCTGCAAGAACATGGCCGTGCTTTCCCTCCCAATTTCCTACACGAGACGTGGCATGACTGGCTTTACTGGGACATTGAACTGGAGGGATAGTGTTAAGTTTGGGTATCGGTACTCGCCAAAGCCCGGGAAAAACAACCTTCTAACAGGGTCAGCTTGTATCTTTACAGCCCCTTGACTTCGGTAGGCGCGCAATTGCATCTTTCAAATAGGGCTTCGGGTCAATTCTTTCATAATCAGGCGCAGTGCTTGAAAAATGGTCTAACCAATATTTATGGCCCGCACCAACCAGAACGAAGATACGTTCACCAGGCTTCGCAATTAACCCGATCTTCGCAAACATTTTCGCATTTCGCATATACCAATAAGCGTTGAGATCTGCTCCAGCTTGATTGTTGCGATCCCCAAAAGAAAGCAGCCCATAGTAGAGTTGCTTGTGCCAAAAGCGGATTTCAGCGGGGTTGTTTTCTTCGAGCAGCAGCTCCGGGATCGACGCGCATTGTTGCTTCCGTTCAAACCGTTTTGCCTTTTTCTGGGCAGCAGAAAAAAGCTTAGCAAAGTTAGCTTCCAGACCGCTTGCATCAGCAAACATCTTCACTTTTCCCAATGGAAAATAGTCCGGTTCGCCTACTCCGGGTTGTTCATCAAAGC
Source organism: Parasphingorhabdus sp. (assembly GCF_039982415.1). GTDB lineage: Bacteria > Pseudomonadota > Alphaproteobacteria > Sphingomonadales > Sphingomonadaceae > Parasphingorhabdus. The sequence goes on from NZ_JBDWYL010000007.1 coordinate 216,013, forward strand.
CATAGATATTTTCGTGCTTCAATAAATGACCAAGCCTGTAGCCTATCTGTACATTTTCATTATGCTTCGTTTGCAAGAGCGAAGGTCTATATCGCTTATATTCTGGCACCGTCAAAGATGGATTATCGATCTGGCGTTCAATGAAAACCCGATCAGGTTTGAATCGTGCAATCGCAGCGACCAGAGCTTTAACTTCCTGCTGCCGACTGGGTTGCGTAACATCATCGGCCTCGATGTTCACCGCATCTTTTCCGGGATTGGCAAAATGGTAAGTGCCCAGGGTCATCATTTTGATTGGTTCGACAGAAACTGCAGCCGGAGCTGCGATAGATTGATTCGAAAGAAGCAAAGACAAGGCAACAAAGGAAAAGCGATTCATGGTAAAGGTTCTCCAACTAGTGTGTTATTTGGACAATACACTAGTTGGAGAACCTGTTAAAGCCTGATTTTTCCCCTGCAATCTTACCGATTGTCGCTCTCAAATGACTCAGATCGTTTCAATTTTTACGATCATCAGGAAAATCTTGACCCCGCCTGCGCTGCAGTGCAGCTAAGCACGATGACTGACACCTTCCCCAATGAATCGTCGGCAACGCCATCGCTGGTTGTGCGCCAAAATCCTGACATTAAATATCTCGGCAAACTGCTCGGTGATGTAATCCGAAGCTATGGCGGCGAAGAGCTGTATCGCCGCACGGAATATATCCGTTCCACTAGCGTGGATCGACACCGCGGTCTTGCTGATGCCGATGCTATTGATCCCGGCCTTGATGCCCTTTCGCTCGATGAAACGACCGCTTTTGTTCGCGGGTTCATGCTTTTTTCTTTACTCGCTAATCTCGCCGAAGATCGCCAAGGCGTGGCAGCGGAAGCCGGCGCTACCGTCGTTGAGGCGGTTGCCAAATTGGCTAGCGAAGGCGTGGATGAAAAAGCTATATTGGCCTTACTCGATGATGCGCTTATCGCTCCGGTTTTAACTGCCCACCCCACAGAAGTGCGGCGCAAAAGCATGATCGATCACAAAGCCCGGATAGCCGAGCTTTTGCTGATGAAAGACGAAGGCGCAGACAATACCCCAGAAGGCGATGCGCTGGACGAAGCAATCATGCGTCAAATTGCATTGCTTTGGCAAACACGGCCGCTGCGCCGGGAACGTCTGTTTGTCACGGATGAAGTGCAAATATCGCAAAGCTATATGCGTGATGTCTTCTTGCCGGTTTTGCCAAAACTCTATGGCAAATGGGAAAAAGTCCTGGGTGCACGCTTGCCGAATTTTCTCAAACTAGGCAGTTGGATTGGTGGTGATCGAGACGGCAATCCATTTGTCGATGCGGATGCTATGCGCGAGGCGCTATCGCGTGCCGCCGAAACCGTCATTGGCTATTATCTCGCGCGCATTCATGCGATGGGCGCTGAACTCAGCATTTCAACCGAGCTTGCCGATGTGCCTGATGCGGTTATTGCGCTGGCAGAAACTAGCGGAGATGACGCGCCAAGCCGCAAGGACGAACCCTATCGTCGAGCTTTGTCTGGTATTTATGCACGGCTATCAGCGACACATTTGAAGCTTTGCGGTCATGTTCCGGGCCGACCGTCGCCCATTGAGGCCGAAGCCTATGAAAATCCGCAGCAATTGCGGGAAGATCTGGTCACGCTTGCTCATGGTCTGCGCGCCGGTGGCAAAGGCGTATTCGCTACCTCTGGCGCATTGGGACGATTGATCCGAACGGTCGAATTGTTCGGTTTTCACCTCGCAACATTGGACATGCGCCAGAATAGCCGAATTCACGAACAGGTGATTGCTGAATTGCTGGCTGAAGCCGGTGTTGAGGACGACTATCTGTCGTGCGACGAGGGGAAACGGGTCGCCATTTTGCGCCAGGAATTGGCCAATAACCGCCCGCTCGTCAGTCCATGGATTGATTATAGCGAAGAAACCGCGAAAGAATTATCGATATTGCGGGCCGCCGCCGAAGCGCATGATCAATATGGTCCAGAGGTTATTGTCAATTATAATATCAGCAACGGCGAAACCGTGTCGGATATTCTGGAAGTCTATGTGCTGCTAATGGAAGCCGGGCTGTATCAGGCTCCTAAAGATGATGCCGCTGCCCCCACCTGTCCGATCATGTCGGTCCCGTTATTCGAAACAGTGGCCGATCTCGAAAACGCGCCGCAAGTCATGAGTGATTTCTTCGCGCTGCCTGAAATGCATGCTCTGGCTCTTTCACGCGGTGCGCAGGAAGTGATGATCGGTTACTCTGATAGCAACAAGGATGGCGGTTATCTGACCTCGACATGGAGCTTGTTCAAAGCCAGTCAGGCGCTCACTCCGGTGTTTGAAAAAGCCGGTGTCAAAATGCAGCTTTTTCATGGTCGAGGCGGTGCGGTTGGGCGCGGCGGCGGGTCTGCTTTTGGCGCGATCAAAGCGCAACCCAAAGGCACTGTCGACGGCCGCATTCGTATTACTGAACAAGGAGAAGTGATCGCCGCGAAATATGGCACAATGGCAGTCGCAGAAGCCAATCTAGAAGCGATGACCTCTGCTGTACTGCTGCGATCTCTCGAACCGGATCCCACCGATCAGCAAGTGCAAGCCAGTTTCGCCAGTGCGCTCGACATAATTTCGAAGACGGCTTTCACCGAATATCGCGACTTGGTCTATGGTGACGACAGTTTCCGGACATTTTTTCGCCAAATGACTCCTTTGACCGAAATTGCCAAATTGAAAATTGGATCGCGACCAGCCAGTCGCACCAAAAGCGATAAAATCGAAGATTTACGCGCGATTCCGTGGGTGTTCAGTTGGGCACAGGCCCGGGTAATGCTGCCGGGCTGGTACGGCGTAGGGCAAGCCTTGACTGCGTTTGATGACACGCAAAAACTGAAAGATATGGCACAGGCTTGGCCATTTTTTCAGGCCACCCTATCCAATATGGAAATGGTTTTGGCCAAGTCTGACATGGGGATTGCAGCGCGCTATGCTGAGCTTGTCGAAGACAAAGCCATGGGTGAAAAATTCTTTGGGCGGATTAAATCGAGCTGGGAACAAACCCGTGACATATTGCTCGAAATCACCGATCAGCCGCATCTGCTGGCGAAAAATCCATCGCTGTTCAACAGTATCGAACTGCGATTGCCCTATATTGAGCCGCTCAATCATCTTCAGATCGAACTGATGAAACGCTTGCGCGCTGGAGAAGAAGATCCGCGAATTGGAGAAGGGATCCAATTGTCGCTAAACGCCATCGCAACCGCATTGAGAAACAGTGGCTAAGAGATTGGGAGCTGCCGCTTGTCCTGCGGCAGCTCCTCAACCGACAACCATCCAGAAACTATCAGTCTCCGACGGTGACGCGGCCCACGCGATAACCGCGCTCGCGCATTTCTTTTTTATAGTCTTTATTCGCATCGGCAATTTCGTTGCGATATTCTTCCACCGCATCAGCGCGATCTTCATCATCTGTCGCACGCGCCAGGTCCTTTTTTAGTTCGTGCTCGGCTTCTTGAATATCCGATAGATAATCGAACCAAAAATTATTCTCCACATTGGCAATGGGTTGCGTCAGGATTTTCTCATGCGACCCGATGTTTGAGGCATGGGCGGCCAAGCTGGTAACCGGCAAAACAACCATCGCAACTCCGGTGGTCGACATAATCAATTGGCGAATCTTCATGCTTTTTCTCCTTATCGAAATTTCGATGCAGATAGAACGGCGGAACGACGCTTTCGCATTGGTGAACAGGCGAAAATGCCGGGTGAGCCGCGCCAGTGATGCGACAAGAGCACAGCTGCGACAGTGTTATTGTCCTGATTTTCCACGAATCTTTGACTATTCCCAAAATTTCCACCATTTCGGCGCAGTTTAATAGTTAAGATATTTGTAACCTTTGCCAAAAACCGCTAGTTTCCTTATGTAGAGAAGCAAGTGGGGCAGAAAATATGGCGACAGCCTTTCGTGATATCCAACCGGAACAATATGAACCGGCCGAGACCCATCCGCAATATGGCGTGATTATCGGCGGCCCCGCGGCGCGCGCCAAACGCATTGAATATGGTATTCTTCTATCCTCTATGGTGATTGGATCCATGGGTGCGCTCTATTGGACATTAACCCAAGCCACTGGCTGGGTGGAATGGTCTGCATTTCTTTTCGGCTATGTCTTGATCAACATGGGCGTCGGCATTGGCTATCATCGCTTTTATACCCATCGGGCCTTTGAAGCTGGCCCCAAAATGCGCCTCGCCATCGGCATTATGGCACAAATGGCCTGCCAAGCCTCTGTGCTGAAATGGGCTGCTGATCACCGCCGCCATCATGCTTTCGCAGATCGGGTGGGAGACTTGCACAGCCCCTATATCGACGGTCACGGTAAAAAAATGTCGAAATGGAAAGGCCTATGCATCGCACATTTTGGTTGGTTGTTCGACAATACAACCTCAGATATGAATGTCTATGGCAAGGGCTTGATCGACGATCCACAAGTGCTTTGGTGCCACCGGCATCGCTGGTCAATCGCCTTTTTCTCTAGCGTCATATTGCCAGCCCTCTGGGCATTGGCTTTTGGAGGACCGGAACATATTATTGGAACCATCCTCATCGGTGGATTTCTTCGCAATTTCTTCTTTCTCAACTTTGTTATGGGCGTCAACAGCGTCGGCCATGTCTTTGGCTCGCAGCGGTTTGAAACCAAAGATGGTTCGCGCAACAACTGGTTCATGGCTTGGATGACCTTTGGTGACGGTTGGCACAATAACCATCACCAACATCCTCGCTCCGCTTATGCCGGCATGATGTGGTGGGAAATTGACGTGAACGGTTATATTATTTCCGCGTGGGAAAAAATGGGCTTGGTCTGGAATGTCCAACGAGCGCCTAAATATGTCCGAGACGCCGAAGGCAATTGGATCCAACAGAAAAGGCTCGCAATGGCGGCTCAACCTGCTGAAATAATCAGCCCTGAAGCAATGTCTGCCAATGACGGCGGCGTAATGTTTGCTGATGGTGACAAGGCCAGCAACGACAAAGCGACCGCCCATATTTTCTAGGCGGTTATTTGGCCTGAACTGACCGCAACAAAATCGTTGCAGAAACCGTTTTGTTGGAGCCCGGATTTACCGCCAACTCTTCAACTGCAATGCCGCGCGTTTCCAGTTTAGTGAGCCAACTGAACAATGCCGTTGGTTTCGCAGCGTCAATGGTCAGTCGCACCGAACCATCAGTTTGGGCATCCAGCTTACCAACTGCAAAACCTGCCTCTCCGGCATTTTGACTGATAAACACGTCAAGTGACCCGGTATGCGGTTTGACAGAATCTTCCGTGTTATCCTGAAGAGTGGCAACCTTCCCTTCAATCCTCGCCCGCGCCTCCACCACCTCAGCATGGCGCGTTTGCGCTTCGCTATAGGCGCCGGAAAACGGCTTGATAATGGCATAATATCCAATGACCAACGCGGCCAATAAGCCCGCACAACCCACCATGATCTTTTCCCGTTGGCTCAGCGCCCGAAACCAATTGTGCAAACTTTCTCTCATGGCGCGCGCACCGTAATATCGGCTTTCGAAGCGCCTGTTGCATCTGTTCGCGGCGTGGCCGTGATAATGAAACCAGCATTTTGCAGCGCCACCAATGCGGGATTCATATCTTCATTTCTTACCGCCGTCAGTCCGGCAAATACCGTTCCATCTTTGCGATAACTAATCCGGTCAATTGATACGCCCTGGGTTTGCTGGATGGCGGAGAACAAAGCCGAAGCCGGAACGGATAATGTTATATTTCCTCGGTTTTCTCGGATGAGCATTTCGTTCAATAGCCGGTCCGCTTCAGCGACCGTGTCCACTGATCCGACAATTGGTTCGGCAGTGGCCAATGCTGCTTCATAGGTTTCAGCTGTCGCCCAATGCAATTTGACCAATTGCACAACCGGAATGAGGATGGACAAAACGAGCGCCGCCAAGGCAAGCCACGCCAATGTCTGGCGTTGTCGTGTAGACAGTTTCCGATTTACCTTTTTGGCGAAAGCCCCACTCCGCAGATTGAGCATCGGAATATGGCCTGCCGCGGCCATGTTTTGCGCCATAAGGTCATCCGACAATGTGACTATGTCTGCACCGTCCAACAAATATTCGCGTAAAGCGGGCTCATCGGGAGAAATAATTTGCTCCCCCCGCAGCAGTTTCTCAAAACCGAAATCTGCCGCCATCACGGAATCTGGTTGCGGTGAAACAATCCAACCGGCGGGAACAATAAAATCCGGGTCGAGACCGATCCCATTCAATGCCGACAACCCCTCACCAATCGCCGATCTACTGGCTGCTGCGGTTGCGACTTGACCATTACCATCGGCTAATGCAGCAATATGCAAATTGTCCAAGTCCAAACTCGCTTCTTGGACAGCCAAACGAGCGGCGGCGAGACTTTGTAATTCAGTCAATTCTTGTGGCGGCGCATGCCAACGGACCACAGCCGTTGCTGAAGGCACCAATGCAATATGTGTCCAGTCCTCGGTCTGCGATGCCGGTAGTTTCAGTCCCGAAGCCAATAACGGATCCTTGTCGCAGCCTTTGGAATCCAAATGGCCATCAATCACCAACCACCAATGCAAGGGTTGATCCTCAGCAAGTGGGAAAGTGGTGATCAGGAGCTGAGATTGCGACATCAACCGAGATGGGCCTTGTTCAAGAGCAATATGCACAATGGGGGTATGAAATTTATTCTCAAAATGACCTCCCCGACTCGGCTAAACCTGTTATGAAGCTGATAGCCGTTAGCTAGTCAATTTTGAATGCCCTGTCACCTTTCGCTAGCTGACTTATTCCGCGTAGATATCGGCATCATCTTCTTCTCCGCCGGGCGCGCCGTCCGCACCCAAGGAGTAAAGATCAAATCCAGGACCGTTTCGTCCGGGATTATCATATTGATAAGGCCGTCCCCATGGGTCTTCCGGCAGCTTTTTAATATAACCGCCCTGTCGATAACGAGCCGAGGGAGACAAAGACGCAGGGGCCGATGACAGCACCGCGAGACCATCTGCAGATGTCGGGTAACTGAGATTATCAAGCCGATACATTTCCAAGGCTTGCCCCAATGTCGCAATATCTGCCCGCGCTTTTTCAACCATTGCTCGGTCCTGGCTAGGCAGAACATTGATCACAACAACCGTTGTCAATAATCCCAGAATGAAGATAACCACCATCAACTCAACCAAAGTAAACCCATTGGACTTACGCGCGTTGCTTTTTTGAGAATCTTTCAACTGTCGCGTTTCGGTAGAGATATTTTTCAGAATTTGGGGCATATTTTTCCTAACGGTCCAAACTTACAATCCGGCAAGATTTTGCAGCTGCAAAATTGGCAATAATATCGCCAATATCACAATGGCAACCACGCCGCCCAAAAAGACTATGATCAACGGTTCGAGCAAAGATAAGGCGGTAGATGTGAAATTGTCAAACTCGCGTTCAAGATAATCAGCGGCCCGTGCGAGCATATCGTCCAATTGCCCCGAGGCTTCGCCGCTGGCTGTGAGATAGACCAACATCGGCGGGAAAACACCGGTATTTTTTAGGGCTTTGGACAAACTACCGCCGCCTCTAATAGCTTCGACCATATCTTCACAGGCTTGGCGCAATACCGCATTGCCGATCGTGTTGGTTGTCAATCGCAATCCTTCCAAAATGGGAAGCCGACTAGCAACCATTGTCGACAGCGTTCGGGCCAAACGAGCTGCGTTTAAGTCCCGCAACAACCGGCCAAAAAAAGGCAATCGCAACAGCAAGCTATCAAAACGATATTTGATTTTAGGCTCTTTCAAGGCGCGCCAAAGGGCGATCGTCAAAAGGAAAACCAAGGCCAAAATTGCTCCCCACCAATTGGCCAAAAAGTCGGATATTCCAATAACCAATCGGGTAACAAAGGGCAGTTGCTGATTAACATCGTCAAATTGTTCCACCACTTTGGGGACGACGGCGATCATCAGCAAAGCCACCACGATGATGGCGACTAGAGCAAGAATGATTGGATAGGCCAAAGCACTGATCAATTTTCCTCGCATTTCAGCCTGCCGTTCTAACAAGCCAGCAAGTCTTTCAGTAATATCCGGCAAGGTTCCCGAACTTTCCCCTGCTGATATCATGGCGCGATAAAGCGCAGGAAAGCTGCTTGGCTCACGCCGCATGGCTTCGGCAAGCCGCTGGCCTTCCAACACGCCGGCGTGCACCGAACCAATGCGTTCTCGCACATGCTCCTTTTCATTCTGACCGCCAATGATCCGCAAGGCTTCTTCTAAAGGACTGACCTGGACCAGCGAGGACAATTGACGGGTAAACAGCGTCAATTCTTTGGCTTTCAGTTTTTTGGGCCCCAGAAAATTATTGACCTGCATGGCTTTGGAGTCTTGTAAGGCGGCGCCCTGAGCAGCTTCCACTTTGACAATGTATAAGTTGCGGCTTTCCAACCGCGCCCAGGCAGCATCGTCATTTTCGGCGGATATGCGACCGGTTTTTTCGCGACCTTTGGGATCAATGGCCGTATAAGAAAATTCAGACATTAATTTGCGCGCCCAAATCTTCGCGGCGAGAAATGCGGATGCCTTCTTCGGCTGTGGTCAAACCTTCCCGGACCAAGGCTCGCGCAGCGGAACCCAAATTTGGTTTTTTCAAAAAGGCGTGCGCTGCAATACGGGCTTCATCGCCCCCATCGTTGATCAACTTGCGGACGGTTTCATCCACCCGGATTGCTTCAAAAACACCAATCCGCCCCTGAAACCCTGTGTGGTTACATTCATCACAACCAACCTCACGGTAGACCACCGTGCCGTTGTCGAAACCCAATAAGGAAGCCAGACTGCCATCTGCTTGAATGGGCGTGCGGCAATGCGGACATAATTTGCGGACAAGACGTTGTGCGACAACCGCCCGCAGGGTTGATGCCAGCAAAAACGGCTCTACCTTCATGTCACGCATTCTGGTGATCGCCCCGACTGCGTCGTTGGTGTGCACCGTGGATAACACCAAATGGCCAGTCAAAGAGGCCTGAACAGCGATTTCTGCGGTTTCTCGGTCCCGAATTTCACCAACCATAACCACATCGGGATCTTGCCGTAAAATGGCTCTTAATCCGGCAGCAAAAGTTAGCCCAACTTTTGAATTCACTTGAGTCTGCCCGATACCTTCAATCGCATATTCGACCGGATCTTCGACCGTCAAAATGTTCTGGCTGCCATCATTTAATTGTTTGAGACCCGCATAAAGTGAAGTGGTTTTACCGGAGCCCGTTGGACCAGTAACCAGAATGATGCCATTGGGTTCCGCCAATGCTTCGGTCAAAATTGCATGGGTGGATTCAGACATGCCCAACAAGTCTAGTGAAATGCCGGCACTTTCCTTGTCCAATATCCGCATCACGACGCGCTCATTGGCGCGGTTAGGCAATGTCGAGACCCGGACATCAAGCAGTTTTCCACCCAAGGTTAAACTTATCCGGCCGTCTTGCGGGATCCGCCGTTCCGCGATATCCAGCCGCGCCATCACCTTGATCCGGTTGACAATCACCGATGCCACATGGGCTGGCATGCGCAATTTTTCTTGCAATACACCGTCTACCCGCATGCGGACGACCAAACCGGTTTCATAAGGTTCAATATGAATATCGGAAGCACCCTGTCGCGCGGCCTCGGCAATGATTCCATTGATCAATCGGATCGTCGGCGCATCATCGGCGCTATCCAACAAATCTTCCGCACTGGGAATATCGCCAGCAATGTCGTCCAGGGCTTCATTGCTCAAGCTCATGTCTCCAGCCATAGCGGCTGCGCTTCCGTCCATGGCATAGTGATCGGACAACAGGGATTCGAAAATATCGGGCGGAACCAAATCAACATCAAAAGGCAAGGCCAGATAACGCCGCAATTCCAGCAAGGCTTGAGGGTCCGCGCCTTCGCGCATTGCAACGGCTAGCCTTTCTCCATCCGACCGCAATAAGAGGACGCCATGATCGCGGGCGAATGCATAAGGAATATCAACCAGAGGGCGGGCATCGCTTTGCTCCCCTTCTGCCGATTTTTCCTTATCACCGGAAACGTCTTTCTGTGTTCCCTTCGCAATCTTCATCAGTTGCTTTTCTCCGTCGGCAATGCACTGGGTGCAACCTGAACCGGTTCCACTCGATCATTATTTTGGGATCCACGCTGCGCACCGGGCGCGTAGATAATTTGATCCCCAGCTCTCGGCTCGGCTGCAGGAGGGACGGCGCCCATATAATCCCGCACCAAGATATCTATTGAGGGCTCCAGGTCAGGATCTCGGCGCAGTTGGCGTCCGCGAATATAATCGTAGCGGCGGGCTGAAAAAGCTCTCGCATCGGCGCGGTCGCGCAAAATTTTCGGCCGAATGAAAACCATCAAATTTGTTTTCACACGGGATTTTCCGCGCGATTTAAACAATTCTCCGAGCAATGGAATGTCACCAAGAAAAGGGATTTTTTCGATCGTGCGGCGTTCATTATCATCGAGCAAACCGCCCAATGCGATAATTTCACCATCGCCGACCGTCACTGTGGTCTTAATCTCGCGTTTGTTGATAATGAGCTCATTAAAATCGTCAGAAACCGGGCCAGCAATTGAGCTGACTTCCTGTCGCAATTCCAGCCGCACTTCATCGCCTGCATTAATTTGTGGGGTTACCTCCAGTTCAATCCCGACATTTTGCCGTTGGATTGTACGAAAGGCATTGTCAAAATTGTCCGAGAGCGCTTCGCCGGTGGAAATAGGAATTTCCTGACCGAACAGGATGCTGCCTTTCAAATTATTATTGACCGTCAAAGACGGGGTCGACAGCAAATTGGAATCGGAATCTCTTTGCACCGCATTGATGATGGCGCCCAATATGGTGTTACCGCCCAAAGTTGTGGCAAAACCTGAAAAAGAACCTCGGGCCCCGAGTATCGAGCTCGCCGCATTTTCCAAAAGCCGGTCGCCAACCGCGCTATTGGTCGTTGTCGTCGTTGCGGTATCCGTGGTGGTGGTTGTCGTGGTATCAAATTCATCCGCCAAAAGGCCGCCGGCCAAATCCACAATATTGGGCGAAGCATTGGAGAAATTGGTCACCGCAAAAGGCGTGTTCTCACCACCGATTAAAAATTGCACACCCAATTCACGCGCGAGCGAGTCCGATATCTCGACAATAATTGCTTCGACGGACACTTGCTCTTGCCGGGTATCAAGCTGACGGATAAGTTCACCAACCATCCGCTGCACATCTGGATTGGCCGCGACGATAATCGCATTGGTCCCCTCATAGCGTGTCACCACGGCGGGACCGTGTCTGGCAATACCACTGGTCGTGCTGCTCGCCGGCTGCGGGGATGGTGAAGATGCAGCGCCATTGCTGGAAGATGACGGTGCTACAGACGTTGGCGTGCTGCTATTGCCTTGCCCCATCAGCTGCTCAATTACCGGTAAGAGTTGCTCGGCATTGGCATAGTCGAGCTGATGGACCCGGATTTCCGTTCCGGCCTCGGCACGCTGATCCAATTCCCGCGCCATCTGGGTAAACTTGGCCACTGCCCCCGGATCTCCGCGCAAAGCAATGCTGTTGCTGCTGTCAATTGCAACAATGTTGACCGGCGATACCGACCCTTCGCCGCCTTGCTGCGCCAAAGCTTGCAAGGAGGTGGCGATTTCACGCGCACCGGCGTTTTTGAGATGGACAATAGTGGAAGCTGCACTGTCCCGATCAATTTGCCGTACCAGCGCCCGCACACGGCGAATATTGTCAGCATAATCAACAATCACCAGGCTATTTGCATTGCGATTGGCCGTGATAGCACCTTGCTTGCTGATCAACGGCCGCAAGGTTTCCAAAGCGGCAGTGGCTTCAATGGACTTTAGCCGGACCACCTCGGTCACAAATTGATTGGCCGGCGATTGTTTTGTACCGATGCGCGTCGGCTGAGTGGCTGCCCCATCCGCAGGTTGAATGCGATAGGAACCATTTGTTGTCGGAATCGCTACCAAATTATTGGCGCGCAGCGTCGACAGGAATATCTCGAAATATTCGGAACGAGACAAAGGCCTGTCGGTAACCACTGACACTTTTCCCTGCACACGGCTATCAACAATGAATGTCCGGCCGGTCACGCGTGCGGCGTCCTGAACAAAGGCGCGAATATCAGCATCGCGGACATTAAGGCTGTGTTGAGCAAATGCAGAGGGGACAGAAACCGGGGCTAAAACTGCTAAAGTTAAAGCGCATTTTGCAGTGAATTTCGTTAGCTTACTGGTCATTACTGTCCCCCCAAATTGACGGCAATCGGAACAGTATTCGCACCGCGCTCGACTTCGACGGAAAGACGTTTACCCGGTGCAATCTGACGTTTCAATGTCGCAATATCCGTTGTCGACGTAACAGGTTGACCATTTACCGAAACAATAATGTCACCATCTTTAAATCCAGCCGACTGAAACAGAGCGCCATCGCCGCGAGGCGTGACGACTATTCCTGTCACGCGCCCCTCTTCATTGCGAGGAGACAAATCCACAACATTGTCCAATGCGCCGGCAATAGCGCTGTTGGCACCGTCCGCTCCGTTGTCTGCTGATCCGTTCACGCTATCGTCGGCTCCGACGGTTTCGGCAGGAATTGATTGATCAAGATAGAGACTTTCTTTCGTACCGCCGCGGTCAATAACAACATGATCAAATTCAACGGCATCCAAGGTAACACCCGACATGATTTCATCGCCGACGGCAAAACTATCCTGCACACCATCCGGTCCAGCCAGAATAGCAGAACCCAAACCAGATCCTTCATTCATTCTTGTCCCGAATAGCGTCAGCTGTAATGATGTGACCACATTTGCCGTTGCCGCTGGTCCGGCGCGGTAAAAGGGATCAAAATTGCTAAACAATGCTAATCGCGATTGCCACGACAGAACTTGCACTTCCCGCGCTTGCCAGTCCCCTACAGGGCCCACTGGCGTCATAATGACCCACAGGAATCGCACCGCTTGAACCACCAGCAAAACAGCCAGGATAGCAAGAAAAATCGAATAAATACTAGACGATGATAGCGCCCGGCCTTTGTTCAATAAATGATCAGAAGATTGAATAGCCACGAATCCCCACGCTCTATATTAAACCAAGAGCTATAACGGTTTGGTGACTAACCTGCGACTCATTGATGACAGAAAAATTACAATTCCCGTTCAACCCAACCTCAAAGCAAAACCTGCAATTAGAAGTTAATCCCGATACTCATGGAAAAACGGGTACCAACGTCAAAGCCGTTATTGATGATCCGGCTGTTATTGAGCGTTTGAGATTCCGAATAATCCGTACCAAGGAGATTACGCGCTTCAAACTTCAATTCTATCTCTTGCCCGGCAATTTCAAGCTGTTCTCGCATGACAAAATCAAGCTGAACACCGGTTCTTTCAATGAGATCCGGTTGGTCTTGTGGGCCACGCGCGGTGACCCGAGGACTGTTATAGGTCAGCAATATTGTTTGCTGGGACAAACCTTCCTCGGCTTCCATACCAAATTGCAGATTCGCAACATGTGTGGACTGCCCGGTCAACCGATCGCCATTGTTGAACAGGTTGGATGCCGCAGTAGGCTGTAACGTCACCGGGTTTATCGCGACATCATCAGCCGAAACCGTGATTTCTGACTTGGTATAAGTATAGTTTGCCGCCAGAAGCAACCGACGGTTTTCGAAGAAATTTCCGCCAAAAACATCATAGAGCGGGAAATATTTCACCAATTCTATTTCAGCGCCATAAAGCATTGCGCTGGGGGCATTGGAAAAGCCGGTAAACAGTGTTCCTCCGCCCTGAACAAACGCGACATTTTCAATCGGATTATCAATATCCTTGTAGAAACCGGCCAGCGTGATTCTCTCGCCACGGCCAATATAATATTCGAAACGGCCTTCGAGATTGATTAACTCACTGTCCTGCAAAAGTGGGTTACCGATAAAGGTTCTATCCGTATCCAGATCGAGAAATTGCTGAGGCGCCAATTCCCGAAATTGCGGCCGCGCAACTGTTTTTGAAGCTGCAAAACGAATTTGCATATCATCAGCAAAATTCCAGGTGAGCGTTCCGGCCGGCAACCAATAATCATTGGCCAGCTGGGTCTCTACGGCGGCTTGGCCGCCCGTCAGCGTGATCGGCAACACTTGTTGCTGGGCATCTTCGTAGCGCACACCAACGTTCAAGCGTAATCCGTCAGCCAATTCAGCATCAAACTGACCATAGCCGCCATGAATTTCCAATTCCGCAGTATAACCAGGCACAGAGGTTTGCGCCGCCACTTCTCGCAATTCTATTTCTTGCGTAAAGACGTTGAATTCAGACAAGAGAAAATCGATCCGTTGCTGATCGAAGGGGCTACCCAATCCATTGGCTGGAACGAAACGAAAATCGCGCCGTTGCGCTTCCCGATCATTCAGATAATAGCTGTAGCCTACGGTGAAGTTGATCGGCACACCGATATCGGTTTCATATCCGAAATCAAAACCAGCCCCATATACGTCATCATTCAAATCGCTAAACCGGATGCGAGCAGACTCGCCCGGAGATGTAAGGTCATTGACAAAGTCATTCGCAAATTGGTCATCAAACGCATAGCTTGACGTCCTTTGATAAGGCGCATCTCTTTTCGAATTTGCATAGCTGCCGCGTATATCAACTGAGATCTCATCAAATTTCAATTCGCCAACAAATTGTGTGGTAAATAATTGCCGTTCGAACCAGCTGGTGCGGCTTTGATTCAACAGCGTTTCTTCGTCGACATTAATCGCATCTATGCCTTGTTTGATCGAGGCATCTTTGACCGTGTCGTGAATATAAAGATTCGTAAAGCGAAACTTATGCTCATCCACTTCGGCTGATAAGGCTAACAACCCATTGACAATTATACGATTCTCAGTCGTCAGAAAGTTAAAATTCTGATCTGGAAGCAAACCTGCGGTTCCGTCAATATTGACGATACCTTGCGACGTTTGTTGCACGCCGCCGCGCGTTCGCCAGCTATTTTCAAAACCGGCAGTCGCAATGATGCCAACTAACGCATCGCCAACATCAATGGACGTCCCGCCGGTAATTTCCGCGGAAAAATTGGCAGGGATATCGCGATTGCGCTGGATCAATGCGGTTTCCGCATTGGTCAGGCTGGCGGCAAAATTTTGCAGATCAAGACTGCTGAAATTTACACCCGCCGAGATCGGAATATTTTGTGCAATGGCCTGACCCAAGCCGTCAGGAATCGAGCGCGTGCCATCATCATAGCCGATAATATCCGTATCGGAGCCATCATAAGTATAGCCGAGCTCTCCGGTTGTTTCACTGTCACCGCTGACACCAAAGCTCAGTTTCAAAAAGGGTTCATCCGGCGTGGACTTGGTCGTCAAGTTGATCACCCCGCCACCAAATTCTCCGGGATAGTTGACCGAATAGCTCTTCTGGACAACCGTTGAAGCGATCACGCTGGTCGGAAACAGATCCAAAGGGACCACCCGTCGCAATGGTTCGGGTGATGGCAAGGGCAAACCGTTGAGTAAGGCGAGAGAATACCGTTCCCCGAGACCCCGGACGAAGACGAACCGACCGCCTACAACGCTGAGACCGGTGACCCGCTGCAACGAGCCGGCAATATCACCGTCCGCCGCGCGCGCGATTTCTTCTTCACCCAGAACTGAAACCACTTCAGATGTCGCGCGGATCGGATTGGGAATAAATTTACCGCGTACAATGATTTCGCCGCTAAAATCTCCACCGGGAGCGGACACATCAACTTCATCATCTGGTGCTTCATCTGCCGGGCTGGATTGCGCAGCATTATCCGCAGAATTTGTTTGCGCCAATGCAGATGGCGTACAAAAAGCCGTGCTAAACAATAGACTTGTGACCAAAGATGCCCGCTTCGTCATCGGAGATTTTCCTTTTTCATAATATAGAAAATGGGATGACGGCTTCTTCAACCGCCATCCCATCAAACGTTGCTAGCTCAACCAATGGTTGGAGCGGTGGCGCAATCATTTGCGTAGAGACCGCAAGTCCATCCCTGGAACCGCATGTCATTCGCATCTTGGACCGCACCGATATAGCTGACATCTTCAAAGAAGCTGTCGACCGCGCTGACCGCAAAGGGGGTGATCGCGGTTTCATTCGCGCCGTTCACAAAAGCAAAAGATGCAGCGACATTGGCCAATGTCGATGTGCCCGCTTCGGTATTGTTCGTACCGGCATTGAATATGGTTTGGATTTGTGCCGCCGTCACATTGCCATCATCGACAAATGCTGTCGCACAGCTGAGGAACAGCGATTCAAAGACCGGCGGTCCATTTTCATCAGCTGCGGCTCCAGCGGCCTGGATGGTTGTTTGGCCATCAATATCAATACATGCAGCAGAGCTGTTAAACACACTATTATAAAAAGCGTAATCGCCGCCGCCACGGAGAAGGATGACGTGATCCCCACCATTGGATACAAAAGTAACATTAGCCAATTTGTGATCCTGACGCGGTTCTGCATCTTCATCACCATTGGAGTCCGCTTCCATCACATGGTCACCACCATTGGCGCGCTGCACCGCCAGAACAAACTGGTTATTGCCTTTAAAGCCGGAGTCGGAATCAACCGAATCATCATCAATACCGGTCATCACAAGGTTTTTGCCGTTTACTCGGCCACCAAACCATTCGACGCCATCGTCAGAACTGTTATGCACTTGGATGTTCTGGAAGAAAGTGCCGCTGCCGACGCCAGCCAAGGTAATGCCATTCAGCTCATTGCCGGGTGACACCTCAAAACCGGGATAGCGGACTTGCACATAGGATAAGCGGCCACTGGAATCGGCTGGTAACGTGCCGCCATAAACCGCATTGGTTGGTCCTTCTACAATCGCTTCGCAATCCGTTCGCGTACCGCCCGGATTGGAGGCACCACCGGTTGAACAATCAGAAATCGGCGCCCGGCCCAATATGACCACGCCGCCCCATTGACCGATGCTATCCACACCAGTTGTACCCAATATATTTTGACGCGAAGTCATAATGATTGGTGAAGAGGCATTGCCTTCGGCAAAAAGTTGCGAACCGCGGTTAACCAGAAGAAAATCGCCGCCTGATGAACCGAAAATCACAACGCCGGGTTCAATCGTCAAGATACCGGTCGACCCGCCATCTACGCCGACTTCCACCGCTCCGGAGAAAGAGTAAATAGTGCCGTCCCGATTGGGAACGGTCAGATTGCCAGAAATCACACCGGAAATTTGACAGTTACGCAATTCCTGACTGTTACCGGTTGTAATCGTTCCGACATTAGCGGTTCCGGTTGGGCAATCCGCTGCTGGGCCTCCAGTTGGTGTCGGAGTTGGTGTCGGTGTCGGGGTTGGTGTTGGCGTCGGAGTAGGCGCCGGCAATACTATCGTGCCTTCCCCTGGAGAGGCCACATCATCGGCGCCACAAGCAGTAACCGCAATTGCTGCTACACCGGCGAAAAGTACAGAACGAATTTGCTTATTCAACATGGATAAAGTCTCCGCAATATTACTGATTTTCAAAACTTCAGATCAGATGATGTGGAAACGAATCATTTGCCCCCATCGCCTTCGTTGAAGGGCATTAGGGTCAACAAATGACCTCTCGGTGCGGTTTATGTGACTCTTCAGAGACAGTAATATTTCGAGATTGTTGCAATGACTTTGAGGGGCGCACAAAAGTGACCTTTCATGGTGCAATGCAAAAAATCAGCAAATATATTATTTACAAACAAAAAGGGCGGCCGCTTTCACGTCCGCCCTCAAAGATCAGAAAAATTGAATTTAGCGTGAAGCTAGACGTCCATTCAAATTGGACAGCGCAGTTTCTGCTGCCTTACGCGAATCTAATATGGTTCCGTCCGAAAGCACCACATCAAAGCTGCGGTTACTATTCATGGCCGCCATGAACATTTTTGCAGCATCACCCGTGCGTCCTGTTCTGACATAAGCTTGGCCAAGATTGATCATCACGGCAGGATCTTTCAGTGATCCGCGTTCCAACTTCGCGACAGCTGCCTCATTCTCTCCTGCCATCAAGGCATCATAAGCCAACGCACCCTTGGCATAGCCAATTTCACCTTCTGGCGATTGGGCTAATCCAGGCGAAGCGATGACGGCCAGACCCATGGTTAGAGCAATAATCCTTGTGTTTTTCATAGTTACTCTCCTAACTCTCTGAGACTTTATTACAGATTTGTGACACTGACTGCAATATAAATGTAATATTTATGTCATTATAGAGTCACTAAAAAATGGCGGAAATACGACATTCTTAACGAGAATATCGCTATTTCAGTCTGTTACTGAGCGTGAAAAATGGTTTTGGAGGCGCGAAATTGCCCGCTAATTAAATGGCATTTCCAGCAAATCATGCAGATCTTTGAGCGCTTGATGCTCGCCGGTAACCTTGATCGCTGCCATGCCGAGCTGGGCTGCCGGCTTGCAATTAATACCTAGGTCATCAAGATAAATACACTGCTCCGGCCGGACATCCAACGCTTCGCACATCATTTCATAAATACGCGGATCAGGCTTCCTAATACCCGCCTTGCTGCTTTCAATAATATGATCAAACCGCGCCATGATCGCGGCGATGGCGGTCGCCTTCTCATCGTCCAACGCCATGCCTGAACCCTTTCCGGACGGCACATTGTTGGTAATGCAGCCGATGGTAAAGCTCTTGGCCTTGAGAATATCCAACATCTCAACCATTGCTGGGCGGATATCACCAGCCAGGCAAGCCAGTACTTCCTCTCCATTTAGTCCAATACCCAGAGCATTCGCTTCTTCAGCAAAGAGGCGATCAAAACCCGCCGCATCAATTTCCGACCGTTCAAATTTCGCCCAGGCATTATCATGCGGATTGGTGCTATTGATCGTTCGAACACTGTGAATGGGTACGCCCCGCTCAGCCTCAAGCCGGTTAAACGCATCAAAAGGCGAGGACGTAATGACTCCGCCGAAGTCGAAAATCACGGTGTCGTAGTTCACTTATTCAAATACTCCAATTTCAGTCCCGGTCGCTTCCAGCGCGTTTTGACCAGACGGCCTGATGCCGACAGACAGAGCCAGGCATCCATCATATCGTCACCGCCGAAACATATATTGGTGGTGAAAATATCATCTGTAGCAACAAACTCGACCAATTCGCCGGCCGGCGAAATCACGCTAATCCCGCATTCGCCAATGGTCGCGACACAGATATTTCCGCTTTCCTCCATCGCCAGGCTATCGAAAAATTTATAGCCTGCGGGACGATAAACGGGGATACCCGGGCCGCCGGGGCCTGCATCCGGCGCGACTTTACCCGGCGCAGTAATGTTAAATTTCATCAGGCGGCAGGTATAGGTTTCCGCAGCATAAAGTGTCTTGCCATCGGGGGACAAGCCAACACCATTGGGGTTTTGCGAAGGAAAAATAACTTCCTCCAAATGGCTGCCATCGGCTTTCGCGTAGAATATCCCTACAATATCATGGCTGCGCTTGGCATAATCGATTTTGCCGTGATCGGTGAACCAGAAGCCGCCCTGATCATCAAAGACAATATCGTTTGGGCCGCGCAATACGCAGTCAAAATCACCGCTCTTGTAAAGCAGTTCTACTGCACCGGTTTGCGGATCAATCCGTTCAATCCGTCCGCCGGAATAATCATTGGCAATGCCATGTGGGGTCAGAAAGCCATTTGCTTCCTGATATTCAAAACCGCCATTATTGCAGACATAGATTTTGCCATCCGGTCCGAGCGCCGCGCCATTGGGACCGCCACCCGGTTTCGCAATCACATCCTTGCTTCCATCAGCAGCCACCCGGGTTAGCTGTCCTGCCGCGATCTCAACCAAAATCACACTGCCGTCGGGCATTGCTATAGGGCCTTCAGGAAAGCGCAATCCGTCTGTGACTAGTTCCATATTTTTCCTCTCATATCCTTGTTACAATCATTGCGGGAAAGCGCCGACAAGTCTAGTGCTGTCTCAACCGGTTACAGGAGCAACTATGTCCCATAATTATCCCCCTTCCCTGCAACTCCATATTGATGGTGAGTGGATCGATGTCGCCGATCGAGACGTTCTTCATGTCGTCAATCCATCAACCGGCAAGACGATTTCAGACTTGCCCAAAGCAAGCCATGCGGATCTTGATCGCGCTTTGGATGCTGCGAACCGTGCCTTTCCAATTTGGCGCGATACCCCAGTCAATGAACGCGCCACCGTCCTTAGAAAGGCAGCCCAATTGCTGCGCGAACGGGCACCGGAAATTGGACGGCTGATAACCGCAGAACAAGGAAAGCCGGTTGCTCAAGCGACGGGCGAAGTCAGCGGCTCAGCCAATTTGTTCGAAACGATGGCGGAAGAAGCCAAGCGCTGTTACGGGCGCCTTTTGGTTCGGCCCACCGGCCAGCAGAGCTTTGTCAAATATCAACCGGTCGGCCCAGTCGCGGCTTTCAGCCCCTGGAACTTTCCGGTGTTCACGCCCGCTCGCAAATTGGCTGCCGCGCTCGCCGCGGGCTGCTCGATCATATTGAAACCAGCCGAAGAAACGCCTGCCAGTGCCATTGAAATGGTTCGCTGTCTGGTAGATGCTGGCTTGCCATCGGGAGTGGTACAAATTGTCTTTGGCGACCCAGCACAGATTTCGAGTCATTTGATCGCTTCAGATATCATTCGTAAAGTCAGCTTCACCGGTTCTGTTCCGGTTGGCAAACATTTGATGAAACTGGCGACGGAAAATATGCAACGAACCACTATGGAATTGGGTGGTCATGCCCCCGTACTTATTTTCGACGACTGTGATATGGACAAAGCGCTTAACCTTCTAGCGATGCAAAAATATCGCAACGCCGGACAAGTATGTGTCTCGCCTACCCGCTTCTATGTCCAGTCTGGCATCTATGAACAATTTGCGACAGAATTCACCAAGCGCGCCGAAAAAGTTCAAGTTGGTGACGGCTTTGGCGACAATATTGATATGGGACCGTTGGCGAATCCACGCCGTCCCGAAACGATGGAACAATTGATTAGCGACGCCAAAACAAAAGGCGCAACCGTACGCCTGGGCGGGGAAGCTATGGACAGCGACGGCTATTTTTACCAACCTACCGTCCTCACCGATGTCCCGCTGCAAGCTGATATTATGTGCAACGAACCCTTTGGTCCGGTTGCCGCTATGCGCCCTTTTGATACATTGGAAGAAGCGATTGAACAGGCCAACCGCTTACCACTCGGCCTTGCAGCCTATGCTTTCACCGAAAGCCTTCGCACCGCCAATATAATTGGGGACAAGATTGAAGCCGGAATGGTCGGGATAAACAATCTCACTATCAGCCCAGGAGACGCGCCCTTTGGCGGCGTAAAACAGTCCGGTCACGGGTCCGAAGATGGGCCCGACGGTTTGAAAGCCTATATGGTGACCAAAGCCATTCACCAGAGTTGAGGATCAGCACCATGACAAATATCCGCACAGGCGCGCAAGTTTTGGTAGATCAGCTCGTCATCCAAGGCACTGATCGCATTTTTACGGTTCCCGGCGAAAGCTTCCTTTCTGTTCTCGATGCATTGCACGACTGCGCTGGAATCGAAACGATTTCTACGCGTCAGGATGGCAGTGCCGCATTCATGGCCGAGGCCGATGGGAAGCTCACCGGCCGCCCTGGAATCGCATTTGTAACCCGAGGCCCCGGAGCAACTAATGCGAGCATCGGCGTTCACACGGCCATGCAAGACAGCACCCCAATGATCCTGTTCATTGGTGACGTGGCCCGCGATGACCGGGATCGGGAAGGCTTTCAAGAAGTCGACTTTAACGCGATGTTCTCTCCGCTGGCCAAATGGGCTGCGCGGATCGACAATGCCGCACGTATCCCCGAATATATTGCCCGCGCGTTTGACACGGCCAGTTCGGGAAGGCCCGGGCCGGTGGTACTGAGCTTGCCCGAAGACATGCTTCGCGATGCAGTAGAGACACTGGACCGGCCCAAGGTCATCGCTCCCGTGCAACCTATGTGCCCCAATGCGATGACCACGCTCACCGATCTGCTTCGCGACGCAACCGACCCCATTGCCATTATTGGCGGCGCTGGATGGTGCGCCAGCGCCCGAGACAATTTCGCTGCCTATGCAGAGCGGATTGGTCTGCCAGTTGCTTGCGCTTTTCGCCGTCAGGATAATTTTCCCAATGACAGTCCGGTCTATGCCGGCAATCTCGGCTACGGCCCTAATCCGAAATTAGTTGAACGGGTAAAAGCCGCCGATCTGGTTATTGCCGTCGGTGCACGGCTTGGGGAGGCAACCACCGATGGTTACTCGCTGATTACACCCGATCATCCTGATCAGACCTTAGTCCATATTCATCCCGATCCCGATGAACTCAACCATGTGTATCGGGTCGATTTGCCGATATGCGCCGAGATGCATGAATTTGCCGAACAAGCGGCTTTGTGGGAAGATGATCTGCTAAGCTTTGACGCGGGCAAGAATGCCCATGCCGACTATCAGCAATGGACAACGGTGAAACTCACGGATGCGATATTGGATCTCGGCCCCTGCGTGGCAGCGATGCAAGACATGCTGCCCGCTGATGCGATAATCTGCAATGGCGCGGGTAATTTTTCTGGCTGGTGGCATCGCTATTGGACCTATGGCTCTTTTCCAAGCCAACTTGCTCCGACATCCGGCGCAATGGGGTATGGCGTGCCGGCTTCGATCGCGGCGGCCCTGCGTTTCCCGGAACGTGTCTCCGCAGTGATAGCCGGCGATGGCGATTTTCTGATGAACGGACAGGAATTGGCAACAGCGGTACAATATGGCGCCAACCTTCTCGTGCTAGTCATTGACAATGGAAGCTTTGGTACGATCCGTCTGCATCAGGAGCGCGAATATCCGGCACGCCTGTCGGCCACTTCCTTGCAAAACCCGGATTTCGCGATGCTTGCTAAAGCCTATGGCGGGTGGAGTGCGACAGTCGAAAGTACCGATCAATTTGCGCCTGCGCTGGAAAAAGCAATGCAGCGCACAGGCCTGCGTTTGTTGCATCTAAAGACCGAAGTCGAGTTTCTAACCGCCGCCGGTGCTACTGTTAGTGGACTGCGATCCAAATAGAATATCATTGTAACAATGCGGGCTGCGAAAGCGAATATGGTCTGTTAGCGTCATGATATTCGATCAAAGGAACTCGTAAAATGAAACCTCTTTCGCTGCTCCTGACTACAAGCATTTTGCTGGCATCGCCCGTTGCGGCTCAGACTAAAACTACCGCGCAGGAAGAGACTGCGACACTCGAGCTCAACCATATCGGTTTTGCAGTCAGTAAACTCGATGATACAGCGTCTTTCTTTGTCGACACACTGGGTTGGAAACGCGCTGGCGGCCGACCGGAATATCCAGCAAAATTCGTGACCAATGGAAAAATGTTTGTCACCCTGTGGCAAGTCAACGATCCGGCCAAAGCGGTTTCCTTTGACCGCAAGAACAATGTCGGCTTGCATCATATGGCGATTACTGTGCGCGATTTGCCAGCGCTGCACGATCTGCACCGTAAATTTGTTGCGCATACGGGCGTGGTCGTTGAATTTGCACCGGAATTTCTGGGCAATGGCCCTGCCACACATATGATGATCCGAGAGCCATCGGGATTGCGGTTGGAATTTATTGTGCCCGCAAGCCGAATTGAAACAAAAAATTAAGCCGCTGAAAACATTCTAATATCAGCTTGCCATAGCCAATATCGCCCCCCATTGGGCCTCAGTCACGGGGGCGACAGACAATCGTGTCTGGCGAATAATGGCGAGATCGGAGAGCGCCGGATTTTGCTTCATATCCTTTAACGGTACCGCGTTATCCAGTTTGCGCACTGGTTTCACTTTAACCGCTATCCAGCGCCCCGTATCATCAAACGGATCAGGAAATTGCTCTTCGCTCACTTCCATGATCCCAACAATTTCCAATCCCTGCCGAGAATGATAGAAAAAGACCTGGTCACCCTTCTGCATTTTTTTCATATTATTGCTGGCCTGAGCATTTTTTACTCCATCCCAAACCCCTTCATTTTCAGCTATCAGATCATCCCAGCCATATTCATCGGGTTCTGACTTCATCAACCAATATTGCGCCACTATCAATTCCTTCTCACAGTTTCGTTTTTAGATAGCGGTTCTAGAGCCAACAAAAAAGGCCCCACCCTTAGGGCGAGGCCTTTTGTTCAGGATCAGAGATATCAGCCTGGCATTACGACCGTATCAATCGCATGGATGACGCCATTTGTTGCTTCCACATCGGTTGTTGTCACAATTGATTTTCCGCCAGCAGCATCTTCCAACACCACCTTTTCACCTTCCAATGACGCCTTAAGTGCGCCGCCTTGAACGGTTTTCAACGTAGTCGATCCGCCACCATCGCTAATTGCTTGGACAACATCCGCCGCTGTCAATTTGCCGGCGACAACATGATAGTTGAGCAAAGCGGACAAATCGTCTTTCTTTTCAGGGCTAAGAAGATCGCTAAGCGCTGTTGCATCGACTTTTCCAAAGGCATCATTTGTGGGCGCAAAAACTGTGAATGGGCCTTCGCCAGATAGGGTTTCACCCAATTCTGCAACCGTGACCGCGGTCAACAAAGTTGAAAAATCGGCATTGTCTTGTGCCACGCCAACGATAGTCGTTGGTTCTGCGGGGACAGCCTCTGCAATATCTTCACCACCTGTCGCATCGCTTGGGGTGGTTTCAGAACAAGCGGCCAATGCAATTGTTGCAACGCTGGCCAAGAGGACTTTCGAATAGATTCGCATTATTTTCCTTTCAGATTGATCAATATTGGGTGGGAGAATTACCCAAAGATTGATCGCTCGAAATGGAACGAAACCGCGCGTTAACAAGCATGTTGTCGATGAACCGAGGTGATAATTGCGACCTACCGTTGTGCGAGGAACATAAAATCACGATCATAGCTTTTCATATGTGCGCCGCCGTCGACAAATAGCGTCTGACCGGTCACATTTTTTGCCTCTGCCAGATATTGAACTGCCGCTGCAATATCATCGGGAGAAGATAAGGTGCCGAGCGGCATTAGCTGTTTTAGGCGTTCCATTTGATCGTCCTGATAGGCGTCAGTTGGAATAGTCAGTCCCGGCGCCACACCGTTTACACGGATCGTGTCAGCGCATGCCAAAGCCAAAGTTCGAATCGATTCTGCCAAAGCCTGTTTGGACAATGTATAACTCAGTTGATCGCCAACGGGATTTCGGACACGTTGATCCACAATGTTGATCACAGCGCCCTTTTGACCATCTGCCATTCGTTTGGCCATTAAAGTGGTCAGCAAGGTGGGAAGCATCATATTGATGCGCAAATGGCTTTCGAGCGCGGCGGCTTGCAATGTCTCCTTGTTGTCATAATGGAACAGAGACGCATTATTGACAAGCAAGTCCGGTGCTCGTCCAAAATGAGCGATCACCATATCCAATAATCTTTCGCCGCTGCCTTCAACGTTAAAATCAGCGACGACACCCAACCAGTCGCTATTATTATCTTTCAAAATTTGCGCCAATCCAGCTTCGGGAACATCGTCGCTATGGCCATGAAGCGCCAATGCATATCCATTTTCAGCCAGGTGACCCGCAATATGGGCGCCAAGTCGTCTCAGTCCTCCGGTGACCAATGCCAGTTTCGATGGCTTTTCGGTCATTTACGCGCCCGCGACATGGTGATGCCAATAGCTTCACCTTTTTCAGAAATAAGCAGTTTCACGATTTTCACCGTGACACTCAAAACGCTTTGGTCCTGCAGGAACAAGGTTTCGATTATGTGATCAGCCACAGCCTCAATGAGCTTAAAATGCACGCCTTCCGGCAAGGCTTTGGTTGCGGCATCTTTTAGATCCATATAGTTTTTTGAACTGTCCAGCGGTGTATCGGGTTCATAACGCTCTTGAATCTTGAGCTCAGCGGCTATCGATATCCGCAATGGCTGCGGCAGATGGGTTTCTTCGGAATAGATGCCTGTAAGAACATCGACTTCCAAATCGTTCACCTCTAAAATAAGTGTATCTGTCATATTCTGATTTCACCATGTTGTGGCAGGATTAGCAAGCGCAGCCGGACTATATTCACTGCCAATGCTATTTGGACCAACGAGCATAAATAGCTGTGGGCAAAAGTAGTCCGCGCGACTCTTCCCGTACAGCCAATTCTCCTACTTCGATTGATCCTCCAAGATGCGCCAGTTTTTCTTGCAGCAAAGATCCCAATGCCAATGCGGACATGCGCACTGCGTAAACGGTCAGGAAGAGACACCTGCTCTCATCATCAAGCAGTTTTCCGCAATTCTCAATAAGCGGCGCAAGATCTTCTTCCAGTCGCCAAATTTGTCCATCTGGACCGCGGCCATATTTTGGCGGATCAAGTAAAATCGCATCATAGCGACGTTCGCGACGAACCTCGCGCGCCGCGAATTTAGCCGCATCGTCAATAATCCAGCGGATCGGACGTTCTGCCATGCCTGACAAAGCGGCATTGTCTCGCGCTGCAGAAACCGACTTTTTCGAAGCATCAACATGCACTAGCTTGGCGCCAGCAGCGGACATAGCCAAAGTGCCGACACCGGTATATCCGAACAAGTTAAGAGCCTGCGCCTCATCAACATCTGCAATATGACCACGAATCCATCGCCATATCGGATCCATATCCGGGAAATAAGCCAAGTGGCGAAACGGCGTACATTGCGCCGTGAACGTCACTTCTTCCCAAGAAAGCGGCCAACCTTCTTCGGGTACAGGTCGAAGAAAATGCCAACGTCCGCCACCATCATCATCGGATGCTGGGATGAATTCTCCATCCGCCTGCCAATCCTCCAGAGCAGGAGCCCACATGGCCTGTGGTTCAGGGCGAATAAAGTGATAGGCACCATAGCGCTCCAGCTTACGCCCGTGGCCGCAATCAATTAGCGCATAATCCTCGCGCGGATCACTGATCATAACAGCCGGTTTTGAGGCGGACTCAGCCATGGGCGGGAGTTGCTTTTGACGTTACGAAAGATTTGACCGCATCATAATCGCCTGGCAATTTATCATAGGCTTCTTCGCGATCGAAAAGATCACCAATCCGTCGAGGTAAGCTCGGCCTCACACCCGTTGCCCGTTCGACTGCATCCCGGAATTTGGCGGGATGCGCCGTTGCCAAGGTCACGATCGGAGTGGATGGATCCAATTCTGCCGCCTGTGCAGCGGCCAAGCCAATAGCTGTGTGCGGGTCAATAACTTGTCCGGCTTCCCCTTGTGCCTGACCCATAGCCAGTGTCATTTGGTTGGAATCCACGCGCGCACTGGCAAATATTTTCGCCGCTTTCATGCGCATATTTTCTTCAATTTGCATGTCACGACTGGCTTCAAATGCATGCATACGTGCCGCCGTTTTCGCGCCATCTCGGCCCTCCAAATCAAACAGCAGCCGTTCAAAATTGCTACTCACTTGAATATCCATTGAAGGCGCAGCGGTCGGAGTAACGGTGCCGGCGGAATAGTCCCCATCCTGCAATGCCCGATGCAATATGTCATTCACATTGGTTGCTACAATCAGACGCGCAACGGGCAAACCCATTTGCGATGCCACATATCCGGCGAACACATCGCCGAAATTTCCGGTTGGAACCGAAAATGCAATCTTGCGATGGGGCGCGCCTAGCTGCGACGCCGCATAGAAATAATAGACGATTTGCGCCATTAGCCGCGCCCAGTTAATCGAGTTAACCGCAGAAATTGCGAAACTATTGGTCACTTCTTTGTCCGCGAACATCCGTTTGACCATGGCCTGAGCATCGTCAAAACTCCCGTCAATGGCGATATTGTGGACATTGGGTGCCAAGACTGTAGTCATCTGCCGCCGTTGCACGTCCGAAATCCGGCCATCCGGATGCAGCATGAAAATATCGACCTTGTCCCGGCCAGCCAGCGCATCAATAGCCGCTGATCCTGTATCCCCGGACGTTGCCCCGACAACCGTCAGATGCTTGTCCTGGCGCGCTAAGAAGGTTTCAAACAGCAAGCCAAGCAATTGCAGAGCCACATCTTTGAACGCCAATGTTGGACCGTGAAACAATTCCAAAAGCCAATGCTGTTCATCCAATTGCACCAATGGCGTCACCGCCTTATGCGCAAATCGGCCATAGGCTTGTTCGCATAGGCTGCGCAGCTCCACTTCCGAAAGGACATCTCCAACAAAAGGTTTCATTACGCGAACAGCAATTTCAGCGTAAGGCAATCCCGCCATATCTGCTATTTCTGTCTCAGAAAAACGGGGCCAATGAGTGGGGACATAAAGACCACCATCCCCAGCCAATCCGGCCAGCGTGACTTGTTCAAAATTCAGGGGCTCGGCGCCACCGCGTGTTGAGATATATTCCATAATGGGCTGCGGGTTAGCCGCCTCCATCATCAAGGGCAAGGTTTAAGCTTTAATTGTGCCCTTGCTTCGTCCTCGCAGCGCCAGAAAATAGATGATGAGCGCAATAGCAGCAAAAAGAAACCACTGGACGGCATAAGCCATATGATTGTTCGGAACATCATCAGTCGAGGGCGGTTGGCTTTTCTCCAGCCCGGCAATTGGTGAGCTGGCAACCAGACGCACCATATGCTGGCTATCAGGTGCAATGACCCCGTCAACCTCTCCGCCTGTCCATTGTGGATTGTCCGGTGATTTTGACCATCCACCAACAATATGCGCACCCGGCCCTTCTCCGCCCAATGTCTTGCAATGGGCAATATGCGCCCAGCCGGATTGACCGCGAGCATTGCGGCCGCTTACCGCCCGCCAACTGAGAACCTCGAGGCAATGGACCGATGATCGACGGAAATAAGCGGGATCATTTTCCACTGGCACTGCAGGATAACTGATTGGTGGCTCGTTGCTGGCGGCTTCATAAGTAGCGAGCAATCCGTTCTTCCATTCTGCGCGCTGCAATTGCCAGATGCCCAATCCGATCATAATCGCAACAGCTATTGCAACCACCACGGTTCCTATAATAGGAATGGACTTCATCGCGCATCACTTTCGTCGATACTGCCTTCTCTTGCCTGATTGCGGTGCTCGAGAATTAACAACACGGCTTTCATCAATCGAAGAGATCCGATCACTGCAGCAATAGTCAGCGGAAACCACAAAAGTGCATGCACCCACATTGGAGGATAGAAATTCAATTCGACAATTAGCGCCAATGCCAGGATCACGCCGCCGACAATAAGCGTTAGAAAAGCCGCTGGGCCATCACCCACGTTATATTTATCATAATCGAGACCACAGGCGCGGCAGGACGGCGCAAATGCGGTGATGGACTGGAAAAGGGTTTTTTGCCCGCAATGAGGACAAAGGCCAAAAAGGGCAGCAGGAAGAAGATCCGGCTGCCCTTTTGAATTTTCGATATCGGTCAATGCACGGTCCTAATGAACAGGTGCACCCCAGCCGCCCCAAACATAAACAGCGATGAAGAGGAACAGCCACACGACATCAACAAAATGCCAATACCAAGCCGCCGCTTCAAAACCAAAATGCTGCTTGGGGGTAAAATGACCTTTATAGGCACGTGCAAGACATACGATCAGGAAGATTGTGCCTACAAGAACATGGAACCCGTGAAACCCAGTCGCCATGTAAAAGGCGCTGCTATAGTTCACGCCAGCAAAGGGAAAGGGTGCAATGCTATATTCATAAGCCTGAATGAAGCTAAACACAGCGCCCAAAATAATCGTCAGCCACAGGCCGGTGATCAGTCCCTTGCGATTATCGTGAATCAGAGAATGGTGCGCCCAAGTAACGGTGGTGCCCGAGCAAAGCAAAATCAACGTATTGAGCAAAGGTAACTCAAAAGCATTTAAGACCTCTATGCCTTTGGGAGGCCATTGTACCAGCGCTTCTGCGCCTTCCTGACCGATCATGTTCGTGGCTATGCCATCGGCAAAGTCAATCGGTTGTGGAAAGAGCGAATAGTCGAACCAGGCCCAGAACCAGCCGACAAAAAACATCACTTCCGACGCGATGAACAGTATCATGCCGTAGCGGAGATGCAATTGCACCACAGGTGTGTGGTCACCGGCATGCGCTTCTTTGATGACATTGGACCACCAAGTAAAAAAGGTTAGGCCCACCAAACCAACACCAATGGCAAATACCAGCGAACCAAAAGTTCCGAAGACATCCGGATGCATCCACATGATACCGCCAAAGGCCATAACCATCGCCGACATAGAACCAATAAACGGCCAAATGTCTGGTGGCAAAATATGATAATCGTGGTTCTTGGCTCCGGCCATGATGTTATTCCCCAAAATTTGTCTTCGTTTAACTCTTAGCTATCGCTTTTCGCGGGGTCTACCGCAATGCCGTCTTTCGACCGATAAAATGTATAGCTTAATGTGATTTCTTCTATGTCGCGCGTCTCTGGGTCCTCCAAAATAGCAGGATCGACATAATAGAGGACCGGCATGCGCATCGTTTGCCCCGGTTCAAGCAATTGTTCTGTGAAACAAAAACACTGCACTTTGTGAAAATATTTTCCGGCCTGGACTGGGGTTACGTTAAACGTCGCCGTGCCGACAACAGGACGCTCCGATTTGTTGGTCGCGACATAAATAGCCATGTCGCGGGCGCCAACGCTCACGCGGTCAACCGTATTTTCCGGCTTGAACGACCAAGGCAAAGCCGAATTGACATTGGAATCAAAGCGCACTGACATGACTTTAGACGTGGCTTTAATCGTCGCGGCCTGGGCAACACCAACGCGCTGCGTTGTCCCGCCATAACCGGTTACCCGGCAAAAAATTTCATATAAAGGCACGGCCGCATAGCCCATTCCGAGCATCGCAACACCCATGGCTCCAGCCAATGCGGCAATCCGCAAATTTTTAGTCGTCAGATCTCGGGTTCGGGCATTGCTCATGATATCGAACTGCTAATCTTCACAAAAGTTATCAGATAAAATAGCACCACCAGGAAAAAGAGCAAACCTGCCATGATCAAGGCGCGTTGCTTTTGCTTCGCTTGATAGGCTTTTTGTTCCTCGGGCGTCATGGCGAGATCTTTATTGTCCATCTGGCTCACGCGAATATCATCCGGTCCGCTACCAAGGCTGCAAACAATACAAACAGATAGAGGATTGAAAATTTGAACAATTGCTTTTCCGCCACCATCTCCGCCGCAACATCGGTACGACTGGCTCGAACTCGAAAAGACAGCACGGCAAAAGCCAAGCTCAACATTATTGCCGCGACACCGTAAACCAAACCAGTGGCGCCAATAGCAAAGGGCGCAATTGCGCAGAGAGCAAGGACGACACTGTAAACAGCGATTTGGTTGCGCGTTGACTGACGACCGGCAACCACTGGCATCATTGGAACACCAGCCTTGGAATAATCACTATTCATGAATAACGCGAGGGCCCAAAAATGGGGCGGCGTCCAGAAAAATATGATGGCGAATAACAAGATCGGCATCAGTGTCACTTCACCGGTAACCGCAACCCAGCCAATAACTGGAGGAAAGGCGCCCGCAGCGCCGCCAATTACAATATTCTGAGGCGTGCTACGTTTAAGCCAAATCGTATAAACCACGGCATAGAAAAAGATGGAAAAAGCCAAAATTATTGCGCTCAACCAATTGACCGCCACGCCCATTAACAAGGTCGAAAATACCGAAAGGCCGATGCCGAAATGCAGCGCCGTGTCTCTGTCCATCCGCCCAGCAGGCAAAGGCCGATCCGCCGTCCGTTTCATCACTGCGTCAATGTCATATTCATACCATTGATTCAGTGCCGCCGAAGCGCCGGCCCCAAGGCTGGTGGCCAAAATCGCGGTAAAGCCTATGACCGGATGAATCGCGCCGGGCGCGGCCAGCAACCCACAAATTGCGGTAAAAATAACCAATGTCATCACACGCGGCTTGGTCAGCGCGAACAAATCTTTCGCGCTTGCCAATTTATACGGTGTTGTTGATGCGATGGTCATAATATTATCGAATTTCTCAACTGATAGTCTTATTTTTGGCAAACGCTCCGGCAACCCGAAGGCCGCCAGAGCGATTGTCCATCAAAACCTCGATTACTTAATCTGAGGTAACGTTTCAAACTGGTGAAATGGCGGCGGGCTGGACAATGTCCATTCCAATGTTGTCGCGCCTTCACCCCAATAATTGGCTTCCGCTTTGCGTCCAGCGACCAAAGACCAGGCAATATTGACGAAGAAAATCAACACACCGACAGCCATTACGACATAGCCAATCGATGCGATTTCGTTCCAATAAGCAAATTGCTCCGGATAGTCGGGATAGCGGCGTGGCATGCTCTGATTACCCAAGAAATGCATGGGGAAGAACAAGATGTTCACACCGATGAAGAAGATCCAAAAATGCAATTGGCCAAGCAATTCGCTATAGTGGCGCCCGGACATTTTCGGGAACCAATAATAGAAGCCTGCAAAAATCGAGAAAACCGCACCAAGTGACAACACATAGTGGAAATGGGCCACCACATAATAGGTGTCGTGCAAATTATCATCAATTCCGCCATTTGCGAGAACAACGCCAGTAACGCCGCCAACCGTGAACATGAAGATGAAGCCCAACGCCCATACCATGGGTGTTTTAAACGTCATCGATCCTCCCCACATGGTCGCAATCCAGGAGAAAATTTTAATACCCGTTGGCACGGCAATAACCATAGTTGCAGCGGTAAAGTACATTTTCACATTTACTGACATACCGGTTGTAAACATATGGTGGGCCCAAACCACAAAGCCAACCACACCAATAGCTACCATCGCGTAAGCCATTCCCAGATAGCCGAAAATCGGTTTACGGGAGAAGGTCGAGATAATGTGGCTGATCATGCCAAAGCCTGGCAGGATCATGATGTAGACTTCAGGATGGCCAAAGAACCAGAAAAGATGCTGATACAGCACAGGATCACCGCCGCCTGCAGCATCAAAAAATGTCGTTCCGAAATTCCGGTCTGTTAACAGCATGGTAATAGCCGCTGCCAAAACAGGAAGGGCTAGAAGCAACAAGAAAGCGGTAACTAAAACCGACCAAACAAATAGCGGCATTTTGTGCAAGGTCATACCCGGCGCACGCATATTGAAAATGGTGGTAATGAAGTTCACTGCACCCAAAATCGAACTTGCGCCCGCCAAGTGAAGGGATAAGATCGCCATATCAACGGCAGGGCCAACCGAACCGGTGGTCGACAAGGGCGCATAGACGGTCCAACCCGTGCCAGCACCCAGACCGGTACCGCCAGGCACGAAAGTCGATCCTAAAAGCAGCAAAAAGGCCGGAATAAGCAACCAGAAACTAACGTTGTTCATCCGCGGGAACGCCATATCAGGCGCGCCAATCATCAAGGGAACAAACCAGTTGCCAAAACCGCCAATCATTGCTGGCATAACCATGAAAAAGACCATGATCAGACCGTGAGCGGTGATCAGCACATTCCATAGATGCAGCGCTTCGTCCATTGATGCGCCAGCACCGACCCAGCTGGATAAATATTGAATTCCCGGCTCTGCCAATTCCATCCGCATCATGCCTGAAATCGCACCGCCGATAATCCCCGCAACAATAGCGAAAATCAGATAAAGCGTACCGATATCTTTGTGATTGGTTGACATGAACCAACGTTGGAAAAAAGCGGGCTTGTGATCCGCGTCATGCGCGTGATCGTCCAAAATCTCGCCATCAGCTGCAATTGTTGTCATCGCTTGCGTACCCCTTAGTTCGCAGCGGCGGCTGCATCTGCAGGCGCGCCTTCTGTTGTCGTCTCTTCAGCTGCTGTTTCTTCAGCGGACTCTTCGCCCTCTGCGTCAACCTCTGCATCTGCGGCTTCATCGCCTTTTACAGTGCCGCCATTGGCGCGCACCCAATCGTTAAACTTGTCTTCTGGCAGCACTTCCACCGCGATCGGCATAAAACCATGGCGCGCGCCGCACAGCTCTGAACATTGGCCGTAATAAACGCCAACTTCATCTATCTGCATTACTTTTTCATTGATCCGGCCAGGCACCGCATCCAGCTTGAACCAAGCTGCTGGGACCGCAAAGCTGTGAATGACATCCGCGCCTGTAATCAACATTTTCACTGGCTTACCGACGGGAATGACCATCCGATTGTCAACAGCCAGCTGAAACGGTTCACCGCGCGCGTCGGCTTCTTCTTGCGGCAACATGTTCGAAATAATCTCGAAATCACCATTGTCGGGATAGCTATACCCCCAATACCATTGGTAACCTGTGACTTTAATCGTCAGAGCATCTTCTGGTGCAGGCTCAAACTGCTTGGCTAGCAAACTGATCGACGGCACCGCGATAACGAGCAAGATCAGGACTGGTACAACCGTCCAAACCACCTCGATAAATGTATTATGCGTCGTTTTGGAAGGCTCCGGATTAGCACCGCGACGAAATTTGATCACGACGTAAAATAACAATCCCAATACGAACAAGCAGATCACAGTCATGATCGGCAGCAAAATGACATTATTGATCCATTTGGCCTGCTTGCCGGTCTCACTTACTTGAGGTTGAAAATCCAACCCCTTGTCGACCGGCATGCCAACGCCTTCGGTCGGCTTCATTGGCGTGTACAAAGCTGGATCCAGTCCGGATGTTAGCGCTGCTTCTTTAGCAGGTGTTTCTGCATCAGAGCTGGCTTCCGCCGGTGCGGCTTCCGCTCCTGGCGCTGCAGGCAATGCATCTTGCGCCGAAGCAGCTGCAGGCGTGAGAATCAGGCCCAATGCCAGAATCCATGCTTTCACATAATGAGTCATTCGTTGCTCAACCTTATTTTAACCCCAATTTTCGGGCGTTTTCAGCTCCTACGCTGACAAGAAGCTCTGGTAAATATGTCCGTTTGGACATCAGCCCCATTAGCCTGAAACATCCCATTTGTCGCGGCTTATAAGCAGGGTTGTCGCAAGCCTCAAGCTACTCTACGCATATTTTTTAACTTTTTGATCTTTCATTAGAACCAAGTTGAACCCATTTTAAAAAAACACAACCAATCAAAGCAGGAAGAACGCGTGACAGAAACAGAGATATTGGCCGAATTTCATGCGAGCAACGCCCTTTTGGAAGGCCATTTCATTCTGTCTTCTGGACGCCATAGCGCGCAATATTTGCAATGTGCTCGAGTCTTGATGGATCCAGCGCGCGGGGCGCGTCTAGCCAATGCGCTAGTCGCTAAGTTACCAGCAGAGATTCGCGCAGCCATTGATATTGTTGTTTCTCCGGCCATGGGCGGCGTAATTGTTGGCCATGAAATGGGCCGCGCACTCGGCACCGAAGCGATTTTCTTGGAACGGCCGGAAGGCACTTTTGAATTGCGCCGCGGCTTCGGCCTGGAACCGGGCCAAAGGGTGTTGATGATGGAAGATGTGGTCACCACCGGCCTTTCTTCCCGCGAAGCGATCAAAGCCATCGGAGAGGCCGGGGGCGAGGTTATTGCAGCCGGCGCCTTGGTCGACAGATCCAATGGCAGCGCGCAATTTGATGTGCCCTTTTTCCCGCTCCTAGCATTGGCCGTGCCCTCTTATGCCGATAACGAGCTACCCGCCGAGTTGGCCGCTATTCCAACCAGCAAACCAGGTAGCCGAAAAACATGAGCGATTCTTCCTACTTGCGATTGGGCGTCAATATTGACCATGTTGCCACAATCCGTAATGCCCGCGGCGGCGATCACCCCGAACCGGTTCGCGCGGCCACCATCGCTGCGGAGTCCGGTGCGGATGGAATTACCGCACATTTGCGCGAAGATCGCAGACATATTCGGGACGATGACTTGCTCGAATTGATGGAAACATTGGCAATTCCGCTAAATCTGGAAATGGCTGCCACTGATGAAATGCTCGATATTGCTTTGCGCCATAAACCTCATGCAGCCTGTATCGTTCCAGAGAAGCGAGAAGAAAGAACCACCGAAGGCGGGCTAGATGCCGCAGGACAGCATAATCGATTGGCAGATTTTGTCGGACAACTTCGCGAAGCCAATATTCGAGTCAGCCTTTTCATTGAACCCGATCCACGACAAATTGAAGCGGCTATTCATCTGGGCGCACCGGTCGTGGAAATTCATACCGGTCACTATGCGCACAGCTCAGGAGCGGAGCGCGAGCAAGAATTACAACGGATTAGCGACGCGGCAGCTTTGGCAGCAAAAAATGGCATTGAACCTCATGCTGGACACGGTCTCACTTTTGACAATGTCATCCCGATTGCCGCCATTCCGCAACTGGTGGAACTGAATATCGGTCACTTTCTTGTCGGAGAAGCTATTTTTGGCGGGCTTGCCGGGAGCATAAGGCAAATGCGGCAATTGATGGATGATGCACGGTGACGGGCCTGTTATGATAATCGGCCTTGGCTCTGACCTCTGCAATATCGAGCGCATTCAAAACTCGCTCAACCGTTTTGGCGCGCGTTTTGAAAAACGAGTGTTTACTGAATTGGAACGCGCCAAGGCGGCGCGGCGCCCTTACACCAAAGCAGGAACTTACGCCAAACGCTTCGCCGCAAAAGAAGCCTATTCCAAGGCGGTCGGCACCGGATTTCGAGCAGGTGTGTTTATGAAAGACATCGGCGTTGTAAATGCCAAAAGCGGTGCGCCGACTTTGGCTTTGACCGGCGGTGCGAAAAAACGGCTCGACGCGATAACCCCGGCGGGATATGATGCAGTCGTTCACCTTACACTCACTGACGATCATCCATGGGCGCAAGCATTCGTCATCATTGAGGCATTTCCTACAAAATAGACCGGCTAATGGGTGGAATTGATCGGGACGATAAGAGAAGAAGAATATAGAATATGGCTCTAGAAAAGGTGGACGAGATCGCGGCTAAGGCCGAGACCACGGAAAAAGAGAAAACGGATTGGATTGGTGAAGCCAAAAGCATTGGGCTGCTATTATTGGCGGTTCTTGCCTTTCACAGTTTGGTAGCCAAGCCTTTTTACATTCCTTCCGTATCAATGATGCCAGGTTTATTGGTTGGTGATCGTCTAATTGTCAGCAAATATGCCTATGGCTGGTCTTGGGTTTCACCAACCTTCCATGTGTTGCCGCGCATGCAAGGACGATTGTGGGGATCTATTCCCGAAAGAGGGGATATTGTTATCCTCACGCCAAAAGACCAAAGCAGCGACTATATTAAAAGGGTCATCGGATTGCCGGGTGACACATTGGAATTGCGCGGCGGCCAGATTTTCCTTAACGGCGATCCCGTTAAACAAGAAGTGCAACCGGATCTCAATTTACCCATAGATGCCAACTCCCCCTGCGGAAGCGCAGAATTTCCTGGATTGCGGGACACAGACGCGAGTGGGAATAATGTCTGTACACTCCCCATTGTAAGGGAAACGCTTCCCAATGGAGTGAGCTACGATATTATCGACCTCGGACCGCAGCCCACAGATGACATTGCACCGATAATTATCCCTGAGGGTCATTTTTATCTTATGGGTGATAATCGGGATTTAAGCGCAGATAGCCGAGTGGCCAGCCCATTGGGACTAGATGGAACCATTCCATGGGAAAATATCGGAGGCCGCGCGGAATTTATTACATTTTCACTCGACGGTTCAACCAGCTTAAATCCTGTCAGCTGGTTCACATCTTTTCGCAGCGGGCGCGCGGGCACCAGTTTGCGACCGGACAAAGTGGAAAATGCAACCGACTAAGCCGGTTCTATTTAGAGACGCAGTCCCAATGTCTCATCCAATCCGGCCATGATGTTCAAATTTTGAACGGCAGCGCCGGCAGCGCCCTTACCTAAATTATCAAGCTTGGCTACCAAACGAACATGGTCTCCTTGCCGATCAGTACATATAACCAAATCCAGACGATCCGTCGCTGGATCGTTTTCATTCAACAAGAGTTCAACGGTCTCATTGCCATTTTGAACAGTGACGATCGCAGAGTCTTGATAATGATCGGTCAGGGTTGAGAGTATATCTTGCGCCTTCGCGCCACTTCCCAATGCCAAGAGATTTAATGGAATTTCGACCAGCATGCCCCGATAGGCGCGCACCACAGCCGGGGCAAAAATAACATCACGGGTCAATCCGGCATGATATTTCATTTCCGGCATATGCTTATGTTCCAAGGCCAAACCATAGCTGCGAAAACCGATATCCTGTTCGCTTTGAAACCGTTCAATCAATGCTTTGCCACCGCCTGAATATCCCGATACAGCATTAATCGCATAGGGCCAGTCCGCCGGTAATATGCCGCGCGCAATTAACGGCGCAATGAGCGCCAGAAATCCAGTAGGATAACAACCCGGATTGGATACGAACCGAGCGTTGGCAATCTGATCACGCTGATTTTCTTGAAATTCAGCAAAGCCATAAGTCCATTGGA
The DNA here is from genome assembly GCF_039982415.1 of Parasphingorhabdus sp. Taxonomy (GTDB): domain Bacteria; phylum Pseudomonadota; class Alphaproteobacteria; order Sphingomonadales; family Sphingomonadaceae; genus Parasphingorhabdus. The sequence continues at coordinate 254,433 of NZ_JBDWYL010000007.1, forward strand.
CGGCGATCCGATGGGCTGAAGATGCATCAATAATCCGCGTGCGTTCGTTGGCAACCAGTGACACCGCTTGTCTTGCGGCCTCATCAGGCAAACACAAGATGACAAAATCACTGTCATTAATTGCTTCGCGGCGCGCCTGCTCGTCTTTGCGCAGCGCTTCGGGAAGTTTTACCAGGTTAAATTCGGTTCGCGATGCCAAACGTTCGGCAATTTCCAAACCGGTGGTACCGACGGCGCCATCGATAAACACGCTTTGTGTCATGATACTTATCCCAAACGCTTGCGTGCCAGCACGGGCTGTTCAACATCGCTGCCAAACCGCGCAATGACATCGCTCAAAGGTTCGACCACAACTTGCATCCAATGCGTGTTCGCGTGAATAAGCTGCTCGCCATCCACCATGATCCCGACATGGTCTGGGAAAAATATAATATCGCCGCTGGTTAGCGCCGCGTCGGCTGGCAAATTTTCACCGATAGCATGGAGTTGCTGATCAGCATCACGCGGGGCATTGATCCCGGACAAGGCCAGCACCATTTGAATAAGCCCAGAACAATCCAGTCCATCTCCGCTGCGACCGCCCCAAAGATACGGCGCTCCGATCAATTGCCGGGCAAATGCAACCATCGTTTCGGTACGATTGCTTGGCGCCGCGTCACCAATGGCTTGCACATGGCGTTGATGGACATAGCCTTTGCCGGTCTTCAAAAATTTGCCGCATTCACTAGCTTCGCTGCAGGCCAACTTGGCGCCCATGGGCAAACGCTTGATCACGCCAGCTTTGACATCCGGCTCGACAAAAATCAGCGCTGCGCGTGCGGAAATCAGATGCGTTGGCATGGCGGTTTTGCGCTGATGTTGCAAGGCGTGAACCGGCAAATATCCAACATAGCCATCATGATCACAAAAGCCCCAGGCCCAATCTCCAACCACATCGAGCAAATGAAAATCTTCACCATGCAGCAGCTCCGAGACCGCCTCGTGATTTTTGCCGCCCATTTTCCGGATCATCGCCTTGGGCGCTGCACAACGCATCGGCAGCGCTTCGGCGTAATGCGGCGCAAATAATTTTCCGGCCAGGGCAATATCAGCCAGATCGCCGCGATGAGCCGTGATGCGCGGATCAAAATCTTCTTCGGGGCCATGCAGTGAAAATTTTTCACGCACAGTCTGGTCCGCGGATTCAATGTCCCTGACAATATTCATTGGCTCTTATCTACCCCATTTGCAGCCCCTGTCATATCGCGCAATATCGCGTATTGTTACAGAGCTGTTACACCAGCCGCCCTTAACCGAGAACCTACCTGTTGATCAAGCGACGACTGCAGCTATTGGGACGGATAGCGGGATTTCAAATAGCGCCAACTCGCCCGCAGCCCCAAAGCTTCACCACCTTTGGGGCGCCCTGCCTTGCTCGCTGGCCGCCAGGCGTAAGTATCAAAATGCGCCCATGGGGTTTTTTTGGGGACAAATTTCTTGAGGAACAAGGCGGCTGTAATGCAGCCTGCAAAAGCGCCAACCGCCACATTATTGGTATCCGCAATCGGACTTTTGAGCCGATATTCGTAACGCGACCATAACGGCATCCGCCACAGGGGATCATCTTCCAAATCACCGGCATCGATAAGCCCGGCAGCCATGTCATCATCATTGCAAAACAGCGCCGGTAGATCGGGACCCAGCGCCACCCGCGCTGCGCCGGTCAAAGTTGCGAAATCCAATATCAGTTCCGGCTCTTCTTCTCCGGCCAAGGTCAAGGCATCCCCTAAAACCAAACGGCCTTCTGCATCCGTATTGCCAATTTCAACCGTTAGGCCCTTGCGGCTGTTGAGGACATCACCAGGGCGTAAGGCATGGCCATCTACGGAATTTTCAACTGCGGGCACGAGCAAGTGGAGTCGCACCGGCAGCTTGGCTTCCATAATCAATTTGGCTAAGGCAATAGCATGGGCAGCGCCGCCCATATCCTTCTTCATGATCAGCATTCCGGCTGGTGACTTCATCGACAAACCACCACTGTCAAAGGTCACACCTTTGCCGACAATCGCTATTTTGGGCGCATCTTGCTTGCCCCATTTCAATTCAATCAGACGCGGAGCATGATCGCGCATGGCAGCCTTGCCAACGCCGTGGATCATGGGGAAATTTTCTGCCAACGTATCGCCGCGCGTCACTTTACACTCGGCATTATTGGCATCCGCCAATTTTTCGACAATGTCTTCTATTTTATTGGGACCCATATCGGCTGCGGGCGTATTGACCATATCGCGAACCAAGGCCGTTGCTGCAGCCTGCCGCACCGCTTCGTCCACTTGACCGATTTCATCTTTGACCAAAAGAATACTAGGACCCTGCTGATCCGGCAGATCCTTATATTGGGTAAATTCATGCTGCGGGATCAGCCAGCCAAAAAGCGCATCTTTTGCGCTCGCGCCCGCCAGTCGATATTTGCCTTCGGGCAATCGGCCAGCCAGTTTCGCCAAGGCCCAGGGGTCAAGCTTTTTGTGGTTCTTAACGCCAGCAACAACCGCGAAATCATCCTGCAAAGACTTATCATCTTTGTCTTTCTTGCCGGTCGTGGGCAATATCAAATAGGATTCGGGATTGGCTGAGAACTTATAGGCCTTCACTATGCTGCGAACAGCGTCGGATTGGTCTTTCAACCAATCTTCAAAAACATGCACATCCAATATGTGTATCGTGCGAGCTGCTTGGCCTTTGTCGGCCTCTATCAATGTGTTAAAGTCAATCATCGCTTTTCTATAGCTGGTGATTTATCGGAACGCGAGTGTGGAATCAGGCGGCGACCGTTTCGTTATTATTGGCATCGTCCATTGACACATTGTCAGCAGGCAATGCAGGTGCACCTGCCTTGGCAAATTTCATAACCCCGTCATCAACGGTTATATGCCGCAGATTGACAATATCCTTGGCGTAATTCTGGTTGAGGCGCCAAGGTTTTTTCTGCCCTTGCTTGGGCAAATCAGCAGCAGCGCGTTCAATATAGCCGGACGAGAAATCGACAATGGTTTCCGCCACCAAATCATCGGGATCGGTCGGATGCGGATAAGCGATTTGCACGTTTTTCCGGTCCATCACATTGATCAATCGGCAGATATATTCGCTCGTCAAGTCGGCCTTTAACGTCCAGCTTGCATTGGTATATCCAAATGTCATCGCCAAATTGGGGACATCGGAAAACATCACGCCTTTATAGTTGAATCGTGATCCGAAATGAACCGGTTCACCATCTATTTCAAAAGAGGCATGGCCGCCGGACACCAGATTTAATCCGGTAGCGGTGACAATGATATCAGCGTCCAGTTTTTCGCCAGATTTCAACAATATTCCATCCGCAACAAAGCGTTCGATATGATCCGTAACAATTGATGCTTTCCCGGTTTTCAGCGATGCGAACAAATCGCTGTCAGGAACGAGACACAAGCGCTGATCCCAGGGATTATAGCTAGGCGTAAAATGCTTCATATCGACATCGTCACCGATTTCGTCGCGAACCATTTCCAGCAGCTTTTTCTTAAACCCGGCCGGTTGTTTGCGCGCGAGATTAAATGTGAACAATTGATAGAGAACATTGCGCCAGCGGGTTACGCCATAAGCCAATTTATTCGGCAATATTTTTCGCAAAGCCAACGCAAATTTGTCGACCGCCGGACGCGATACAATATAGGTTGGGGAGCGCTGCAACATCGTGACATGACCAGCAGTTTCAGCCATGGAAGGCACCAAGGTCACGGCTGTTGCACCGCTGCCGATGACGATGATTTTCTTGTCGGTATAGTCGAGATCTTCCGGCCATTGCTGGGGATGGATTACCGGGCCATGAAAATCGTCCTGACCCTTAAATTCCGGTTTATACCCGCTTTCATAGCTATAATAGCCAGAACACATGAACAGGAAATTGCATTGGATTTGCCGGGTCGTCCCGTCGCTGAGGGCGAGTGTCACGGTCCATGTCGCTGATGCGCTCGACCAGCTGGCATGCGTCACTTTTTGTTCAAATCGTATATGTTTGGCGAGATCATATTCCGCCACTGTTTCATGCAGATAATCCAAAATGGTCGGCGCATCCGCAATTGCCTTGCGCGCAGTCCAGGGTTTGAAATTATAGCCCAATGTGTACATGTCGCTATCTGAACGGATACCCGGATAGCGGAACAAATCCCAAGTCCCTCCCAGTCGCTCTCGCCCCTCAACAATGGCAAAGCTTTTGCCTGGGCAACGTTTGGAGAGATGAACAGCTGCGCCAATACCGGAAATACCCGCGCCAACAATCAAAACATCAAGATTTTCATTTTCCATATACGCTACCTACTGACATTGATGTTAATTGCAAGCCAGTCTGCATCAAAAACCGCAATGACCACCCGATCTATTCGCACACTCCAGAAAAGGAGCGACTAGCCATGCTGTTACTCAGCCGCTTCCAACTGAGGCTCTGATCCCGATTCTGTAGCGCTATTGGGTCCATAAAATTGCAACACATCATCGTCGAGAGGTCCATCGAGCAGAACTTTTTTATCAAACAGATAGTCCTGATTGAGCTTCCATGGCATTTTCGTGCTGTTACGGGGGAGCTCATGGATAGAACGCTTAATATAACCGGAGGAAAAGTCGAAAAGCTCCTCCTCTTCGATTGTTTCTGTCAATTTGGGATTGGCAATTCGTGTGCTGGTCGCGTCCATATGATTGAGCAGACGGCAGGTATATTCCGAAACAATATCGGCCTTGAGCGTCCAGGACGCGTTCAAATAACCAAAGACGATGGCCATATTGGGAATGTCAGAGAACATGCAGCCTTTATAATAATAGTGATCGTGGAAAGAGATTGGCTTGCCATCAACCTCAAACGCCACCTTGCCAGCCACAGCCAGCTTTAAGCCGGTTGCTGTTACGATGATGTCCGCATCCAGTTTCTCACCCGATTTCAATTGAATACCATCGGCGGTTACCGATTCAATATGCCCGGTTTTCACATCCGCAGCGCCCGAACTAATTGCTTTGAACATATCGCTATCAGGAACCAAGCAGAGTCGCTGCTCCCATGGCCCGTAAGGTGGGGTATAATCTTCCTTATTATATTTTTCGCCCAATTCCTTCTTGAGCGGTTTTTCCAATTTCTTGATAATCTTCTCTGGCTTGTTTCGAGCCATATTGAAGGTGATGTCCTGCATCTTGACGTTTTTCCATCGGATGAACTTATAAGCCCATGTGTCCGGCATGATCTTGCGCAGAAAATTGGCCAGATGGTCTCGGGCGTCGCGCGCAAAATACCAAGTTGGTGTTCGTTGGAGCATCGTCACATGCTTGGCTTTTTCAGCCATAACTGGAACAATAGTCACCGCTGTGGCGCCGCTCCCGATGATGACGACTTTCTTGTCACTATAGTCCAGTTCTTTCGGCCAGAATTGAGGATGGACCACTTCTCCAGAAAAATTCTCTATCCCTGATATTTGAGCATCATATCCTTGATCATAATCATAATAACCGGAGCCCATATAAAGAAAATTGGCATGCATGACCGCGTGGCTGCCGTCTGATTTTTCTGCCGTTACGGTCCAACGCGCGTCTTCGCTAGACCAGCTGGCGGACAGCACTTTGTGGCCGAAACGTATATGCTTTTCGAGATTATTTTTGGCTTTTATCCGGTGGAGATAATTCATGATCGATGGACCATCGGCAATGGCCTTTTGTTCTGTCCAGGGTTCAAAATTAAACCCTAATGTATGCATATCGCTGTCCGACCGAATGCCGGGATATTGGAACAGATTCCAAGTGCCCCCGATTTCGTCACGGCGTTCGACCAAAGCGAAACTTTTATCCGGGCATTTTTCCTGCAAATGCACGGCCATGCCGATACCGGAAATTCCAGCGCCAACGATTAGAACATCCACCGAATTTACCGGTTCTACATCACCATTACCGCGCTGCATTTGTGTTTGCGTAGCCATTTGCCGTCTCTCCCAGCTTTGGCCGCACTATGCCATCGTGTCGACAAGGTTGCAAATGACAATTTAATCAAACGATTAAGCGCAGAAAATCGCATTGGTTTTTCAGTATATCAACAATATTTCAATATCTTATGGAAAGTGTTTTACAATGCTCAAGAGACCTGCGCGAGCCGCTGGTACCAGATCGGCGGGACTACAGCCCAGTTAGGTATCAGAATCATTCGGAATAAGACAGCGTTTGACTTCTTTCACTAAGCCCGTGCGTACCAGGCCGTTCCATCTCGTACTTCGTGGGTGGCTCTTCCGGTATTTTCCAAATGCCGGAATGTCGCCATGGCTTCACCGGTAGCCATGCCAATCACATCACTTCCAATCGGCCGCGAAAAAAGCAGCGGAAAACTGTCGATAACGCGCATCGGTTTTTCCGCCAACGCAGCGACAACATCATCCAACGCTTCATTGTGCCGAAGCGCGAGCGTATCCAATCGCTGATGCGCTCCTTTAAACGGCCGGCCGTGAGCCGGGAGCACCAGCAGATCTGGATCAATCTCTGCCCGAAACCGGTCAATGCTAGCCAACCACTCCCCAAGCGGGTCGGCAGTGGGCTCACTTAACATGACCGAAATATTCGACGTGATACGCGGTAATATTTGATCACCAGAGATCATCACCTGATTGGCGTCATCAATCAGACAGGCATGTTCCGGTGTATGACCGCGGCCGATCATGATCCGCCAATCACTTTGCCCAATGGCCAAAAGATCCCCTTCATCCATTCTGATATGACCGACGGGCAGCCGTGAAACAGCGCGGGCAAAGCGCCCCCATCCGCCTTCGCATTTTTCCTGAATTAAGCTCTCATCCCAGCCTGCAAATCTCCATTCATCAATGGCCTCCTGTGGAACTTCAGCACTGACATCAGCTGTTAGCATTCGCGCCAAAAGCCATTCCGTTCGGTTCATATGTACAGGGGCCTTAAACCGATTGGCCAGCCATCCAGCACATCCGACATGATCGGGATGAAAATGGGTGACCACTATTTTCGTCGCGGTCTTGCTGTTCAATCCCTTTTCAAACAAGGATTTCCATGACTCGATAACAGTGGGCATGAACAGGCCCGTGTCCACAATCGCAAAACCGGGCGTCCCGTCGGGATGCACATCATCCAATATCCAATTGTTGATATGCCCCAAGGGCCCGGGCACCGGCGTCCGCGTCCAACCAATACCCGGCATCAGTTCAAAATATTCACCATATTGCGGTTCATAATCGCCGAGCGGGTAAACTAAACCCTCCGCTTCAATCGGATCAAAGCCGTGATCGGCGAGGGTTGCATCATAAGCGGGAGAAGAGGTGGCAGCATCCATGGGTCGACCATAGACACAGCCATGGAAAAGACGCAACTGGATTTAATTGGTCAATTAATGCCAGCACAAAAGCCAAACCAAAGACGCGCTAGGCTTTGCCGCCCTGCTAGCTATCTTTGAAAAGAGTCTCAGCGGTCAAATCTTCCGTAGCAATTTCTTCGCCTGATTCCGCTGCCAGCGCCGCCTCAGCATCGCGTTCGGCTTGTGCACGCTCTTCGTGCAACTCTGCAATCAATGCTTCCTTGTCTCCGCCCAATTTCTTGTCTTCCGGAACCTCGGGTTCGATACCGGCTTTTTTGGCGGCCTTGGCAACTACTGCATCCAGTTCGCGTTGCGAACATAGGCCGAGCGTAACCGGATCTTTCGGAACAATATTGGCAATATTCCAATGTTCACGGTCCCGAATCGCATTAATTGTTGTACGGGTTGTCCCGATGAGCTTGCCCACTTGTGCATCCGAAATTTCAGGATGATTACGAAGCAACCAGGCAATCCCATCCGGCTTGTCCTGCCGCTTCGATACCGGCGTGTAGCGCGGACCTTTGGTACGGCGGACTTGATCCGGACCTTTTTGCAATTGCATCCGATATTCCGGATCAGCTTCCGCTTTTGCAATTTCATCGTTGGTCAGTTCATGCGCCTGTACGGGATCCCGGCCGGTATATTTGGATCCAGCCAGATCATCCGCCATCGCATTGACTTCGAGAATATGAATGCCACAAAATTCGGCAATTTGTTCAAAACTCAATCCAGTATTGTCAACCAGCCAGCTAGCGGTTGCATGCGGCATAAGCGGTGTTGGATTTTCTTGGGCCACGGCGGCGTCCTTTTTAAAAAATAAGGGCCGCCCCTTGCGGGAGCGACCTGTTCGGGTTGCTATGTAGGCCATATCAGAAGAGTCGGCAAGATATTTGCTTCACCCATCCCCTTTTTGCTGCTTTTTTGCCTGCAATGGCTAACCGTTGGCAAAAATCGCTTTGGCAAGAAATCGCCGTGACATATGTGCTTTTCTTTCCGTTTCCATCGGCACCAACCCATCCAGAAATTGCCTTGCACTGGCTGGCCAACTAAATTGTGCCGCATGTCGGATACAATCCCCGCTGCTCAAACCCTGTGCCTGGGCAATGGCCGCGTTCAAATCCTCGGCCATCACGCCAGATTTCTCAGTCAAAATATCGATCGGACCGGTTACCGGGAAAGCCGCTACAGGGGTTCCGCAAGCGAGTGCTTCAATGAGGACTAGTCCAAAAGTATCTGTTTTACTTGGAAAAACAAAAACGTCCGCTCCGGCATAGCACCCGGCAAGAGCTTCGCCAGATTGGTGACCTAAAAAGTGGATATCGGGATATTGCATGCGCAATTGATCAAGGGCAGGACCGTCTCCAACAACCACCTTGCAGCCGCGTTGGTCGGTATCCAAAAAGGCTTGAATATTTTTTTCTACCGCAATCCGACCGACATAAAGCTGGATCGGACGTGGCAATGCGGCGAATAGTTCCGGCGGCGCAGCCTCAGGCGAAAAATGCCTCAAATCGACACCGCGACTCCAATCATGCACTTGCGACAACCGTTTCTCAACCAGCTGTCGCCGCACCGTATGAGTTGCGACCATGATGGCGCGGGATCGGCCATGAAACCAGCGAATATAGGGCCAGAAAAACCGCGCAGACAAATGCGTTCGCTTTGCTAGATAATCCGGGAAATTCGTATGATAAGCCGTTGTAAAAGCGTATTTTTTACGCTTACACCAACGCCGTGCTGAAACACATAATGGCCCTTCTGTTGCCAAATGAATCGCATCGGGCTGGAAGTCAGATATTTTTTTGCCGACATTACGCGCACGGGTCATCGCCAGACGAATTTCAGGATAGCTTGGTGCTGCAACCGATCGAAACTGATCCGGCGAAACAACCAGCACTTCGTGCCCCCATTGGCGTAAAATCTCGATAACCGTGTCCAAAGTCCGAACAACACCATTTACTTGCGGGTGCCAAGCGTCAGTGATCAAAGCAATCTTCATGCCGCCTGCTCCAGATTGTCTTTCGCGGTTTTTAGGGTCATGGGCTGGACGCGCCTTGCCTTGCGCGCCGCAATCTCATCCGCCCAATGGAGAATTTCCATGGTTCCATCGTCACATTCTACCAAGGCGGTGCATCCCTCGACCCAGTCCCCGTCATTATAATATTCAATTCCCTCAATTTGGCGCATCTCGGCCGTATGAATATGGCCGCAGACCACGCCATCAACACCGCGGTTCTGAGCGGCCTTGGCAACCAATTCTTCAAAGTGCCCAATAAACTCGATCGCATTTTTGACCTTATGTTTTGCCACTTTGGACAAGGACCAATAGGGCAGATCCATACGTCGCCGGAACGCGTTGACGAGCCAGTTAATCCGCATCAACGTCGTATATGCCGCGTCGCCGACAAAGGCGATCCAGCGGTGCGCTAGCATCACCGTATCAAATTCATCGCCATGCATGACGAGCAGACGGCGGCCATCGGCTGTTTCATGAATAGCATGCCGCCGAATTTCCACACCGCCGAAATTCAGTCCCGTAAATTGCCGGAACATTTCGTCATGATTGCCAGGAATATAAACGATACGCGTTTCCCGCTTGGCCCGCTTCAATATCCGCCAGATGATATCATTGTGCCCATCAGGCCAATAAAATTTCTTCTTTAAGCGCCAGCCATCAATAATATCGCCGACCAAGTAGAGCGTATCGCTGTCAACATGGTCAAGAAAGTCGATCAACAGATCAGCGTTGCAGCCGCGCGTGCCAAGGTGGATATCAGATATCCAAATCGTGCGATATCGCGTCCGATCTGCCGGGTCCACCCTTGGCTGGCGAACCAGCCGGGTTTCATAATGATCCGCCTCCAGCAGAGGAATGTCAGATGCTGAAATTGGGGGAAATTGCTTGGCCATCATATCGCTCCCACGGAAACTGCCCACGGGAATTCTATAGCTTGGCATTATGACAGGATGATTCCGGTTTTGTGAAAGTTTATTTACAAAATCCGCTGAGATATTGACTGGTATTTTCCCCAGACCAACAAAATAGTTGGTTGAAAATTAGGATATTTTGAGAATGATTTTGCCAATATGGTCGCCTGCTTCCATATGTGCGTGCGCCTTGGCTGCATCGGCCAATGCAAAAGCTTCATCCATTACCGGTTTCAGCTTGCCTGCTTCGATATCAGGCCAGACATAGCGATAGAGCTCATCGGCCAATAGCGCTTTTCTATCGGCCGACTGTGGCCGCAGCGTCGAACCGGTTAAGGTGAGACGTTTCATCATTATCTGCGCCATATTCAAATTGGCCATGACCCCGCCTTGCACCGCGATGGTGACGTGCCGCCCGTCTTCCTTCAAGCAGTTTAAATTGCGCGCCACATAATCACCTGCGACCATGTCGAGCACCAGTTCGACACCTTGGCCATCCGTAATTTTCTTAATTTCTTCAACAAAATCCTGTGTCTTATAGTTGATTGCATGGTCGGCGCCGATTGTCTTGGCCGCTGTACATTTTTGATCCGATCCGCAAGTCACAATAACTTTCAGGCCGAATAATTTGCCCAGCATAATCGCCATCGTGCCAATGCCGCTAGTTCCGCCGTGCACCAACACCGTTTCTTCTTCTCTCGCAAATCCCCGATTAAACAAATTGCTCCAAACCGTGAACAAGGTTTCCGGCAAAGCGGCGGCCTCTTCCATCGACAAATTTTCCGGAACGGGGAGGCATTGCCCGATAGGCGCCACACAAAATTCTGCATAGCCTCCGCCATTGGTCAAAGCGCAGATTTTCCGGCCCATCCATTCAGGTTCCACACCGCTGCCCAAAGCGACAACGATACCCGATACCTCTAGCCCCGGGAGCGGAGAGGCTCCGGGAGGCGCGGGGTATAAGCCCATCCGCTGGACGACATCGGGACGGTTCACCCCTGCCGCGACAACTTGAATGAGCACCTCGCCAGCGGCTGGTTCGGGTACCGCCATTTTCTCGGGTTTGAGGACTTCTGGACCACCAGGTTCACTAATCGCGACAGCCGTCATTTCGGACTGCAAAACTTCTGATATTGTCATGATTGCCCCAATCTCCCAAAAACACGCAAAAAGCTGCCCCGTTTTTTGTTATCACCTTATTGACAGCAAAGACGCAGCGGTCAACATTGTCGATATAAATGGCCTGAATTGAAGGGATAATTTTACATGCATGAAGATGATGATCTGCCCCGCAACAGCAATGATCCACTCAGCCTTCTGGTCAAACAGGATATCGATCCCCTCTCGGTCGATGAGTTGGACAAGAGAATTTCAGCTTTGAAAAATGAAATAAGTCGCTGTGAAGCCAAAAAAAGCTTCGCGGTTTCTCATCGTGCAACCGCCGATAGCTTGTTTAAAAAGACGTAAATTCTGTACTCTTGGTAAGAATTTGTTAACCCTCTATCTTAATATTCCAATTTAAGTTGATCCGCGTTGAACCGTTCAGGAAAGAAGAGACAAAAATAAGCTAAACCGTAGTATATAGCATGCCGTTCTTCGGATAGCCCCTTGATGTTTTTTGGGTTGCGCATAGATTGAAGAAGACGCTGAAAAGTTAAGGTTAGAGCCATACCGGCCCACATAGGCTTTTCATTACCGGGACAATCCATTGTCCCACCAAGGAGTAAATACATGCCTTCATTCGCTGAATCATTGGAAAAGACCCTTCATCAGGCGCTCAAAAATGCGGCGGATCGGTCTCATGAATATGCGACGTTGGAACATTTGCTGCTTGCGTTGATCGACGATGGAGACGCGTCGCAAGTCATGAATGCATGCGGTGTCGACTTAGGCGAACTGGAAGATGCCGTTGTCTTATATCTCGACAGCGAGCTCGACTCCCTAAAGGTTGAAAAATCCATTGATCCCTCCCCGACATCTGGTTTCCAACGGGTTGTCCAAAGGGCCATTTTGCATGTCCAGTCATCCGGAAAAGACGAAGTAACCGGCGCCAATGTTCTGGTTGCTCTTTTTTCCGAGCGCGAAAGCTATGCCGTCTATTTTCTGCAACAACAGGATATGAGCCGATTGGATGCGGTCAGTTTCATCAGCCACGGTGTTGGCAAAGGCGGTCAGTCGGTTGATCCTGCTGAATTATCAAATGGCGAGGAATCCGACGAGAAAAAAGACGCCAAGGGCAAAAAAGAAACCGCGCTTGATCAATTTACCGTCAACTTGAATGAAAAAGCAAAGGACGGGCGGATTGATCCTCTCATTGGCCGTCAAGCCGAAGTGGACCGGACTGTTCAGATCCTGTGCCGCCGCTCCAAAAATAATCCCCTTTATGTCGGTGAACCTGGCGTCGGGAAAACAGCCATTGCCGAAGGCTTGGCTCTGCGCATTGTCGAAGAAAATGTGCCGGACGTACTTAAATCCGCCGTCATTTATTCCTTGGACATGGGATCATTGCTCGCCGGAACGCGCTATCGCGGTGATTTTGAAGAACGGTTGAAGCAAGTTGTTTCTGAACTGGAAAAAATGCCGGACGCGATTTTGTTTATCGATGAAATCCATACGGTTATCGGCGCGGGTGCAACCAGCGGCGGTGCAATGGATGCATCCAATCTGCTTAAACCTGCGCTTTCCGGCGGTATCATCCGTTGCGTGGGTTCAACCACTTATAAAGAATTCCGCAATCATTTTGAAAAAGACCGGGCACTTTTGCGGCGGTTCCAGAAAATTGATGTCAACGAACCCAGCGTTGAAGATACCATCAAGATATTGGCGGGTCTTCGCGGCGCTTTTGAAGAGCATCACAAGGTGCGCTATGCGCCCGATGCTCTAAAATCTGCGGTCGAATTGTCCACCCGTTATATTAACGATCGGAAGCTGCCGGACAAAGCCATTGATGTGATCGATGAAGTCGGCGCTATGCAAATGCTGCTACCGCCATCGCGCCGAAAGAAAATGATTACGACGCGTGATATTGAAGCGGTTATCGCAACCATGGCACGCATCCCGCCTAAATCCGTGTCGAAAGATGACAAGAAGACGCTCGAAAATCTCGACAAGGATCTCAAACGGGTTGTCTTTGGGCAAAACGCGGCAATTGAAAAACTGTCCAGCGCCATCAAACTTTCCCGCGCCGGACTGCGAGAGCCGAACAAACCGATTGGCAACTACCTGTTTTCCGGACCAACGGGTGTTGGTAAAACAGAAGTCGCACGCCAGCTATCGTCCATCATGGGCATTCCGCTGCAACGGTTTGATATGTCCGAATATATGGAACGCCACAGCGTTTCCCGGCTTATCGGTGCACCTCCCGGCTATGTCGGCTATGATCAGGGCGGCTTGCTAACCGACGCCGTCGATCAAAACCCGCATTGCGTATTGCTGCTCGACGAAATTGAAAAAGCGCATCCCGATCTGTTCAACATTCTTCTGCAAGTAATGGATAACGGGAAACTGACAGACCACCATGGAAAAACCGTCGATTTCCGCAATGTCATTTTGATCATGACCACCAATGCGGGCGCTTCCGACATGGCGAAAGAAGGCATTGGCTTTGGCAATATATCCAAAGAGGATGCCAGCGATGAAGCCGTGAAGAAAATGTTCACACCTGAATTCCGTAACCGGTTGGATGCGATTGTGCCATTTTCCTATCTTCCACCAGAAGTCGTGGCGCGTGTTGTCGAGAAGTTTATCTTGGAACTGGAGCTGCAACTGGCAGATCAGAATGTCCACATTACCTTGGATGACGATGCTTCGAAATGGCTCACCGAACGCGGCTATGACAAGCTCTATGGCGCGCGCCCAATGGGCCGCCTAATCCAGGAGAAAATCAAGCAACCATTGGCCGAGGAACTGTTATTCGGCAAATTGGTCAATGGCGGCGAAGTGAAAGTCCATCTCAAAGATAATGAGCTGTCTTTCGAGGTGACACCTTCGGCGCCGTCAGCGAAGAAAAAGAAGAAAACCCCTCCGAAGAAAAAGGCTCCTACAAAGAGTAAGTAACTTCGCGAAAAAGCCGGGCCTCGGCCCTACCCTCATGAAAGCGGCGTGACTGGTCTCACGCCGCCTTTTTGATTTATAGCGATGCCCAATGGTAGCCACAAATTTTTAAACCCTACTGACAATATGCTGTCAGTAGGGCTATGGCATAGCAAACTTGTCCCCAACAACGAAGAGGAGCAAGTTAGTGAACAAAGCGAAGAATAACCGTCTGGTATGGACCGAAATTCCGGTTACCAACCTGGAACGGGCTACCAGCTTTTATGAAACGTTATTGGAAGCCACGCTGACAAAAAATGAAGCGGGCCCGCAACCGATTATGATGTTGCCCTATGAAGGACAAAATGCCTCATCTGGCCATCTGTATGAAGGAAAGCCGGCAACCCAGGGCGATGGAATCACGGCGCATCTTGCGGTTGATGGCTATCTTGATGATGCCATGGAGCGCGTTAAGAAAGGCGGTGGAGAAGTGGTATCGGATGTCATTCTAATTCCCGCAGGTTCCTTTTTCTATGCCAAAGATACCGAGGGCAATTCACTCGGTATTTTCAAAAATTAGATATGCGCAGAGCCGATCGCCTTTTTCAGATTGTGCAATTTCTGCGGGGAAGTCGGCTCTTGACCGCATCCAATTTGGCTGAGCGTTTAGAAGTATCCGAGCGCACTATTTATCGGGACATTGCGGACCTTCAATCCACCGGTGTCCCGATAGATGGTGAACCCGGGATAGGGTATATCATGCGCAGCGGTTTTGATCTGCCGCCGCTGATGTTCACCCGAGATGAGATTGTCGCCCTGGTCACCGGGGCGCGTATGGTCAAGGCCTGGGGTGGTTCCAAGATGATCGAAGCCGCCGAAGAAGCGCTTGTGAAAATCGAAACCATCTTGCCGGAAAAGGATCGGAGCCGCGTCGGCAGTGCAAAAATTTTCGCGCCGGAAATGGGTTTGCAAGCGGAAACCAGAAAGACAATTGATCGCTGCGAGGCGGCCATTGATGCCCGCGATATCCTGTCTTTTGCCTATGAGGATCAGACCGGTTCGGCAACGCAACGACAAGTCCAGCCGCTGGGCTTATGGTTCTGGGGCAAAACCTGGACATTGGTAGCCTGGTGCGAACTGAGGGAGGATTTTCGAATGTTTCGATTGGACCGGATTTTTGGACTAGCCAAAACCGGGCTGAAATATACCCCCGCACCGGAGCGATCACTAGCTGAGATATTGCGAAAAATTGAAACGAAATATGGCAAGCAGTGAAAGCTTGATCTGGAATATGGCCGGTAATTGATCCTCGCCCATCGATCTGTTTGTGATAAGCTAACCCACTCCAACGACTAAGGAACAGCCCATGACTTCCACACCATCGACGCTATTGTTCTACACCAACCCGATGTCCCGCGGTCAAATTGCGCGCTGGGCTCTGCACGAGGCCGGCGCAGATTATGATCAAAAAATTGTGGAATATGATCCCGATATGAAGTCAGCCGAATATCTGGCGATTAATCCCATGGGGAAAGTACCCGCGATCGTTCACAACGATAAGGTGGTAACCGAATGCGCAGCGATATGCGTCTATTTGGCGGACATTTTCCCGGACGCAGGTCTGCAACCCAGCGCCAGGGAGCGGGCCGATTATTATCGCTGGCTATTTTTTGCCGCGGGGCCGCTGGAGCAAGCGGTATTTGATCGCAATTTGGGCCTGACCCCGACGGCCGACCAACAACGGTCTGCCGGTTATGGCAGTTATGAGCAATCCATGGACGTTCTCGATCAGCATCTGCAATCGCGGGACTATGTTTGCGGCAATCGTTTCACCATGGCTGATGTGTATGTCGGGTCGCAGGTCGACTGGGGTCTGCAATTTGGAACTTTTCCCGAACGAGACAGTTTTGCAGCCTATGCTGAACGGTTACGCAAACGCGCACATTACAAAGCTTCCAAGGCTATCGACAACGCCTTGATGCCAACCGGCTGAAGAAAAAATCATACCGGTGTAACCTTATCGCCAATGGATGCGAAACCTTCTGTGAGAGCGGCAATCAATCGGTTGCCGCAACACAGGAAGGAAGACGTCATGAAAAATGCAATTATCGTCACTGCCGCTGCCCTTATCAGCATCACTGCCACCCCCGCATTGGCTGACTCTGCCGTGGATACAGACTCCATGGTAGAAGCTGCTTCCCCCCAAAAGCACCAAGCTGTTGACCTTCCTGTGACCAATTTCGATCTGGCCGCTGTTGCCCAGCCATCAAATCACAGCTTCATGGCAACAATGGTCACTGATTTTGAACCAGGATATCGCGTAAATAGCGAACTCTCACCGGTTGCGGTTGAACCAGATGCTGGCTTGGCCGGTCTGTTTGTGCCGCGGGAATTTGCGTTTCGCTCCACCGCTCAAGACAGCGGCGTAGATGCGATTAATCCGGGTCGTTTCATTTCCAGTTCCATCCGGTCTGACTTTTTGTCGGATGCTGGTCCTGCGGCTGCCGACAAAAGTTCGGTCGGCGTTCGGTTCGGCTTTTAACCTATCCCTCCTTCTTTCAGCGCGCTCTCCTCATCCCCTCGATTGCTGAAAGTCAAAGGCCAGATGGAGCAATCCATCTGGCCTTCTTTTTGTTCTGATTCCTAGCAGAAACAAACCGCGCTAACCGCCTTTGGTAAGCCCGGTTGTGTTAATCGTCTCATCCGCGGCATCACGAGCCTGTTCAGGCGCATATTGGCGGCGCCACTCATCGAGATCGCGCTCATACTCCTCATAAGCGAGGTAAAAATCGTTAAATGGCTTTTCCAATTCGGCCAGAGCTTGTGCTCCAAAGGCTTCCATATCCTCCGACTTTGTAATAATGGCGCGCTGGCTGACTTGCACAGCCTGATCACAAAATGGACGCCGGAGCGGTGAAAAGGACCAATAATTGTACAAACGGGTTTGATGGCGGTCATGAGCCCGTTGGTAACCATTGCCGATTTCTCGACGAAATTTGCTCAAGATTGCTGTATTCGCGTTACGCAGAAACCTTTTATTGTTTCCGATGAACGCATTATAATCGCTAACAAGGCGCTCATATTGCGAGCCTGTGCAACTCAGCGCTGCGACATTTAATGCTGCCCGAACATGCCACACAGTCTGCAATGGTCCGATGTCACGATTGATTGTTTGACGCAATCCATCCGCACGCAAGGGAGGAACAATAGTGTTCGCACTCGCTCCAAATGGGGTTGTCGGAGCGCGCGGTGTATATTGTGGCGTCGCAACCGGTGCCGATGGCGGTGGTGGTGGCGCCGTTTGGCAGGCTGCCAGAACAGACACGGTGGCGGCAGCAATGGCCAATCGAATTTTCTTTGTACCCACGAACACTTTTATCTCCCCATATTCTTCAAAAAATTCTTATGCCGCCCCCCTCACCTTGTCCAGCATTAGCGTCGGAAAAGCGATCAATTGGCAAAAGAAAAAGCCCAGCAGTTGCCTGCCGGGCTTTGTCATAGCCAAAGGTTATGAATATAGGCTTAGTCTTGGCTTCCCATGAAGCTCAGCAGGAACTGGAACATGTTGATGAAATCCAGATACAGGTTAAGCGCGCTCATGATGATAACTTTGCCAACCATATCCGTGCCAGCAACATAAGCATACATGCTCTTGATCCGCTGGGTGTCATAGGCGGTGAGGCCCGCAAAAATTAAAACGCCAATCGCGCTAATCACAAAATGCATCATTGTTGATTGCAGGAAAATGTTGATCACCATTGCAACCAGCAATCCGATTACGCCCATGATCAAAAAGCTTCCCCAGCCGGAAAGATCTTTTTTAGTTGTATATCCAAAAAGGCTGAGCCCCAAAAAGGCGGCCGAAGTTGCAAAGAAGGTCTGCGCAATGGATGCGCCGGTATAGACTAGGAAAATAGTCGACATGGACAAGCCCATCAGGGTCGCAAAACCCCAGAACATCGCCTGAAGCGTGAATGTCGAGAATTTATTCTGTCCAAAGCTCATCGCAAAGATAATCGCCAGAGGAGAGAGAATAATTACCCATTTCAATGGCCCGCCGCCGAACATAATCTCTGCGGCCATCCCAGAACTGGCAAACAACATGGCAACAATACCGGTCAGCAAAACGCCACTTGCCATGTAGTTATAGACTTTAAGCATATAGGAGCGGAGGCCCGCGTCATATTCTGCTGTGGTTTGTGTCGATGTACCGACGGGATTTCCCGCCATAGTCGCGCGTGGGTCAGGCCAAGCCATGATAGTCAAACTCCTCAATTATGCAGCCGCCAAATCAAAAAAGCGGCGCTATAGATCTAATATCGGTTGATTATGTGAATTTTTCAAGAAAAACCGCATCATCATTGGATAAAAATAGCCCGCAAATTGATAGATATTTTCTATCGATTAGCCGGGATTAGAGTTAATTTATAGAATCGGGAACCGAAAATGCCGCAAATCACCCTCTATGAATATGCGCCATCGCGCTCAGCGCGCTGCCGCTGGGCTTTGTTGGAAACCGGGTTGGAATTTAACTCGGTTCAGGATGGACCTGATTTGGTGGGCAGCGATCGCCTTTTGCCTTTTCACCCGCTGAAGAAAGTCCCGGCCGCCGAAATTGACGGCCACCCACTTTTTGAATCCGCGGCAATTTGTACTGCGATTGGCGATCTTGTCCCTGAACAAAATCTAGTTGGCCCATCCGGCAGCCGATCCCGCGCCTTACACGACCAATGGGTTAGCTTTGCCCTGTCGGAAATGGGGTGCTGGCTTTGGAATACCGATATGAATAGCCGCGTTCTACCGCCGGAAAAGCGGATAAGCGGCCATTTGCGACAAAATGGCGCTTTGTTCAGACGCGGCGCACGGGTTATCGATCAGCTTTTGGACGAACAGCAATTTCTTATCGAAAACCGCTTCACCATGGCGGATATCATTGTCAGCTTCACAATCAAATGGGGACAGAGCCAAGGATTGATCGATGATTTTTCAAATTTGCTAGCCTATCTTCAAAGATTGGGTCACCGGGAGCATTCGACGCTTTCCAGCATTGGCCGCGTATAACGGCATATTATAATCATCCAAGACGAGCGGCCAATGCTTTGGCACCGGCTGCCACGTCCGCCCAAGTCGTATCAAAGGCATCATCCGTTTCATAATAAGGATCCGCAACATCCTCTCCAGTTCGTCCATCCAAATGATTTAGAAAAAGCGACAAGACCGCAGTCCCATCTGATGGCTCCATAGATTTCAAATGGGAGAGATTGTCATTATCCAGGGCGATAATATGATCAAAGTCTCGAAAATCGGATGTGCGAACGGCACGCGCACGCAAATGGTCTATCGGCGCACCATTGCGCAATGCCACAGCTTGAGCACGATCATCAGCAGGCTGGCCGTTGTGCCAATCATGGGTTGCGGCCGAATCTACGATCACGTTTTTGCCAATGCGCCCGCATTCTTGGCGCAGCGCTGCTTCGGCCAGCGGTGATCGGCAAATATTGCCCATGCATACAAAAAGAACTGAAATAGCCATACGACCCCCCGATAGCCAATTTTAATATAGGACATTCTACGGTTATAATGTGACACAAGTCACTTGTTGATTAACGTGTCGGTTGAAATTTCTGCAGCTCAAAAACACCGCAGGCAATCCGTCCCCCGCTTTCTCCTGAAGGATCTGTTTTCAGATCATCAGGACCGGCATGGACCACAAAAGCGGCGCCATCGGCGTCGATGAGCGCTGCCGGACCATCTTTTAAGCTGGCGCCTTCAATCTTGGCTTCTACCGATCCAGTCCTATCTTCTCCGATGTCCAAATTGAATAAGTCACCCAAATGCGCGCCATTGGGATTATCAAAACCATGTTCTTTTGCAGTGGGATTCCAATGTCCACCCGATGATTTAAAATCCGGTACTTCACATTTGCCAATGGCGTGGATATGGACGCCCCGTGGTCCAGGCGTCAGTCCTTTTGCGGTAATCTGAACCAGCAAGCCGCCATCGCCTTCTCCGACAATGACTTCGCCATATTCCTGATTATCTGCTCCCACCAATGTGGCGCGCGCGATGCTTTCCGCAGGCTCCAACTCGGATTCGGGTTCCCCACCGGCACAAGCAGTCAGACAAAGGGGTAAAGCAGAGCCGAGCAGCGACGCTCTGGCAATGGCTGCAAATTTCATATTCATAATCAATTCCCGCATTTCCCGTGTAATTCGAATATGCTAGCAGCGCTTTGCGGGTCTTGGAACCGCTAGTTTATAACCATCAACCGTGACGAATGGAATTTGATCCTGCCGGCAACTTGCTACCTGATCGCACTGGGATCCAATCAGCGCCATAATATCTTTGGTCGCCCAGAGCACATAATTTCGGCCGCACGGGCCGCATTGGAACAGCAAGGGTTACATATCTTAAAGCAATCCAAGACGGTCTCCTCGCGGCCAATAGGACCGTCTCATCGGCGTTATGCCAACAGCGCCGCGATAATCGAAACCGCATTGAGTCCAGTGCCCTTGCTAAACTTGCTGAAACGGATCGAATCGCGTTTCGGCACTCGTAAAGGGCAAGCCTGGTCCCGCAGAGTGCTTGATTTGGACATAATTTTGTGGAGTGAGGGCGCATTTTCGGCAAGCTATCCGCCGCTGACCATTCCCCACCCGATGATGCGCGAACGCCCCTTCGTTCTGCAACCAGCAGCCGAAATTGCAGCAAAATGGCGTGATCCGATTAGCGGGCTAACAATAGCACAAATTGCTGCCCGCCATTCTCGGCCATAAAATCCGGTCCAAACTGCGCAAAGCCGCTTGACCCAAGCGCCAAGCACCACTAGGGAGGCGCTTCTCACGAACATTGATGCAGTGCATTGTATGTCTGGGGGCCCTTAGCTCAGTCGGTAGAGCAACTGACTTTTAATCAGTAGGTCGCTGGTTCGAACCCAGCAGGGCTCACCATATTCCATGGTCCAAATTGCCATTCCACCGGAGCGTACTTTGGCTCGCATGCTCTTGACCAGCACGTTTTGTCCGTAGAATTTCTTTGTGACCGCCCACAATAAATTCATAGATTTTTTGGCCTGCCCGCCTTAACTCGAAACTGATCATCAATTGTTGCGGCACCAGCTATGAAATTATCCCATCTCCAGCGCCTTGAATCCGAGGCCATTCAAATCATGCGCGAAGTAGCGGCAGAAGCCGAAAAGCCGGTCATGCTTTATTCTGTTGGCAAAGACAGCGCTGTGATGCTGCATTTAGCGAAAAAGGCGTTTTTCCCATCCCCTCCCCCTTTTCCGCTGCTTCATGTGGATACCACATGGAAATTTCAGGATATGTACAAATTGCGCGAAAAATCCGCGAAAGATGCCGGCATGGAGCTTTTAATCCACCAAAATCCGGAAGCCAAAGAACGCGGCATTAATCCCTTCGACCATGGCGCGCTGCATACCGATATGTGGAAGACCCAAGGCCTGAAACAAGCACTGGACGAATATGGCTTTGATGCCGCTTTTGGAGGCGCCCGCCGGGATGAAGAAAAAAGCCGTGCGAAAGAAAGGATATTTTCCTTTCGCTCCGCTAATCATCGCTGGGATCCGAAAAACCAGCGCCCAGAACTCTGGAAATTATATAATACCCGCAAGAGCAAAGGCGAGAGCATTCGCGTTTTCCCGCTATCCAATTGGACAGAACTAGATATCTGGCAATATATTCATTTGGAGAATATCGAGATTGTTCCACTATATTTTTCTGCACCCCGTCCGACTGTTGAGCGCGATGGAATGTTGCTGATGGTCGATGATGAGCGATTTCAGTTTGAAGACGGGGAAACACCCGTGGAAAAGTCCATTCGGTTTCGAACCTTGGGCTGCTATCCATTGACCGGTGCGGTCGAAAGCGAGGCGACTACGCTTCCGCAGATCATCCAAGAAATGCTGCTGACCACCACTTCGGAACGCGAGGGCCGCGCGATCGATCATGATCAAGCCGCTTCGATGGAGAAAAAGAAGCAAGAGGGTTACTTCTGATGCATGACCCCGAAATAATATATGAAACCGACAGCCTGATCGCCGAGGATATTGATGCTTATCTCGACAAGCATCAACATAAGACCATGTTGCGGTTCATCACGTGCGGTTCGGTAGATGACGGCAAATCGACATTGATTGGCCGCCTATTATATGATTCCAAGATGATTTTTGAGGATCAACTGGCCTCTTTGGAAGTGGATAGCAAAAAGCTCGGCACACAGGGTCAAAATATCGATTTCGCTTTGTTGGTTGATGGGCTCGCAGCCGAGCGCGAACAAGGCATTACCATCGATGTTGCCTATCGCTTCTTTGCAACCGAAAAACGTAAATTCATTGTCGCCGATACACCGGGCCATGAGCAATATACCCGCAACATGGTCACAGGTGCTTCGACGGCCGACCTAGCCATCATTTTGATTGATGCACGCCAAGGTATTTTGACGCAAACTCGGCGGCACAGCTATTTGGCGCATCTAATTGGGATAAAGCATCTGGTTGTCGCGGTGAATAAGATGGACTTGGTGGGTTATGATCAAGCTGCTTATGACCAGATCATAACCGACTATAGCGAGTTTGCTGATGAAATCGGGATTGATTCATTCACCGCCATACCTATTTCGGGACTGGAAGGTGACAATATCACCAGTCGGTCCGGAAATATGCCCTGGTATCAAGGTCCGGATCTGGTTGAACATCTCGAGAATGTAGAGGTGAGCGTCACCGCCAATCAAGCCAAACCGCTTCGCATGCCGGTACAATGGGTCAATCGCCCCAATCTCGATTTTCGGGGCTTTAGCGGGCAGATTGCTAGCGGAACCGTTGGGGTGGGAGACAAGGTCAGTATCTTACCGTCAGGGAAGAAATCATCCATTGCCCGGATCGTTACCATGGACGGCGACCTTGATCGCGCGGTTGCCGGGCAATCCGTCACCTTGACATTGGCCGATGAGGTTGATTGTTCCCGCGGCGATGTGATCGTGGCTGTCGATGCCCAGCCGCAAGTCGCCGATCAGTTTGAGTCGACAATTGTCTGGATGGATGAAGCGGAATTACTCCCCGGACGAAGCTATTGGCTGAAGATTGGCACACAAATGGTCAGCGTCACAGTGCAATCGCCAAAATATCAGATTAATGTCAATAATCTGGAGCAGCTTGCATCGAAGACTCTGGATCTAAACGCGATTGGTGTCGCCGAAATAGCAACAGATCAACCTATTGTTTTTGAACCATATACTGAGAACAGAGATTTGGGTGGCTTCATATTGATCGACAAGATCAGCAACGCCACGGTCGCCGCTGGTATGCTCCATTTCTGTCTGCGGCGCTCCCAAAATGTGCATTGGCAAGATGTCGATATTGATCGCACAGCCCATGCTCTACAAAAACGGCAAGAGCCTCGGGTTGTCTGGTTTACGGGTCTTTCCGGTTCCGGCAAGTCGACCATTGCCAATATGGTTGAAAAACGCTTGCACGCTCTCGGCAAGCATAGTTTCCTTTTGGATGGCGATAATGTCCGTCACGGCCTCAATAAAGATCTCGGCTTTACCGACGCGGATCGAGTGGAGAATATCCGCCGTATTGGAGAAGTGGCAAAATTGATGGCCGATGCCGGACTCATTGTTCTCACCGCCTTTATTTCTCCCTTCAGAGCAGAACGGCAACTGGTACGTTCAATGCTGCCCGATAGTGAATTTATCGAGATTTTTGTCGATACGCCTCTCGCCGTTGCGGAAGAACGGGATGTCAAAGGCCTCTACAAAAAGGCGCGGGCTGGAGAATTAAAGAATTTCACCGGCATAGACAGCGACTATGAAGAGCCGAAAAACCCCGAATTGCGGATTGATACCACAAAATTAAGCCCCGAAGACGCTGCTGAAATTATCGTAGACAAAATTGTCGGCAGTTGGTCATACACCATATGACGGATGCAGAATTAGCAGCTACTCTGGCCCATGATGCGGGGCAATTGCTTCTCGACCTGCGCAGCAAGTCCACGCTAGCCGGAAAGGAACTCGGTAATGCGGGAGACAAAGCGGCCAATAATTTGCTTATATCAGCGATACATAAATATCGTCCAGATGACGGACTCTTGTCCGAAGAAAGCAAAGACACCAACGCGCGGCTAAAGAAAGATCGCGTTTGGATCATCGATCCCGTGGACGGCACCCGGGAATATGGCGAAGGTCGATCGGATTGGGCCGTGCATGTTGCGCTCGCAATTCATAACAAAGCCCAATTGGGTGCCGTGTCGCTGCCTGGTCTTGACATGATTCTGCGCAGTGATTCACCGATTGATAGACCTCAGCGCGCTGAGAAACTGAGATTGGTCGTGAGCCGGTCAAGGCCTGCCAAAGAAGCCGTGGCCGTGGCGGATATATTAGATGCCGAACTCATTCCGATGGGGTCTGCGGGCGCCAAAGCAATGGCCATTGTCCGCGGAGAAGCGGATGTTTATCTGCATTCGGGCGGACAATATGAATGGGATAATTGCGCGCCGGTAGCTGTTGCCCAAGCACATGGACTGCATTGCTCACGGATTGACGGCAAGCCGTTGGAATATAACCAGCCAAATACATATCTACCCGATTTGCTGATCTGTCATCCGCAAGATGCCAAGAAAATTTTGGACTTGGTCGGCAGTCTGTAAACTTTGATGCTAAGATTAGTGCAGTCCGCTCGTTACGACGCTTTTTCAGCGCCCTGATTATCGCGTTCATGCTCGAATTCAGGCACCAGGCGCCGCAACAAGCTGACGGCTTGTTCCGAGTTACGGCATTTTCGAATTTCAGATAAATGCACATCAAGGTCCGATTGTTTCAAATGTCCCTCTCGTGCCATCATGATCCTGTTGTGCACCGTCTGCTGCGGGTCGTTCCCAATAATCAGTTCTTCATATAATTTTTCGCCGGGCCGCAATCCGACTTCTTCAATCTCAATATCTCCATCCGGATTATTTTCATCCCGGATTGTCAAACCAGACAATTGAATCATGGTTTTAGCCAAATCAATAATCCGCACGGATTTACCCATGTCGAGAACAAATACTTCCCCGCCTTTAGCCATACCGCCCGCTTGAATGACCAGCTGGGCGGCCTCTGGAATGGTCATAAAATAGCGTGTGACATCGCGGTGAGTGAGCGTAATCGGACCACCAACTTCTATTTGTTGACGAAATAGCGGCACCACCGATCCACTTGATCCAAGCACATTGCCAAAACGTACCATTGAAAAACGGGTTTCACTATTCTCAGCAAAAAGTTGCACAATCTGTTCCGCCGCCCGTTTCGTAGCGCCCATGACATTGGTCGGCCGCACAGCTTTGTCGGTGCTGATTAAAATGAAATCGCTCACGCCGGACACATCGGCAGCCTTGGCCACCTCAAAAGTTCCCAGAATATTATTTCTGATCCCCTCCACAGGATTAGCCTCTACCAACGGAACATGCTTGTAAGCTGCGGCATGGAAGACAGTCTCCGGTTGCCAAAAGGAAAATATTTCCTTCAGCCGCACATTGTCGGCCACCGAACCGAGAACCGGCACTATCTCCATGTTATCCAGATTTTCGGAACCGGTTTTCACTCTCAGTTCTTTTTCGATAGCGTAGAGCGAATATTCCGACTGCTCATATAAAATCAATTGGCGGGCACCGGACTTAGCAATCTGACGACACAGCTCGCTGCCAATCGATCCTCCAGCGCCAGTAACCATAACTTTTTTGCCCACTATCGTGCGTCCTAGGAGCAATTCATTAGGCGGAACCGGTTCGCGCCCGAGCAGATCCTCAATATCCAATTCCCGAATGTCACTAAACGACACCTGTCCGTCCATTATTTCCTTCATATTAGGCAATGTTTGCACGTGGACTTTAAATTGTTGAATTTGATCAACAATCATTCTGCGTTTTTTGCGCGATATATTGGGTAAGGCGAGCAAAATATCTGTGACGCCCTGTTTTTCTATGACATCGGGCAGATTGCCGCTCCAATAGACCTTGTCACCGTCCAGCTTTTGGCCGTCTAAGCGGCGATCATCGTCAATATAGCCTCTGAGCCGAGTAGCAGGTTCAGAACGCATAGAAGCAGCCAGTTGTTGGCCCGCATTACCCGCACCATAGACTAAAATCGTCTTGACTTGCCCACCAAAACGGGTCCGACCCAATATATCGACCATCAGATACCGAGCTATCACTCTAGAGAAACCGACAAGGATAAAGAATAAAATAGGTTGGATAACCCCAATTGTCCTGGGGACCCCAGCCAATCCGATGACCGAGAAAATAACTACCATTGGCACCGTATAAATCATGAAAGCCCGCACCAGCGTCTTCATCATTCCCGAACCGGCATATCGGAAAATAGCCTTATAAACACCGACAAAGTAAAAGACTGGTGCCATGATCAACAAAGAGGCTAATGCCACTTTTTGGATAGCCAAATCCCAATAGATCCAAACGCCTATTCTTAACGAATAAGCGATCCAAATCGACTGTATGCACAAAATCATATCGAGAATAAGCACAATTGCTTGTTTTTGCCGGCGGGGGAAATTGGCGATTTTCTCGATAAGAGCGATGACTAGAGCAATGGCGCTTTCGATTGTTTAATCCCTCAAAATATAAACGCTGCAATATCGCAAGTTTGGGCAGACCTTATATGATTTGATCGCGTTTTCCAAATTTTTCGAGCCCGAGCAGGGTCGCTTGTCCCTCAGAATTGGGTGATGACATGTAAAAAACATTAAATCTTTACCAGAACGCGCTAAAAAGAGCCTAAGCGCGACATACCCAAGCTAGAATAAGTTAGGATGCTTGACCAGAATTCTCGATCAGGCCACAGAGGCGGCCATAGTTTCATAAGAAATAACAGCACATTCTCAAAGGACGAATATGAAAATTGCAATGATCGGTTCCGGCTATGTAGGGCTAGTCTCAGGCGCATGTTTTGCAGATTTTGGACATGAAGTCATCTGCGTCGATAAAGACCCCAAAAAAATCGAAAAGTTGGAACAGAATATCATGCCGATATTCGAACCAGGCCTCGCTAGTTTGGTGGAACGTAATGTCGATGCTGGGCGGCTATCTTTCTCGGGCAGTCTCAAAGATTCAGTAAGCGATTGCGATGCCGTTTTTATTGCCGTTGGCACGCCTTCACGGCGCGGCGATGGACATGCCGATTTGAGCTATGTTTACGCAGCCAGCGAAGAAATAGCAGATGCCATCACCAAACCCACAGTTGTGGTTACCAAATCAACCGTTCCGGTTGGAACCGGCGATGAAGTCGAACATATTTTGTCGAAGAAACTCGATGCCAAACAATATGCTGTCGTTTCCAATCCAGAGTTTCTGCGGGAAGGTGCGGCAATAGACGATTTCAAACGCCCCGACAGGATCGTCATCGGCGCTGAAATAAATTGGGCAAAAGATGTCATGAGCGAGATTTATCGCCCATTATTTTTAAATGAATCGCCCATTTTATTTACCGGTCGCCGGACGGCAGAATTGATCAAATATGCCGCAAACGCATTTCTCGCAACCAAGATTACATTTATCAATGAAATTGCCGATCTGTGTGAGAAAGTCGGCGCCGATGTTCAAGAGGTTTCTCGCGGTATTGGTTTAGATAATCGAATCGGATCGAAATTTTTACATGCCGGCCCCGGCTACGGCGGAAGCTGTTTTCCCAAGGATACATTAGCTTTGCTGAAAACCGCGCAGGATAATGAGAGTCCGGTTCGGATTGTCGAAGCCGTCGTCAACGTAAATGACCAACGCAAGCGCGCTATGGGCCGCAAAGTCATTCAGGCTCTCGGCGGTGAAGCGCGGAACAAAAAAGTCGCCCTTTTAGGATTGACGTTCAAACCCAATACCGATGACATGCGCGATGCGCCTGCCATTGCCATTGCACAAACACTAATTGATGCTGGTGCCTGTATTTCCGCCTTTGATCCAGAAGGTATGGAAATAGCCTCCGAAATAATGCCGAATGTTACGATGACCGGAAGCAGTTATGAAGCGGCAAAGGACGCTGATGCTGTAGTCATCGTAACCGAATGGGATGCATTTCGCGCCCTTGATCTCGACAAATTGTCCAGCGCAATGGCAGGCCGGGCAATGGTCGACTTGCGCAACATATATCATCCAGCGGACGTGGCCAAAAGTGGGCTTGAATATACAAGTATTGGCCGAGGCTAACGGATCAGCGAGCAGGGCATGAAACTGAGGCAAAAAAAAGTTCCAAAGCCATGGGGGCAATTAAATCTGCCCCCAATTTTTGGTGGAAATCAAAAAGAAAAAATTGGTGAAATCTGGTTTGCCCCGCCCAAAACTATTGTCCCGGCGCTGTTGACCAAATATTTGTTCACCAGTGAAAAACTCTCCATCCAGGTACATCCCAATGACCGCCAAGCTCGACGCAATGGAATGCCCAATGGCAAAGAAGAATGCTGGTATATTCTAGATGCAGATCCCGACGCTGTGCTGGGATTAGGATTAACCAAGGAAGTTAGCGCAACCAAGTTACACGCGGCGATAGTTTGCGGACAGATAGAACAGTTAATGGATTGGAAGCCTGTTAAATCAGGCGATTTATTCTATGTGCCTGCAGGCACCATACATGCCATTGGTCCCGGTATAAAGTTGATAGAAGTTCAGCAAAATGCAGATATTACGTACCGACTCTATGACTATGGACGTCCACGGGAACTGCATTTGGATGATGCTATTTCTGTAGCGACTCTCAAACCTTATGATCTGAAACACTATAGCCAGGCACCAAAAAATGAGTCGGCGCTATTGGTAGACGGGCCACATTTTAAACTGTTCCAGATTTTCGGAGATGATCATAACTTGTTGCGCGGAACAATCGCGGGAGAATGGCAAATCATTCCGCTGGAGGGAACCGTGACAGCTCGAGACAAGGTAATCAAAGCAGGCGAATGTGGCCTTTGCACAAAATCGTCCGAAATCGATCTTTCAAAAAACCGCAAAACACTCATTGCGTGTACGATGAAATGAGTAATATCTTGATGACAGATTTGATTACTCCCGTAATTTTGTCAGGGGGATCGGGAACCCGTCTTTGGCCTGTTTCGACCGATGAACGCCCGAAGCAATTTTTGAACTTGAACGGACCGCTCAGCATGTTCCAGCTAACTTTGGAACGATGCTTAGAACCGAAATTGTTCAATCCACCGATCATTGTGGGCAGCACTAAGCATGCTGCTTTGGCCGAAAAACAATTGGAAGAAACAGGAATCACTGCCGCCGCCCATATTTTAGAGCCTTGTGCGAGAAACACCGCCCCGGCCATAGCATTAGCGGCCTTGGCTTGCGAAAATCCACAGGATTTGATGTTGGTTATGCCCAGCGACCATATTATCAAAAATGTTTCTGCCTTTCAAAAAGCTGTCCGGCAATCCTTGCCGCTGGCCAAAGCCCGTTGGTTGGTCACTTTTGGTATCACGCCAAACAAACCGGAAACCGGTTACGGCTATATCCAGCAGGGCGACAATATCGTTGGCAGTGTTGATAGTTTTGCCGCCAAACGTTTCGTTGAAAAGCCCAATATGGAAAATGCTGAAAAAATGCTGGCTGAAGGCGGCCATTATTGGAATGCCGGTATTTTCCTGTTTAGAGCGGATACATTTTTATCTGTTTTGGGCGAACAAGCGCCAGAAATGCTGGAAGCGGCACAAAAAGCGATGGATGGAGCCCATCGGGATGGAACCCAAGTCAAACCCGATGAACCCAGCTTTGCGTCTGCGCCATCAGATTCCATCGACTATGCTGTGATGGAAAAAGCCGAAAAAGTTGCCGTCACGCCGGTCGATCCGGGTTGGTCCGACGTTGGCAGTTGGGACTCATTATATGAGATTAGCTCCGCCGATGATCAATCCAATGTCGTAACCGGCACTGTCACTATGATCGAATCCAGTAACAATCTGGTGCATGCTGATGGTATGGAAATATCGACATATGGGATTGAAAACCTGATCATAGTCGCCAGTCAAAATAAAGTGATGGTCATGCCCCGCAGCGAGTCGCAAAATGTTCGCAAAATCGTCATGGAAAAGAATAAGGACAATTAGGCCAGTTGATTTTCCGACTGCGCATTGTTTTGCGTTTCGTCCGATTTTTTCGCCTTCCCGACCATCCAGTTCGGCCAATAACGGGCAATGATCATTAATGCGGTTGGAATGACCATCGTATTCCACATATCGCGCAGCCCTTCAGCTTGAAACAAAGCGATGGATGCTTCCGTTTCACCGACGCGCTGATAGTCCAGATATTCATTCGCTATTGCCGCGAGTAAAACAGCGAACCACGGCCAAATACTGCCGATCGAGCGCCGAAAAAACGCAGCTAATAGAAATTGAATGAACAAAGCTCCATAAATATGAAGCGCATCGCGGTCCAAGCCCGTTTCACTTTCGAGCCAAATTTTCACATCAAGCCATTCCATATGGGTCGCTTGGAGAATTGATTTATAACCGTCAATGAACAACTGACTGTTTTTTGAGGTTATGAAAATTTTAGGCAAACCCGGTTAAGAGGTGAGTATGGAAAAACCTGTTTCAACCAAACCCAAGGTGCTCACAATCTTCGGAACAAGACCGGAAGCGATTAAGCTTTTTCCGGTCGTTCAAGCATTGTCGCGGCAGGATGAAATTGAAGCCATTAGCTGCGTCACCGCGCAGCACAGAGAAATGCTCGATCAAGTCCTTGAAATTGCCAACATTCATCCAGATCATGATCTGGATGTCATGAAAGCGGATCAAAGCCTGGATGAATTAACCAGTCGCTTATTGACCGGCATTGGCGAGATACTTGATCAGGTCCAACCAAAACGTGTGGTTGTTCAAGGCGATACTGCAACGGCCATGAGTGGCGCGCTAGCCGCTTACTATCGAAAAATCCCAGTCAGCCACGTCGAAGCTGGATTGCGGAGCTACAATATATATCATCCTTGGCCGGAAGAAGTGAACCGCAAGATAATCGGCACAATCGCCGACCAACACTTTGCGCCCACCGAGACTTCTGCCGCCGCTTTGAGACTTGAAAATATTGACGACGAAACCATCGACATCACCGGTAATACGGTCATCGACGCGCTTCTCGCTACCGTGGAAAACAAAGATCATCAAAAATTGGTCAATCCGAATCTGCGTGAGATATTCACCCGATTTACAGCCAAAAAAATAATTGGTGTCACGAGCCACCGCAGAGAGAATTTTGGCGATGGATTAACCAATATTGCCGCAGCACTTCGGACAATAGCGGAAAGAGAGGATGTCGCACTAATTTTCCCCGTTCACCTCAACCCCAATGTTCGCTCCATCATGCAAGATGCTTTGGGTCATCTTGAAAATGTCGCAATGATCGAGCCGCTTGACTATCCAAGTTTTGTAGCATTGCTCAAAAATTCGGAATTTATGCTGACTGATAGCGGCGGTGTGCAAGAGGAAGCGCCGGCACTGGGGAAACCCGTCCTGGTCATGCGGGACACGACAGAGCGCCCAGAAGGTATCGAAGCCGGTACGGCGAGGCTTGTTGGAACCAATCAAAATCTTATTGTCGATCAAGCATTTCGATTACTCGATGATCGCGAATTCTACTATTCAATGGCAAAAGCGCACAATCCCTTTGGGGATGGTAAAGCCAGCCAACGCATCGCCAAGATTATAGTGGATAGTTTAGATCGCTAAATTTCCGACGTTGCGCACAATTCATGCGGTTATTTCCGAAATATTTACGATGTTGGCTTATCCCTATCGACGATTATCAGCGTCAAAATTGACGCGCCTAGGAGATTTTGCGCGATGTTATCCGACGACAAGCCTTCGGTATGTGTATTGGGATTGGGATATATTGGCCTTCCTACCGCTGCGGTTATCGCACGCTCAGGAAGCAATGTCCTTGGCGTAGACGTAAACGCCCCTGTAGTTGATACCATCAACAGCGGCAAAATTCACATCGAGGAAGTTGATCTTGATGGCTTGGTCCAGGGTGTGGTGGCCAGGGGCACTTTGCGCGCTTCGTTACAAGTGGAAACGGCCGACGTTTTTGTTATTGCAGTGCCGACGCCTTTTGGTGACGATCATGTGCCGGATACAAGCTATGTCATGGAAGCCGCAACTAATGTTGCCGCCGCGCTCAAAGCCGGCGACACTATTATTTTAGAATCCACCTCTCCGGTTGGTACGACTGAGAAAATGAGAGATTTAGTCGCGAAACTGCGTCCAGACCTAAAAATACCCGGACTGACGGATGATATTCCCGATATTGCAATTGCCTATTGTCCAGAACGGGTGCTGCCGGGGAAAATACTGGAGGAGTTGACCAATAACGACCGTTGTATCGGCGGCATTACTCCTCGTTGCGCTCGAAAAGCGCTCGGCTTTTACCGACGATTTGTTCGCGGCGAATGTGTTACAACAACCGCGCGGGCAGCAGAAATGACCAAATTGGTAGAAAATAGCTACCGCGATGTAAATATCGCCTTTGCTAACGAGTTATCCATAGTATCCGATGAAATTGATCTAGACGTCTGGGAAGTCATTCGTTTGGCCAACCGTCATCCGCGGGTGAACATATTGCAACCTGGCCCGGGAGTTGGTGGTCATTGTATTGCGGTAGATCCTTGGTTTATCATTCACGGCGCGCCAGAGCATACGCCCCTCATCCGCGTTGCAAGGGAAGTTAATGAGGGGAAAACCGGTCATGTGCTCGAACAAGCTTCGCTCATGATAGACGGGCTACCGGGTGCGACAATTGCCTGTTTCGGCCTGGCTTTCAAAGCCAATATCGACGATTTTCGTGAAAGCCCTGCCTTGAAAATTGCGGCAAAACTGGCCCGTCGCTATGGTAGCCGGGTCAAGATTGTAGAGCCCTATGCCGATATTTTACCGGCCGCATTTGAAGGGACTGGCGCTGAATTGATCGATATCGATCAAGCATTGGAAAGCTGCCATGTCATGATAACTCTTACCGATCACGATATGTTCAAGTCGATCCCGCTCGATGAACGAGCCGGCAAAGTGGTTTATGACACACGCGGTATTTGGCCCGATCAACCTGATAATTTAAAGGCTGCAAGCGATATCCGCCTCGTCAGCTAGAAAATGGTCATGGTCCGCTCAAATTCGAATGGTGCCTAAAATGCGGAAGCCCGTTTCACTTTTGAGCCAAGTACTCACATCAAGCCATTCCATATGGGTCGCTTGGAGAATTGGTCTATAACCGTCAATGAACAACTGACTGTTTTTTGAGACCAAACCTATCAGAGATATTCTAATGCGGGTCAGCGCGGGGATAGAAATAAGCAAGATAGCATAGTCGTAGTTCGTTCATGATTTGTCGGCTTGCCAAACGCGATCTATTTGGTTCCAAATTCAGTGCCAATTGTTAACGGATAGGGAGTTGCAGAGAAAGCCAAGTGTTTATGGCCCTTGGCAATTTGTATCCGGCAGCGTATCTCGCGCAAACACCATGCCTTCTTTGTGAGCCAAATTATGATGAATGACGGAAAGACGCCGTTGCCACAGCAAAGCGAAGGAAAAATAGAGACATTTGGATCGCCAACTCAACTGCAGGTTTTTGCTGCAGTTGCGATATTCACCTTTATTGGGACCTTGCTCTTTTACGGATTCATCTATTCCCTGCACCAAGATCTGGCTGGAGGAACCTTGTCAGGACGATTGGCTGTCACGCTTGGCGAGGCTTTTAGCGACTACAGCGTATATTTCCCGGCTGTCGAGAAATTCTGGTTCTCTACAGCCGCGCATCTGAGCAAATTATCGGGGTTACGACTTGATCTCACCGTGGTTGTAATGACGAATTTGATGGCATTATTTGGTGTGGGTCTCGCTTGTTATGTCCGGCGCATAACAGTCGGTTGCTCAACGTTGTTCCTTATTACATCAGCGTCTATTTTGATCATCTTGCCCATCATCTTCAAAAATGTCTTCGGACTACGCGAACATTTGGTTGTGCTCGGGCTCTGGCCTTATCTAGTCCTTCGTTTTTCTGACCCCGAAATGACAATCGTCAGCCCGCGGTTACGAATAATTATTGGTCTGTGGATGGGCATGACATTGTTGTTCAAATATCTCTACAGCATCGTGGTAATCTTGGTTGAATGTACAGATGCTCTGATCCAGCGCAAACTTCTCTTGCTGTTTCGCGCTGAAAATATCCTGGCTGGTCTGATTGTTTTTCTATACTTGTTCATCTGGCTTGGTCTGGACCCCGCCCAGCGCGAAGTGATCGGTATAATGTTAAACTCGATTGATGCCAATCTGGCTAGCCCCACCAAGAATTTGTTTAAGCTGGTCGAACACATAATTCCTGCTGTCTTTCTGTTCGTGGCTTCATTTTATTGTCGCGTTCCAAAACGGTTGTTCGCACTCGCCGTTGCAGTAGCGGCCGCAACGCTGTTTGCCGCTTGGTCACAAGAGCGATGGTATTCCCACCATTTGTTCCCCATCACGATGGCTTATATTATGTGGTGGTGGATCTCGGCCAAGCAATTCCGATGGTATATCAACTTGGTTTTAGCGCTGATCATAGTGATGCCCATTGGCAATCAATTGCTAAAAACGCGGAAATATCAAAAGCAAAATGCCGAGTTAGTGCGGGTACTTGATGAGAAAGAACTGTCTGTAGCCGGTAAACGCGTGGCTATCCTGACCATGCATCCTTCACCCTATAATCAATATCTTGCTTCCCATGACGCGCTGCGCTGGAACCCGATGATGAACAATGCTTATGTGAGCTCTGAGTTGAAGCCATTTGATAAAAAGGGAGTCACTGGAACACCGCCGCCGATCGTTCTTGATAGCTCAGGAAGCAAGATGTTGCATGATCAGATGCTGCGATTGTGGGAAGATATGCCGCCAGACGTGCTGATTCTGGATCATTCCGACAGTTGGCCTTTGGACCATATCGAGGTAGATTGGCTGCACATATTCTCAAAAGACAATCGCTTTCAGGCATTTATTAGCAATTACCGCCCGATATTGACGCATGAAGGACCTCATATCACGTTTACCTATTATGTTCGCGCCCATTAAAATCGCTATTCGCGCCGATAGCGGTCCTGCGATCGGGACGGGCCATTTTGCACGTGTTGCAGCCGTTGCGGATATATTATTGTCCCGCGATGACTTAGAGATTGCGCTGGTGACGCAAGAGGAAGGTATTGAGCTTGCAGCAGAATATTTTCCGGATGATACACGCATCATTTCAATAGATCCGGATGATCTGGGCCCTGATGGCGCAATGCGAGCGTTGGCCGCTCAAGAATGGACACCGGATGTGATCATCTTGGACCAATATGGCTGGTTAGCAGAGTGGGAGTTATTGGCCGCAGGTAGGAACATACCGCTGCTCATATTTGATGATTTTGATTTGGCGAGGCGGGCGGATATTATGGTTCGTCCGCACGGTGGCCCCAAATCCCAAGGAAAAGCCATCAGTCTTCGTGGCCCAGCCTATTTACCGCTTTCGCGTTTCGTTGCGGCGTTGGCAAAAAAAGAAGCCCCGGACGCGCAAGAGCGCCTCAAACTGAACATATGCTTTGGTGGCAGTGATCCAACCGGCGAAACAGCAAAAGCGCTGCAAGCGGCTGCCGGCTTAGAGGAATTGGATGTCGATGTTGTGATCGGTCCAAGCGCGCGGATCGATCCTACGTTGATTGATGCAGCCGAACAAATGCGACATGTCACATTGCACTCGGCCCCCAATCAGGAAGAGCTGGCCGAACTGATATTTGAGGCAGATCTGGCTCTTGGCGCAGGAGGGGTGATGTTATGGGAGCGGCTTTGCCTCCGCGTCCCTTCGCTGGTGATTGCAATCGCCGAGAACCAACAGGCGCAAATCGATATGATGGTTGCCCGAGGCGCGATCCGTTTTCTCGGAAACCATGAACAAGTAACACCGGAAAAAATCACCCAAGCCATCAAGCAACTGGCTTCTGACGAAACCCGTCGCCAGGCGATGGTAAAAATCGGTCAAGAACTGGTTGATGGCCGCGGCGCGATGCGCCTCGCTTCATGGACATATGCCGCGACTCTTAGCAATCGCGACATTACATCGAACGATGCCGTCAACTTGTTCAATTGGCGCACCGATGATCGGAACTGGGAGCATAATTTTGAATCGACCGAAAAACCAGAATTAGAAGATCACCTGGCTTGGGTCAGCAGAAAATTAGCAGATCCTAATTGTGTTTTTCAATTGGTCATGCGCGGAAGCGAACCATTGGGCGTTGTGCGTTTCGACATCGATGTCCGAGCTGCTTCAGCGTATCTTTCCATCTATCTTGTGCCCAAGTGGCATGGACGGAAAATGGGTTTGCCGGTATATCTCGCCGCCGAACGCGCGCTCCGCCTCTCGCATCCAGATATCAAAAAGATTATCAGCAGAGTCCATAACACGAACAAGGCCTCGGAACGATTGCACCGCGATGCGGGTTTCAAAATTTCTGTTTCACAAGACCAAAGAGACTGGCTTGATACTTCGAAGCACTTGGATTGAGTCTTAGATCCGTTCAGGACTAGCTCGAGGCCTGCTCACCAAAATAGTCTGCTGTTATTCCGATAACATCTGTATTCGGATCAGTTAGTTCGGGATGCGCGCCAATCAGCGTGATCAATCGGTCATAGTCTTCAGCAGTGTCCAACGTGATCCGTAAATGCGCCAAGGGACGATCGCAACGATGACCGGCAAGCCGAAAGCGATCCGGATTCCGATAGAAATGCGCAGTTACATGCTCGCGATCATAAGGATCTGTCGCATTTTCAGCGATATCCAGCAAACTATCGGCGCGCATGACCTCACAATCCAATCCAACGGGAAACGACCGATCGGGCCAGTTGGTCGACATATAATCCACAATTGACGGATCAAATGCTGCCAGCATTTCATCCAGGATGCGCGGAGAGAATAACGGGCAATCGCTGGTCACTCTGATGATAATCTCAGCGTCTGAGGCGCGGGTGGCCATGGCGTAGCGCGACAAAACATCGGTCTCGGACCCTCGAACGCACATCCAACCACGCGCTGCGCTGTGATCCGCGATCGTGTTGTCCGCTGGCAAATCTGAGGTCGCAACAATCACATCATCCACTCGGCTCGCCGCCTTGACCCGGGTGACCACATGGTCGAGCACGGGTTGCCCGGCAAGTGTCTTGAGAACTTTGCCCGGTAGGCGTGACGAACCCATGCGCGCCTGTACAATAGCGACGCTACGCAAGTGCAAGCCCGTCGGTGATCACAGCAGCCACGAAATCCTGGTCTGCATCGGTCAGCAAAGGATAAAGCGGCAAGCTTAGACAGCTATCATAATATGCCTCAGCTTGCGGGAAATCGCCGGATGAGAATCCCAAATTGCGATAATAAGGCTGCGTATGAATAGGGATATAATGGACATGTGCCTCAATCCCGCGCTCGCGTAGCTTGTCAAATAGCGCCTTGCGGGAAACATTGGTATAACGGCGATCAAGACGAACGACATAAAGATGCCAGGACGACTTGTCCGTTTCTAACGGCAAATGCAGTGGCAGGTCTGATAGCAATTCACCATAACGCCGGGCACGATCCCGCCGCGCTGCCATAAGCGTATTGATCTTCCTCAATTGACTGAGGCCGAGCGCTGCCTGAAAATCGGAAATGCGGTAATTAAATCCAAGCTCATGCTGCTCATAATACCAACCGCCATCATCCGACCGGGCGTCGGAGATAAAAGCGGGGTCTTTTGTAACACCATGGCTTCGCAGCATCGCCAGCTTACGGGCCAATTCCTCGGAATCGGTCGTGATCATACCGCCCTCTCCCGTTGTAATCGACTTGAGAGGGTGAAAACTGAACGTGGCCGCAGCACTCTGGGGATGGCTGCCCACCATCCGGCCGGGTTGATCCTCATAAGCGGCGCCAAACGCATGAGCGGC
The DNA here is from genome assembly GCF_039982415.1 of Parasphingorhabdus sp. GTDB lineage: Bacteria > Pseudomonadota > Alphaproteobacteria > Sphingomonadales > Sphingomonadaceae > Parasphingorhabdus. The sequence goes on from NZ_JBDWYL010000007.1 coordinate 292,715, forward strand.
ATCTTCAACCAATGCGACACCATGTTCTTCGCATAGCGCTGCGATACGGTCAAAACCGTGAGTATGCCCGGCAAAATGAACGGCAATCAGAATATCGGGTTTACGTCCAGCGACCGATGCTTCGTTCAATTTTTCCGCGAGCGCGTCGGGATCGATTGCACCAGTCTGCGGATCAATGTCTACAAAGCCTATATCTGCACCCAGATATCGTCCGGCATTTGCTGATGCAACGAAGCTATTGGGCGAGGTCCAAAGAAGGTCGCCAGCACCCAGTCCAAGGGCTATGCAAACGAGGTGCAAAGCTGCTGTGCCATTCGACACGGCGACAGCATGCTCAGCGCCAACACAGGCCGACGCAGCGTCCTCAAAAGCACGCGTCTGTGGACCTTGTGTCAAAAAATCAGATCGCAGGCATTCGGCGACCGCCGCGATGTCATCTTCATCGATTGTCTGGCAACTATAGGGGATGCGGCTTCGCATGCGTCCTCCAAATATAAAATCAGGCAAACAGGATAGATCAGGCGTTAAACGGCATTGCACCTTCAATCATTTCACGCAACTCGGCTGCCGAGAGATAATGATCATTATGGAAGGAATCATAACTGAAATCACCTTCGACCAATTTACCCTTTTCTCCGTTGGCCGCCGTTAAATAATCAACATCAATGCGGTTGAATTTGAAGGAAGGCTTAATGACATAATGCTTGTCATATTCCACCGTTTGCCAAGCTGTGTCTGGAAGGCACAAAACTTCATGCAATTTTTCACCGGGACGGATACCCACCACCTTTTGCGGCATATCGGGCGCAATCGCCTCTGCCATAGTACCGATAGTGGCAGAAGGAATTCGCGGTATAAACGTTTCCCCGCCCCACATGCGAGCAGCGCAATCGACAACAAATTCAACGCTTTGCTGCAACGTTAGCAAGAAACGGGTCATTGCGAGATCGGTAATGGGAAATTCCGTCGCGCCTTCGGCCAACAGTTTTTGGAATAACGGTATCACCGAGCCACGAGACCCAATAACATTACCGTAACGCACAACAGACAGTCGCGTATCTCTGCTGCCGGCGGTGTTATTGGCTGAAATCGCTATTTTTTCAGCTGTCAATTTTGTCGCGCCATAAAGATTTACGGGGGCAGCGGCTTTATCAGTGGAAAGCGCAATCACTTTCTCAACATTGTGAGCCAAGGCCGCTTCGACCACGTTTTCGGTGCCAAGGATATTGGTCTTAATAGCTTCGGCGGGGTTATATTCGAGGGCAGGAACCTGTTTTAAAGCGGCCGCATGCACAACGATATCCACGCCTTCCATCGCTTGCATCATGCGATTGCGGTCACGGATATCACCAAGGAAATAACGCAGCGCAGGATCATCATAATTCTCCTGCATCACCGATTGTTTAAACTCGTCGCGAGAAAAAACAATGACACGGCGCGCATTATATCGCTCAAGGATCGTCTCAATAAAACGGCGCCCGAACGATCCGGTTCCTCCAGTGACGAGAATACTTTTATTATCAAACAACAGATTTAACTCCCTCTTGAGGTTTAATGTGACGCACAATTACGATCATTCCGCTTATCAGGAAAACCGCGCCAAAAGAAACTACTGTGCCGAGCATAATGCCCCGGATACCCATGGTCGGTGCCCATAGAATACTTAACCAAATATTCAAAGCGATAGTCAACATGCTGCAGAGCGACATGACCCTGATATCTTTGTCGAAATGCAGAAACTTCATATTGTGCATAAAGAAACCCTGAAGCACGATAGCGATCATAATATATTGTAAAAGCGGGATCGCACTATGGAATGCCTCGCCCAATAAGATGGGCGCGACAAATAATGAGATAAGATAGAAACATAAGGCTGCGAGTGATGCCAAAAGAAAATACAGCATGGAAACAGACAAGACTTCGCGCAAACCATCAGACGGCGCCGCTTTGAGTTTCCGGAAAAGCCAGGGAGTCCAAGCCAGCACAAAGCTGTGGTTGATGACCCAAAAAGCCGATGCGAATAGCGCGGCCACGCCATACATAGCGCTAGCAGAAACACCAAGATAATGGGCTGCGACCACTTTGTCGGTCATGGCAACAGCCATAATCACCATTCCCGATGGCCAATATACTACACCAAATTTGGCTATGTCGCGGTAAAATGAGCGCCGTGGCATACGAAAGAAAAAGGCAGGCCCATAGTTCAACGCTCGGAGAGAAATAAGAATCGCAGCGGTCATTCCCAAAATTCTGCCGAGGATAACGCCGCGCCAATCCCAACCTCCAAGCAGAAATGCCGAAATCAAAGCAATGCTTAGCACCGCCTGCACGACTTGCGTTGTAAGAAACGCCTTACGACGATTATGAAATTGATGCAGTGCAAGAGCCGTATAGAACACCTCGAAAAGCAATGCTGCAATGACGACAGTGACAAGCCAATTTGCGGGAAATTTCGCCAAGGCGGCCAGAGTATCTCGGAAAATAAAGGTCAATCCGGACACTGCAACCGCCATCATGATCATGACAAAAAGGGCTGTATGCGTGAACTGATCGAGTTGTTTTTGGTCAAAGTCATAGAAACGCATCCGAATGGCGTCCTGCGTGGTCAGACCGACGATCGGGCGCAGGAAGGTCGCATAGGTAATGAATAGGACCCAAATCCCATATTCTGAAGGAGCCAATATGCGCGTAAGAATAGGAGCGAGCAGCAGCGGGACCAAAGCTTCTATGCTATTCGCGATCGCGTAGAAGAGCGATTGCAGTGCCAGAAAGCTTTTTCCGCTCAATTCCGACAATCTTTGTTTGATCTGCTTCATCCCGCTAGTTCGCTCATTTTTGTTGGCCAGGTCCATGGTTAACAGCCCCTAAACGCAATTTGTTAACAATTACCTGCAATATGTCCTTCAGTCCGTAAAACTAAGAATGCGGCGAGACCAACGAAGGAATCTCAGGGGACATTATGGAACGACCGGATATATTTGGTTTGGCGCCGTATGAGACAGCATTTGATGCCGAGATCGAATCAGATGTTACTGATGCGGTTCAGGCGGTAGTGGAGGCCGATTTTGAAGGTGATCCTGAGAAAAAATTCACGGCACCTCGTGATAATTACAACCTCTCCATCGCTCTTGGCATTATCCGCCGGATGGAGACGTCTGCGGCCCGCGGCGCCGTCTTTGCCGAAATAAAGAATAAGAACCCGATCTATCGATTGGTGGATACTCTGTACACTTTAGCGGGTTCACGTTTGGTGCAGCCACTCGTCCTATTCGCTTATATGCTCAAATGCGTGCTCTCAATTGGATCATTCGATTATGAAGATCAAGATTCTGTTGCGATCTCAAATTTTCATAATGAAACGAATGCCATCGCGCGACTAATATCATTGTTACCCGACGCGCATATCATGCAATTATCCTTGAAACGCAGTCATTTATTCCGGCGCGGTCAATTCCGCACCGCGCTGACCATGTTTGGCAGTTTGAGGCGAATATTTCCGTTCTTGTCGCAGCTCGCACGGTCATATGGTTTTATGCCCTCGGCTCGCATCGCCAGCGGACTGGCATTTTACATGCGCTTTTCTCAGTTATTTGCTCAGCATCCAAAGCTGGGAGCGGCCATTGTCGCCAGCAACTATAGCCCAGAAGCATTAGGCATGGCCGCAGCCGCACATGCGATGGATCGCAAGCTGATCTACGTCAATCATGCCCCCGTGCCCGCAAATGGTGCGACAGTGCCACCGGTGCTTGCTGACTGCGCCGTATTTTATGGAGAAGCCATCCAGAAAACCTACAAGAATGCGAGCCGCTGCAACGCGGATGTCGCTTTGATCGGTCAGCCGGGAACCACGCGCCCAATGAAGTGGTGCGACAAAATCAGCAAAGTCGGTATATTTCTGACGGCATTGACCTCTGCCGATGCTGTGGAAAAGCTTGTCGCCGCAATCAACAATAGCAACCTCGATGTAGAGATTTTGATCCGCAATCACCCGGTCGCGCTCTTAAAATCCGACTTTTCAGATCTCTCAGCAAAATATCAAAATGTTGAGATTACGATCGGCACGTCCCTAGACAGCGAGATCGAAGCCTGTGACTTGATTTTCTGCGGCAATAGCGGCGTCGCAATGAATGTACTGCGTGGTGGTCGACCCGTCGCTTATATCGATGCATTAGACCAGCTGAACCACGATTATTGCGGTTTCATCCAGGATGGCCTCGTCTGTGAAGTGAAGAACTGGAGCACCGATCTTTATCCCATGCTGAAGGCCTTCTACACCGGCCCGGCATGGCGCAATGTGATGCAAAGCTATGACGCATCATATAATCGCGATGCCACAGTGCTCAAACAACAGGCCGCCAGGAAAATCGAGCGTTACCTCAGCCCGCGACTAGCGCAAGGCTGAGCGGCGTTCCCCGTTCGATTGTCTTCGCGGCAGTTTTTCCAAGAACTGAAGAAAAATGTTCGGTTTCCAATCCCAATCCGGGCCGGATGCATTTGATGTTATCTCGGGTAAAAGCTTCCCCTTCACCAATATCCGCTACGACATATATTGACCGCCGAAATTGCAAAGACTGGGCTTCGCTATCACTCGCTGCGCCAAATTTTGCTTCGCCAAGAGCGGCCCAAGCATCATTGATCGCATCGACATAGTCTCTTAACCCCTCTGGAGTGACCGAAAATGCGGCGTCGACTGAGGTATCGTCACCTGACAACTTAAAGTGCTTTTCAAAGACGCAAGCCCCCAAAGCCACTGCGGCAATCGCGGCGGTGCTACCAATGGTGTGGTCTGACAAACCTATTTGACAACCAGGGAAAGCCTCTTTCAACGCAGGAATACGACGCAAATTGCTATCTGCAACCGAGGCTGGATAACTGCTGGTGCAGGCGAGCAAACATAGCGGACCGGATTGAGCATTGGTCAAGGTTTGGACGGATTTTTGAATCTCGTCCATTGACGCCAATCCGCATGACACAATTACTGGTTTTTTTGTCTGTGCCACTTTTTCGAGCAACGGAATGAACGTATGCTCAAATGACGCTACTTTGTAACAAGGCGGGTCCAATGTTTCCAGAAAATCTATCGCGGTCTCATCAAAGCCGCTTGAGAAAGCATGAATACCCAACCGCTTGGCTTCTTCAAACAAGGGCTCATGCCAGTCCCACGGCGTATGCGCTTCATCGTACAGATCGTAAAGTGTGCGCCCGTTCCACAAGCTTTCAGCATTTTCGATCCGAAATTCAGGACGGTCGCATTCAATTGTCATGGTGTCGGCAGTATAGGTCTGAAACTTAACGGCGCTCGCACCGGCGTCGGCAGCAGCGGCCACCAAATCCATTGCCTGGCTCAACTTACCACCGTGGTTCGCAGATACTTCTGCAATGATATAAGGCTTTTCGACGGGCGAGATTATGGAATCTGATATTTTCATGGATGGCTTGCCGTCATTGGAAGAAGATTAGGATGTGTTTAAACTAGAAACCCTGCAATTCAATGAAGAAATCGCCCCGCATTTTGGCGGAAAAAAGAGAAGCCGATTAACACTGGTCAACTGAACGCCCCCTAAAACTCGTCTATTTTGATTGTTTCAATGTTTCAAATAATCGGACGATGGCCAATCGCGTGAGCATATTGGATTAGATACTTTTCTGTGGTCCTGCGAGATGATAGGGCTCGGCCTATGACCAATCAAAGCTTCCGTCCGCGCCGCTCGTGTCTTTACATGCCTGCTTCTAATGCGCGGGCTTTAGAAAAGGCAAAAACTTTGCCAGCTGATACGATCATTCTTGATCTGGAAGATGCGGTTGCACCAGATGCCAAAGACGATGCTCGGAAAGCGGCTTACGAAGCGCTTTGTGGCGGCGGCTATGGTCGGCGAGAAATGATAGTTCGGGTTAATGCCAAGGATACACAGTGGTTCCGTTCAGATTTGGAGCAATTGGCGACCAGCGCGGCAGATGCGATATTAGTACCCAAAATCCAAACCGCTGCTGACATTGTCGAAATATCAGATCTGATGGATCAACTGGAGACACCAAAGCATTTGAAATTATGGGCGATGATCGAAATGCCGATCGCGGTACTGAATATTGGCGATATCGCTCGCGTGGCACCGTCTACTCGTCTGGCAACCTTTGTTATGGGCTTTAACGATCTCGCCAAAGAAATGCGGGCGGAACAGGATCGAGCGCTGTTCACCCCGGCTATGGCGCAAACCATTATGGCCGGTAGAGCCTTTGGCGTGAACATACTCGACAGTGTTTATAATGATTTTAAGGACCCGGTCGGTTTTGAACAGGAATGCGAGCAAGCCAAGATTTTTGGCTTTGATGGCAAGACCCTGATCCATCCTGCCCAAATCGATATTGCAAACCGCATATTTGCTCCCAGCGAAGATCAAATTCGGCAGGCCAAGGCCATTATTGACGCGTTTAACGATCCCGCCAATGCCGGACAAGGCGTGATTACCGTCAACGGTAAAATGACGGAAAGACTGCATTTGCAGCAGGCCGAACAGACAATGTCTATGGCTGAGGCCATTGCCGCCGCGGCCTCCTAAACGGTTGCATCTCGACAAACAGCAAAATTATAGTTTAAGTGGTTAATTGAAACCAACTGAAAAGGGCGCGGTTAAGCGTTTGGCAGGAGAAGAATAATGGAAGCATTGGAAGCGGCAGCTGGCGAAGTCAGCAAAGAAGAAATCATGGCTGCGTTTCAGGCGCAACGCGACGCCTTTCATGCCGAACTGCCGGTTAGCTATGAAAGCCGCATGGATCGGATAAATCGAACTGCCCAATTGGTCATCGAAAATAAAGATGCATTATGCGAAGCAGTGTCCAATGATTTTGGTCATCGCAGCAGCGTTCAAACGGTAATGACCGACCTTATGTCTGTTGTTGGCCATGCCAAGGATCACAAGAAAAACCTGCGCAAGTGGATGCGGCCTGAAAAACGCAAAATGGACTTTCCATTGGGATTGTTGGGCGCAAGCGGCGCCGTGGAATATCAACCCAAAGGCGTCGTAGGCGTGATTTCACCTTGGAATTTTCCGATCAACTTAGCTTTTGATCCTGCGATTGGTGCCTTTGGAGCCGGCAATCGAGTCATCATTAAATTTTCTGAATTTTGCCCTGAAACTGGCGAATTGGTCAAAAAATTAGTTGCTCAATATTTTGCTCCGGAAGAAATGACCGTCATTACTGGCGGACCGGAAACCGGAAAAGCCTTTTCCGAAATTCCTTGGGATCACCTCATCTTCACTGGCGGCGGCGGCATTGCAAAACATGTCATGGCCGCTGCGGCGCAAAACCTGACGCCTGTCACACTGGAACTGGGCGGCAAATCACCCACTATCATTGGCCCCGATGCCGATGTTGAAAAAACCACTCAGCGCATTGCAATGGGCAAGATGATGAATGCAGGTCAAATTTGTCTCGCTCCGGACTATCTGATGGTTCCGGCGGACAAGGAAGAAACCGTCGTCAATGGCATCGCATCCAGTGTTGCCGAGCAATATCCAACAATGATCGCCAATGATGATTACACGTCAGTAATCAATGGTAGGCATAAAGAACGGTTGCAGGGTCTGATTGATGACGCGGTTGCAAAAGGTGCAAAACAAACTGTCGTCAATCCGGGTGAGGAAGATTTCTCTAATACCAACAGCAACAAAATGCCGCTGACTGTCCTACAAAATGTGAATGAAGATATGCGGGTCATGCAGGAAGAAATTTTCGGTCCCGTATTGCCGGTTAAGACCTATCAGAACCTCGACGAGGTTGTTGAATATGTGAATGATCATGACCGTCCGCTCGGATTATATTATTTTGGTGAGACGGAATCTGATAAACGCAAAGTGCTCGATCGCACAATTTCAGGCGGTGTTACCGTCAATGACGTTATTTTCCATATTGCCCAGCATGACTTGCCCTTTGGTGGCGTCGGACCTTCGGGCATGGGAGCGTATACTGGACCAGATGGCTTCAAAGAGTTTAGCCACGCCAAGGCCGTATATCGGCAACCGAAGGTGAATATCGCAAAAATTGCTGGATTTCTTCCACCTTATGGCGCGTCCACTGAGAAAACTATGAAGCAGCAGATGAAACTATAGAGCCGAGAAATATGGCCGGCTTTCCCTTAGAAGGGCTTAAAGTCCTCGATTTTTCGCGCGTCGTGGCTGGGCCCTATGCCACACGCATGCTGTCTGACCTCGGTGCAGAAGTTTTAAAGGTCGAACCACCTGAAGGCGATGTCACCCGCAAACTGGCCAAGCGCAAAAGCGGCGTGAGCGGCAATTATTTGCAGCTCAATATCGGTAAACAGAATATCTGTCTGGATCTCAAAGCCGAGGGTGCGCCATCCCTGGTTCGAAAACTGGCGGCAGAAGCGGATATTGTCGTGGAAAATTTTCGTCCCGGCATCATGGATAAATTCGGAATTGGCTGGAACGATCTTTCACAGGTTAACCCGCGTCTTATCATGCTTTCCATATCGGGCTATGGCCAGAATGGTCCGGAAAGAGAAAAAGCAGCCTATGCGCCCGTGCTCCACGCCGAAATGGGGCTTATTGCTCGGCAAGCGCAAATGAGCGGCGGCCATCCAACCGATATCCAATTCGCCATGGCAGACAGCTATAGCTCTCTCCATGGCATAATTGCGATCCTGTCCGCTTTGCGAAATTTGGATCAAACCGGAGAAGGCCAACATATTGATTTGGCTATGCTCAATGTTTTGCATTCCGCCGATGACTATGCCCATTTTGCATTGGATGATATTTGGCCAAAACCGCCAGAAACATTGGTTTGGGAAGCACCAGAACAGCGACAAATATTGATCACAGGTGATATGAAATGGCTGTGGTTGATGTTCTCCTCCAAAGATAATTTGCAAGACCCAACACCGCCTGACGCCGATATCGCCACCAAGATCACGTTACGGCGCGAGGCAATGGAACAGCATATCTTGTCGCACGATAGCTTTGATGCGCTCACGGCGACATTGGACCGGTTAAATCTGGCTTGGGGAGAAGTGCATCCCTTCGGTCCGGATGTATATGATCAACCTAGCATCGAAGCCTTGGGTACAATTGTCGAGGTCACTGATGATGAAGGCAATGCCCGGCGTACCGTCCAATCGCCCTATCGATTTTCTAAATCCAAAAGCGGCATAGACAGCAGCGCCAAAACGGCGAAGCGCGGTGAGCATAATGTCACCGCGCTACAAAATTGGCTCAACCTATCGGATGACGAAATTCATCAGCTCACACAATCGAAAGCGCTGCGTGACGATTAAGCGTCGCTTTTGCGAGCCTGACGCCGTTTGAACGATTTGGCGCTGTTGTTCCAATGCTTGGGCCCACCGCTCTTGCCTTTTGAACCGGGACCGCCGCGACCACCGCCGGGTCTACCTTTTCGCGCACTATGCTTATTTTTTGATGGCCCGCCGCGCGTCGGTTTTGCGCCATATTTCTTTGGTTTTTGGCCGTAAATCCGCGGTGCAACTTCTTCACGAGGTGGCTCATCATAGCCTTCAGGCAAAGCTATAACCTGCGGCTTCACACCGGTTAACTTCACAACGTCGCGCAGAAATTGCCGTTCATCCGGCGCGACCAGTGAATAAGAAATTCCGGACGCTCCGGCTCTTGCGGTTCGACCAATACGGTGCACATATTGTTCGGGCACATTGGGCATATCGAAATTAATCACATGGGTGACGCCATCAACATCAATACCGCGTGCGGCAATATCGGTGGCTACCAATATATTAATCTTGCCTTTGCGAAAATCACCCAAGGCGCGTTCCCGCTGTGGTTGGCTTTTATTCCCGTGAATGGCGGCGCTATGAATACCAACGGCCATCAGGTTTTTCACAACCTTGTCAGCCCCATGTTTCGTCTGCGTAAAGACGAGCATATGATCCGGATTTTCTTGGTTCACAAAATCTTTGAGTAAGCGCTGCTTGTCTTCTTGATTGATATAGGTGACCCGTTGATCGACCCGTTCCGCAGTGGTTGATTGAGGTGCAACGGACACTTGAACCGGATTGGTCAGAAACTGATCGGCCAATTGTGAGATTGTTTTGGGCATGGTGGCCGAGAAAAACAGACTTTGGCGCTGCTTGGGCAGCAACGGCACAATTTTCTTCAAGGGGACAATGAAGCCAAGATCGAGCATCTGATCCGCTTCATCGAGAACCAATATTTCAACCTTGCTCAGGTTCAAGTAGCGCTGATCGACAAGATCCAGCAGTCGCCCGGGGGTTGCAACCAGTATATCGACGCCGCGTTCCAAAATCCGCCGCTGCCGATTAATCGGAACGCCGCCAAAGGCCGATGTTACATACATGCCCAAACCTTTGGAATAACCCACCATACTGTCAGCAATTTGGCGCGCCAGCTCACGGGTCGGAGCGAGCACCAACATCCGGCATTCGAAACGACCCGGTTTGCGCTTGTTACCCAGCAAATGGTGAATGGAAGGCAAGGAAAAGGCTGCGGTCTTGCCGGTACCGGTCTGGGCGATCCCGAGAATATCTTTCTTTTCCAGCGCCGGGGGAATGGCTTGCTGCTGAATCGGAGATGGTGTTGTATAGCCGCCTTCTGTGACGCGCGTTAAAATTGGTTTCGCTAGAGCGAAATCAGAAAATTTAGTCAAAAATAATACCTTAAAATAGGGCAGCGTGTGATACCACACAGCTTCAAAGCCATGCGCGTGTCCGCCGTCGGTTAAGACGACCCGCGTGATCAGGCTGCCGAGAATTGAGAAGCAATAAGGCGATGATTCGAGATGATCATGCCATCTCTCACGCAGAATATTCGCCAGACAAGTTTCTGTCTTTGCTGCATTGCAACATAGTTAGTAATGATATTAAGTCAAGTCTGTTCACCCCATCAGCACCCGCTTCTATTCGTTATAATTGATGACAGATAGACTTGATGCAGAAAACAGACTGGCTAGAGTGCAATTTCTTATTTGCTGCTTCAAGCCTGTGCAGCCCCAGCTATCGAGGTCGTTCCATGTTCAAAACTTTATTTCCCGCCGCCTGTGCTCTGATGCTCACCGCTGTTCCTGTTTCTGCACAACCGCAAGAAGCGGGGGCCACAAAACCGGTTCTCGATATCGGTGGCGGTGGTCGTCCGGTTGGCGAAGCTTGGTCTCGCAGCCCAATATATGCCGCTAATGGCATGGCAGCCACAGCCCATCCGCTGGCCAGTCAAATAGCGATAGATACGTTGAAAAAGGGCGGCTCTGCCGTCGATGCCGCTATTGCCGCCAACGCGGCTTTAGGACTGATGGAACCAACGGGAAATGGCATCGGCGGGGATATATTTGCGATTATCTGGGATCCGAAAACCAAAAAACTATACGGTTTAAATGGCTCCGGCAAAAGCCCTATGGGCACATCTTATAAGAAGTTTAAAAAGCAGCTAGACGGGCGCAGCTCGATACCGCCCTTTGGTCCGATGCCGGTGACCGTTCCTGGAACCGTCGACGGTTGGTTTGAATTGCATGGCCGCTTTGGCAAATTGAGCATGGCCGATATTCTCGCTCCCACGATAGCCTATGCGCGAGATGGCCATCCCATCGCACCGGTAATCGGCTATTATTTCGGGCGTAATCTTGTCCGGTTCGAAGAAAATCTCGAAATGATTGGCGAGTTTGACAATGCCCGCGCCACATTTTTTGCTAATGGTGCTCCGAAAGAAGGAGAGATTTTCAAAAACCCTGATTTGGCCGATACGCTCAACAAAATTGCCATGGGTGGAAGAGATGCTTTTTACAAAGGCGAAATCGCGCGGACCATGGATCAATATTTCAAACGGATCGGCGGCAATTTGCGCTATGCCGATTTCGCGGCCCATAGCAGCAAATGGGTCCAACCAGGCTGCGTTGCCTATCGCAAAGGTTTTGAACTATGTGAGCTCCCGCCCAATAGCCAAGGCTATGCTGCACTACAAATGACGAATATTCTCAAGAATATCGACTTAGCGCAATATCCTCGGGGCAGTGCCGAAGTCCTGCATTATATCACCGAAGCCAAAAGACTGGCTTTTGAAGATGTCGCGCGATTTTACGCTGATCCCGATATGTCGCCGGCACCGCTAAAATGGTTGCTCTCAGACGCTTACGGGAAACAGCGTTTTGCATTGATTGATCCCACAAAAGCATCGCCGGAATTTGGTCCGGGAGAGCCCAAGCTCGAGGGTGAAGGCGATACAACTTATCTCACCGTCACCGACAAAGACGGAATGATGGTTTCGCTCATCCAATCCAATTATCGCGGCATGGGCAGCGGGCTGGTTGCCGATGGTCTGGGTTTCATGTTCCAAGATCGCGGCGAACTCTTTTCACTGGATCCCAAACACCCCAATGTCTATGCACCTGGAAAACGGCCTTTCCAGACCATCATCCCTGCCTTTATGACAAAAGATGGCCAGCCGTTTATGTCTTTCGGGTTGATGGGCGGAGGCATGCAACCGCAAGGGCATGTTCAAATCATGATCAACATGGTCGACTATGGTATGAATTTGCAGGAAGCCGGCGATGCGGCTCGTCTCAATCATGATGGTGGACGGCAACCCACGAATGATCTGGCTGGAACGGGCGCTGATTTGCTCGGCACGCTTCATGTCGAACCGGGCATTTCGCAAACGACCATTGATCGCCTGACCGCCATGGGTCACAAAGTCAAAGTCGTCAGCAACGGAGCTATGTTCGGCGGCTATCAGGCGATTGTCCGAGATCCCGAAACCGGTGTGTATCATGGCGCCACAGAAATGCGCAAAGACGGCCAAGCGCTAGGCTATTAAATTCGCTCAGCCCAATCTGGTCACGCCATAAACGCCCGCCAAGGCAACCGCGATGCCGATCGCCAGTTCCCAGACATGCACAACAATGGTCGTCGGTGCCTGGATATCCGAGCGCATACCGGTCACCATGGGCCGAATGAGGTCGTTTTTGAACAACCAGCGATATACGGCGATAGCCGAAATATGAAGGGCAATGAAAATCACAAGAAGATCGAAATTGAGTTCGTGAATATCGGCGAGCTCTCGCCCTGTTTTAAAGGCAACCAATGTCGCCAATGGCCCCGATTCCAAGCCATCGACATCAACCGAAAACAGCCCGGTTGTCACTTGAACCGACAATAGTCCCAGCAATGCAATGACACTTAAAGTCCCAAGCGGACTGTGACCAAAAGACGGTTCGTGATTGCCGGCGACAAGATTTTTCAAATATGATGGCAAGGATAATAGCTGCCGGAGCATGGGAAGGAATCGCGCAGTCCATGTACCGACCACGCCCCACGTCAGGCGAAAGAGAAGCAGAGCAAACATCGTCAATCCGAGACGCTTGTGCCAGTCCATTAACCCTTGATCGGCGGTCCACCATAGCGCTGGAACGATCAGCACAATCAACCAATGAAACAAACGAACAGTCCAGTCCCAAATTCTCGTTTGTGCCTGGCCGTCGTTCATAGCCTGTCCGCTAACAATAATTTAAAAGCGCTGATTAGTCGTCGAGACGATAATCGTCATGACAGGCTTTGCAGGTTCCGCCTGTGGCTTTAAAGGCTTCGCCAACAGCCACCACATCACCGCTTTGAGCCGCGACATTTAATTGGGCTGCTGCGTCTTTCATATTCCCAACCTTCTCTTGGAAGTCGGCCATATTTTCCCAGATAGAGGGTAGAGCATCCGTTTCGACTCCGGATTCCGGACCACTGCCTTCCGGCCACCAATCCGCCATGTCTTGGGTCGCTTCTGGAACCGCTGCTGCCGCTTCCTGAATGATTGCTATATCCGGGCTATCCGCTTTGAGCTGATCGCTAATCGCTTTGAACGCTTCGCCGACTTTTTCCAGCTGGCCTTGACGGGCTTCAATCTGTTGCTGAACGGTCATTCCATTGGGCAAAGGTGCACTAGCCGCTTCGCTGGTGGCGTCCGACGTTGCATCCGATCCGCCGGTTTCGCCGCATGCGCTGAGCATGAGGACGGTCGCAATAGCTGGAACGGCAATGTTTACCCGTGGAAATTTCATCAAGGCCTCCTAGTTTAAGTTTCATCCCAATCCGATGTGGGAGCAAAGATAATTATAGCAAAACCAATCGATTATCCAGCGCCAATCGGGACAAGGTCAGTAAGAGCGCGGCAATTTCAAAACATGTTCTGCCAGATAGGACAGGATCAAGTTGGTCGATATCGGCGCTATTTGATAGAGCCTGGTCTCTCGCCATTTCCGTTCAATGTCATAGTCTTCGGCAAAAGCGAAACCGCCATGGACTTGCATACAGGATTCTCCCGCCGCCCAAGACGCCTCAGATGCCAGCATTTTTGCCATATTGGCTTCGGCAGCCATATTTTCACCGGCATCAAATAGTCCAGCGGCTTTTCGGACCATTAAATCGGCGGCCTCGGTCTGGGCATAGCTGCGAGCAATGGGAAATTGCACGCCTTGATTTTGACCGATAGGCCGGTCGAAAACCTCGCGTTCGCTGGCATATTGAGACGCTTTGGCGGTGAACCATCGAGCATCCCCGATACATTCCGCGGCGATTAGCACGCGTTCCGCATTCATGCCGTTGAGAATATAGCGCAGCCCCTTGCCCTCTTCACCGATAATATTTTCGGCCGGAACGCGCAATTCATCAAAATATACTTCGGTCGTGCTGTGATTTATCATGGTCCGGATGGGTTTAATCGTCAGACCATTGCCAACAGCTGTGCGCATATCGACGAGAAAAACGGAAAGGCCATCGGTCCGCTTCTTCACCTGATCCAAGGGCGTAGTTCGCGCAAGCAATACCATAAGATCGCTATATTCTGCGCGGCTCGTCCAAACTTTCTGGCCATTAATGACATAATTGTCACCATCACGAACAGCGGTTGTTTTCAATCCCAACGTGTTGGTTCCACTGCCTGGCTCGGTGACACCAAAAGCCTGTAGCCGCAATTCCCCGGTTGCAATTTTGGGGAGATATTGTTGCTTTTGGGAATTACTCCCATCGCGCAAAATTGTACCCATGATATACATTTGGGCATGGCAGGCACTGGCGTTGCATCCGCTGCTATGAATTTCTTCCAAAATTGCCGCAGCCGCCGAAAGCCCCAACCCGCTACCGCCATATTCTTCCGGAATTAACGCGGCGAGAAAACCGGCTTTGGTCAAGGCCTCGACAAATTCCTTCGGATAAGCACGATCGCGATCTTTTTGCCGCCAATAGCTGCCAGAAAAATCGCCACATAATGTTCGCACGGATTCTCGGATTTGTGCGATTTCGGCCGTGTCATGCCACATTAAAGCCGCTCCGCATGCCAGCGCAAATGGTCATCCATGAAGGTTGAAATGGTAAAATAGCTATGGTCATATCCTTCTCGCATATTGAGCGTCAGAGGAATAGCGGCCCGTTTGCAAGCGGCCACTAGCAAATCTGGTTTCAGCTGTTCTTCTAGAAACTGATCCGCCCCGCCTTGATCAATCAAAATATCCCGGACACGCGCGCCATCGTCGATCAGCGCGCAGCTGTCATAGTTTCGCCAGGTGGCCCGATCAGGACCCAAATAGCCACCCAGCGCCTTATGTCCCCACGGACATTCGCTGGGCGCAACAATAGGGGCAAAAGCCGACACGCTTTTAAAGCGGTCGGGATTTCTGAGCGCCATGGTGAGCGCCCCGTGCCCGCCCATGCTGTGACCAAAAATAGCCTGGCGCGTCATATCAACGGGGAAATGCTGTTCTATAAGAGCCGGTAATTCGGTTTCTACATAAGCTCGCATTCGAAAATGTTTCGCCCATGGTTGCTCAGTGGCATCAACATAAAAGCCTGCGCCCTGCCCCATGTCATAGCTGTCATCATCTGCAACTTGCGCACCGCGCGGGCTGGTATCGGGACAGACAATCATCAGACCCAAGGCGTTGGCCAACCGCCTATATTCGCCTTTGTCCATGACATTGGCGTGGGTACAGGTCAGTCCAGATAGATACCACAAAACGGGCAATTTATCGCCAGGCTGATGTTCCGGCACAAAAACAGCAAACGTCATCTCGGTTTGCGTTTCGGCGGAGGCATGGGTGTAAACCCCCTGCAGTCCGCCGAAACACTTATTCTCTGATACAGTCTCCACAGCGAGCAGCGTCACTTCATCTGATGAAGCGCGCATAATTTATTGCCGGACGGATCACGAAGATAGGCGAGATACAATTTCCCGAGGCCGCCTTCACGCACTCCTGGAGGATCTTCGATTGATGTCCCCCCATTGGCCAAACCGGCAGAATGCCAAGCATCTGCTGTCTCAGGATCTTTCGCAGTAAAGCCAACCGTACTGCCATTGCCGCACGTCGCTGGCTCGCCATCTATCGGCGGAGAGATCGAAAAAATACCGGTTTCCGTGAACCAAAAAATACGCCCCTTGTCATCGGGAGTGCCCGCAGGATAACCCATGGCTCCTAAAATTGCGTCGTAAAATGTCTTCGACGCCGCGATGTCATTCGCGCCGACCATGATGTGACTGAACATTATATTCTCCCTGTCAAAATTTAAAAAACTACGACGCTGCGAATGCTTTCACCCGCATGCATCAAATCAAAACCCTTGTTAATATCTTCCAGTGGCAAACTGTGTGTGATCATCGGATCAATTTCGATTTTTCCGTTCACATACCAATCGACAATTTTTGGAACATCCGTGCGGCCTTTCGCTCCGCCAAAGGCTGTGCCTTTCCAAACGCGTCCCGTGACCAATTGAAACGGCCGTGTCGACACTTCTTTGCCGGCCTCGGCAACACCGATAATGATGCTTTCTCCCCACCCGCGATGGCACGCTTCCAGAGCCTGCCGCATGACCTCGGTATTTCCGGTACAATCAAATGTATAGTCCGCGCCGCCATCAGTTAATGCAACCAGATGTTCAACAATATCGCCTCTAGTTGTCTGCGGATTGACAAAATCCGTCATCCCAAACTTACGGCCCCAAGCCTCTTTATCTGCATTGAGATCGACGCCGATAATTTTGTCCGCTCCGACCAGTCGCGCACCTTGAATAACATTCAGCCCGATACCGCCCAGCCCGAAAACAATTACATTTGAGCCCGGTTCGACTTTCGCCGTATTGGTTACGGCACCGACACCGGTAGTAACGCCGCAGCCAATATAACAGCTCTTGTCAAACGGTGCATCGGTACGGATTTTCGCAACGGCTATCTCGGGAACCACGATGAAATTGGAGAAGGTGGAGCAACCCATATAATGATAAATCGTCTCCCCTTTGTAAGACATGCGGCTAGTGCCATCCGGCATCAAACCTTGGCCCTGGGTAGCACGGATGGCGGTGCATAAATTGGTTTTGCCGCTCAGACAGCTTTTACATTGCCGGCATTCCGGAGTGTATAGAGGAATAACATGGTCATCCGGTGCAACCGACTCTACGCCCGCACCGACTTCACGGACAATGCCAGCGCCTTCATGACCCAACACGCTGGGAAACTTGCCTTCGCTATCCAGACCATCCAGCGTGTAAGCATCGGTATGGCAAATTCCTGTTGCCATAATCTCGACCAAAACCTCACCGGCTTTCGGGCCTTCCAAATCCAGTTCCACAATTTCCAAAGGTCTTTTGGCTTCAAAGGCAACGGCCGCACGGGTTTTCATGAGGTATTTTTCCTGGCGATTGATTCTGCTGCAGACCTTATCTGATCGTCCGCTGCAATCAACCGCCTTTCGGTGTTCCTTAAGGTGGCTTGGAACATCCTTCATCTTCCGGCAGTCGGTAAAAATCAGCAAGCCGGTCCAGTGCGATTTTCAGCACCAGCTTCCCCGACCGAGCAGGCCAACCGAGATGCTTTTCCGCTACGGGCACGCCTTCACCGGCGCAGATAACCCGCCAAGCAATATCGCAAAGATCATCTCCCAAATGAACCAATGCCTCATTAAACCGCCGTTTCGCAGCTATTTGTTGCTCCGTAGGATCAAGAGATTCGGGCATTTGGCGTCTCTTGGCCTTGGGCGTCATCATATCCCAACGCATGGTTACACTCGGCGCCAAATGCGCTCGCTCCCAATCTGCGCGCAATTTTTCACCACCGTCCAATTGCCGAGTGGTCAGATGCCCGCGGCTGTAAAGCCATAATATGGGTGATTCACTTCTGTTGACGGTTACGCTGCGGACACGACGCCTTTTTGCCTTGGATGATCTTCGAGGCCGACCGTCTTGCGGCAGCGCTTGTTCTGCTAAGTCCCGTGGATCCACAAAATCTTGAGATTTGATCGATGGCATATTTTTTGCTCCTGCTGTACACGGAAACTTCTTGCCATTTTGGCGATATTGTAGGAAAGAAAAAACCATATAGGTTGGAGATATTATGATCAATCGCATCAGAGATGTTCGCAAAGCCAAAGGTCTCACCCTGGAAGATGTCGCCAATCGTTGTGTGCCAGTCACCACGGCGCAAACCATTGGTCGCTTGGAAACCGGCATGCGTACCTTGTCGCTCAACTGGCTTAATCGCATTGCCAATGCCTTGGATGTAGATAGCGCAGAACTGCTGGCCTTACCGGATCAGGATGAGTTGCCGATCGCTGCCATTTTGGATCACAAAGGGGCGCATGCGCTCAAAAAGCCGCAGAGCCTGTCACAACCCACTATCGAGACAGCTATGGTCGCCTTGCGCGTAAAGAGCAGTCTCGGCGACTATCGAGCGGGTGATGACGTATGGTTGTCGCGGCGCACTCCGGATCAGTTTAGTGCGGCGCTCAACCGCGATATTTTGGTTCCCCGTCCGGCGGGTCGATTTCTGTTTGGCCGGCTCATTGGACGCGAAGGCGATATGATACAGATTTTACCGTTGGGCAGCGGTGCCCGGCAACAGATTGTTAAAGATCCGGAATGGATTGGTGTAGCAGTGCGGCTGGTAAGGGCCCTTTAAGGGCTTATTGCTAGGATAATTTCATGGTACGCCCGCTCCACATATTGACTTTGTCGACATTATTTCCGAACGACCAATCGCCCAATTTCGGTATTTTCGTGGAACGGCAAACCGCCGAATTGGCCAGTCGTCCAGAAGCGGACGTGCGCATTATCAACCCCATCGGAATAGCCCCCGCACCACTCAAATTTCTGCCCCCCTATCCGGCATTGCGTAACTTGGCGGATTTTGAACTGTGGCACTCGCTTCCGGTTTATCGGCCGCGCTTTACCTTGATCCCCAAATTTGGCGGAGCGTCCAATCCAGCGCGCATTGCAAAAGCGATTTTACCGCTTGCGGAACGGCTGCACAAAGAGAAACCTTTCGATCTGATCGACGCCGAGTTTTTTTACCCTGATGGTCCAGCGGCAATGCATTTAGCGGCTTCGCTCAACATTCCCTTTACCATCAAAGCTCGCGGTGCAGATATCCATTATTGGGGCAGCCAGTCGCAGTGCCGGCCCCAAATATTGGCGGCTGCACAAAAAGCATCCGGCTTGCTAGCCGTCTCGCAAGCGCTCAAACAAGACATGATTGCGCTGGGCATGGATAGCCAGAAAATCACGGTCCATTATACCGGTCTTGATCGCGACAAGTTTAAGCCCGTCGATCGCCTCGTCGCCAAAAAGAAACTGAAGGTGAAAGGCCCACTTTTCATTTCAGTGGGCGCTCTGATCGAGCGCAAAAACCAAGCTCTGGTTATCCAGGCCATGACAGCCATTCCGAGCGCGACATTGATACTTGCCGGTTCGGGTGACCAAGAAAAATCCTATCGCGCGCTGGCTCAAAAATTGGGCGTTACAGACCAGGTTCGGTTTCTTGGCAATGTCCCTCATGATGCATTGCCGGAATTGGTTGCAGCAGCCGATATCGCAATTTTGCCCTCAAAATCAGAAGGCCTCGCCAATGCATGGGTGGAAGCGCTTTCCTGTGGCACGCCGATTATCATCAGCAATGCCGGTGGCGCCAAGGAGTTGATCGCTACGGGCCAAGCGGGACGCATTGTTGATCAAAATAGCAAAGCCATCATCGCAGCTATCCAAGAAATTCTCGCTAATCCGCCGCCGCAGCAAGCGGTTCGCGCATCAGTAGATCAGTTTAGTTGGCAGAATAACGGGGATATTTTGATCAATTTCTTTACCGACATCATCAAGCGCTGATCAGCGCAGCGGCAGAAATGCGCCAATAATCCAGCGCTCTTCTGCCCGCAAAACACCCCAGGCCCGGGCTGCTGCACGGCTGTCCATAACTTCTATACCCAATTGCAAGGCATCGGCAGCCCGCCGAAAAGCAGCCGGCGGCTGCTCCATTTTTGCGCCGCTGCCAAAGAGCAGAAATTCCGGCCCCGGTGATAGATTAAGAGCCGCGATAATCGCCGAAAGATCTAAAGAATCAGGTTTGGACGCTGTCCAATCTAGCGCCTGTTGCGGTGAAATAAGCAATCCATTGTCAAAACGCTGCTCGCCAATTTTAAAGCCGCCGGGGGTAAATCCAGTGACCACAGGCCCTTCAAATTTAACATCCCGTCTCAGCTCAACCATGATTGTTCAACCATTAGCCGACTTCTTCGGATCCGCCAATTTTCTCAGCCTTGGCGCCAGCTGCCTCGGGTGGAATGAAGCTGTCTGGTCCAACCTTCAACCAAATTAAGATCGGGGCTGCCATATAGACCGAAGAATAGGTTCCAATCAGAACGCCCAAGAACATGGCGGTGGCAAATCCGAAAATCACATCCGGCCCCCAAATGATCAGGGCGACCAGCGCAACCAACATGGTCAAGCTCGTCATTACTGTGCGCGCTAGCGTTTCATTGACTGACAAATCGAGCAGAGCGATAATATCCATCTTGCGATATTTTTTAAGATTTTCTCTGATCCGGTCATAGACAACGATGGTATCATTTAACGAATATCCGATAATCGTCAGCAAAGCCGCCACGATATTGAGATTAAATTCCAATTGCGTCAGCGCGAAAAAGCCGAACGTCAAGGCAACATCATGGAACAAGGCAAACAATGCCCCGACACCAAATTGCCACTCAAATCGAATCCAGATGTAGAGCGTAATCGCCACCATCGCGCCGATTAGCGACCAGACACCCTTGGAGAGCAGCTCTTCCGACACTTTACCAGAGACAGAATCAACTCCATCAATGCGGACATCGGCATAATCTGCTTTCAGCATGCCGGTAATTTCATCTGCCATTGTATTAGCCAGTTCCGGGTCTTGCCCGGAACCAGTTGGCAGTTTCATTCTTATCGACACTTCATTGGGTTCCCCGAAACGTTGGATCGTAGGATCACCATAGCCCAGCGCTCCAACCTTTTCGCGCAACTCCGTGATCGGCGCGTCTTGCGTTTCGGTAAATGTGGTGCGGATCATCTGTCCACCCACAAAGTCGACCCCGAAATTCAGTCCACGCTGCGCGACCAGCGCCATCGAACCGATGATCATCAAAATGCTGATGGCCACGGCGATATTGCGCCATTTCAAAAACCCAATGTTGGTATCGTCAGGAACAAGTTTGAGAAGTTTCATTATCATTCCCTCCTATATGACCAGCTCTTGGGGACGGGTCCGGCGCAGCCAAAGCGCAACGAGCATCCGCGTCACCACCACTGCAGTAAATACCGATGTCACGATTCCGATGATGAGAACCACGGCAAAGCCGCGAACTGGTCCGGATCCAAAGATAAACAAGAGCAATCCGGCAATCACATTGGTGATATTCGCATCGAAAATGGCGCGAGACGCTTCTTTATAGCCAACCTCGACAGCTTGGACCACGCGCCGGCCGCGCCTGCGTTCTTCGCGGATACGCTCATTAATCAGCACATTGGCATCAACCGCGGAACCGACGGTCAAGATAAACCCGGCAATACCGGGGAGCGTCAAAGTCGCATTAAACATCGCCATCACGCCCAAGATCAGAAACAGGTTCAACGTCAGCGCGAAATTCGCATAAAAACCAAATCGGCCGTAAGTAATGACCATGAAGGCCAACACTGCCGCCGTACCGATAATTGCTGCAATCATCCCCTTGCGAATGGAATCAGCGCCGAGATCCGGACCGACCGTACGTTCCTCGACAACCTGCAGTTCAACCGGCAAAGCACCAGAGCGCAAAGCAATTGACAGCTGATTGGCTTCTTCTACCGTGAAATTCCCAGAAATCTGGGCCGACCCGCCCAATATCGGTTCGTTGATATTGGGGGCAGATAGCACCACACCGTCCAATATAATGGCAAACGGGCGGCCGACATTATTTTGCGTTAAGCGCGCAAATCTTGCGCCGCCTTCCGTGTCAAAAGTGATATTGACTACTGGTGCATTGGTATCTTGATCAAAACCTTGTCCCGCATCGGTTAGCTTGTCACCCGAAATACCGCCCAATCGCTTGACCGCAATATTCGGTAAGCCAGCGGGATTGTCAGGATAGGGAAATATCTGGCTGCCAACGGCGGGGCGTCCTGCGGCAACTGCATTGGGGTCGGCTTCAAAGTCGACCAGTTTAAAGTCCAGCTTGGCGGTTTTGCCGAGCAGCTCTTTCAGCGCTTCGGGATCTTCTAGACCGGGAACCTGCACCACGATCCGTGTATCGCCTTGGCGGATGATGGTCGGCTCTCGCGTGCCCATTTCATCGATCCGGCGGCGAATAACATCAGTCGCTGTGTCCATGGCATTATCAACAGCGCTATCGAGCCCTGCAGACGTTGGTGACACCACAAACCGCGTGTCATCGCGCACTTCGATATCCCAGTCTCGTTGTCCGGTCAGGCCAGCGCCCGTGGTCAAGGGCAACAAGACTTCTCGCGCGGCATCCACTTGGGTGGAATCGCGAACCATGAACGACAATACACCATCTTTGCGGGAGATATCCCCGATATTAATGCGCGGATTGGCCCGTCGCATTTCTGCGCGGACCGATTCTTCCATAGTTTCCAAGCGCGTCTCGCCAACATCAGCAGGGTCCGCTTCCAAAAGGATATGGCTACCACCGGACAAATCCAATCCGAGATTAATGGTCTCATCGGGAAGGAAGCCCGGCCAATATTTATGGCTTTCACCGACCAGCAAGCTTGGCAGCGACATCAGCACGCCAAAAGCCAGTAGCAGTGAAATCGAAATGACTTTCCAACGCGGGAAATCTAACATCGTAAAACTATCCGTTCCCTAAACAGGTTTAATCGTTGGCCGCTTTGCCGCTACCACGTGGCGTGACGTCCGACAACGTAGCCTTAACCGCCTTCACGCGCACACCCTTGGCAATTTCGATTTCGACATATTCGTCATCCACTTTCATTGCCTTGCCGACGAGGCCGCCGCCCGTAACCACCTGGTCATTTTTCTCCACCGCACCAATTTTGGTTTGATGCTCTTTCATTTTCTTTTGCTGTGGACGGATGAGCAGAAAATAGAAAACCGCAAAAATCAAAACCAACGGCATGATAGAAACCAGAAAACCGCCCGCTCCGCCGGAAGCCGCTTGTGCCGTCATCAAAAGTGAAGTCATTTCAATATCCCCAATTAAGCAGCCCAATTTTTGGGCCGACAAACCGCCAAATCCATTCTTGCAAAAGGCCGTTTGATAATGCTGCGCGCGCCTATCATGCAGTCCCCGTGAAAGCAAATTCTTAGCAGAATAACTGCCACAAGCCGGAACGGATCGTAAAACTTATCCGATAAATGGGAGACCAAGAGGGGCAGATCAAGGGTCAAAATGGTTCGCAGTGATTGATCATCCAAAGAGCTTGCCAAGAAAGTCCGAGCGCCATATAGGCGCTGGCTCGGGTGGCATTGCCATTCCGACGGTCGGGACGTAGCGCAGCCTGGTAGCGCATCACACTGGGGGTGTGGGGGTCGGAGGTTCGAATCCTCTCGTCCCGACCAATTAAATCAAATAGTGTCATTTTCCAACGAATACCAAGTCAACTCTTTGATTTTAAGGGTTTCGTCTTTAGAAGAGTATGATGCCAACCCGTTCTTCTGTCTCGAATACTGCCATGATCAGGACATGCTCAATCTGGCGATCTTTGGAAATATTGGGTGACACACCAACATTGCTCATCTTGGAATCTATGTGGTTGGGTTCGACTCGGTTCAAACAGTTAAAAGAGCGTACAGGTTTACAAAAAGCGCTGCTTTCCAATCGGTTGCAGCGGTTGATCAAAAATGGTGTGCTGCGTAAAGGCACTGCAGAAGGCGGCTCGAAACATCTTGCCTATCGCTTGACCGAAAAAGGGGTCGACCTGTTTCCCACCGTTTTGACTCTCTATGTCTGGGAACGGAAATGGGGATCCGCTGACAGCCGGCTCAACTTGCAATTGCGCCACGACGCATGCGGCGCGCCCTTGCATCCTGTGCCGGTTTGCCAATCCTGCGGAGAGATATTTAATCTGCAGCATGTCTCCTTTGTCGAAGGACCGGGCTTGGGGTTGATGCCGGCCTCTTATAGCCGGCGGCGCAACCAAGTAACCTTTCAATCTGACCAACCTTCTTTGCTCAGGGGGTCGGTGGAGATATTGGGCGACCGTTGGTCTGCTCTAATTATGCGGGCAATTTTTACCGCCCTGCGCCGCTTTGATGAAATTCAGGACGATACCGGGGCGTCACCTGCGATTATTTCAGACCGGCTGAAAAAGTTGGTCGCCACTGGCGTGCTTAAGACCAAACCCTATCAACAGCATCCCGTTCGCAACGAATATTTTCTGACTGCAAAGGGCTTGGAATATTACGCCGTGATCATGATGCTGATGCTTTGGGGGGATAAATATTATGGCGCTACGGAAGGCCCTCCGGTTATTCTAACCCACAAAAGCTGCGGCGCCCATCTCGTGCCCAAAATAGCATGTAAAAATTGTGATGCTCCGGTCACGCCTCAAAATGTCTCGATTATCAGCGCCGGCGGCTGATCTTTCAATGCTTATGCTTCCATAAATTCGGTTGACGATTGCCGCGCTATCGGCTTTTAAGCAGTGACTTTAATAAACATACCAAAATATGGAGCCTTGCCCCTTGTCCCGATCCCCTGCTGCTATCAAGACCACGCTGTCCGCCAATGACCATCCTTATTTAAACGGTGCCTGGACGCCGAATTTTGAAGAACATGACAGCAAATCGCTGGAAGTCATCGGCGAAATTCCGACTGACATAGAGGGGATTTACGTCCGCAATACCGAAAACCCTGTACATGATTCAATTGGCCGCTATCACCCGTTTGACGGCGATGGCATGTTGCACATGATACAATTGTCCGATGGCAAAGCCGCTTACAAAAACCGATTCATTCGCACCCGCGGTTTCGAAGCGGAGCAAGAAGCTGGCCGCTCGTTATGGATTGGTTGCATGGGCAATCCCAAAAAGTCGGAACGCGCCGGTTGGGGAGCGCATGGCCATATCAAAGACAGTTCATCCACCGATGTGATTGTCCACGCTGGCAGTATTTTGTCGACCTTCTGGCAATGCGGTGAAGGCTATCGTCTCGATCCAGAAACACTGGAGACACTGGGCATAGAAGGCTGGGCACCGATTGACGGTATTTCAGCTCACCCCAAATTGGATCCAAAAACCGGCGAACTGATGTTTTTCAACTATTCGACCCACGCCCCCTATATGCATTATGGGGTTGTTGGATCCGACAATAAGCTAAAACATTATATTCCGGTCGAATTGCCCGCGCCTCGCCTGCCGCATGATATTTGCTTTTCGGCAAACTATTCCATTCTCAATGATTTTCCGATGTTCTGGCCGCAAGCCGCGATTGACAACGGCTTTTATATTCCGGTCTTTGACAAGACTAAAAAATCTCGTTTTGCGGTCGTCCCGCGCCTTGGAAATCCCGAAGACATTAAATGGTTTGAAGCTGAATCCACCTATGTACTGCATTTCATGAATGCCTTTGAAGACGGCAATGAACTGGTGATGGATGGATATTTCCAGCAAGATCCGCGTCCCGATCCGCTGCAATCTATGCCCGATGCTTATAAGGCCATGGGGTCCAATCTTGATCTGCATTCGCTGAAAACCCATTTGCATCGTTGGCGTTTCAATCTGGAAACTGGCGCGACATTGGAAGAACGTCTTTATGATGACGAGATTGTCGAGTTTGGGACGATCAATCCAGCCGTAGCCGGACAAAAACATCGTTACATTTACAGTGTGACCGGCGAAAATGGCTATTTTCTATTCACCGGCATGATTAAACATGATCTGGAAACCGGCCAGAACCAACATTATCCATTTGGGCCTGGTCGCTATGGATCAGAAGCACCATTTATTGCCCGAAAAAATGCCAAATCGGAAGATGATGGCTATTTGATTAGTTTCATTACGGACATGAATCTGAACCGCTCAGAATGCGTAATCATGGACGCAAAAAATCTCGAGGCTGGCCCAATTTGCCAGATCATATTGCCTCACCGCATTTGTAGTGGCACACATGCCGTATGGGCAGACGCCAGTGAATTGCGCTAGAGGGGGAAATATGTCTCGGAAAATCTACGTTCTTGGCGGCCATCAAACCGATTTTGCGCAAAACTGGACGCGGCAGAATCTGTCACTTTTCGATCTATTTTCAACATCCGTTCTTGCGGCTCTGGAAGAGACCCAATTGGAACCCAAAGATATAGAAGTAGGCCATGTTGGGAATTTTGTGGCCGAACTGTTTACCGGCCAAGGCATGCTTGGCGGCTTTTTCGGTCATGTGCACAAAGATTTCTCGGGAATGCCCGCTTCGCGCCACGAAGGCGCCTGCGCATCGGGCTCGCTAGCAATATTGGGTGCGATGACTGATATTGAAAGCGGGCGTTATGATCTGGCTTGTGTCGCGGGTGTTGAACTCATGCGCAACGTTTCGGGCGGACAAGCAGCAGATAATCTTGGCGCCGCCATTTATGTCGGGGAAGAAGGACAGGATGCCAAATATATATGGCCCGCCATGTTTTCCGACCTCGCCGAAGAATATGATAAGAGATATGGATTGCGCCATGAACATTTGATGGAAATCTCGAAAATCAATTTTGACAATGCCCGGCGCAATCCCAATGCACAAAGTCGAGACTGGAATTTCAGCGACAAGAGTTTTACCCAGGATGATGACCATAATCCGGTCATCGAAGGTTGGATGCGGCGTCAAGATTGCGGACAGGTATCCGACGGAGCCGCCGTGGTGATTTTGGCCTCGGAAGAGCGCGCCAAACGCTATGCCGATGCCCGAGGCATTGCGCTGGAATCGCTCCCACAGATCAAAGGCTGGGGACACAGCACCGCGCCGATGTTGATGCGCACAAAATTAGCCGACAGCGTGAATGACAATTACATATTGCCGTGGACACGCAAAGCTATTGCCGATGCCTATCACCGGGCAGGCATAGCCGGCCCCGAGCAACTGGATGCGATTGAAACGCACGATTGCTTTTCGGTGACCGAATATATGGCAATCGAACATTTCGGAATTACCGCGCCGGGCGAGGCTTGGAAGGCTATTGAAGAAGGCGTGATCGGCTTTGACGGGCGCCTGCCGATCAACCCTTCCGGCGGTTTGATTGGTATGGGGCACCCGGTCGGAGCAACCGGTGTTCGGATGATGTTGGACGCCGCCAAGCAAGTCACAGGGACAGCCGGAGACTATCAAGTAGAAGGCGCCAAAACCGTCGGCACTTTTAACGTCGGAGGTTCGGGGACAACAAACTGTTCCTTCGTCGTCGGCACGTAGCGCAATATAGGGGAATAGGGCCATGAACGGGAAGATTGTAATCGGGCTATGCATATCAGTGGCATTGGGCCTTCTTGTTGCGATCGCCGGCAGTTACGGTGGCCAATCATGGGGCGCGATGCCCATATTCTTGCTTTGCGGCATTTTAGCCTTTGCTATCAATTGGCTGGCCTTCATTCCTGCTAATATTGCGCAGACAGAGAAATTTTATGATCTCACCGGCTCCATCACTTATGTCACGGTCATGCTGGTGGCGTGCCTGCTATCGGCGCCACTGGATTTGCGGTCCACGATAGTCGCAGCCATGGTGATGATCTGGTCCTTGCGGCTCGGATCCTTTTTGTTTCTGCGAATCAAGGCCGATGGTCGCGACGAGCGGTTCGACAAAATCAAAATCTCGCCGCCCCGCTTCTTTTTAACCTGGACCTTGCAGGGTCTCTGGGTGCTGTTCACTGCCGCGAGCGCCTTGGTCATCATTACCAATGCCGTGCGCCTTCCACTCGACATATTTGCCTATATCGGATTCGCTTTATGGCTAGTTGGTTTTGCCATTGAAGCGATAGCAGACAAACAAAAACGCACCTTTCGAAAAGATCCGCAGAATAAGGGGCGGTTTATTGCAACCGGTCTTTGGGCCTGGTCACGACACCCTAATTATTTCGGTGAGATCATATTATGGGCAGGCATTACTGTGGCCTCCTTGCCGCTTTTATCAGGCTGGCAATGGGTTACCATTATATCTCCGATATTTGTCACCATCCTGCTTATGAAAATTAGCGGTGTGCCCAAATTAGAGGCCGCAGGACAGAAAAAATGGGGTCAAGATCCCGACTATATTGCTTATTGTCAGTCGGTCCCGATTTTGGTTCCCAAGCCGCCTAAATAGTTAACGACTCGAGCTGGGCTATACACCGGCAAGATGCAATTCCATTTGTTCGATGGTTGGACAAACTCTCGCTCTCCTCATGGTATCGCGCATCGGGTGAAGCTATAGAGTGGTTAAACCTATTGGGATAACCAGAATCATGACCACCAAAACCAATATCAAAACTTCCGATGAAATGGAGATGCTGGAACTGCTCGAATCCCGGTTGCGCTGGCTATCGTCATGGACAGTGCACAATGCCAATCACATTCGTGAGAAACGAGATGGTCTCAAGGTTGGCGGCCATCAAGCAAGCTGTTCATCAATGACAGCGATTATGGCGGCGCTTTATTTTCACGCCTTGCGGCCGCAAGACAAGGTCGCCGTCAAACCCCATGCCGGCCCGGTCCTGCATGCGATTCATTATTTGCTCGGCAATCAAACCCGAGAAAAGCTGGATCGGTTTCGGGGGCTGGGCGGCGTGCAAAGCTATCCATCGCGGACAAAAGACACCATCCCGGTTGACTTCTCGACGGGTTCGGTAGGCCTCGGTGTGGCAATTACGGCTTTTTCCAGCCTGATGCAGGATTATCTCATCGCGCATGGCCAGATGGAAGAAAATGAAGCCGGCCGGATGATCGCCTTAATGGGCGATGCCGAATTGGACGAAGGCAATATCTACGAATGTCTCATTGAAGCCTATAAGCATAATATCCGTAATTGTTGGTGGGTGGTTGATTATAACCGTCAATCGCTCGACAGCACCACAGCGGATAGGATGTTCAGGCGCTTTGATGATATATTTGAAACCTGTGGTTGGCGGGTCGTCACGTTAAAATATGGGAAGCGACAGCAAGCCGCTTTCAAGAAACCGGGCGGCAAGACGCTGGAACAATGGATAGACAGCTGTCCCAATGCCGATTTTGCGGCACTAACCTATCAAGGCGGCGCAGCATGGAGGGAACGTTTGCTGGCCGATATCGGCAAAAAACCCAATGTCAAAAAACTAATATCCAGCTTTGATGATGATGCACTTGCCAACCTGATGACCAATTTGGGTGGGCATTGTGTGGAGACTTTGTCTGAAGCCTTTGATCGCTGTGATGATGACCGTCCCACTTTGTTTATTGCCTATACCGTTAAGGGCTTCGGCTTGCCGCTAGCAGGCCACAAAGACAATCATTCCGGCATGATGAATCCAACGCAAATGGACGGATATCGCAAAAGCTTAGGCATTGCTGAAGGCGCAGAGTGGGATGCCTATGGCGGCTTGGGTGACAATGCCGCCGCGCAGCTCAAAGCCTTTGTTGAAAACAGCGCGATGGCCAAGAAAAATGGCGAAAGCAAAGCCGAACAAATACCGGTCCCGGCACGTTTTGCAACGCCGAGTGGCGATGCCCAATCGACACAGGCCGCCTTTGGCAAAATATTACTCGACCTCGCCAAATCGGGCGATGCCATTGGCGATCGGATCGTCACCACCGCCCCGGATGTCACCCAGACCACCAATCTCGGCGCTTTTGTTAATCAGCGCGGACTTTTTCGACGCCAAGAAGTGGCGGACGTCTTTCAGCAAGCCAAAATCCCATCTGCTCAGAAATGGTCGGCCCATGCCGCTGGACAGCATATTGAACTGGGCATTGCCGAGAATAATTTCTTTCTGATGCTGGCTTCTATGGGATTAACAGCACCGCATTTTGGTACGCGTTTATTGCCGGTTGGAACCGTCTATGATCCATTTATCGCACGCGGGCTCGATGCACTTAACTATGCTTGCTATCAAGATTCTCGATTCCTGCTGGTCGGGACGCCATCAGGTCTCACACTGGGCCCAGAAGGGGGCGCGCACCAGTCGATCAACACGCCTTTAGTTGGCATGGGACAGCCAGGTCTGGTTTATATGGAGCCGGTTTGGGCTGATGAGGTGGCCGTGATGATGCGTTGGGCATTTGACCATATGCAACAGGAAGATGGCAGCTCGGTATATTTACGGCTCAGCACCCGGTCCATCCCGCAGATTGAGCGCGACAATGACCATTGGGAGGCCGATGCGCTCAAAGGGGCCTATTGGTTACGCGAACCCGCACCCGGGGCGGCTGCAGCAATTGCTTTTACCGGCGCAATCGGTCCAGAAGTTCTGCGGGCCTATGATGCTCTTGTTGCGGATATTCCCGGTTTGGGCGTCCTCAATGTCACCTCTCCAGATTTACTCCATCGGGGATGGTCGGACCAACGCGCCGCGCGCTGGCAGGGGCAAGATCTATATCCTTGCCATGCCAAAAAAATGCTTGATCAATTGTCACCAGACGCGGGACTGATCACTATTCTCGATGGATCGCCATCAGCCCTGTCATGGCTGGGCGCGGTCAATGGCCTCACGGTTAGCCCTTTGGGCACAGATCGCTTTGGCCAAACCGGAGATCTTCCTGATTTGTATAACCAATATCGGATCGACGAGACTGCGATTATCGAAGCGGCGGCAGAACTATTTTTATCGTAGCCGATCCCGATTATAATTGCCGCTAAGCGTCCAATGCAGGTAGCCGTTCCGGACAGGGATAGCGCGCTGTGCTCACAATTTCGATATCAGTCGCGGCAGACCGCAGCAAAGCGGGCCAGTCCAAACCATGTTGTAGAGATGCAAAAGCCGGATAATGAGCCCCCACTCTCAGCAATCGGACCAGTTTTTCGTGCAGATAGGAAGGAGAAAGATTGGGCGCCACGGATCGCGCGGCCTTTGGACTTTTGTCAAACCATGGCCAGAAAAATTCATCATCCACCATCATTGCCCATGCCGAAATCAGATGCGATCCATCGGGTTTCGGCGCAATATCTATCAGGCCCGCCTCGGCAAAGGCCGCTTGCTCACTCGGAGTAAAGGCAATGGGATCGACAATTCGCAGATGATCGACTGTGATATGATCAGCCAACTTTATGCCAATGGCTGCGCCCAATCCGACACCCACAATATCCACCGGTCCGTCAGAAATGGCACGGATCACGGGCACTAAATTCTCGGTAAGCGAGGAGAGCGAAAGTGACGGTTCATCAACTGCCATCATCGTGGCACCGTGGCCTGGCAAATCAACCAATATGGCTGGACGATTGTTGGCGAACTTTTTCGCCAAATCCCGCATTTGATCGCTCGATTGCAATGCATCATGCAGAAATATAATCGGCTTACCCTGCGCAGCGGACAGAATTTGAGCATGGATTTGATGCCCACCCGATGGATAATATCGCCGTTCAAAACCCGAACCGAGCGCAGTTGTTTTCATAGGTTCAAAGGCAGTGGCATCGCCGTGATCAGCAATAGTTTGACGAAGCTTTTCCACTTGAACAGAAAATCTCTCATCGATGGTCGGCCCGGCATGCAAAACTTCCATGGATTCTGGAACACCAAGATTAATGAGCGCATCGGTGATCGCCAAGGCAATACTCGCTTCCCATCGCATAATCGTTGCTGGCACGGTCAAGCCGTCCATATGAGACCGTTTCTCGGTCTGAAAAGCAGGGCGATAGGCTTTAGCATATTGGGTTCCGGCGCGGAGGTAGCGCAGCAACATCATCTGGGTCACTTCAACGGGAGGCAAAGGAATGCCAAGGCGGTCTTCAATCCGATCGGACTGCCAGGGAAAAGCGACAAATAAATGCCGGCACATATCCCAATAGGTCAATAAATGACCGCCATCCCGGCGCGGTGTAACATCCGGAAAATACCCGTCCATTAACCGCTCTCGTTCGTCATCGGGAACATGGCCGTTGGAATCCAGCATCATCAACTTGATCCGCGAAGGATAACGTTTTCCCAGTTCAATCGCGACCTGGGAGCCGGTGGCAGCGCCATAGAGATAAAATTGGTCCATCCCCAGGGCATCAGCCGTAGCGATGACACTATCGGCATAGTCACCCATATCCGGTTGCATTTCGGGAATATCATCAGACAATCCATAGCCAGGCGTATCCAGCGCGAAACAGCTGCAAACTTGTGAAAAAGCAGTCAATGCAGGCACCATGGCTTCAGAGCATTGCGGCGAAGGATGCAGTAAAATCATCGCCGGTCCGGAGCCAGCGCGGCGATAGTGAACCTGGCGCCCATCAGGCAAATTCACATAATCACATTTCATTATTTTCTCTCACAATCTTCCGGCTCGTTTTGCGTCCTGTGATCCACTTTCGTGCCATTGGCTGCGCAACATATCTCAGACCGATTCAGCGGCGACAGCGACTATCGCCTTTCCAATATTCTCTCCGAGCATTAATTTTTCAAACAAGACAGGGGCTTGATCGAGCCCCGTCACCCGATCTTCGACAAAGTGGAGTTTGCCCTCTGCAATCCACTCACCAATTTTGGCCGTGACATCTTGTTGTTCATCTAGAAAATCATAGACAACCAAACCCATAACCTTGGCTCTTTTGACTATGAAAATGCCAGGATTTGGACCGGCTGGGCGTTCATCGGCATGATATTGGGATGCAAGGCCGCACAAGACCACCCGGCCGTAATCCGCTAGGTTGAGCAAGGCCGTATCCAGCAATTCTCCCCCAACATTGTCATGATAGACATTTATGCCTTGGGGCAAAACTGCAGCTAATTGTTCCTTCCAATCCGCATTTTTATAATTGATACAGGCATCAAAACCATATTCGTCGCGTACCAATGCGCATTTTTCATCAGACCCAGCAATACCAACAACATTGGTAGCCCCAAGAATACGTGCGATTTGACCGCAAGTCCCACCAACTGGCCCCGCTGCAGAAGAAACTAGCACATGATCGCCGGGCTGAACCGCGGCCAAATGATTCATACTGGCATAGGCGGTCAGGCCTGGCATGCCCGTGGCCCCAATTTGAGTCGACAAAGGAGCCGCGGTCGGGTCGACTTTGCGCATGGCAAGCGCCGGTACAATTGCATGGTCCCGCCAACCGGTTTCCCCGGCAACATAGTCACCAACCGCAAAACCATCCGCTTTGGACGCGATGACCTGCCCCAATCCATAACCCGGGACGACATCACCGGGTTGAGGTTGCGGCGTCATATGCCGTCCGCGCAGCGCCGACCCGACATATGGATCCAAAGAGAGATAAATAATCCGCACCAACACTTCACCATCGTTAATATCCGCAAGAGAAACGGGTTGTACCGCAAAGTCTGAGGCGACCGGTTTGGCATGTATTTCTCGACTGAGGATCACCTCATTTGCGTGTGTCATCTTATCTGGCTCCTCGTAGCAAATTGGTAAGGGAATCGTGACCCACCGTCACCTTAGATTTGTCCGGACAAATTTAAAAGCTATATGATAAAATTTATCACTCTGGCTGACGGCGCTATGCTACAATATGCGTCAATGCGGGATCGAGCCGCACATGAACCATTTGACCAACAGTTGGACTGGTTGCGGTGGCTATTCTAGCATTCCAGCACAAACCATCGGGAGCTTTGACTTGCAGTTCGGTTGTTGCGCCAAGCGCATTGCTGCCGACAATTTCAAATTGACCATCCGGTTTATCGGCATCAACAATCAATCCCTCTGGCCGCACCATTGCAGTGGCTTCTGCAATATCGGCTTCGCGTTCAGAAACAATCAATCCAAAAGCGCTGTTCATTTTTCCGTTCGATATTGGACCGCGCCAAATATTCACCGGTCCCAATAAGCGCGCCGCAGAAACAGAATTGGGCTTCAGGTATAATTGCGATGGTGCGCCAGATTGAATGATAGCCCCATCAACCATCAGTACCAACTTATCCGCCATGAACAAGGCTTCCTCGGTATCATGGGTGACCACCAATACCGCGGCACCGGATTTTTTCAGTTCAGCCACTGCCATGCCGCGCAGTTCCGAACGCAATCGCGCATCCAAACCGGAAAACGCCTCGTCGAGTAGAACTATTTCAGGTTCCGGTGCCAAAGCGCGGGCCAAGGCCACGCGCTGCTGCTCCCCGCCGGAAAGACGATGGGGATAAGCTCCAGACTTGTCATCCATCTCCACTGCAGCAAGTCGATCCATGGCAGTTTGACGACGATCAGATGGTGATCCCATGCGCAATCCGAACAAGACATTGTCCAAAGCCGTCAAATGCGGAAACAATGAAAAATCCTGAAAAACCAACCCGACATTTCGCTTTTCAGGTGGAACAAGGACATGGCCATCGGTCATTTTCTGACCCGATCCATGGACTTGCCCATCATCCACATCTTCCAGCCCTGCAATGACCCGAAGCAATGTGGATTTACCCGCGCCAGATGGTCCCAAAATCGCCGTGATACATCCGCGTTCCAGCTCAATGTTGACATTATCAAGCACTCGGCGTTTGCCGTGCGATTTTATCAACCCTTCCGCAGATACTACTATTTCTGTCATAACGCAGCGTTTTCGGTTTCACGTCGCGAGACTAACCAGCTCACCAACATCATGATTGGGAGCCCGATCACCACCAACAATAAGGATGGCAAAGCCGCCTGCGCTAACCGTTCATCCGAAGCGTAATGATGAGCGCTGACGGCTAAGGTTTCGAAATCGAGCGGGCGCAAAATCATGGTTGCCGGTAGTTCTTTCATAACTTCCACAAACACCAACAAAGCGGCTGTGGCAATACCGCTAAAGGCAAGAGGAAAATGAATACGCCCGATTACTGCCCACGGACTGGCCCCCAAGGAGCGAGCCGCTTGATCCATAGACGGCGTGATCCGCACCAACGCACTTTCGCATGGGCCAATGGCAGCCGCTGCAAAACGCGCCTGATAGGCAAATAGCAAAGCAACTAACCCGCCGCCGGCGACCATTGGAGCGGCTGCTCCCGAAAGCATATCCAAAAAATTCTGAGACGCCGCCAATAACGCAATCACGCCTAACGCTGCTACGGCGCCTGGGACAGCATATCCGGTATGGGCCGCGCGAACCGCAGCATTAGCAAACCATCCCCCAGTGCGGGCAGCATAAGCGGCCCCCAATCCCAAGAGAGCGGCGATCAAAGCGGAAAGAGAAGCAACGGTCATGGTTCCCCAAAAAGCCGCGGCGGGTGATCTGACGGGCTGGGTTTCCAACGCGAGGGTCAACAAATGGGTGCCGGGCACAATTAGTCCGAAGACAACGGGAATCGAGCAGATCAAAATGGTTATCCCGGCCCAACGCCCTGACAGGGGCACCCGGTGTTGCGGTTTGTTGCGGCCACCTGATTCTGCAACTTGAGCGCCGCGCCTGGCCAAACGTTCTCCTCCGAAAATCACCAATGTGACCAACAATAATATCAATGCCAAACGCGCGGCAGCTTGTGGATCACCAAAAGAAATCCAGGACCGTAAAATCCCGACAGTGAAAGTTGGCGTTCCCAGAAAATCAACCGTGCCATAATCAGCCAGCGTTTCCATAGCGACCAAGGCGGTTCCAGCCATAATCGCCGGCCGTGCCAGAGGCAAAGACACAGTGAAAAAGGCCGTAACCGGACTAGCGCCCAGGGTTCGTGCTGCTTCAAAGCTGTTGGTTCCGCTATATTCGAACGCTTGCCGCGCGAGCAGGTAAATATAGGGATAGAAAGAAATGGCAAAAATAAATCCCGCCCCGAAAAGCCCGCTAGTCGTAGGGAAATATCCAGCGGTGAGACTATAGACTGGTCCCCCCGCGGCCGTCATCGACATCCAGGCATAGCCTGACACATAGCTTGGCATGGCCAAGGATAATGGCAATGCGACCACCAATAAGCGCCGGCCCGGAAACGCATAGCGCGATGTTAGCCAGGCCGTGGGCACGCCGAGCAGCAAAGTGCCCAGGGTCGTAATGATCAGCAGGCCTGCTGAATTGCGAACATAGGTTCCCAGCTGGGTATCCCATAAATGCCCCATATGCGCGCCGCCGCCCGACACGCCGAGCGGAATCAGCGCCAAAACCGGCAAAGTACAGATCAGGGCTGCCGCGACGCCAAAAGGTGTGGGGCTAATCCCGCGCCTGGCCCTATCTATAACTTGCCCCATAACACCGATAATCTATAATCAGGGCCAACCCGCGCGATCAAAAAGCTGTTGCGCCTCTGCTTGATTTTCGCCCAATTTGGCTAATGAAATGGGGTCTTCTGTGAATTCGCCCAAAGTTTCCAGAGCTGCATTTTTGTAGGCCACAGACTCGACCACGGGATATTCATTGGTCAGTTCGGCAAAAAATCGCTGCGGCTGCTCGGTCATCGCAAACTCGATAAATTGCCGCGCCAATTCGGGATTAGGTGCATGTTTGGCAACACCAGCGCCAGAAACATTCACATGAACACCGGCATCGGCATTGGGCCAAAATACTTCCAAATCAGCAACGAGGTTTTTGTTTTTCTCGTCGTTCATCAGCCGCGCAAAATAATAGTGATTGACCAAAGCCACGTCACATTCTCCAGCTGCAACCGCTTTGATTTGATCAGTATCGCCGCCTAAAGGGTCACGTGCAAAATTGCCTGCAACGTCAGTTGCCCATTTTTGCGCCTTCTCCGCACCCCAACGATCGATCAAGGCCGCTACAAGCGAGATATTGTAAATATTGCCAGAAGATCGGACACATACCTTTCCTTTAAAAGCAGGATCGGCGAGGGATTCATATCCGGTCAGTTTTGAGGCATCTATACGATCCGGTGCATAGACCAAAACGCGCGCGCGCTTGGCCAAACCATACCACAAACCATCAGGATGACGCATACCGGCTGGAACGGCAGCATCCAGTTCGTCTGTCACCAGAGGCGCAAACAATTCTTCTTGCTCTGCCCGCCAGAGCCGTCCGGCATCCACCGTGACAATGACGTCCGCAGGACTGCGCGCGCCATCAGCTTTCAAGCGCTCTACAAGCAAATCACCATCTGCTTCAATCGTCCGCACCTCCACTCCGGTTGCTTCCTCAAAAGCATCATAAAGTGCATAGTCGGAATCATAATGGCGGGACGAAAAGACCACCAACATGTCTCCTTCAGATGCTCCCGTGCCGCTTGACGAGCCGCTGCCACAAGCGGCTAAACTCAACGTCGCAACGAAAAGACCGATAATACCAAAACGCATGTATTGCTCCTTGCAAAAAAGGGATGGTGTGATCAGCGCAACCCCATCAAAGATTGTAAGCCGATGCCATCCAAACTGTCATTAACAGAGTATAGGTTAGTTGCTACGCAAAAAATGATCAGAACAATATTATTCTTTCTGTTTCCTGCGCGGACAACCCACCTGTTCAGATTCCTTTACTTTTGATTCAAAGCCGTTTGCACAGCACCGGACTTGGTCGCATCTGCGATAAGTGTCTGGGCTTTCTGCACGGCCGGGCCCGATTTCATTTCGCCCTTGGCTATTTTTGTACCCATGCTCAGCAATTCGCCGCTAATGACAGTGCCAGTCTGCGCCTCTTCTTCAATCGACACACCCCGGTTCGATGCAAATGCCTTGTCCCAAGACGCACGCACTGCGGCCCAATAATCCTTGGTTCTAGACCAGTAGTCATCGGCCGCCTGAACGTTATAATCCTCAAATTTCGTATAGCTGTTGAGCACATATTCCTGAACGATGGGAACAAGCTTGCCGTCAATCATTCCCATTTTGGTGTTGTCTTGAAAATGAATCCAGCCATCAGGCGCAGGCGAATGCCGGTTTATTGCGTAATAGCGATCATAAACCGGATCCCGAACCGCATCGCGCCTTGCCAGCGGGCGCCATGTCCAGTTCGAACTCCAGCGTCGGACGCCGGCTACGGATTCCCAGCGGCCAACTCCAGCATATCGCGGACTGTCATCGACTTGATAAACGGTTTGCGACCATTTTCCTTTTCGGTGCTCCTCTGGCACGGCTTTTAAGGTCCAACGATGACGGTCAGAATAGACGAGCAGATGCGCGGGTTCATATTCCCAATCCTGACGCCAATGCTTGACGATAAAATCTTTGCCATCGCCCATATCGACAACCAGCAAATGCTGCAGGATTATCTTCTTGCCGGTATCTTCGATCACACGCACCACTTCATTGCCACCTGAAATTTTGCGATCTCGGGCTTCATAGCCTTCCTGCCAAACAGTGGATTCCTGCATATCAAAGCGGACCTTATAATTTCCCGCCATCGCCAGAATGTCTGCACGATCTTCATCAAAGGATGATTGCTGCGCCGCTTCCATTTCTGGAGCCGCCGCGCCGTTGGCCCAGGCAGGCGCTGGAACCATCGCAATAGCCAAAAAACCAACATAATATTTGAGTTTCATCGTAACATCTCCTTATAAATTTTTAAAAGCTAGCGCTGATAGAAAGGCTCACATTGCGCCCGGGCTGCGTGAAAGCATCGGTAATGTCGGAAGACGCATTGAGACCGCGTACATTGCTCCACAGTGCGTATTTTTTGTCCGTAACATTGAACAGGCCCGCGCGGATCGTGAAATTCTCAGAAACCCGATAAAAAGCGGTCGCATCAATTATGGCTGATTCACTCGGCCGGAAACAGGCTTCGCTACATGTCCCAATGGTTTCATTGGCTTCTTTGCGAGCGTTATAGGATAGAATTAATTCCCCCCCAAAACGGTCTTCAGGGTCACGATAGCCGAGACCCAAAATGGCGTTTAGTGGGTCAATTGTCGACAAGGATAAATCCGTTGTGTCGGGGGCTTCAACCGTGCCGTCCGCAAAGGCAATTGCGAAACGGGCTCTGAAGCCATTGTCGGCTTTATAGGATGCCCGCGCCTCGACGCCCTTCACATCAACATTGTTCAGGTTCACAAATTGGAAAACGGCAGGATCACCCGGCCTGAAGGATCCTGACACAATTTCCTGACTGATAAAATCATCATATTGAGCGGAAAATGCCGTCAGCCCGAGGGTTATTCCATCGGCCTGATAGCGAATTCCCGCTTCCAAAGACTCACTGGTCTCCGGGTCCAGGTTTGGGTTGGGCAGCGAAGTATAGCCAAATACCAGATTTTCGAAAAAATTATTGACTTGGCTAGGAGTTGGCGCGCGAAAACCCTGTGCATAATTGCCGAATAGTCGGACATCGCCCAATTTCCAGACCGCGCCAATTTTAGGCGATATGCGGGATCCATCCTGGCCGGTGGGAACAAAGCCTGGCAATAGCGGATCATCCGTCGGGTCCAGATCATAAAAATCAAAACGCAGGGCTGGATAAAGAGTGAAGGCTCCGTCCGCAAATTCCATGGCATTGCCAATAAACAATCCGCCCAGAGAAAAATCGGTTACCGGAAAGGCGCGAGACGGAAAAGTCTCTGCAAAGGGTGGTTCTACTCCATCGCGCAAACCGTCTTGGCGAGTAACGCTATAATCGCCGCCATAAGTTATGACATGCTTGATCGGGCCGGTCGTAAAACTGGAACGAAAATCAGCCGCGACACCATAGACACGATTGTTGAAGCTATTGAGCCGTTCGCGATCTGGCCGCGGCGTCGCCCCGGTTGGAGAACGATCTTCATCGGCAAACTGAACATCTTTACCATCCTGCCAATAAGCTGCCACATGGGCATAGTCGAAAAAGCCCGAGCCGTCCGCATCCGCATTATATGTCCAATCAACCGAAGCCCGAACGCGTTCCGTGCTATCTTCTGCGGTCAAACTATCAACAATCCAGCTTGGTGGACCCGGAAAGAGAAAGACCGGTCCCAAGCCCGAAAGAATGTTGGATGAGATTTCCCGTTCAAGATATTCTCCAGTTATCCGCACCCGGTGATTGCCATTATTCCAGACTAGCTTGCCCAATAATGCATTGGATTGGCCATCCTGCGGATTAGGCGTCGTTCGAGCGGCCCCTTCCACATCATTGTCGCCTTTGTTGTCCAACTCCTCAAAATCTCGCCGAGAATAAGCCAACATCGCAGAAAAATTCCCGGTCTGCCCGGCAAGAGCAACGGTTTCCGAGAATTCATTATCCGCCGAACTAAATTGGGCGCGCGCAAATCCACCAATCGCATTACCGTCTTTGATAAAGTCAACCGGGTCCGAGGTTGTAAAACTGACGACACCGGATAATCCGTCACTGCCATATAGCGCAGATGCCGGCCCTCTCAATATTTCGACCGATTTGATTAAACCAACATCAGTGGCATTGCCGCGACCAACATCTTGAGCGCCGAAGCTAAACCCTTGGGGAGAGCGGATACCATCCACCTGGATAAGCACCCGGTTGCCACCAATTCCGCGAATGTTAAAATCTTCATTGCCGGCCCGGCCCGTCGTGCCCAAAGCGGCGCCAAAGCGAGCGGGGGCACGCCGTACCGTAATACCTGGCTCAAACCGAACAATATCACGCACATCTGTAGCCAATTCATCGGCAATCCGCTGCCCGTCAATCACCGTCACGGTGGCTGGCGCATCGACGATAGCCACCGGAGCCCGTGTGGCCGTGACGGTTATGCCCTTTTCGTCATCAAAACCGTCATCAGCAGTCTCGGCTGCAAATGCAGCCTGTGAAAAACATAGTGCCAGTAAGCTGGATGCCAGAGCGAATTGCCGCTGGCGCAAAGAAGATTTCATAGAGAGTTTCCTCGACTCGTAATGATAATGAGAATGATTCTCATTCCTATTAGTGGTGCAGTTGGAATTCTGTCAATCGGAAACTGCTCGCTATCGCTCGCTAAATTTCCACCGAGCGCAAAAGTGGGAAATCAAATCTTATTCAAATGCAGTATGGTGATCTGCTGACGGCGGGTTAGACAGTGCCTGTTGGATGTAAGGGACAGGGACAGGAATAGAATGGATCCCAATATTTATGTGGCCATCGTCAGCGCTGTGTCATCGCTGAGCTATTATTTCGCTCTGTTCATGGCGGGACTGGCGCGCGGCCGGTTCAAGATTGCGGTTCCATCACATAGCGTCAGAAAAACGCCTGCCCTGGCTCTATGCGAGCATGCCGCCCATTTATATTGTTCTAGGCTCCTTAATCGGCGGTCTGTTCCAAGCGTGAGAGAAAAATTATGAACGGCAAACATGATCTGGTCATTCGCAATGGAACAATTGCAGATGGCAGCGGGGAAGCCTTAATTTTCGGCGATATAGCGATCAGTAATGGTAAAATTGAAGCAATCGGAGAGGTTTCTGGGCGCGGTCAGGAAGAAATTGATGCCACCGACCGGATCGTAACCCCCGGCTTTGTCGATGTGCACACCCACTATGATGGGCAATGCATCTGGGCCGAGGAGCTCAGCCCCTCATCCTCGCACGGCGTGACCACGGCTATTATGGGCAATTGCGGCGTCGGCTTTGCACCTTGCCGAGCCGAAGATCATGATATGCTGATCAATGTCATGGAAGGTGTCGAAGATATCCCTGGCGTTGTGATGACGGATGGATTGCCGTGGAATTGGGAAACATTTCCCGAATATCTCGATATTGTCGCCCAAGGAAAGCGCGATATTGATGTCGCCGCTTATCTCCCTCATTCTCCTCTGCGGGTATTTGCGATGGGAAAGCGCGGCGCGAACAGAGAGCCGGCAAATGCAGAAGACTTAGCGCTGATGCGCAAATTATCAAAAGAGGCGATTGAAGCCGGCGCGCTCGGCTTTGCCACATCTCGCCTGTCGATCCATAAAACCGCTGAAGGCGGAAGCATTCCGACATTTGAAGCCGATATTGCTGAATTGGAGGCTATTTGCGGCGGTTTGGCTGATGCGGGCAGCGGCACATTTCAAATTGTACTCGATGCATTTGTGGGTTGGGACAAAGAATATCAGGTCATCGAGAAAGTTGTTGAATCGAGCGGCCGCCCGGCCACATTTACGTTGGCTTCTGGCAATGATGGACCACCACGATGGCGATCAGTCCTCGATATGATTAATCAAACCAATGCCAATGGCGGAAAGGCCACGGCGCAAATCATGCCGCGTCCAATCGGCCTCATCGCCGGTCTGGAGCTCACGGTACACCCGTTCATATTATGCCCGAGCTGGTCAAAAATTGCCGATCTTTCATTAGCAGAACAGGTTAAGGCCATGCATGATCCGCAATTGCGCGCGGATTTGATCACTGAAGATTTCGAGCATGGCCATCCGTTCAATGCGTTAGCCCGTGATTGGAACTGGCTATTCCCGCTTGATGATCCGCCCGACTACGCTCCGCCCAAAGAAAAAAGCATGGCCGGTCAAGCCGCGGCCAAAGGCTGCACGCCCCAAGAAATAGCCTATGATCGTCTGCTAGAAACCAATGGCAAGGGCTTGTTCCTTGCCGCGCTGGGCAATTATGAAAATGCCACGTTGGAAAGTGCCCATGAAATGCTAAGTCATCCCCATT
Source organism: Parasphingorhabdus sp. (assembly GCF_039982415.1). GTDB lineage: Bacteria > Pseudomonadota > Alphaproteobacteria > Sphingomonadales > Sphingomonadaceae > Parasphingorhabdus. Next base: position 335,480 of record NZ_JBDWYL010000007.1, read on the forward strand.
GCATCCCCGGCCTTGGCGATGGCGGCGCCCATTATGGCGCAATATGTGATGCAAGCTATTCTACTTATCTGCTTACGCAATTTGTTCAAAAACCAGGGGAATTGCAATTTGATCTGCCGCAAGCCGTCCATATGCTGTCGCACAAAGCGGCAAAGGCAGTGGGACTGGCAGATCGAGGTCTCCTCAAACCGGGCGCCAAGGCCGATATTAATGTAATTAATCTCAAGGAGATGAAACTGCATTTGCCGGAAATCGTCCAAGACCTGCCCGCCGGCGGAAAACGTCTTCATCAGCGGGCCACGGGCTATGACGCCACCATAGTATCCGGTGAAGTAATTCGGCGCTACGATCAATCCACCGGAGCCAGGCCAGGGCAATTGATCAGAAATGCAGCCGCATAGTTCTATAAGCAATATGTTGCCCAGGAAATGATCAAGAAAGGATAAACACGGTGAGGTTGGTGAAAATGGCCTTTATCAGACCTGCGCAAAAACCAACTTATTCGCCGCGAAATTTGTCCACAACGGATTGCATATCATCGAGATTCAATGGGCCATTCCTTGACGATTTCTTTCGGCGGGCAAACCATTTCACATTATCCACCGCAACCGATTGCGGCATTGGAGCTTGTGGTCCATCGACTTTTTCTGTGCCCTTATAGCGATATTCTCCGGACAACAGCCCATTGCTCAATTCCCCACTATAGGTGAAAATATGTCGCGGCCCAAATGTCTGGCCGCGAATGTAAAGTTGTACGCGGCGTTCAAAGTTTATCCGATTGCCATCCCATTGGACTGTCACGAGTTTTCCATCCATGCGGGTCGCAAGACTATCCTCATATTTGAAAATTTTGAATGTTTCGGTCCCATTCCTTTTGAACCCAGAATCATGGCTCAGGTGCCAGCTCCCTAAAATAGGGGCGTCGGCCGGCTCTTCCCCCTGATTCTTGGGCACCTTAACTGGACCGGCATTCGGTTTAGGGCGATCAACTTGAGACAAGAGCATTTCTTGTCGCTCATCGAATATCTGGTGAGCCGCCTTGATCCGGAACGAACCCGATCCAGCACAAGCCAATTTTAGATCAAAGCCCGTCTTAAACGGATTGGCGAGAATATAACCAAAATCGCCCAATTGAATCACCAGTTCTTGGTTCGGCCTGGCCCAGATTTTATAGGTGAGCCGCTCATCATGTTCCAAAAAATCGGGAGAAGAAATCTCGCTGACAACGCCGCCAATCTTGGTCGACAAAGCCAGGGTCGTCTTTCCGTTGGCCGGACCAGCGGTCATTGTTAGCGTTAGCGATCGATTGCGATCCGGATCAAACAGAATGACACTGGCTTTTGCAGGAAAATCGTCGTCAGAACGATGTGCCCGAAGGAGCAATTGTCCGTCTATAACCACTTCTTCCGGTACAATTTCCAATTCAACATGCGAGCTCATATCTCCCGCCGCGTTGCAGTTAAAAGTTGTTCCTGCGGCCTGTACAGACGTTCCTATCAAACAAGCAGAAAGCCCTAATGCTGCGAGAAATATGTATTTTATCATGATTGGTGCGACCCAGTTGGTTGTTCTTTTGCGAAAACGTTAGTCAAATCTGGATTGCTTAGCAATTGGTGGCTTTGTCATTAAGCGCTCTCGCCAGGCCAACCGATCTCACAATATCCTAGCGATCACAAATCACGCTTGTCTTGCGCTGTGATTTCACAAAGCGCTTCCCAATCCGTCATATCTGCTGCTAGCAGCGATAAGATAAGCAATAAAAGCAGGACAAGGCTTTGGCATCAGAACCAGCCGACGGAGTGAGCGAACAACAGCCTACGCCCGAGGAATCACAATCGCGCCGGAAATTTTACGGTTGGAACAATGCTGCTCTGTTTTTTCTGATCCAATTTACCGCTTCTGGCTTTGTCTATTTTGCCTATGCTGCGATTTTCCCTGCCATGGTCGAAGCGATGAATTGGAATCGCGGTGAAGCATCAATTGCCCATAGTCTGAGTTTTTTGACCTTGGGCCTTAGCTATCCACTAACGGCATGGCTCATTGGAAAGAAAGGCGTGCGGTTCACGCTGACCATTGGACTTTTGCTCATGGCCAGTAGCCTTGCGCTTACTATAATTGTCGTCAGTGAAATCTGGCATTGGACCGTCATTTGGGGTTTGCTGATGGGCATGGCCAATGCCTTGGCTGGCCCTCTGTGCGGACAAACTGTGATCATCAATTGGTTCAATGCCAAAAGAGCCACGGTTTTGGGTATCATATTGACCGGCAGTGCCGCTGGCGGGTTCTTCGCACAACCGGTAATGATTCAAGTGATGGAAATATTTGGTAGCTGGCAATCGGGATGGTTGGTCAGTTTGGCCGCCGTTATCCTAGCTCTTATATTGACTCAGCTGGTGGTAAACCGACCGCAAGATATCGGACAATATGCGGACAATATCAATCCCAACGCCGTTCAGGATAGCGCTCAAAAAAAAGCCGCTGCTCCGCGCACCTATCGCAGCGAATATAGCTGGACGATCCGGCAGGTGTTTCGCACCAGAGCGGTATTTCTCATTATGATGATCAATATTAGCTACTTGGGCATTGGAACATTTTTGCTAACCCATGGTGCCCTATATCTGTCGGATATCGGCATTTCCAAAATTGAAACAGCTTCCATTGTCAGCATTTTCATTATCGGCAGCGGACTAGGCCGCGTTCCGGCAGGTTGGTTAGGCGACAGGATCGAACTGCGTTGGCTGATGGCAGCCATGATGGTTGTTATGTTGGCGAGTTTCATCATGTTGTGGCAGATCCACACGATAGCAGGACTGGGCAGCGCCGCCTTTATACTTGGCCTATGCTATGGCGGCTTTTTTGCACTCGCCCCTGCTCTCACCAGCAATTTTTTCGGCCCGGAAAGCTTCGCGAAAATTAACTCCGTATTTGCGCCGTTACTTTTGCCATTTGTAGCAACCGCTCCTGCCGGAGCTGGCTATATTTTCGATATATATGGCAGCTACGATCGCGCCTTTCTCATTGGCACTATTTTACTGGGCCTATCAGTAATTGCTGCGATTTTCCTGGCCCCACCCAAACATGTTGCGGAACTAAACCCCGCAAATATCTAAATGCTAGGTTCGGCCATCACTGGACAATAGTGCGGCTATCGGCTTGGTGCCCTTCCGTCCCGCCAGAACGATCATCAAAATCGTCGTGAATGGAACCGCCAAAATAGCCCCCGGTATACCCCAAAGGCTGCTCCATACGGACAGAGCAATCAATACGATCATCGGACTGAGATTAACCGATTTGCTGAGCATACGCGGTTCCACAATATTGCCGATAATCACCTGTGCCGCGGTCATTAGCCCAGTGGCGATTAAAGGTATGGTGAGCGTTCCAAACTGAGCAACCGCGAACATCGCCGGAAAGGCAACGCCAACTATCGATCCAATATAGGGAATATAATTGAGCAGTCCGATAATAATCGCCCAAAGCGCAGCATATTCGATCCCTAGGGCCACCATGATTATCCAGCAAATTACAGCAAGGATGATGTTAATCAGGGTCTTGGTCGCAAGATAACTCCCGATATCATGGTTGATCCGAGCGATCATGTTTAACGTGTCTTTGGACTCATTGGCGCTGCCAAAGGCCCGACGGACTTTGGTCGGAAATCCGGTAATTTCACTCAACATGAATGAAGCATAAAGTATCGTGATAAAAATGAAGCCGCCAAAACTGGTGAGCGAAGACAAAACCGATTGCGCGAGCGCTGCAATATCAAATTCAGACAATAATTTGGTCGCAAACTCGCTTACCGCCTTCACCACCGCCTCGCTGCCACGATCGAACATCAGGCTTGGTGAAGCCATCATATCGGCCATATCTGCTTCAGCCGCTGCAGATTCTTGTGGATCGGGAAACCAGGCCACGAACAGATTTTCCAAATTGCTTTGGTAAGTTGGCAAGGACGGGACCAATGTTTGCAAACTTGCAATAAGCATGCGCGTCATAGCAAATAAAAGCAACACCACTCCAACCAAGGCCAATGTTGCGCGCATCCACATGGGCGAGCGGCCGAGACCGGGAATGCGCGCGACAGCTGCGCTGGCTGCATAAAGGATCTGCAACAGGATAATGGCGGTGACAATCGGCAGAATAATATCTTTTCCGACATAGAATAACCAACCAATCATGATCGTTATTCCAACCGAGAAAAATATCGTACTTACGCGGCCTTGCATCATAATTTTGGTCCGATTCTTCTTGGGCCGCGAATGGCCGTTACTGCCGCTAGATAACCATAATTTCCCCAGCTGTCATCCGGTCTGTTGGTTGATCTCATTTGTAACATCAGCCGGTTATCACGACTAGCATCTTGACGACGCGCATCCTTCTCGGCCAATAGCCGCTATGGCCGACGATATTTCTTCTCTTCCACATGATGAATTAAGCCGACGCGGGCTTTTGTTCGTCCTTTCTTCACCTTCCGGCGCTGGCAAATCTACGCTTGCGCGCATGCTGCTCGCAGCGGACGATCAGATCGCTATGTCAGTCTCCGTCACAACCCGCCCACAACGCCCCGGTGAAGAAGATGGCAAAGACTATCATTTCGTCAATGGAGAGCAATTTGAGGAAATGGTCGCTGACCAGGCGTTTCTTGAATATGCGACCGTTTTTGGAAACCGCTACGCGACGCCCGCTGCTCCGGTTCAAAAAAATCTCGAAGATGGCCAGGATGTTTTGTTTGATATTGACTGGCAAGGCACGCAGCAGCTCTATCAACGGGCGGGCGAAGATGTCGTGCGCATTTTTATCCTACCGCCTTCACTCGCCATTTTACGCAGTCGGTTGGAAAGTCGCGCAACTGATAGCAATGAGATTATCGATAGTCGTATGCAGCGTGCGACCAGCGAAATCAGTCATTGGGACGGCTATGACTATGTCTTGATCAACGATGATCTTGATGCATGTTTTGCCAAAGTTCAAAATATTTTGGCGACCGAACGGATGCGGCGATCCCGGCAAACCGGGCTGATTGGATTTGTCCGCGATCTGGTAGCGCAAGAGCGCGGCTGACTCCCAATTTGCTTCGAAGACAAGCAGAAAACCATCGTCTATTCTAACCCACAGAGCGAAACGACCGACCAATTTTCTGTTCGATATCGCGGGTTGATAAACACCGCTGCCTTTAAAAAATCGAATAGGGATGATGCCAGTAACGCCGCAATTAAAGCGCACCTTAGGGGTAGAGCGCTCTGGGCAATATGCCAGGAAAAGGAGCTTACCCATGCGGAGGGCAAAATTCCCAGCATATCAAATTACGAACCACGTTCATCATGTGGCACCATCCCCGTTGTGAAGCTGCGGCGCCATCCCTTCGCGTAACCAATCAGGATTACCGCAGGCCTCGGCATCACAATATTCGCGCAATCCCAAGTGGCTCAGCGGCTTTCGACCAAACGAAGACCAGTTTCGATAATCAGCCGCCAAAAGCGAAATTTCCGGCAAAACCTTGGATGAAACGGGATAAAGCCATTCAGTCATGGTTTCTTAAAGGCTTTCTGTCATGTTAAAGAACTGATTTACCAGCTTTCTATGTGAGAAGCCGCGCGTGACAAACAGCCCTTCCAACAGCGAAGACCGCCGCCACAGTTTGATCCGGATTATGGCCGGATTGCTGCTGTTTGCCGGCAGCTACGCGTTGCTCAATCAATGGTTGTTGGTCCACATGATCCTCTACCGAGCAGCGGCTTTTGACTATAGCAGCGCCATTTGGGCATTCGCCGCATTTGCTGTTCAAGCGCTGGTATTGCTCGCCGCAACGATATTGTTACCGCGCAAAGCCTTTATCATCCTCATTGCCCTGATCAGTCTTTCCGCCGGTGTTAATGGCATTTATGGCCAGGTCATCGGTGATACGCTCGATTTACCCAAGACCGGTTGGCTCTTCATGGAGGCGCGCCAAGCAGGGGAAGCCGCCAGCGAATTTACCGCTCCGTTGATCCTTGCCTTGGCTAAGCTAATCTTGGCGGTAACACTACTGGTCGCGACGCGCATCGTGATCCGGCCGACCATAGTCAGTTGGCGCCCAGGAGCCATTGACAGCAAAGCCAATGGGACAATCGCCACGGCATTGCTGGTTGCTCCGTCCGTGCTTTGGCCAGCATTTGGTTTTTATCCGCTGGCGGCTGAACGCAATTTATATCATTTCACGGCAACCATTCTCACCGCCGCCCCGCCACCGGAACGCGCCGTGGTCACGGCCATTCCCAAATCCGAAAATACGATAAAGAAAATCATCTGGCTGGTTGACGAAAGCATTTCCTATCGAGGATTTCTCGATGTTATCGCATCCAATATCGCAGACCTCGACTTTGTCGATTTTGGTGAAACTGCGGCCATGGGACATTGTAGTACCCCGGCCAATGTCGCATTGCGCTCCGGTGTCAATGTCCGCAAAATCAAGCCAACCACTGACTTGCGCAAAACCCCTTCTATTTGGGGCTATGCTCTCAAGGCCGGCTATCGCACGCATATGATTGACGGGCAGGTATCCGGTCCGCCTCAAAATCTATTGCTGCCGCCAGAGCGGGCGCTGATCAATAAATATGAAAATGCAGCAGCGGGAATTGAAACCGATATTGCAATGGCGCGGACCTTAAACAGCGCATTGAAAACGCAGGACAAACAATTTGTCTATGCCTTATTGCGCGGTGTACATTTCCAATATCGCGACCATTATCCTGAAGGCGCCCTCCCCGCCAACAGCAGCACCCAAGCGCAATATGAAAAAGCCATATCTTATTCCAAGAAAGATTTTTTCAAAACGCTGCTCAATGGTGTCGATCGCTCTGAAGTTGCGATTTTCTATACCTCAGACCATGGCCAATATATCAAGGATGGCGTCACGCCGCATTGCAGTGGCCGTCCGGTTACAGAAGAATATGCAGTCCCGCTTATCGCTTTCTTGCCCGAGTCTGAGCAAAGCCGTTTCATCAGCAATGGGCAAGGTGGGCATAGCCATAGCCAACTCTTTCCAACAACTTTGAATCTGATGGGTTTTGATCCGGCTTATACCGCGGGAAATTACGACAACAGCCTGCCTGATCCCGCAGCACGCTATATCTGGTTTGGCCGCGCGATTGTCCCGATTGAAAAAGGCGGAACGATCGATGTTCAATATAGCAAACGCTTTCCGCATCGCTAATTGAATTTGTAACATTCTATCCATCTGATCACCAGTTTGATCATCACTATTTCAAAGACTCTTTTTCCTGCTCCATTGGCGACAGGTGCTCTGCAATAGCCGGTGCCACCAGATGCGCGTGTCGGAAGCATAGAAAAAGCGGCATCTGGACGAACGGGCGTGATGAAGATGCTCAATAGCAAGGACAAAATCGTAAGCAGCAAAGCCCGTTACAACGGCGTGAAACAGAATAGCCGGAACCACCGCTATTGCCCACAATGGATCAGGAAACAAAAGCGACGCTAACATGTTACGGCGCAACAGGGATTGTTACATCTACAGCGCCGTGAATTTAATCTTGCCAAAAGAACATAGGTAGAACATAATATGCGCTCATGACCCGCTGGACTCTCTCCGGCATCTTAGGCAAAGCACGCATATGAGTCTTACCCACATTAAAGTCAAAGGCGCGAGAGAGCATAATCTCAAGGGCTTTGATATCGACCTTCCGCGCGACAAGTTGATCGTCATTACCGGCCTTTCCGGTAGTGGTAAGTCTAGTCTCGCCTTTGATACCATTTACGCTGAAGGGCAACGGCGTTACGTGGAATCGCTATCCGCTTATGCACGTCAATTTCTCGAGATGATGCAGAAACCGGACGTCGAGCATATTGAAGGCTTGTCACCGGCCATTTCGATCGAACAGAAAACGACATCGCGCAACCCGCGTTCCACTGTTGCTACGGTCACGGAAATTTATGACTATATGCGCTTGCTTTGGGCGCGCGCGGGTATTCCTTATTCGCCGACGACTGGGGAACCGATTACCGCCCAAACTGTAAGCCAGATGGTTGATCGGGTCATGACCTTGCCTGAAAAAACCCGATTCTATTTGCTTGCGCCTGTCGTTCGCGGCCGCAAAGGTGAATATCGCAAGGAATTGCTCGAATGGCAAAAAGCCGGATTCACACGGGTTCGGGTCGACGGTGAATTTTACGATATTGAAGAAACACCCAAGCTCGATAAGAAACTGAAACATGATATTGAAGTTGTCGTGGATCGGCTCGTCGTGCGCGCGGGCACTGACAGTAAAGAAGGCATGGAAACGAGGCTTGCCGACAGCTTCGAAACCGCCTTGCGTTTAGCCGATGGTCTGGCTTTTGTGGACCTGGCTGATGGCATTGTTCCGGGCCGCGACGAAGCCGCCGTAGGAACAAAAATGAAAGGCACAGGCTTACCGGATAATCGCATCGTATTCTCGGAGCGATTTGCTTGCCCGGTCAGTGGCTTTACGATTGAAGAAATTGCGCCGCGCCTATTTTCGTTTAACGCCCCGCAAGGGGCCTGCCCGGCCTGTGATGGATTGGGTGAAAAACTGCATTTTGACACCCAATTGGTCGTCCCCAATCCGGAGCTTTCGATCAAAAAAGGTGCTGTTGTACCATGGGCAAAATCCAACCCGCCAAGTCCCTACTATATGCAGGTCCTCGGGAGCTTGGCCAAACATTTTGAATTTTCACTCGATACCCCATGGCAGGATTTGTCGGAACATCATCGCGATATAATTCTTAACGGGACGCAAGGTCTGCCGGTCACCTTACGCTTTCAAGATGGCCGAAAGAGCTATGAGGTCAAGAAACCCTTTGAAGGCGTGGTCGGCAATCTGACACGCCGGATGCTGCAAACCGAAAGCGCATGGATGCGCGAAGAACTGGCTAAATTTCAAGCCGCTGCGCCATGTGAGGTTTGTCATGGTGCAAGATTGAAGCCCGAAGCTTTGGCCGTGAAAATTGCCGGTGAAGACATCAGCATTCCTACGCGCCGCAGTGTGGGGGATGCACTGGCTTTTTTCAATGGATTGGCGGATCAGCTCAACAAGACCCAGAAACAAATTGCCGAGCCGATTTTAAAGGAAATTATCGAACGATTGGGCTTTCTCAATAATGTGGGATTGGATTATCTCAATCTCGACCGGACCAGTGGCACTTTATCGGGTGGTGAAAGTCAGCGCATCCGTCTAGCGAGCCAAATAGGTTCAGGATTAAGTGGTGTTCTCTACGTTCTGGACGAACCCAGTATCGGCTTGCATCAACGCGACAATGATCGATTATTGACCACTTTGAAACGCCTTCGGGATCTCGGAAATACGGTAATTGTCGTAGAGCATGATGAAGATGCAATAAAAACAGCGGATTATGTTGTGGATATGGGGCCCGGTGCCGGCGTCCATGGCGGCGAAGTGGTTACGGCCGGTACGCTTAATCAAATTTTGAAATCGAAAAAGTCGCTAACATCAGCGTACCTAAATGGTTCACGGGAAATAGAAGTACCTGCACATCGCCGAAGCGGCAATGGCAAGAAACTGACAGTCCATGGTGCAATGGCCAATAATCTTCAAAATGTTACCGCTTCCATCCCTTTGGGCACATTTACTTGTGTAACCGGGCTTTCCGGTTCCGGTAAATCTTCACTGACTATCGATACGCTTTATGCTGCAGCAGCGCGGACGCTCAATGGCGCCCGTATGATTGCCGGCAAGCATGACAAAGTGTCAGGACTGCAATATTGTGACAAGGTTATCGATATTGATCAGTCCCCAATTGGCCGCACTCCACGATCAAATCCAGCCACATATACCGGGGCATTCACCAATATTCGGGATTGGTTTGCAGGGCTCCCCGAAGCCCAAGCACGGGGCTATAAACCGGGTCGTTTTAGCTTTAATGTCAAAGGCGGACGGTGTGAAGTGTGTCGCGGCGATGGGCTGATCAAAATAGAAATGCATTTTCTCCCCGATGTCTATGTGACCTGCGAAGAATGCGGCGGCAAACGCTATAATCGCGAAACACTTGAAGTGAAATTCAAAGGGAAATCCATTGCCGATATATTGGATATGACGGTTGAGGATGCGGTCAGCTTCTTTAAGGCCGTGCCGCCAATCCGCGACAAAATGGCAATGCTTTACGAAGTGGGTTTGGGTTATATCAAAGTGGGCCAGCAAGCCACGACCTTGTCCGGAGGCGAAGCCCAGCGTGTGAAACTGGCCAAAGAGCTTTCCAAGCGATCAACCGGGCAAACTTTATATATTCTCGACGAACCGACCACAGGTTTGCATTTTGAAGATGTGCGCAAATTGCTGCAAGTGCTTCACCAGCTAGTAGAGCAAGGCAATAGCGTTGTGGTCATTGAACATAATCTCGACGTTATCAAAACAGCCGATCATATTCTCGATCTTGGCCCTGAAGGCGGCGTGCGCGGCGGCAAGATTGTTGCAGAAGGCACACCAGAAGAAGTCTCAAAGGTAAAAGGCAGCTTTACCGGCGGCTATTTGAAAGACATGCTGGCGAAATAAAAAGAAGCAATGCATCTAATTGGATCTCATCTGCGTATCTCCTAGGAGCGCCAATCAAGGCGCTTTGAGGAGATTGTCATGATGAACAAATTTGTAGGCGCCGCTATATTATCAGTGAGTTTGGTGGCGCATGTTGCCCATGCCGGAACCAGTCAAAATTCCACCATAGCGCAAGGAAATGCTATATTACTGGGTGGGACGCAGCCGAGTGCGATTTATTTTGACGGTCAAAATCGGGGTGCTGTTCCGATCGAAATTTTGATCGAAAATGGAAACACACGCATGATCGTAAAATCAGTGGAACCGGGTCAAAGGTTCAATCAGCGGATACCAAAAAATCAATCTATGGTCTTGCGGAACACCTCCAAGACGGAGCGCGCCAGAGTGTATTGGCATGTCAGCGGCTATTCCAGTCGTGTGAATCTCCGCCGAGACTTAGCGGAGGAAACCTCTCGGGATTGAGAAACGCGATAGGACATCGCATAAGGGGGTGCGCAACCAGAAGGATCGGTTTATGAAGCTCAGCCCCCATTTTCATCTAAGCGAGTTTACCCAATCACAGACCGCAACCCGACTGATGCTCGACAATAATCCCGAGCCGGCCACTATTGCTGCATTGCGCTTGCTTTGTGAAAAAGTGCTTGAACCGGTCCGCGAAAATTACGGGCGTCCAGTTTTGATATCATCCGGCTATCGATCTCCCGAAGTTAACCGGGCGCTGCGCGGTTCGCGGAGCAGTCAGCACGTTAAAGGTGAAGCCGCAGATTTTGAAATCGCCGGCATCTCGAATTTACGCCTTTGCCAGTGGATGGAGAGACGGCTTAATTATGACCAACTGATCCTCGAATTTTACGAAACCGATATTCCCGATAGCGGCTGGGTCCATGTTTCCTATCGTGAGCCTTATCGCAATCAGGAATTGACCGCTCGGCGGGTGGTTCGCAATGGCCGCCGAACCACGGAATATCGCAATGGTATTATCGGTTAGCGATACCGCTGCAGCGCCGCATCACTATCAGGACTGAGCTTCAAGCAGCTTGGCTTGCCAAAACAGCAGGATCGGTGCGCCCAATTCCAAAATCATTCCGCCTATTTGCCACAAGGGTGGCTGTCCAACGCTGAGATAGGATATAACCCGCGCTATGCCTCCGATAAATATGGCCAGCACCGCCATCTGAAATAACGGAGCCCGCCCGACTATATCGCCGGCGCTATAAAAGAGCATGGCAGAAATACCGATGTAGATTCCAGATAAATAACGATATTGATTGTCCAGCGCGGTAATGTCGGGAAGACTGTAAAGCTCCGGTTCGGGTACGAGTCCGGCAGCGCCAGCCACGATACCCACAACGCCGAAATACAACGGAATAAGTCCAAAAATAATTGTCACAATCCGAAATACGGTCATCGCAAATATCCTCCTTTTGGCCATAAGCGCTCGCTGTTCAAAAGGCTCGGCGCAGCTCTTCTTAACAAGCCCAAAAAACAATGCTAGCCCCGCGCTATCGAAACTCTGTTACTCTGGATAGGACTGGCCGTAACCGGCACAGGATTGGCGCTAACGATACGTCAGGATTTACCTTTTCTGCGCAATCCCGTAAGGCGCGCCACTGCCAAAATTGTCCGCCATGACCGGCGCTCTGAAAAAGGGGCGACTTTGTACAAGCCCGTTTTCCTTTTTGCCGACGATAGCGGCACGTTACAGGAAGTTCGCGACAAGCTTTATACCCCCTTCCCGACACCGGTAATTGGCGAACGAGTGACGGTGATCTATCCACAAGGCCATCCCGCCACCGCCCGTATTCCATATCCGGTCTTTCGAGCTTTGCTTTATGGGGGCTTAGCCCTCGCCTTTTTCAGTATTGGCGTGGAACTTATCAGTTAAAAATTGGGAGTAACGGGGCATGAAAGCCTCGAGATAGTCTCCGAACAGCTTATTCCATGCCATGAGCAAGGGCGAGAGATTTTGTGTCAATTTCGAAGGACCTGGATCGACTGGAGACAAAAGAAGCCCGGCGACCGGGTCGCATGTGCCGCCGGACTTCCCCTATGTTTACGGCACCAAAGCTCAAAGCTTAATCAGCCGCAGCAATGTTCTTAGCCGGAATTGATGAAAATAATGTGATTGCGCTCACACAGAGCCTGGAAATTATACCAAATTTGGCTGATTTTCGATCCTTCCAAGAAGCCCAGTGGATGGGTCGCTTAATCCACCGGGCTTCCCGAGGATTACCCGTGGAGGGCTCCCAAAGGGAAGAACCACCTTCTCGAATAGAGAGAAGATGGTGCGATACCGCTGCCCCCCACAACCATGTGTGAATTAGCGGCATCACCTGATTGTGGTAGCAATGAATAAAAGGCCATGTTGTGATACGGATCACTGGCAGGAAAACCGGGCTTCAACCGAAAGGAACTGGGAAATGGCCCACTTTCGAGGACGACCGCGTTTTGAATGGGGCGAGGATGGCCGCATCATGACGTTGCTCAACCGCTTCGCTTTTGTTGATGATGCGGAAATTATTTGGGCAGTGCCTGCTCAAACACGGGTCAACGGAGCATCCATTCCCAAATTTGCCTGGCCCCTGATCGGTAGCCCGTTTGTCGGTCGTTACCGCAAGGCATCGGTGATTCATGATTGGTATTGCGATATTCGCACCCGCCATTGGAAAACCACGCACCGCATGTTTTATGAAGCCATGCGTTGTTCCAAAGTCAGTGCAGCGAAGGCGCGGATCATGTATGCAGCGGTCTATTATGCGGGGCCGCGATGGAACGATAGCCCCCGCTTTAACAGCGAATTGGCTATGCCTGTTTCAAAAGACCAATTTCATGTCGAGCAATTTACATCGGACACACAACCATCTGATGGTGATGACCTGGTGGTTTGGGAAAGGCGCGACAAAGACCCGATCGCCTTTACCGCTATGTGCGATAGATTTGCAGAAAATTGCTCTACACCGGCCGAAGTCGAAGCCATGATTGATGCGCAAATGGGGGCCACTGAATAACTAGGCAAAAAAATGGGAGCCGATCTCCGAACAAGTTCGGATTTCGGCTCCCACTGCGCCTGATCTGGGCTATTGTCCTCTTGCGATTTCAACATCCGCTTTTCTGGCGTCCGGTTTCCGGGCCAATATCGTTAGTGGCTGTCGGTTTTCCACATTTTCGCTTGCGCGATCCTGTTTCGGTTTCCAACCCGATATTGATCCAGTCACCCGATGATTGTTGTCCATCTGTTCAATTTCCGCTTGCGCTTCAACGTCACAGGTTTTTTCCAATCATCCATCAAAAGATCATTTTATCTTTCTTGCGAAAAACACGATGGTCGTTTCGATCATCTTTCAACTTTTATTCGTTCCTGCGGGTCATTGCTGACTGGTCGCTGGCACCGACTAAATGTCGTCCGATAAATTTATATGACATGGGTTTTCGAGTCGCTCCAAATGACTTGAGCATAGTTATCCACAGATTTTGATCTTTCTTGTGGAAAAGCAGTTATCGAATTGTGGACAAGCCCAAAAGCCATGTGCGGATCTGAAAAATGCGATTGGTCCGGCCTTTCTCATCGGAGGGGATATGGGGAAAGGGCCGGACCGTCGCGCCAGTCCCGTTGCCTTTCGGGAGGAAGAGCGGCAACGCGGACTGAAAGAGTTTTTCGTATCAAACCTGAACCGTCGACATCAGAATAATGCTGCTGACGGTCAGAGAAGCTACGATATTGAAAAGCGTTTTCATGGATTTTCTCCTGTTAACAAAAACGCCGATCAAACATCACTTTTCCTGTCTAACTGATGGTCACGAGATGAGCCTCAATCAGGTAAGTTTCAATTGAAAACGGAGATTGATCTATTGCATTATTTGCAACTGGGGCTGCTTAGAAAATGCCTTTAAGCAGTTTCTTCCCTTTTTTCAGTGGATTCTTGCGGAAGTTGGATTCTTCTGCACCAATATAGGAGAAAATCCCATCCATGGCTTGTTCGGTTACACTGTCAGTCAATCCATCGCGGGAAAGGTCCAGACCGCCAACACGGCTCAATGCAGAGAGCGATCCGAGCTGTTCCACCTGCTTATAAGCCCCCACTTCGATCAGTGCTTTTTCAACCAGGGGGCGGATTTTTATCGCCAATTCCTCACCAGATGTCTTGCGCAAATATTCGGTTCCGCCTGTGCCGCCGCCGGTGACAATGCCAACGCCATCGGTCAAGGTGAGATTATCAATTGCAGACCGGAATATTGGCTTGGCTTCAAGCGCCGCCAGCCCTGCTGCTTTATTGAGATCTTTGGTAATATCCTTGGTTAGACCAGCTTTGCTGGTGAAACGCAAAATTTTGGTCGCATTTTTCAATGGACCCGGGAGCAACACACGAACCGCTTTATCTGCATAGAAGGCGCCCGGCTGGGATAGTTTATCCAGCGCTCCATCGGAAGCATTGCCAAGCAGGCTCTTCACTCCTGTACTTTGGGCATAAGCGGGAGCCGAGAATATCGGGGCTGCCGACATGGGCGCGGCCAAAATAATTGCCGCGGCGCTTAACTTCAATTTCTTGCTGATATTTTTCATGATCCCACTCCTGTCTATTGTCCCTCAACAATAGCATATCAGATTGGCATCAAGCTGAACAGAATGACAAAGCCGTGTAAAAATTTGTCACCGTCATGCAGCAACGAAGCGCTTATTTTGGTTCAGAAAATTGCAATTTCCCAACTGTTTCGTCCGCCGATTTTTCGGTGAGCTCGAGAATGAACGGATCGCCATCATCGGTTTTACCCGACAGAATATTGCCATCTTTCTCAAAGATAAAATTCTGATCGGACATTTTCTCTTCATACCAACTGACCAAGGTGTCGAAACTGGTTGGCGCTTTGAAGCTCAAGCTGACTTTACCACCGTTGCCGTCATTATCTTCGACATTCAAGCCCGTCACTTTCGAACCAGGATAAAGCGACACATTATTCAAATCGAAATCATCACTGTCGAAGGACATTTTTGGCAAATCAATATCCATCGAGAATCCATCTGTTTTCAAGGAAAACTTACTGTCTTCTCCATCGCCGCTAATTTCAATATCTGCGGATTCTCCATCGGATTCTCCGTCGCTATTAAAGGAAATTGCGAACCCATCATCTTCGCTGGAATTGTCAGACCCAGAACAAGCCGATACCGCCATTGATGCCGCGGCCAGTCCGATAAGATATTTTTTCATCGCAAGAATCTCCATACTGTATTGCATCGATAATACAGTATGGAGCGATCAGGTCAAGGGGGCTTAGGGTTCGATAGTTGCGCCTGGATTGGCCGCATTGACCACACCGCCATCAACAATCAAAGTGGTGCCGACAACATAGTCCCCCGCGCTGCTCGACAAATAAATGGCAGCGGCGGCCATATCCTCAGGGCGACCAATACGTTTTGCAGGAATGCCTTTTTCGACGGCTTGTTCATGATCACGCGCGGCCTTGTTCATATTCGAAGCGAAGGCGCCGGGAGCGATACCTGACATGATAATATCATCGGCAATAAGTTTGGACGCCATTTTGCGAGTCAAATGGACCACCGCTGCTTTAGAAGCCTGATAGCTATACGTTTCCCATGGATTGACCTTGAATCCGTCAATGGAAGCAATGTTGACGACTTTGGCAGGACGCTCAAAGCGAGCCGCAGCTTTGAGCTGCGGATGCAAGGCTTGTGTCAGGAAAAACAACCCTTTCACATTCGTGTCCATCACTTTGTCCCAGCCGGATTCCGGGAAGCTGAGATATTCCTCTCCCCAGGCCACTCCGGCATTGTTGATCAGGATGTCGAGCTGCTCTTCCCGTGCAGCCAATTCCGCCGCCAGAGCCTGACAGCCGTCAACCGTGCTGACATCGCCGGGAATAGCGATACAATTTTCGCCCATTTCCGCCGCTGCTGCTGCACAGGCTTCGGCTTTGCGGCCGGAAATATAGACTTTTGCGCCTTGAGCCAAAAAGCCTTCCGAGATCATCCGTCCAATACCGCGATGGCCGCCAGTGACGAGTGCAATCCGGCCTTCGAGCGAGAATAACTTGTTAAAATCCATGATAGCGTTCCTTAATAACCGTGCATTTCGGCGACAAGATTGGTGTGATAATTGGTGTCACCCATAAACTCGGCCAAGGCCCGATCACGTTTCATGTATAGCCCAATATCATATTCATCAGTCATCCCGACACCGCCATGCATCTGAATACCTTCTTTGACGGACAATGTTGTTGCCTTGCCGGCTTTTGCTTTCGCAACTGAGACCATCATCGCCGCCTTATCGGACCCATCATCAAGCATTTGCTGTGCCTTCAGAACGGTGGCGCGGGCAATTTCCATTTCGCTGTACAAATGGGCAGCGCGATGCTGAAGCGCCTGAAAAGTCCCGATAATGGTATCAAACTGCTTGCGCTCCTTGATATAGTCGACGGTGATATCCATCGCCCCTGCCCCGACGCCGAGTGTCTCGGCCGCTGCACCGGCGCGACCGGCATTGAGCATCCGCTGTAAAACCGCTCCGCCTTCATCAACTTCACCGATTACAGCATCGGCATCGACGACCACACCGTCAAATTCGACATGGGCCGCCACAGCGCTGTCGACCAGGCGCACATTGTCTCGGGACAGACCGCTGGTTTCAGTATCAACCGCAAACAAGGTCAATCCTTTGTCATCCCTGGCGCTTCCACTGGTCCGCGCGGCGACGATTAAAGTATCAGCAGATCCGCCTTGCACAACAAATTGCTTCTTGCCATCGAGCTTGAAGCCATTGCCTTCTCGGCTGGCAGCCATGGCGATTTGATCGGGTCGGTGCTTTGCCCCTTCGTCAATAGCCAGCGCCAAAACACTGTCGCCCGACAAAATGCCTGGGAAATATTTCTCTCGCAACGCCTTGCCCCCCGCGTTGAGCGCCTCAACACCGGCTACCGCGGTGGCCAAAAAGGGAGATGGGG
Organism: Parasphingorhabdus sp.; assembly: GCF_039982415.1. Taxonomy (GTDB): domain Bacteria; phylum Pseudomonadota; class Alphaproteobacteria; order Sphingomonadales; family Sphingomonadaceae; genus Parasphingorhabdus. Next base: position 352,960 of record NZ_JBDWYL010000007.1, read on the forward strand.
TCAAATTGCGACCAATTTCTTCCAGAACAACTCCCGCTTCGGTGTGTCCGAGGCCTAAACCGCCTTCCTCTTCGGAAACTAAAATGCCGGTAAAGCCCATTTCCGCAAATTGCTTCCATAGCGCATGGGAAAATCCATCTTTGCAATTTTTATCGCGAAATTCACGGAAATGGTCGACATTGCCTTCGCCTTTCATAAAATCGGCGGCGCTGTCCTGCAGCATTTTTTGGTCGTCATTCAAGTAAAGCGGCATCGCTTTTATCCTTCTAATATAGTTGTTTAACTGTCTAAGCGCTTAGGAGCTTGGCAATTGCAATATCTGTTTAGAAACGACGTTCAGCATCACTTCGCTGGTTCCGCCTTCAATACTATTCGCTTTGGTGCGCAGCCAGCCTCGAGCGGTCAGCCCTCCATTGGAAGCATCGCTCTCCCATTCGAGAACTTCGCTGCCACCAGCAGACATAATCAGTTCATGACGGCGCTTGTTGATCTCTGTGCCGGCATATTTCATCATATTTGGCTGTGCGGGATGGCAAAGATTGGCCTTGAAAGTATCGCCAAAACGCTCCGCCATTGCGCGGAAAGCCAAGACATCAATATCCATATCCGCCATTTGCGCCCGGAGCATCGGATCATCTAGGCGGCCCATTTCGTCGCGGCCATATTGATCAGCAAATTTTGATCCCAGTGAGGTTGCCCCCGATGACCCATCACCGGAAATCATGCTGCGTTCGTGACCCAGCAGATATTTGGCAACATCCCAGCCGCGATTCACTTCGCCAACGACGGACGAAATGCCATCACCATAAGATTTCGGCACTTCAACATCGGCGAAAAACGTCTCGCAAAATGCTGATTGACCCGAAATCAAAACGATCGGCTTGGTCTCAACACCTTTTGTTGTCATATCAAATAGCATAAAGCTGATCCCTTTATGCTTGGTCGTTTTGTCTGTCCGCGTCAGGCAAAATATCCAATCAGCTTTGTCCGCATAGCTGGTCCAGATTTTTTGACCATTGATCAAATAATGATCGCCTTTGTCCTCTGCAGAGGTTTGCAACGATGCCAGGTCTGAACCCGATCCGGGTTCAGAATAGCCTTGGCACCAACGCACTTCTCCGCGTGCAATCGGCGGCAAGAAATGCAGCTTTTGCTCTTCGGTTCCGAAATGCAACAGAGCAGGCCCCAACATCCAAATACCGAAGCTGGACAAGGGTGAACGAATTTTCATTCGTCCCATTTCTTGCAATAGTATTTTTGTTTCAGCCCGAGAGAGGCCGCCGCCGCCATATTCTTTCGGCCAATCAGGAACAGTCCAACCTTTGGCGGCCATTTTGTCCATCCATTCCTTTTGCCCGGGCTTGAATGTAGGATTTTTCCCACCCCAGCAAATGTCGCTTTCGTCAACCATTGGTTGCCGCATTTCCGGCGGACAATTGGCTTCCAACCACGCAGCTGTTTCTGCGCGAAAACTTTCAAGATCGGACATGATGAGGATTCCTTTAATTGCTCAGTTAACGCCTGACTATCATAGGAATGCCCCACGGTTCAATGACCCGAGCGCCCAAAGGAACAAAAAAAAATGACCGGCAGACACATTACGCGGATTCCGTAGGGGCATTTGGTAACCACGCGAGAATCGATTGACGGTCAATTCGCGCAGCGCCTATGCTCCAAAGAAAAACAACCCCGAATACAGGAGCCCAAGCAATGCGATTTGAAGGCAAAACCGTTGTCATAACGGGCGGATCATCCGGGATAGGCAGAGGAACGGTGGATTTGTTTCTGCGCGAAGGTGCTGCTGTTGTCATGGGTGATATCGATTCTGCAGAAGGCACATCCATGATGGCATCGCTCGGGGATGCTTTTCATTTCAAACAAACCGATGTGACCCAGGAAAATGAAATCACCGCATTGATGGATTTTGCGGCTGAGCAAACAGGCGGCATTGATATCGTGTTCAACAATGCAGGCGCTGGCGGACCGCGTGATGCAATAGATGAGATTAGCGGAGATGACTGGGATTTCGCGATGGCATTGCTACTCAAATCTGTCGCGATGGGAATTCGTCACGCCGCGCCCCATATGAAGAAGCGCGGCGGGGGTGCGATTATCAACACCGCCTCAGTTTGCGCCTTTCAAGCAGGATTTGGTCCGGTTGCCTATTCGACGGCAAAAGCTGGCGTATTGCATCTCACCAAATTGGCAGCGGCTGAACTTGCGCAATATAAAATTCGCGTAAACGCCATTTGCCCAGGCTTCATTCAGACAAATATTTTTGCGACCACATTGGGAGCCAATGACGCGGAGAAAAATCAGATTAACACGGCTCTGGGACAAGTTGCCGCGGGTGTTCAACCGGTAGCGCGCCCTGGTGTCCCCAATGACATTGCCGAAACAGTTGCCTATTTCGCTTCGGAAGCGGCTGGTTTTGTAACCGGCACCCATTTGCTGGTCGATGGCGGCTTGCTGGTTGGCAGCCAAGCCAGTTGGGATCCGGAAATGCCCGGAATGCTCGATGCGCTCCTGCCAGAGTCTATGAAATGAGCGGTGTTGCCGAGGCGCTGCCCACGCGAATCAAACTGCTTTATGGCTCGGGATCCATTGCCTATGGGATTAAAGATAATGGCTTCGCAACCTTTCTGCTATTTTACTATGAACAAGTCGTCGGTCTCAGCGCAGATCTGGTGGGCTTGGCGATAGCATTAGCCCTTATCGCAGATGCCTTTATTGACCCTGCCGTTGGCCAATTAAGCGACAGAACACGCACAAAAATTGGCCGTAGACATCCCTGGCTATATGGCGCTGCGCTGCCCATTGTTATCGCTTGGATCTTTTTGTGGCATCCGCCGGATGCGAGTCCCACGGTAATTTTCTTCTATCTATTTGGTGTCGCAATGGCAGTGCGAATGGCGTTCTCCGCCTTTGAAGTCCCGGCTTTGGCATTGCTTCCAGAATTGAGCCGAGACTATCATGACCGCACCAGTATCATGCGGTTCCGTTTCCTGTTTGGCTGGGCTAGCGGCCTGTCTATCATGTTCTTGGCTTATGCGATTTTCTTGGTGCCTAGCGACACTTATCCGGTGGGATTATTGAACAAGGATGGCTACCAAAATTATGCCATTTTGGGCGCGGTCATTATGTTAGCGGCTGTCCTGCTCTCCGCCATTGGAACGCACAAACGGGTGGTTGGTGACTATAAGAAACGCAAAGACCATCCGCCCACGGCAGAGACAATGGGCCAAATAATGGAAACATTCCGCTATCGCCCGTTTTTGCTGCTCATGCTTGCCGGCGTCTTTGCTTTCACAAACCAATGGTTGGTTTTTGCTTTGTCGCCTTATTTGTTCACCCATGTCTGGGAATTTCGTCAACCCGATTTCACCGCCTATTCGCTCACTCTTTTTGTCGCAGCAGTGACGGCGTTTCTGGTGGTCACGCCCATTTCGGTCCGTCTCGGCAAAGCCAAAGCGGCATCCTATCTGACGCTTGCCGCCCTGTTTATTGGGACCGCTCCTTATTGGTTACGCATGATCGATATCTTCCCGGCTCCCGGCGACCCCAAAATGCTACCGATCCTCTTTACACTGCTCGTTATTGCGACAGCGTCGAGCATATCTGCGATGATATTGACCATGTCGATGATTGCCGATGTTACCGATCAGCATGAATTTGATACTGGTCAGAAAAGCGAAGGCTTGTTCTCATCCGGCATGTTTTTCATGCAAAAGGTCGTCAATGGCATTGGTATTTTGCTGGCCAGCCAGATCATATCGATTATCCAAATGCCAAAAAACGCAACGCCCGGTTCGGTAGACCCAACGATCGTCGATAATTTGGCGCTGATTTATGTGTTGCTCGCCACGGTAATCGCCTTGATTGGTGCATGGGCTTACACCAAATTTCCGCTCGGCGAAAAAGATCACCAAAACCGGCTGGCAAAAGCACAACCCATTGGCTCCTCTTCAGAATAGTCTGCCGAAAAAATCTGTAGAACCAATTACGTTTCCCTGTGGCAAAGCCGTGACGGCTCTGATAAGTTAATCGCATAGTTAAATTGAACCACTTTCAAAAAGGACAGAAGCATGGATTTCGATCTCACCGAAAAGCAGGAATATTGGCGCAATCAGGTCCGCGAGCATATTGAGAATCACGTCCGTCCGCGCGTGGCAGACTATGCCGCTGAAGACGCGTCCGGTGATCGGTGGAAAGTTCTTCAAGTGGTGGAAGAAGAAAAAGCCAAGGCGAAGGAAAAAGGAATCTGGAACCTGTTCATGCCACCTGCCAATCCTAATCTGACGCATATTGATGATGTTTTCGAATTTGAAGGTCCGGGCCTGACAAATTTGGAATATGCTCTTTGTGCCGAAGAAATGGGCCGTGTGGGCTTTTCGTCCGAAGTCTTTAACTGTTCCGCGCCTGATACGGGCAATATGGAAGTGTTCCATCGCTATGGCACGCTGGAACAAAAAGAGCAGTATTTGCGGCCTTTGATGAATGGTGAAATTCGGTCTGCATTTTTGATGACCGAACCCGCTGTGGCCTCTTCCGATGCGACCAATATTGAAACCGCTATTGTTCGCGATGGCGATGAATATGTAATCAATGGCCGGAAATGGTGGTCGTCCGGTTTGGGTGATCCACGGTGTAAGATCGCGATCGTCATGGGCAAGACCACCTTTGAAGGCAGCCGCTATACACAGCAATCACAAATTCTGATGCCGACAGATGCACCGGGCGTGAATATTGTTCGGCATTTGCCGGTCTTTGGATATGACGATGCCCCGCACGGCCATATGGAAGTGGAAATGAAAGATGTCCGCGTTCCGGCATCGAACATCATTCTGGGCGAAGGTCGCGGCTTTGAAATTGCACAGGGTCGTTTGGGGCCTGGCCGCATTCATCACTGCATGCGGACCATCGGTGTCGCGGAGGAAGCGTTGGAAAAAATGGTCAAACGCCTGCAATCCCGTATCGCCTTTGGCAAACGTATTGCTGAGCATAGCGTTTGGGACGAACGTGTTGCGCGTGCGCGGATCGACATTGATATGAGCCGGTTGCTGTGTCTGAAAGCGGCCGATATGATGGACAAAGTCGGGAACAAATATGCCAAAGCCGAAATCGCTATGATCAAGGTTCAAGCACCGACAATGGCGCTGAAAATTATTGACGATGCCATTCAAGCCCATGGCGGCGGCGGAGTCAGCAATGACTTTGGATTGGCCAGTGCCTATGCCCATCAACGGACGTTGCGTCTGGCCGATGGCCCCGATGAAGTCCACAATCGTACCATCGCCAAAATGGAATATGGCAAATATGCCGAAACCGCAGATGGCAGCAAGATGAAGGATCAAATCTCATCCGGCGATCTCGGCGCGACGCGCTAAAGAAAGGACCGGATCATGAAGGCAGCAGTTCTGGTTGAAGCGGGCCAACCGCTCCAAATCGAAGATGTCATAATCTCCAATCCAGGACCGCATGAAGTGCTGATCCGAACGGCCGCCTGCGGGCTTTGCCACTCGGATCTGCATTTCATTGATGGCAGCTACCCACATCCCCTGCCCGCCATACCCGGGCATGAGGCTGCTGGTATTGTTGAAGCCGTGGGCAGCGAAGTGCGTACGGTTGCCGTTGGTGATGCTGTTATTTCGTGCTTGTCCGCCTTTTGCGGCCATTGTGAATTTTGTGTCTCGGGCCGCATGTCTTTATGTCTTGGTGCTGATACCCGGCGCGGCGAAGGACAGGATCCGCGTATCACGCGCCCGGATGGGTCCACCGTGGCGCAAATGCTCAATTTGTCGGCCTTTGCTGAGCAAATGCTGATCCATGAGCATGCCTGTGTGAAAATCGATCCCGAAATGCCCTTGGACCGGGCCGCCGTAATTGGCTGTGCGGTTACGACAGGGGCAGGCACAATATTCAACGCGTGCAATGTGACACCTGGTGAAACGGTTGCCGTCGTGGGTTGCGGCGGCGTCGGTTTGGCAACAATTAATGCCGCGAAAATTGCGGGAGCCGGGCGTATAATCGCCGCTGACCCGGTACCCGAAAAACGCGAATTGGCGATGAAGCTTGGCGCGACGGATACGGTTGATGCCATGGCCGAAGACGCAGCGGGTCAAATTGTCGAAATTACGAAAGGCGGAGTGGACCATGCCATTGAGGCAGTTGGTCGTCCGGCGTCTGGTGATCTTGCCGTCGGCTCTCTCAAACGTGGAGGAACAGCCACAATATTAGGCATGATGCCGCTCGACCACAAAGTCGGACTTGGCGCCATGGATTTGCTGTCCGGTAAGAAGCTTCAAGGCGTCTTAATGGGCGCAACCCGATTCACAGTTGATATTCCCCGCCTCGTCGATTTCTATCTTCGTGGTCTTTTGGATCTCGATAGTATCGTGGCTGAAACCATTGCGCTTGAAGATATTAACGACGGTTTTGAAAAAATGAAAAAAGGTGATGCCGCGCGCTCGGTCATCACTTTCGCTTAGTTGACAATAGAATAGGAAGAAGGACCTTCCATGAATCCACAAGAAGACATGACCGGCACCATGGCAGTGCCCGACAAAGATAAATTAGACGAAGAGAGCCTGGCGGCTTGGATGGAAGCCAATGTCGAAGGCTTCACCGGGCCGATGAACATATCAAAATTCAAAGGTGGTCAATCCAATCCCACCTATAAAATTGAAACGACCGGAACAGACTATGTTCTGCGCAAAAAGCCGTTTGGCAAATTGCTCCCTTCGGCCCATGCGGTCGATCGCGAGTTTCGAGTCATTGCAGGGCTTCATCCCACCGGTTTCCCTGTCGCGAAACCTTATGGCCTGTGCGATGATGACGATGTTATCGGTACCATGTTCTATGTCATGGGCATGGCGGATGGTAGAACCCTTTGGGACGGGACATTGCCGGGGCTAGAGCCAGAAGAGCGGCGCGCGATTTATCACGAAATGATCGATACGCTCGCGTCTCTGCACAGTTTTGATCCGGCAAAATTGGGTCTAGAAAAACATGGCAAACCCGGCAATTATTGTGAGCGCCAGATTTCGCGCTGGACCCAGCAATATAAGTTGTCAGAAATTGATGTGATCCCGGAAATGGATCAATTGATTGAATGGCTCAACAAAACCATTCCCGAGCAGAAAAGCTTTGGCATCGTCCATGGCGACTATCGCCTGGATAACATGATTTTTGCTCATGATGCGCCTAAGGTCATTGCGGTTTTGGATTGGGAATTGTCCACTTTGGGTGATCCAATTGCTGATTTTGCTTATTGGCTCATGGCTTATGAAATGGAACCGGAAGGCCGCAGTGGGCTTAAGGGAGTAGACCTCGAACCTTTGGGCATTCCTTCGCGTGAAGAAGCCATTGCCCGCTATTGTGAAAAAGCTGGCATTGAAGATCTTCCCCCCATGGACTGGTATCTGGCTTATAATCTGTTTCGGATCGCTGCTATTTTGCAGGGTATCCAAAAGCGTGTAGTGGATGGGACAGCCAATAGCGCAGCAGCAGCGGAAATGTCGGACCGCGTAACCCCATTGGCACAAGCCGGTTGGGAAGCTGCAAAACGCGCAGGCGCATAAACCATAGCGACAGGAGCAAGACCATGGCCGATCTGAAAGACAAAGTAGCGATTGTCACCGGAGCCGGAAGCGGCATAGGGCGCGCTTCTGCCCTATTATTTGCCGAACATGGCGCCAAGGTGATTGTCAGTGATGTCACGGACGCGGTTGAAGACACTGCGAAAGGTTCCAACGGAGACATAATTGCGATCAAGGCGGATGCGGGATCTGAAGGCGATATTGAAATGCTGGTGGACGCAGCCGAGCAGAAATTTGGCGATCTCCATGTGTTTTTCGCCAATGCCGGAATTGGTGGCGGATTTGAGGGCATTTTTGATAGCAGTGTTGCTGAATGGCAAGAAGTCTTGCGGGTCAATCTGATTGGGCCTTTTCTCGCCGCCAAATATGCTGGAAAAGTCATTGCTGAAAGTGGACATGGCGGTTCGATCATTTGCACAGCCAGCGTCGCCGGTATCCGCTCCGGTGCCGGAGGACCCGCTTATTCGGCATCAAAAGCCGGTGTTATAAATCTGGTTAAAGTTGCGGCCCAGCAATTTGCTACCGCTAATGTCCGATGCAACGCAATTTGCCCAGGCATTACTGAAACTGGCATGACGCAATTTATTTATGATAAGGCCCGCGAAAAGGGGAAAGAGGACCGTCTAGGTTATCTCAATCCATTGCGCCGCGGCGCTAATCCCATCGAAATGGCTGAAGTGGCGCTATTCTTGGCGTCAGATCGATCGTCTTATGTGAATGGCCAAGCCATTGCAGTGGACGGAGGGCTAAGCGCTTCCCATCCCGTCACACGACAAGAATTTGGTCGAACGGCGGTCTAACGGCTAATTGGCCAAAGCAAGATTGCCAGTCCCCAATTGCACAAAATCAACGCGGCCGTCAGTGGCTCCGCACAAGAAATTGCTTTGTTTGCTGCCGGTCAAGCCGCCTTCGACCCGCCAACCATTGCCGTCTCGTGCGACGGATTGAATTTCAGATACTCGTGCGTCATTGCCAGCTTGGCGTTCGGCTGCGTTCGAACAGGCATTAATCGCCACGTCCATGGCGCCCGTGCCTCGATCGCTACGACTGTCAGAACGCCGATCATCATAGCGGCTATTATTTTGCCGATTGTCATAACGCCGGTCGTTGCGGTAGTCCCGATCATCGGCTCTCCGGTTGCGATTATTTTTCGAGGCCGCACTAGCAATGGCAGCGATACCGCCAATGATAAGCACGCCCGCCAAGACATCTCCAGCATCAACTCGGTTGCGATGGCGGCGATAGCCGCGCCCATAACCATAGCCGCGATACCCACGATAACCGCGATGACTCCGCCATCCTTCGGCTTTGTCGCTTTCGCTCGTCCAACCAAGACTGTCTATATCAATGGTCGCTGCCGCGGCCGGTGCTGATTGAATCGGCGCAGCCATAGCCGGTGTAAATCCGCTGAAGACCAAAGCCGTCGAAGCGACAATTGCTGAAAATTTCTTTTGAAAACGCATAGCTATACCCCTGTTACTCGCAGATTCTGTGCCCCAAAACCTGACTATCCCCTATATATAGATGGTCCAGCCTGTCACCAGGCTGAACCAATTTATGTTATAATTTTACCGTCGGTTACCCAAATTCTTCAAGCGAACTTGCGACACCCGGCGCCCATCGACATAGCAAGTAAACTTGCCGCGATCATATCCGCCGCGATAGCCACGATAACCGTCGTTCACGACCAACCGGCCTTTGATCTTATAGCCGTAGCGGGTTCGCTCGACATCACGGATCTGGGTGACATCTGCACGGCCATAATAGCTGGCTTTGCGTTCCGTCGCCCGAACACATTTTTTTACAGCCCGGCGGGAATTAATCCGCTTGCCATAGCGGCGATTATTATAGCGATTATCATTGTCCCGATAACTGCGGTCATTGCGATAGCCATTGCTATAAGCATAGCGGTCTTTTTTGCCCGAACTTGCAATTGCTGCAATAGCGCCGATCACGGCTGCTCCGGCAATCACTTCGCCTGCACTAATGCCATCCCGATCATAGTTTTTCGCCATGGCAGGCGTTGCTGAAACGGCCATCGCAGTTGCGGCAGCGGTTCCGATCATTGCTGTTTTAAGAGTGTTCATCTCCACTTTCCTTTCACAAACTACTCGAGAACCATTTTCCGAGCTTGTGACACTCTTATAGCGGCTAGCATTTGAGCAGAGACTGAACCCTGTTGTCAGCAGTTGTTAATATTAAACGCTATTATTATGAATAGTATAATCGTTATTTATCAGGTTTTTAACCCGTATAGGTCATATTTTTTGTGATTTTGACGGAAATTATATCTCTATCTGGTGCCGCAATTTCGCTAGTCCACTGGGCGATGGCTGGGCATCCAACCAATATAAAAGTCAGCGCAGTCAGGGTTCGTACGTTTTAAACAAAAAAAGGGCCGGGGTGTAATCACACCACCGGCCATAAAGTTGTTGTTCTCAGGAGGAACAAATTGAGGTGCCGACCTCAGAATTATGGGAGGAGAAAGGCCGGCACCAAACGGGTTATCCTTTGGCAAATTCTGGATAGGCTTCGACACCGACTTCAGCGATATCCATACCCAGTCGCTCATCTTCTTCAGATGGGCGGACACCAATGGTATATTTCAAAATGAGCCACACTATCGCGCTAAGGACGAAGGTGAAGGCGCCGATGGCAACCACACCCAAAGCCTGCACGCCCAATTGTTGGCCGACGCTCAGTGCGACACCGTCAACTTCTGATTGCGTGTTCCAAGCAACGATCAACGTACCCCAAATCCCGGCAAATAGATGGACTGGGATAGCGCCGACAACATCATCAATTTTAAACTTGTCGAGCAGCGGCACTGCAAACACTACAATCAGGCCGCCAACACTACCGATGAAGATTGACGCGGGGACTGAAGGAGTCAGCGGTTCTGCTGTAATTGACACCAGACCAGCCAGTGCACCGTTCAGCGCCATGGTCACATCGATCTTCTTATAGAGGATCTGCGTCAAAATAATGGCTGTCACCACACCGCCGGCTGCAGCCATGTTAGTGTTGACGAAGATTTTGGATACGTCACTGACATCGCCAATCGTACCCATAGCCAATTGCGACGCGCCGTTAAATCCGAACCAACCCAACCACAGGATAAACGTACCCAATGTTGCGAGAGGGATGTTCGAACCAGGCATTACAGTCAGCTTGCCATTGACATAACGTCCCAGCCGAGGGCCGATAATCAAAGCACCGGCCAATGCTGCCCAGCCGCCTACAGAGTGAACCAGGGTCGAACCGGCAAAATCACTAAAGCCGCGTTGGTCGAGCCAACCTGTGCCCCATTCCCAGCTACCCGTGATGGGATAGAGAAAACCGGTCAAAATGGCGACAAAGATCATGAAAGGCCAAAATTTAACGCGCTCGGCGATCGTACCCGACACGATTGATGCGGTCGTGGCACAAAATACCATTTGGAAAAACCAGTCAGATGCCACGCTATAGCCGGTTTCAACATCAGCCTCGCCTACGGCTTGCATGCCATAAGGACCAAATGTACCAATCCAGCTCGCCACATCTGTATACATGAGATTGTAGCCCGTGACCCAAAACATGATTCCGGCGAGAGAATATAAACTAATATTCTTCAAACATTGCATCGAAACATTTTTGGAGCGAACCAGTCCGGCTTCAAGCATAGCAAAGCCAGCCGCCATCCACATGACCAAAAAACCGCCGATCAAGAACAATAAGGTGTTAAATATATACGCAACATTGGCGCTCGGATCAGCAACTTCAGCTGCTTCCTGCGCCAGAGCAGGCGAAGCCATTCCCATGGCCACCAATCCTGCTGAAATTATCAGTGTTTTCTTCATTATAAAATTCCCCGTTAAATCGCGGTATCGCCGGTTTCACCGGTCCGAATACGAACAGCTTCCTCAAGACCCATGACAAAGATTTTGCCATCGCCAATCGATTCTGTGCCCGCTGTGTTTTGAATGGCTTCAACGGCCTGAGCCGCCAATTCGGCACTACACGCGATTTCCAATTTCACCTTTGGAACCATGTTGGTGGTATATTCAGCGCCACGATAGACTTCCGTCTGGCCCTTTTGCCGCCCGAAGCCCTTGACTTCGGTAACGGTCATTCCCGCGACACCGATTTCCATCAGTGCATCGCGCACATCATCCAATTTGAACGGCTTAATTATGGCTATGATAAATTTCATTATGCCCCCTTTTCTATTCGGAGCATACTTCGCAAAGGGCGTGCCAGATTCTTAAGCCTCTGGATTCAAAGGATAATAGCCTCTGCTATTTGTAAAGAAAGTGTAAATTTTGGGCAGTCATCAACAAATGCCTAAATTTTAGGCAGAGTCTTTTTCCATTTTTTCCAAAATGTCTGGAATTATGGCAGCGGTCTCTTTGTGACCGATTTCGATCAATTCATCCGCCTTGGTGAAATTTTGCATATCGATATGGCCAACCGGTGGAGACAGCGCGAAATCCGGGGGATCAAGGGCCAAAGAATAGCGCCCCAAATTGCGCAAGGATAAGCCAACAGAGGCTTTCACAATGGCAATACTATTGGGATATTTCCCATCCTGACGACTAATCCCGGCCATTTCGACACGATTGATGAAATCATCCTGCAGGTTAACCGACAAACACAGCGCGTCCGGCGCCATTTCTCGAGCTGGAGAGACTGGCACCGGCAAGGCCGCACCGCCATCTACGAGCAGCCGGCCGTCATATTCAACGGGTTTAAAAATACCGGGCAAGGACATGGATGCGCGGATCGCAGGCACAAGTTTTCCGCTGTTCATGATGATAGTGTCGCCGGTTCTCAAATCCGCAGCAACCGCTGCGACCGGGATTGAAAGATCAGCAAAATTCATATTGCCAAGCTGCTCTTCCAATTCTTTTTCAATTGTCCGGGCGCCCATCACGGCACCGCGCTTAAAATGCGGATCCATAAACCGGATTAAGGTTCGCAAATTGGCGGTACGGGCGGTTTCTTCGAGATAATCCAGCTTGCCGGCGGCAAAGCTTGCGCCGGCTATGGCGCCAATAGACGTACCAGAAATGGCAGCTATCTCGATCGGAGATTCTTCCAATGCCCGCAAGACCCCAATATGAGTCCAGCCCAAACCTGCGCCCCCGCCCAGTGCCAGAGACAGCTTCACCACGCTTTCCTCATAACGACACATCTTCCGCCATAATCGCTTTGGCTTCATCAAAATCTTCAGCCAATACCATCACGCGCGCTGGCAATGCGATGCCTGCCCCTTCAACAATATTCACGCCGCTGTCAAAACAGACCGCACCAACGCCAGCGCTTTCCAGGCGCCCTCGAACAATTTCAGCTTCATAGCCGTGCATGTGGCGGGAGAGTTCAACCAAGCTCATCAGTCGTTTTCACCGCCGCTCATATATCGATCAGTGACCCGGGTTGGCAGACCATCAATACTCTGTGATCGACCGGCAGTTTTCTCCATCCATTGTTCTGGATCGGCTTGCCGGTGATATTTCTTTAAAGTTTCCCGTTCAGATTTCAGTTCCATTTGCGGAACGCCCCAACCGCAGCTTGTCTGCACATTGTCCACAGCAATATCAAAAATCTGGCGCGTGCCTGGCAATATCTCGAAATGAGCAGCCAGCTCGTCCCAACCATTATCCTGCGGTAATACCGGTTTACCGGTGCCATATAATCGCATGATCAGCGCCGGACTGGCAAAATTGTTGAACATGATCGTTAATCGTCCATCGGCGATTAAGTGGGCGTGCGTTTCGTTGCCGGAGCCGGCAAGGTCAAGATAGGCCACTCGCTTGGGGCCCAGCACCCGAAAGACATCATAGCCTTTCGGCGACAGATTAATCCGTGCATCAGGAGCCGCAGTTGCTACGAAAAATACCGGCTGCTTTGCGATAAACGCCGTGTGATCATCGTTCAGTGCATCGAAAAATTCAGCCATGGTGCGATTTCCTATTCAATAGAAAGGTCCTCCTAACAGAGATTTCCACATCAGAACAGCAAACCAATGTATCAAAATCACGGGCCATAGTGATCGGGAAACGATGCGAATGTGCGACAATATGATTCCCATAATCAACGTCGCGATCCAGAATGTCGGGTTCAGAAACATTTCGGCCCAGGGCGGCCCAATGGTTAGCGCCTGCAACGGATGCCAGGCGACAAACAGCAATGTCGACAGCCACGCCCCCCAGCGCGGAGTTAGCCGTGTAAGCCACGACAATAGCAAGCCGCGGAACAGTAATTCTTCAAGCAACGCAGGAACGAAAAACAGGAATGCGGCAATCACCAACAGGGTCGTGATGTCAGTGACAGGGCTCCACTCGAGCCAACCCGCCAGTAACCCCAAGGCGGCAACCATTGCCAAAGCAGGGATGGTCAAACGGAGGGCCGCCATCCACTGTTTTGTATCGGGCCATGTTTTCAAGGCGTTGAAGGTTTGTTGAAAAACTATCTTCACAGAGAAACTCTACCAACCAAAACCTTGGTCGATCGCGATTTGCTCCTCGGGACGAGTTTCCCGGCCGAGCACAGCATTGCGATGCGGAAAACGGCCATATTGGGCGATGACATCGCGATGCGCCTTTGCATATTTGATGTTATCCTCGACACCGAGCGCAGTAAACAATCCAAGCGAGCGCGTCTGATCCTCCAGATCCTCGCTATGCATGAATGGCATATAGATGAACATGCGCTGCTCTTCGGTCAATTTCTGATCCAGTTCTCGGTCAACCGCTTTCTTGGCGATCTGCAATGCCAAATGATCGGTTGAGAAAGCTTCTGCAGAGCCCCGGAACATGTTCCGTGGAAACTGATCGAATAGAATGATCGCTGCCAACGCTTGGTCCCGAGAAGTCAAAAAATCGTCTGCAACTTTCGTTTTTTGCTCTTCCCAAACTTCTTGAAAGCGCTCGATGATCTGCTCGTCTATATCAGCTTTCGAGCCGAACCAATCTTGGGGGCTGATTGTATCGAACCAAAATCTGAGGATTTCTTTGACCCAGGTCATGATGATGTCACCGGTTTAGGGCCATCATGTGGGAATTGAACCATCATCCAAAATTGCAATAGTTTGCTAAACCGTTCCGCGCCCTGATTCAAATTCAAGGAGACGAGCGCCCCCTTTGTCAAGCAGCCGTGCCTCCGACGGTCAGGCCATCCACCAGCAACGTGGGCTGACCGACACCGGCTGGCACGGACTGCCCGCCTTTGCCGCACACGCCGATGCCTTCGTCTAGCGCCATATCATTTCCGATACCGGTCACCTTGGTCAACGCGGTCGGACCATCACCGATCAGCGTAGCGCCCTTAATCGGAGCGCCCAGCTTGCCGTTTTCAATCTTGTAAGCCTCGGTGCAGGAGAAGACGAACTTGCCGGAGACAATATCCACCTGCCCGCCGCCAAAGCTTTTCGCATAGATACCGTTTTTAACGCGGCTCATCAGTTCGTCGGGATCATCCTTGCCGCCGCGCATGAAAGTATTGGTCATTCTGGGCATTGGTGCATGCGCATAGCTTTCGCGGCGACCATTGCCGGTTGCGGGAACGCCCATTAGCCGGGCGTTTAGCCGGTCCTGCATGTAGCATTTCAATATGCCATCCTCGATCAAGACATTTTCCTGAGTCGGCGTGCCTTCATCGTCAATGCTCAGAGAACCGCGCCGTTCGTTGATCGAACCGTCGTCAACCACGGTCACACCCGGCGCGGCAACCCGTTCTCCAATCCGTCCGGAAAAAGCGCTCGTGCCTTTGCGATTAAAATCCCCTTCCAAGCCATGACCAATGGCTTCGTGCAAGATAATACCTGGCCAACCTGGGCCCAAAAGAACAGTCTGCTCTCCAGCCGGCGCATCGACGCTTTCCAAATTAATCAAAGCCTGATTCAGAGCTTCATCAATCGCTCGATTCCAGCGTTTTTCTTCAAAAAGCTGGTCGTATAAATATCGACCACCCATACCAAAACTGCCGGTTTCTCGTCCTCCGTTATGTTCCGCTACAATCGAGACATTAAGACGGACCAGGGGCCGCACATCGGTGGCAACAAACCCGTCAGGTCGAACAATTTCGACAACGCTCCAGCTTCCCGATAGCCCGACCGAAACCTGCGCAACTCTAGGATCGCGCGCCCTTGCGGCCGAATCAATTTCCTGACAAAGCGCGACTTTTTTCGAAAATGGGATGGTTTCCAGCGGATTGGCATCACCATAAAGATGTTGATTGGATCCGCGCGGTGGAGGGGCGGCCTCTCCTTTTGCCGGGTCAAGCAGTTGCAGCGTTTGTGCCGCCCGCTTGATCGCCGCTTCGCTAATCTCATTGCTGTGCGAAAAACCGGTCATTTCGCCCGACACACCGCGCAAGCCAAAGCCGCTATCGGTGCTGTAGTCGGCAGTTTTCAAGCGACCATCATCAAAGCCAAAGCTTTCGACTGCGCTATACTGCAAATAAAGTTCGCCATCATCACAAGCCGATAGACTGCCTGAAACAAGAGATTTTGCTCGTTCAGGGTCTAGTCCATCGGGACGATAAAGAAAGGAGCGAGCATCGATATTTTTCATCATATCTATCATATAGAAACGAAATCGGAGCTGCGCACCCCCTAAGTCAGATTATTCGGTGCTGCCGCGGATGCTATGCTGAAGAGATTGGGTCGGCGGCAACATCAGCCGGGCCTCCGGCGAGGATGAAACGGCGATCGCAATAGCCGCAATCCACATATCCTTTTTCATCAATTTCGAGCCAAACACGCGGATGGCCGAGGGCTGCGCCGCCCGGAATATCGGACGCACCGTCACAAGCGTTGCGTCTTTTCGATGTTCTTACAATTTCTCGTGTATCGCTCATGCCGGGGAATTAGCAATAGTGCTGGTCCAGCGCAATATCTTCCGCACCATTATTCTGTTTGATTTTGTACGATATTACTCGGCCGTCTCGTTACAGATAGTCAACCGTCATTGTGAACGTACCGTCATATACGCCGGGCTCCTGATCCGCGCTGACATTCAAACGACCACCAACGGTCAATTGATAAATACCAAGCGTACCCAAAAAGCCGCGAACAAAGGTGCTGAAATTCCGATTGCCATTGCCAATTGCCATCTGGTCTACCGACATATTGTCAGATCCATTGGAGTGCGTGACAGTCATCGTGCCGGGAATAGAGATTTCTACAATTTGGTTCGGGCCACCATAGATAATAAACGCGCCGCGTCCGGAAGCGCCGCCGGCCAAGGTCACACCGCCTGTGCTGGTGCGATTGCCGTTGCGTGTATCAATGAATACAGAACCGGGAACGGGCGAAGGAATTGCCTTGCCGAAATCAAAATCGGCGATGTTCACCACCGATAGCGGCCCAATGGTCACCGCTCTGGCTTCGGCGTCCGCTGTTTGAGCCATCGCTGCCGGTGCACTCGTCATACCCACGAGTATCATCAACAAACAGCCGATCATTCGAGAAATAAATTGGTCTTTGGTCATTTTTTTTACTCACTACCCACGATTTACATTGCTAACGGCAAAATCTAAACATTCGCCTATGCGACATGATTAATCCCCATTAACCTTGCCTTGCAGCATTTCCTTATTGATACTCCACGGTCACATCAAACGTCCCGCGATAGACGCCGGCCGCCTGATTGGCGCCGATTCTTATCTGACCGCCGACGAGGTAAGTCGCCTCACCGGCAGCGTTTAGTCTTTTGCGCCGTCCGTTAAATCGGAAGCGGTTTATGCGCATGGTTTCACTGCCTCCATCCCGAGAGATGAAAATCCGGTTTTGGCCCCTGGTGATGATAACCCTCAATAACGGTGTACCGGTCACGGTGAACGAGGCCGCCTGGTGCCCGCTTCCGATTGCCGTGGCATCACCATTGCGTTGATTGAGATTGCCATTGCGGGGATTTAACCGAAATAAACTCCGGGTCGTTCCAGCAACAAAATCACCAAAATCGAGATCGGCATTTTTGGTTATTTCAATGGCCCGATTCACGACGGCATTGACATCACCAGTGGAAGATTGCGCTCGCGCAGGTTGCGCCAGCCCAGCACCGATCATCACGCAAAGCAAGAAAATTGCACGCGCAATAAAGGGCTTAACAGCCTGTTTCTGGTCCTTAAACTGTTCCACATTGCCGAAATTAGCGAACAGAGACCAAAGAACCGTTTAATATTGTCCCTAAATTTTTCTTAAGCCCTGTCACATTCCGTATCGTCTGGCGCGCAAAGCCTTTGATTGTGGGGGATAAGATGGTTATGCGTTTGCCATGACCCAAGCAGCAATTTCTATCGATCAGCTCTCCAAAACCTATGCCGGGGGGAAAAAGGCGCTCGACAATGTGTCCTTTGACGTAAAGCGGGGCGAAATATTCGGCCTGCTGGGCCCCAATGGCGCCGGTAAATCAACGCTGATCAATATTTTGTCGGGTATGGTCAGCAAGTCTGGCGGCACGGCCAATATCTGGGGGTTTGATATTGATGCCGACCATCGCAATGCCAAAGCATCTATTGGTATTGTCCCGCAGGAAATTATGTTTGATCCATTTTTCACTCCTGCGGAATCATTGGAAGTCGTAGCCGGACTTTATGGCATTAAAAAATCGGAACGCCGAACAATGGAATTGCTTCGAGCGGTCCATCTCGAAGACAAAGCCGATGCTTATTCCAGGACGCTTTCCGGCGGCATGAAACGGCGGTTGCTCGTCGCCAAAGCAATGGTCCATTCCCCGCCGATTTTGGTTCTTGATGAACCTACCGCCGGGGTGGATATCGAATTGCGCCAGCAATTGTGGGAATATGTTGAACAGCTCAACAAATCCGGCGTCACAATCGTTTTGACGACTCACTATCTCGAAGAAGCTGAAAATCTTTGTGACCGAATTGCCATTATCAATCATGGCAAACTGATCGCATTGAAAACAACACCTGAACTCGTCGATATGGCACGAGAAAAATTGGTAGAACTGACATTGGACCGCGATATTTCTCAAGAGTCCGATGCTGTCACCTTTGCCGACGATCAGTTTTTGAAAGCAGAGATTATTGGCCCGCGCACCGTTGCTGTCACTTATAATAAGGATCGCACCAATGCAGGCGGCGTAATGGAAGCGGTTCAGAAACGCGGCTATCAAATTGTCGATGTGACAACCCGGGAAGCAGATCTGGAAGATGTCTTCCTCAATCTAACGCGCAAAGCCGCATGAAGCAGTTTGATGTCATTATTGTCGGTTCCGGAGCCGCAGGACTGAGCGCGGCTATAACTTTAGCCAGAACCCACAAAGTGTTGGTTTTAGCCAAAGGCGAATTGGCCAGCGGCTCTACCGCTTGGGCGCAAGGCGGCATCGCTGCTGTATTGGATGCCGGTGATACTTTTGAAAATCACATTAACGACACAATGGTCGCTGGCGCTGGCCTCAACCGCCGAGAAACGGTGGAATTTGTTGTAGAAAATGCTCCGGCGGCCATTGAGCGACTGGTGGAAATGGGCGTGCCTTTTAACAAAGAGGAAGAAGCCCTTCATCTCACTCGAGAGGGCGGCCATAGCCATAGACGCATTGTTCATGTCGATGATGCTACCGGCTGGGCTGTGCAAGACGCGCTTCAAAAAACCGCCGCGGCGCATCCCAATATTAGCTTGCAACCGCATATGGTTGCTATTGATCTGATTGCCGATCGTCATGCCGAAAAACCCGATGGTTCGGAAAATATCTGGGGCGTCTATGCGCTGAATAACAAATCCGGTCATGTTGAAACACTCACGGCCCGCGCCACTATTATGGCCAGCGGCGGAGCTGGGCGGACCTATTTATTTTCTACCGCTCCGCGCGGCGCCACTGGCGATGGTATCGCTATGGCCTGGCGTGCAGGCGCGCGTGTTTCAAACATGGAAATGATGCAGTTTCATCCAACATGTCTGTACAATCTGGACGTCAAAAACTTCCTGATCACCGAGGCTGTGCGCGGAGAAGGCGGTCATTTGAAACTACCCCCTGGGGTGCAGGATGGCGGTGAACGCTATATGCATCGGTTTGATCCGAAAAGAATGGAACTGGCCCCGCGCGATATTGTCGCACGCGCCAATGACCATGAGATAAAACGGCTTGGTCTCGATTATGTCCATCTCGATATTTCCCATCATGAACCGGAATTTGTGAAACATCATTTCCCCAATATTTATGACAAGCTGATCGGACTAGGCATTGATATGACGCGGGAGCCAATCCCGGTTGTTCCGGCCCAACATTATACCTGCGGCGGGATCTTGATTGATTTGCATGGGCGGACCGATAAGCCGGGCCTCTATGCTGCTGGCGAAGCAAGCGAAAGTGGGTTGCATGGAGCCAATCGGCTAGCATCAAACAGTTTGCTGGAATGCTTTGTTTTTGGCGACGCGGCGGCCCGAGATATTGCCAAACATTGGGACACCATGCCTGAACCACCAACCATTCGACCCTGGGATGAAAGTCGCGTCACCGACAGTGACGAAGAGGTTGTGATCAAGCAGACTTGGACCGAAATTCGGCGCTTCATGTGGAATTATGTCGGTATTGTCCGAACCACAAAGCGTCTTGAACGGGCACGCAATCGCATTGATTTGCTTCGCGAAGAAGTCGAAGAATATTACGGCCATTTCCGCGTCACGCAGGACTTAATCGAATTGCGCAACTTGATTGAAGTGGCGGACCTGATCGTAAAATCGGCATTGGCGCGCAAAGAAAGTCGGGGACTACACTATATTACCGATTTTCCGGAGCTACTTGACGAGGCGGTCGATACCGTTTTGGAACCATAATAACTAAAACAAGCTTACAAAAACGAGCAAAAAAAATCCTGCCGAAACCAATCGGCAGGACTTTGAATTTGACCGTAGCGACAGGAGTTAAGCGTAGCTCACTGTCACTTTTGTTTTTCTCCGCCGCATAGCGCCGCCGACAAGGCCGAATCCGAAAATCATCATAGCCCAAGTGGTCGGTTCAGGAACCGCACCGACATTCCCGAGAAGACTGACATAGTCAACGCTGAAACCGTCTCCACCAGAACTTGCAATAGTCACGGTATTATCAGCCAAAAGTGATCCATCGGCGATAGCAAATGTATAGGTCAATACTTCTTGAAACCCGTTGGCGTTGTTATTTTGTGGAAGCATCCCAATAGAAATACCGTTGACCAGTATATCGTAGCCGCTGCCAACATCGGCAATACCAGCAATCCGAAATTCCAGACTCAGTCCGGTTCCGCCAGCAAATGCTAGCGAATAGGTCGGATTGTTAAAAGCATCCCATTCATCTGTGAACATGGGATCACCAGCGGTTGCGTTGCTGGTGAAGAAAGTACCGCCCAAATCATCCCGCCAAAGCGAACCATCCGCACAGCTCATACTCAATCCGAAACAGTCATCATCGCCCGCCATCGCCAAAACCGCAGCCTGTGACGGTGTCGCCATACTTAAAGCTGAAACAGCAGTAGCAGACGCCAGCAGAAATTTTTTCATCTTAGAATTCCTATTCATCAATAATTGCACCGAACTCCCGGCGGAGTCCCGACAATATGTAATCTTAAAAATTGCTGACCCTGGTTCAGACCGCTGCAGTCGCAGCGTTCAAAACGTAAACTTTTCGTAAAGCATATCTTCACAGATTGCAAGATAACCGCAAAGCCGACCAGCGCGGGCTATTTCTAGGCATTGTCTCCGATATCAAGCTATCGGTTCATTAAGGGTTTACGGCCGTGCCCACGACCTTCTCACTCGCTTTGTTTTTTTCAAGTTCAACCGGGTCAAACAGAACCGGCTTCAACTTCTTGTCGACAAAAAGCTGCATTTGATCTGTATAATGCGGGCTTTCTGGGCGTGTCGTAGCAGCCCCAAAAGGTTGGATCGATCGCGACGTTACCACCCCTGCTTTGTCCCATTCGACAAACATTACGAAACTATCGCCATGACGGACCGACAGACGGCCATCATCTTCAACATCCCATAAAGTCGATGCCCGGATCGTATCATTGCCACCATCAATCGGAAGGTCGACATTTCCTTGGCGCAACCGCAAGACTTCAAGCATGGGCGGATCAACTCTACCAAAATATTGATTTAAGTGGTCCACCGTTTCGGTCAATATTTCCAGTGGATCAGGCTTTTCTCCTCGCCGGTAATGCGATTTATTGGCCGGACGCAAAACCATCAGAGCCAAAGCGTCGGCCGGCCCTTCTCCATCCAGATCCCAATCCCATTGTCCCAATAAGTTTTGCGCCGTTTCATAGTCGCTCCCCGCCGGCACATCCAAAGCAGCAATCTGGTCCAACCAAGCCTTGGCATATCCGCGCTTCACATAGGCCGTATCATATTTGAGTTTCCGAATTTCCGCTTCGCCAATTTTGTCGAAACTCTCCAATATGTCGATCGACCGCATGGACCGATTGGTCTCGTCATCTTCGATGCCCATAAGCGGTGAAAACGTCTCGCGGTTCAGTTCATCTCTTGGACCAGCGGCAACATATGGCGTGTTGTTGGCGTTCATCACATAACCAGAGGCCGGATTGATCAGGGCAGGAACGCGTGTAAATGGTAGCGTTTTCTGCCATACAGCGTTGCTATTGTCCCCCGGCAATACCGTGCGCCAATCAAAACCCGGCGCGCGATCTGGAAACATGGCGTTATAAAACAGACCGATATTGCCCTTGGCGTCGGCATAAATAAAATTGGTTGCCGGAACGCCCTGACCCGCCATTGCCGCCTGCCACGCATCAAAATCCTGTGCTTTGTTAATCCTATAATATTGCGTCAGCATATCAAGCTGATCCATACCCGCATAACGTAAGGCATAACCGCCCTGATCATTGATGATCACCGGCCCATGAATGGATCGATAAACCATTTGCGGATAGGGAATGACAAAGGGTCCATATTTGATTTTCAACCAAATGCGCTTTTTTTCAAGCGGCAGCCACTCATCATCATATTTATAGGCGTTGCGTTTTTCGTTTAGGGTAAGCTTGTAAATGTCGATCAAATCCGGGCGGTTGACGGTATTGGTCCAACCCAGATTCTTATTGTGACCAAGGAATGGAAAAGGCGAACCCGGGAAATTGGCACCAGCAAAATCCCAACCTTCTTCGCTATGCACAACCAGTTCATACCAAGCGACATTGCCCCGCAGCGGCTGGTGAGAATTTGAAATTAGGCGTGTTTTATCATCACTCGACCGAGCAGGGGCAACCGCGTAGGCATTGGATCCATTTTCATCCGGATCGGAGCCAACCGGCGTCATGATCTTGTCGTCACTCAGCGGATGAACGGTCCGGTTTTCGATTGGAACAGATAAGCTCGGCCCGCCTTCACGCCGCAACGGTTTCCCTTCAGTCAGCGCCTGGATCGGACCATTTAACCCAAAGAAAAATGGGGATCGCAAAGCAAAACCAGCCGCTATGTCCCGTCCGTTCACCGGAAATAGTTTCGCCAAACTAATCTCACCCGGATGCTCCTCAGCATAAGCATTTAAACCAGAGGCATATCCATCGAGAACCGCTCTTACATCCGCTGGTAACTCGTCATATTTTCGTTTCACTGTGCCTTCGACATCCAGCAAAGCCGCGACATAATCGATAGGGGCACCTTCAGCACCATTTAAAGTGGCCATCCGACCCCTGGTCATCGCGGTGACTTCTTGCAAGGTTTGGAAGTCATCCTCCGCATGGGCATAAGCAACACCATAAGCGACATCTGCATCGGTTTTCCCAAAAATATGGGGCACGCCGAAATTGTCCCTTACAATCCGCGCCTCATAAGTTTTTTCTGGCGGTGGGGTGACAGTTGATACGCTCATCGGCTCCCAAATAGCCAGGCCGATCGTTCCCAATATAACGAGGATCAGCAAGCCTATTCCGAAACGTTTGAGCAGTTTCATTTCATTTCCCTTTTCTATGGCAATCAGCCTTGCCCTTTGCATTGCTCTTGCGCAAAGTTGCAACCATGGTCAACCGGGTAGCCACCCAATCACGACATGCACAAAGGATAGAATACGCCCCAAAGCAGACAACCAATTTGAACTTTCTAACAATTATTTATCCCCTTCCCTTGTGTGATAAAATTATCACGCCATATCGGATGGGAACGAGGAATGAGGAAACGGGACTATGAATCTCGAAAAATTTACGGATCGCGCTAAAGGTTTTTTGCAATCTGCGCAAACAGTTGCGATCCGGATGAACCACCAACAGATCACCGCAGCACATTTGCTTAAGGCGTTGTTAGAAGACGATCAAGGCATGGCGACTGGTCTGATCACTAAAGCCAGCGGCGATGCTAAAAAGGCCCATGCCGATGTGGATGCAGCGCTGGATAAAATCCCTGCGGTTTCTGGCAGCGGAGCGCAACAAACGCCGGGCCTCAACAATGACGCCGTCCGGGTACTGGATCAAGCAGAGCAAGTGGCAGAAAAGGCCGGCGACAGCTTCGTGACAGTAGAACGGCTATTGCTGGCGTTGACACTCTCCAAAGATACCGCCGCCGGCAAAGCGCTGACCAATGCCGGTGTAACTCCCGATGCTTTAAACAGCGCGATCAACGACTTGCGTGGCGGACGGACTGCCGATACTTCCTCGGCTGAAGATCGCTATGATGCGATGAAGAAATTCGCGCGCGACCTCACCGAAGCGGCACGCGACGGTAAAATGGACCCCGTCATTGGGCGCGATGAGGAAATTCGGCGTACCATCCAGATACTGGCTCGCCGCACCAAGAATAATCCCGTCTTGATTGGAGAACCCGGCGTCGGGAAAACAGCGATAGCAGAAGGCTTAGCGCTCCGCATTGCCAATGGCGATGTACCCGATAGCTTAAAGGATCGCCGTCTCATGTCCCTTGATATGGGAGCCCTGATAGCGGGCGCAAAATATCGCGGTGAATTTGAAGAGCGGTTAAAAGGCGTGCTCGATGAAGTGCGCGGTGCTGACGGAGAGATTATTTTATTCATCGACGAAATGCACACGCTCATTGGTGCTGGCGCTTCGGAAGGCGCTATGGATGCAAGCAATTTACTCAAGCCGGCACTTGCGCGTGGGGAATTGCATTGTATCGGCGCCACGACCCTCGATGAATATCAAAAACATGTCGAAAAAGACCCCGCTTTGCAGCGCCGCTTCCAACCTGTGGTAATCGGCGAACCGACCGTTGAAGATACAATATCGATTTTGCGCGGATTGAAAGAAAAATATGAACTCCACCACGGCGTCCGAATAACCGATGGCGCCTTGGTCAGTGCGGCGACTTTGTCTCATCGCTATATTTCCGACCGGTTTTTGCCCGATAAGGCCATTGATTTGATGGATGAGGCGGCGTCGCGCATCCGTATGGAAGTCGAATCAAAACCAGAAGAAATCGAGACGCTAGATCGCCGGATTATTCAGCTCAAGATCGAGCGCGAAGCCTTGTCCAAAGAAAGCGACGATGCGTCAAAAAGCCGCCTTGAAACGCTGGAAAAAGAGCTGGCTGAACTAGAGCAAGAATCCACGGAATTGACGACGCGTTGGCAAGGCGAGAAAGATAAAATTCATGCTGAAGCCCATGTCAAAGAGGAGCTCGATGCAGCGAGGCTCGAACTCGAACAAGCCGAACGAGCCGGCGATCTCGCCAAAGCCGGAGAGTTGAGCTACGGTAAAATTCCTGATCTTGAAAAGAAACTCGAGCAAGCGGGAGACGCCACTGAAGGCGCCATGCTGCGTGAGGAAGTGGTCAGTGAAGATATTGCATCCGTCGTATCCCGATGGACCGGCATTCCCGTGGACAAGATGCTCGAAGGAGAACGGGAAAAGCTGCTTGCGATGGAAGAAATTATCGGCAAGCGTGTGATTGGCCAAAAAGACGCAATTGAAGCCGTGTCGTCGGCTGTCCGCCGGTCGCGGGCGGGATTACAGGATCCCAACAGGCCATTGGGAAGCTTTCTGTTCCTTGGGCCCACAGGAGTAGGTAAAACAGAGCTTACCAAAGCTTTGGCCGGATTTCTATTTGACGATGACCAAGCGATGGTCCGCATTGATATGTCGGAATTTATGGAGAAACATAGCGTTGCTCGTCTCATTGGCGCGCCTCCCGGCTATGTCGGTTATGAAGAAGGTGGTGTGCTAACCGAAGCCGTCCGCCGACGCCCTTATCAGGTCATCCTCTTTGACGAGGTGGAAAAAGCACATGGCGACGTATTTAACGTTTTGCTGCAAGTGCTTGATGACGGACATTTGACCGACGGCCAAGGACGCAAAGTCGATTTTTCCAATACGTTGATCATTCTGACTTCCAATTTAGGCAGCCAATATATGGCCAATTTGAAGGATAACGAGAAAGTAAAGGATGTCGAACCACAGGTGATGGAAGTTGTCCGTGGCCATTTTCGTCCAGAATTCCTCAATCGGTTGGATGAGATCATATTATTTCATCGCTTGGCCGAAGAACATATGGCACCCATAGTCGAAATTCAGGTGGCTCGTGTCCAAAAACTACTCAAAGACCGCAAGATTATCCTCGATTTGACCGATGCCGCCAAAAGATGGCTCGGCCGCGTGGGCTATGATCCGGTTTATGGCGCAAGGCCGTTAAAACGGGCGATTCAGAAATATTTGCAAGATCCTTTGGCCGACAAGATATTACGCGGTCAGG
Organism: Parasphingorhabdus sp.; assembly: GCF_039982415.1. Taxonomy (GTDB): domain Bacteria; phylum Pseudomonadota; class Alphaproteobacteria; order Sphingomonadales; family Sphingomonadaceae; genus Parasphingorhabdus. The sequence goes on from NZ_JBDWYL010000007.1 coordinate 379,192, forward strand.
TTCCGGATAACAGCACTGTGGATATTGATGAGGGAGACGGCGCGTTAAAAATGGCGACGACAGCGTCTCAGGCCGAAGGTTGATCTTGCACCCGTTGTCGATCTTGGGCAGATAACGCTTATGATCGAAACGGTGCAACAAAATGATATTTTGGCCGATGCCAGCTATTTGGCTCATCGCTACGACGAAATAAATGATGCGATAAGATTTCTGTCGGTTCCGCGCGAAGTACATCGGCAATGCACATTCATCACCGATGAACATTTGCCCAATATTGATCGATTCAAAACAATAAAACGATCCGAGCTTGCTGGAGCCACATTCGACACCAAACCGGCCCATTTTATCTTTCACTCTGCTTATTGCTGCTCAACAATGCTCGCCCGCGCATTTGACATTGAACGAATATCCATGGGGCTGAAGGAGCCAGTGTTCCTCAACGATATGATCGGTTGGCGCCGACGAGGAGCTAATCCGAGCACCCAGCGAAAGGTGCTCAATCAAGGATTGGATTTATTGTCACGCCCGTTTGGTGACGATCAATCGATCATCATCAAACCATCCAATATTTGCAATCCGCTGGCGATTGATATGTTGCAAATGCGCCCGGATTCGAAAGCTTTACTGCTCTACGCCCCGATTGAGGGCTTTTTAAAATCTATTGCCAAAAAGGAAATGTGGGGCCGTATCTGGGTTCGCAATGTATTGCTTGGGACTTTAAAAGATGGCTATGCCATTGGCGACTTCAATCAGGACGAGTGGTTACAGCTCACGGACTTGCAAGTGGCTGCGATCATATGGCTGTCGCAACATGCGCTCTTTTCGAAAATTATAGAAACAATCGGCGCAGACCGCGTCAAAACGCTAGATAGCGACACATTCCTTGCGCAATCGCCGGAAACAATTGCGGCTCTATCAGATCTCTATGGATTGGGATTGAGTCCAGAACAATTGGATGCTGTCTTGCAAGGTCCGGCCTTTACTAGCCATTCTAAAATGGATCAGGACAAACCAGGGCAGATATTTGATGCAAAAGCGCGTGATCAAGAACAGCAAAAAGTAGCTGAGCTACACGGCGCTGAAATTAATATGGTCGCCACTTGGGCTAAGGCCGTGGCCGACAATTGTGGAATAAAAATGGCTATCGGATCCAATTTAATCTGATAGCCATTTGAGCAAGTTAGTTGCTTGCGTTTTGTCCCACTTGCATATCTTCTACAAATTCCCGGGACCGTCTGCCGCCTTCACGATTGTGAGCAGCCCATTCTTTGTTCTTCATGCAAATTCTCTTTTTACGCGCCAAAGATCCAATAATTGGTTCAGAGCGGCACCGCACATAATCAGGATGACTGCGATCTGTAATTTTTTTGGGCTTCTCTTTTTTTACTTTGGAGTCTTCAGCAAAAGTCGTCGTCTCAGCCATGGCTGCGGGCGCTAACATCACGGAAGCCGCGAGCGCTGCGGCGATTGAGAGTGAATTTTTCATTGTCATTCCTTTTTAAACTAGAAGGGAGGATGGAGGATATCGGTTAAGCTGTTGTTACCACACTGTAATAAAAGCCGCTCTACGTCTGAATAATTTGAAGAAATAGTCCGTTCTATCGACGGTTTATTCTCAGTGAATCCCTCTCCATTGCCTCAACTGACGCAATTGTATCAAATGTACATATATGTGCAACGAAAAAGGGCGAGCCTTGCGGCCCGCCCTCTTCGCTTCAAATCTAATCGTTGAGATTAGAAGCTGAATTTCACACTTGCACCATAACGACGACCCAATGTGTCATACGTTGATGGGTAAACGTTACCACTGTTAAATGCGGTGGTTCCGATGTTGGAACCAACAACAGTAGGTTGGTTATCAAACAAGTTCTGAACTGTCACAGTAAGCAGAACATTTTCGCTGATATCCCATTGGCCAGTCAGATCGAAATAGCTTTCAGAAGGAATCTGCTGAAAATCTACATCGCCGAACAATGCGGTATTACCCTGGAATGCTGGGTTGTTACCACCGTTAGGACCGTTGAAAATATCAAGCGGTTCTTGCTCGGTGCTGCTCAGGTAGCGCCAGCGAAGTGACAAGCTGAACTCTTCTTCGAACGTTACGGTCGTGCGCTGCGTGAAGGTGAATTCTGGCTGGATAGAGCCACAGTTCACACTGTAGAAGCCAACACAATCGCGGTTAAGACCACCAGGGAAAGCCTGGAAAGTGTTCTTGTTGGTCCAAGTACCGTCAAAGGCGAAGTTCACTCCAATGCTGTCGGTAATGTCTGTTCCATAACGAACACTCAGGTCGATACCGTCTGTTGCGATACGTCCAAGGTTACTTTGGTTCAACAACAGTCCGCGAAGCTCGTTTGGAGCACCACTCAAACCACCAGTTGTCGGGCTACGCTCGATCAACTGACAGAATATATTGGTGTTGAAATCCAACGTGCCTGAATAACAACCATTGTTAATATCACCCACGGTCGGAGCTGACACAGCTTCGTTCACTTTAATGTTGAAGTAATCAACAGAGACCGAAAGGCCTGGAACCGCTGCAGGCTGAGCGATAAAACCAATCGTCCAGGTGTCTGCAGTTTCCGTTCCCAGATCAGGGTTACCACCAGTGGTGATGTTGATCTGTCCAGCAATTGGCTGTGGAATAGAACCAATGGTTGCCGCAGGAGCGCCCTGAGCTACACAAACAGCTGTCAATGCCGCGTTGCCAACAGGAGCAGCGCCCGCACATGGGTCAGTAGCCAAGTTTGACAAACCGGTGACAACAGGAGCGAACAGCTCACCAATATTTGGTGCGCGTGATGAACGCTGATAGTTACCACGGATAGTCAGGCCAATTACTGGCTCCCAGCTACCGCCAGCTTTCCAGGTAAACTCTGTACCAGCTGTTGAGTAGTCAGAATAACGAGCACCCAAATCGATGGTCAGGCTTTCAGCGAATGTTACGCCTTCCAACAGTGGAATAGCCAATTCACCAAACGCATCATAAACGTCATATTCACCGTTAATGTCTGGAGCAGCACCGCCACCACCAACAACTGCGCCCGGGGTTTGAGAAGCCTCATCCGACAGACGGGTTGCAGTGAAACGACGATATTCGCCACCAACAGCAAAGCTAATTGGTGTTTCTGCGATTGCGAAACCAAGATCACCAGTCAAGTTGGCGTTTACCGTAGCGATTGATGTCGTTGTGATCACTTGCTGTGTCAAACCGAAAACATAATCGATACCGTCCTGATTCAATGAACCAAGAGCACCAAAAATGTTCAATGGAGCACAAAGACCATCATTGGTTGTCGTTCCAGTTGAACCGGTTCCACAAACCGCGCCACCAGCGCCATCAGGGATTGCAATCAAAGAGTTTTGCAGACGTTCGAAACGCGCAAAACCGCTTTGACGTTGGATCCGCTCTGATTCACCGTAGGTAGCAGAGACATCCCAATTGATCGTATCTGTTACTGCACCGCGCGCACCAACAACAATGTTGAACAGCGTTGAAGTAAATGCAGAGTTCCGTGTACCGGCTTCGACCGAACGACGAGGAACCAAACCAGTTGCTTCACGATAGTCAGGGTTAACTGATCCGTCAGCAAGCGTAGCGCCAAATGGTGTAGCGATCGCCGCTGTACACTCAGCAGCTGTCAAAGCGAGCGTGCCGCAAAGACCGTTAGCAACACCAGCATTTACGAACGGGTTGTTCAAGTTAATCGCATAGTTGTTGAAGAAAGAACCGCCTGGGGCAATAATTGTTTCAACGGTCTGCTTAGAAAATGCAGCCTGCGAATAAACTTCAACAGCATCGCTAACTTCATAACGTGCGGAGCTGAAGATATTAAACCGTTCAAACGGTGTTTGGAAAATGTTGAACGGGTTAAAGTTAAATGGTCCAGCGCCACCGTTAAATCCAGGTGCAAACGTGTTATTAGCTGGATCGATTTGACCGATCAAAGCCGTACCAGTTGGTGCGCCTGCAGCGTCCAATGGGCCTTGGGCACCAAAGAACAAGTTGGCAGGAACGGAGTTACCGGAACCACCAGCGTTACCGGTGATCGAGTTTACGTTAAATACGGAAAAGTCCCGATCGCCCTGGAATACCGCGTCTTGATCTTGATAACCAACACTCAGAACAACGTTACCGCGTCCATCATCAAAATTGGCACCAATTGTAAGGTCACCACGGAAAATGTTTCCGTCGCCTTGTTCAGTGATTTGCTGCGAGAAGTTCGCTTCGATACCAGCAAAATCACGCTTGGTAACAAAGTTAACAACACCAGAAATCGCATCCGCACCATATGTGGTAGTAGCACCACCGGTCAGAATGTCGGTACGTTCAATAACCGCCAATGGGATGGAGTTAAGATCGACACGACCTGTTGTATCAGCAGGTACGAAACGACGTCCGTCCAACAATACGAGGTTACGAACAGAACCAACGCCGCGAAGGTTGACGAAGGATGAACCACCGTTACCGTTGTTCACAGCAGAACCAATGCTTGGAACAGCACTTGGCAGCTCGCGCAAGAATTGCTCAGCAGTATTGGTCTGACGCAGTTCCAACTCTTCAGAGGTCACAACGCCAACTGGGCTGGAAAGCTCAAGGTTAGGGTTACTAATACGAGAACCCGTAACAACGATGACTTCTTCGTCAGCCGCGTCCGCGTCTTGTACGTCTTGGTCCTGCGCGTGCGCAGGTGCTGAAATCATAGCGAGGCCGAGCACTACAGGTGCTGTTCCGCTCATCAGCTTCGTAAATTTTTTCATGTTATTCCAGTCCCTTATTCTGGAGGAGCAGGGCCCCCAATGGCCCGCTTCTTTGGTTGCCCGATCGAATCACACACGTTTTGGACACGCGCTAAATCCCATCGGAATGGCTGGCAGATGCCGTAAATGTACAATACTGTAAAGCTCATGTTCAGCTTTCTGGGGCGGTTTTGTATATAATGTAACTATTTTGTCACAGTCACATCTGGCCCAAATCCAGTTCATTGGGTGTCTTTTTCGCAGATAAAAAGATCAAATTGAAATCGAAACATAGTCCTCAGACCATATATGTTGCTTCCAGTCGTTGCGCCTCACACATGATATGCTAGATATCGGAAAAGCGTGGATCTCAGGATTCACGCTCTTTTATGACCATAATCCAACGGCGGATGGAGCCAATATGAAACACCGATCAACGCAATATCGCACATATTGTTCTGCACTAATCTGTGCATCTTTTCTCTATGTGCCCCCCGCCATGGCGGCCGATAAAGATGAAGCCGTTTCCAAGCCACCGGCAATTTTTACCGATTTAGTGGCGTGCAAAAACATCACTGATGCCGATCAACGATTGGCATGTTTTGACGAAAAAGTCGCCGCGCTGGAAACCGCACAATCCAGCAATCAAGTGGTTATCGCAGATCGGGAGCAGGTTCGCGAAGCCCGGCGCGGACTTTTTGGGCTTTCTCTCCCCCGCATTCGCCTGTTTGGCGGCGATGGAGACGAAGGCGATAAAATTGATCAAGTTGAAAGCAAAATCGTCTCCGCCCGCGCATCACGGCGCGGCAAATGGATATTGAAACTCGAAGATGGTGCAGTCTGGCAACAAACCGATGCACCGCGCAGCTCTTCCCGGCGACCCAGAGCAGGCGACACTATTGCGATTAAACGAGGATCACTCGGCAGTTTCGTCGCCAAGGTGAATGACGGACGGGCGTTTAAGGTCAAACGGATTATAAACTAGACCGAATATCTGAACAGATTAGTCCATCGGCCCTGTCAGCAAGATCGGATCGATACGCGCCTTGTTCCATTTCATCGACCAATGAAGATGGGGCCCGGTTGCCCGGCCGGTCGCGCCGATTCGGCCAATCGTCTGCCCGCGTTTGACCTTATCTCCTTTTTTCACAAGGATTGAAGAGGCGTGAAGAAAAGCGCTATTCAACCCCATGCCATGATCGATCATCAGCAAATTGCCTTCTAAGGAAAAAGGTCTGCTCGTGGCCAAAGTCACGACGCCATCTGCGGGAGCGACGAAATAAGTCCCGGCACCACCCGCAATATCAATCCCGCTATGATAGCTTCCAGGCTCGCCTTTATAAACCCGTTGAGAACCGAACATACCGGATATCCGCCCTTTGGCCGGCCAGATAAACGTCTGGCGCCAACCCTTGCTGTCGCTTCTAACCTGTCTGGCGGCATTAATTTGCGCCAGCTCAGGTCGCCGGCGCGCCATGAATGCAGAACTAGGGCCGCCGCGCCGTTTCGCTATATTCACATGTTCGATTTTCCAACTACGTGGCGCTACATTGAAAAATTTCTTTATAGATTGGCCATTTTCCAATGTGGCCACCATTTGCGCGGATTGGCCGGCATCGCGGTTAAATGCGATGATAAATTTCCCATCATCATCAATCGGCACAGCTTGTCCATCAAAGGTGAGACTCTTGGTTCCCGCTGGCGCGTCACCGATCATGACGCCGCCCTGAATCTCTTGGCCGGAAAAACCAAATTTTACCGCTTGTCGAAAGGCCGATTCTTCTGCGTCTGATTCTGCTTTCTCAGCCAAGCTGGACGAGAGAGGTAAAGCGATCCCGCCGAGCACGGCCATAGCGGCCAATCCCAAAAGTGCGTTTTTCCGAAGCCGCATTATTTTTCCTCTTCTGGCAAATGCGCCTGAGCAGAAATTTGTGCGGTCGCGTAAGCTTCCTGCTTTTCCACGCTCCAATAGCGCAAATCATCTAACGGAATTTGTTCGCTGGTCACGGCACACAGCACATGATCACCAGATGACAGCGGACGAAAGCCATTTGGCATATAATAGAGCTTCGCGACCTTGTTCCGATTGGACATTAACATAGGAAAAACCTTACTCTCATGATCATTTACCCACAATTTACGGCGAGTTTCTTTTGATATTTATAACAAAAAATCGCCTAGAACAAATCCTGCTGCCTGTCATCTGCCGGTTTTGGTGTGCGGCGTGCTTTGGCTTTGGGTTGGCGCTCGATCGATTTGGCGCCCGATTGGGCTTTCCCTCCGGATGTGGGTTGCGGAGCTGCGAGCGGTTGTTCGGTAATCTGGGCACCGATTGTTCCATCGTGAAAATGCAGATGAACAGCACCCGCTATCGCCGCTGCTTCTCGTCCTCCCACCAGATCACCATCGCACGTCGAGATTCTCGCATATCCTCTCTTCAAAGGTCCGTCAGGCGATATTTGCTGCGCAAGACGCCACAGACTATCTAAACGTTGCCGGGCATCATCCAATGGCCGTTTTATCAAATGGCTATGCAACCCGACCCGGTCCAACCGACTGGTTGCCGCTTCCAATTGTTGCCGCAAAATCGCGGGACGCATGGCGCCTTCCGAAGCAGAAAAACGGGATCGTGCTTGCGCAACATTTTGCCCCATGGCGTATTTCATCCCATCGGACAGCTCATCAACTCGCTGTTGATGCGGGCGCAATAGGTCAGCAAGCGCGGGCATCAGGCGTCGCTGTGCTTCCAACCGCTCTTGTGCTGTCCCCAGACCGCGCTGAACAGATCGTGCCATTCTGGCTTTGCTCTCACTTAAGGATGCAAGCCACTCCGCGCGCACAGGAACGGCCATTTCAGCGGCGGCCGTCGGGGTTGGTGCTCTTAGATCAGCAGCAAAATCGCACAATGTCGTGTCAGTTTCATGCCCGACTGCGGAAATTACGGGTATCTTAGAATTAGCGACGGCCCGCACAACCTCTTCTTCATTAAAGCTCCACAAATCCTCAATCGAACCGCCACCGCGTGCCACAATGACGAGATCCGGTCGGCTATGCCCGTCACCCTCCCCGATTGCAGAAAAACCGTTGATGGCAGACGCAATTTGACGCGCTGCTCCCTCTCCTTGAACCAGAACCGGCCAAACCAAAACATGGCTAGGACAGCGATCGGCCAGCCGATGCAATATATCTCGAATTACCGACCCGGTTGGCGATGTGACCACGCCAATTGTCTTGGGTAAAAAAGGAATGGTTCGTTTTCGTTCTTGATCGAACAGACCTTCACCCTGCAATTTGGCTTTCAGCTTTTCAAAAAGCTGCATCAACGCGCCTTCACCGGCCAATTCCATTTTATCAATCACAACTTGATATTTGGACCGTCCCGGATATGTGGTCAGCTTGCCTGAGACTACAACTTCGACACCATCTTCGGGCTGAAAGGGCAAGCGACCAGCATTGCCTTTCCACATCACTCCATCCAGCACGGCTTTATCGTCTTTCAAAGCCAGATAAACATGACCGGAGGCCGCCCGCTTATATCCAGAAATTTCGCCTCGGATGCGCACATAACCAAAGCGATCTTCAACAACACGCTTCAAGGATCCAGATATTTCTGAGACGGATAGCGGAGCAGCATTGTCGCCAGCGCCGCTCTCCGCTAACAGCTTCGCGTCTAAAGAGAGGGAATCGTTCATGAATATCCTGTTGCTCGGGTCTGGTGGCCGTGAACATGCCTTGGCATGGAAGCTCGCGCAATCCCCGTCACTACAGAAATTTTTCGCCAGTCCTGGCAATCCCGGTATTGCTCAGCACGCGCAATGTGTGAAATTGGATCCATTGGACCATGGTAGCATAATCCAGTTTTGCACGCGCAATCATATCGATCTGGCGGTAGTCGGCCCCGAAGCACCGCTTGTTGATGGCTTGGCCGATAGTCTCAAAGCAGCAGGAATTAGGGTTTTTGGTCCCGAAAAAATGCCAGCGCAACTGGAAGGCTCCAAGGGTTTTACAAAAGACTTATGTGCCCGAGCCAATATCCCCACTGCCGGTTATGTCCGCACAACCAATCAGGAGGAGGCCCTGGCAGCGCTGGAAAAATTTTCCATTCCAGTGGTCATCAAAGCGGATGGGCTCGCAGCTGGCAAAGGTGTGATTATTGCTGAAACACAAGCGCAAGCCGAAGATGCTATCGCGATGATGTTTGATGGCGAATTTGGAGCAGCGGGAGCAGAAGTCGTAATAGAAGAATTTTTGGAAGGGGAAGAAGCCAGTTTCTTCGCCATTACCGACGGGAAAAATGTAATTCCCTTTGGAACCGCGCAGGACCATAAGCGCGTTGGAGAAGGTGATGTTGGTCCTAACACCGGGGGCATGGGCGCTTATAGCCCTGCTCCGGTCTTAACCGCCGCGCTGCAACAGCAGGTCATGGAAGAGATCATACAGCCCACTGTAGATCGTCTGGCCGAGGAAGAAATGCCTTATAGCGGTGTTTTATTCGCAGGCTTGATGCTCACGGACACGGGTCCGCAATTGATTGAATATAATGCCCGGTTCGGCGACCCTGAATGCCAGGTTTTAATGATGCGGCTCCAATCGGATTTGGCAGCGATCATGATGGCGACGGCCAAAGGGGAACTTGGCCAAAGCAGCGTTCCGGAATTTAGCCCACAAACGGCTCTAACCGTGGTGATGGCCGCAACCGGCTATCCCGGCACACCTCAAAAAGGGGGCAAGATCCAAAACCTGGCCCGTGCCGAACGTGCTGGTACCAAAATTTTCCACGCCGGCACAGCCGAAAAAGACGGCAAACTAGTTGCTAATGGCGGCCGGGTGCTCAATGTAACGGCCTTGGGCAACAATACCACGCAGGCGCAAAGCAAGGCCTATGATTCCGTAGATCAGATCGATTTTGAAAGCGGTTTTTGCCGCCGTGATATTGGTTGGCGGGAAGTCGCGCGCGAAGCTTAACTTCTGGTCAACGCAGTCAAATAGGCCTCCACCTCAGACAAATTTTTCAGGTCAGCATATTTTTGTTCCAAATCAAACAGATTTGCGGACTGGACTTGTGGATCGCGATCACCGCAAGCGTCGGTCACAACAATTGGCCTAAAACCATATTGCAAGGCATCGAGAGTGGACGCTCGAACGCATCCTGAAGTCGAAAAACCAGCAAGCAAACAGCTATCCACGCGCATGGCATTTAGTGTTGATGCCAGGCTGGTGCCGAAAAAAGCGCTGGGATATTGTTTGGTAACAATAATCTCATTCTCGAGCGGCTGCAGACGATCATCAAAATCAGCCAAGGGCTGCCCGGTTTGGAACAGCGACAATGCCTGCACCTTTTGATAAAATAGCCCGCCATCGGCGCCGCCAGGCATAAATTCCACGCGCGTAAAAATAACCGGAACATTATTGTCTCGCGCGGTTTTGGCCAAAGCTATCATCGCTTGAAAGGCATCTTCGGATCCAACATATAATGGCGCGTCTGGTTCAATATAAGCTTTCGCAGCATCAATCAGTATAACCGCAGGGCGATCGCCAAATCCAATCTCGCCGCCGAAGCCAGCCGCGCTATAGTCTTCGTGTAGATCGGACATATGCATCTCCATTTTTGCCTGTCTTATCGATAGGGCATCGCGCCGACAACTGCTTCAATCGCCAGCTAGTCTGATGAGAAGTGATGAGGGGTTGTCTATTCAATCGATAGCCGCGTATCGGACAAACGAGATGTTAATCCTCAATTTCACGCCGTTCTTCAAACCATCGGCGGATAAAGGCCGATTGACAACCCGTAAAACCGTTGGAACCGTTGACAGAACAGCCGTTTGGTCGATCCGCACGGTTTATCTGATCATGCAAAGCGACGGTAGATGTCCAACTGTGCGAGACAACTGCATCTTTTTCCGCTTCACGTAACTCTTTGGGAATGCGGTATCTTTCGGTTTCCGGTCGCTGGGCACAAACAACAATTTCATCATCACTTGTGGCCTCAGGACATGCATCTTCACCATAGGTGATCAGCACAGAAAATCTTTCCGGTGTATCCTTAATATCTTCCGCTGCTTCCAGGGGGCTGGAGAAGAAGATCGGTAGGAGAAAAACGGCTACTAAAACGGCCGCCTTCTTGGATAGAAACATCTCATTACCTTTCCCACGAAGCCCGGCGCCGAACAGCACCCGATCTACTAGTCGCCGCACCTACCATCGTGATTATGTCCCCGGTCTGAATGATTTGATTTTGGTCAATGATTTTTAAGAAGCTGCGCCCGAACCCATTATGGCCACAAATATGAAAATTACTCCGCAGTCACATCGAAACCATAGACCCAATCCAACCGATCATCGGCAATATCTGGTTTGAACTTATCCGCTAACCACATCGGTCCAAAAGTTGTGAGCTTTCCGGCACTGGAACGTTGATGAAATATGGACATGTTTGCGCGCGCGGCCGCTTGAATTTTCGCGGTTCGTTTCTGACGCAATGCAAAATAGCGATCTAAGGCATTTTTATGATCGTTTTGTTCTGCCAAATTTCGCGCCAGAACATAGCCGTCTTCAATTGCCTGTGCCGCGCCTTGCGCCATGAACGGGAGCATCGGATGACAGGCATCGCCAAGAAGCACTGCCCGGCCCTCGGCCCACTGATCAAGCGGTGCGCGGTCAAACAAAGCCCAGCGATAATGCTCGTCAGCCTGTTCGAGCAATGTCGTAACCACTGGATGCCAGCCCGCAAAATCCGCTAGCGCATCCGCTTTATCGCCACGTTCGGTCCAGCGTTCGTTTTTCCAATCATCACGCTCGACAACACCGACAAAATTGGCCAGCTGACCACCGCGCAACAAATATGTGACAGCATGTTTGCCTTCACCCAGCCAAATGCTCGACACAGGCAAAGGGCAGTTCCGCCCCAATTTGCTAACCGGAACAACCGCGCGCCACGCCGTATTGCCGGTAAAATCTGGCTTGTCCTGTCCGATCATTTGCGCGCGGATCGTCGATCGGATTCCATCTGCTCCGACAATAATATCGCCATTGCACTTTAAACCATTATCTAGCGTCAACCAGGCTTCACGATCATTTTGGCCGTATCCCGTGACGGCGACTCCGGTTTTAATCGCTTGCGGCAATCGATCAAGAACCACATCTTTCAAAACAGAAATAAGATCAGGTCGATAGATATGCAGATAAGGAGCGCCAAAGCGCGCCTCATAGGCTTGGGTTGATGCGGTGACAATCGGTCGCCCCGATTTTCCCATGCGCAACTGCGAAGCACGAGGACGAAAGCCAATAGCTTCTATTTGCTGGTCCAACTCCAATGCCCGCAAGACTTGCATGCCATTGGGACTAATTTGAATGCCGGCTCCAATTTCACGGATCTCGGCGGCTTGTTCACACAATTCAACATCCCAGCCAAATTTGTGGAAACACAGAGCGGCGGTTAGTCCACCAATTCCGCCACCTGCAATTACCGCTTTCATATCGCGCCTGTCATCGCTTCGCCCGCTTCCGCTATCAAATAGCACCGTTAAATGGCGCCGACTCCCCTAGGCCTAGCGGCCTGCTCTGGCTTTGCAATGGTTCAATTGCCGTGTGAAGCTGAAAAGAATTTGCGAAGAGACTAGACTTCCGCGGCCATATAGCTGGCTTGATTAATCGCAGCTTTGGCATCCAATTCCATCGCTTCATAAGCCCCGCCAACCAACTCAGCGGACACCTGCTGCGCTATCAATTCATCATAAAGGTCCCGCAACGGATCCTGTCCCGCGCAAATGATGATCGTATCGGCTTCAATCAGCTGGGGTTGATCATTTTGCAAAATATGCAGTCCATCATCGTCAATTTTTACATATTCTACGCCATTCATCATGCCGACACCGCGGCGAGCCAGGGTCAATCGATGAGTCCAACCCGTGGTTTTCCCTAACCCTTTGCCAACACGCGAGTCTTTGCGCTGCATCAACATGATATCGCGATCAGATTTGGCTACTTTCGGTTCTACTCCGGTGACGCCCCCGCGGGGATGATTTTCAAAATCCACGCCCCATTCGGCTGCAAAGACATCCCGATCCACGGCTCCGGACGGACCGGAATGACTGATCAGTTCGCACACGTCAAAACCAATCCCGCCAGCCCCAATAATCGCCACTTTCTGCCCAACAGGCTTTTTGCCCGTTATCACGTCAATATAGCTGACCACTTTGTCATGCCCAATACCGTCAATATCGGGCGTGCGGGGTTTAATACCGGTAGAAACAATCACATGGTCAAAGCCTTGGGCTTTGAGCATCGCGGCATCGGCTCTCTCATTCAAACGCAGATCAATCCCGTGCACTTCTATCATCCGATTATAATAGCGGATTGTTTCGTAAAATTCCTCTTTGCCGGGAATGGTTTTGGCCAAGTTAAACTGACCACCAATTTCACCCGATGCCTCGAACAGGGTGACACGATGGCCGCGTTCTGCCGCAACGGTTGCATAAGCCAGGCCGGCAGGCCCTGCACCAACAACAGCTATTTCCTTAACAGTTTCAGTGGGTTCATAGTTTAAGATCGTCTCATGACAAGCGCGCGGATTGACCAAACACGTTGTGAGCTTGCCGGAAAAAGTATGGTCCAAACAGGCTTGGTTGCAAGCAATGCAGGTGTTGATTTCATCTTCTCGCCCTTCCACCGTTTTGCGCATGAACGCACTGTCAGCCAATAGCGGACGGGCCATCGAAACCAGATCCGCATCGCCGCGAGAAAGAACCTCTTCAGCGACATCGGGCATGTTGATGCGGTTCGATGTAATCACCGGCACATTCACTTCTTTGCGCAATCTTCCAGTGACCGAAGTGAACGCTGCTCTTGGCACCATGGTTGCAATGGTCGGAACCGCGCTTTCATGCCAAGTAAAATGGGTGGAAATAATCGTTACACCGGCTTTTTCCAGTGCTTTACCGAGAGAGATAATCTCTTCCCAGCTCATGCCGCCTTCGAGCATATCCATAGCGGCGATTCGGAAAATAAGAATGAAATCTTCGCCAACCGCGGCCCGTGTTTGCTCAACAATTTCCAATGCGAACCGCATCCGATTTTCATAGGAACCGCCATATTCATCTTCACGCAAATTTGTCTTTTCCACCAAAAAAGTGGAAATAAGATAGCCGGCCGAACCAATAATCTCGGCACCATCATAACCAGCTTTCTGCGCCATGACCGCGCATTTCACATGGTCGTCAATTTGCTTTTGAATGCCTTGCTTGTCGAGTTCCTTAGGAACAAAAGGTGCAATTCTGGATTTGACTGCCGATGGAGCAACCGCATCTTTGCTATAGGCCAAGGGTCCGGGATGGAGAATCTGCATGCAGATTTTCACATCTGGATCGGCACCATGGACAGCATCGGTGACCAATTTATGTTTGGCCGCCTCCTCGTCACTCGACATCATTGCACCGCCACTGGAGGATTCTTCGTTTGGCGCGATCCCACCGGTAATGATCATTCCGATATTGTTGGCGGCCCGTTCGGCAAAATAGGCGGCCATGCGTTCGAAACCGCCATCCATTTCCTCCAAACCCGTATGCATGGAGCCCATGATTGAGCGATTTTTAATAGTGGTGAAGCCCAGATCGAGCGGTTCTAATAGTAGTGGATAGTTCATATCTTGCCTTTTAACGCGAGTGGGCGGCCTTGCCATTATCCTATCTGTTAGCGCATCTGTCTATCAAACCGATACCGCTGTTAAGCCGTATCCGCATCCCCCTATGCTGATAATAAAAGAATGGCGCCATATTCGGCCATATTTCAATTCAGAATACAGTCGCCAATACAGATATTTTCAGCAATAACGCCCGCATGTGTATCGTTTCATTTGCATGGCAAGCGCATCCGCAATGGGCATTGATTGCTATCGGCAACCGCGATGAAATGCATGCGCGGCCAGCAGAAGCGCTTTCGCGCTGGGATCAACCTTCGCATCTTTTGGCAGGCCGCGACAGCCAAGCCGGCGGAACATGGCTTGGCGTTTCAGAGCAAGGCCGATTGGCAGTCGTCACCAACCTCAGCAGCGGCGAGGCGCCTGATCCTCATCGCGCTTCGCGGGGGGATTTGCTTAAGGATTTTTTGTCCGGAGAAGGCCGCTATTCAGACCTAGACACGGTTGATTTTTCTACGTTTAATCCGTTCAATCTGATTTCTGTTTCCGCTGGAGAAGCGACAATTCACTCCAATCAACCGGGTGTGGGAAGCAAGCCATTGGCACCGGGAATCCACGGTCTTTCAAATGGCCCACTCGACAATCCTTGGCCAAAAACCTGGCATTTAAACAGCGTTTTGGCCGACTGGATCCAGCATGATGCTAAAGACCCGTCGGCCTTGCTCATGCCCTTGCGAGACGAAACAAGTTTTGCTCCGTCAAGCCTATTTGAATCCCAGGATCCATCCGAGCAAGAACCACAAAATTCCGGTATTTTTATTCGCAGCTCCATCTATGGCACGCGGTGCAGCACGGTGGTTGCGATTGACAATGAGGGTCGAGGTCGTGCGGTGGAAAGACGCTTTGATCCAACCGGACACCCTACGGGAGAGACCGTTTTGGACTTTACTTGGCCAGTTTAAAGCCTGTGCGCAGCCGCTTCATCGCGATGCTTTTTGAGATATTTCATAAACGGCGTGCCGCCCGTACCGACATCCGATGTGTTTCCGGCTCCGCCTTTCGATTGCTTGTTAATATAGCTCGCCGCATATTCCAGGTGCCGGGTTCGAAACCGCGTTAAATTGTCAATGCAATCATTGTAAAGCGCATTCAGGTGGCGATTTTCTGCCTTTTGCAAAAAGGTCCGCAAGATGCTGTTCGCGCGAATATCATCAATAAATTTCCGATGCTCCGGTGGGCGATAAATATGGAGCTGATCGAGATAGGCCCGCAACGGATCGCCGGCATGGTCAACGCCCAAAAACGCATCCATTGCCGGCACGATAGACGATTGCGACCCGGTCTGCCCGCGAAAGGATTGTGGCTTTCCTTCAGTCTCCTCAACCCCTTCATAGACAATTCCCCCAGCCAGGGCAGGATTATCCTTCCAACCGTGAATCCACGGCCGAACCCGGTGAAAATAAATATGGGGATCGCAACGTTCCGGCATGCGGCCGAATATCTCATTCATATCATCCCAAACCGCAGTCATCGCCGCCAAGCCAGTTTCTAAGGTTGCGACATCTTCATTGCTACAAGCTTCCACCAGTTCCGGGATGGAGGCCAGCATTTCTCCCGCGCGCGCTTCAATGGCCACATGGATCAAAACAAACCAGGCTTCATCCTGACCGCCCAAAAACGGTTGAATCATATAGCTATTGGCCAAATCTATCGAACCCGATTCATCAATCCGCCCCCAATTATCGAGGACATAGCTTGAATAGGTGAGTAAAGGAGGTTGGCCGATCGAGGCACCTAATTGCCAAATCGGTTTGGCTAAGCTTTCGGGAAGAGACTGCGGTGCATCAACCTCTCCCCAAACATAAGATTGCACGAGAAAAGAGTAATGAACCATCGCTATCCGCCGTTCCGCTAGGCTAGCCGAAGTACAAAAATCAGTGAGATCAAAACTGGCCATTGACTGCAATGGTTTACGGACATTTCCGGAGACCAATATTTGAGGCAAAGCCATGGCCATTTCGCGCACCGGCTGTAGTGCGGAGGGCAACGGTGTTCGATCTGGGTCAAATGATGACAAAAACCCGCGCTCGGCTGAAACATCATAATCTTCAATGTCAAAGGCTGCCATATTCTTGCTCCATCGTGATAATAGAACACAATATTAAGCGAATATGGTCGCAATGTGCTTGCTTAATTACTCATTTATAACCTAGTTACACAATTTATGACGAATATGGATATGATTAATCGCAATATATTGCACGCATTGGAAAATGACGGTCGAATCAGCAATATTGATCTTGCCAAAACCGTAGGGCTATCGGCATCAGCCTGCTTGCGCCGCGTCCAAGAACTCGAACGGTCCGGGCTAATTTCGGGATATCGTGCGGTGATCAATCCCAGCGCGCGCGGCGCAGCAATAATCATATTTGTCATGGTCGGCTTATCGGAGCATTTGAAAAAAGATGCGCAAGCTTTTGAACGCGCCATAGCAAATGCGCCCGAAGTCAGAGAATGCCACAATATTACCGGATCAGTGGAATATCTCCTGCGCGTCGAAGTGGCCGATCTTGAGGCCTATAAAGCCTTTCATGCCGATGTGCTTGGCACGTTACCGCAAGTTGGAAGCATCACGTCTCACATATGTTTGGGTTCACCAACCGACAAGCGCGCTTAACCGGCTGCGCGCAAAATTCGGTATGTTTCATCAATCAAGCTTTGTCCGCGATCATTGAGCAACAAGCCCATGCCCATCTGATTCATCGTATAGCTAAAGGCGAGACCATGATCGGGATCTGCGAAGCCAATCGATCCGCCAGCGCCGACATGACCAAATGCGGCAGGACCAAGCACCGCTGACATTTGATCCCCGCCCGGATAGGCGCGATTATCCATGGATTTCATGAATCCAGAAGCAAATCGCGTGGGTGCAAGCAATGTGGCGTCAACTTGGGTGGCAGTGGACACTTGCGCCATCGCAGCCAATCGTTCCGGGGAGACCAATTGGACACCATTATGCGAGCCCCCAAGAGCCAATGGCTCATACATGGCCACTTGACCACGGGCATTGGAGAGACCACCTGCCCCCCCTATTTCTGCCTTATGAGCCTGCGGATCATTTTGATTCCAGCCGCCATTATTTAAAAAAGACAAGGCTTGAATAGAATTCGGATCGGTGAGCAGCTTCTTTGTAAACGGGCTTAACTCTGCTTGGGGATCGGGTGTTGCCACTATGATCGGCGCAATTGGATGGGTTATGTTTTCCGGCAATCCGATCCAGAAATCCGCATTTAGCGGCACAGCGACTTCATCTTGAAAAAACTGGCCGAGGGATTTGCCGGAAACGCGCCGCACCAATTCGCCAACGGTCCAACCAAAATTGACCATATGATAGCCATTGCGTGTTCCAGGCTCCCAGAACGCCTCTTCGTCTTCAAGGCGCTTGATCATATAGTCCCAGTCCAAAAACCCTCCCGGTTTAACCGGTTCACGCAGGGCCGGAACAGCGCTTTCGTGATTGAGCATCATTTGTACGGTGGTATTTTCTTTGCCGTTTTTCGCAAATTCTGGCCAATATTCAGAAACCGGCGCGTGGAGCTCAAGCAATCCCCGGTCAATCAATATGTGAGCGCATAAAGCGGTTGCCGCCTTTGTACAGGAAAAGACAATGGAAATAGTATCTTCTTCCCAGGGGCTGTTCGTGGCAGGATCAGCAATACCACCCCAGAGATCGACCACTTTTTCTCCGTTAACGCTGATACAAACCGACGCACCCACTTCTCCCCGTTCGGCAAAATTTCGGGCGAATTCA
The DNA here is from genome assembly GCF_039982415.1 of Parasphingorhabdus sp. GTDB lineage: Bacteria > Pseudomonadota > Alphaproteobacteria > Sphingomonadales > Sphingomonadaceae > Parasphingorhabdus. The sequence goes on from NZ_JBDWYL010000007.1 coordinate 397,377, forward strand.
TCCTTGACGCTTTCAAACTGAGTGGAGGTCATACCATCAATATTTGCTGTCATTTCCGTTATTCTCCTAAAAATCTCGATCGGTTAAACTGGCTTGATCATCCAGTGAAATTTGTAACGGCCCGGACCGACCCGATAGGCTGGCAAGGCATCGGGACCACAGGCGCCGGTTCCAACGCCGCGCATCGCGGCATCGATATGAACCTCGATTTCATTTCGCCGTTTTACATCGGCAATGGTTGTGGCTTTGCTGATGTCAGCATCATGATGATGGCGCGCAGAGAAGCTCAAACCAGGCATGTGAATTTCAAACCCTTGTCCGGATTCATTTTGGAGCCGAAAAAAGCGCGTTTGCTCATGTGCGCCATGTTCTTGTGGTAACACATAAGGATGATATTGATCCGTCACCGTTGACGACCATTGCCGGACAATCTGGGCGCCGGTGCGGTCTGGATAGGATTCATCTGGCCCCAAGCCGAACCAGCTTAATTGCTCCCATTGGGAGGGCGCGACAAAGCAAATCCCAATTCTGGGAAGATCAGTCCAAGCCTCTGGAATAGAGATTTCCTCATGAACTTCGGCCTTTTCCGCGTTCAAAATCCACCAACTTTTGTGGACAGCTTGTTCTTGGTTGGTACCGATTAAATGCCGTTCAAAATAGAGCGAAACTTGGTCATTTTCTACGGAGACTTGCGCAGGATTGGAATCTACCGTCAATCGGTCCAGGCCATGATTGACCCATTCCATACGTTTGCTGGGCCGCTCTTCTCGCCAGCCAATTTTTCCTCCGTCATTATCCATCGGCGCGCGCCATAATGTGGCGGTAATATCGCCTTCGACAATCCGGCTGCCATGGACGTCCAGTGATTGAATCTGGCCCGCTTCATCAAATGTCACAGCAAATGGGCCGATTGAGACCTCATCCGTAACCTGTTGTCCGCACTGCCTTTCCGCCGGGACGGGAACAGATGCTGCTGGCACGTTCAAGGGAAATTGATCCCATCCCACCGCATATCCGGCGTCGGCCCAGGGCAAGGCTTTTTTCAACACCCAGCGCGTCAACAAATGCCATTCACTAGCCTCGTCAATTTCACTTTGGAAATCGATGGTAAGCACAACAGAATCGCCGGCTGCAATATGTGGAAACAGGGTTCCATTCTCAACATCTTCGCCGTTTTTTTGCAGCATCCATTGAAGCTCCAAATCGTTGCTCGGTTTGAAGGCTCGGCGATTTTCAAACCGTACCTGCCTTTTGCCGAGCCATTCTCCCTTGATCGGCCGCGCAGCCCATTGATATTCGCGCAATCCCGGGTGCGGCAACAAATCTGGTCCAACCATGCCATCACAACAAAAATTCACATCATTTGGGCTGTCATCGAAATGCCCGCCATAGGCCCAGTAGAACCGGCCTTGGTCATCCGTTTCCGCAAAACCGTGATCGCGCCATTCCCAAACAAACCCGCCGCCCAAGGCTGGTTCAGCGAAAAATGCATCGACATAGTCAACAAGAGACCCATTGGAATTTCCCATGGCATGCGAAAATTCGCACAAAATCATTGGCCGGTCATCCAGTTGAGATTCCTCGGCCCAGCGCGCCCAACCGACAATGAAATCTATCGATGGGTACATGGGACAAATGAGATCTGTCGTCATGCGCTCCCGCATGTCCGGGGCTCTACGCGACGTTTCGGTTGGATCCCCCATGAGCGTTTGAAAGCGATGAAATATCGCGCCTTCATAATGTAAGATACGACTGTCATCGATCCGGCGAACAAGCGCCGCGGCTGCGTCGTGGGCTGGTCCAAGCCCCGCTTCATTGCCTAACGACCACCCAATCACACTGCTATGGTTCCTATCGCGGAAAACCATGCGCATCACCCGTTCGATAATCGCCTTTTGATAGCGCGGATCGTTGGATACAGCTTGCCAGCGGGCATGGCATTCGACATTCGCCTCGTCGATAACATAGAGGCCCAATTCGTCACAGAGATCCAGCAGGCGATGATCATTGGGATAGTGAGCTGTCCGAATTGCGTTGATATTATACCGGCGCATTAACAACAATTCTTCGCGCATTTCTTCAATGGTCGAGGTCTTACCCGTTTCAGGATGGTGATCATGGCGATTCACCCCGATGATTACGATCGGTTTGTCGTTAATCAGCAACTGTCTGTTTTTGATTTCAATTCTGCGAAAACCGACACGATTTTTGGTGACTTCAACGATTTTGCCTTGGTCATCGACCAATTCTGTCACCAACTGATAAAGCACGGGGTCTTCTGAAGACCATGGCTGACAATCGGCAATGTTTGTTGCCAAAACCGATCGATTGTCGACGAAACTATAGGCCGCCGTAAATTGATCAAACACGCTGCCATCGGGAAATTGTGCGATCGGCATATCGGCTAGATCAGCCGCGACTTGACCATCGGGCGCCAGCAGTTGAGCCCGCGCTGTCCAGCCCTTGGATGCACCATTTACCATGACACATTGCTGCAAGTGGCCTGTGCCATTTGACGCATCAAAGTCCGCAACAATTTGCATATCAGCAATATGAGTGCGGCCGCGAGACTCGACATATACAGACCGGTGTAAACCGCCATGATACCAATGATCCTGATCTTCAATCCAAGTGGCATCCGACCATTTTATAACCATGACCGCGAGGTTGTTCACGTTTCCGGTCAAATAGGGAGTGAGATTAAATTCGCTGGGCAAGCGAGAGTCCTTCCCCATTCCTACAAATTTACCATTGCACCAAACCAGAGCAACGCTTTCAAAACCACCTAAGTGGAGAATAGTTTCACGGTCTTCCCAGCCGGGCGGGCAAGTAAACGTCGTGCGATATAGTCCGGTGGGATTTTCTTCCGGGACTTGAGGTGCTTCCCGGCAGGCAAAGGGCATTTGCACATTTGTATATTGCGGACGGTCTCCGCTATTTTGTCGGGTCCAGCTTCCTGGTACCACAATCGACCGCCATTCATCATCCTTGAAAGCGGATTCCGCCCAATCGGACGGCGCATCGGACGGACTATCGATCAATTGAAATTGCCATTTTCCGTCTAATGAAAGACGCCAGCTTGGTTGCGCTTCATCGGTCAATGCCGCATCAGTTGAGGCAAAAGATGAGAAGGATGCGCGCGCCGGCAACCGATTGAGCTCGGTCAGTTCAGGCTGCAATATATCTTTGAAGTCCAAGAGCATGCCCTATTGCCTACAGCAGTATAGGGGCAAACAACAATTCGGAATTTCACAAAAAGGAACGAGATCCCATTTTGCAAAACTGGGACTTCTGACCAAACCGGGTCAGTCTTCCTGTTCAGCGCCGCCTATTTGAGCAAAAGCGCTGCCATTGGTTTTGTCATCAAAACCAGACTTCACGTTCAACAAGCCTTCCATGACTGCACAAGCCACCATATGGGTGCGGTTTTTGGCCCTTAATTTTAAGCGCACATTTTCAACATGGCGATCCACTGTCCGTGGCGCGATGTCTATATGTTGGGCAACTTCCTTGGTCGACAAGCCCTGGGCAATAAATTCCAAGATCTCATGCTCTCTCAGCGTGAGCACTGGACCACTGGTCAAACTCTTCTGCTGTAACATCACGGGGCTTACCTTTTTCAATATTCAACAAACCAACAAGTTTGCCGAAAAACAAATGCCCCCATTTGTATCGGTCACAGGGTCACAGGCAATAAAGCACTGAACATCAGCATTGCATGCGCCATTGGCGGTCAAACAAGATCGCCCGACAAAAGTGTTGGTGGTTCCCTCCCCAACAAATCATCGCAAAATCGACATTGCGGAAACTTTAGTGCCCCGCAATCATCTTTCTTTTACTCTCATAACACAAAAACCCGATAGGATAAAAACGTACATCCCAACCGTTTGAATTTACAGTAATTTACAAAGAGAGCGGATTCTACCGGTAAAATTACCTAGTAAAATGCAGCAAGCAGAATCGCTTGCCATTCGAAACAGGAGATTCATCGGATAGACGGTTTGGCTCGCGATAGCCTAAATAATCCCCACAAAACAACAAAAGGTCGCATCTGAGGCCGTGCATAAATTCTGGGATTTGATGCACGGAAAGAAACAAAAAGGGTCGTGCTGAGGTCTTAGAGGAGACAGCACGGATGCAATCGCTAATCACCGCACCTGCCATGATGCAGGAGCTTCACACAAACCTGCGCTCAACCACATTACACTTCCGCGCGGGACAATTAATTTTCGACGAAGGCCAAAAGGCCAGCCGCTGGTATGAAGTTGTCCAGGGCACCGTGCGGACCTGCCGCTTTCATATGGATGGCAATCGGCACCTGACCGGCTTTTTCTTTAGCGGCGATATTTTTGGCGCGGATTATGGAACATATGGAACCGCCGCCGAAGCGGTAACCGATGTGACTGTACGATGCTTTCGCGTCGGCGATATCACGCAAGATTCCACGCCGAAACCGCAATTGGATGAAGCCGTGTCAATCTTATTCCGGGCCATGTCGACGGCCCAGCGCTATTTATTCATCATGGGTCACCGGACCGCGGCCGAGAAACTCGCAGCATTTCTGCTCTGCTTAAAACAACAAGCCAATGATGACCCCGATATCTGCGTGCCGATGACGCGCAGCGATATTGCCGATTTTCTTGGCTTGACGGTCCACACTGTCAGCCGAACATTTACGGAATTGGCTCGCCGCGGGCTCATTACAATTAACGGACGAGATTCCGTTATCATCCGGGATAATGCCGGATTGTGCCGTCTTGCCGGCGAATATCAGGAAAGCCTAACGGCCCAACCAGGAGCCGATATCCAGCCGCCCGCGGAGCTTTGTCTTGGCGAGCTTTCCGCCGCCTAAATTCACATGCACGAGCATGTCGGGAGAATTTTATGACCACCTCTATTTTTCACAGTGTTGCCGTTCTTGCGGCGATCCCCCTCACCATCCTCACGAGTAAGACGGCTTGGTCGGCAACCACTGAACCTTCAGAAAAAGATGCAACCCGCTCGGCTGAACCCATGACCGCAGAAGATGCAGAAGCCGAGACGGCGCGGATCATTGCGCGATTACGGGTCGTTCAATCACCGGTCGTGCGGGCCGCAACACCAGAGCATAGGGAAAGCCAAAATTCGGCAAAACTGTCGCCCGAACCCGTCCAGTCACCGCCAGTGCCATCACCCCAAACTCCTGTAATCGCCGTGCAAGAGACGGGCAAAATCAGCGTGGCCTTGCAAGCTATTCAAGCCGAACTCTCCGAGCAGAAGCAGCTTATTGCCAATCAAAATGCGCTCATCCAGTCGCAAAATGACAAGATCAAGCAACTCGAACTGCATAATCAATTGGTCCGCGCGGCGGCTCCGATAGAAACAGCCTCGATGTTAGCCCAGTTGCGCGGTACGGGCATCCAGCGCAGTCAGATCGAAACCGCCGCGACACAAGTCGGCAGCACCGCTGATGACGAACTCACTTTGCCGGAAGGTCCGGTGGGAGAAGCACCGCCTGCGGCCAATAATATCGAACAGAAGGTTGAAGCCGTGCCGGAAGGTCAAGGCGTCCTGACCCCACAAGGTCAGTTTGTGCTGGATCCATCTATTGAATATACCCGTTCGTCCACCAATCGCCTGGTTTTTAGAGGCATTGAATTGATCCCGGGCATTCAAGTGGGTGCTATTGAAGCCAGTGACGCGGATCGCGACACCGTGATCGGGACTTTTGCGATGCGCTACGGCTTGACCAACAGACTGGAAATTGAAGGCCGCGTTCCGTTGCTATTTCGAAAAGACCGCATTCAAGTTGTCCAACAGCGAGACGAACAGATCACACGGGAAATTGGGTTGGAAGAAACCGGGATAGGCGACGCTGAGATCTCATTGCGCTATCAGCTGAACCGGCCCAAGCCGCAAAATCCAATTTGGGTGGCAGGTCTGCGCGTCAAGACCGATACCGGCACTAGTCCTTTCGAAATCCCGTTTGACGAATTTGGCGTTGCTACCGGGCTTGCCACCGGATCCGGATTTTGGGGCGTGCAACCCAGTATCAGTTTCCTCCTGCCTTCCGATCCAGTAGTTATCTATGGCGGAACGGGATATTTATGGAATATCGAACGCAATATCGACCGTGTCATTGGCGATGTATTTGTCGGAAAAGTTGATCCGGGCGATGCCATTAACGCTAGCGTTGGTTTTGGATTTGCCCTGAACCCGCGCTTTTCTTTTTCGCTCGGCTATCGCCATAATTACATATTCTCAACCAAAACCCAGCTCGGTGACACGTTGCAAGAAAGCAATGATATTCAGGTTGGGTCACTCAATTTTGGAATGTCTTACCGTCTTAGCCAAAAACAATCGCTTAATCTCGGTTTCCAATTTGGGGTGACGGAAGATGCCCCAGATGTGAGCATTGTGGCTCGCATACCCTTGCGATTTTAATCTTGATCCCGGCCCGATAAAAACGGCGAGATAAGCCCATTTTGATGCGCGGCGCGGCGGCAAATTTTTTCCGGATATGGCAAAATTTTGCCGCTGTTCGTCCATCATCGGCCTTTAAACAAAGAAAAAAAGCCAAAAATTGCCCTCTTTGATCAAACAAGCCCGAATTGAGGGAACTGGCACGCGCCTTGCTCTTTCTGTCCATAAACAACGCAACCGCACGCGTGCTTCGTCGGGAAACGGGCTGGCTATGCGCAAGCTAGCGTTGCCAGAAATAAGGATTGAGACGCATGAAAACCAAGGTTGCCGCATGGGAAATCGACACATTGTTCGAGACGATGGATGATAATGTCGAAATATTGTCTCTCGACTGCTTCGACACTTTAATCTGGCGCAACGTCAACCGGCCAACCGATGTGTTTCACGATCTCGACATTGCCAATTGCGGAATGGAAATGCGGGTTCTTGCCGAGAAACGCGCGCGCAAGGCATTGATCCTCGATCCCAAACGCAGCGACGTTACCATTACCGAAATATATCAGAAAATGTTTCGCCAATCTCAAGAGAGTGCAATCGTACATTGCGTCGAACAAGAAATGGCCGCGGAAGCCCGCCATTGTTTCGCCTTTCAACCCGTCGTCACATTAATCGAAAAAGCGAAAGAGCGGGGATTACGCGTTATCATCGTCTCGGATACTTATTTGCCCGAACCCTTGCTGCGAAGTTTAATCAGCAGTGCCGCAGGTGCTTCTATTGCTGATAAAATCGACCAGATATTTTGTTCCTGCGAATATGGCATGGGCAAAGCCGCTGGCCTCTTTGCCCCCGTGCTTAAAGATCTCGATATTGCTCCAGAGAAAATACTGCATCTCGGAGACAATCTAGAAGCCGATTTTAAAGCCCCCCAAAAACTTGGAATCCAAGGCATTCATTTCGAACAATTTGACGATGAAACAGAAGAGCGCCTGCGGCTGGAGGCAATTGCAGCCACGATTATTGAAAAAGATACCCGCAAAAAATCCCCTTCTTTACAACCCCATCGCGCGCAAATTTCCCTGCGCCAAAATGATGATGCAACATTTCAATTTGGCCATGATGTTCTCGGACCCATCTTCCAAGGTTTCTCTCGCTGGATTGCCGACGAAGCCCAAAAAATCGAAACAGCCGCAATGCGCAAACCCAAATTACTCTTCTTGCTGCGCGATGGTTTTTTACCGGCCAAGGCCTTTGTCAAAGCCTATCCCGAATGGAGTGATCACGTAAGCATGGTAGAATTGAGCCGCTTTACCGCCAATGCGGCCAGCTTTGTCGACAAAGAATCGGTCACGGCATTTCTCACTGCCGAAGCGACAGCCAATAAGAAAGATGCTTATTCGAGCCAGCGTCAGGCTGCCTATTGTCGGCAATTGCTCTTCTTCAAAAATGAAATTCCCAAACTGGCCGGAATAAAAAAACCTGAAACATTTATCCGCGAAATATTGAAGCATAAAAATCTGTCCAAAATCATTGCGCGCTCACAAAAATTCAGATCCTCTCTTATCGCCCATCTCAAAGCCAATGGCGTCGAACAGGGGGACAATGTAGTCTTTGTCGATCTGGGATATAATGGCTCGGTTCAAAATGTAATCGAACCAGTGCTCAACGCTGAGATGGATTTGCAGATATCCGGCCGCTATCTCTTGCTCCGCGAATTGATGATTACCGGTCTCGATAAAAAGGGTCTGATTGATAGCAGCCATTATGACACCAGCGCACTCAACGCCTTATGTGAATCAATTGCGGTACTCGAACAGCTGTGCACCCAATCCAATGGATCGGTTTTGGGCTACAGTGAAACCGGCGAGCCCAAACGCGATACAGCCGATATCAAAGGAAAACAAAGCGAAGAGCGCGACCATGCGCAATCTGCTTGTCTCTCTTATATCGATCAAATGGGCTGCGGCTGGGCCACCATTCCCGCCTCTTGGGACAAGGATTGCGCCCGTCAAATGGCTGCAGCGAGTTTGTCGCGACTATTGTTCCTACCGGTTGACCGCGAAATTGGAATTTTTGAGAATTTCCATCATGATGTGAATCTCGGCACCAAAGATATGCTGAAATTTATCGACAACGAAACCGCCGGACAAAATATGCGGCGGCGCGGTTTGTTTTACATCAAAAATGTAAGCCGAATCTACTTACCAGGAGAAATGAAACAGCGCGGTATGGAGGCATTATTGCCGCTTTTCACCGGCAATCGGTTCGCCTTGGATTTGCGGCAAAAGGACTTCCAAAGCGGATCCATCACCATTCCGGTCATGCTCGCTGATCAATCCGAAAATGTGCAAGTTGGGATCCAAGCGCACCCCACGAGCGACGGATATTACCAAGCCCTCATTCCTGCAGGGACTGGGCAGTTTAACATCGCCATTATGCTGGGCCAGATTTGTGAATGGTTGCAAGTGGAAGAAGTGAATTTTCTGGATGTAGAAAACTCGATGCGTAAGAAAATCGATGATGATAGCATCGCGGCGCATCCGATATTTGAAGGCATGACCGAAAATGCCCCCGGCCTCTATCGTTGTGCCCGCGAAGATGCGTTTATGTTCGTTCCACCGCCCTCCATCACCACGGCAAAACCCCTGATGCTGAGTCTCGTGTTTCGGCCCACAATCCTGAGTGAAGCCCATCACGCCAAATTGAAGAAAGTCGCCTAATCATGGATCTGTTGATACACTCGATGTCCGAATTCTCGGACATAATTACCAATGCGATGGATATCGCCAATGTGTCCAATATTGCTGAAATCGGCGCAGAATATGGCGGAATGACGACTATTCTTGCCAAACATGCCGCGTCTCACAATGGGCGTTTATTCAGTATCGATCCCAATCCCAAACCGGAATTTCTCGCATGGCTGGACACTCAGAATACTGTCTCGCACATTGCCAAACCCAGTCTGGAAGCCTTTACCAGCCTTAGCAATATCGATCTTTGGATGGTCGATGGCGATCATAACTGGTTCACCGTTTATCATGAACTAAAGGCCATTTCAGCGGCCTGCCAGCGAGATGAAAAGCCGCTTTTTGCGATTTTGCACGATGTCTGTTGGCCGGCCGGACGACGCGATATGTATTATGCGCCAGAAGCTATTCCCGAAGAATTTCGCCACGACTATTGTATGAAGAGTGGCGCGAAGCCTGGGCAATCGGGTCTGTTCCGCCAACAAGGAATGCGAGGCATGGGACATTTTGGTTGGGCCCTTCATGAAGGCGGTGAACGTAATGGAGTGAAGAGCGCTGTTGAAGATTTTATCAACGAAGCAGAGGCCCATGGACAGCCCTTGGCCTATGCTGAAATTCCAGCGGTTTTTGGGCTAGGAATAATATTTGATGCCGCTGCACCATGGGCCGAAGATTTGAGTAACTTGCTCCTGCCTTTCCACGACAACCCGCTCATTGCAAAATTAGAAAAGAATCGCCTGGCCAATTATCTAACCGTTCTGGATTGGCAAGACGGCGTTCTTGGCCATTAAGCAAAAGAGGCGGACTCGTTTTGCTAATTTTGTCACGTAGTTTCGGGACTATACATGGCGACGAAAAGAGCCAATTATCATCGGGCAAGAACAGCGGTCGCAAGTTGCTGTGGAGGGCAAGATGAATGTTAGCAAAGACGCGGAAACTGATTCAAATCAAAACGAGGGCCAAGATCTAGAGCAAGTTATTTTAAGTCTGGCAAACCACATTGCTAAACAGAATAAGCTGCGTTCAACTTATTTTAGCGGCATAAGTTTTGGGGATCCCATTTGGGACATTTTGCTTGATATTTACGGGTCTGAGACATTGGATCGTGCAACAACCATTACAGCAATATCGGACCGCCAAAACCAACCACCAGCAATCTCCAAGAGATGTATTTCTTATCTTCTGGAAACCGGCGCGATATTCGAAAATCGCAACCGTTATACTTTACAAAAATTCCAGTTTTTGGCGACGGACAAGACCAAACAAGAAGTGACGGCCTGGCTCAAAAACTGTATAGCGACCACTCCACAATTTTGATCCGCCTTCCACGGTGCGTTAGGTCCGCACCAGATCCATACTAATGGCTTTGACCGATGCTGATGTGCGATCATGCACATCCAATTTAACAAATGCCCGGCGCATATAGCTATCGATCGAACTTTCCGAGAGTCCTAAAATAGTTCCAATTTCGGCGTTTGACTTTCCTTTGGCAGCCCAGCCAACAATTTGCATTTCACGCTTTGACAGCGATTTTTCAATTCCATAGAGATCCGGAGTCAACTGGCAGAGCCGCAAATGTGCCATTTGCGCAAAAACTCGAAATTGTGCGCCAATCGCATCGGTCATTAATGCTGGATGCCGTGGTCGACCATAAGAAGCCAATCCATTGCGCGATTGAGGTCCAAACAAAGGAAAGATCCAACCTTCATCAATATGAGCGCTGTTGGCATCTTTCTTGAGATTTTCAAAGGCTTGGGCGCGCTTGGTCAAATCACCAATTTCGGTCCATCGAAACGCATCGGCATTTAACAATGTGTTTTGCGTCGTTATATGGCCCTGCTTGACGAGACCTTCGATGGCGAATTTTTGAAAGTCCGTATCCGATATACCGTTATATCGAATCACAGTCTTCGGATGGGTTGGCCGCTTATGAGGCGGAGGGCACACATATATTGAGGTACGAAAGCCGTATTTACGAGCAACTGTCAGAATATATTTCCATAGCGCACTCGGGCTATGGCAATGATTTATCTTGATAATTTCATCTAAAGTCAAATTTTCAACTCTCCAACTCTAGGTCTCAATATATCTTTTGATATTGAACCAGCATGCCACGTAACCGCGTTGCACTAAGGGAACATTAGCGCTGACCGAATGCAATTTATAGGAAATTTCTTTACCGTTAGACACTTCGTCGCATGTTACAAAGGCTGGTCAACTTGATTTTTACCAATTCTTGCCTGCAAGTTTATTTGTCGGAAATTGAAAGATCGGCCAAAAACAAAGAAACATCGCGAGCTTTCCCTCAAACCTCGCGATGTTCCAAGTATTGAACCGATGGGATTGGCCGTCGGTCCTTATTCAGCCAGTAAGCCTAGTCGCCCAATGCTCCGATGGCACCTAGACTTGCCACATCATCCAAAGCCATGCCTATGCGATCGGCCATCAGATCGGAACTAAATTGACCATATCCGGACAAGGTCAATGTAGCATCGACTTGCTGCACAGCTTCCAAGCCATTAGCCGTATTGATCAGCATATTTTGCACGCCATTGCGCGTTTCGTGGACCAAAGCGGTTTCACCGTTATTGATCAAATATACCGGCGATTCACCCACTCTCATCCGAATATTACCCGTCGATACCATGCCATTTTCCAGGCTGGAGATATCCACAGGGCTCAATCCGGCGGCGGCCGTTTGTACCGTTTCCGCTCCTTCGCCGCTCCAATTTAACACGGTTTGGAGCAACAGCTCGCCATTCACATATGTTCGGATATCGGCGCCAAAATTCACGCCCAATCCTTCGACAACAAAGCCGCCGCGCAACTTGTCCAGATCTTCGTCTGGAACAAGTGCGGGCAGACCAACCGCCGCCACGGGGTCAGCTTTGGCGGTTTGGGGGACAAGCATCATACTCGAAAACATAATGCACGCGACCGTTACGGAAATAGTTTTTCGATAAATCATGGTTCATCTTTCATCTGACCGTACCTACTCTGACGTCGAGCAAAAATTCGGGCGACAGTTGGTACAAGGGGGGAAGGTGATTGGTTAAGTTGCCAATAGCGTCGGTTGCAGAAACCTGGTCCGTGGGGGCGCTTGACCATCGGTTCCAGTCTCCAGCAAGATTATATTTTGGTCGGCTTTTTATCGGACCATCAACAATGGCCAACGCGATTCCATTCCAATATTTCGCAAATTCTTCGGTCGGATATTTTTTAAGGCCGAGCACGGAATCGCCCACGAGCACCTGATCTTTTGACTGCCCTTTAACGACCACAAAATGTTTGAAACCATCAAGGTCCAACAAGACAATGACCGGACGTTTGACTTGCGCCAGTTGATCTGGTGTGAGCTTGAAACCTTCGGCGCGATAGCCGATTGCACTGAGATAATTGCGCATATCAAGCATCGAAAAGCCCACTTTTTTTATCGCTTTTTTGTCACCCAAATCCCACATTGCTTTAAACGGCATGCGCTCATTGGTGGGGCGGTCATAATGATAGGTGAGCAATGTGGCGATCGCGGCGGAACCACAGCTAAAATCGAAACGTTGGCGGATGACGGATCGAAAAGGAATATCCCACCAGGTCATTACCCCGACATAATAATCACCCCCAATAGATTCGCGCGCGATACGGACTTCTGCATCGGCTGCGACGGGCACAAAAGCGGTAAGACAAGTCAAGCCGAGCAATCCGCCCTTCAGGATGGCATTCAAGCGTGTCCTGAAGGGCGAAAAAGCCGAGCATCGGTCATGCGGGTCAGGGGGAATGTGGGTCATGACCTATGCCTCACTTAATCGATCACATTGATCGTTACGCCCAGGCCAGCCTGGAGCGCCGATTGTGCGCCGGTATTGATGACAATATTTCCCAAACCGTTGAAACTGGAAAGAGAATTGTCGGAAAGCGTAACATCTCCAGCCGTATAATCGCCGTCGATTATATTGCCGCTATTGGCCGCGTTAAATGTCTGTTCGTTGATAGCGACTTGCGCACCGCCACGCAGCTGTTTGAGCTCATCGAGCGACAGCAGCGGGGATGCGGATTGTTGCGGTGTTGCTGCGGGTGTCTTGGGTGCGGCACTAGGGTCTGAAGCCTGCGCATACGTCTGCGATGCGATCAAAGCCAGTGGTGCAATCAAGAAAAGTCTGCAATGGTTTTTCATCATTTTTCTCCCGGTTGTAGTGCGGGCATTTGGGGGCGGAGGGGCCGGTTTCATCGGCTGAAATCGGCCCGCCCTTATCGAGCAAATGGTGAGCGATTAATCGCCGCCGCCACCAGCGCCATCAGCTGCTGCCGCTGCACCGTCGCCGAAATTGATCGTGCCCTGTGCTGCAATATTGGTTGCAGATTGAGCATTGGAGTTGATACCGGTGTTCCAAGACTGGTTCAGGATACCAGCAAAGGCTGCGAAAGCATTGCCGCGAACATAGTTGTCGCCGCTATTATAGCCCACTGGAGCCGGTTCGCCGTCTTCACCATCTAGATCGACAAGTTCGTCCATCAAGGAGTTGGTGTTGGTTGCCGTCAGTGTTTGTGTCGCAATAACAAGGTCATTATTGTTATTGTTGTCGCTGTTAATGTCATCGAGCGTATTTGTCGTGCTCGCATCAGCTGCCAAATATACATCCAGCAGGTCATTAACCACCACGGCACCGTTATCGGTGTCGGTCACGTCGTTATTTTGATTTTGCTGAGCGATGGCGGGAGCGCCAACAGCCAAAGCAACCACCGCAGCAGACGCCGCCATTACTTTTGTCATTTTCATCGTATTTCTCCTTAGGGTCTAAGGCATCTTCTCTTTCCCTGCAAAACAAGGAAGGGGGTTAAGAGGCCCTGTTATTGCCGCTTCATGCGACAACCCTTTATTAGGTCGATTCGATTTTTCACTTTTTGCGATTTGGCAATTGCGTGAATAATTTTCGAAAATTTGCAAAAACCCGGTTTTCTACGGATGATAAAAATTCCCTGCTAATGCCGGCGCTTTACGTGTCGACCGGTGCGAATAAGATTGACAAAAAGGCTATTATAGACTGTTCGCGCTGCAGATTAGCGCCTATCATCCATGGCCATGATTTCTCTTCGCAATGATGACATAGCGGTTGATATTGATCCAGCCCGCGGTGGCGGCATCCTGCGGTTTGATTGGCGGAATACCGCTATTTTTCTACCTGCAAGAGCGGATGACCTCAGCCCTTTTGGGTTGGCCAATTTTGTCATGATCCCATTTTCCAATCGCATTGCCAACGGCCGGTTTTTCTTTGAGAAAAAGCTGATTGTCATGGCACCGAACAATCCCAGCGCATCAACCCATCACGCCATTCATGGACATGGCTATTTGACCGGTTGGGATGTGGCCTCACAAAATTCTGAACGAGCGCAGTTATCATATAGTCATAAGGCAGATTCCTGGCCTTGGGACTATCGCTGTGATCAGGATATTCGGTTGTTAAGCCAAGGCTATGTCCACAAACTTACCATCACCAATTTAAGTGATAGCAATATGCCAGCCGGCTGCGGTTTTCATCCCTATTTCCCAAAAGAAAATGCCCGCTTGTTAAACAATTTTGATGGATATTGGGATGGTTCGCCAGATGGTTTACCAACCCGCTGGATTGCCAGAAATGGCCCTTTTCCTTTGGCTGAGCAAAGCCCGGTTGATACTATTTTCACGGGCCGCAATTGCGCCTTGACGATAGACTGGCCGACGCATGAACTTTGTATAGAAACTGATGCTGACCTGCCGCTCACCCATATTTTTACGCCGCCAGAAACCGATTTTTTCTGTATAGAACCGGTCAGTCATTTGACCGATGCAGTAAACCGCGGTGGTTTAAAAACTCTCGAACCGGGGGAAAGTTGGACCACGGAAATTGCATGTTCTGTGGTTGAGAAATAGGCAATTCATCGAGGATTTCTATCCGATCCTGCAGTTACAAATCATGTTCCTGCAAAAAGGCCGAAGCCGCACCAAAAAGGCCGGGCTGCGGGTGGCTGAGTAGTTTAACTGGGATATTTTGCATCACCGTTTCAAACCGTCCCTTGGCAATAAACCGCTGACAAAAGCCCGATTGCGGTAAGAAGTCTGCGATCCGCGCGCCCAGCCCGCCGCCAATCACCACAGCCTTCGCGCCTTGTGCCAAGGCCAAATCTCCCGCAACCGCACCCAAACTCAGGCAAAAGCGATCAAGCGCAGCACTGGCTAAACTGTCTTGGCCTTCAAGAGCCAGATCCCAAAGGGTGCGATCATCAACCGGCGCAGCAGCGCGGCCTTCAAGGTCGGACAGAATTTCGTGAATGGCCACAAGACCGGGACCGGAGACAATCCGCTCGACGGAAACGCGCCGATATTTTTTTCGCAACGACTGCAAAATTTTGTCTTCAATACTGTCCAAAGGCGCAAAATCTGTATGTCCACCTTCTGTTTCAATGACATGATATGTGTCAGCGGTGCGCAACAATTGCACGGCACCAAGCCCCGTACCGGGACCAAATATTGAAATGGGTCCTGTTTGGGGCAATGGCTTGTCCGGGCCGCAGCAATGGACAAGATTTTCGCCGTTCAATTGCGCAACAGCATGAGCAACCGCTCCAAAATCGTTGATCAAAGTGAAGCGATCCAGACCGAGTTTGGACGGAATGGCATGCGGCCGAACAATCCAAGGATTATTGGTAAAGCGCAAAAGCTCCCCGCCCACTGGACCCGCGACAGCAATCGCGCCATTTTTAGGCAATATCCGCCCAATTTGATCTGCATAAAATTCCCATGCGGTCTGCAGGCTAGCATGATCAGCGCTTTTCATTACCACTTGGTCCGTCAACTGCGCGACGTGATTGCCATCCACTTGGGCAATGGCAAAGCGGGCATGGGTGCCGCCAATATCAGCTGTCACGATTTCCTGAGTCAATTTTACAACCCCGCCTGATTGAGCATAGCAGAAGCACCCGCTTCCGCATTGTCGGACAAATTGCGCATGAGCGCGAACAGCTCCCTGCCGGTTCCTGCATTTTCCTGGGGAACTTCAGCGAGTGGGCGATCCTGCCATTCTGCTTCGTCAATCAGCACTGTTAACTTTCCGGTCTTTGCGCAAATCCGGACCAGGTCACCGTCACGCAGTTTTGCTAACGGACCGCCATCTTTTGCTTCAGGCCAACAATGAATGGCCGCAGGAACTTTGCCGCTGGCTCCCGACATGCGGCCATCGGTCAGCAATGCTACGGCATATCCGCGATCCTGGAGGACACCCATAGATGGTGTTAACTTGTGTAGCTCTGGCATGCCATTGGCCCGCGGACCTTGGAACCGAACAACGATAATCACATCGCGATCCAATTCTCCGGCATCAAAAGCGATTTTGACATCATTTTGATCGGAAAACACGCGAACAGGCGCCTCGACAGTCAGTCGGGACGGATCGACGGCGCTGGTTTTAATGGCCGCTCGGCCCAGATTTCCGGTTAATAGCCGCATGCCTCCATCCAGCGAGAAGGGATCTGCAACAGGCCGTAATATATCCGTATTACGGCTTTCGCTTGGCGCCGCCGTCCAGTTGATTTTATCTCCTTCAAGGGCCGGTTCCCGCGCATAGTCATCCATATTATTTCCAGCTACCGTCATAATATCACGGTGTAAAAGACCAGCATCGAGAAGCTCTCGAATAACAAAGGCCAATCCTCCGGCGGCATGGAAATGGTTCACATCAGCAGATCCATTAGGATAGATTCGCGTGACCAACGGTGTCACGGCAGACAAGGCATCGAAATCTTCCCACCCAATTATAATTCCAGCCGCGCGAGCAATGGCAGGCAAATGAATCAGATGATTGGTTGAACCCCCGGTCGCCAATAATCCGATCGCAGCATTCACAATTGCTTTTTCATCAATACAATGACCCAGAGGACGATAGTCATTTCCCGCTTTGCCAATTGCGCTGAGCTGATGAACGGCAGCTCTGGTCAATTCTTGGCGCAATTTCGTGCCCGGGTTGATAAAGGCCGATCCGGGCACATGCAGGCCCATAATTTCCATCATCATCTGATTGGAATTGGCCGTACCATAAAACGTACACGTCCCCGCGCCATGATAGCTTGCAGCTTCCGCCTCGAGCAATTCATCTTTCGTCGCTTTGCCTTCTGCAAAAAGCTGGCGAACGCGCTGTTTCTCTTTGTTCGCTAGACCGGATGGCATCGGACCTGCGGGAACCAAAATCGCAGGCAAATGACCAAAACGCAGGGCTCCGATCAGCAAGCCGGGAACAATCTTGTCGCAAATTCCCAGCAACAGCGAGCCTTCGAACATGCCATGACTGAGTCCAATGGTTGTTCCCATTGCGATATTGTCACGGCTGAACAGGCTCAATTCCATGCCCAATTGCCCTTGGGTAACACCGTCACACATGGCCGGAACACCGCCAGCAACTTGGGCCGTCGCGCCAACTTCGCGGGCAAATATTTTTATTTGTTCGGGATAGCGGGCATAAGGCTGATGCGCCGACAACATGTCATTATAGGCGGTCACGATCGCCATGTTCATTGCAGCGCCGGATCGAATAGCTGGTTTGTCGTCGCCGCTGGCAGCAAATCCATGCGCCAGATTCCCACAGGACAAATTAGGGCGATGCACGCCCTTGTCCCCTTCTCGCGCAACTAATGCGAGATAGTTCGCCCGCGTCTCTTTGCTGCGGTCGATAATCCGTTCCGTGACGGCGTTCAAGATGGGGTGCAGACTTATGACTCGCTCCAGAATATTGTTATCGGACAGGATGCGGCTGCGATCAGCTTTGCGATCGGCAAATCATGCGCGCCCTTCACCGCTTCTTCCAATATGGTTTTTTTATCACTGCCGCGGGCCACGATCATGATCGCGTCCGTATTGATCAGCGCGGTTTGATTGAAACTCAACCGCGCAAAGGGTGCTTCTGGCGGCAAAGGATCTGGCTGTGTCGAAACAATTTTTGGGCTGTTTTCATCAATATGCTCACCCTCTTTCATCCGCGGAAATAGCGACGCAATATGGCCATCCGCACCCATGCCAATCCACACAATATCGGATTTTGGCACATCCATGTGGTCAACCAGTCTCGTGATCTTAACCGGTTTGTTGGCAAACGCCTGAGACAATTTTCCAAAATTGCTGGCCGGATGATCGGTAGAAACCTGTCGATCATCTGTGAGCATTAATGACATCTCATCCCACGGAAGATCCATGCCCGACAAAATATCGAATATAGCCAAAGGGGTATTACCGCCCGGTACCACCAGATTACGAGCGCCCTTCGCGGTGACAGCATCGGCTATAAAACGGGCAACAGCAGCCGCATCAGCATGCTCTGCCCAACCCACGGCGGGCGATGAGAAATGATCATTCATGCCATGTCACTCCGTCCCGTTCTGTCAGAGCGATAGCGGATGATGGTCCCCAGCTTCCTGCGCCATAGCTTTTGGGTGCGACCGCATGATCCTGCCAAATCTGTCTTATCGCATCAATCCAGGACCATTGCGCTTCCACTTCATCTCGGCGCACAAATAAGGTTTGGTCGCCTTCAATAAGATCAAGCAACAATCGTTCATAAGCAATGCGGCGGCGCGCGCTGGCAAAGGCCTGCGTTAAGGAGAGGTCGAGCGGCACTTCCCGCAGGATAATGCCATCACGATCCAATCCGGGCTCTTTGGCCATGACTTGTAGGCGGACATATTCTTCTGGTTGCAACCGAATAACCAATCGGTTGGCAATCGGTTTGCTCGACCGGTCTCCGAAAATACTATGAGGGACGTCCTTAAATTGAATAACCACTTCGCTGCGCCGTTCAGCTAACCGTTTTCCAGTGCGCAAATAAAAGGGCACGCCTTGCCAACGCCAATTGTCTACATGGGCTTTTAATGCGACAAAGGTTTCAGTGGTCGAATTGTCGCCCAGATCCTGCGCATAGCTAGGAACGGCTTCGCCTTTAACAGCGCCGGCGTCATATTGACCGGTGACCACTTCACTCGGATCCAAAGTCCGTAAAGATCGCAAGACCTTCACTTTCTCATCGCGGATCGCCGTAGCATCATAACTGGCTGGGGGTTCCATCGCTGTGATCGCCAAGAGCTGCAGCATATGATTTTGCACCATATCGCGCAAAGCGCCCGTATCGTCATAAAATCCGTGCCGCCCTTCAAGGCCGACAGTTTCGGAAACAGTGATTTGCACGTGATCGATGCCGCCGGCATTCCAAAGCGGCTCAAACATCATATTGGCAAAGCGCAACGCCAAAATATTTTGAACCGTTTCCTTGCCGAGATAATGATCGATACGAAAGATGCGATCTTCAGGAAAAGCAGCAGCGACCGCTTTGTTGATTTCGGTCGAAGAGGCAAAGTCATTGCCCAACGGCTTTTCGAGACCAATGCGGACATTATCTCCGGCCAATCCGGCCGATTGCAATCCTTTGATTGTTGGTTCGAACAGAAAGGGAGCGGTCGACAGAAAAATCGAAAGGCCAGCTGAAATATCGCCCAACTTCGCCGCCAAATCAGCAAAGCCTGCGATGGTAGATGCATCCAGCGATTGATAATATAGCCGCTTGAGAAACTGCTCAATAGCCGCTGGATCTTTGCGTTCTTCCGGTAGAAATTCGGCTAAGGCCTCTCCGATCATCTGACGATATTCGTCGTCACTCAATCCGCTGCGCGCCGTTCCGAATATGCGCAAATCTTCGGCAATCAAGCCATCGACATGCAAGGCGTATAGCGACGGCAACAGCATACGCCGGGCCAGATCTCCGGTTGCACCGAACAAGAGCAATGTATTGGATGAGAAGGCGTTCATGTCTGCTCCGTCATCCGTTGGGGTAAAAAATAGCGCATAATGATTAGATATTCACTCCAAAAGCGACCGTCTTACGCAACACACACTAGCCATTCTTTTACTCCGCAACAATATGGTGTCAACGTTGTCTGATGATCCACGAAACGGGATAGAAATAGCGGTCCGCCGATGGGGCTGTGATCGACTATACGGCCACAGCCCGCCCGATCAATCTGTTCAGCCTTCCATTTCTTCCAGTTCCTTGCCGCGGGTTTCCTTGACCATCTTGTAAACAAAAAGGACGGAGACGGCGGCACAAATGGCGTAGAAGCCATAGGCGCCAGCCAAACCAATGCTAACCAGCATGATCGGGAAAGCCATGGTAATTGCGAAATTGGACAGCCATTGCGCCAATCCGCTGACCGCTAGACCGGATCCGCGTATCTGATTGGGGAACATCTCGCCCAGCATCACCCACATGACCGGGCCCCAGCTAAAGTTAAACAAAGCCGCATAGGCATTAGCGCTTATCAAAGCGATCGTGCCCGCATTGTCGGATAATTCTAATTGACCATCCACAATCGACCCGCTGGAAAAGGCGATCGCCATAATCCCGAGCGTGACTGCCATACCGGCAGAACCAATGATCAATAGCGGCTTGCGGCCAATTTTATCGATTAATGCAATTGCAGCAAGACAGGCAATAATCGATAAAGACCCGCTTAAAATATTAATCAATAATGCATCATTTTCGCTGAAACCTACGGCCTGCCAAAGCACCGCGCCATAGTAGAAGACGATATTGATCCCAACCAATTGTTGAAATGTTGCAAGCCCGATCCCGACCCACACGATCGTGCGAATCTTGCCGCTGGTCTTGTCAACCAGATCGGCAAATTTTGGTGCATGATCCTCGGTCAATGACTCCCGGATTTCCTTCACCTTTATCGCAGCAGCATCGCCACCGAACAAACGCGTCAGCACATTTTCTGCCTGGCTATCACGCCCCTTTACCACCAGAAATCGAGGGCTTTCGGGAATAGCCAGAAGCGCCAGCAGGAAAATTGTTGCAGGAATAATTTCAATCCAGAACATCCAACGCCATGCTTCATATCCCCACCAAAACACATTGGTCGATGCCCCTGCCGACGCCGCCAATAGGTAATTGGACAAGAAAGCCGCCGTCAGCCCGATGATGATCATGATTTGCTGTATACTCGACAAACGTCCGCGCATGGAAGCGGGTGTCACTTCGCTGACATAAGCAGGCGCGGTTACGCTTGCGGCCCCAACCGCAAGACCGCCAAGAATACGATATATCACAAATTCCATGGAGCTTCCGGCAATGCCCGAACCAAAGGCACTGATGATGAAGAAAAGCGCGGCCACCAAAAGGAGATTACGGCGGCCAAACATATCCGACAATTTCCCGGCGGCAAAAGCACCCGCGGCGCAGCCGAGCAACATCGAAGCGACGTTAAATCCGGTACCGACGCTGTCCGAATTAAACGCTGCCTTGAGACCATCAACCGTCCCGTTAATCACCCCGCTGTCATAGCCAAATAAAAATCCGCCAATTGTGGCAATCGATACAATCAGTGTGATGAAGCTGAGATTGGTTTGCTCCACATTGGCTGGTTCATTTTCATGCATTGGCATGGATAATCCTCCCCTTCTCGGTCAAAGACAACGTTGACTTCAGTCTTTATATGTTGCCAGTTATTTTTCTAACAGTGTGTATTCAAGCAGATATTTTGGCGTTGGTAGGCCCGGCGGACTCTCGCTTCACGAGATGGTGATCAAGAAATATCGGTTGCGACCGATCTCCGGATTGAAATGTTTGATCGGTTAGCAATCCCACCGCCTCGGATACCAGATCAGCAATCGGTTGATTCACCGTGGTCAGTTGCGGACTGATAACGGCGGCGACTTGCGTATTATCAAATCCCACAACGGACAGATCATTGGGAACATGGATGTTCCGCCGGTAAGCCGCTGCAATCACAGCCGCGGCCATGTCGTCATTGCTGGCGAAAACCGCACTGGGCGGATTAGGCAAGTCCAGCAGATTTTCTGCACAGGCCAATCCCGAAGCCCAAGAAAATTCTCCTTGCTGGACAAGTTCAGGATCAATCGAAATATCGGCAGCGGCCATAGCCTTGGCATAGCCTGAATAGCGCTTGGCCGACACGCTATGGTCGGGATGGCCTTTGATAAATCCAATCCGTTTATGGCCAAGCGACAGGAGATGCTCGGTCATTTCCTGTGCGGCGCTATCGTCATTAATATTAATCGAGGCTTGCGCTGCACTGGGCTCGCGCGGAGCGATCAAAACATAGCGGATTTTTTTCCTGTCGAGCATTTTAATAAGCTCGGGATCATCACATAGTGGCGGCGTCACCACGACACCCACGGGCGACGTATTGTCTATCATAGCTTCGATTTCAGCTAACCCATCTTCACATTCTTCCATGATCAGATGCATGCCGGTCTTGTGACAGCGTTGAAGAGCGCCAAGGTGGACGCTTTCAATATAACTGCGGCTCGGGTTTTGTACCAGCAGGGCGATAATCTGTGGACCGCCAACCCGTAAGCTTCGCGCGGCAACGTTTAAGGTATAGTTCAACCGCTCAGCGGCATTCATCACCAGCTGACGCGTTTCGGCGCGGACATTGCTCTCGCCATTGAGCACGCGTGATACGGTTTTGAAAGAAACGCCTGCATCCTTCGCAACATCGATCATCGTCGCGCGCTGCGGCGGCCCCTCGCTCGTCCTATTATCCAAACCTCATCCCTTTCGGCGAACGCCGTTCATCCTTTGTCTCTTGCTTAGAATCAAATTGGCACAAGAACAAGGTTTTGACAAGGTTGTCATTATTCAATTCCCGTCTTAAAAGGCAGAAAGAAATAAAAACATCAATATAGGCGAGTCTGAACGTGGCAAGAGATTGGAATATATGGCACCGGCACCAGCGGTTTAAAGGCTTACCAATCCGGTTGAAAAGCTTGGATATTCAGGGATTTCGGTCTCTATGACACGGCCCTCTTATCTGGGTATCGACCTTGGCACGTCTGGTGTCAAAGCGCTGATTATGGATCAGGCCGATAATGTTTTGGCCACTGCGCATGCTGACCTGACCGTCCAACGCCCCCTTCCTTTGCATAGCGAACAGAATCCGGAAGATTGGATGGCAGCAGTAGATTCGGCTGTGACCCAACTTCCCGCTGACCTGCGCAACGATGTTTCAGCCATGGGATTAGCCGGACAAATGCATGGAGCGGTTCTGCTCGATGCGCAAAATCAGCTGTTGCGTCCAGCGATATTGTGGAATGACGGTCGAAGCTTTTCGCAATGCAAGACATTAGAAAATACAGTTCCTACATTAGCACGCCTGACTGGCAATCGCGCCATGCCGGGATTTACTGCGCCAAAAATCCAATGGGTGCGTGAAAAAGAACCTGCAATTTTTGATCGCATTGCCAAGATATTGCTCCCGAAAGACTGGCTGCGGTTCAAGCTTTCAGGCGCTATGGTTTCCGATATGTCTGACGCTGCTGGGACATTGTGGCTGGACACGGAGCAACGGCAATGGTCGCTAGATATGCTCGAGGCAACAGGTTTGACTCTATCGCACATGCCGGCTTTGGCGGAAGGACCCGATAATAGCGGCCATTTATCCGCTGCGTTCGCTGCGCGCTGGAACATGGCGCAAGTGCCTATTGCCGCAGGCGGTGGAGACAATGCAGCCGGAGCCGTCGGATCTGGTGTAGCGCGCCCAGGCGACACCATGCTTTCCATCGGCACATCCGGCGTCATTTTCCATGTTGATGATCAATATCGCCCCAATCCGGCGGGCGGGGTCCACACTTTTTGCCATGCCTTGCCGGGATTGTGGCATCAAATGTCCGTGATGCTTAGCGCGGCCAGCGCCGTGGATTGGGTCGCTGCAACCACCGGCTTTGCTGACACGCCATCGCTTTTTACCGCGGTGGAAAAGCGCGGCCAATTGACACAAAGCGAAATTTTCCTGCCCTATTTATCGGGCGAGCGCACACCGCATAACGACCCGCATGCAACCGGCATATTTTTCGGGCTGACGCACGAAACGGATCCGACCGCCCTTGGGCAAGCCGCATTGGAAGGCGTGGCCTTGGCTTATGCCGATGGCGCAGATGCGATTGCCGCCTGCGGCAACGAGATAAAGCAACTCAATGTTATTGGAGGCGGCGCGCGATCGCATTATTGGGGGCGATTATTAGCCGCCGCTATCAACAAGCCTTTAGTTTACCGTGAAGGTGCGGATCGGGGCGCGGCCTTTGGTGCTGCGCGATTGGCTCGGATCATGATGGAAGGTGAAAATACGGCCTTAATATTGGCCGCGCCGGAGATTGTTGAAACCATTGTACCGGACCCCCAACTGGTCAAACCGCTTTCAGAAAAGCGTAAAATTTTCAAAGATTTATATAATAATACCCGTCAGGGATAAGGAGTAATTTCAATGGCCGATCATCTCGCTGCATCAAGCGCCTATTTCCAATCATTGCCACAGGCTCGCTATGAAGGTCCAGACAGCGATAATGATTTCGCCTATCGCTATTATGACAAAAATCAGATGGTCATGGGCAAGACCATGGAGGAACAGCTCCGGCTGTCGGTATGTTTTTGGCATACCTTTTGTTGGGATGGTTCGGATGTTTTCGGCGCTGGTGGATTTAACCGACCCTGGCATCAAATTGATGATCCTCGCACCGCAGCAGTGGCCAAGCGTGAAGCGGCCTTTGATTTGTTCCAACGGCTCGATTTGCCCTTCTACAGTTTTCACGATGTCGACGTCATGGCACCCGCAGAAACAGCGCAAGACCATATCGGCCATATGCACGAAGCCGTCGATCATCTCGAAACACTCATGGCGAATTCGGGACGGAAATTACTGTGGGGCACCGCGAATAATTTTTCTCACCCTCGCTATATGGCTGGGGCATCAACCAATCCAGATCCAGAAATAGCCGCTTTTGCGGGATTGCAAGTTCGCGAAGCCTTAAATGCCACCCACCGGCTTGGCGGTTCCAACTATGTTTTATGGGGCGGCCGCGAAGGCTATGACACAATTCTTAACACCAATATCGGTCAAGAGCTCGATCAACTCGGCAAATTTCTGACATTGGTGGTCGAACATAAGCATAAGATCGGATTTACCGGGGATATACTGATTGAACCGAAACCGCATGAACCGACCAAGCATCAATATGACAGCACGGTGCAAACCGTCCATGCATTTTTACAACGCTATGGTCTTGAAAAAGAAGTGCGGGTCAATATCGAAGCCAATCACGCCACATTAGCTGGGTTAAGTTTTGAACATGAAGTCGATATGGCCTTTGCGCTCGATATATTTGGATCGCTCGATCTCAATCGCGGGGATCCTCAAAATGGCTGGGATACAGACCAATTTCCCAATGACTTGAGAGAAATTACCCTGATGATGAAATCGATCCTGGCCGCGGGCGGGATGAAAAATGGCGGATTGAATTTTGATGCCAAGGTCCGCCGCCAAAGCATCAGTGCGGAAGATATTGCTCAATCTCATATTGGTGCAGTCGATTTGATCGCCCGGGCTCTGCTAAATGCCGAAGCCATGATCAATGATGGTCGGATCGACCAATTTAAGCGGCAGCGCTATGCCGGATGGGACAAGGGCATCGGTGCCAAAATGCTCAATGGACAAGTCAATCTGGATGAAATCGCGGATTTCGCTGTCGCCAAGAATCAGGCCCCTGCTCCTGTATCGGGGCGTCAAGAATGGCTGGAAAATGTGGTGACCCAATTGGTCAAATAGATCGCGCTCATCGCACAGCATTGAAATTTCGGGATCGGTTTATTGACTTTCGATGATATCGACGGTGAAATTGTCCACCCAGGCCAAACCCTGACCACGCATGATTTCGGTGCCGAGCTCCACGTCCGCAATATAACCATTTTCGATTTCTAGCGTTGATAGCAGATCATCTCTCAACATAGCCGCAATATCGAAACGACTGGACAAGGATGAACGCTCCGCTTGAAAGGTGATGTAAATCCAGTGATTGTCATTTTGGCCCGAGGCATCGGTCCAATTCTCATCAAGCCATACTGACCATCGCTGTTGGGCATGCCAGATTGTTCCGATTTTTTTGCCCGCCGGGTCTATATGACCATCCGTTGCATAGGTCCAAACCATGACTTCGGCAGCGATGATCGTCGGATCGGGTTTGGTTCCAATGGCAGGCGTTCGCGTCAGCCATAGACTGGTGGCGACATTATGCTGTCCGCGTGCGGCAATGGTCAGGTCATGAGCGATGGTCATCGATTTCAATCGCGCTATTGGAATCGGAAACTGGTCGTCTATTTTTGGGATCGGATCCCAAGGAGACGAGCCTCTCTTGATTTGGGGATAGCCAAAAATCTGCCGACCCTTGTCGGGCCAGTGCCAGGACCAGCCCAAAGTAACTGTGTCGGTTCCTGGTTTTTGCTCTAGACATTGCCGCCACGGATAAGACCCGGCCGCATCCTTGTTCCAAACATTATTATATAAAATCCCCTGATCCCGTACCACCGATTGATAGTCAGCGCAGCCCAAGGTTATGGATTCCGGCTTTTTCCATTCTTCCATCGGCGCTTGGCAGGATGACAGCAGAAAAGCTGACATCCAAAGGAGAAAGCGGCCTACATATTTTGCGTCACTAGAGTGAACAGCTCGCGTCACCGCTATTTTCCACAATTGTGATTTTGGACAGGGAGATTGAGAAGGCACCGGCGCTGCGCAATGTAAATGGGGATGTAATTCGACTCATATCCGCGCCTGCTTCACTCATGCAGCTCAACTTAATTTTTCCGGTTTGCCAACCTCGGCCCGCCGCGGCTTTCATTGCGTCCGTGACATTGATCAGACCATCACACGGCTCATCGGACTTGCAACCACCGCCCAACAATACCGCAGTTTGAGGCGCCTGTTCGACACGATAGTCAAATTGAACGGCCATATCGCCATTAGCTTGCCGCGAAATATCAACCGGGTTGGTCGAGAGCAGAAAATCGGCCGCGCCCGACCAAGTCAAGCGCCGCACATCTTCCTGGGCAGCGCGATCGGTTGCGACAATATTCAATGTTTCCGCCAAAGATTTGCCGCGACTATCTCCTAAGGCGCGATAGCCACGGGAATCTGTCACGCCCATGACCCAGGGCGATTGGGCGACACCGGCCATCAAAATGGAAGTGATATCCGATTTGGTCGCGCCGGCAAGATCTTCCGCTTCGCTTAACGAACCGACAGTTCCAGGCTGAGCATAGCTGAGGCCATAGCCATAAGCGAAAAGCGGGTCATAGTCTGGATCGCCTTTGTTGACACCGGTTTGATAAGAAGATCGCGGCCAAGAAAAGCTCAGTTTTCCGGAAAAATCATAAGCGGGTTTGCCATCGGATCTTGCCACCAATATATCTGCGACCCCGCGGCCGGCCGATCCTGGAAGCCAGGCAGCGACAAAGGCATCTGACGCGTTAAGTTCGGGATTGACCCACATCGGTCGGCCCGACAAAAATATCGCCACGGTAGGAATATTCTCGGCTTGATATTTTTTCAGCTGCGTGAGCGGGCCGGTTGGTTCAAAATCAACATGTGGGCGATCCCCTTGAAACTCAGCATAGGGATCTTCACCGAACACGATGATCGCGACATCAGGGCGGCTGGCATACGAACCATCAGCGCTCAAAGTCGCTTTTCCCCCGGTTGCTTCGACGGCTTTTTCCAGCCCCGCAAAAATCGATTGGCCTTTGGGGAAATGGCTATTGTCATTGCCCGTCCCTTGCCAGCTGAGCGTCCATCCACCCGATTGCTTGCCAATATCGTCGGCACCATCGCCCGTCACCAGCACATTGGCTCCGGCTTTAATGGGTAGGACACTGCCTTCATTCTTGAGCAATACCAAGGATTCTCTCACCGCTTGTTGAGCCACGTTCATATTGGCTTTCGACCCGAGTTGGTCCCATTTTCCAGCCAGCACGCGTGTCGATGGTCGCCCAGCCTCAAACAGGCCAGAGCGCAATTTGACCCTGAGAATGCGAGCAACCGCTTCATCCAAACGAGCCATACTAATCGTGCCGTCTTTGACCTGCGCCAAAGTATTTTCGTATAATTTTTTCCAGCTATCGGGAGCCATGAACATATCCAGTCCGGCATTAAACGACGCCGCGCAGCTAGTCGGTGTACAGCCTGCAACTTGGCCATGACCATTCCAATCGCCAACGACAAAGCCGTCAAAACCCATGCGCCCACGCAAGACATCGGTCAGCATGGGCTTAAACCCATGCATTTTTTCACCATGCCAGCTATTATAGGATGCCATCACAACCTGAACCCCGGCTTCTATCGCAGGGACGTAACCAGAGGCTTGCAGATCGCGCAGATCCGCCTCGCTCATAATATTATCCCCTTGATCCTTGCCCGCAACAGTGCCGCCATCACCAACAAAATGTTTGACCGTTGCAACCAGATTTCCACCGGTTAGAAAATCATTGTCGCTGGGCCGGCCTTGAATTCCAGAAACCAGCCGGGAGGCAAAGCGAGCGACAATTTCAGGGTCTTCGGAATAGCTTTCATAGGTCCGTCCCCAGCGGTCATCACGCACCACCGCAATGGTCGGCGCGAAGGTCCAATCTTGTCCTGTGATGCGAATTTCTTCTGCCGTCACTCGGCCAATTTCTTCCATAAGATCGGGATTATTGGCAGCGCCCAACCCGATATTATGCGGGAAGATTGTCGCCCCGATGATATTATTATGGCCATGAACCGCATCGGTTCCCCACAACACTGGGATAGCCAACCCGCCATCAGAATTATCGGTCGATGCTTCCCAAAACGCATCGGCCAGTTCCAACCAAGCTTGCGGCGTGGTCCGATTGTCACCCCCTGGGGCACTGTTCCCCCCATTGAGCACAGAGCCCAGCTTATATTTTTTGACATCCGCCGGCGTCACAGAGCCAATATCCGCCTGAATAATTTGACCAACTTTTTCTTCCAGCGACATTTTCGAGAGCAATGCGGTGATGCGCTGTTCAATCACCGGATTAACCGCAATTGGCGATTGGCTTTTGGGCCAGTTTTCGGGATTAATCGTCGACTTGGAGACTGCGCTGGTTGCCGGTGTTGCTGGCGCGGTAGTTTCCGCATTGACGGCGCAACCCATTAAGGCTGTCGCCGTTATAGCCAATATCGAACCGGTCAGAACGGTTGGCTTTTGGCTCCGATCCTTAGGCTTAGAGGATAGAGTATCAGCCATAATTGCTCCTTTGGTCGGATGAGTCGCTAGTCTTAATGCCATATGGTGACCAGCGCGAACGCAAGGTCCGTTCGGGAGTAGAGCGGAGCCTTACGTTTCGCGCGGGTTTGTGGCCCGTTCTAAAAAGAGAACCGGGCGATAAAAGTAAAGCGGCGATCATTGGAGAAATAAGAGCGCGGCGTTAAGACGCGATCCCCAAAGCCAGACCCGGCCGGTGCATCAACCTGCGCCCGGGTTACCGTGGTTTCGTTCAACAAGTTCACCGTTTGAACACCGATTTTCACATTTTCGTTAATTGTGTAGAAAATCGAAGCATCTAATTGCCCGGTTGAATCATGCCAAATGGGCGAGAATGGGAAAATCACATCACGTGTCGTCAGCAAGTAACGCGATCGCCAACTATAGGCGACCCGCGCCGAAATCCCATATTTGTCATAAAGCAATGCGGCATTGAAATTATGCTTGGACAATCCCTGCAGCGGCAGATTGTTGATCGTTGGCGCTGGTTGCACCCCATTTACCGCCGTTGGATTCAAGTTTGAATTGGGGATATTTGAGGAGTCGATAAAGGTATAATTTCCTTGGAACCCAAGGCCAGACAAAGGCCCGGGAAGGAAGTCGTAAAATTGGTTATAGGCAAATTCAAAACCTTTAACCGTTCCGCTACCATTGTTGAACGGACCAGATATCAGAACATCGGTCGTGATATTTGAACTGTTGGTTGCAGAAACAATTTCGCTGCTCGAAGTGATCACATTTTTCAGATCCTTGAGGAACAAGGATGCCGTGACCGAACCTGTGTCATTGAAATAATATTCTGCTGATAAATCCCAGTTGACGGCCTCGACCGGGCGCAAATTGGGGTTGCCGACATCGGCCTTGAATAGCGGACCATTAACAAGATCACCGCCGCCGACCACCAAATTGGTGATATTTTGCTGAGCAACAAAGAAATTGCGGGTCAGACCCAATTCTGGTCGGCTAATGCCTTTGGAGACGCCGAAACGGAAAATCAGTTCATCGGTCACACCCAATTTCAAATTCAAGCTGGGCAGCCAGTTGGTAAAGGAACTTTTTTGCGTATCCGGAATGGCAATACCATCCGCAAAAGCCAAAGCCAACGCTTGGCGATCCGGTGACAAGAGACAGAAATCATCTGGATTGGGCACAGGGATTGAGCAGTCACCGCTAAACACTTGGGTCGCGGTCGGCGTTTCGAACGAACCGCGAGTCTGGAACTGTGTATTGACGTAGCGCAGCCCAATGTTACCGTTTAAACGCATACCGCCAAATATCTCATCCGAGCCGAAATCAAGCCGCAAATAGGATGCAAACGTGTCTTCGCGGGTATCGTTAATCTCACCTTGGGTAAATGGCCCGCCATCAACCACATTGCTGCGTTGCGCCAATGGCCGCCAACCGGGATTGGTCCATTGACTGTTGATCGCAATCAAGTCGGTAATGGTTGAGCCGTCTCGATAGCCCTGGATGATATCACCGCCATAATAGAGCGCTGCGCTCGGTTGGCTCACATCACCACGCTGAAAGTTCGGAAAGGCGAAATTGTCAACCGGACTGCCGGTCACATCACTGAAGAATACCGGTCCAGTTGAACCGTTCCAAATTTCACTCAGCACGCCCCAATTGTACACCGAAAAACGGGTTGTTTGTTCGCGGGTTGAGAATCGCCCACCAGCGCTGATTTTACGGAGGAAGCTGTCATCATCAAATTCATATTCCACATCACCGCGAAATGCGAATTCGTCGCCCTCACTATCTTCGAGATGGTCCATTGCCGCACGGTAATAGCTGTGCGTTGGATCCGAGAAATAATCTGCAATATCCGATCCATCTGGCGTTGGCGCGCTAAATTGAACGTCGGGAATACCGCCGGCATTAATATCAATTGTTGCATTGGCAAATGTACTACCAAAAATCGAGAAATCGAGATTTTCAGTTGTAGACTTCACATATTGCGCATCAAAATTAAATGACAACCGGTCCGTGGGATAAAATTCCAGATTTAGGGAAATATCCTGTGTGGTAGTCTCCTGCTCTACAGACCGCCGCGCGGCTGTGTGCTGGAAACCATTGAGCGGAACGCAATTGTCAAATTGGCCTGCTGGACAGTTGGCCGCCGAACGCCAACCTGCCGTGTCGGTAAGAAAGCCATCGGTAAACTGACCAGTTTCATCAAAACCAAAGCTGGTTCCCGGTACAGGCCGAGTGGTAAAGGATTGGTCAGCCGCCGTTTCAAACGTCCGCTCGGTCCATGCCTGCTTCGCTTCGACACGCAAAAATTCAAATGTTGCCTTGGCGTCACCGGCATTGCTTTCCCATTGCAGGGCGCCTCCATAGGATTGCCGTTCGCGATCAAAGTCCTGGGAACGCACACCTGCACCCCGCGGCACCAACAAGGTGCGCGTTGGATCCAGATCATCTCGGAACGTATAATCTGTAATCTGGGTACCATTGTTGCGCGAAAAGAGTTCCGAGCGGGAATAGTTTAACATCAACCCGATATCGCCAATGCCGCTGCTCCAGACATTGCTCGCGAATATCGAATAAGTGGGTGACCATTTTTTCCGTAAGTCACCATAATTGCCCTCAATCGATCCGGATAGAACCAGTTCGCGCTTGTCAAATGGCTTGCGCGTTCTGAGATCCACCGACCCAGCAAGACCACCTTCGATCATATCGGCCGTTTGCTGCTTGAAGACATTTACAGCCCCCAGCAATTCGGGAGAAACATCATTAAAGCCAAGCGCACGGCCGTTATTGGCAGAAAAAGTATCGCGGCCGTTTAGTTCGGAGCGGACAAAAGTCAGACCGCGGACAACAACGCCAGCCCCTTCAACCGAAAAATGGTCAGGATCGTCTGCTGCGGCGAACCGGCTAATTGAGATGCCGGGAATACGCTGCAATGTTTCGGTGACCGATCGATCGGGAAGCTGGCCGATATCTTCTGCCGTAATAGAATCGACAAACGTATCCGCAGTACGCTTTATTTCCTGAGAGGATTTAATGCTCTGCCGAATACCAGTGACGATGATTTCATCACCTTGATCATCGGCTTGCTCGGCATCTGCATCTTGAGCAAATGCGGGCTGTGTTGACACACAACATAGGGCAATGGCTGAGACTGATGACAGGATAGAACCTGGTCGCAATTCGCTTTTTTTCGCCTCAACGGCATGAAAACTCTTCAAAATACCCTCCCCATTTCAATCCCAGATCGGCCTTTTTGGCATTAAATCCGGTGATCTTGGCATAAACATCGCTATGCTCGAATCTTTATGACAAGCTTGTCATTCGCTGTCTTCCCTCGAAATGACAAGCTTGTCAATGGCGGAATGTCAAGATATTCATAAAATTGTAATGGATCAGATCAATCGTTGCCATTTGGCAACATTTGCGATTATGCTGATTGCCTTACACAAATAGCGGTTAACGCCTGTCTTTCTAGTGGCTGTTCAAGCGAAAGAAATTAAAATGCGACCAGAGACGAGACAGGCCATTAAAGAAATCATTATTGTCGGCGGCGGCACAGCCGGTTGGATGACCGCTGCGGCGCTGGCACATAAATTGTCCGGTACGGACACAACCATCACCTTGATCGAATCGGAAGAAATCGGAACCGTTGGCGTTGGAGAAGCCACTTTACCGCATATCCGATTCTTCAATCAGACACTGGGCATTGACGAAGCGACATTAATGGCGCGCACTAGTGCCACTTTTAAATTGGGTATAGAATTTTGTGACTGGGGGAAAATTGGTGATCGCTATATTCATCCATTTGGAGATTATGGCGAGTCGATTGGTCCTGCTGCCTTTCATCATTACTGGGCGCGCATGCAAGCCAGCGGAGACGCCGATAGCTTAGACGATTACAGCTATCCAGTTCGCGCAGCCGAAGCCAATCGCTTCATGCTACCGGACCCGGATCCCCGTTCGATATTCTCCACCTTTTCCTACGCCTTTCAATTTGATGCGAGCCAATATGCCGCCTTTTTGTCCAAGTTTGCGCAACAAAAAGGCGTGCGCAGAATTGAAGGCAAAATCGTCAATGCCCGTAGTGACAGCCTTACCGGCAATATTCTGTCTGTTTCCTTAGAAAATGGACAAGATATTGAAGGTGATTTTTTTGTGGATTGTTCAGGTTTCCGCGGACTGCTGATCGAACAACAATTGCAAACCGGATATGATGATTGGAGTCATTATCTGCCTTGTAATCGGGCCATTGCTGTCCCGTGCGAAGCCTCTGATCCGATTGGCCCTTATACCCGCGCCACGGCGCGCACCGCCGGCTGGCAGTGGCGCATTCCCCTGCAACATCGTATCGGCAATGGACATGTCTATTGCAGCGACTACATCAGCGACGATGAGGCGGCGGCTCAGTTGATGGATAATTTAGAAGGCCCGCCACTGAGCGACCCGCGACAACTATATTTCAAGACCGGTAAACGGCGGCAATTGTGGAACAAAAATTGTGTTGCGATTGGCCTATCTGGTGGATTTTTGGAGCCGCTGGAATCAACGAGCATTCACTTGATCCAAAGCGGTATTACCTATTTGATTGAACTGTTCCCGGACCAAAAATGCGCTCCATTGGATGTCCAGGAATATAACCGGGTTATGGATCTCGAATTTGATCGTATCCGGGATTTTTTGGTGCTGCACTATGTTGCCAATCAACGCGATGATGCGCCGATGTGGCGCGATCTGCGAGAAATGGCCTGGCCCGATAGTCTGCGAGAAAAAATTGAGGCGTTTCGCGGCCGAGGAATCATCCCCCAATATGCCCATGGCCTTTTCCTGCCGGCGAGCTGGCTCGCTGTTTTTGCCGGACAGAATATTGTGCCAGAGCGCTATGACCCCCGGGTCGACAAAATGACAAGCGAAGAAATAGCCGCACGATTCAGTTTGTTGCGCGAAAAAATTTCAAACGCCGTAGAAAATACAGGCAGTCATTTGGACTTTATTCAATCTTATGGCGCGGCAGTCGGCCCTGATATCGGGACGTGGGCATCGTGATCAATAAAAATAGTCTTTCGCATATTGTTATTGCCGGAAATGGGATTGGCATCTGGGCAATGGCAGCTGCTTTGGCAGAGCAACTCCCGGAACATACGCATATAACTATAATCGAAGATTCTTCGGCACCAAATACACACGAATTTCCGCCAGCAATCACAATCGACTGCGATAGTCCATTCCACCAGCTATTGGGTTGGAGTGATGCACAATTGATCATGGAAGCCGGCGGACAATTGTCTCTCGGGACAAATTTTGTCGGGTGGCAGGGTGAAGCCAGTCATTACATGTCTGCGCCATCGGGCAAGCTGCCCGGCATTAACGGTGTGGCCTTTCATCATATTGTTCTGCGCGCCGCAATGGCCCGCGGTGAACCGGAAAAACTGCCTGAAATATTTGCCGCTTTTCGCTTTCCTGCTCGCGTTGCCATGGCAGGCAAACTGGCGCACGGGTCCAGCGATCCGCAGTCTCCTCGCACTTTGCTGCGACCATCGATCACACTCGACACGTCACAATATATGACGATGCTCCAGCACCAGGCCCGCGCCTCGTCATCGATCAGCCATCATCAGACGAAAATTGACCGCCTAGTGAAAGATGAAAATGCACCGACGATAAAATCTGTCATTTTAGAGGATGGTCAGGAATTTGCTGCGGATTTGTTTATCGATCTAACAGGGTTGTTATCCGCACCTTCCCCATCGGAAACGGATGATTTCCCGCTGCCATTCGACCGAATCATCAGCAGTCAGTACGCCTCAGACGAGGAAAGCGGCCCGACTGTTCCGGTCATGCGCGCTTTCGATCAAGCCATTATGATGGAGGCCAGCTTAGCCCATAGCAATTGCAAGACCATCATTTATCCATCCGCCCACTTAAGCGATGACCACGCGCGCGGTTTATTGGATTCCCAGCCCATTTCGGCCGAGCCTGGTCATTTGAGATCCTTTTGCAATCCTTCTCCGTGGATTGCCAATCTTGTTCGCGCTGGACAAGCAGCCGGCCAGATGGGTCCTTATTTGTCTGCTGATATGCGTTTGCTTCATCAGCAAATCATCAATCTGTGCAATCTATTGCCCGCTTCCCGTCATATGGATGTAGAAGCAAATGAATATAACCGGCTGAATATTATGCAGTTTAATCAATTGCGCGATTTTTACCTATTGCCTTTTGTCCGCAATGGACGGTCTGAAAAGTTCTGGGAAAACTTGCGGCGCACCGCTCTCCCCGAAAGTCTTCAAATTCGATTGGACCAGTTTCTTAGTCGCGGGCGGCTGGTCACTTTCGACGACGAAATTTTCGAAGAACAGCATTGGATTGACTTGATGATCGGCTTTGGCGTGATACCGCAACGCTTTGATCCCATGGCGCAAACAATAGACTTGGCGCAAGTGGGGCCATCTTTGGGCAAGATGGTCGACGCTTTTAAACAAACGATCGATGCCATGCCCGTTCACCAGATTTATATGGATCAACTTGCCGCAGCAGCCAGCAGACAGATGCAAACCGGAAATCAGAAATTATGAGCAACAAGCGCATCCGCAAAATTGTCATTGTCGGTGGTGGTACCGCCGGCTGGATGGCCGCCTCTGCTATCGCTCATGTGCTGAAAAATAACTATGCGGACATCACTTTGATCGAATCGCAAGCCATTGGAACGGTTGGTGTCGGCGAAGCAACCATCCCGCAAATTGTCAATTTCCAAACGATGCTGGGATTGGATGAGAATGAATTTGTCGCGCGCACCAACGCAACATTCAAATTGGGAATTGAATTTGTTAACTGGTCGAGCCAGGGCAGTCGCTACATCCATCCCTTTGGGAGCTATGGTATCGAAATGGAAGGCATTGCCTTCCACCATTTCTGGCTGAAACAGCGAAATCTTCAACGCGCAAAAGGCGCCCGGGTTACGCCGCTTTCAGACTATTGCCTGCAAGCGGTCGCCGCGAAACGCAATCTGTTCATGCGGCCCGTTCAAGCACCCAATTCCCCGCTCGAGAAAATTGCTTATGCGTTTCAATTTGATGCGCTGCTCTATGCCCAATATTTGCGCGAAATAGCCGAATCCAAAGGGGTTAAACGGATCGAAGGCCGGGTTGTCGATACCCATTTAAACAGTGAAAATGGCTATATTGAAAAATTGACATTGGACAATGGTCAAGAAATTGATGGCGATCTGTTTGTCGATTGTTCCGGATTTCGCGGATTGCTGATCGAAGAAGCGCTAGAAACCGGTTATGAAGAATGGACCCATTGGCTGCCCTGCGATCGCGCCGTGGCCGTTCCCTGTGAAAGCGTGGGCGACCCGGAGCCCTATACCCGATCCACAGCCCATCAAGCCGGGTGGCAGTGGCGCATTCCCTTGCAACATCGAATTGGCAACGGCCATGTCTTCTCTTCTCCCTATATGTCGGACGAAGAGGCGACAAAGATATTGATGCAAAATATCGATGGAAAACCACTGGCGGACCCGAGAATATTAAAATTTGTCACGGGCCGACGAAGAAAATTCTGGAACAAAAATTGTGTCGCGATCGGTTTGGCTGCTGGCTTTATGGAGCCTTTGGAATCGACCAGTATCCACCTTGCGCAATCGGCCATTGCCAAATTACTCGCGTTTTTCCCGCAAGAGGAAATCAAACCCGTAGACGTCGATATGTTCAACGCCATGACGGTTACCGAATATGAACAAATTCGCGACTTTTTGATTTTGCACTATCATCAAACCCAGCGCACCGATTCCGATTTTTGGAATGATGTGCGCACCATGGAAATACCGAATAATTTGACACAAAGAATGGAATTATACCGAGAAACCGGCCGAATATTTCGGCAAAATGATGAACTGTTTACCGATACAAGCTGGCTTGCGGTTATGGATGGTCAGGAATTGGACACCAGCGCCTATCATCCGGTTGTCGACGCGATGGGCGAAGATGAACTTTTGGCCCGGCTTAACAATATCAGAGACGTGGTGATGAATTCAGCCGATGTCATGCCCACGCACCGAAAATTTATCGATGACAATTGCAAGGCGAGTCAACATGCCAGCTAATTCCATAGACCGGATCGTCATCGTTGGCGGCGGCACTGCTGGCTGGATGACCGCTGCGGCCCTGTCTAATATATTTCGCGGTTCCAACATGCAGATTGATCTGATTGAATCGGAGGAAATCGGAACCGTGGGGGTTGGCGAGGCCACGATCCCGGAAATTATGAAGTTTAATGGCCTTTTGGGTATTGACGAAAATGAATTTATGCGGGCCACGCAGGCAACGTTTAAATTGGGTATTGAATTTCACGATTGGCACAAGCCCGGACAACGCTATTTCCATCCTTTTGGGGTCTATGGCCTCGATATGGAAGGGATTAGCTTCCACCATTTTTGGCTGCGTGCCCGAGCCGCCGGTGACACGTCCGCACTCGAAGATTATTGTCTCGCTTGGCAAGCGGCTAAAAATGGTCGTTTTTCGAAACCTTCCGGCCCGCCAAATTCACCGCTTTCAGGCATTCGATACGCCTATCATTTTGACGCTCTGTTATATGCCCGGTTCTTAAGGCAATATGCTGAAAAATTGGGCGTGCGCAGAACCGAAGGCAAAGTTGTTTCGGTACAGCAACGCAGCGACGATGGCTTTATTGAATCAGTCCAATTGGAAAATGGCGATAAAAAGGAAGCGCAGCTATTCATTGACTGCACCGGCTTTTTCGGTCTGCTCATCGAAAAAACGCTGGAGAGTGGTTATGAAGACTGGTCCCATTGGCTGCCCTGTGACAGCGCTATCGCCGCCCCTTGCGAGCGGACAGGCAATCTCACGCCCTATACCCGATCCACCGCGCGCAAAGCCGGCTGGCAATGGCGGATTCCGCTGCAACATCGGGTTGGCAATGGCTATGTCTATGCCAGCCAATATACCAGTGATGAGGAAGCGCGGCAGACATTGGTCGACAATCTCGAAGGACCGGTCTTGGCAGAACCGCGACAATTGCGTTTCACAACCGGCAAACGGCGCGAAATTTGGAAGAAAAACTGTATCGCAATCGGCCTTTCTAGCGGTTTTCTGGAGCCTTTGGAATCGACCAGCATTCACTTGATTCAAAGTGCGATTTCCAAGTTGATATCGCTTTTTCCAACAGGCAATTTCAATCCGGTAGATCGTCAGAAATTCAATCAATTAATTGACCAGGAATTTGAAACTGTTCGCGACTTTCTGATCCTTCATTATAAAGCGACAGAGCGCTCCGATTCTGAATTTTGGAACTATGTCCGCGCGATGGAAATTCCAGAGTTTCTCAGTCAGAAGCTAAAGCTATTCGAAGAAGCGGGCCGCATTTTTCGGGATGAAAATGAAATATTTGCCGAACCCAGCTGGCTTGCCGTGTTAACCGGTCAGGGGGTTTTCCCGGCTCAATATCATCCGATTGCCGATGTCATCAGCCCCGAAGAAACCATGCAAAGACTACATGCGATAAAGGATGTTATTGGGAGAGCATCGGCCAGCTTGCCGATGCATGAGGACTTTATTGCCGAAAATTGCAAGGCGCAATCCGATCCGAAAAATCAATCTTCAATACGAACAGAACCGGCTGCTGATGCGGATCCGTTCAAGCTATAGCGCGCCCATATCGAGCACATATACTTGACCGATTTCTATGGTCTGTTTGGCCCCGGCCAATTGAAAACCGACCACGGCCTGGCCTGCATCCAGAGCCATAGTCGCCCGCATTTTGGCTTCGTATAACTTCCATTGGGTACCAATTTTGAGATCTTGATCACCAAACCCCGCATAGGGCGCCTGATTTTCATTGATCCGCAATCCGACAATGCCATTGCCGTCTCCCGTATCGGCCTTGGTGGATTTCGCCCAGAAAGCAATGGTGATCATATGACCCGATAATATGGCATCGCGGATCGGAATATTGACGCCCATATCATATTTGGCCGCCCCTTTTTTGATCACTTTCAATTGCATTGCATATTGGCCGGGCGTTTCCGGAGCACTAACTTGTTTCGGTTTGCGGCTATTGCCGTAAACGGTCCAGTCAACGACCGTCGGGTCATTGATCAATCTACCCGGCAAAGCATCATCAATCGCCTGTAAAACAGCATTAGGCTGCTTTGCCGTCGCCGGGCTGACTGAAAACGATAGGACCGAAAAACCGATGATAATATGACGAATGATCATGAACATGCTCCCCTGACATGACTGGTTTTCAATTTTTGGTGAAATTCACTGAGCCATTGACATGCGCGCCAGCGGCCAATTTTCCGGGCTGTCCTGATCCAATACTATATTCCACCACACCTTGATAAGGCTTCCGCACGCCATCACTATCGACAAAGCTCAGTTTGTCAGACGCGATCGTATAGGCCAGATCCTGAGATTGTCCGGCTGGAACATGGACTCGGTCAAATTGGACCAAAGTGCGTATAGGGGTACCCGCCTTGCCATCTTGCCGCGAGGCATAAATTTGCACCACTTCATCGGAATCCATTTTTCCGATATTGGAAAGACTGACCCGCAATTTCAATGGTTGGGAGGGATTATGGGTTTTCGGCACCACCAACTTGGAATATCCAAATTGCGTGTAGCTTAACCCGTGGCCGAATGGATAAACGGGAGTCCCAGTATAATATTTGTAGGTCCTATTTTGCATGGAATAGTCATTGAGCGGCCGCATCCCATTCAGATTTTTGTAGAATGTGACCGGCAACCGGCCTGCTGGACTATAATCGCCCAACAGCAGTTCACTGATCGCCAATCCTGTGGCTTCGCCCGGATAAAAACCTTGCACCACAGCCGGAAGATTTTCATCCGCCCAAGATAAATTTATCGCGCTGCCTGAAAAATTAATCAACACAATGGGCTTGCCGGTCGCCTGCAATTTTTCAAGCAAGCGTAATTGTTCGGCGGGCAAGTCCAATGAAGTGCGATCTCCGCCGACAAATCCTGGAACGTCGACTGACATTTCCTCGCCTTCCAGCTTTGCTGACAGGCCTGAGAAAAATAGGATCACCTCAGACTGCTCCGCAGCTGCAAGAGCCTCTGCCGTCAGATCCCGGTTAAGATCAATCCATTGCAGAGCGGCCATGGGTTCGATCACATTATTATGCCAAACTGGGGCTTTTGATAAGCTCACTTTAATCGCATGGCGCTTGCCCTTTTCGAGCGCAACACCGTTAGCATCGACCGGCTTGCCGTCAATTTCTACGGTCAATTCTGGACCAAAACGATAGCGACTAGTGGCGGGTGGGCTGATATAGCCTTCCCAGACCGCGGTAAAGGCTTCGTCAATCGCATCGGTTGCAGGCGAACCCTTCCATTCGAAGTCGATATTTTTTTCGATCAACTCACGCTGCGGTTCACCGGTTGCTTCTTCGCCAAGATAATAGGAAGCCCTTACTCCAGGAACATATTCGTCACCTTTGCGATGCGACAAGGAAGATGCAGGCACCGTCTTATAATGCGTGTACATGGTGCCCCCGAGCGCGCTGCCGGGCGCATAGGCAATATTCTTCTTGCCAAATCGCGCCTGCAATCCTTCCAATGCGGTCACCGGCCGAACCGGCTTGCCATTATAATTTCCAATCAACACATCAAAATTATCGGCATTCGGGCCAATGACAGCTATTTTTTGAGAGGATTTTAGCGGCAAAATGCCTTGATTTTTGAGAAGCACAAAGGATTTGCGGGCCGCTTCTTTAGTAAGCGCCAAATGCTCTTGCGAGCCCACGACATCCATCGGAATAGACGCATATTTCACTGCGTTGGGATTGTCGAACATTCCCAATTTAAACCGCGCCGTAAAAATACGTTTGAGGGCTAGATCGATCGTCGCTTCTTCAATCAAGCCTTTTTCGACGGCTTCCGGTAAGGCCGCATAGACGCTGCCCTCTCCGTCTCCACATACCAGTTCCGTCCCGGCCTTAACTGACAGAGCAGCGGCCTCTGCCTTGGTTTTCACATAGTCATGATGTTGTGGTCGATGGATATTACCGATGGCTCCACAATCAGAAACAACAAAACCGGTAAAACCCAACTGCTCACGAAGAATATCTTGCATGAGAAACTCACTGGCGCATCCGGGTATGCCGCGCACAGCATTATAAACACACATGGCAGAAGCCGGGTTGGCTTCCGCAATCGCGGTTGCAAAAGCGGGGAGATAGGTCTCATTCAGATCCTTATCAGTGACATCATAATCGTCCGTATGGCGGGTGGTTTCCGGACCGCTGTGCACGGCATAATGTTTCACAGTGGCAACTGTTTTCAAATAATCCGGATCATCGCCTTGCAACCCATTGACGAAATTTACCGCCATGCGGCCCGTCAAATAGGGATCTTCGCCATAAGTTTCTTGCCCCCGGCCCCATCGCGGATCTCTGAAAATATTGATATTGGGCGACCAGAACGTCAGTCCCGTGTAGATGGAGGCATTGCCACGATTGAGAAAATCATGATGTTTAGCGCGCCCTTCATCCGAAATCGTGGTCGCAATTCGCAAAATCAGTTTTTCATCAAATGTCGCTGCCATTCCAATAGCCTGAGGAAATACGGTTGCTTCCCCTGCGCGCGCGACGCCGTGCAAGGCTTCGTTCCAATAGACATAGGCCGGGACACCCAATCGTTCGATCGCTGGCGCCTTGTCATACATTTGTGCGGCTTTTTCCTCGAGGGTCATACGAGAGATAAGATCTTCAACCCGCTCTTCTATGGGTAAAGACTGATCCTGAAATGGAAATTCGATCGCTGTCGTGACATCAGAAGATGCCGCCAACTGACATCCTGCCACAGACAGACCCAGCACTATACTACCTAGAAATTTTTTCATCATCCCATCCCAATCTCGAATTTTTACCATTATGTCATCGTTGTCATTAGAGAGTCAAAGATTATTTTTTCGGTCGATTAGCCCCGGTTATCTGGGGCTAATCGCGATTCAATCCGGCAAGAAGGAAAGAAATGATACGCTGATTGCGTTCCGGACTGGTTTTTCCCAAAACGCCATGTGCATGATCCGGTAAATAGCCAATCGAGTCACTAGCCTCCTCGGAAAATACATAATGTTGGAACAGCGCCAACCATGCCTTTTTCTCTTGAGCCGGCCGGTCGCGCAGACTTAACAGCCCATGGGCAAGCGCCTCCAATCCGGATCCATTTTCTCCCCCGCCCCACCAATAGTTAACGAGCACATTGAAGGCGCCAAATGATTGAACATGATGCCACCACAAGGCAGGTAAATAAATCGCATCCCCGGGCTCTAAATCGGCGACCAGCGCGTAGTTCATAGCCTCACGAAAATTCGGAAATTTATTTAAGTCGGGGGCGACAGGATCGACCATGCTGGCGGGCTGTCCGGCCATCGTAAAATCCAGCGGGCCGATATAAAGATTAGAGACCTGATCTGGAGGAAAAATCGTGAATCGCCGCTCACCATTGACAGCTACTGCGATATTTTCGGACGTATCAAAATGAGGGGCAATGCGAGCGGCATTTCCAATCCAGATTAACGGTGGGACATTCTCATCCAAAAGCGCCATTTTATTCGCGCTACCAAATCCAGGAAACAAATCCGCAGACGATCCTGCCCCGGCATAAATTCCCATAGGATCACCATCTGACGCAATCTCCAATAGCTTCTCGATAATTTTGGCGATCGCAATATTTCGCCGCTCGAAATTAAAGCCGCGCATGTCGCCGCGATAGAAGTAACGCCCCGCCACCTCCGGTTTCGCAAGAAAAGTTTGCGCTTCTTTTCCGGCGTCAAACTGCATCAGATAGGATGCGAGATCACGAGAGGACTGCTGTGCTGCTGAGACGGCTGGCCAAGAATGCGCAAGACCACGAAGCACCACGGGATGACCCAAAGGGCGAATCTCTTGCTCGAAAATCGCCTGACTTACGCCAGTGCGTTCAGCCAGTGGTTTCGGTTTCGCAAGATCGGCAATATTTTTCATATGATCATCAAATTCATTTGGTCAGAGGTCCCATCCAACTCTGGTAGGATGGCAGGCAAGCAAGGCCATAAAAACTGCCAGATCGGCGCAAAATTGAAAACCTATTTTCATTGGTCGTACTTTCTATCCCGATCGCTGAAGCGAAAAGACAACGTTGACATAACGATAGTTTCTCATATTATCAATGGCACCATAGTGTTCTCAATGGTGCGCGCAGGCCCGTATGAGTTCACCGGTACTGGGAAAATCTTAGCGCAGGAAAGGACTGGAATGCTCAGATCAGAGCCTGCAATTGCAAACAAATACAAGCCCCGTTTTCGGTTTTGTGCCTTGCTTCTGCTGAGCAGCTTGCTGATCCAATGTAGTCCAATCCCAACGGTTGAGCGATCGCGTGATCTGTTTGTCGATGAACCATTGGTAATCGGCGCACAGCTTTATACCGTCCGCGATGCAATGACCAATAATATAGACGGAACATTGACCAAAATCTCCAACATGGGATATCAAACCGTTGAATTTGCAGGGCTATTTGGCGAGGATCCAAAACGGGTCGGTCAGCTTGTTCGCTCGCTCGATATGCAAGTCATCGGATCGCATATCGACGCGCACGATCTGCGCCTTCGTCCTGAAAAGGTGATTGCGGAAACCAAAGCCTTAGGTGCCCGCTATATGGTTTTGGCATGGATACCGGCGGAAGAGCGCCAAAATTTGGAGCAATGGGAAGATTGGATAAAGATCATCAATCATGTGGCTGAAAAAGCGCATGCCCAAGGCATTGGTTTTGCTTACCACAATCATGAATTTGAATTTACACCCATTAGTGACTCCAGTCGATCCATCGAACCATTTGAACTGCTATTCGCGAAGCTGAACCCGCGCTATGTCGATTTTGAACTCGACATCTATTGGACGCGCTTTGCTGGAAAACAACCCGAAGCCTATTTTGAGCGTTTTCCCGGCAGATTCTCCATGGTTCACATCAAAGATATGAGCCGAACCAATAAAGATATCGTGGATGTCGGCAATGGCCGGATCAAGATTCCAGAAATCGTAGCGCAGGCACAAAAAGCGGGCGTCCGGCACTTTGTCATCGAGCATGACAATCCGAAAAACCCTTTTGAAACCCTGCAGCGTAGCCTGACCTATTTGCAATCTATCAACCCCAGATCGTCCCAAAGAGGACGGCAAAGGCACGGAGAGACCTAATTATGAACACCCGGCATTTGATATCCGCCCTCGCCCTATTGGTTTCATCTAATCTGGCTTACGCCCAAACCGACAGCCTGCCGGTCGGTCGCTGCGTTAACATGGGCAATCATCTAGAACCCCCGCGGGAAGGAGATTGGGGAC
The DNA here is from genome assembly GCF_039982415.1 of Parasphingorhabdus sp. Lineage (GTDB taxonomy): Bacteria > Pseudomonadota > Alphaproteobacteria > Sphingomonadales > Sphingomonadaceae > Parasphingorhabdus. The sequence goes on from NZ_JBDWYL010000007.1 coordinate 441,973, forward strand.
GGAAAATCGCTGATGATGATTTCACAATTATCGCGCGAGCAGGTTTTGATACCATAAGATTGCCGGTGCGCTGGTCAGCCCATGCCGCTGATAAACCGCCTTACACGATCAAGAAATCATTCATGAAGCGGGTAAAACATCTGGTCAAACTGGCGCGCGATGCAGAGCTTAATGTTATTCTCGATGACCATCATTATGAAGAATTATATGCGCAACCGGAAAAACATGCGCCGCGTCTCGCCGGTCTTTGGAAACAGATAGCGGCGGCGTTTGCCGATCAACCCAATGATCATCTTTGGTTTGAAATTGAAAATGAACCGCACGATAAACTCAATCATGACAATTTGCTGGCAACGCTTCGTCCCGCGCTGCGCGAAATTCGTACTACTAATCCGGATCGTCCCGTCATTATCGGCGGAGAACTGTGGAGCGGAATCAATTCGCTCGCTAGCTTACCACTACCTAACGACCCTCATATTGTCCCAACCTTTCACTATTATGATCCCTTTCCATTCACCCATCAGGGCGCAAGCTGGGTAGATAATCCGCCACCCATAGGCCGTAAACTCGGCGGAAAAATGGATCAAGAAGCCTTAAAAGCAGATGTAGAAAAGATACGAGCCTATATTGCGCGCACCGGTAAAACGCCGTTCATGGGTGAATTTGGAGCGATTGATTCCATCCCGGTCGATGAAAGGGTTCACTATCAAAAAACAGTCCGAGAGGCCTTTGATGCCGTTGGCATAGGCATGTGTGCTTGGGGCTATACAAATACCTTTCCTCTTTATGATAGCCGGGCAAAAAAATGGTTGCCTGGGATGCTCGAGGCAATGGGCGTGAAAGGCAAATAAGGACAAGCAGCAATCTCAGAAAGTGCGGCATCGACGACGATGATGTAACCGTTTATGGCCTTAATACGAACAACGGAAAATCACTTCGTTCAAAGGCTGAGGAAAACGCTGCATGTTAAAGAAATTATTGGTATTGGCTGTCTTTGCGGCGGCACTATTCGCCTTTTTCCACTATGATCTCGGGTCGCAGCTCACCCTAGAAAATCTCAAGGCGCAGCAAGACGCGATTGATTCCCGGTATCGCGCTAATCCGCTCGTCATTATTGGTATATTCTTTTTCGTTTATGTCGCCGTGACCGCTCTTTCCATCCCGGGTGCGGCCGTTATGACACTCGCGGCGGGAGCTCTATTCGGCGTAGTTGTTGGTACCGTCGTGGTCTCGTTCGCATCCACAATCGGCGCAACCATCGCCTTTCTCACATCGCGCTATTTGCTGGGCGATTGGGTAGAAAGCAAATTTGGGCAACGGCTGAAAAATATCAATGAAGGCATAAAACGCGACGGCGCCTTTTATCTGATATCGATCCGATTGGTGCCGGCTTTCCCATTTTTTGTGGTCAATATGTTGATGGGATTGACCAAGATTCGCGTCGGAACCTATTTTATTGCCAGTCAGATCGGCATGCTCGCCGGCACGATTGTTTTCGTCAATGCAGGAACCCAGCTTTCACAGGTTAACTCGGTTGGAGAGGTGTTCTCGTTACCGGTTATCGGTTCGTTTGTTTTACTGGCGATATTCCCTTGGATTGCCAAAGCGATTATTGGACTGGTGAAAAACCGCAAAATTTACCAAGGCTGGACCAAACCCAAAAAATTCGATCGCAACTTAATTGTAATTGGTGCCGGATCCGGTGGTCTTGTATCTTCTCTGATTGCCGCCACGATCAACGCCAAAGTGACTTTGATCGAGGCCGGAAAAATGGGCGGCGATTGTCTCAACTATGGCTGTGTCCCATCAAAAGCGCTGATTAAAAGTGCAAAAATAGCAGAACAAATGCAGCATGCCGACCGCTATGGATTGACTGCCACCACACCCAATTTTGATTTCAAAAATGTGATAAACCGCGTGGAGAATATCATTAAGACGATCGAACCACATGACAGCGTAGAACGATATGAAGGGCTTGGGGTTGATGTTGTTCAAGGCTACGCCAAACTCATCGATCCATGGACGGTTGAAATCGCCCGCAACGATGGTGAAACGCAAGTCCTAACCGGTAAAGCCATTGTGCTGGCAACCGGTGCCCGTCCGTTTGTCCCGCCTCTGCCTGGTTTAGAAAATACCGGCTATCTCACCAGCGATACTTTGTGGGAAGAAATGGCAAAACGCGATGCTGTGCCCAAGAAAATGGTTGTGCTTGGTGGCGGCCCAATTGGTTGCGAATTGTCTCAATCTTTTGCGCGACTGGGTAGCGAAGTGACGCTTGTGGAAATGGCAGATCGAGTCATGGGCATAGAAGATCAAGACGTATCGGATATTGCCGCGCAATCGCTGACCAATTCCGGCGTAAATCTGCTTTGTGGACACAAGGCTATACGCACCGAAATGGATGGCACGCGCAAAATGATCATCGTCGAGAATGATGATGGCGAACACTCTTTACCATTTGATGAGTTGCTCATCGCTGTTGGTCGGGCGGCCCGTCTAGAAGGCTTTGGCTTGGAAAAACTTGGCATTGAAACAGATCGCACATTGGTCACCAATGAACATCTGCAAACAACATTCCCGCACATCTATGCGGCTGGAGATGTTGCCGGGCCGTATCAACTGACACACAACGCATCGCATCAAGCCTGGTTTGCTACGGTTAACGCTCTGTTTGGGCGGTTCAAGAAGTTTAAACCCAGTTATGAATTCTTGCCATGGACGACATTTCTGGATCCCGAAATCGCACATGCTGGTCTCAACGAGCAACAAGCTGAGAAAGAAGGGATTGAGTTTGAAGTGACCAAATATGGGCTTGATGATCTGGACCGCGCCATTGCCGAAAGCGCAACCGAAGGCTTCGTCAAAGTGCTAACCCCTCCCGGCAAAGACCGGATATTAGGAGTAACCATTGTAGGGCAAAATGCAGGTGAGTTGCTAACCGAATATGTCCTAGCAATGAAACATGGATTGGGTTTGGGCAAGATCATGGGAACTATTCACACATACCCGACCATGGCCGAAGCCAATAAATTCGCGGCCGGGGAATGGCGCAAAAAGCACAAACCGGAATGGGCCCTGCAATGGTTGAAACGCTATTTTAACTGGGCGCGCAGTTGATCGGCTGGATGGTTCTTAAACTCGATTTTTAAGCCCGGCCACTGGCTCCGGGCAGATCCTGCTAGGTGCGAAAAATTCGGGCGGCTAAAAACGTTCTTTGGACAACGGTTAGGCCGCATAGCCCGGCAAAAATATAGGCAATCGTGGAAAAGTGGTCGGGCCACATGCACATGACAAGGAAGAATATGATGGTCTCGGTGCCTTCAGCGATACCTGTGCTGTAAAAGAAGCTCTTTTCACCATGCGCAGCCGTTGCAATTCCCTTTTCCGCCGCGGTCACGGCAAAGGCGAGAAAGCTGATACCAGTGATGGTAAAAGCCGCAACCAATATCAGCGCAGACGTTAAATTTGCGGGCACGGCTATCCCAAAGGCCAAAGGAATGGACGCGTAAAAAATAAAATCACAGACAATATCAAGATAGCCGCCAAAGGCTGTCTTTTGCGTCGCGCGCGCAACGGCCCCATCGAGGCCATCGAGAATCCGGCTTAGTGCAATGAACAATAGGGCCCATCCAAACTGATTGAGGGTGATTAAATAGGCCGCTATCAAACCTGTCAAAAGACCCAGAATAGTGACAGCATTGGCGCTTAATCCGACACGCGCCAGCCCGCGGCCAACCGCATTGAGCGGCGGATCAATCAAGGGTCGGATTTTTGCGTCAAACATCTTTTTCCTGACTGTGGGGTAAAAGCCCTATAACCAAGTAACAATCCCGATCACAGCGCCCGTCATCGCGGTGGCACAATTTCCGGCAAACCAGCTTTTCATACCCAATCCAGCCACTTCCGCTCGCCGTTCAGGACATAGGGTTCCAATGGTTGAAATGATCAGGCCCACACTTGCAAGATTGGCAACACCGCAAAGAGCATAAGTGACAATCAATTGACCTTTCACACTTAAAGTATGCGCTGGCAAGGCCGCCAATTCCAGATAGGCAACATATTCATTCAAAATGGCTTTTGTACCCATTAGCGAGCCTGCAGCACCTGCTTCTTCCCAGGGCACACCGATCATCCACATTAGCGGTGCAAATATCCATCCAAATATTCGTTTAAGGGTGAGCGCCTCACCGGACAGCATGGGCAAGAGCGCCAATATTTGATCGATCAATGCAACCAACGCGAAAATCACAATGATGATTGCGACAACGGCCAGAAAGAGCTGAACGCCATCCATCGTCCCTTTCACAAGGGCATCAAAGCTATTGTCATATTTCAGACCCGGGTCTTCCCGTTTGACGTTGGTATCAGCATGTCCCGGCACCATCAGTTTTGCCAGTAAAATGGCCGCCGGCAGCGAGATTAAAGATGCCGAAATCATGTGGCCAACGGCATTGGGCACCGTCTTTTCCAACGTGGTGGCATAAAGGACCAATATTGCGCCAGATATGGTCGACATCGCCAATACCATAATTGCGAATAATTCCGCCCGGCGCATTTTCTCAAAATAAGCGCGCACAACCAATGGAGATTCAACAACGCCCAAAAAAATATTCGCGCCGCCACTCAATCCCACCACACCGCTGACACCAAGCGTTTTTCGCAACGCCCAAGACAAAGCTTTCACGATCAACTGTAATATTCGCCAATGCCAGAACAGCGCAGCCAAAGCCGAAAAAACAATGACCAATGGCAATATCTGGAAAGCAATGATGAGGGGCGGTGCAGCACCATCTTTCAAGACAAAGGGAGAATCCGCTCCCCCAATAAATCCAAACATATAGCTAGAGCCCGCCAGTGTTGCTTGCTCAACCGCTTGCACGCCTTGATTGGCTAGGCCGATAAAATCCCAGACAAAGGGAATCCGCACGATTGAAATCGCGAGCAAAAATTGGATCGCTATTGCACCGGCAATCCATTTCCAACTGGGGCGATCTTTGCGGTTTTCTGATAATGCCCAAGCGATGGTCAGAATGAAGACAATACCAATCAGGCCTTGAAACTGGCTCAACAAATCAAGCAATGATATTTTCCTCTTAGCAGCGCGACGAGCGGCCACCATGGCGGAAAATTACACTATCGCCAACCGGGATTATCGATCAAGAATTGGCGGCGGCAACAGCACCCATCATCAATTCCTGATCCTTACGTGTCGGATTACCACGCAGACATAGACCGCCATTAACCTGAAGATTTTCGCCTGTCATGAAACATTCGTCACTGGCCAAAAACACGGTAGCGGCGGCAATATCTTCACTGGTCCCAATCCGGCCCAGCGGATAGCGCGCTTCAAACGATTCTACCAATCCAGGCACCTGATCAACACCGGCCGTCATCGGCGTCCGAGTTAAACCGGGTGAAACGCTATTGGCGCGAATACCCCGGTCACCAAATTCATGGGCGATACAGCGAATGATATGGTCTGTAGCCGCTTTGGTTCCCATGTAAGCAGCATGGTCATTGAGCATGATTTTTGCCGTCGCGGAACTGATCTGGATCAAAGAACCGCCATGTTCCATAGCTTTGATCATCGCTTGATAAAATTGAAAGGGTCCGACAAGCTGGAGCGCGGACATCATTTCCAATTCTTCTTTGGTGTTTTCCAAAAAAGGTTTGAGAAAACCAAGCCCAGTTGCATTTACCGCGATATCAACACCACCCATTTTGCTTTTCGCGGTGTCAGCCAAAGCAATGACATCTGCTTCATTGGTCAAATCACAAAGTGCATAATGCCCACCCAATTCTTCGGCAAACCGCTTCAGTTCCTCTTCCTTTCGGCCAGACACAAGAATATCTGCGCCCTCGTCGCGCAATCGTTTGGCTATGACTTGCCCCATATTACCGGCACCAGCTGCTCCTAAGACTATGGCCCTTTTGCCCTCAAGACGTCCCATATTCTGCTCCTCTATTCTTGTGATTGTTCAACTCATTATTGTAGCTGCTCGCAGCGACCTCGCTACTCTCATTATGGCTATAGTCTGCGATCCTTGCCCAAAAAAAAGGCCGAGAACAGTCCCCGCTGTTCCCGGCCTTTTTGATCAACGGGAGAGTTGATCAGAACTTGAAGCTGGCTTCCACGAAAACCTGACGTCCACGGTTTTGTGTGACCACAAGGTCATCGCCAACACCGGGCTCGAGGAACGGGCGACCGCCACTCGTGTTGGTCCAGATTTCATCGGTTAGATTCACCCCAACCAGCGCTAATTTCCAAGCACCGTCCGGATCACTAACGGAAATGGAACCGTCAATGGAAACATAGCTATCTTGTCTCAGGTCCGTCAGCGAATCTTCATTGGTGAAGTAAGAATCGCTATATTGCAGGTTGCCGTTTAGCCCGAACTGGATCGCATCACTCATTGGAATAGACCAGTCAAAGGCAACGTTCCCGGCAAATTTTGGAGCCCGAGCAGCGGTTCGACCGTTAATATCTTCGCCCGATGTAGTCACAAACGGAGCCGTAAACTCAGCATCGGTGTAAGCAAAAGCACCTGAGAAGCTCAATCCGTCAACTGGCGTAATCCAAGCCCATTCGACATCAATACCCTGGCTGGTCAGCTGACTGGCATTGAAGGTTTGAAATTGGATGGTCGTTGCATCGAAGTTTTGCACCTGCAGATCATCAAATACATAGTAGAAAAGCGAGGTATTGATCGTCACCGAACGATCAGCAAATTGTGCTTTCACACCAACTTCGCCGCCCAGACCGGTTTCCGATTGATAAATTAGCGCATCAGCTGTTGCTTGCCGGACCGCAGGATCAGGATCATCGAAACCCAAGAGGCTTGATGATGGCAACGCACTATTGTCAATGCCACCCGATTTAAATCCGGTTTTAAACGCCGCATAGATATTTATATCATCAGCAGCCTGATATCTCAGTGTTACTTCTGGCGAGAAATTGCTGTCACTGAAGCGAATCGGTCCGGAGAAAAAGCCGCTGTCAATAAAGGCCGGACCAGCAGACAGGAATGCATGCACATATGGAACAGTGATGGTGTTCACTTTTTTCTCATCCGTCCAACGCAGACCACCGGAAAGTTCCAATTGATCGGTCAGATCGAGCGTGACGCTGCCGAAGAAGGAAACCGCTTCTGTTTCGGTATTATGTTGCTTGAACCAGTCAAAAGTGCTGCCAGTTATCGGGTCAGGAGCAACCAGACCGATATTCACACCTTGTTGGGAAGTATCAAAATCAATTTCCCGGCTTTCATAAAACGCACCCACCATGAAATTGAACATGCCGTCAAAGTCACTCGAGACCCGCAATTCTTGCGTAAATTGTTCAATCCGGTTGCGCGGATCACTACAACCTGCCCCAAAGGGGGTGCTGCCAAATTGGCCGACATAGGCAAAACAGTCTGAGTCGACCGCATCCATGCTCAAATAGCCCGATACGGAAGACAAAGTGAGATAGTCGCTGAGATCCAGATCCCATTTCAACCGGCCAAAGAAAATATCGGTTTCACCAAAAGCGATTCCGTTTTCGTAGCGGCCTTCTCCAGCGGAACCGGCAGGAACGCCGGAAACTAGAGCTTGAGCACCATCTACATGATGGTACAGCCCATCACTGTCGTTACAATCGGCATTTGATGGAATGACTACGCCGCCGCTGAGAAGGAAGACCGAGTCCGCGACACCATTGGGACCACAGTTAATATCACTATGCGCAATGGCACCGTCATTTTCATTGCGGATATAGTTGAGCTTCAAATTGGCGTTGAAATTATCAAACGGGTCCCATTGAAAGGTGACCCGGCTGACAAAGTTCTTAAGCCCGCGGCTGGTCCGAAACGATCCGTTGGGATTAAAAGCAGCGGTGCCGGGAGCCAGATCAACATAATCTTCGATATTATTGTATTGCGCTGCAATCCGAATGCCCAAAGCATCAGAAAGAGGGCCAGATATATAACCGCTGACCGTTGTTCCGTTTTCTTCGAATTCCTGTGATGCCTTTACGCCCACTTCCCAATCCGGCGTGGGATTGGCGGAACGGACGGCGAAAACACCAGCCGATGCACTTTTCCCGAAGAAGAGCGACTGCGGCCCTTTCAAGACATCGATTTGCTCAACGTCAAAAAAGCCAGCCTGGACCAGACGCATTGTGCTAATTTGCACCCCGTCAAAATCAAAAGCGACAGCGGAGTCGAATGAAGCGGAAATATTCGATGAGCCAACACCGCGCAGACTAATTTGTCCCCCAGAACCCGAACCACCGACTTGAACGTTCAAGGCCGGAACCCGGCTCACTACATCAGCGATTTCATTGACTTGGAAATTTTCTAATGTTTCCCCGCCGATAGCGGTCACGGTTACTGGAACTTCCTGCAGCGTTTCCGTCTGCTTCCGAGCGATGACGGTGATAACATTGCTATCATCATCTTCAGCTGCATCCTGAGCGTAGGCGGGCGCTGCCACGCCTGCAAAAGCCAGCGTTGCCGCAGAACCGAGCAACAATCCGCGAACAGACTTGCCCAAAAAGATACTATTGTGGCGTTTTGATTGTTTAGTCATCACTCTCTCCCAAAAGCCCCGGTCGATGACCCGGGTTCCATCCAAAAAAACTGGCGGTTTTTCCGCCTTATTTATGGGATCATCTTAAGCAGGAGTTTGCGAGGTCTCTGCTAGCCAATTTGATAGCAAATATGCAAAACTGTGATATTCGCGCAACAATATACTAGGTCAGATTGAGGAAACCGTTACGGAAACTAACGATAATGGGAATTGCTATGCTGCATAGTCTTCACCCCTATGATCTAGAAAAACCAACAAGCAGGAGAATGCCCGATGGATCGGTTAAACGGTAAGATTGCTATTGTAACGGGCGCAGGCTCAGGTCTTGGCAAAGCCATTGGCGAAACCTTTGCTTCGGAAGGAGCCAAAGTGATGGTGACGGACGTCAATTCTGAGTCCGCGAAAATGGTCGCCGACAATATTGGCGCCAATGCTATGGCGATGCATCAAGATGTCGTCGACCCGGATGGTTGGCAGGACGTTTTTGAAGTCACGGCAAAGGCGTTGGGTGCACCGCATATATTGGTCAACAATGCCGGGCTGGTTATTCCGGCCACGATCGAAGATTGTACGCTTGAACAGTTTCGCCTCACCCATAATGTGATGCTGGAGGGCGTTTTTCTCGGCTGTCAAACCGCGGTTCGCGCGATGAAAACAAATGACCAGCCCAGCGCGATAATCAATATGAGTTCTATGGCTGCTCTTCAGGGCTATTCCCCCTTTCTCGCCTATGCGGCTGCAAAAGGTGGCGTTCGTTCGCTCACCAAGTCGGTCGCCTTACATTGTAAAGAGCAAAACTATCCCATTCGGTGCAACAGCTTACACCCCGCCGGCATTGATACACCAATGGTTCGCCAAGCAGCGGTTGGCGCAGATGGTGAACCGACACCTGCAACCGGAATGATCCCGCTGGGCGGTTTGGGGCATCCTAATGACGTAGCAGAATTATGCGTTTATCTTGCCAGTGACGCATCGCGATTCATGACCGCGGGAGAATATCCAGTTGAAAACGGGACCTTATATCAGCCAAGCTGATAGCTTAACCGTTAACCCCGCCCATGACGCGCGCCATTTCACTTTGGAACTGGCCAAGATCGAAATAATCACGCCATTTGGCAATCTTGCCATTTTCAATTTCGAACGTGCCCATCACCCGAATTGCGATCCACTGGCCGTTAATGCGGAACTTGTCGGTCCGCTCGGTTAGCACGACATTATCCCGCGCCGCGATATGATGCGTAATCCATTCCGCGCCATCCGATCCCATGCCGGAGCCTTCGAAAAAGGCGCGCACTGCCTCTATCCCGTCGCATGGCTCCATTGGGATATTATGATAGAAAATGTCATCCGCCATCGCTGCATAGATGGAATCATAATCCATCCGGTTCCAGCTTTCGATAAAATCGAGAACAATTTGTTCCGCAGCATTTGACATCATAAATCTCCTTATTCCTTAGGCGATACGTCCAATATTAGCTTGCCATGATTGCCGCCCGAGAACAGCTTCATGAAGGCATCATAGCTGTTTTCGATGCCTGTCACGATATCCTCATCATGCTTGATCTTGCCTTCAGCCAGCCATTGCCCCATTTGCGCAATGCCTTCCGGAAAGCGCGGTGGATAATCGCGAACCAAAAAGCCCTTGATCGTTGCTTGGCGAGAGATGAGATACCAAAGATTTCGTGTGCCGACAGGTTCCGGGCTGTTATATTCACTGATCAAACCACATAATACCATCCGGCCATATTCATTGATCGAAGCAATGCCAGCATCCATGATGATGCCACCGACATTTTCCCAAATAATATCGACACCGTCAGGCGCGGCATCTGCAATTTCTGCTTCCAGCTGCGCCTGGTCTTTACCGCGATAATCAATCGCTGTGTCAAAGCCGTACGCATCGACAAGCTTAGCGCATTTGTCTGCACCACCGGCAATTCCGACAACACGGCATCCCTTAATCTTACCGATCTGCCCAACCAGCGAACCGACTGCACCGGCCGCGCCTGTGACCAAAAGCGTATCCCCTTCCTTGGGCTGGCCGTCGTCGATCATGCCGAAATAGGCCGTCATGCCCACAGCCCCAAGGACCGACAGAAAATTGGTTGGTGACTGGACTAAAGACGCATCTACTGGCGCGGTAAAACCACCGGCCTCAACTACCGAATATTCTTCCATCGCTGCCAGCCCAACGACCCATTGGCCTTCCGGGAAATCGGGGTTTTTGGAGGCATGGACCCGGCCGACCGCGCTCGCCCGCACCGCTTCGCCCAATGGGATAGGCGGCATGTAGCTTTCAGCATCGCTCATCCAGCCTCTTTGCGCCGGGTCGAGCGAAATAAAATGATTGCGAACCAAGAAGGATCCGTCCTGCAATTCTGGCAAATCTTCTTCGACCAATTGGAAATCTCTTTCCCTGGGTTCGCCGTCGGGACGGCTGACAAGTGTGAATTTGCGATTCTTGGGCATGTTGTTCCTTCTGCTTAAACCGTGTGAGATTTCTTGATCTTTTTTGCCAACGACCATTTGTGAACTTCGGTCGGTCCATCATAGACGCGAAACGCACGGACTTCGCGAAAGACCTGTTCGACCACAGTGTCCTTGCTAAGACCGGTACCGCCCATGATCTGGACACATTTGTCGGCAATACGAAACAGCGCTTCGGACACGGCAACCTTAGCCATCGAACTTTCGGTCGTGCCGATATCGCCGGTATCCAACACCCCAGCGCACCAATCGATCATCAATTCCGCCTGTTTCAGATCAATCTGGTTTTCCGCCAGCATGAAACCAACCCCTTCATGATCGACCAGTGGCTTGCCAAACGCCATCCGCCGGCAGGCATAATCGGTGGCGATTTCCTGCGCCCGGTCACAGCAACCCAGCCAGCGCATGCAATGGGTTAAACGCGCCGGGGCAAGCCGGACTTGCGCATATTTAAAACCTTCTCCGCTTTCTCCAAGCATCTGGTCCGCCGGTACGCGCAAATTTTCAATATTCACCACCGAATGGCTGCCCGGCATCGAGCTGTCCAAAGTATCAAGAACCCGCTCGATCGTAATAGCGGGATCCGGTAAATCGACGAGGAACATGCAAGCACCGTCATCAGACTTCGCCATAACAATTCCAACTGTTGCCCCTTTTGCACCGGTTATAAAAGTCTTGCGGCCGTTAATCACCCAATGATTGCCATCTGGCTTAGCAGTGGTTTGCATCATCATCGGATCAGAACCAGCACCATTTTCACTGGCCGGTTCAGTCATAAAAAAAGCGGATCGCGTCACGCCCTCGACCAACGGCTTGAGAAAATGTTCTTTCTGCTCTGGTGAGGCGCATTTGCCGAGCAAATACATATTGCCTTCATCCGGTGCGAAAGTGTTCACCGCGAGTGGTCCAAGCGGCGATAGGCCGGATTTTCGCAAAACAAGCGCGGTTTCAAGGTGCGTTAAATGGCTACCGTCTTCGCGAATATGCGGCGTCAGGACGCCCGCTTCTCTTGCCAAGACCCGCATTTCCTGCACCAGTTCATCAGTTGGTCCGTGATCTTCACAGCGCGGGTCTTTTTCATAAGCAAAGATTTTTTCGCGAACGAAGGTTTCCACATTTTCGGCGATAGTCCGGGCTTCGGCACTGATTTCGTGGTTCAATGGTTTTCCTTAAATATTCTAGCAACGTGCTCCGCACTTGATGCGGAGCCTAGGGTGGCTGTCACGCCTGTCTAACCTGGGCTCCGCATCAAATGCGGAGCACGACCTCTCCAGCAAATAGAGCAAAAATTCAACGCTGCAATATTGTCACAGCGGACACACCCGGCGCGCCGTAAACTTGCGTGTAGGCAGTCTTCGGATCATCCGGCACCTGTCGTTCGCCAGCGGTTCCGCGCAATTGTACGACATTTTCATAAACTTGCCGGAGTCCAGACGCTCCGATCGGTTCTCCACAAGCCAAACAGCCGCCATCGGTATTGACAGGCAGAGCTCCGTTTATCTCGGTTCGCCCTTCAATCAGCCATTTCTCCTGATCTCCATGCGGGCAAAAGCCATTTTCCGCCATATGCATAATCTCTGCACCGGATTCGGTGTCCTGCAGCTGTGCGACATCAATATCTTCCGGCCCCATACCGGCCTGTTCAAACGCCGCTTTGGCTGCAAGTTCAGTCGCGGTCCCGCCGCGTTCATTGTCGATCGACGCCGCGAAAACCTCAAACGATCCTGGAGGACGGGTGCGCATTACTGACGTTTTCAGACGGATCATTGGTCCGCCCAATTCTTTCGCCTTTTTCTCGCTGGCGAGGATAAGCGCCACCGCGCCCTCTGCCGGAGAACAAAACATATATTTGTTAAGCGGGTCACTTATCATGGGCGCGTTCATGATTGTTTCCAGATCAACTTCGCTGCGCCGCCAAGCATGGTCAGTTTTCGCACCATTACGAAAAGCTTTTTCAGACACTCTTCCCAACGTTTCAGTGCTGAGATTATTTTCATGCAAATAGCGCATGATTTTCGCCCCGAAAAATTGGGTGGTCAGCATATAACCTGCTTCGCCATACCAATTTGGTAATCCATAAGCAGCAGGATCCGCGTTAAATGCCCCGCGGGGATGTTTGTCAAAACCAACCGCCATGCCCATTTCATATTCGCCGGACTTGATCGCGCTGGCTGCGGCATTCAACGCAGAACCGCCTGTTGCACAACCGTTGGAAACATTGATAAATTGAATCCCTGTCAGTCCAAGCTGCGATACCATGGTATCTGCTGCCCCGGATGCACTTGAACCGCCAAAGGCAAATTCAACATCTTCCCACGCAATGCCGGTGTCCGCCAGTGCCTGCCTAACCGCATAGATGCCTTGATCCATACCGTCGCGGCCTTCGGTCCGACCAAAGGGATGAATTCCTGCTCCTACAATACATACGTCACTCATCTCTATTTCTCCTCAAATCGGTTGAAACGCGTGGATCATGACTTGGTCCTCCGCCGGTGCGTCCGGATCGAGAGGAATGGCTGTCAACTCAACCTGCATTCCGATTTCTACATCTTCTGGTTCCAATCCGGTCAATCGCGATTCCACCATGGTCTGTCCCGGAAGAGAAACATAAGCCACGATATAAGGTTTGAAATTCACCGGATCCGCTGGTCCGGCATATGGCGTTTTGGGCGGAAAGCGTTGCACCGTATAGGTCCATACCGTGCCCGTTGTCGCTAAGGCGATCGGCTCGATATTGTCATTGGGAGTCAACGGCAGCGGGAAAAATATCTGTCCTGTCTGCTTGTTCCGCGCGCCTACCAAGGCGGACATATTATCATCCGTGAACAGATTATCGGCAATTGGCTGTGCGCCCATTCACTCTCTCCTTTGATTGCCTCCGCAATAGGGGAAAGCTACGCAGCCAATAACTGCCAAAACGGCTAGGTTGTGATTAATAGCCAGGATGGACAGCAAGCATTCCGCCATCAACCAGCAAATCACTACCGGTCACAAAACCCGCATCATCACTGGCAAGATAAACAGCCGCGCTCGCCATGTCCGCGCCCTGTCCCATTCTATTCATCGGTGACATAGCGGCTACCCGGTCATAAATATCCGGTACGACTTGCTGCGCCGCATCGATAATCGCCGTATGGGTTCCGCCCGGTACAATATTATTGCATCGGATATTTAAAGCCTGTTGTGCGCAATGAACGGCAATGGATCGCGTTAGCATTCGCACGCCGCTTTTCGATGCCGTATAAGCAACATCCCCTGGCAATGCGGCAAAAGCCGAAGTCGAAGCAATATTGATTATCGAACCCGATGACCCACCCGGATTATCGCGCATCGCTTTGATTGCCTTCTGGCATCCAAGCATGACCCCCGTCAGATTTATTCCCAACAAATGATGCCAGCTCTCCAAGTCGATTTCCTCAATCGATTTAGCGGCCACTATTCCTGCATTATTGACCAATATATCCAAACGCCCATATTCCTTGTTCACTCGGCCAAGCACCGCATCCCAGTCATCGGCGGCGGAAACATCCTGCTGCACGAACAGGGCGCCAGCTTCGTCGGCAATTTTTTGCCCTAATTCCGTCTGCACATCGGTCGAGACAACCTGCGCGCCTTCCGCAGCAAACCGTTGAACCATCGCCGCTCCGATACCACTCGCACCGCCGGTAATAATCGCAGCCTTTCCGTTCAACCGTTCCGTCATTTTGGTTTCCTCATTTCCCTATCAAATTAGGGAGACGCCGCTCCACGCGTTGCGCCTCTATTATGCCGTGAACCATGCGAAAGGACTTGCGATGCCCACACCCGAACACATGACTGAAATTGTTCATCGCTATTTGGCAGCGATTAATGATGGTGATATGCAAACGGTAATGGACCTTTATGCGGTCAATGCCGCCGTAGAAGATCCTGCTGGCACAGAACCCAAAACCGGTTCGGAAATTTTGAGCTTTTACAAAAATGCTTTTTCCGGCGGCGCCAGCGTAGAACTCACCGACACGATCCGGCTCAGCGCAAATACCGCGGCCTTTCCGTTTCGCGCGGCCATCGGACAAGCGGATGGCAAAATATTGACGGTTGAGGTTATCGATATTTTCGAATTTGACTCCGCCGGCAAGGTTCAGAAAATGACCGCTCATTTTGGCCCCACTAATATCACCATGAGCGACGGATAAGCATCTGAGCAGTTAATAGCCGGAACGCTTGGCCAGACGGTCTGCATGAAATCCAGCGTCGCCAAACATTTGCTGCGCAATGTGAACCCGCTTGAAATACAACCCGACATCATATTCATCGGTGACACCGATCCCACCGTGCATCTGAATGGCCTCCTGCGTAGACAGTTGAGCCGTCATGCCAGATTTGGCTTTGGCCATTGAACAGGTGGCGGAAGCGCTTTCAAAGTCATCATCGAGCAATTGCAAGGATTTCAAAACCGCTGATTTGGTCATTTCAATTTCTGTTGCCAGATGCGCGGCCCGATGCTGCAAGCCTTGGAACGAACCGATTTTCTGGCCAAATTGCTCTCGCTCTTTCAAATAGTCTGTCGTAATTTCAAAAGCCTGTTGTGAAGAGCCAGACATTTCTGCCCCCAATACCGCGCGTCCAGCCGACAAAATGCCTTCCAATGCCGCATAGCCACCGTCCACTTCACCGAGAATATCGGCCCCGGTCACTTCCAAGCCGTCCACCTCAATATTGGCAGCATTGCGGCTGTCGATCATCGGTGTGTGGGTTCGTGTTATGGCGGCAGCAGATGCATCGACCAAGAACAGGGTAATACCCGAAGTATCGTTCGTTTCACCAGATGTTCGCGCCGCAATGATCAACTTGTCGGCAATATGCCCATCAACGACAAATGTTTTAGAACCGGACAAAATATAGCCATTACCGTGCGGCTTGGCGGAAAATTCAATATGGTCCGGCCGATGGCGAGGTCCTTCGTCAACCGCCAATGCAAAAAGCGATGAACCCTCACAAATTGCCGCGAGGTGATCTTCCTTTTGTTGAGCCGTACCGAAACGCTGGACGGCAGTCGCGCCCAAAACCGAAGTCGCGAAAAAAGGAGAAGCGGTCAAATTGCGTCCCATTTGTTCCGCCAATACGCCGGCTCCAACATAACCAAATTCACTGCCACCATATTGCTCGTCGACAATGATGCCGGCCCAACCCATAGCGGCCATTTCCGTCCACAAATCGCGGGAAAATCCATCCGGATTCTTGCTATCTCTAATCTCTCGAAAAGCAGCTACTGGGGCATTCTCAGCCAAAAAGCCATTTGCTGAATCTTGCAGCATTTCCTGTTCTTCTGTGAGGATAAGAGACATATCAGTTTCGCCTGTCTATGCGCTGGGTAGTTCCAAGACTCGCTTGGAAATAATGTTAAGTTGCACTTCTGTGGTCCCGCCGAGAATGGAATAGGCGCGGTTGTAAAGCCACGTATTTGCTAGACTGCCATATTCAATGCCATCGGGCCCGATTCCCGCGGCGTCGGTACCCCCTATATCCATCCGCAACTGGCTACCTTTTTTGGTCAACTCGGAAGCGACATATTTCAGCATGGATGATTTTGCGCCCAAGCCATTGCCGGCATTGGCTTCATCATTCATCCGTTCCACGGTCAGATTATAGGCCCAATCATCAATTTCGGCCTGGGCGATTTTCTGCCGCAAAGCCGGATCGTCCAGTCTTCCGGTCTCGTCCACGCCAATGGCTTCCGCAGCATAGCCTCCGAGATTTTCCGGGCCCGTGGCACCGCGCAAGGGTGACATGGTTCCCAACATACCGCGTTCATGGACAAGCAGGTTTTTGGCAACATCCCAGCCCCGATTGACTTCACCAACAACGGACAAATTGCCTTCCCCGTATGATTTAGGAACTTGGACGTCGTCGAAAAAAGTTTCGCAAAACGGGGAATGGCCCGAGATTAAGATGATGGGTTTCACACTAATCCCAGGACTAGCCATATCGATTAGGATAAACGTAATACCCTTATGTTTGGGTGCATCAAAATCCGTGCGAACCAGACAAAAAATCCAGTCAGAAATATCGGCATTAGATGTCCATATTTTCTGACCGTTGATCAACCAATGATCGCCCTTGTCTTCGCATTTTGATTTTAACGATGCCAGATCAGAACCCGCGCCCGGCTCTGAATAACCTTGGCACCATCGGATCTCTCCGCGGGCTATGGCGCCCAGATGCATCAATTTCTGTTCGTGCGTACCAAAAGCCAATAAAGCGGGGCCCAGCATCGATATACCAAAATTGCTCAGTGGCTTCCGCGCGTTAATCCGATCTCTTTCTTCGGTGAGAATTTTGGCTTCATCTGCGGACAATCCAGCGCCGCCATATTCTTTTGGCCAAGTTGGAACGGTATAGCCTTTTGCCAAGGCTGCCTCAAACCAGCGTTTTTGGGCTTCGGACTGGAACTCCCACTGGCGACCACCCCAGCATTGATTCTCCGCTGTAATGTCTCCATCACGCATTTCTTGCGGGCAGTTTTCTGCCAGCCATGCTCGTGTTTCTGCGCGAAATTGTTCCAAATCGCTCATAAATTTCCTCTCACCATTGGCCTGTCATATTGCAGACAGCGTCCGGCTGGCACTGCGCAAATAGTTAGCGCGCTGCTCACGTCACCCGGATTTTCTGTCAATCCAGTCGCAACATTTGCTTTCCGAAGTTCTGGCCTGCAAAAAGTCGTTTCAAAGTGTCTGGAATATTGTCAAAACCTTCTTGAATATCTTCCTTGAAGGTTATTTTGCCCTCCTTAATCCACTGGCGCATCCGTTTTTGCGCCTCAGGATATTCGCTCATATAATCAAGGACGATAAAGCCGGACATCGTGCCGCGCTTAAATATCAGATTAAAATAATTTTCTGGACCAGCAGGCATGTCGCCCTGCTCATAGCGCGAAATTCCGCCACAAATGACCACCCGGGCATGCATCGCAATATGCGCTAGCGCGCCGTTGAGGATCTTTCCGCCGACATTGTCGTAAAAGACATTGATTGATTGGTTGCACAATTCTTTCAACCTGGCTCGCACGTCTTCATTTTTATAGTCGATGGCGTGATCATATCCGACATCACCGGTCAACCAATCGCATTTTTCTTTTCCGCCCGCTATGCCGATGGTCCGGCATCCCGCAATTCTACCGATTTGGCCAACCATGGAACCGGTTGCGCCCGCCGCTCCGGATACCACCAAAGTGTCTCCAGGCTGGGGCCGTCCATGTTTCAAGAGACCAAAATAGGCCGTCATACCGGTTGTCCCCAACGCTCCGAGATTCGCACCAAGCAATTCATCATCCGGCACTTTGTTCAGTTCATTGCCGGCCATTAGCGCATAGTCCTGCCAACGTAGCATCCCCATAACCTTGTCGCCGACAGCAAATTTAGGATCCCGGGAATCGATAACCGTTCCAATCCCGCTCCCGCGCATGACTTCGCCAATTTCCGTCGGTGCGACATAGCCCCCAATATTTTCCATCCAGCCCTTTTGCGCCGGATCAAAGCCCAGAATTTCATTTTTGACGAGCACTTGCCCTTCGCCCACTTGTGGTACCGGAGTGACAACTTTCTTGAAATCATCATCCACCAGACCGCGGCCCTTGGGACGGCCATTAATTAGCCATTGTCTGTTGTCAGTCATTTTGCTCTCCATCAAATTTTGTTCGTCATAGATCACAGATTGATCAAGAGATAACTGCCAGCTTTGATAGCAGGGCGGGGTTAGAAAAATTCCAGACTTGTGGCATAGCGTTGGAATGAAAAAGTTTTTACTCGTGATTTTGTCGGTAATCTTTCTCGGGATCGGCCTCCTTTTCGGCGCGCGTTTGTTTCTGGGGTGGAATGATGGCATGCGCCACCCACGCTCTGAAATTCACACAGCCAGCCTAGATCAAAAACTCTATATTGCCGGCGGCATAGGCCTTTTTAAAGTGCTGGACAGTTGCGAGACATTTGATCTGTCCACCCAGAACTGGTCCGATTGCGGAATTCTGCCGCGCGCTTTGCATCATGTCGCCATGGCTGCAGATGGACAGCATGTCTATGCTTCAGGTGGATATGTTTCCCTGCCCTTTCAAGCCGACCTCAAAGCCGGCTTGTTTCGTTATGATTTGCCATCGAAATCATGGTCCGAAATTAGCAAGCTCCCGCATCCCATTGGCCAACATGCAATGGTGCATTTTGACGGTGACCTCTATCTAATTGGTGGTCAGAATAATGGCGCCGATCTCGATAGCCTTTGGCATTATGACATCGCAAAAGACCATTGGTCTGCTTTGCCGCCAATGCCAGTGGCCCGCCATTCCCATGCCATAGCGCGAGACGGCCCCTATCTCTATGTCACCGGTGGTCGCAACGCCCAAGATGGCACAGAAATGCAGCGGATCGACTCGTACCATCTTATCGATAATCAGTGGAGCAGACTTCCTGACATGCCCGTTGGGCGTGCGGGCCATGGAGCTTTTACCTCTAACGGAAAATTGCATATATTCGGCGGGGAAGCACTCAGCGAAAACAAGGTGCTGGATGATCATATGATATTGGATCTTCAAAGTGGAGAATGGACTTCTGCACCAAGGCTACTGCAACCACGGCATGGATTTGCCGTTAGTGATGTAAAAATCGGCAATGAAATTGTGATTGTTGGCGGCGGGGCGCGGGCCGGCTTGGAAACCATCTTTTCCGTAACCGGCACTGTTCAAATGCTCAATTTACAGCGCAAGATCAAAGGTTTAGAGAAAAGTCCAGAAAAATAGGAGGTAGGATTAATGAGAACAAGCGACCAGGATGGCGTACTGCTTTATGCGTTTACCTGCGGGTATATTACCCTACCGATGAGCTTTTTCCTTGATGGCGAACCAGGCAAAGCCAAAGTACCCGCTTGTGTGTTTTTGATTGACCATCCCAAGGGCCTCGTCCTGTTTGATTCCGGATTTAGCGACCGATTCATCGGAATGGAGAAAGGCCTAGGTAAAATAGTCGATATGCCAGCTGGTGAAACAGTTTCGGACAAGTTGCGCGGGTTGGACATTGACCCTGCGCAAATCGACTATGTAATCAATTCTCACCTCCATATTGATCATGCCGGTGGCAATCGATTGATACCGGACGCCACGATTATCAGTCAAAGCAGCGAATGGGACTATGGAATGGCTGGCGAAGATACGGCCTATGCCATCGAAGATTTTGACACTGGTCAACCGGTTCAACGCATCACCGGAGAACTTGATTTATTTGATGATGGAACGGTAATTATTTTTCCGACCGCAGGCCACACACCCGGCCACCAATCGGTGCAAGTCAAAACGGCTACTGGTCTGGCCATCCTCGCGGGCGATTGCTGCAATATGCGTCGCTCCCTGGATGAAATGCATTTGCCGGATCATTGTTTCAATGTCGATCAATATCGAGGTTCGCTGGAAAAACTATCTAAAATCAGACGCGCCGGTGCGCAAATTTTCTACGGACATGATCCTGACTTTTGGGCCATGATCCCTCAATCCGAGTCCCTCAATTTGAATCGGATTGGTGAACCCAAATAGCGAGCCTACTCCCTATAACAATAGTGGCGAGCAGCGGGTCCTGCGCTATGTAGTTTGAACAAGAGAGAACCCCGTTAGCGGGCGATGATTAGAGGAGCTAGGCTTGAGCGATACACAGATGGCAGACAAAGATGTCCTGATCGACATTTTTACCCGCGCAGACTTGATCATGCAGTCGGATATTAAATTTCGCAAAATGATTGGCGCAGGACAATTGCAGATTGTCTATTATCCCGTGCGCGGCCAGGAAGTTGTGTCCGCCGCGATGATGGCCGCAGTTAATCAAGAAGATTATCTCGTCACCATTTACAGGGGCCTGCATGACCAGCTCGCCAAAGGCATCCCATCGAAGGATCTTTGGGCCGAGTTTGCCGGCAAAATGGCAGGCACGTGCAAAGGCAAAGGTGGCCCGATGCATATTACCCACCCGGAAACCGGCGTGATGGTTACCACCGGCATTGTTGGTTCTGGCATTCCTATAGCCAATGGTTTGGGCCTCGCCAGCCAACTTGAGAAAGACAATAAAGTAACGGTCTGCTGTTTCGGTGATGGCGCATCCAATATCGGGGCCTTTCATGAAGGCTTGAACATGGCGCAAGTTTGGAAATTACCGGTGATTTTCTTGTGCCAGAATAATCTCTATTCAGAGCACACACCGATGGCTTTCGCCACCAGTTCCGACACAATCAAACAGCGCGGGGACGGGCTCGGCATGCGTTCGGTTCGCGTCAATGGCAATGATGCCAGCGAAATGTATGCGGCTGCGAAAGAAGCGGTAGACTATGCGCGCGCTGGCAATGGTCCGACCTTAATCGAAGCAATGACCTTCCGCTTTCACGGCCATTTATTGGGGGATACGGGACACTATATTCCTGAGGCGGAAATGGAACAGGCATTAAAGGACGACCCGATGCCAATCTTGCGCCAGCAATTGCTCGACATTCAAATTAGCGAAGCTGATATCGCCGCTATTGAAGCCAAGAACGCGGCAATAATTGACGAAGCCGCTCAATATGCTCTTGATGCTCCATATCCTCCAGGTGACGAATATCGGATTGATGTTCTGGATGTGGAGATTGCAGCATGAGTGATGCACCCAAGGAAATAATGTTCGCGCAGGCATGCAACATGGCCATGGCCAAAGCCATGGCGGATGACCCGAAAGTCATTCTCATGGGAGAAGATATTGCCGATGATCAAGGTGGTGGCGTGTTCAAAGTGACCGCTGGCCTATCTGCTCAATTTGGCACGGACCGGGTCCGTTCTACACCTATTTCAGAGCAAGCTATCGTCGGCGCGGCAGTTGGCTCTGCTTTGGTGGGATATAAGCCCGTGGCCGAAATCATGCTAATGAATTTCATCACCGTGGCAATGGATCAGATCGTCAATCATGCTGCCAAGTTACGGTTTATGTCAGGCGGACAGACAAGCGTTCCGTTGACAATCCGCACCACTACCGGTGCCGGAACAGGCTTGGGCGGCCAGCATAGTGATATGCTAGAGGCATGGCTTGCTCATGTCCCCGGTTTGAAAGTGGTTGCCGCCTCTAATCCAGCCGATGCTTATGGCTTGCTTTATTCCTCGATCATGGATCCCAATCCGGTGATTTTCATCGAGAACACACCCACTTATTTCACCAAAGGCCCCGCACCCGATCCTGATCATGTGGTCCCGTTGGGCAAAGCTTCTGTCCCTCGCGAAGGCAGTGATGTCAGTTTGATCAGCTATAGCCGCGGTGTCGGAGCCTGTCATGCCGTCGCTGAGAAATTGGCGGCGGACGGTATTTCTTGTGAAATTGTCGATTTGCGGACTATCGCCCCATTTGACGAAGAAACCGTGCTGAAAAGCGTCGCCAAAACCAAGGCAGCGGTCGTTGTTCATGAGGCAGTCAAAAATTTTGGTACGGGTGCAGAAATTTCGTCACGCATCCATGAAGAGCTTTTTTCTGAACTTAAAGCTCCCGTCGGGCGTGTCGGTTCAGGCTATGCGCCGGTACCCTTTTCGCCAGCAATCGAAAAAGCATGGATGTTCAGCGAAGATGATATTGAACGCGAAATTCGTAAGATATTGGGGTAAAAATGACTACTGAAATACGTATACCAAAATTGGGATTCAGCATGGAAGTCGGAACCTTGGCGGAATGGCTGGTTCCCGACGGAGCGGATGTCACCGAGGGCCAGGAAATCTACGCGTTGGAAAATGACAAATCCACCCAGGAAGTCGAATCTCCTGCCAGCGGTAAGTTAAAGATCATTGTCGCCGAAACTGGTGAAGAATATCCGGTTGGGGAACTGATCGGAACAATCGAGTAACAAACGGCAGGATCAGCGCCGAATTTTAGAGCAAATCAGCCCCTATCGTTATTAATAGCAATGTTTGGTTGACTGCAAAACCAAACAACGCGACAAGTGGTGCAAATTGAGAGGCGCAAAGGAGCGGCTCCGTGGAGGATTGCATCATTATGGCAGAAAATTTCGTCGCCGAAATACCCGATGTTTCAAAAGCCACTTTCCGTCGAAATCTAGACAGTGTCACCATAACTAACGCCGCCGAAATCCGACCCGCGGCTGAGGCCATTCACAAAATTGCCCAATCCTATAACTTCCGGATCGCCGTAAGCGCGGATATTTCCTCTAAAGCCCATTTGGTGGATGCTGAAGGGGAGTTGATTAACAAGGATATTTTCGGCTGGGTCGCGGAAGGTGAACGCTGGTGGGAAGATACCAGACTGGCATTGAGCTCTCCTTTACCGCGAGCCTGCCGCTACGAAAGTGAGCCTATTTGGTGCAATTCCGATGGTTTTCATGGCCATTGGCAAAATGAATATCTCGATGAAATTGAACTCAAAGATTTTTACGAGAGCGGGGCCACCGCCAAATCTGCCATTTTGATCCCGGTGCATTTGCCATTCGGGCAAATCGCTGCGGTTAGCTTTACCCCGATTGACTATAGTGTAACCGACCTCAGCGAACCTTATCGGCTTTATTCTGACTTTTTGTCGATTGTTACCAGTCGATTTGTTACCGGCTACGTTTTGGCGATGCGTAAGAAACACCGGATGCCGACCAATTGTATTTTGTCGAAACGTGAAGCTGAATGTCTGCATTGGGCGGCCATCGGTAAAACCGATAAAGAAATTAGTATGATCTTATCGTTGAGCCATGCGACCATTCGCTATCACGTCAACCGCGCAGGTCAAAAGCTCAATAGCGTCAATCGCGGACAAACGATATTCAAAGCCGGACAATTGGGTTATCTGGGAGCAACCGACTAAGCGCAGTCATTTCCGGAGCAAAGCAAAAACCCCGGTCATCGTCATGAGCAATCGGTCTGCTGCAACAATTTCACCATGGCAATAAGCGGTTCGCTTGCCTTTGCGATCAATATGCGCATGGGCCACTACCCATTCCCCCAATTTGGCACCGGCTAAAAAATTGGTGTTCAGATTAATCGTGGCGATCGGCAATCGGGGTTTTTCGCTGACAAAAAGTTGATAGCTCAGTGCGACGTCGGCTAACGTCGTCAACACACCGCCATGGGCCACATCGATCCCGTTGAGATGGGCTTCGGTAATCCGCATGCCCACCGCGATATGATCATCGTCCTCACGCGTGAAATACGGACCAGCAACATCCAGAAAGCCGGTCGAGAATTTTGCTGGCAGGAACCCGTCAGGTATCGACACCAAGCTGCTATTCTGCCGCTTGAAGCTTAGGGCTCTTAGGCGGTTCTTTACTGTTTAACCACAGATCGAGCGTCTCATGAAAATGACGAATTTTGCTTTCTTGATATTGAGCAAAAATCGACACACCATGCGGTTGATTTTTGACTCCTTTTTGCATCGCCTTGTGATTGAGATAATCCTGATTGAAAATCTTGTTCAAGTAGCTGCCAAATTCCGTTGCTTGGGTGTAATCATCGTGCAAATCAAGAAATGTGCACTTTGCCGGTTCCGGGCGCTCTGCCCCTTCCGGCAAGGCGACCATGAACATAACCTCATGCAGAGACTGTTCAGGGTTGTCACCATCGGGCCGAAAGCGATAGAAGATCGGGTTAAAATCAGCCCAAGGGCTCATGTTGGGGAACACGCTATAAAAAATCGCATCGGTTAGATCTGCATCGCTGATGTCATCTACCATATCACCCCATGCCGGACGCATTTCTTCGCGGCGTGCCTGCGCCGCTTCATCGCGCAACTGATGCGCAGAGACATCCGTATAAACCATCGGCGTATCTTCTTCGTCGGGCGCGATTTTCCCTCCAATCCAATTGCACATATGCGGATCAGCGGATTTCAGATCGCCTTCAATATAGTTGGCATCCATGTCGAATAGTCCCTTTTTGCCATTGGGCAATGAAACTTCAACTCGGTTCTCTTCCAAACGCCGGAATGTATGTTTGCTAATCGGATGAATGAAGCTCTGAAAGGCTTTTTGATCTGGGAATGCCGTCGGATCCGGCTTTTCTAGATCAGTATGCGGACTTGGGGCGCCGTGAGCAGACATGGCGCGCGATACATTATGCCAAACATCATATTTGCTATTCGCGTCAGCAAAGGCGGGCATGAGTTCTGGGTGCGTGCCGACGACATGGTAGGATTCCATAAACGCCTCTTGCGCAATTTTCCAATTACACGGCAATCGTTTGATCATATGAGCCGCTTTGTATCGGCGTTCGAACGGGATTTGAAAATGGCGGTCCAGATCGCCAAGAAAATCTTCCAGTGGTTCGCAATTGCGATCGGGATTGATAAAAATAAATCCACCCCATTCGCCAATGCTCACTTCTCGAAGACTATGAGTTTCTTCGCTGACCGATGGAAAATCCCATTGGCACGGCACTTCTTTTAGCTTCCCATTCAATTCCCAAGACCAACCATGGAACGGGCAACGCAATGCTTTTTGCCCTTTCTTATGATTGTCGCAAAGCGCGCGCCCCCGGTGCATACAGCTGTTGGGATAAGCTTTGATCTCATCTTCAGAGACGCGAACAATGATGAATGACAGTCCGGCAATATCATAGACAAACGTATCGCCAACTTCCTTAATTTCATCCTTGTGGCAGGCCATTTGCCAGACCCGCTTCCAGAGCATCTCCACTTCTTTATCATGCTCTTCTTTCGACCAGTAGCGGCTGACTTCAACTTCAGTCAGTCCCGGCTCCATCGGAGATTCTTCAAAATAAACCGCCGGCGCCCTCACTTTGTCGCCTTCGAGCAATTCCGTATACGCAATTCCGTTTGACCGATTGTGACCTGTCAATGTCTCGACCATTATCTTCTCCTGAAAACCAACACTATTTTGCCATAGACTACCGCAAGAGCGACCAAACTCCACTAGTGAATCTGGCAGCTTGAGCAAATCGCCAAGAGTTTTTGCTGGGGATTGGTTTGCGCCCAAAACCTAATGTTTTTGAGAGGACCGTTTGAACCGCTTACCTGTGTATCTTCTTCTGCAAGAGGCCGTTCCGAATCTGCCCAAAGGAGAGAAATCAGTGAAACTCTATTCCAGCCTTGGTCCCAATCCGCGACTTGCCCGCATGTTCCTGATGGAAAAAGGCATAGAAGTGGAACGAATCCATCTCGATATCATCACTGGCGAAAACCGCAGCGAAGAATATGCCGAAAAAAATGTCATGCAAACCACCCCAACTCTGGAACTGGATGATGGAACATTATTGAGTGAATCGACGGTCATTTGCGAATATCTGGAAGAGATAATGCCCAACCCAGTATTGATTGGCACGACCCCAGAAGAACGTGCTGAAACTCGGCGTTGGGCTCGGCGCATTGATCAGGACATCGCTGTTCCCATGACCATGGGCTTTCGCGGCGGCGGCGGGCGGCCCATGTTCGAACCCAGGATGAACGTGGTCAGCACCGAAGCTGCTGCAGAGCTTTCAGCCATGTCAGACAAGCATTGGATTTGGCTCGACGGCCAATTGGGTGACAAGGACTATATTTGCAATGGCCGTTTGACATTGGCCGATTTGGTCGCGTTCTGCTTCATCAAATTTGGTGGCACGGTCGGTTGGACACTGCCCGAAGGGGCCGACAATTTGGCGCGTTTCGCAGCGCAAATGGAAGAACGTCCTTCCGCTGAAATCTGGCGCGGTGCAGAATGACGAAAAGTCCAGCGACTCTGGCGCAGCTTGGCACGATCATGCAGATTAGCTATGTGCCCGACGATTATGGTGCAGCTTTGGCTTATTGGACCGAAACCATGGGCGCGGGACCGTTTTTCCATACGGAAAGCGTCCAAGTAGAAAATGTTAAATATCGCGGTGAACCATCTGATATCCAGTTTTCCATGGCCATTGGCTATTGGGGCGATGTCCAGATCGAACTAATTCGTCCGGATAATGACGCCCCATCTATGTTCCAAGATTGGCGCACAAAAGGGCTACAAGGCGTGCAACATCTTTGTGTCATCGTCGATGACTTGTCAGAGGCTCGGCAAATGACAGAGGATAAGGGTGGCGAAATCATCCAGGAAGTCAGCCTGCCTGGAGGTGTTGGAGGAGCATTTTATGCCGATTATGGCGGCGGCCCGGGCACAGTGGTAGAATATTTGCAAATCCCTCAGCCCGGTCTCGATGGTTTCGCAGCCATGCGCCAAGCCCATCTTGATTGGGATGGCGTCAGCAACCCTGTCATAGGAAAAGAATAGATGAGCAATACCCAAGATCAGCAATCACCATCAGAGCGCCGCCCGGATCAAAAACCCATAAAATGTGTTCTTGTGGCCGCAGGAAAATATCACGACATCGATTTCGCGCGTCTTGAAATATTGAAATTGCTGGCTGAAGATGATCGCATCCGAGTGCGTATCTTTGAAGACTATGAAAACCTCGAAGCCATTGTAAATGCTGATTTGTTGATCAGTTATACCTGTGATCTGTTGCCGAGTGAAGCAGCGCAAAAGAATATTCAACAATTCGTCAATTCCGGCGGTCAGTATTTTGCGTTACACGGCACCAATAGCGTATTGAAATTTCTAGAAGATGGCCGCGTTGATGCTCCAGATGATATGCCCACTTTTGTTGATACATTAGGCAGCCGGTTTTTGTCTCATCCCCCAATCATCCCGTTCACAGTTGACAATGCGCAACCCGATCATCCGCTGGTCAAAGATATTCCCAGCTTTGAAACCGTTGACGAGCAATATCTGGTCGAAACCCGAGCTGAAATTGATGTCTTGCTCGACACTGAATATAACGGAGAAGACGATATTAGCGGCTTTGTTCATAGCGATATTAAGAAAAGCCGCCACCCGGTTTTCTATATTCGCAAAATGGGTGAAGGCGCGGTGCTTTATCTGACCATGGGCCATTGTCGTGGCCACTATGACATGGACCCAGTGCTGGACTGGTGGCCCGAGGTTGATCGTTCAGGTTGGCAACAGCCGATAATCTATGACCTGCTCCGCCGCGGTATCAAATGGTGCTGTCAGCCCGCAATCGCCAAATTTTAGACGCAAGACCCCAATAATATCACACCCCAAATTACAAAAGGAGAGCAACATGGATTTAGGATTGAAGGGCAAAAAAGTCATTCTCACGGGCGGCAGTCGCGGATTAGGGCGTGCCGCGCTCGAGCATTTCGCCAGAGAAGGTGCTGATGTCGCGTTTTTCTCACGCAATGCAGACCAAGTGGCGGCAGCCAAAAGTGAGTTGGAAGCCCATGGCGGCAAAGTGTTTGCCGAAGCATTTGATATGACCGATGCCGATGGCTACCCGAAATGGCTCGAAAAAGCGGCCGGCGAGCTGGGCGGCTGTGATATTTTTATCCATAATGTCAGTTCTTCGGGTGCAGGCGCGACCGGCGATTGGGAAGTCACTTTCCAGACCGATATTATCGGCGCCGTCAAAGCGCTGGAAGTATTGGAACCTCATCTGGAAAAATCGGATGATGGTTCGATCATCTTCATGTCATCGACCGCCGCGTTCGAAACATTTGTTGCGCCGCAGGCATTTAACGCAATGAAAGCCGCATTGATTACTTATGGTAGTCAGTTGAGCCAAGCGCTCGGTCCCAAGGGCATTCGGGTGAATATGGTATCTCCTGGTCCTATCAAATTCCCTGGCGGCAACTGGTCGCAAATCGAAGCGGGTATGCCAGAATTTTATGAAATGACTAAGGCTGGCTTTGCTTTGGGAGATTTTGGTGAGGCGGATGATGTCGCACGCAGTGTTGTATTCCTTGCCAGTCCGGCGTCGAGCTATACCACTGGCGCCCATCTTGTCATTGACGGCGGCTTTACCAAGCGCGTCCAGTTCTAATTTCGTCGAATGCCGGGCGGTTTAGTTGACCGCCCGGTCTTTCCCTTCCCAATAGGGAGCGCGCAATTCGCGGCGCAGGATTTTGCCGGAAGGATTGCGCGGCAATTCCGGAATAAAGTCGACTGATTTTGGGCATTTGAATCCTGCGATATTGTTGCGAGCATGGACAATAACATCGCTTTCGGTCATCGCCGCCGACTCTTTCAGCACTACACAGGCCTTTACGGCTTCCCCCCATTTATCATCAGGTACCCCGATCACAGCGACATCTGCAATTGCCGGATGCCCATAAATCGCATTTTCCACTTCAGCAGGATAGATATTTTCCCCGCCTGAGATGATCATGTCTTTCACCCGGTCATGG
This sequence comes from Parasphingorhabdus sp., assembly GCF_039982415.1. Classification (GTDB taxonomy): domain Bacteria; phylum Pseudomonadota; class Alphaproteobacteria; order Sphingomonadales; family Sphingomonadaceae; genus Parasphingorhabdus. The sequence continues at coordinate 471,225 of NZ_JBDWYL010000007.1, forward strand.
ATATAGAGATAGCCATCTTCATCAAAATAGCCGGCATCGCCAGTTCGGAGCCATCCATCTGCATCTATCGTCGCAGCCGTGGCTTCATCCATGTTCCAATAGCCCTTCATATTGAATGACGATCGCGTGGCAATTTCTCCGACTTCACGCGCAGCCAATGTCGCACCGGCTTCATCGATAATTTTCACCTCCACTCCTTGCAACGGTTTGCCCACAGACCGCATTTTATCATTGCCATTGGGATCATGGTCTTCCGGCGGCAGCGCTACAATTGTCCCTGATGTTTCGGTCATGCCGTACATTTGTATAAATTCGCATCCAAACATGTCGATGCTTTGTTTCATCATTTCCAATGGAATCGGAGATGCACCATAGGAAATATATTTGAGGTTGGAAAAGTCGACTTCACTGACACGCGGGTGATTCAAAAGGATCTGTATGGCCGCCGGCACCATGAATATCTTGCCGATACCATATTGCTCAATAAATTCGAGCGCTTGAGATGGATCATATTCCCGAACCACCACGGCATGCCCGCCGCTATACATATTGCCCAATCCTGATCCGGTTCCACCGATATGGAAACATGGCATGGCCAGCAACATTGTTTCGCCTGGCTGGGATCTTTGCCAGTCAGCCAAATCGTCATCGGTCAATTTCGACCGCGCACCAAAAATCGAATAGCCGGTCATGATGGCACCTTTGGGATGCCCTGTCGTTCCGGATGTATAGAGCTGCAATGCATCATCGTGAGGAGCGCAAGGCACCATTGGATCAATATTCGAAAATTCATCCCGCCACTGCGTATAGCTGGCAAAATCTTCACTGGCTTGCTCAGAACAATAGATGGATTCAACATGTTCAAATTCTGATCTTATCTGCTTCACCAGATCGATAAATTCCGGGCCGATAAACAAGGTTTTCGCTTGGCAATTATTGACAATATAGCGAACCTCGGGGCCGGCTAACCGCCAGTTAACGGGTGTCATTACCGCTCCGATTTTCGCGGCACCCAATAATATCTCGAAATAAAGATGCGAGTTTTTGCCCATATAAGCAACGCGGTCGCCTTTCCGAACACCCAGCGATGCCAGAGCATTGGCGGCTTTGTTGCTGTTGCGATTCAATTGCGCATAAGTCATTTCATCGCCCTCAAAGGTGAAGACGAGAGCGTCGCTTAAATCCTTTGCTTGTTGGCGTATAACGTCTGCGATCGTGACTATATCTTTGCTCAGCATATGTCTTTCCCGGTTAATCGCGACCACCATTGCGGTCGATTCTCTGGTTCTTTTAGTCGCAGCCCCAGTGCATACTGCCTAGCATATTGACTAGCGGCTGCGATCAAACTCTGCACCAAAATCATAGGTGCATTGCAGATGAGTTGTTTTAAACTAACCTCATGCGAAACGTCGCCCTCCATCAAATTACCATGACACAAGGGGGAGCCAAAGGGCTCGTTGTTTTCGCAGCGCGACAAGGCCTGACAAAAGTGTGCCTGTTTACGGCCTCACCCGTTTCCCAAACGGGAGAGAATCTTTTCCCAGTGGTAGTCCCAAAAGAGGAACAAGATTTTGCCGCGCTTCTCGATGACAATGGAATCTCAATTCTCAATGCTGAATATTTTCCGGTAATCCCGGACAAAGACGTCGCTGATTATGAACCGACCTTAGCGCTAGCCGCCAGATTGGGAGCGAAACGGGCAATCAGCCATATTCATGAGCGCGATCCAGCCCGAGCAGAAGATCAACTGGCCGCCTTATGCTCAATGGCAATGCAAATGGACTTGGAAATTGGGTTGGAATTTACAGGGTTTGCACCGGGCTGCAATAGTCTCGATACGGCCATCAAATTGCATCAAAAGGCAAACCAACCCAATCTGACAATCGCGATTGATGCCTTGCATCTTTTTCGGACTGGCGGAACCATGGCACAGATACAGACGCTGGACCCGGAGGTTGTCGGTTATGCCCAGCTATGTGACGGCCCGCATTTGCAGCAATCAACCAGCTATATTGAAGAGGCGATGAACCGGATGATCCCCGGGGAAGGACAATTCCCACTGGCCGCCCTGATTGATCAATTGGGTGAGCAAGTTGATTGGGATATTGAAGTTCCTCAATATAATTATACGCCCGATTTCGACCCGGAAAAATGGGCCATCAGAGCGATTAAGGCGAGTAAAAAATTGCTATGAAAACCGAAAAAAATACCCCAGAAAGTCTAGTCGATCGGGCGAAGATTACCGATCATATTCTCAAATATGCAACGGGCATCGACCAACGTGATTGGGATCTTTACCGATCCATATTTGCCGAAACAATCACACTGGATTTTTCCAGTTGGTCCGGAGAACCAGAGAGCGAAATGACAGCGGACAATTGGGTGGCCGGCGTGCGCGCAACCTTGGAGCCATTTGATGCAACACAACATGTGCTGACCAATTTTGTGATCGATTTGCAAGGCGACCGCGCCCAATGCACATGTTATATGGCGGCGCATCATTACCTGGTGATCGACGGTAACCGGCAGATGCATTCTATCGGCGGATTTTACATCCATGAATTGCAGCGCGCTAAAGCGGGTTGGTTGATCCATCAGACAATGTTGAACGTCACATGGGAAATGGGTGATCGCGTCCTCTTTGAATTGGCAGCTAAACGCGCGGCGGCGACTTTGATCTAAGTTTGTTGCTTCTCGAGCAATACATGGTAAGTTGTCCGGACAACATCAAAAGGTCCTTTAGCAATGTTCATTACCAGCTTGTCGATATTCGCAATGGCCGCCGACACCCAAAACATCGCAGCGCTCGACCATCAATTGCCCGGCATTTATACCAATGAAGAACATAGCTATTTTGAGAAAGATGCCGGTCGAACTCCGCCCGCTTGGATTGGTCTGAAGATCGAAAAACAGAAGGATCAACTCGTCATCACGCGAATCGATGATTTTGGAAAATCGATTGCTCGCCCATTGCAGGCCGCTGTTTCTGCACATAAAATTCGAGACAATTTAACCGTTGATGGCTGTTCGCGTAATTTTGATCGCGTCGAATCTGGCTGGGTCTATAGCGCCTTACAAAACAAGAAGGCCTGCAAACAGGACTATCAGATTATTGCGGTCAATGCGGCTGGCCTGAAATTACGTTTTAGCGATGGCACCGAAACCAGCTTAAAACGGTCCCGCCCTGTCCAATGCTGGGCGGCCGCCAAGAAAAACCAACCCAAAGCAGATGGCAGCCCTGATTGGCATTTTGCGCAAAAACTCGATCTGCATGACCAAGGCGGACGAGTGCTTGTGGGCGGCGGCGAAAGCGGGGCTGATCCCCTTGTTCTGCGGATGCGCTCCGTATACTGGCCCGCGCCCAGCACCAATCGGCCCAGCATGGTGCTCTATGTTCACCGACCCGATGCGCCGGATCGCGCGGTGAGTTATAGTTGGGCGGACATAAATGCCAGTCGAGTGGGATTGAATCTGCGTTGGATGCAAGCCAGTTGTACGATCAAAGGCGCCGAGCGCCCGTCTCAAGTCAACCCAAAGAATTTTCGGGGATAATTAAGGCGGAGGTGACCGGAAAATCGCTGGGGCAATGACCTGATTGACTGTTGTCTTTTCCCAGAACACTTCATTGGATTTCTTTCCATCATAGTAAAGCGTGACGTGGCGCGATTGAAGCCAGCGCGGTTTTTGAAGTCGAACAAAATCATCATAGACACGCAAATGCCATCCTTTCGGCGTGCGAAAGCCCATAGTCCGTATGGCGTAGGATTGCTGATCAATGCCAAACTGGGTTTTGCCGCCCGTTGGGTCAACCAACTCCACTTTATAAATCGCATGTCCTCCAATATCATCATCGGGCAATCGATTGGCGACAAAACCCGGTTGCTGCGCCTGTCGAATAATCCCAAAACCAAAATTGCTCGCCCAAAATTTATCAGCTTGCGCTTTTGGCGTTATACCTTTTTCGGTCCAGGTAGTTTCCCCATCATAGCCGACTTCAAAAATCAGTTTACCGTCATTTTTCGCAATGATTCTCACTTTACCATCCGCGCCATGCGCAATATTGCGATCCGGATCAAATTCTCTCCACATGCGATAATCACTGGCGATTGAGCGAGGTTTATATCCTGTCGGCCCATAAAAGACAGCCCGGCCCGATAGCATTAAGGTCTGCGCATTGGCCCAATCATCACCGCCCGCCGCCTCTCGAGCCAAAGCTAATATTTGTGGACCATCAAGATCACCGTCTGCCGCCCAAACGGGTCCCGACAACATAAAGGGCAGTATGAAAAGGGATAAATATCGATAGTTGGGCATAGCAAACAACCTCTTTGTCCGGACAAATTCACCTTGCCTTTTGGATCATGTTTCTGTCAACATATCGGCATGAAAGATCGGCTAACCCATATCACCAGGCGCACATTTGTCGGCGGCGCCAGTGCATCGCTTATCGCTTGTGCGGCTCCGCGTCGAACGTGGAGCAAGACCACTGCGGATGTTATAGTTATCGGCGCAGGTCTCGCCGGCCTCCACGCCGCCAGCCAGATAGAAAAAGCGGGCTATAAGGTAATCGTCTTGGAAGGAGCGGCGCGGATTGGCGGGCGGCTGCATAATTTGGACGACTTGCCCGGCCGACCTGATGCTGGTGGTATCCAAGTCGGAGCCAGTTACAAACGCTTTCATGCTATTGCCGATCGGCTCAATGTTGCGCGCTATAGCCCGCCCCAAACCGGCCGCGGGTCTTTATATCATATTGGCGGTAAATCCTTGTTGGCCGAGCAATGGCCGACCGCAGACCAGAACAAGCTTGCCACCGCTGAAAAAGAAACACCGCCAGATCGACTGTTTTTTTCCTATCTTAAAGACTTACCCAAATTGAAGAATATCGAAGATTGGATGCGCCCATCCCATCAGAAAATAGATATCGCGCTGCGTGAATATTTGCTGCAACGCGGCGCATCAGATGAGGCTTTGCGGCTGATCAATGCCAATCTCAACGGCAACGATATCGCGGAGCAATCGGCACTGCACATGGCACGAAGCCTAGCCATATTTCGGGCTGGCAGTGGTCCCACAACCTATGTGCGCGGAGGCTCGCAACGCATGACCGACGCGATGGCGAATGCGCTGCGTAGCGAGATTATCTTAAACAGCGCGGTTGCCGTTATTGAAGATGAAGGAGATGGCGTTGAACTCGGTTTGACGGATGGCCGGAAATTTGGAGCGCGGCACGTGATTTGTACGGCTCCGTTTGCGGTCATGCGTGCGATGAGGATAGAGGCCGACTTGCCGTCTAGCCTTCGGATGATGATCTCTCAGCTTCCTTACACCAAAGCCAGTTTTGCTTATTTGGAAGCGCGCTCTCTTTTTTGGAAAAAAGATGGCTTGCCACAAACCATCTGGTCCGATGACCCGTTATTGGGACGAATGTTTGTACTCGGCGAAGATCCGGCGATGGTTAAAGTCTGGCTCAATGGCAAAAGTGCAGAGCGTGTTGATCAAATGGATGAGCAAAGCGCTGGTGCCGAAATCGTTAAACGGATTGAACAAGCGAGACCGTCGGCACGAGGACAACTCAAGTTTCTACGCCTGTTCAGCTGGCAAAAAAATCCCTTTGCTCGCGGAATTTACCATCATATTGGCGCCGGACAAGGCGCGGCCCTAGCTGCCTCGACCCGGTATAAAGGTGCGCGCTTGCATTTTGCCGGAGAACATCTCGCGCAACAAAGTTCGGGAATGGAAGGCGCCTTGGAATCGGCTGAACGGTCCGCACTTTATGTGCTGAAAAAACTGTGATCCGAATTGACGAAACCCGGTTGATCCCGATCTACTAACAAGGACCGTTTGATGCGACGAAAGTGGAACCGACGGCAAGTTCTTGGAAGCGCGACAATGGCAGCTTGGGGGCTTTCCATATCCGGATGTTCCCATGTCAATGCGGGATCGCTTGCCTCCGCTAAAAGTGGACCCAAAACATTTTTGCTGGTTCATGGCGCCTGGCATGGCGGTTGGTGCTGGCGCGATGTACGTGCTCAGCTTGAAACGCAAGGCCACAAAGTGTGGACACCAACTTTGACTGGTTTGGCTGACCGCGCGCACTTATTATCGCCTGCCATCGGGCTGGATACTCATATTCAAGATATTACGACACTGATCGCTTTTCATAATCTGACCGACATTATCTTAGTGGGTCATAGCTATGGCGGAATGGTTGTCACTGGTGTCGCGGATCGTATGAAAGAGCGGGTTAGCGCGATTGTCTATTTGGATGCCGCCTTACCAAAAGATGGCGATACCATGATTACACAAGGTCCACCGCGCAGCCCCGAGATTATTCAACAAACCCAAAGCGCTTTAGCCAATTTGGCTCCTGATGGCATTGGCATGGCCGCCTTTGCTCCTGAGTTTCTGGGCATTCCCAAAGATCATCCGAGCTATTCATGGGTCGCTGCCAATCTTACACCGCATCCGCTCAAGACCTGGCTTGACCCTATAAAATTGCAATCCGGAGGATCGATCGGTTTGCCGCGAACTTATGTACATTGTACATCACCAGTTCTACCCAATAGCAGCTTTCCCTATCATGCTGCTAAAGCCGCATCGGATCCCAGCTGGACCTATCGTCCATTACGCACCGGCCATGATGCGATGATCACCGCGCCGGAAGCGGTCGCACGAATATTGATGGCTTCGAAATAGGGGCGAACTAAAAACGGGCCGGAAGGTTTGTTCTGCCGGGATCTGGACAAAAAGAAAGCCGCTAAAAAGCGGCTTTCCTCTTCCATCTTTCAGGTATCTTAGAAACTAAAGTCTAGCTTGATACCGAATTGACGGCGCGGGCGCAGACCAATTTGTACGCTTTCCCGGAGGAAATCGAACACGCCGCTGAATAGAGGCAATCGGCCCCGGACATCAGCGCCGGTATCGGCAACATTATTGGCAGAGATAGGTGCATCTTCTCCCAATACATTGGTCACAAAAAACTCGATCCGTACATCATCGGTTTTGATACCGGTCCGGATGTTCAAGTCATATGCGCTTGGCGTTTCAGCCAAGTTAGTATTGCTGTCGAAAAACTGCCCTGTGTGGAACAAGTCACTGCGAATATACCAATCAGCATCTCCCAGTCCCAAAAAGTCCCCCTTGATCGGTTGGGTAAATGTGTTGCCAATCGACCAAGTCAATTTCGGGAAACGCGGAGCTCGTTGTCCAGTCACATCTGCGCCGGGACCGAATACATCGGTAAAGTCACCCGCTCCTTGCCCAACTGGGAAGGACTGGATCTGCGCATCTACAATGGCCAATGAGCCTTGTACCGAGAAAGCATCAGATACATTCCAACTTGCATCCAATTCGAGACCATAGATGTTCGTTGTAGCTCCGTTGCCGGTATAAGAAACCGTCCGAATAGGATTAGGTGCACCCGGCGTTGTGTCTGTGACAGTTTCAAAAGCGGAGAAGATTTCATTGCTTCGCTTCATGTAGAAAGCAGCCAAGTTAAAGGCGAGTGATTTGTTGAACAATGTCTGCTTCCAACCCAACTCGAAATTTTCCAATTTCTCTTCTTCGTACGACACATCATTGCCAGGTGCGGCGGCGTTAAATTCTGCCAATTGGGCCGCATCCAGTTCGGCTACTTCCGGATTGAAACCGCCCGGTAAGTTACCCACACTGTAGTTAGCGTAGAGCAATGTATCGTCTGTCGGCTCATATTGTACCAGAACGCGCGGAAGGAATTTTTTGAACTTGGTCGGAGAAATTGGCGTTGCCAATCCCGCATTGACCGCATTTTCGCTGATCTCATCCACTTGATACCGACCTTCGAATATCAGCGTCAGTTCGTTGGTCAATTCAAAATCAACCAGTCCGAACACACCAATAGTCTGCGCTCCAGTTTCCGCAGGATCCGCATAGACACCAGGGAACCAGGTGTCCCGTGGGAACACTGTACCCCCAAAATAGCCAGCGAAATTATCATAAAAGCCGCCAGAGCTTAGGATATTAATGTCGAGATAGTTACCGCCTACGGTCCATGAAATCCGATCGTCCCAGAAGCTTCCGGACATGCGCGCTTCAATACCGAAATCTTCCAGATCACGGCCGATTGAGGAGTTAAACCCAAAACCAATCGTGGCATCAAAATCGCCGAAGAAAAGGAATTTTTCTCGGTTATAACCGGTCAGTAAATCGAAACTCAAATTGTCGCTAATATTATAAGTTGCCGCAAGACTGGTACGGTAGGCTTTGCGTTTCAAGCCATAGCCACCAAGTTCTTCGTAGCTAATGCCCACATCCGGCACCGTCGCGCCAGGTGCCAAGCCAGCATTAAGAGCAGCCAGTGCGCGCTGAAAGTCTGCGTCCGTTGTATCTGTGCCGACTTGATCAAGCGAAGGCACTCGCAACACGCCTTGAAACGCGGTTTCAGTAGTGCCGCCGCCGGGCAATGGGAATCCACCGAAATTGTGCTGGAAAAATCCACCGGCACGGGTGAATGCCGCTGGGCCATCATCATCTTCATAATAAGTGCCGCGAATCTTCACCCGAAAATCATCACTGGGCTCAAACAGCAAAGTTGCGCCAACAGCCCATGTTTCTTCGGATCCGAGTTTTTGAGATGGATCCTTGGCGTTGCGATAATGCCCACCATTGGAATCGAAACTACCGTTCACACGAAAGGCTAAGCTATCTCCTATCGGCCCTTCAATACTTGCCGCTACGCGATATTCATCACGCGTTGCTGCGGTCAATGAAACATCGACACCAAAGTCACGGCCCGGATCTTTTGTGATGTAGTTGATTGCGCCAGCAAATGTATTCCGTCCGAACAGCGCCGATTGTGGGCCTTTGATGATTTCAACCCGCTCCACTTCGCTTAGACCAATGCCCTGGATACCACCGGAAACATATACGCCATCCACAAAAACCGTTGCGGTTCTTTGCAAGGGATTGCCATTGTCCACGGTGACACCGCGAAAGCGAGGAACTGAATCCACCCGCGCTGCCGTATCATTATAGGCTTCAATGAACACACCCGGTGACGCTTTTGCGATATCCAATATGCTATCAAAGCCGGCTTCTTTTATATCTTCACTATCAAAAGCAGAAATGGCAATCGGTGTATCTTGTAAGGTGGATGCATTTTTCCGTGCCGTCACGATGATGACATTGGAATCATCTGCGGCTTCTTCGCCGCCATTATCTTGTGCCAATACTGGCGCGCTTGCCAGAATTGTTGCTGCAAGCAGTGATGTTTTAAAAACCATTTTCATTGAGTTAACTCCCTGACGTCAGATTGTCTGACAAATCCCCATGAGCAGAAATCACATCGAATTGCAGATTTGTCCAGACAAATTTTACTTTATTTTAATCTCCAGCAAAAACTGTCGCATAATTGCAACTCTTCTGAGATTTTTGCTGACTTTTTGTTAGTTTTCCGCCATTTTTTGTAGATTAATTTGTCCGGACATTTTATAGAGTTATCATAGAAAATGGCGCTGAAATTCAGAAGGAACCATCATGCGACTGATTCAAAACTCTCAAATTTTGCTTTGCCTGACTTTCTCAGGATTGCTTTTGTCCGCCTCTCCATCTCTCGCCCAATCCCTCACTTCTGAAGCAACCCAAAGTCCGATGATTACAATGAAGCGGGCATTTTACGATGGCCCTTTTGGTCAAGTACATGTGCGCATCGCGCAGCCAGATAACAAAACTCAAGAACCACCACTGGTGCTCTTTCATCCCACGCCTTATTCCAGCGACTATTTTCTGAAATTCATGCACCTGATGGCCATTGACCGCGTGGTCATTGCGATTGATACGCCTGGCTATGGCGACTCGGATCGTCCCAAAAAGTTGCAATCGATTGATGGCTATGCCGCTTCTGCGGCTGCAGTGCTCCAAGCCATGGGCTATGGTAAAGAGTCAAGCCAACCACTAGATCTATTAGGATATCATACCGGCTGCCTCATCGCTGTAGAGCTTGCTGCGCAGCATCCGGAACTGGTCCGTCGCCTGATCCTTCCAGGTCTTCCTTTCTTTTCCGGAGAAGACCGCGGCAAGGGCTATAAGGCCAACGCGAAACCGGATCAGGTCTTGGCAGATGGGTCGCACCTGAACAAAAAGTGGCAATTTGCCGCAGCAGCGACAACGGTCAATCTGCCTTTGAGCCGGGCGCAGGAGCATTTTAATGATATGATGCAATGCCACCCGCATTGTTGGGAAGCCTATCATGGTGTCTTCACTTATCCGGCAGAGAGTCGCTTTCAGAAAGTCAAACAACCGGTATTGCTCATCACCAATGATGGCAGTCTCAAACAGGAGACCGAAGCGGCTTTATCGTTTTTTCCCAACGCTCAAATGCGTCATATTGACGGAGTCACTTTAGGGGGCTTTGATCTGGCGCCGGAAAAATATAGAGCCGTCATCCTCCCCTTTCTCGGCAACGAAACAACCGTCGACAAATAGTTCCAGCGATATAACTTTTATAATATTCGCTTTTTCTCCAAACTTGCACAAATGCCTGATCAATTTTAAGCGACAACTCCTGTCGGTTGAAAATAGCTGTTGCAATCGTCTCTCCTTGCCGTAATTTGTCCGGACAAATCTAAAGGAGGAATCGTTCATGGCTGCTTACATGATTGTCACCGCCGCTATATCCGATCGCGAAAAATTCATCCAAGGCTATGGCGCAGCAGCGGGAGCCTTAGTTGAAAAATTTGGCGGCACTTATGTGTTGCGCGGCCCTGGTGCAGAATTGCTGGAAGGCAGTTTCGGTGACGGGGCCTCGATGGTCATTTCTGAATGGCCAGACAAAGAAGCGGTGTACAAGTTCTGGAACAGCCCCGAATATCAGGAAGCCAAAAAATTGCGTGCTGATATCGCAGATTGCCAAGTCCTTGTAATAGAAAGCCCGAAAATCACATGACTGACATTATCAAACGCACAACATTAATGGTCCGTGATGGCGACATTGCTTCCCATTGGTATGAGACGGTATTGGGCATGACCAAATGGATGGACACGCCCTTCACCCTGTCTGGTACCCAATTGGCCGCGGGCAAAAAGGGTGATCAAACGCGCTTGATCATATTGAAATGTGAGCATGACATGATTGGCATGATCGGCTTACTCGAATGGCTTGACCCCAAACAAGATGCTCCAAAAGAATTGCCAACCGAAATCAAATTTGGCGCACCCGTTTTTGTTGTTGCTTCTGAAGATGCCAAAGGAGCAGTCGAACGGGCACGAGCTTTAGGGTCGCGCATTCACAGCGAACCCAGAGAATGGACCGTTACCGGAGCGGATGGAAAGCAAAAGGATATGATCGGCTGTTCCTTCTGGGATTTGGACGGCTATTTCTTTGAAGTGAACCAAGTTGTGAAGGTTCATGACTGAGTGACAACGCCGCTTTCCTCCCTAGCTGAATTTGACGCGCTGTCCGCCAATAAGCAAATGGACGACAATGCCAATTATCAATGGCGGGTCGCCGCTCGGCCTGTTGGCAATGTTAAGCCAACTGACTTTATGTGGACGCAAAATGATATTCCGGTGCCGGGAAAAGGCGAAGTGCTTTTGAAAACGCATTATCTTGGCCTTGCGCCGGTTATGCGTTTCTACATGCAAGGCACCGGTGCGGCAGGAGAAAAAGTCCTGGAGCCTGGAGATATTATTCACGGCCGCGGTGTGGCCCAGGTCATTCAATCCCGGCATCCTGATTGGCGCGAAGGCGAAATGGTTCAGGGCCAAATGGGCTGGCAGACCTACAAGGTCTCTAAAATGACAGCTCAGGAAAAATTTTATAGAATGCCGCCAAACGGCTTGCCGGCTGCACTTGGATCTGGCGTACTGGGCATGACCGGCCTGTCGGCTCATGCTGGGTTTTTTACCTGCGGCGACCCGCAACAGGGAGATCGGATGATTTTGTCCGGCGCCGCCGGCGGTGTCGGTTCGATGGTCAGTCAATTGGCCGCAAATGTATCCGGTTGTGATGTGATCGGGATGGCCGGTGGGCCAGAAAAATGCGCGTTCATTCTCGAACATGGCTGTTCACATGCGATAGATTATAAATCCGAAAATATTGCAGCGCGACTGGACGAATTACAGCCTGATGGCATCGACCTTTATTTCGACAATGTCGGCGGCGAAACTTTGGAAGCCTGTCTCGAAAGACTGCGCTTGCATAGCCGGATTGTGCTGTGCGGATCGATCAGCGAGTATACGCGAGACGAACCATTTAAACTGTCTAACTATACCCGTTTGCGGGCCACAGAGTCCCGCATGCAAGGGTTTTTCGTCTACAACCATCTCGATCGCTGGAAGCTGGTCATGGATGACCTTGCCGGTTGGATCCACGAGGGTAAATTAAAACCCGTTCAGGATATTGAGCAGGGGTTTCAACATATGCCACGCGCCTTGGCTAATCTCTATTATGGTCAAAATGTCGGTGTACAATGCTGCTCAGTCCGCGGTGAACCGGAAAACTGGATTTAAGGAAGATAGTAATGACGAGTAAACCTCAAACACGATTTCAACGCGGCAATTTTGTTGTGGCCGATATCGATCGTTCTTTGACTTTTTATCGGGACGTGCTTGGCTTTGAAGAAACGTTTCGCAAAGGCCATAATCCAGACAGCTATTCCTTTCCGGTCTTTGAAATCCCGAAAGATGCGGAGATTGGTTTTTCGATCCTGTCGCTACCGGGACAGCCCCGAGTAATGGCTCTGTCCGAAGTCAAAAAAATTCCGCTAGATCCGGTACCTCATCCAAGACGCAGCGCAATTGTCCTCGACGTTGCCGATCCCGATGCTGTGATGGAAGGCGCCCGCAAACTGGGCCTGCAAGTCTATGAAGAAGGCCGACTTGAAACCCATGATGGCAGGATCGGTCGGGAAATCGGCATTGTAGATTTTGACGATAATCTGGTGGTCATCTACCTGATTCCGGACGCGCAACCATGACCGATAAAGCAGACAGTCCCGCGGCGACGTCGCCATCAGCAGCGCCCTATCCGAGCGCAACAGCCGGCTGGTTTCTCGTCGTCATGCTGACCATCGCCTATATTTTTAGCTTTGTGGATCGATATATATTGGGATTACTGATTGAACCGATCAAAGCCGAGTTTGATTTGTCAGACCGGTCAATCGGTTGGCTGCTGAGCGCGTTTACATTGGTCTATGGCTTTGTCGGTATATTCATGGGCTGGTTGATTGATCGCGGAAAACGGATTTGGATCGTATCCATTGGCGTCGCACTCTGGTCCGCAGCCACGGTGGCGACGGGTACAGCCAAAAATTTCGCGCAACTGTTCACCGCGCGTATGGGCGTCGGTATTGGCGAAGCGACGCTCAGTCCCGCAACATTCTCTATGATCGGAGACAGCTTCCCCACCGAAAAGCGCGGGAAGCCGATTGCTTTCTATTCCTCCGCTCTTCCCATTGGTGCTGGCTTGGCATCCCTCCTAAGCGGCGCAATAATCGCCTGGACGGTATCGAGCGGGAATCAGTCGCTACCGCTGTTTGGTGAATTATCACCCTGGCGCTTCACGCTCATTCTTGTGGGCCTTCCCGGTATATTATTCGCGCTCTTCTTTCTGTTTATGAAAGAACCGGTGCGGCGGCCTGCTGCTGCGACAGCCGATGTCATAAGCGGCAGCGGCTTTTTCGATGCGCTCAAATATATCTGGTGCAACAAAACACTCTATATCGGGTTCGTCCTCATCATTTGCACGATGACAGCCATTGCCTATAGCCAAGGCTTTCTCGCGCCAACATTCGAACGAACCTGGGGTTGGTCGCCACAAAAATATGCCACTATAAACGGTATCGCGTTGCTCATCATTGGTCCGGCCAATATGCTCATCATGGGTACAATTTCAGACTGGTGGACCAAAAAGGGTGTTCAAGATGCGTCCTTGCGGATTCTGTATATCGGCTTTTTCATCATGGTTCCAACCGCGTCACTGCCCTTGTTTATGCCAACAGCAGAACTGGCCTTCGCGATATTATGCATCAACACAATTGGCATCGGAATTGTCTCTGCCATTGGCGTAACATCCTTGTTGGTCATCACGCCTGCACAGGTTCGCGGGCAAATTATCGCACTTTACTATCTTGCAATCAGTTGGTTCGGATCATTGGGTCCGATAGCGGTCGGCGAACTGTCAAGCAGCGTGTTTGGTGAGGATAATATTCGGTATGCAGTGGCCACAGTGCCGATTATTTTTGCAATTATTCCCCTGGTGATGATGCCGCTTACCCGCCGGCTCTACCGGGAACAAATGACTCGCCTTGGAGACTCCAACAAATGATCCGAAAAGGATATTCAGACGGCCCATTTGGTCAAATTCATTGGCGCAAGTTAGTGCCCGAAGGCCCAATATCCGCACCGCCTCTTTATTGCCTTCACCCCGGACCATTTAGCGGTCTCGCTTTTACCGCAATCATGCCCCATCTCGCGCGGGATAGAATGGTGGTTGCTCCTGACTATCCAGGCTATGGTGGCTCTGATCCGTTTAAGGAAGAACCCACTATCGCAGAATATGCACAGGCGATGCTCGCAGTGATTCACGAACAATCCGGTAGTGGCACGGTTGACCTCTTGGGCTTTCACACAGGCAATCTGGTTGCGGTGGAAATGGCATTGATAGACCCGCTTAAAATAGGGCGTCTCGCTTTGGTCGATATACCGGCCTTTGACGCCGAAACGAGCGCCAAGCATAAATCTGCCAGCTCCAAGACTTTTGAAATCACATCTGAGTTAGAATGTCTCGAATGGCCGTGGAAGCGCGGCATTACCAACCGCATCGCCAGTCAAACCTATGACCGCAGCTTTGAAATGTTTGTGGAGCAATTGCGGCCCGGGAAATTCATGAACAAGGCCTTTCATGCTGCTTTTAGCTATGATGTGGACAGTAAACTGCCTGCCATGACACAGGACAGCTTGATCTTGGCGACACAATCCGGTTTGCTTGATGCAACGCGCCGTGCAGCCACATTAATTGCAGATGCAAGACTGGTTGAGCGATTGGACATTACCCGCGCCGTTTTGGATGAGGCGGCTGAGATCACAGCAGCTGAAATTTTGAATTTTCTTAATCGGACAAAAACATGAAAGCCTTTGCCATATATTGCACGGATAAACCGGATACCGCACAAAAACGACTAGCGGCCCGAGACGCGCATTTTGCCCATATTGAAAAAACTATCGAAAATCTGTTTGTTGCTGGTCCATTGAAAAACCAAGAGGGAGATACGATCGGTTCGCTGCTCATTGTCAAAGCAGAAACCGCAGCGCAGGCGCGAGCCCAGCTCGAAGCGGATCCCTATTATCATGCTAATCTTTGGGCCGATATCCGAATCCATGAATTTACGGCTGCGGCGGGCGACTGGATCGGCGGGAAAATATGGTAAGATCCCTTATACAGCAAGGATAGAATATGACCCGGATTACACCTCTGACCTTAGAGCAATTGCCTGAAGAGACTCAGGCGGCGCTTAAATTTTCCGAAAATCTGATGGGCTATGTCCCCAATTCCGTGATGACCATGGCGCATTGGCCAGAATTATTGGGCGCTTTTCGCGGACTTGTCAGCGTTATCTATGGCGATAGCGCAATTGATAATGGACTAAAAAGGCTCATCGGTGCGGTAACCAGTGCGGCCGCTGGGTGCCAATATTGCAAAGCTCATACAACCTTAGGTGCCCGAGATGTTGGCGTTGATGAAGCTAAAGTCCAGGCGGTTTGGGATTATCAATCCAGTCCGTTATTCTCTGCTGCAGAAATTGCTGCGCTCGACCTTGCCTTTGCAGCCGGCCAAGTTCCAAATGCGGCCACGGACCAGCACTTCGAAGCCTTGAACGATCATTTTGATGAACGGCAAAAGACCGAAATTATGGCCGTCATCAGTATGTTTGGTTTCCTTAACCGGTGGAATGACAGCCTCGCCACCGCGCTTGAGGACAAACCTTTTGAATCCGCCAGCGCGCTATACAATCCTGACCAGTGGCAATCAGGACAACACCGACCCTGAAGCGAAAGAGGATAAATGACTGGAAGAATATTATTTATCGCTGCACTGGGCGTCAGTCTTGTTGCAAATCCGACGGCTGCCGAACCGGCAATATCAGCCCCTGCCCATAGCGATGCAAAAGCGATAGTCGCGCATGGTGCGCTATGGAAAAAGCTGTTCGAAGCAGGTGATATCGCTGCCATGCGGGATCTGTATGAAGAGGATGCTTGGCTCATGACGCATGGGGCACCAGCGGCCAAGGGTGTCAATGCGATATTGACCTATTTGCAACGCAACAAGGACCGCGGGAACCGGGTCTCGTTTTCCTTCACCCCGGAAGATATTACGATTAATGGCAATACCGGCTATCTAATTTCGAAATATTGGATGAACGTTGTCACACCCGGCAATGAAAAATTTACGGCAGCGGGGCGATCCTTTCTTGTTTTCAAAAAGGGAACAGATGGTAAATGGCGGCTGTGGCGTGATATGGACAATCAGGCACCTGACGTGACCGCCAGCGATCAACCGGAGCAAAGTTCCAACTAGCCGATTTCAATCAACTCCAGCAATTCTCCTACGGGGCCATGGACCGTGGCAGTGCGTCGGTCCCGGTAAATTGCCCCTTCTCGAACCTGCGGTTTGGAAATCCAGTCCAGGTTTAGTGCGTCCAACTTGTCCACCGCGAGCGTGACCAATGCATTACCAGGAGGCAATAAACCCTGATGGCGCAGGCGTACCGTTGCTTCTTTCGGATAATCATCGACCTCGACTATCGGCAACCGGTCATTTTGGATCATCGTCAGATCAGAGACCGTTCCAGCGGGTTTGCCGAATGCATCGTTGATCATGCTATATTCCAGCGTGTAGGTATCGCCGACAGTCAGATGCAATTGATCACGATACCAATCCACGGTCGCCTCACGATCGGGCGTTGCCAAGATCACGATAAAAATATGGTCGGTCAACGATCTGGCTTTCGGCAAATCGGAAGATGGTGTGTCTTCGCGGACCTCATTTAGATAGATCATTTCTCGCCCGCGACCCAATACTTGCATCGGTACAAAAAACGGTAAGCCTTCAAGCTCTTTCGGCGGACCAATTATATCAAAACCGCTTTTTTCCAATCGCTTTGGCCATCCAAACACATCCTGGACCGTCAATTCATAGGCAGCCCAACCATAAGTGGTGGTGGGTTTAAATTCCGGATGATCCGGCTGTTCGACTAGCCGAATAAAGCAGTCCGCACCACTCGTTGGCTGCAACACTGCACTCGATGCTCCGGCATTTTTCGGACAGGCCCAGCTTTGAGCCAATGCCATATCCAAGTCATCGGCCTCAACAAGCTGCATACCCAATATGTCTTGATAGTCATTAATCGCATGTTGAATATTGGGAACAGTGACGACACCGCCCAAAATAGAACCATGTTGAAGAGCATGTGTCATGTTAAAATTCCGGTTTTCTCTTGTCTAGAAAGGCACTGACACCTTCTTTAAAATCTCGGCTTTCAAAGGCGGCATCAAACAGGGCTGAGGTCTCGGCATCATCGTCGGCCTGACCATCCAATATACGTTTAATGATTGCTTTGCTCATCGTTTGGCTGTGCGAAGATACAGAGGCCATAGTTTGCGCGATCGCGGCAGCCTCTGCATAAGGGTCAGCAGCGGATATTGTAATCAAACCAATATCCAAGGCTTCATCGGTGGATAATAGTTGACCTGTAAATAATATGCGTTTCGCCTGTGAGGGGCCCACCAGATCAACAAGCAATTTGGTGTCGTGCAAGGGATAGACCAATCCCAATTTTGATGGCGTGATCCCAAAGCGGGCTTTGGGCCCCGCAATCCGCAGATCACAGGCCAAAGCCATACCGCAGCCGCCGCCAACGCAATCGCCATCGACGATTGCAATAGTAGGTTTCGGCGCCCCAGCCAGTTCATGTTGCACACGGCCTATGGCCGCCTGGTTTTTCGCACGCCATTGCGGATCGGTAGAACCAGTAGCAAATTCACCAATATCCGCGCCCGCACAAAAGGCACTATCGGGCTGACTGGCATGCAAACATAATATTCGAATGCTTGTATCCGCCATCGCATCAGCTAATAAATCGGGCAGCAACTCCCACATCGCTTGATTGAACGCATTGCGCTTTTCAGGCCGATCAATAATCAGATGTGCGATCTTGCCCTTTTTCTCCAAACGCAAACTCATAGTGGAGAGACCGTGGCCAGATGTTGCGCGATTTGGTGGCGGGTGGTTACCCAGACATCCTTTTTAGATCTTACATGCTTGATAAATTCTTCAAATGCCCAAATGCGGCCAGGCCGGCCGATAATCCTTAGATGAAGACCGAGCGACATCATTTTGGGATTACCCTCTTCGCCCTCTCGGTAGACTTGATCAAAATTATGCTTGGCATAATCAAGCCATTGCTGAGGCGTCATTGCCGGATCCGTCCACATTTTCATGTCGTTACTATCCAATTGATAGGGCACGATCGCAATAGGCTTTTCCGGGACAGTCATTTTGTCCCAAAAGGGAATATCTCCGGAATAATCGTCCATATGATAGGCAAAGCCCTCTTCGATCAAAAGCCGTCTGGTGTTATCGGTATGGAAATAGCGCGATAGCCAACCATAAGGCCTGGTGCCGGTTGTCTTTTCAATGGATTGAACCGCTTTGCGGATAAACTCCCGCTCTTTCGCCTCATCCATTTTAAATTGATGCACCCACCGATAGCCATGGCTGACAGGTTCATGACCCATTTCAGCGATAGCTGCGGCTATTTCCGGGTGGTTCTCGAGGCTCATGGCGGCCACAGTCCAGCTCGCTAGAATATCATATTGCTTGAGCAATTTTACAATGCGCGGTGCACCGGCTTTGATCCCGTAAAGATAATTGCTCTCATTACCATAATTGCGAATGGGCGATTTTATATGAATGCCGAGTTCATCCACGGGCTCCATTCCCCGGTCGCCACGGGCCACGGTCATCTCGCTGCCTTCTTCAACGTTGACGACAATACTAAGCGCCATTTTCGCGCCGCCCGGCCAATCCATCCGTTCTTCTTGCATATTAGTTTTTTTCCTTGATCATAGTCGGTGTCCGGGAGGCGCAATGCACTTGGCAAAAGGAACTATGGCAACTCCGCGTACCCAATTCTGCGGGCATTTTCTCGCTATGAAAAATAAGATTCAGTGTTCCACAATGACAAACTCCAGGATCGTGCATCATCAGTGCATTTCCTCTCCGCCGGATACGTTAAGTGCTTCTCCGGTTACGTAAAAGGCATCATCACTTGCCAGCCACGCGCAGGCGGCGGCCGTATCGGATGGTAGGCCCGGTCGGCCCATCGGATTGCTCTTGCTCATATTGGCAAGATAGGCCTCCACGCTGTCAAAGCCGAGTAATTTCGAAAAATAGGCATTTTGCTGAGCGCCGAGGCCGGTGGTCACATGGTTGGGACAAACCGCATTGACAGTAATCCCATGCGCCCCCAGCTCCACCGCACTGGCCCGGGTCAGGCCGACCATGCCATGTTTGGAACTGACATAGGCGGGTAAATGCGGGAAACCAGTTTTGGCGGCTTGCGAAGCAATATTGATGATGCGGCCGCCATTGCCAGCTGCGACCATCGCTTTGGCTGCTGCCTGCGTGCAATAAAAAGCACCGGACAGATTGACCCCGATCACCTGATCCCATTCCTTGGCCGTATCGACCTCCAGCAGCGGCTTCATCATGAAACCGATACCGGCATTATTGACGAAAATATCTACCGCTCCAAATGCATCGACCGTTTGATCAACCAACGCCTGACATTGCGATGCATCGCTTACATCGCATGCGACAGTCGCGACTTTGGCGCCGCGACCCCGCAATTCTTCGGCCACGCCTTCTTCCTGATCACCAATGGCGAGATCCGAAACAACACAATTGGCACCTTCATCAGCAAAGCGTTTTAAAATGCCCTGACCCAGGCCTTTCTCTTTGCCTGAACCCGTGACGACGATAGTTTTTCCTGCAAACTTATCGGACATTATAAATCTTCCGTGAGAATGAATTGCGGGCCATCAGCATAATCCTGAAACGGAGCCGACATCGCTTGGAATTCGGGATCGGATACGTCTGCAACAAACTCATCCATACCAATAATATCGATAATTTCGAAATATTCATAAGGTGAGGGGTCATCGGAACCGAATAGGCCGGTTGCCTTGTGCACTGTAAATGAGGTCACCGAGCCGAGGGCACTGGCGGCAGGGATATCCCGGGTTTTCGCCCATTCTTCATATTCGCCGATATTCACGCCATCTTTCAAGTTAAACAAAACGATGATCCGCATAGTTTTTCTCCTCTTATGAAATTTCCAAATAGGTGCTAGGGCGGCGATAACCGTTTAATTTTTCATCCAGCCTCCTCGCCAACGAAAACAAATCCGCTTCACAGCCCTTAGATGCGATTATCTGGAGGCCCAAGGGCATGCCATTGTCATTGAAACCAGATGGAATGGTTATCGCAGGAAGGTCTGCAATGCTGGCAAGACAAGTATAATCAGCTTGATTGGCCGGTGCTTCTTCGCTTTGGGGAAAGGCTCCTTGCGGAGCGGTCGGCAAGATACAAAAACCATGTTTTAAAACCAGCGTCTGCATGGTTTTCGCTGTTTGTTTTAAAATTGCCTGATCTTTATCCCAATCCAAAGCGCTGCGTTTCGGACCGTAGGTTAGCAACTTTTTCAGATGATCAGAGAGACTCTCAAGGTCTTCTCCACCGAAATGCTCTGCCATTGCTTTTGACGTTTTAATAAACCCGGCAAACCGAATGCGCGACAACGAATGATTGAGCTGCGCCACAGCAATTGTTTCCCCTGCCCAACGCATGATATCGCGAAAATTCTCGATAACTTCCAGTTCACAATCGACACCGGTTTCAACCAATGTCGCTAAAGACCCGGTGATCGCCTTATTCTCTCCAAAATCGCTCATGATTCTGGCAACTTTCTCCAAAAGACTTAAATTTCGAGCTAGCGGCCCGATGCAATCCATTGTTGGTTCGGCCAGCTCCAAACCGTCTTGGCTGATCGCCGATTGTGCCGGCTTAAACCCGTATACGCCGCAATAGGCCGCTGGAATACGGACAGATCCCATGGTGTCTGTGCCCAGCGCAACATCACAAAGACCTGCCGCCACCGCAGCTCCGCTTCCACCCGATGAACCGCCGGGGGTATAATTTTCCTTATGCGGATTATAAGTCTTACCAAACCATGGATTATCCGTCTTCGCACCGAGCGCAGCCTCTTCCATATTCAGCATGCCGATTATAGTTCCGCCCGCCGCCCGCAATTTTGCAACCACCGCCGCGTCGGTGTCTGCCACGCGATCGCGATGCAATTTGCAACCAGCAGTCCAAGGCATGGCTTTGACTGCAATATTGGCCTTTATGCCAATCGTAACTCCAGCCAACAATCCAGCAGAGCCAGTCGCTGTCTCATCGAAATCGGTAAAGGCATTTAACCGCCCATTGACAGATTCCAAGGCACGCCAATCAATCATAAACCACGCTCATCGATTAGACGAATCGGTTTCTGCCGCGTATCGATTTGGGTATCTTTTGCAGTCCCGCCGGCATCGACCAACGCAACTCCCACCTCAATTCCGATTCCCTTTCGGAGCAATTCGGCCAATTCCACCTGACTGCTGCTACCTTTGCTTTCAAGGGTAACGTGCATATCGTCACGGCCGGCGTCATCGCGCGTAACGCGGCAAACATATTCGCCCGTGAGATCACTCCGCCCTTCTATGATAGCCCCAATCGCGTGAGGGAAAATATTAATTCCGCGCAGTTTTACCATATTATCACTGCGCCCTTTAAAGCCAGTAATCCGTTTGAAAACCATATCTGTTGCGTTGCTGTCGGTTCGCTCTTCGGTGATATCATGGGTATTGAAGCGAATACACGGAGCGATATCATCTTTGAACAAACAGGTGACGACCATGTCACCGGTTTCTCCCGGAGCCACGGCTGCGCCGGTATCGACATCCAGCAATTCCAAATATTGCGCATCCTCCCACACATACATGCCATCCCTTTCAGGACCTTCGCCAGCTATGGCTCCGGTATCGCCGACCCCATACCAATCATAGGCTTTGGCCCCTTGCCAGGCCGCTTCTGTTGCCGCGCGATCTTCGGTTCCCAAATGACCAATAATCATCTTGAGATTGACGCGGTCAAAAATCTCCTCCGCGGCAGCCACGTCAGCCAATTTCCGAATGTAGTCCACAAAACCCACCATGCAGGTGACATTGAAATCAGCCAATAAATTGACCTGATTGATTGACCGGGTTTCAATACCCGTTCCCGCACTTAGAAAAAGAGCATTGGTAAAATGCGTGACCGCCTCACGAATATAATGGCCGCCATTGATCATTCCATGCCCATAAACAGATTGCACGACATCGTCTTGCCCGAGCCCCATCCAGCGATACATCCGACCAACCAACAAATTCGTGATTTCACGCCCTTTGGGCCCAAACATAAGCGGCTGTGGTCGTCCGGTTGTTCCGGACGTCGTATGGAATACCACCGGTGTGTTCCCGCGCCCGTCAAAATCTCCGTAAGGAGGAAATTGATTAACCGAATCCATGAGATCAGTTTTATCATAAACAGGCAATTTTGTTATGTCTGCTAAGCTTTGAATATCTCCTGGCTCAATGCCCTGATTGCCCCAAAGGCGTTGGTAAAATGGGATTTCCCATCCCCGCTTCATTAGTTTCACAAACCGCTGTTCTTGTAAGGCAAAAAGTTCATCGCGAGACATTTTGGTATAGCGCGCGACAAATGCATCTCCGATGGGGTAATCGGCAAGCATTTGCTGTGCATCAAAAGTTTCAAAATAGGTCGGAAAAGTCATTATAACTCCGTGGCATAGGCTAAAGGGTCAGTAAAAATTCGGTCATCGCAACGACCATCCGCCAGCGATTTTGCGAGATCGCGTTTGGATTGGGCTTGGTTTTCCGACATTGGAGCCGATGGACTCCCCAAATTGTCAGTAATGGTCCGCTCGATCCGTGTCCCATTGGTCAGCACAATCGTCAGTTTCTGTGGAGACAATGCATTATGGTCAGGATTGTCATCTATCCGAATAGACACTTTACCGCCTAAGCGAACCAAATCAGGATCGGCAAATTGCTCTTTGCGGAAACAGCGCGGATCAATGATCTGATCGCGCAACATCAAAGGTACCAGAAAGGCAAGGCAAAGCCGAGCATAGCTCGCTGTCATATCCGTCTTATATGGTCGCCCGACCAATCGATGTATCAGCGGTGGCGCTTCAATATCAACCGACTGGACCTGTCCACTGTCGATAGATCCATCACGGATCATATCGTCAATTGCGCCCAAGATACCATGACTGGCCCGACCAGATGGGAAAGGCTTGATGCTGACCTGTTCGATCAACCAGATTTTTCCCAAATGATTTGTATAAGGCGTGAGATCGCCTGGTTCGAACAATTTAAAATATCCGAATGGGCCGTCCAACACATCGTGAGGGCCGTCCATTCCGGCCTTTGCGAGATCTACCGCGGTGATCGCTGCACGGGCTGCATTGGCAATTTGCAATGGCAAAGCGATCGAAGCCTCCAAATGCGCTTGCATCGTCCCGGCTGCTTGAGAATAAGCCAATCCGAGAACGTCAGCAAATTTATCGGCTGCCAGCTGTTCCAGCCTCGCCACTGCCAAGGCAGCACCAATTACTCCCGCGGTAGCGGGACGAAAAAATTGCATGGCGCCGGATGCTGCAATACCCATCCCGCTCGCGATATCCACGCCCACTGCCAAAGCCATAAGGAAGGCATCCTCATCACAATCATCCGTTCGGTCTGCGCTAGCCAACAAGGCTGCCACGACAACAGACATGGCATGAACCACCGCCGGTTCGTGCACAGCATCCCATTCCAGGCAATGGATCGCAAAGCCATTAAACCAAGCGGCAGATGGGGTTGGCAATCGGTCTGTGAGGCCCAGAAGCCTGGATTCATCGGCTTGGCCCCAAGTGCGTACAGCCGCCAGCAAAGACTGTGCTTCATTCGACGCTGCGCCAGCAGCACCGCTGGCCAATGTGTCTGCGAACAACCGACAAGCGGCGGCTCTGGCTGTGCGTGGCAAAGCATGATCGGCAATTGCGAATTCAAGAACTTTTTGGGTTGTAGTCATGACAGCCACCCGGTTAGCATCTTGCTAATCGCTGTTGGATCGTCGCCATTTAATGCCAGATCCACCGCGCGATCAGCCTCCCTCGATGGCAATTCACCCCAAGTGATCAAAGCTCTTGCTTTGTCGATAATGCCCTCTTTTGGCATTGGCCGTTCTGGATCACCTAGCGTGTCTACCAATTCAACATGCGCCCCGCCACAAGTTAGCCGTGCACCATAATGTTCGGGGTAGCGCTTAGTTATGCCACCGGCTTCGGAAACCGAAACACGGGCCCGAACATCAGTCAGAGATGCGATGGCTTCGGGTTCAAAATCCGCCAGTTGCGGCACGCCGCGTTCGGCCACTACCGCTACAGCATGCTGAAGAGAGAATTTTGCATCAAACACGGTTTTCGGATCAGGGCGATCACAAAATTTAATGGCATCGGCATAGGTTCCAACCTGAATATCGCCATCTAGCGATCCCAGCTTGGCCTTGAGTTCCAGCGCGGCATCAATCGCCGGATGGGCATGACGACAAGCACCCCAGGGTTTGAAGCTAACCTCGTGGATACGCCATTGATCCGGGAAGATCATCGGTTTGGGGTTTTCACATGTGGCAGCGTAAAGACCTTGCGGGCCCTCAAGGATGAAGCGAGGTCCGGTCGCGTCCTCCAGCGCGGCTCGAGCGGCACGCCGTCCGGTTTCTGCAGCGTGGGAAATATGCCATTGCTTCGCAACTGTATCTTCGTGACGCATCTGCCAGAGACCACCTGATACTGATCCTGCCAATCCCATGGCATTGACTAAATTTTCTAAAGAAGGCTTTTGTTGAGACGAGAAACATGCTGCCACTGCAGCACCAAATATTCCAGCGGTCGATGTGTTATGCCAATTTGAATAATGTCTGTCGTCAAAAGTCGAACCGATAGCAATCACCGTTTCATAACCTCTAGTCGCGGCTGTCAGCATATCATCAAAGTCAGTAACAGATTGACCAAATATGCTTCCCCAGACCACGGGTCCAGGATGCAAAATGGATGAGCGGTGAATATCATCCATCTCAAGAACATTACCCAACCAAGATCCTCGCGAACCCGGCACCCCTGAGGTTTCTATTGGCAAGCTGCCAACGCCGCTCGTTCGCGCACCCGCGACACATCCCAACCAATCGAGCAAATGCAGCCGCGCGCGCTGCTGGGTTGCTTCATCAACAGGGCGCATCAAATGAGTTGCCAATTTCTCGGTCAGGCTCTCTTGCGTCATTGCAGGACCCGTCCTAAGACTAACCCATGTCCGGTAGAGAAAAATTGGCTGCTAAAGCATCTGCGAAATCGAAACGTTCGGCTAAGAAAAAGCCGCGTTATCTTGAGCTTGCAGATGAATTGCGAGAAGCGGTGTTGCGCGGAGACTATTCCGATCCCGGCGATTTTCCAACCGAATCCGTTTTGTGCAAAAAATATGATGTCAGTCGTTTTACGGTGAGGGAAGCTTTGCGCAAGCTTACCGCCGAAGGATTGATCACCCGCAAACGCGGCTCCGGGACGGTCGTCCAACCGGCGACGGCGCGGGCTGGTGCTTTGCACCAACCGCTCAGTAACGTTGGTGAAATTCTGCAATATGCGCGAGATACGACGATTAGCTTTGAGAAATGCAAGACGGCGGCCATTCCTAAAGATGTGGTCGAACAAATTGGCTCCAACGCCGATGGCGAATGGTTTGCCTTTCGCGGAAAGCGGATGAAGCCTGGCCGCAAACGGCCGATTGCAGTCACCGAAGCTTGGGTTCATCCCGATTTGGCTGAAGCGGTCGCCCAGATCGATGTCAATGCCACCACCTTGTTCGGACAGATTGAAATGCTGGGAAAAGTTAGCGTGACCCGAGTCACCCAAGATATTCAGGCGATCAAAGGAGCCAAGACTATATTGTCTGACCTGGGCCTGGAAAAAGGAGACCCAGTTTTGCGGATATTGCGCTGCTATTTCGATGAAGGCGATCGCATGTTTGAAATATCGGCGAGCTACCATCCCGGTGAGAGATTTGCCTATTCGATGCACATAGAGGTGGACTGAAACCCCGTTCATTTTTTCTCGTCCAACATCGGCGCATCGCTAACTTGCCAATTTTTTTCCGATTCAAAACGGAAGGATGGAGCGATTTGATGGCTGCCATGGGCTTCAATCCACAAGCCCTTTTCCCGCACAAAATCTTGGTCCAATGCTTCTCTAAAATCGAGAACCGGCGAGAAAGCCACGTCCTTGTCGGCAAACCACTGCACCCATTGATCGCGGGTTTTGTTTGCGAATGTTTCCCGCAGAAAGGCAATTAATGGCTGTTGCGCGGCCCCGGCTTCCGCTTCGGCTAGAGCGATCAGTTCCGGCCGATCGAGCGCGGTTAGCAAATTCCGGGCGAACTTAATCTCACGCCCCCCGAGAACGACATATTTATCATCTAAAGTCTTGTAAACATTGTAAAAACCAGCACCGCCCAAGGAGCGCTGATTGGCTGACACAGAAGATTGGCCACCGCTTATTGCATCCCCGGCAATATGGGCACTCCACGGCAACATCGCATCAAACATCGCAATATCGATATAATCACCGGCCCCGGTTCGCTCGCGTCCGAGCAAGGCCATCAACACTGCCGACAAACCATTTAAGCCAGCCGCCATATCTGCCGAGGGCACGCCCGGCACGACCGGCATACCATCGGGCCCGTCATTAACCGATAAAAAGCCTGACAATGCTTGGACCGCCATATCATGCGCCGGATGATGCGCCATTTCTCCTTCCTGTCCAAAGGCAGAAATCGAACAATAAACAAGCTGGGGAAACCGTGCTGAAACACTTTGATAGTCAAAGCCAAGACGCTTCATAACGCCTGGCCGAAAACCTTCGATCATGACATCGGCATCCGCAAGCAAATCCCAAAGTTGCGCGCACCCGCGTTCTGATTTCAAATCAAGCGCAACAGCCTGTTTGCCGCGATTGAGATTGCGGAACCAAACCGATTGCCCAGCTTCCATTGGATACATTTGCCGGGCCGGGTCCCCGGTAGGCGGCTCAACCTTGATCACTTGCGCGCCATGATCTGCCATCATCATGCTCAGCATCGGACCCGGCAAAAAAAGCGATAGGTCGACAACTTTGATACCGGTCAATTTGGCCATGAGCGTTCAGACAATTCCTTTTGCACGCAGATTGGCAATCGAGTCCCTATCATAGCCTGCTTCTGATAAAATGACGTCACTGTCAGCGCCCAATAGTGGCCCAGCACGATTGGGAAGACGTTCTCCATTTAACTTAATCGGGCTAGACAAGACATTCATATCTTCACGATCTGGATGGCTGACAGTATCCCGCATACCAATTGATTTTAACCATGGATTATCAAGCGCTTGGTCAAGGCCATAAACAGGAGCGATCGGCATTAAGCCCTGTAATAAATCCAACCAGTGGGCGACGGGCTTGGCGCTGAAAATTTCGCCGAGAATATCTGACAAAGCGCCGCGGTTGGTCAACCGTTCAGCCGGAGTGGCGAAGCGCGGATCTTCAGCCAAACTCTGATGTCCGATCCGTTCGCATAATATTGACCAGAATTTTGGCAATTGCGCCATGACAAACATCCATCCATCCGCTGCCTTGAACATCTGGCTGGGCGTGGCGGAAGGATGGGCCCCAAAAGGCGCACGGCCGGTGACATCTTCTTCGTTCATATACCACAATGCCGGATAGCTTGTTTGGTGCAATGCAGCTGACAGCAAATCCACATCAACATCACAACCTTCACCGGACCGCTGCGCATCCAGCAAAGCGGCGAGTAATCCTACGGCCGCCATTGTTCCGGTCATAAAATCAACCATCGACAAACCAAAGCGCACCGGCGGTCCGTCCGGCTCTCCCGTTAACGCGCAAAAACCCGCTTCGGCTTGCATCAAATAATCATAACCCGGCCATTTTGACCGTTCATTGCCGCGTCCATAAGCAGAGATATGTGCACAGACGATGGCCGGATTAACATCCTTCAGCGCTGCATAGTTGAGGCCAATTTTATCCGGCACATCACCGCGTAAGTTATTTGCGACAACATGGGCGTCTTTCGCCAGCTTATGGAGAACATCTTGCCCGTCTTCGGTCCGCAGATCGAGGGTAAGCGACCGCTTGTTAAGATTGAAACTTTGAAAATAGAGGCTTTCTTGCTCACGCAACCAATGCGGCCCTACATGGCGCGCCGTGTCGCCGCCATTTGGCGGTTCGATTTTGATGACATCGGCACCCATTTGCGCCAGAAACATCGTGCCATAAGGGCCAGCACCATATTGCTCAGCCGACAGGATACGAAAGCCCTTAAGAGGTTGCTTCACACTCACGCAGGGTTCCTTTTAACCCATTGCTTGGAGATAATCATCCGTTGCATTTCATTCGTCCCTTCACCAATGCACATAAGCAAGGAATCGCGATAATAGCGCTCAATTTCATATTCTTTGGAATAGGCATAGCCCCCATGCACGCGCATCGATTCTTCCGAATTGCGGACAGCGGCTTCGGATGCAAAATATTTGGCCATACCAGCTTCCAGATCACAGCGCTCGCCGCGATCATAAGCTTCAGCGGCATCAAGCGTTAACAGCCGTGCAGCCCGCGCCCGAGTAACCATTTCACCCAATTTTAATTGGATTGCTTGATGATCTGCAATGGGTTTGCCCATGGTTTCGCGCAGCTGCGCATATTCGGTAGCGAGACGCAAAGATCCTTCGGCCAGTCCAACCCCACGGGCAGCCACATTGATCCGGCCCAATTCCAATCCGCCAGTGGCCTGGAAAAATCCTTGACCCTCGACGTCGCCAATAAGATTTTCCGCCGGAATGCGATAATTGTCGAACACCAATTCTGCACTATCGATACTGTTATAACCCAATTTCTTGAATTTTTTACCGACCGTAAAACCTTCACCCTTTGGCGCGATCATAAGGCTCATACCCTTGTAGCGCGGATCTGCCTTTGGATCGGTTTTCACCAAAAGGGCGAAACAGCTGCCATTAATCCCATTTGAGATCCAGGTTTTGGTGCCGTTGACAATATAGTCGTCACCATCGCGTTCCGCAGTCGTCCGAATGGCTTGCAAATCGGTCCCGGCATTGGGTTCCGTCAAGGCCAGTCCGCCACGAATTTCACCGGTCGCGAATTTGGGAAGCCATTTTGCCTTTTGCTCCGCCGTACCAAATCGCTCCACGGCACAGGCCATGATCAAATGGGAGTTAAAAATTCCGGTAATCGCCATCCAATGGGAGGCAATTTCTGCGACGATTTTCGCATAGCTGGTTGCAGGCATGCCCAGACCGCCATATTCTTGCCCAATGGTAGCACCGAAAAGCCCCATCTCCGCCATTTCGCCAACCAGCTTTTCGGGCCACTTATCTTCGTGATCATGTTCCATGACGACGGGTTTCACCGACCTATCAACCCATTTCTGGATCGCGTCCATGAACGCCTGCTCTTCTTCCGGATCGATCATATGCTGTGCATTATCAATTGCCGTTGCCATTTTAGTCACTCCTGAATGTCTCAAACTTGGGTTTCCCTCCCCCAGTTTTTCTAGTCGTCTGCGCCGCCAAATCCGCGCTTCCAGATCAGCATGGTGCGTTCAAAGGTGCACACCACTTTATCATCCTGATTTTTTCCGATTGTTTTTATCGTAACAATGCCTTGCTCTGGACGTGATGAGGATTCACGCTTTTCCAAAACTTCGCTCTCTGCATAAAGCGTATCACCTGGAAACAGCGGATGGGTGAGACGGATTTTGTCCCATCCCAAATTGGCCACTGCCTTTTGGCTCGTATCCGAAACGCTCATACCCACCATTAGCGCGACTGTAAGAGGGGAACAGACGAGCGGCTTTTCAAATTCCGTTTTCTTGGCAAATTCATAATCAAAATGAGCCGGATGTGTGTTCATCGTCAACAATGTGAAATGTACATTGTCCGTATCGGTAATCGTTCGACCTGGCCGATGCTCATAAATATGCCCCACTTCGAAATCTTCGAAATAGCGCCCAAAGGTTTCGCGAAACCGTCCTGGGCTGACCTCTATTACTCCATCACGCATAAATTTGTCCTTGTTTGCTTGTCTGTTATTCTCTTGACCGATTGGACTGTTTTCATCTGACTGCAGTCACAATATGCCGGTATCGTTGCATGATTGGCGCCTCTAACATACGGCCATTATGACTAATCGCTTTGCCGCCGGCAGCATCAAAGGCTTGAATGGCATCTTCGGCTTCCTGAATTTCCGATTCCGTTGGTTTCATAGCCGTTGCGATGGCGTCCAATTGTTTGGGATGAATCGCCGCCTTTGCATGAAAACCAAGCATCTTTGCTTGACGAGCTTCTTCAGACAGACCCTCTGCATTGCCCATATCCACATAAGGGACATCAATGGCTGTGACGCCGGCAGATGCACAGCATAAAATGAAAGCGCTACGCGCCATAAACAGCGGTTCCCATTCCAACTTGGTCCCCAGTTGAGCGGAAAAATCGCCGCCTCCGAACATCATTCCAGTAACCCCTGCGCTGGCCGCAATCGCATCCCCCGCGCGCAGACCTTTGACCGTTTCAATCAAGGGGATAAGACCGCTCACCTTGTCTCCCAAAATCTGATGAGCAATATCCACTTCGGTAGGGCTTTCCACCATCGGTAAGAAAACGAGTTCGGGTCGATGATCAGACTGGGACAAAGCTAACAGGTCCGCGAGTCCCGCTGCAGTCTTTAAACCGTTGATTCGGACGGCCGTATTTCTCTGATCCAATCTCTTAAGCCCATCAAGAACGGATTCGCGCGCGCTATCCTTATCGTCAGCCGGGACCGAATCTTCCAAGTCAATACATATCAGATCCGCACCACTATTCAGCGCTTTTTCAAAGCGTTCAGGTCGATTGGCAGGAACAAAAAGGAAGTTGGTAAAACCAGTCATAGGGTCCAATATCATGTCTGAGCAAAATTGCCTCTTCACAATTTGTCCGGACAAATCTAAAGTCAACTAGAAAGTTAAATTTTTTATCTTTTTTTCGATGGGGAGAATCATCAATGAAGCGAATATTGAAAGCCGGTGGCCTTTTAACTAGCCTTTTCGCATTAACGGCAACAGGCACGGTACAGGCCCGCACACTCGATCCGAACAAGCCGGAAGACGCGCTGGAAATCATGAAACGCACACAATGTGGTACAGCAGATGGAGTTCCGGCTGTCTACTATTGGTCCGGAAAAGTCTATTCCCGCGTGCAAGGCGAACCTGATCGTCATTTGTTTAACGGTCAAGGAATGAATATTCGCCAATGCGTAAAAATCGAAGATCCCAAGCGGGGCATCGGTTACCGACAGGTCAGTAGGGAGGTCATGTTTTACTTAGATCCCAAGACCAATGAAGTGCTGCGGACATGGGACAATCCCTGGACAGGCGAAAACGTGAAGGTCATGCAAATTGCCAATGATCCAGTAAACAGTCGCCCGAACTATCCTTATCGTGCCGATGGCTCCCCTTACAAACTGCCTAATATCAATACCCAAGGCAAATGGATGTTCATGCCGTTGGAAGTGCCGCTATTTTATCACAACGTATTGGCTGGTGATTATCAAGATTATGTCGGCAACAAATATCATGCGATGGAAATTTTCGACTTCACCATGTTAGCGGATGAGATATTGGATACCAAAAATCCTACAGCTTATCCGGCCATTAGTTGGGTTCGGATTTCAGATTGGATGCCATGGATGAAAATGCGCGGTCGCCAAGGGCAAATGGTATTTAATGCCATGGGAGCCAAGCTCAAAAGCTACGATGAGCTGCCGCAATTGATCAAAGATGAAATTGCGCTCAATCATCCGGAATATACGGCACCACCGCCAGGCGATGACCCGCGCAAAAATGAGACCACTTGGACGGTTTTCAAAAAATTAATAGATGCGGAACGGGCCGAAAAGAAAGCAAAATAGGCGCTTTCCTTTACCTGTTTTCTCCCTGGGACCGGCCATTGGCCGGTCTCTTTTTTAGAACGGTTTTACATTTCCGAGAAACGCAGTTGCCAATAAAAGTAGGTAAACAACCCAAACCCAGATACGTGTGTTGTCCATAGTCCTTCGCAATGGTAATTCTGTTTCGTCCGATGATCCTTCAGCAATTAGCTGACCCAATTGCGGCCCAACCGGCTTGAAGGCCACATCAATCATGATAGCCGCCGCAAAAATCAAACCAAACATCAGCGCCTTGGTCGCCAACCAAACGGGGATTAAGGGTTCGCCTTGCATCAGCGAGATCAGACCGAGGCCGAGATAAAAAGCGGTTAATCCATATTTGAGTAGTGATTCGATTTTTCGATCTCGTACTGCACGGTCAGTCTGGTCATGTTGATGGGCATCCCATACCAGCCAGGTCCAGAGACCGCCTACCGCCCAGGACACAGCAACGGCCCAACCGGGCAAATCCCACCAGCCGCCAGCGTCTACCATGGTGATGGTAATGGGCACCATCAAAGCCCAAGCGGTGCGCGGTACCATGTCGAGGTTGACTAGCAGCTGCAGCAATATCAACCGCTGCGGCAAGTCATATTTTTCGCGCTTACGGAAGTGCTGCCCAAGCATGAAAACGCCAACATCAGCGCCCAACCAAAGCACGAACAATATGATGTGGATGAATATTAGCAATTGGTAAAAGGAAATATTGAAAAGCTCAATCATCATGCCCGTTCCTATATCTTATGCTGTGATCGATGCATATATATGTCCGGACAAATTGCAATGATCAACTTAAGCGGAAACCCGTTGTTCATTGCATAAAGTCCGCTTGAACAATTTTCCATTTTTAAACCATTGCCAGGTTCTGGCGCGGTGGTTGCCATCCTCTCCAAGACAGATAATCTCGAAAAAACGGGCGCCAGGATCATCTTTCCGCTCGAGATTGAGCAAGACCAAGCCATATTCTGTTTCCCATGCACAGCCGGAAAACTGATCGTTGTCCCACCATAATTTGCCGTCTCGCAGCACACCATTAAGGGTGGAACGATATTTCCGGCCATCCGGCCATTGGAATAAATTCTTCTGAACATAGCCATAGGGCCCGCTATTTGGAAAAATACAGGATATTTCTGCGTCATGCTGATCGATAAGATTATTG
Source organism: Parasphingorhabdus sp. (assembly GCF_039982415.1). GTDB lineage: Bacteria > Pseudomonadota > Alphaproteobacteria > Sphingomonadales > Sphingomonadaceae > Parasphingorhabdus. The sequence goes on from NZ_JBDWYL010000007.1 coordinate 504,585, forward strand.
TCAGGATCAACATGAAGATAGGTCCCCACCCATTGGCCTTCATGTTTCATCATCTCTGGCATGATATCCTTCAACAAGGCGGCTTGGGGCCCATCCATCGTCATTTTGTCTCCATCCTCTCCATTTGGCATCGGTTAGTCGACATGGTAGCAGGTCTCCAACAACCATTTTGAGTTTCATCACATCCATTGATTGTGATTGGGAATGGAAGGACCGAAAATGACCCAGCCAGATCTGCGCCAGCGCTTCATCAAACCCTCCATGGATCCGCAGAAATTGCAGCATTTTCTGTCGGTATACGACACCGGCAGTTTTTCCAGAGCCGCGAGCAACAATAATGTCAGCCAGCAGGCGGTTTCGAAAAGCGTTGCAAAGCTTGAAGAAAGCCTCGGAGTTAAGCTTTTTGAACGCGGGGCATTTGGTGCTGAAGCCACACAATTTGGTCACGCATTAGCGCGCAGAGCCAAGGTCATTACTGCTGAAAGTCGGCTTGCCGCAGCCGAAATCAGTGCATTACGTGGCGCAGACCGAGGCTATGTCCGCATCGGCCTAGGCTGGTCCTTTCTAACTCGCATTGCGCCGATGGTCATTAACCGCTTTAACGCCAAACAACCTGGTGTAACGCTGAGCATCACGTCCGGTGACTCGCGAACGCTCTATGAAAAATTGCTGCGCGGAGAAGTCGAATTTGTTGCAAGTGCTCCGCCGACCGACTTGGAAATTGATACAGCCATCGAAACAGAAGAATTGTTCGAAGATCGTGATGTCATTATGATGCGGCGAGATCATCCCTTGGCGGCAATGCCTGATATCACCTTAGAAGATCTCGCGGCACAAACCTGGCTGGTTTCCATGCAATTGCAGATGCAATGGAACCGTGTATGCAATATTTTCCTAGCAGCCGGATTATCCCCGCCCACTCGCTATGTTGACATGGATTCCGTTATTTTGGCTAAATCGACTTTGTTGCAAAGCAATGCAATTATGCTGTTGGCCAAAGAATTATTCGCCACCGAAGAAGAGCGCGCACAATATTATATTATCGAAGGCACGGACTTCCCGGTGAGCCGCACTGCTTATCTGGCGGTACGGCGCAACTCCGTCCTGCAGCCTGCAGCACAAAGCCTGAAACAAGAACTTATATCCGCGTCTAGAGCGGTAATAGGGATCAGTCAGCTGCGCGGTCTCACTGTGGCGGAAAAACCATAGCCACCGAAAATTGAAGGTTGGTTGTGGATAACGGGCAATTGGTTGTTAGCGTTTGTCCTATCAAGAAGATTAGCTCGTTTTTCCAAATTTGTCTGGACAATTAACTCCTTTGCTGAGCATTCTCACATTGTCCGGAACCAGGGAGACACAATATGGCAAAGCGCAAAGCAGCTTATAAAAATTCCACTATTTTGGGACTGGCATTGGCTACTCTAGTCACCACCCCCGTTTACGCACAAGCAACAACCGAGCAAGAAGCCGCCGACGAAGGCGGACTTAATGTGATCGTGGTGACAGCCCAGCGCCGGGAAGAAAGCGTGCAAGATATTCCCATCGCGATCAGTGCTTTCTCCGCAGAAGAATTGGAAACACGCGGGGTTTCCAATGCTTTGGAAGTGACACAATTTGTACCCAATTTGGTTGGACTTAACAATACCGGTTTGGGCACCGCGAACTCCTATTTCCTTCGCGGTATTGGTAATACCGAGTCGATCGCGACGTTTGATCCGCCTATTGGTACTTATGTCGATGATATTTATATGTCGCGGCAGAATGCCAATAACCTCTCCTTCTTCGATGTTGAACGGCTCGAAGTTTTGCGCGGTCCGCAAGGGACATTATTTGGTCGCAACACAACTGGTGGCGCAATTAATGTCATTCTCAAGGAACCAGGTGATGAATTTTCTGGTTATGTCGAGGCTGGCTATGGGAGTTATGAACGCTATCTGGTCCGGGCTTCGGTAGATGTACCCCTGGCGGACAGTTTTGCAGTCAAAGTCTCTGGCTATTTTCAAGATGATCAAGGCTATGCGCAAAATACCACAACCGGTGAACGCACCAATGAAAGTGACGGCTGGGGCGTAAGGCTCGGTTTCCGAGGCGAATTATCAGACAACGTCCGTTGGACGGGTTCTTACATGCACACTTATGCCGATGCCGGCAACATCCTGAACTTTGATTGTGATCCTGCCGATCCCAGCAATTGTTCCGGTCGTTTCGTGACGACGGGCCTCACTAAAGATAGTAATTTCAACGGTATCCTGACCGGTCCAAAAAGCGATTTTGGCTTGGGCAATGAAGTCGAAATGGATTTCGTCTCTTCCAATCTCGAAATTGGTCTGGGTGACTTTACCGTCAACCTGATCACTGGATTTATCGATTTACGCCAAGATTTTGCGCTGGATTTTGCAGATGGTCGGGGACTCCCCAACACATCAACTCCGGTTCCAGGCGTTATCGGATTTACCAATGGCGGATTTACAATTTCCAATCAGGGCGAGCATGATCAGTTTACCCAAGAGATTAAGGTCAATGGCTCTTTGGCAGACGGTTTGATCGATTTTGTCGGCGGTGTTTATTATTTCGAAGAAAATAACCGCACCGATTTCGGTGATATTTTCTCGCTTGCGTTTCCACCGCTGCCTGCTGGATTTCCATTGGTCTTAGCCGATCGCGAAATTCGCAATGAAACCACGGCGTGGGCCGCCTATTTACAAGCTGACCTGAATGTCACCGACGCGCTCAAACTGACCGCCGGTATCCGATATACGGACGAAGAAAAAACCTTTGCCGTGCGAGATAATCGTCCGACGGTCGGTACCAATGCGTTGGGACAAAATACCTGTTTCGGCCCGTTCCAATTTGGACCGAGCACCTGCATCGACAGCGCCAATTTAGTGGCCAATAATGGTGTGGCTATTCCCCAGGAGCAAAATGTCAAAATTTGGACGCCACGTTTTGCGGTAAATTATGATGTGTCTGATGACATTTTGCTTTTTGTTTCGGCCACGCGCGGGTTCAAATCTGGCGGCTGGAATGCACGCGGAACATCGCCGTCCGAGCTGCTTCCATTCGGGCCGGAAACAGCGTGGAGCTATGAAGCTGGATTTAAATCAGAATTGTGGGATCGCCGTGTTCGCTTGAATGTTACAGCCTTTCAATTGGACATTGATGGCCTGCAAACACCTTCAGCATTTATTCGTCCGGATGGTTCGCTTGCTTTTATCACGCGCAATTTTGCAGATTATCGCAATCGCGGCCTGGAAGTAGAATTGAACACCGCCCTCTATGACGGTCTCAATATTTTTGCTTCATTGGGCTATCAGGATGATAATTACCGTATAGACCGCAACGCTCCCGGCTTGGATCCGTTCGGGGTGCAATCTGTCAATGCCCAACAAGCTGCTTGTCAAGCGCAGCTCGCCGGCGGGTTAATTCCAAATGCAGCCGGTGCCGATACAGCGGCATCATGCGGCGTGGGTATTGTTGCACCTGATGGCAGTATCGCGGAGCCGGTTCGGACGCCGGATTTCACAATTGCGATTGGCGCCAGTTACACAGCGGAATTTGGCGGTGGCCTATCATTGGTGCCTTCAATCAATGCAAATTGGCGCAGCAGCAGTGAAACCGGCACAAGCCAAGTGACCTTGTTCGATCAACCCATTACTGGACCGACTGGAGCCGTGTTCCCGGCCAACACAATAGGCAATGGCAATGTGATTACCGGCAGCTTTTCGGATGACCGGTGGATTGTAAATGCCGGATTGGCGTTAAAAAGCGACACAGGATGGTCAATAACCGCCGAATGCAAAAATTGTTTCGATGAAGAATCGGTTGAGTCCACCTTAGCCAATTATAGCTACTTGAACCCACCACGGTCCTTTCTGATCAAAGGGCGGTTTGAGTTTTAAACAAACCATGCGGCTCTAAGAAAAGTGATTTTCATCATTGATGGGTGCCTATAACTGCTTTTGGCTTGTATAAGCCAATACACAGTCTAGAGAATATGTCCGGACAAATTATGGAATCGTAGAGGACGCATGACGGAGCAGAATAGAAATGAATTTGCGATGGGCTGGAAGGTCCTGTTCGCCGGCCTGCTTGGCGTGGCTTGTGGTGCATCGCCGATTCCGTTCAATGTCATTGGCTTTACCGTCGAACCGTTGATTGAAGAATTTGGCTGGTCGCGCACTCAAATCTTATTTCCGATCACTATTTTCGGCATTATTGCATCCTTATTGGCACCGTTTTTCGGATCATTGGCAGACAAATATGGTGTCCGCAAAGTGGCGCTATATTCGCTGCTTGCCTTTGGCTTGTCGTTCGCAGCCATTTCTCTCACGCCAACGGCAGCGGCCACATCGACCCTTTATATTTACTATGCCTTGTGGGTTTTTGTGGGGTTGGTCGGCATCGGGTCGACACCGGTAAGCTGGAGCCGGGCGATAAACTTATGGTTCTATAAACATCGCGGACTAGCCTTAGGTATATTGCTTCTCGGGACCAGCCTTGCCGCAATCGTCGTTCCCAAAATCGCCGTTTGGGGCATCGAAAACTATGGCTGGCGCACCATGTTTGCGATTGTGGCTGCCCTTCCCTTGTTTGTTGCACTACCCATTGGCTATTTTCTGTTCCGCGAACCACAACCTGAAGAACAACCCAAAGCGATCATGAGCAACAGCGGAAAACTGACCGGCGTGACACTCGGAACAGCTTTAAGAGATTATCGTTTCTGGCTGATCTGGCTATCTATCGCGGTTATTGCCACAGCCTTTGGCGGCGCTTTTATCAATTTGCCAACGATGCTCGCCGATCGTGGGTTGGAAGCCCAGACTGCGGCTACCGTAATGGGTGTTCTTGGAATTGGTATTTTGTCAGGCCGGATCATTACCGGCGCGCTTCTAGACCAATTCTGGCAAGGTATTGTTGCCTTTCCCCTGCTGTGCCTGCCCGCTATTTCCTGCTATTTGCTATTGGGCACGTCTATCGATTTCCCGCTCGCAGCCTTAGCGGCATTTCTACTGGGTTTTGCAGCCGGTGCAGAAAGCGATCTAATTGCTTATTTGACTGGTCGCTATTTCGGTATGGCAAATTACGGAAAAATATACGGGATGCTCTATATGCCATTTGGCTTTTTCTCGGCTTTGTCTCCGATTATCTATGCCAGCGTAAGAGACAATAGCGGCAGCTATGATCCTATTTTAAGCGTCGCGATATTCGGATTTGTCATCGGCGGGGCATTGTTGCTGTTTCTTGGTCGTTATCCCGACAATCTCCCCGAAGCCGAATCTTCCCCCGAAACCAACTTAGCAATGGAGCCCAGCTAATGGCCACAATAGCCAATCCCAGCGCTGTCGAATATATTGCCAATTCCGGCGCGGAAGTTCTTACCGATGCTGAAAATTTGAATTTCTACGCCCATGATGTCTATCATCGTGGTGCGGACTTGCTTGCTGTTGTTCGTCCGCGCGACAAGGGCCAGCTTTCGGCAGCAGTTGCGGCCACTACGGAACAGAATATTCCAGTTATCCCGCGCGGCGGAGGCATGAGCTATACCGGCGGCTATACCAGCCCGCATAAAGGGGCGGTGCTTTTTGATTTGGCGGCCATGGACCGCATATTAGACATAAACGAAACCGATATGACCGTGACGGTTGAAGCCGGATGCACATGGGCAAAATTATATGAAGCGCTCACGCCCAAGGGGTTACGCACCCCATTTTGGGGCACTTTGTCTGGCTTGAAAGCATCAATTGGCGGTGGCATGAGCCAAAATTGCTTGTTCTGGGGGTCAGGCCGATACGGCACCGCTGCCCAAAGCTGCATTGCAATGGAAATCGTTCTGGCTGACGGTACTATCATGAAAACCGGCGCCAATTTCACTCGCCCCTATGGCCCAGATTTAACCGGTATTTTTCTGGCCGACACAGGCGCATTGGGCATGAAGGCGACGATTACATTGCGTCTCATTCCAGAAGCTGAAGCCCATGGCTATGCCAGCTTCACTTTTGAAAATCACAATGATGTGCTCACCGCCATGGCTCAAATCGAAAGAGCCGGTATTTCGACCGAATGTTTCGGCTTTGACCCCAGTCTCAATGCGATCAGAATGAAACGAGACAGCCTCGGCAGCGATGCCAAAGCTCTCGGTCAAATGATGAAAAAACAAGGCACTGTCTGGAACGCAATCAAAGAAGGCGCAAAGGTTGTCGCTGCCGGTCGTGATTTTCTCGATGAGGCGAAATTTTCACTTCACGTTTTAACTGAAGCCCGCATTCAAGCCGCCGCTGACGACGATCTAGAACGGGCGCGTAAAATTGCTTTAGCGCAAAGCGGCACAGAAACCGAAAACACCATCCCCAAGATTATCCGGGCCAATCCCTTTGGACCGCTAAATGGAATGCTCGGACCTGAAGGTCAACGATGGGCCCCCATCCATGGATTGCTTCCACATAGTCAAGCCATTGCTTGTTATGACGCCGTTTTGCGCTTGATAGCCAAACATCAAGAGGAGATGGATAAGCATGGTATTTTTACCGGTACCTTAATTTCGGCGGTGAGCGGTTCTGGTGCGATTATTGAACCTTGCATCTATTGGCCGGATGCAAGCAATCCTGTCCATGCAGCTTCTATGGAAGCGGCTCATTTTGATAAGTTGCCAGTATTGGAAAGCAACGCTGCCGCTTGGGAATTCACGCAAAAGTTAAAACAGGAATTGGTCGATTTACTGTACGAATATGGTGCCGCCCATTTGCAAATAGGACGGACTTATCGCTATCGCGACAGTTTAGATCCTTCAGCAGATAATTTGCTACAAGACTTGAAAAAAGCCGTCGACCCCAAAGGCCTTATGAATCCGGGATCCTTAGGGCTATAAACGAATTGCCGCCTCAATTAGCGACCTGCACATAGTAGCCGCGGTTAGAAAATATGATAAAGATACGATCATGACAGACATCCAAAATTATGCCGCGGTCGCGATGCAACTGGCCGCGCGGTCAATTGAGAAAACTCCCGACCGAGAAGCGGCCCGCGACCAGATGATCGCGATGATCGGTACGGTAGAATCCAAAATTCGATCCTCCGCAATCTTCATTCAGCAATATAGCGGTAGTGCGGTTAAGCTGGCTGTATTGCCCGAATATCTTTTGACTAGTTATCCCGGTCGGATTTCGATCCCAGATTTTGCGGATAAAGCCGCGATTGCCATTGATGGACCGGAATATGAAGCATTGGGTGCGATGGCTCAGCGCTTGAAAATGTTCATCGCCGGCAATGCTTATGAAATTGATGCGCATTTTCCTGGGCTCTATTTTCAGGCCAGCTTTGTGATTGCTCCATCGGGTGATGTCATATTGCGGTACCGACGGCTAAACTCAATGTTTGCGCCAACGCCGCATGATGTCTGGTCAAAATATCTGGATATCTACGGGATTGATGGAGTCTTTCCCGTCGCCAAGACAGAAATTGGTAATATTGCAGCGATCGCATCGGAAGAAATATTATATCCGGAAATTGCCCGTGCCCATGCGTTGCGCGGCGCGGAAATTTTTGTGCACAGCAGTTCAGAAATTGGCTCCCCCATCGATACACCCAAGCAAATTGCCAAGCGCGCAAGAGCGCAGGAAAATATGGCTTATGTCGTATCAGCCAATACGGCGGGAATAGAGGATACCAGTTTGCCGCTTGCTTCCGCCGACGGCAACAGCATGGTGGTCGATTATAAGGGGCGGCTAATGGCAGAATCAAACAGCGGCGAAACCTTTACCGCCTTTGCCGATATCGACATTGGGGCGCTGCGCGCGGCGCGGCGGAAACCGGCGATGACCAATTTCCTCGCCCGGCAGCGGTTGGAACTTTTTGCATCCACGTATAGCGAAACCACCGCCCAACCTGCTAATGGTTTGATGGAAGGCGATACGATTAAAACAGCGGACCGCGACTATTTTCTACAGACACAAGAAGCGACGATTGAACGCATGATAAAGGAGGGCCTGATATGAGCACAACCAATCCAGCGGATCAAAAATTAGATGTGGCACCGCCTTATAACGCTGTCGCACGGCACGGTGTTTCTCCCGAACCAAGCCATGATGAAAGCGCGCGCTTTGATTTTCTCGCCAATTTCAACAAGTTTATCGCCAGTGCCCTCGGTTCGGGCAATAAGCTGACCTATGATAAACGGGTCTTGCCAGCCTTTAAAAAAGAGCATGGCCGCGAACCCAAAGACCGGTTTGAGATTCGACATGCGATGAACAAGGATCCCTTCCACAGTTTCTGGTCCGCACTGAAACGCAACTCCATGGAAATGCGCCAGCAAAATGGGCGTGCTATTGTGTTGCGGCAGATTGATGCTCTCAACGACAAGGCGCGGCAATATAATGACGGTAAGGAAAGTCTCGAACTGCATCCCGATATCACCATTCCGCGCTATCAATCTGCAGTGGATATTCATTGTATGCCAGGCAGCTATCATGGCGAAGAGTTGGCCGAAGATGTCTCCGCAGGGGCCAATTATGATTGCGGTATTTTCGCAACCACTGGCGGTGGCCTGGGCGCTTTGACAGATGGTGGCGGACAAGCCTTGGTTGAATGGATCAAGCAACAGCGTCCGGGATGGGAACCACGCCGTATGCTGGATATTGGCACAACTGTAGGCCATAATATTGTACCTTTGGCATTAGCATTTCCCAATTGTGAATTTGTCGCAATCGATACCGCAGCCCCGATATTGCGCTATGCCCATGCCCGTGCCCAATCGCTAGGGGCCACCAATATCCAGTTTATCCAAGCCAATGCAGAGGATCTCTCCCGCTGGGATGACGGCAGCTTTGATTGGGTTCAGACGACCATGTTTCTCCACGAAACCAGCGGCAAAGCGCTGCCGAAAATCCTTCAGGAAGGCTATCGGGTACTGGCTGACAATGGTCTGATGTTCCATCTCGAACAACCCGAATATACCGATGCTATGCCACTATATGAGCAATTTATTCGTGACTGGGATGCCTTTAACAATAACGAGCCATTCTGGTCTTCCATGCATGCCATGGATATGAAGGATGAAATGGTCAAAGCCGGCTTCGAACGCAGCGAACTGTTTGAAACCGGTGTGCGCGCTGTCGTTGACACCGATATATTCCCGGCCAGCGATACTGGCGAAGAAGAAGATCACGGACGCGCAGCCTATTGGCATGCTTATGGCGCGTGGAAAAATGACAATATGATTCAGGAGGCAGCCGAATGACCGAAGACCCTTTCGATTGGATGGCATCGGCCAACCGCAAAGCCAAAGGCAAACGACCGGAATATTTTGATGATCCAGAAGACGAACGGATGCTATCCATTCTAATGGCCGTTGTCGGAGAAGTGTCCGTCCTTCGGCAGCGTGTAGACACGGTCGAACGCTTGCTTGAAGCCAAAGGTACGATTAGCCGGGCGGATATTGAAGCTTATGAACCGGATAGCGAGGCCGCTTATGAAAGAGGGGCGATGATCCGAGAATATATTTACCGGGTCATGCGTGGACCGCATCAAATGGTCCAGGAACTTGAACAATTTGAACCACCGGTGGAAGACGTTAGCCGCGAATTGAAGGATATCTGATGCACCATCGCATCATTGAAGGACGGCTGGAATATACGTCGCGCAAGCCCGATAAAATGGGCGAAAATCGCGGTTTCGAAACCTTCCTATTTACCCGTCATGGCGATGGAAAAGTGACGCTGCGAGCGCATTGCGAAATTTACGAACCCGAACCCACGGTAATGCGCGACATAATCTATGCGATAGACGAGCATCACCAACCGATGGATTGTCATGTGCGGCTGACCGTCGGCGATGCGTTTATGGGATCCGGTTGGATGCGGTTTGATGGGACCGATATCGAAATGGAATCCTATGGACCCAGCATTGGGCGGTTATCACAATGTGTCACACCGGAATTACCGTTGGATGGGTTCGGCACTCATCCGATAGTCTCGGACGGCTATCTGCTTTCTACAAAAGATTGGGAAAAGCAGCCCAAGCGTTTGCTCAACTGTTATTTGCCTTCTCCAGATCATCGCGGCGCAACACCACCACAAATTGCTCAAGTCAAAATCGGAGCCGTTTATTTGGGTCGCGAGGAAATTACCGTACCTGCAGGGACTTTTGCCTGTAAACATCTGCAATTTGTTGATGACGCTAATATCGTCCCCGGTACAGGCGGTATGGCAGGAGAACATCCGGCCTATGATGTTTGGATTACCGATGATGAGGATGGTATATTTGTGCAAGGCGGGGTCGGCGGATATATGATGACCTGGTATGAGCTGGTCGAACTCAACCGTTAGTTTTGCGGTTCACGCAGCGGCGCAAATATCCGGTCAATAAAGGCCTTAAGCTTGGCTTCGCGATCAATATCTGTACCGGATTTCTCTTCTTCCAAAACCAAAAGCCGCTCTTCCTGCACCCACATTTCCTGCGCCATATTCATGACCACCGCGACGAAACGGTCCATCCCGGCATCATCAAAAAACTGTGGTTTCCCATCGGCACCGTAAATATCTTTAGGCGTATCATCCGGCTTGAATGCCGGCGAAGGATTATCAGATCGGGTGCTCATTATTTCCACGCTCCAAAGCCAAACCACATAATACCTTCAGCCAGGCGGCCAGTGGTTTCACTATCCACCGCATTGGCCCCTTCATCCGCTATGGCTTGGGCAACCGCTTCTTCTCCGTAAATACCGATGCTGGGGACAACAAATTGGAAATATTTATCCGGTGCAAAACCACCAGCTTGGCACAAGGCAGGCGGGCTTTCATCCCGATATCCTTTGTAAAATGGTTCGCTATTATACCAGCTGTCCCAGTCGAGATAGAAACCATCAAAAGCACTCATCTGATCATTGGGCGGCAATTCCATATGCAAAAGCAAACCACCGGGTTTGAGAACACGATAGGCTTCTGCAAAAGCCGCGCTACGGGCTTTTTTCGACAATTCGTGGAGGAACATCGATGAAAAGACCAAATCAAAATTCTCATCGGGATAATCCAGTTTATCCGCAGACATCTGCGCAAAATTCACCTCTTGATCCTGCATTTTTGCGCGAGCCGACGCATAGCGTAATCCACCGGCTGCGGCGTCAATGGCTTCGACTTGGGCAGCAGGATAAGTCTGCTTCCATGGCAACGTATTATGCCCAATTGTGCAACCAGTATCGAGGATAGTTTGCGGTTGAAAATCGGGAAATTTGCCTTTCACGTAAGCCGCCATCGACAATCCTATATCATCGAGATTAGCGCCCATAAGACCCATGGAAAATACGGCCAGCCCCTGATCATAAACGGCTCCCGCTTCCAAGGATTCTCCGCCCCGGGTATAGCTTCCGGGCATAAGATGCACTTCAATCGCATCGACGTTGCGCGGAATATCAAGATCCGGATTTAGCGTGATGGAACCGGGTTTGTCGGCGACTTTTGCGGCCTCTTCTTCGAGCCGCTCGATGTCGCGTGCGACCACATCGCCCGAGGAATGCCAAACCATTTTCTGAGCCTGAACACGCATTGCTGAATAGATGTTAAAGGCCGGATCGCCGCGTAACGCTTGATGCGCTTCATTGCTGGTTTGCGGGGCATAGCCTTGATCGCGGGCAAAGGCGGGCGCGGCGCGCTTGTCATAAGCTGCTCGCAAGTCGCCCGCCAGATCATTGAGAATGAAAGCTCGGATCCCAGAAACAAATCGTCCTCGTGCGGCCTCTTCGGCGGTAAGTTCCGGTTTCATCGGATGCTGTAATTCAACTCCCATTAGAAATTCTCCTCAGCAAATGCTTCTATTCGCGCCGCTTCACCGGTTTGCCGGATCAGAGCCTGTCTTCGGAAAAACCGCATCAACCCGCTCGTGCCCATGCGAGATGCGCCCAGTCCCGAATAGCCAAAGCTGGATTTTTCAGCTTCCCAGACCATCGAAGTCAGGGATCCGTCGTTAATTGATACTGCACCAGCATAGAGGCGCGATGCAACTTTTTCTGCTTCTGCCGCAGAATCAGCAAGAACTGCCGCAGACAAGCCAAATTGACTTTGGTTGGCCATCGCTACGGCATCGTCAATATTTTCGAAAACCCGCACGGGAATAACCGGACCGAAATTTTCTTCCGCAATTATCGCCATGGACGATGTAACATTGGTCAAAATTGTCGGCCGCAGATAAAGTCCTCCCGACAGATTTTCGACGGTACCGCCTGTCAGCAACTCTGCGCCTTTGGATATTGCATCCTCAATTTGTTGCTGCGCGATTTGGGCTTGTTTTTCAAAAATAAACGGGCCGATATGCCCCTTTTTAATATCTGGATAGTTGAGTTGGACGGCATTGGCTTGCTCCACCAAACTGTTTAAAAATGGCTCAGCAATCGCCTGAGCGACATAAACGCGTTCGATTGATTGGCAGGCTTGTCCTGTATTCACGATACTAGCGCGCAAAGCAGTCGCCGCCGCCGTTTCGGGATCAGCGCTCGCCAAAATGATCATAGGATCTTTCCCGCCTAATTCCAGACTGGAAGGAATAAACGCCCGGGCAGCCGCTTCGCCAACTTTCTGCCCAGTCGAAACCGAGCCGGTAAAACAAATATAATCGACATGATCAATCATCGCAGCACCGGTTTCGCCATCGCCTTCTATGATCGACAAAATCGCGGATAATTCAGGAATAGAATTCACTGTTTCCATCAACGGTCGGACAAACCGTGGAGTCACTTCTGATGGCTTGATCAATACTGCCGATCCAGCCATCATCGCCGGAATTGCGTCAATCAAGGCCAGCGTCATGGGGAAATTCCAAGGGCTAATGACCCCGACCAAGGGATATGGAACCAGTCGCGTGGACGTTGTGATGGTTGGAATGGATGTCGGCTGTTCAATTGGCTGTGCTTCGGCAATCAGTTTCGGCGCCATGGCAACCCAACGCCGAATTTGACCGGGAACACCAGCTACTTCAATTTTCGAAATACCAGCCCGACCGGTATCATCGGTAAGCGCTGCGATAATGGGATCGAGATTTGCTTCAATCGCTTCCGCCCACTGGAGCAAAATTGCGCCCCGTTGTTCCGCCGTCTTCACCGCCCAATTGGTCTGAGCAGATCGTAATTTCTCGGCCTCCCGAGCAACAGCATCGCTGGCCAAGGGGGCTATTTCATAGTCAGCTTTACCGCTGCGTGGGTTACGGATTTTCATGCTTGCGTCTTCCAGCTGTCAACAATCGCATCACAGCGCGCAAAACCAATATTCTCTGTTGCCGCAAAATGAGCGATGAGTTTTTCAAAGCGGTCAATCCGATACGGCAGGCCCATAATATAGGGCGTGAGATGCATGGGTAAGAGCCGTCCGCCAAATTGATGAGCCTCGGTCAGAAGCCACTGGGCAGCATCTTGCATCTGTTGAGCATAGCTGTCCGCGGACTGTTGCTGCACATTGATAATCTGTCGGTCGGACAATTCGTGATTAATCGGCAAATTGGTAAGCGCGCCGGCAGCGGTTTGAAAGGCATAAGGCAATTCGTCATTCACCCAGTCGCACATATATTCAACCCCGATATCGGCCAGCAATTTTGCCGTGTTGAAACTTTGTGATCGGGCAATGGACATCCATCCTCGCGGCCGAGTCCCTGTCACAGTTTCCAAAATATGGAGGGACTTTTCGATCAGGGACTTTTCATCGCCTTCGTCCATGCCCGACGCAATCGTGGCGTTCATATCCGTACTGTGGGCGATAATCTCATGGCCGCCAGATTGAATGTCTGAAATCAATTCCGGATACCGTTCCGCCAGAATGCTGTTGGTCGCGATCGACACCGTTGCGCCGACTTTCTCAAACGCTCCGAGCAGACGATATATGCCGATGCGGGTGCCGTATTCGCGAGCGGTATAGTGGCGATAATCCGGATAAGCGGTCTGCATATGACCGGGCGCTCGAAACGGATAGTCACTCGGGATCATGGGAAAATATTCCAAACTAATCACCGGACAGATTAGAAGCTTTTTATCCCCTGGCCATTGAACCGGTTTCCGATCAAACAAGCTGCTATAGGGATAATAATCATGGTCCATACCTCGGCCACGTTTCGGATATTCAAGATAGCTAGCATCAAGACTCATGTGCTCGTTCCTGTCTGCTGACGAAAACGGTCTACAATATCTCCAGCCTTGGTGATCCATGCGCGACCATCTGCTGCGATATGTTCAAGCACCGCTTCAAATGGACCGATCCGGTGAGGCTGGCCGATTAAATAGCTGTGCAAAGGAATGCACATGACTGTCCCGGATTTTGCACCTTCTTCAGCCAGCCGGTCATATTGCCGGATCAAAGTATCGGCATATTCGCGTGGACTCATATTGTAGATGAAAAAGCCGTAATGGTCATTCACTTCTAGGCTATAGGGAACGGCGGTTAACTGCCCGGACTGTACCTTTACAGCCGTGGGCTGGTCATCATGGTAGAGATCACAAGTATAGTCCAGGCCATATTCCGCGAGAAGATCCAAGGTCCGAGGTGTGTGGGTTAAGGCAGGCGCCAGCCAGCCTCTTATCCGTTGGCCGGTAGCGCGTTCCACCGTGGCAATGGAATCTTCGATAATGGCACGTTCTTGCGCTTCATCCATGCCATAGGAGTAACGTGTGTTATAAATACCGTGGCTGAAAAACTCCCAACCTCGCGCATTGGCATCATCGACTACTTCCGGGATATGATCGCAAAGTGCGACGGAGAGACTGACCGAACCGGGAAAGCCATATTTGGTCATCATCTCGGCCATACGCCAATGCGAAACGCGATTGGCATGGTCGCGGTGGCTATAGCCCACAACATCGGGATGCGGCTTGGGCCAGCTTTGCCGGTGCGGGTTGATGGCGGGATCCAGCTCATAATATTCCAAATTGGGAGCGACCCAAACCGCGCAAGTCTTACCATCCGGCCATTGGATTTTTGGCCGGGTTCGATAAGGGGCATAGTCATAGAGGCCAGGATCGGATTTTTGGAGTTCCGACACTAGCGCGCCTCCAGCCAATCGATCACGGTTTGCACCGGTTCAACATCTGCATATTTAATCTGCAAGTCAGTTAAATTAGCGAAATGATAGCTCTCATGCTTGTCCGCACAGGTTTCAATCGGGACAATTGTCCGATAGCCATAGCTCAACGCATCAACCGCGGTAGCGCGCACACAACCCGATGTCGAACCGCCAGTAATCACTACAGTGTCGACTTTGTGCCAAGTCAAATAGCTCGCCAGTTGCGTTTCGAAAAAGGCACTGGGCATGCGCTTGGTATAATCCAAGTCATTGGCATCGACGTCGCAGCGCGGATCCAGCTTATGACGTTCGCTGCCATATTTGATATTTTGAAGCGAGTCTTCCGTATCGGTTCGGGTCCCCCACACTCCTGCATCAGCAGCATCTTCCTTATAGGCAACACGGCTCCAGATAACCGGCATTTCCTTAGATCGCGCCAAGGCGGAAATTTGGTTGATATAGTCAATTTGCTTGGGATCGGTCTCATAAGCCGTCTTGAACATGTCTGTGCGCGTATAGGCTTGTTGCACGTCGACATTCACAATGGCCAATCGTTCGCCAAAGCCAAATTTTTTTCGCGCTGGATTGCTAATCAGGTCTTGAAATATTTCACGAGCTGTGCGGCCATCTTCGACCATCTTGGTACCAATTAATGCCATTAGGTTTTTCTCTCCGGATTCGATAAAAAGACAATAATCTGCAAAAAAGACTTGTCGAGACAAATTTGTCCGGACAAATAAAGGAATATATGATTACGCGACACTTTATCGATGTTTCCAGTGGCGGCAACTCACGCCGTGTCCATTACCGCAGGATGGGCAAAGGCCCTCCTTTGCTTATGGTGCATCAAAGTCCGCGCAGTTCCAAAGAATATGAAGAATTGATGCGCAAATGGTCCAACCATTTTACCTGTATCGCCCCGGACACGCCGGGTTTTGGGCAATCTGACCCGCTTCCCGGTGAACCAGAAATTTCCGATTTTGGGGACGCAGTTATTACCTTTCTGGATGCGCTAGGCATTGCGCAATGTGCCGCTTACGGGTTTCATTCGGGCGGAATAATTTTGGTGACGGCCGTCAAACGGCACCCGAATCGAATCACCAGTCTTGCAGTGGGTGGCTATGCAATCTGGTCAGCGGCCGAGATGCAATTGTTCAGTGATCGTTATTTGCCTGCGTTCCACCCCTCCGATTATGGCGAGCATCTGACTTGGCTATGGAATCGTATTCTCGAGCAAAATTGGTTTTTTCCGTGGTTCGCGGCCGACAATGCCCATCGCTTGTCCTTGTCCAATGACGATCCAGCGCGCGTTGATGCCGTCGTGCGTGATATGCTTGATGCAGGCAATGCCTATCAAGCGGGCTATGGTGCCGTGTTAAGAGCGCCGCGTGACATTCCCGATAGAGATGCGATCGTACCGCCCTGCTTGATCAGCGCCTATGATGGAGATCCACTCCAAGAGCATATTGATCGGTTGCAAGAAATGCCGCCCTCTTGGACCGCCGAAAAAGTCGCTACGCCCGGTGATCATGAACGGGTGAGCCTGACTCATCTGTTGGCGACGCAAACACCGATGACTAACGATTTTCCGAAAGCGCCGGACGAAGGCTTTCTTCCGGTTCAGACCGATCAATTTGACGGCTTGATCCATTGGCGCGGAGAACAGGGTGCCAGTAGGCTTGTCCTTCATCCTCCCGCGAAAGCTGCTTTGGCCACGCCATCGCAAGGGCATATTGCAATAGATTTACCGGGTCACGGCTTGTCAGACAATTGGCTAGATCGCATCCCCGATCAATGGGAAGCTTGGGAAGCTGTCATTGCCAGCGTTGCCGCCACTCTCGGCACCGATGAGACGATTTACCCCACCCTGCCCGCTGGTGATCCGGACCGGCTATATCCTGATCTCAGTCCGGACCGGTTCGGTGTCTATCTCACCACAGCCTGGCAAATTGTGCGCGCGCGACACATGTTTGATCCTTGGTACATGGTGAACCACGATAATGCCGTCGCCTTTGAAGAGCAGAAACTCCTCCCTGATCATCTGGCTGCGGAACATCTTGCCCTTATTAACGGCTATAGTGCCAAAGAATATCACACTGCCCTTCACACTCGATAAAAGGAAAATCACATGGGAATTAAAGAAGATATGCCACTATTGGCGCGTCACGAGGGCGTTTGGGATGGCACCTACACCTATTTCAATGCACAAGATGAAAAAATTGACCAACATAAATCGCGGCTTCTGTGCCGGATACCGGAAAGTGGAGATATTCCCTATCATCAAACCAACCATTATCTTTGGGAGGACGGCAAAACCGATATTCGCGAGTTTCCAGCCGCCTATCATGACAAACGCATATGGTGGGACAATGAACTGATCAAAGGATGGGCGGCGGAAGTTCCGCTAGACGAATATAACCGGACCATGATGTTGTATTGGCAGCGCCAAGGTGATCCTTCGCTCTATTTATATGAACAGATCCAAATTTCTGATGATGGCCAAAGCCGATGCCGCACCTGGCACTGGATACGCAATGGTCAATTGGAAACACGGACAGCCATTCAGGAGAGTTTCGTGACCAAAGACTGGCGCAGTGTTGATGCCGAAATGGAGGCCGTTTCTGCCTGAGCCCATCAGTCTTTTTGATCGGCTTTGGGACAGCCACGTCGTCACCGCCCTGCCGGGTGGTGGCGCATTGGTTGCCATTGACCGTGTTTTTCTGCACGAACGCACCGGGGCATCGGCCTTAAACGCCTTGGCAGAGGCCGAACGGAAAGTGCTTGATCCAGCGCGCGTCTTCGCAGTGACTGACCACATAGTCGATACGCGTCCTGGGCGAACGGATCATAGCTTAATGCCTGGCGGACAGGCGTTTATCACCGAAACCCGTGCCGCCGCGCGCGCTGCCGGCATAAGACTATTTGATGTTAATGACCCCGATCAAGGCATAGTGCATGTCATATCTCCAGAATTGGGCATTATCTTACCCGGCTGCACATTGATCGCACCGGACAGCCATACCTGTACTCAAGGCGCTTTTGGCGCCTTAGCATGGGGTGTTGGTTCGTCAGAGGCCGAACATGCCATGGCAACCGGCACATTGCGGTTGAACAAACCCAAATCCATGCGGGTGACATTTTCCGGAGCATTGGCAAAAGGGGTAACACCCAAAGACATGATCATGAGCTTGATTGCCCGCCACGGTGCCGCAGGCGGCAAAGGCCATGCGATTGAATTTGCCGGAGATGCTGTAACCGCGCTGGACATGGAGGGGCGCATGACCTTGTGCAACATGGCGACGGAATTTTCTGCCATGTCTGGGTTTATCGCTCCCGATGATAAAAGTTTCACCTATCTCAAAGGCCGCAGATTTGCGCCATCAGGCGCGCTCTGGGATCTAGCTATAGCGAATTGGTCACGCTTGCAGAGCGATGCGGACGCTGTTTTTGACACCGATATCATCATAGACGCGGCGGCAATTAGGCCGATGATTAGCTGGGGTACCAGTCCTGAAAATAGCATCGCAATTGATGGTACAATCCCCGAGCATGCCAGCAAAAGGCCGCTCGAATATATGGAATTGCAGTCGGGGCAAAATCTCATCGGAACACCAATTGATGCCGCCTTTATCGGGAGTTGCACCAATAGCCGATTGTCGGATCTCCGCCGCGCCAGCGCGTTGTTAAAGGGGAAGAAAATAGCCGATCATGTCAAAGCTATTTGTGTTCCCGGGTCGTCGCGGATCAAACGCGAAGCCGAGGCTGAGGGTATCGATGCGCTTTTCCGCGACGCTGGCTTTGAATGGCGAGAAAGCGGCTGTTCGATGTGCTTTTACGCTGGTGGCGAGAGCTTTGCAGCCGGGTCCCGTGTGATATCAACCACCAATCGCAACTTTGAAAGCCGCCAAGGTCCCGCGGTCAAAACCCATATTGCCAGTCCAGAAACCGTTGTGGCGAGCGCTTTGGCAGGGCGCATTGCGGACATGAGGGAATTGGTTTAATGGCACAGCCCCTGCAGATACTCACCTCGCTGCCCATGCCGCTGATCATCGACAATGTCGATACCGATCAGATCATCCCCTCTCGGGAAATGAAGAGCACGGGCAAGACCGGCCTTGCCGATGGCTTGTTCGCAGGATGGCGCTACTCAGAAATTGGCGGCCGCACGCCCAATCGTGATTTCATTCTGAACGATCCACATTATGCCAATAGCAAGATAATATTGGGCGGCGCTAATTTTGGCTGTGGCTCAAGCAGAGAACATGCTGTTTGGGCTATTGCTGAATATGGTTTTCGGGCTGTTATTGCGCCCAGTTTCGCTCCTATTTTCGCTGGCAATTGCATTCGAAATGGAGTCTTGCCTGCGGTATTAGACGCCGACAATATTGCAACCATTAGATCTTCTCAAAACCCGGTCACCATTGATCTGCGCGCCCAGACTATCGCCATCGGCCCGGATCAAAATTGGTCTTTTCCATTAGAAGATGAAGCTAAAGCCATGTTGCTTGAGGGCCTTGATGCCATCGATTTAAGCTTGAAAATGGCCGATCAGATCACGCACTGGCAAAAAGCGGATCACGCTGATCGCCCGTGGATTTATTTAGGAGCCAACCCATGACAACTTCCGTAACGATCAGCGAAGTCGGACCGCGTGACGGCCTTCAAAGCGTAGATGAGGTGATGCCAACTGAAGCGAAGAAAGCTTGGATCAAAGCAGAAGCAGAAGCAGGTGTTAGTGAAATTGAAGTGGGCAGTTTTGTGCCCCCTACCCTGCTACCACAAATGGCAGATACGGCGGAAATCGTTGCCTTTGCCAAAGGATTGCCCGACCTTGATGTCGTCGCTCTCATCCCCAATTTAAAGGGCGCAGAACGCGCAATCGCAGCGGGTGTCGATAAAATGTCGATCCCTTTTTCCATGTCCGAAACGCATAGCATCAACAATGTCCGTAAGGATCATGCGGCGATGCTGAAAGAAATCAGAGCCATAGCTGATCTGGTGGCGGCACAGCCAGAAGATCGGCGACCTCATTTTGAAGTGGGCTTGTCTACCGCCTTTGGCTGCACGATTGAAGGGCCCGTCAGCGAGGATCAGGTAGCGCGCTTGGCAGAAGCTGCAATGGCAGCCGGCGTTGCCGAAGTCGGGCTGTCCGATACCACCGGATATGCCAACCCCGCACAGGTCTCGCGGATGGTTCGTCAGATAAAAGATCGTATCGGAGCCGACAAACTGAATACGCTGCACCTGCACAATACGCGCGGTCTAGGGCTTGCTAATGTAATGGCTGGACTGAACGAAGGCATTACGACCTTTGACGCGTCTTTGGGCGGTTTGGGAGGATGCCCTTTTGCACCCGGCGCTTCAGGCAATATTGTGACGGAGGATCTGGTTTTCATGTTGGAGGCCATGGGAATTAGTACCGGCATTAATCTCGACAAGCTTCTCGCCGTACGAGAAATTATCGTACAGGCATTGCCGGGCGAACCGCTTTATGGATTTACGCCGGATGCTGGTCTTCCCCTGGGATTTGAGAAAGCAGCAGCATGATGAGTCAAGATAAGTCCTCAACGCCGCTGGCCGGAATGAAAGTTATCGAGTTTACACACATGGTCATGGGACCGACAGTCGGTGCAATTTTGGCATCACTGGGTGCCGAGGTTACCCGTGTGGAGCCCATTGGCGGTGACCGCACCCGCAATTTGGTTGGCTCGGGATCAGGCTATTTCCCAATGTATAACCGCCATAAGAAAAGCATTTCTCTAAATTTAAAAGATCCGGAGGGCTTGAACATTGCGCAGCAGTTGGTTGCTAGTGCCGATATTTTGATTGAGAATTACCGTCCCGGTGCGATGGACCGGCTTGGACTGGATTACGATCGGCTTTCGAAGACCAATGAACGGCTGATTTATGCATCGGAAAAAGGCTTTCTTCCCGGCCCGTACGAAAATCGCACAGCATTGGATGAAGTCGCGCAAATGATGGGCGGGTTGGCTTATATGACCGGACCTCCCGGACAACCGCTGCGGGCTGGATCAAGCGTGATAGACGTGACCGGAGGGATGTTTGGCGTTATCGCGATTTTGGCCGCGGTCGAAGAACGCCATCGCACCGGCAAAGGCCAAAAAGTGCAAAGCTCCCTTTTCGAAACAACCGTCTATCTAATCGGACAGCATATGGCGCAAATGGCTGTCACAGGCAAAGCCGCCGATCCCATGCCTGCCCGCATATCCGCGTGGGCAATTTATGACGTCTTTCAGACCAAAGACGAACCGGTTTTCATTGGCGTCGTGACGGATGCTTTGTGGGAAAAATTCTGCAAATTATTTGCACTGGATGATCTGTGGGCTGACACGAGCATCCGCGAAAATAACAACCGTGTGGCTGCCCGGGACAGGATCATGCCGGAAATACGAGAGTTGATTGCGGGTTTCAGCCGCAATCAGCTTATCGCCAAGTTGGAAGGCACGGGCTTGCCATTCGCCCCCATTGCTCGCCCACAGGACATGTTTGATGATCCCCATCTTAATACCAGCGGCGGATTGGAAAAGGTGACCTTGCCCGATGGCAGGGAAACCAAATTGCCGGGATTGCCGATTGAGATGGATGGTAGTCGTCCGTCAGCGCCAGCCAAATTGTCCACCATTGGCGAGCATAGTGACAATATACTGGCGGACTTGGGATTTAGCGCCATAGAAATTGAAGCGTTGCGAGCGTCCGGAGCGGTAGACTAAACGGCCCAAAAGTAACAGTGGCCGATTATTGATCCTCTCCCTTATCGTCTTTTCCTGTTGAGGGAGAGCGATTGCAATGGAAACCGATGTATTGATTATTGGCGCCGGTGCCGCGGGCTTAACTGCAGCTTTGGCGGCGCACGAGGCAGGTGGGCGCGTCACAATCATTGAGAAACAAGCAAAGTTGGGCGGGACCGCAGCGATTTCGGGTGGCATTGTCTGGATTCCCGGCAATCGGCAAATGCAAGCGCAAGGTTTGGACGATAGTATCGACGATGCATTGGCTTATTTCCGGTCCCTGGATCATGGTGATATTGACGAGAATACATTGGCGGCATTTGTGAAAGAAAGTCCGAATGCTCTGGCCTTCTTGGAAGATATGGATGCCGCGCGATTGAGCATGTTGGAAGGCTATCCGGACTATTATCTCGACCGTCCGGGTGCAAAACCCGATGGCGGCCGAGCGTTGGACAATGAACTTTTCGACTTTTCCGTGCTTGGAGATTGGGCTGACACGATTTTATCTCATGGGCCTGCGCCCCGAATGATGTTGCGCGAAACGCCATTGGGCGGTGGCTCTGGGCAAATTGATCCTGTCGAAATGGCGCGCCGGGAAAGCGGCGATCTGCGCGGATGGGGGCAAGCGCTTATCGGCCGTTTGCTCAAGGCGTGTCTTGATCGAGACATGGAACCTCTACTCAATGTCAGTGGCTATCGTCTGACAATTGAAGATGGGCGCGTCAGTGGCGCAACCATTGAACAAGATGGGAAGAAATCGACCATCCAAGCCAATCAGGCGGTAATCTTGGCCACTGGCGGCTTTGAATGGAATGAAGAACTGAAGCATACTTTTCTGCGCGGCCCGCTAGAAGCGCCAGCATCACCACCGGGAAACCAAGGGGACGGATTGAAAATGGCGATGGCTGCAGGTGGCAGTCTAGGCAATATGACCAGTGCCTGGTGGGTTCCGACGGTTTCAATACCGGGTGTGGAATGGGAAGGCGGCGAACAACGCGCCATGCCAGTGCTAATCGAACGCACATTACCCCATACGCTGATGGTCAATGGCGCCGGTAAACGGTTCTGCAATGAAGCCAATAATTACTCCGCTTTGGCCGGCGCCTTTCATCAATTTGATCCGGCGACATATGCCTATCCCAATTTGCCGGCTTATCTGCTGTTCGATCAGCAATATATTTCACGCTATCCGCTGGCTTCGGTCATGCCCGGAGATCCTATCCCGGACTGGATTTACAAAGGTGACGATCTATCCAGTCTCGCAACGGCTTTGAAAATAGACGGCGCGCAGCTTGAAGAAACCGTCGCTCGGTTCAACACCCATGCGATAAAAGGCCATGATCCCGATTTCGGACGCGGCGAAAATAGCTATGACCGGTTCTATGGAGACCGCTCGCGTGATGGATCTGCAGCGACATTGGGACCAGTGACCAATGGTCCATTTTATGCAGTGGAAATTAAGATGGGTGCGCTGGGCACAAATGGCGGGGCAAAGACCAACGCCTCAGCGCAAATATTGGATCTCGATGGAGAAGCGATTCCAGGGTTGTTTGCTGCTGGCAATGTCATCAGCTGCCCCACAGGCGGGGTTTACGCGGGTGCTGGCGGCACCCTCGGTCCGGCTCTCACCTTCGGTTACATTGCTGGGCGCGCAGCGGTCCGCCGCCACAACAGCTAAGCAATATCAGCAGTTAGAAGAGGATAAGATCATCAAAATATTGACCATTGGCGCAACCGGCGATCAAGGCCATCCGTTACTCGAGCAGCTCATCGATGCCGACATGCATCCGGTTGCTGCCCTGCGCAATACGTCCGCGCTCGCCAACACGCCTTTTGCCGATGTCGAAACCGTTTTCGCTGATCTTTATGATCCCGAGTCAATGATAGTCGCTGCGCAAGATATGGATGCAATCGCTATGCATCTGCCATTTGTTTTTGATCTGGAGAAAGCTACTCAATTGGGTCGCAATATCGCTGCTGCCGCTAAAGAAAGTTCGGTCCAGCAAATCGTCTTTAACACCAGTTGCTACGTCGCGGATCAGGACAATGGCAATCCTGCTCATGACGGCCGCCGCGCAATCGAACAGGCGATTATCGACAGCGGTGTGCGCTACGCTATTTTTGAAACCAAAGTGTTCATGGACAATATGATCCGCAGCTGGAACAAGCCATCCATCGTCAATAGTGCCATTTTTGCCTATCCCGCCAAACCAGATCTTCAAATATCGTGGATTTGCCTCGATGATGTCGCCGCTTTCATGGTTGAAGCTCTTCAAAATGAGAATCTTCCCAATGGACGATATGCTGTGGGCGGACCGCAAGCCTTAGTGGGTGATGAAGTGGCGGCTATCCTTAGCGAAGTTGCCAAAAAACCGATCCGCTTTAAGAGCATGACACCGGATGAATTTGCGTCAGCAATGAGTTTATTGGTAACCGGATCCGCCACTGTTGAACCCAAGTCCATCTATAGCGGCATGGCCAGTTTCTACAGCTTTTACAACGAACAGCCGGTCTCTCCGCTTATTGCTGATACTGTTGAAATGGCAAAATATTTCAAAACCCAGCCAACACCGCTCGCAACATGGGCAGCGCGGCAGGATTGGACGGACCCTACCGATCCAGCACTTGCCGTGAGAATGGCTGGCATGCAGTCTAATTCATAAGAAGCAGCAATCTCTTAAAGATACTTCACCGCTCCTGGTTCAACCGAGTGCGGTTGATACACAACCCCGCACTCGATTGAGCCCCCTGTTTCGGCTTTAGAATTTATAACCCACTTCTACCCCGAAGCGACGCCGGCCACCGGGTGAGATAAACGAACCACCAAATTCTACTGCTGGAATAACCTCGTTGAGATATTTCCGATTCAGCATGTTATCGGCAAAAGCGGTGATTTTCCAACTATCACCTTCCAAACCGATGCGCATATCGAGCACGCCAAAGGCTTCTCTTTCGGTAGGCGTGAGATCGGCATCACCGACAAAGGCTGGCAAAGCCAAGGCTGAGCCTGGCAGCAACCCGCTGAACAATGTCGGGCCAATATCATCTTGCACCGTATGGAAGAATGTTGGCCCGGTAATCCGATAATCCGCGCGCATCACGAGATCAAAATCATTGGCAATCGGGGCCACAATCTGCGTGCCCAGATTAATCGTATAGTCGGATGTTGATGGCGATTTGTTACCAACAGTTCCCGGCCGCGAACTATTCGCTTTGATCTCGCTTTCGGTCACATTGAAGGAGCCGAAAATATCCCAGCCGTCGATAATTTCGACATTAGCGTTAAATTCCGCTCCGTAAATTTCCACCTCATCGATATTGGAAACGATCCGAAGCAGACCAAAGGCACCGACAAAAAACTCGAAAAACTGCACATCGTCGGCATCGGTATAATAGCCCGCCAAATCAAAAGTCACTCGGCCATCGAGCAAGCTGCCTTTTATCCCAGCTTCAAAAGCACTCGATGTTTCTTTGTCAAAAACATCTTCGATCAAAATGTTCGTTCCTAGGAATTGATTGAAATTTTGATCGATAACCGCCGCGGATCCTTGGTTGTTAAAACCACCAGATTTGAAACCAATACCCCAGTTCGCGTAAAGATTGACTTCGTCCGTTAAACCATAGCGCAGCGAAATTTTGGGTTGCAGTTGCTTAAATGTCTGGGATTGATCGCCAATGGCACCAAAGGCCTGACCGGGATTAATGGGCCCGCCGGTAAACGGATCGGTCGCAGTGGGCACCAGATTGCGAACGCTACGATCTTCAATATCATAGCGCAGCGCCACGCCAACGTTGAAGCGGTCAGACGGTTCCCAATCGACGGAACCAAAAGCGGCATAAACGTCGGTATTGAAATTATCAAAATAGAGCTGCGTTGTAGGATTGGCGCTATTGGCATCATTGAATAGTTCGCGAATAACACCTTGTCCGAGATCAGCGCCAAGGCTGACGCCAACTTCGCGATCAATATTCAGATAATAAGCGCCCAATTGCCAGTTAATAGGGCCATCATTATCTGATGCCAGCCGGACTTCGGCACTGATATCCGTCTGATTCCTGATTTGATATTGTGTTCCGTCACAGGTGGTTGGGCTATAGGGCCCGAAGGTTGATCCGTTGACGGGATCAAAAATAAACGGTGTTGGCTGCGCGCCAATAAAGCCGGGAGAATTTACCGGGAATCCGGTCAGAGCCGCCGTGGTTGCAAAACAACTGTTCGATGCCGCCACGGATGCTGGTGTTGCGCCAGGAAAAGTAAAGCGCGCAAAATCTGCAGAGGTTCCATCCGCCGTCAACTCCTGATCGACATCGCTATACAAAACCCAAGCTGTCAAAATGGTTGAATCAAATTGATGTTCGATTTTCGCAGATGCTTCAAATGTTTGCTGATCATTAGTTGGGCGGATATTGCCATAAAAGTCAAACGGATGGTCATTCACACCTTCAAAAAAGTCGGGATTAACGCCGGCAAAATTGGGCAAGTGGAATGATGCGTTAAAGTTGATCGATGCACCGGAAAGATCCGCATAGCGTGCTTTGATATCGAGCTCCGTATCATCGCCCAATTGGGTAACAAATCGGCCATCGATGGACCATGTCTCCTGATCATCCACGATGGCTGCATTATTCTGGAAAGAATTGCGAAAAAAACCATCGCTGGTCGTGTAGCTGCCAGACAATACGAGACCCGAACTGTCACCAACTGGCACAGAAACATAGGCTGACGCTTTATATGTATTGTCTTCAGCCGCGCTGGCTTCGAAACCACCTTCGAGAAAATCTCCGGGCTTCAAAGTCTGAATCACAATTGCACCAGCGGCAGCATTGCGGCCATAAAGCGCGCCTTGCGGGCCTTTCAAAACTTCAATTTGACGTAATGTGCCTTGCTTTTGATTGAGCTGCGCCGTGTTGGTCTTCAAAATGCCATCGACCACCAAAGCAACAGAGCTTTCTGCATCGCGCGTGCCGTTAATGCCGCGAATATTGATCTGCGTATCACCCGCTTCGGCAGTGCCCGTAATAATCGTTACACCAGCTGTCAGCTGGACAAACTCATCGGCCCGCTCAATGCCTGTTTTTTCGATTGCATCTGCCCCGAAAACGGTAACTGAGGCGGGAACTTCCGTCAGCAATTCATCCTGCCGACGCGCGGTGACAATGATGACATTGCTATCTTCCGCCGCTTCTGCGTCTTGATCAGCGGTGGTTTGCGCGAAAGCAGGGTTAATGCCCACCAATGCGGCCAATCCGGCCGAGAGTGAAAGAGCTGTTTTGATACGACGCATATTAAATACCTTCCCTGAATGGAATATTCTGCAGGTCTTTTGACCCATCATTTTCGCGTTAAACGAGGACATTTTCTCCGCTCATGTAGACATAGACTTCCTGGAATTTGCCATCGCGCATCCGCCAGAAATTGGTGTTGTTCAGTAATGTCACTTCGCCATTGGCATCGGTGAGTTCAGCAACGAAACTGGCAGCGATCCGGCCATTGACTTCATCCACCGTACAATTAAAATCCCGGTGAACAATTGTCTCATAGGCTCCGAAAAAATCTTCGAACATCCGCTGGATCTCGGCTTTTCCACTGTGGCGGGTAAAGCTGGTTTGCACACAAAATAACGCTTCGTCATGAAAGCATGCGAGGGTTGCATCCATATTCTTGGCATCAACATTGCCAAAATAAGTTTTGGTGGCAAATTCGATCAATGCGGCGCGGGAAAGCCCAGGTTCATATTGCATCAGGCTTCTCCTTCTTTAAGCAGATTGTCGCCGCTCATATAGACGAAAACATGCTGAAACAGCCGATCCTTGCAATAGAACCGATTGCAATTTTCATAGCGCAGTTGCTCACCACCATTGGGCGTGATCAATACCGTGAATTGGGAGCAAACCGCATTGGTTTGCGGGTCCGCCACATGGACAAAATTACCGTGCCAGATGGATTCGAAGTCAGCGAAAAGCTTCTCAAACATCGAGCGGATCGCATCACGGCCTTGGTGGATTGTATTGGAGGTGGCCTCATGCAAAATCGCATCAGGCGCGAAACAATTGAGTACCTGCGCCATATTCTTATTGTCGACACCGTCAAAATAACGCTTCGTGACAATATCAATGTAAAAGGGATACGGCAGCGGCGTCTGCCCTGCCATGCCGGGGGTCCAGTCTGCCATTAATACCATCCTTTTCTGATATCGTCATCTTTCGGCACTTCTGGTGCCGGGAAGGCCTTTTTGCTGTGCGTCAGGCCTAGCTCGATCAAAGTTTCGAGAAATTTATATGCCACTTGTCCCGGGTTAAGCACTGGGATGGGAAGATTATCATCTAGAAATTGAGCAGACTGGTGCATTGTGGTTGATCCCAAGACAATTACATCGGCGCCATCTTCTTCCATTGCAGCCGTCGCTTCGGCCTTCAACTTGTCAAATATCACTTCTTCCTTGCCGGCCAGCAGCTCGGTAACATCGGGACGGGTATCAATAGATCGCAACGATGCGACTCGATCCCACCATCCATATTCGGTCAGTGTCTTTTCATAGAGTGGGAACCATTCCGGCCACATGGTCAAAACGGTAAACTTCTTTCCCAGCATCATCGCTGCCGCGAAGGCCGCTTCTCCGGGACCGATCACAGGAATGGTCAATCGCGATCGGAGCGCGCGCATTCCGCTATCGCTCACCGTGTCTATCAAAACCCCAGCATAGCCTTCCTCTTCGGCTTTGATTCCGGCCTGAAACACTGTCCAGTCCATTAACATCGTGTCATGATAGCTGTCGCCGAGCGCCGCCCCCCAGGGAACGGCCACAAATTCCGGTGCAAAGCCATCGCGCACAAATGTGGAGGGCAATTGTTCGGCACGCGCCGCCACACCGGCCTCGTCCATAGGAATAGGAACAATTACTTTGATGCGTTTGACTTGTGTCATATCGGTTGACAAAACTCCCTGAACCATTCTTATTGTATACAAAATCAACCCGTCAAGCAGAAACTGTTCACCCTATGACTAAGACTAGCCTGAACCTGACCAGATTGCAGTCCGCGCCATGATGCCGGCATCCGAAACCGCCTATCAAAAGATTCGCGCCTTCATCTTGCAGGGGGATGCCGTCCCTGGCATGCAATTGACGGAAGAAAAGCTTGCGGAAATATCCGGTGTTTCCCGAACGCCGGTCAGAGACGCGGTCCGCCGACTCGAGAATGAAATGCTTGTGATACGGAGCGCTTCAAAACGCTTATCTGTCGCTGATTGGTCTGCTGGAGAAGTGGATGAAATGTTTACGCTGCGGGCCATGCTCGAAGCCCATGCCGCCGCGCGAGCAGCCCAACGGATTGATAGCAAGGCGTTAGGCGCACTCCGCGCGCAAAATGACAAACTAAAGATCGCGATCGGCAAGTCTCCGCCAGATATTGCTGCTTTCTTACAGGCCAATCGGCAATTTCATGAGTTGATTTTGAAATGCGCCCAATCCCCCCGACTAAGCAAAATCATGCCGGCCTTAGTCGAACAACCCGTCGTGCGGCGAACCGCGCATCAATATTCTCAGACTCAGTTAAATCAGTCCGCCGTCGATCATGATGAGCTGATTGCCGCCTTTGCGGCTAAAGATGTGGCCTGGGCGCGATCAGTTATGACCAGTCATATCCGGCGTGCGTTTCACAGCTTCAGCGAGAGCGCAGTGCCTGAAACGGAAAATTAGATGATGCCGCGTTCAGTGAGATCAGCAATTTGTCCGCTGTCCATACCTAGGATTTCGCCGTAAACCATTTCGTTATGCGCTCCAAGATCCGGCCCGATGGACTCTATTTTTCCGGGCGTCTTCGACAGTTTCGGTGCAACATTTTGCATGACAAAATTATCATGTTGGGGGTGTTCCATCGACACTAACGCATCGCGCGCAGCAAAATGAGGATCTGCGAGCATTTCCGGTGCGCGATATATATTGCCCGCTGGAACTCCGTTTTCTTCGCAAAGATCAAGCACTTGTTGGCTATTTAAAGTGCGCGTCCATATATTGATCAGCGCGTCCAACTCGGATTGATTTTCGCCACGCGCGACATGCGTCGCATAGCGCGGATCATCGCCCAATTCTGGTTGCCCCATCATCGCCGCCATTCGTTTCCAGACACTGTCCTGATTGCCGCCAATCAGCACGCTACCATCCTTGGTTTCATAGACATTGGATGGAGCAATTTTCGGTAATATCGAGCCGGTGCGCTCTCGAATATGTCCGGCGACTGTATATTCTGCGACGGTCGATTCCATATTGGCCAGGACCGCCTCATATATAGCCGAATCGACGACCTGGCCCTTGCCGGTGGCATGCCGATGATGCAACGCCATCATCGCGCCAATACAAGCGTAAGTTGCAGCAAGCGAATCGCCAATGGACAGACCTGCACGGCTAGGCGGACGATCAGGCTCGCCAGCAATATAGCGCATGCCGCCCATTGCTTCTCCAATGGATCCGTAGCCCGCGCGCGAGGCATAGGGACCGGATTGACCATAGCCGGATACACGAATCATAATCAGGGCTTCATTCAGTTCACTGAGCTGTTCGTAGCCCAAACCCCATTTTTCCATCGTTCCCGGCCGAAAATTTTCCAGAAGAAAATCGCTTTTCATTGCGAGCTTCTTGACAATTTCTTGCCCTTCCTTCTCCCGCAGATTGAGCGTAATGGATTTTTTATTGCGCCCCACGACCGAGAACCAAAGCGGAATTCCCTGCCCCCAACTGCGCATCGCATCACCGATTTTGGGTGGTTCGATCTTGATAACTTCTGCACCGTGATCGCCCATGAGCTGGCCGCAAAACGGGCCCGCGATAAGTTGCCCCATTTCAATCAGTCTGAGCCCGTCTAGTGCCCCTTGCGCCATTAAAAAACCTCCTGCATGATGCTTTTGCTATACAAAGCAGATTATGGATTGTATACAATTTCTATGGCGCAAGAAAACCCCTTTTCCATTGATATCGTAGAAGTCGGTCCGCGCGACGGGCTGCAAAACGAACCAGATATTATTTCGACCACCGACAAGTTGGCATTAATCAACCGCATGATCGATGCGGGCATAAATCGGATGGAGGTGGCCAGTTTTGTGCATCCAAAACGTGTTCCGCAAATGGCCGATGCCGAAGCAGTGATTGCTGGACTGCCAGACCGTGATGATGTTTCATATATTGGGCTTTGCTTGAACAAGCGGGGCGTATTGCGCGGATTAGCCACGAAAGAAGGCGGCAAACGCGGCATAGATGAAGCCGGTTGTGTCGTCGTTGCCAGCGATACATTTGGAGAGAAGAACCAAGGCCAGACGATCGAACAGGGTATAAGAGAAAATCGTGAAATGATTCGCTTTGCCAAGGGTGAAGGTCTCAAAGCACAAGTCACTATATCGGCTGCTTTTGGCTGTCCTTTCGAAGGCCATGTCCCACCCGAAACCGTCCTCAAGATTGCCAGCGAAATGGCGGAAGAGGAGCCCCTGGAAATCGCCCTCGCGGACACAATAGGTGTTGGCGTTCCCGGCCAGGTCGAAGATTTATTCGGCCGCCTCAAAGAAATATTGCCCGATCACATTACAATGCGCGCGCATTTTCACGATACGCGCAATACCGGTATCGCCAATGCTTGGGCCGCTGTCCGTTCTGGTGTCTCAACGCTTGATGCCAGCTTGGGCGGATTGGGCGGCTGCCCTTTTGCGCCCAATGCTACGGGCAATATTGCAACGGAGGACCTTATCAACCTGCTTGATCGGTCAGCGGTTAATCACGGGGTTGATCTGGCCAAGGCTATTGCCGCCAATCAATGGTTTGAAACAATTTTGAAACGCCCCCTGCCATCGCTGGTCGCGCGGGCTGAGGCTTAATGGATAACGATAAGAGAGATTGATTTATGGGGTTTCGGCTAGGCGTTGATGTCGGGGGGACTTTTACCGATTTACTGCTGTTCAATGAGGATAGTGGACAATTTTGGCGGACAAAAACGCCATCGACACCCCATGATAGTTCTGAAGGCATTCTCAATGGCGTAAACGCGATTTGCGCAGACGCGCAGGTACAAGCCAGCGAGATTGACTATTTTCTGCATGGCACGACGGTTGCGACCAATGCGGTGCTGGAAGGCAAAGGCGCGAAAGTAGGTCTGATCACCACAGAAGGCTATCGCGACATCATGCAAATTGCGCGCAGCTTTGTCCCGGGCGGCTTGGCGGCATGGATTATTTGGCCCAAGCCGCAGCCTTTGGCCGCTCTAGAAAATACTGTCACCGTAAGCGAGCGGATGGATGCCAATGGAGAAGAGGTACGGCCATTGGATGAAGCGACCGTGACAACCGCCATCGCCCATCTCAAAAAACAGGGTGTGGAAGCCGTCACAGTGTCATTGATGAATGCCTATACTAATGGCGCCCATGAAAGTCGGATTGGCGAGATGATCACCACCGAAATGCCTGATATTCCTTATTCGTTAAGCCACGAAGTGCTCCCCGAAATGCAGGAATATGAACGCACATTGACCACCGTCGCCAATGCAGCTGTGCGTCCAGTGGTCGGTCACTATGTTTCCAATTTACGCGCGAAGCTAGCAGATGCAGGGATGGCTGGCCGCTTTTCATTGCTGCGTTCTGACGGCGGGCTCATGTCATCCCAAAAAGCGGAAGAGCATCCGGTTAATATTCTAATGTCCGGGCCTGCAGGCGGCGTGACCGGAGCAGTATGGGTTGCCAAAAATGCCGGTCTGAAAAACATTCTCACTTTGGATGTCGGCGGAACGTCGACCGATGTCGCATTGATTGAGAATCTCGAACCACGGCGCGTTCGCACCACCGAGGTTGGTCACTTGTCGGTTCGAGCCTCGTCATTGGATGTCAAAACTGTGGGCGCGGGCGGTGGTTCCATCGCTTATGTCCCAGAGTTAACCGGCGCCCTGCGTGTCGGTCCACAATCGGCAGGCGCGGTGCCAGGACCGGTTGCCTATGGCAAAGGCGGGGAAGAGCCGACCGTAACAGACGCTAATGTTGTGTTGGGTTATTTGCCTGAAAATCTGTTGGGCGGGTCGTTCCAGCTCGACCGCGAAGGCGCGAAAAAATCTGTGCAGACCATCGCAGATGCGCTCGGGATTGATCTGATGGCGGCAGCGCGCGGCATCATCGACATTGTAAACGAAAATATGTTTGGTGCATTGCGGATGATCTCGGTTCAGCAAGGCTATGATCCGCGTCATTTCGCACTGATGGGCTTTGGCGGTGCGGGTCCACTGCATGTCAACGCCGTCGCCAAATTGATGGGAAGCTGGCCCGCAGTTTCTCCGGTGTCGCCCGGTGTTTTATGTGCTTTAGGCGATGCAACAACACGTATGCGAACCGAAACAGCCCGTTCCTTTTCCCGACTTGCCGATAATACCGAAGCCACAGAGCTTATCGCGATCTTGAAGGAAATGGCCGATCAGACCCGTGCTGAATTGCTGTCTGATGGTGTCGCCGAAAAAGACATCACTAGCGAATTTGAAGTGGATGTCCGCTATGCGGGACAGGCATTTGAAGTGCCACTGACGATCACCCCCGAAGTGCTCGAAAAAGATGGCATTGAAGGCATATTGGCACGATTTGATGAAGAACATCATCGCTTGTTCACTTTCAATATGGATACGCCGCATGAGATTGTGAACTTACGGGCTGTTGCCCTCGGTCAATCACTCGATTTGCCAGCCGCTGAATTGCCTAAAGGCAATGGCGATCCAATAGACGCGAAAATCCGGGATCATAAATTATGGATGGATGGCGCGGAGCAAGATGGCGCCATTTATGATCGCGCCAAGTTAAAGCAGGGGGATAAAATTTCGGGCCCTGCCATTGTTGTAGAGATGGATTCCACAACTCTGATCGAAACAGGCTGCATTGGCGAAGTCGATGCTGTCGGCAATATCCTGATCAATCTGGCAGAGGGGAACTAAGATGCCCGCAACAATTATTGAAACAAACGCAACGCCATTTGACAAAATCGATATTGATCCGGTCACATTGGATATTATTGAAAACGCCTTGCGTAACGCGCGTATTGAAATGGATGCCACGTTGGTGCGCACCGCCATGTCACCGGGCATACGCGAACAGGGAGATGCCTTTCCATTGATCGCGGATCATACCGGCAAAATGATAGTGGGCCAATTTGGTAGCTTTATCGACGGATTTTTGCGCCAATATGATGGCACTTTGGAAGATGGAGACATGATCTTCCTCTCCGATCCTTATAGCTGTGAAGGGGCGGTTAGTCACAATAATGACTGGTTGATCCTATTGCCCATTTTCAAGGATGGACGTCTGATTGCTTATACCGCTATGTTCGGTCATCAATCTGATATTGGCGGAAAAGTCGTCGGCTCGATGCCGATTGATGCCAAATCTATCTTTGAAGAGGGTGTCCGCATTCCGCCGGTCAAAATCTGGAAAAAAGGCGAATATAACGAAGACCTGATGAAATTGGTCATGCATCAGACCAGAAAGCCCGATTGGTGTCAGGCTGATCTCAACGCGATTATTGCCTCTTGTCGGGTTGCAGCCCGACGCGTGATCGAAATGGCAGAGCGCTTTGGTGACGACGTCTATGTATCGGCAACCCAGGAATTGTTAGCGCGCAATCACCGGGCGATGAAAACATTGATCGGAGAAGCCATAGGCGAAGAACCGGTCAGCTTCGAAGATTATATTTGCGATGACGGTATTGGTGCTGGCCCATATAAAATCAAATGCACCATGCGCAGGGAAGGCGAAAAAGTCATTCTCGATTTCGCAGGCACTGATCCGCAAAGCGGCGCCTCGATCAACTTTTTCTTGAATGAGAATATGTTCAAAATGTTTTTTGGCATTTACATGATCATGGTCTTTGACCCGCAAATTTTATTCAATGACGGCTTTTACGATTTGATTGAGGTCAAGATCCCTGAAGGGTCATTGTTGAAACCCAAATTCCCCGCCGCTTTGTCAGGTCGCACCCATGCCTTAGGGCGGATATTCGATATTCTCGGCGGATTGCTGGGTCAAAAAACGCCAGAATTTCTTAATGCCGCTGGCTTTTCTTCATCACCGCATCTCTTCTATTCAGGCAATGACAAAAACGGCGATTGGTTTCAGCTCTTTCAAATTGGCTTTGGCGGCATTCCTGGCCGGCCAATGGGCGATGGACCGGATGGGCATTCGCTCTGGCCCGGATTTACCAATGTGCCGAACGAGTTTCTCGAACGCTATTTCCCGCTGCGGATTGAACGCTATGAGACAGCCCCGGATAGTGGCGGTGCAGGGCTGCACCGCGGTGGCAATGGGATTTACCTGACTTATCGCTTTATGGCGGCAGGCACGGTCTCGATCCATGATGACCGCTGGTTCGTTCCGCCTTGGGGTGTGAATGGAGGTGAACCGGGCAAACGGGCTCGGAAGATTCTGGAAAAAGCAGATGGCACCAAGACGATTGTCGCCAACAAAGTTGAAGAAGTTGCCGTGGAAGAGGGTGATCAATTACACTTCATCACCTGGGGCGGTGGCGGATGGGGCAACCCGCTGGACCGCGATCCCGAGCTGGTGGCCTTGGAAATCCGCCAAGGGCTGGTCACAATTGACGGCGCTCGCGAATATGGCGTGGTGATCGCAGACAGTGGCGAAGTTGACACAAGCGCCACCGCAAGCTTGCGCGCTGATATGGCCAACCAGATTATCGAGACCGACAGTCCGTTTAACTTCGGACCCGATATCGAAACGCTGCGCGCCAACTGTCTGGAGGAAACCGGCTTGCCTGCGCCGGCACAGCCAGGACATGCTGCAGCCTAGCCACCCCTCCTTCTGTTAGTGGACTTCCCCCTTGCCGGCGATCATTACGGCGGCAAAAGAGGGCTTCGCTGATGAGTATTTTGGACAGTTTCAAATTGGACGGTGACGTTGCTGTTGTTACCGGCGCGGGCAAAGGCATTGGCCGGGCCATCGCCCTAGGCCTAGCAGAAGCCGGCGCGGATGTGGCGCTGGCCGCCCGTACGGCAGGTGACCTGGAAGCCGTCGCGGAAGAGATTCGCGCTTTGGGCCGCCGCGCCATTACCGTCGCCACTGATGTTACCAATATGGCGGCGCTTGAACAGCTCGCAGAGCGCACCGTCGCAGAATTGGGCAAGCTGACCATCTGGGTAAGCAATGCAGGCGGCTTGCCAGATGGCACGCCACGCTATTTGACCAAAACGCCGGAAGCCAACTGGGATGCGCAAATTGACCTCAATCTCAAAAGTGTCTGGATGGGCGCCGTGGTTGCGGCCAAACATATGAAGGATGATGGCGGTGTGATCATCAATACTTCATCGCGCGCCTCCTTTGGCGGCCAGATTAAAAACGGCCCCTATGGGGCTTCCAAAGCGGCGGTGAACAGCTTGACCAGCACCTTATCTCTAGAACTGGCGCCGAACATCCGTGTCAACGCGGTAGCACCCGGTCCGATACCGACCGAGAATTTCGACGAATCCATGGGCATAGAATCGGAAGAAGATCGGGAGAAGCTGCTCAAGCATATCGGCATCCCGTTGCAACGCTATGGCACGGAAGACGATATCGCCGCAGCCGTCATCTATATGGCCTCACCGGCCGCCAGCTGGGTGACCGGTCAATGCCTGTTTGTGACCGGAGGGCGCTAAACGAAAGATTGCAGGCATCATCCAAACTGGGCTAGCATCGATCAAACAACAGATTGCGGCGCGCTTGAACAATATATTTCCGATATTCCAGTTTCTGAAAGACAAAACCGCAGCCGGTTTGGGCTGCGCGCTGGTGACATTGACGGCAGTCACTGGAGCCTCCACCCGCAATCCCGGCGCACATATGGCGGTGGCGACGGATGGCAGTGCAGCCGGTTCCTTTTCTGGAGGCTGCATCGAAACAGCGGTCATCGCGGAAGCGATGGATTGCATCAAGGCTGCTGCCCCCCGCGTGGTCCGCTTTGGTGCTGGATCGCCTTATCTCGACATTCGCTTGCCTTGCGGCGGCGGCATTGACTTGCTGTTCACCCCTTTGGCTGATGCGTGCATCGCTGAAAATCTGTACCAGGCGGTTACCGAAAGACAGGCTTTCACGATCAGTATGAACCGCGAAACGGGCGCGATAAGCAGCACGCCAGCCGTACAAGATCAGGCGGTTATCAGCGCTGGATCATGGGTATATGCCAATCATGTGCCCCCTGCGAAAATCGTGATCCTCGGCCATGGCGCCGTGGTGGAGAATCTCGCTCATCTTACTGCATCCTATGGGCTCAGCTGCGAAATATTGACGCCGGACCCCGATATAGTCGCGCGCGTTACCCAACGGGGCGCAACAGCAAATTTGCTGAAAACGC
Source organism: Parasphingorhabdus sp. (assembly GCF_039982415.1). Taxonomy (GTDB): domain Bacteria; phylum Pseudomonadota; class Alphaproteobacteria; order Sphingomonadales; family Sphingomonadaceae; genus Parasphingorhabdus. The sequence continues at coordinate 541,711 of NZ_JBDWYL010000007.1, forward strand.
CGGCCGCAACCCCTCTTTACCAAGCCGACCCATGGACCGCCTGTGTCTTCTATTTTCATGACCATGACTGGGAAGCAGAATTGATGAAACAGGCCGTGGCATCACCGGCCTTTTACATTGGCGCAATGGGCAGTTTCAAAACCCACGACACCCGCAAGGCCTTGCTCCGTAATCTTGGCGTCCGTGAGGAAAACATCAAGCGCATGAAGGCACCTATTGGTATCATTCCGTCGACGCGCGATCCGGCGACACTGGCATTGTCCACGCTAACGGAAATTATCGAATCCTATCACAGCCAGTTTAGCCGCACCCACGGCGCCATCGCGCTATAGCGACTGGCCGTCATCCACGACCATATCGGATCCGGTCACCGCTTTCGATGCATCGGATGAAAAATAGAGCATCATCGCATCCAACGAATCCATTTCTTGAAGCCGTCGACGATGAAAGCCAGCAATTTGCCTTTGGCCTCCTTCGGTCTGATACCAATCACCTTGAATTTCTGTTGCAATATAACCGGGATGGATCGTGTTGACATTCACGCCTTGGCGCACCCATTCACGAGCCAAATTTCGGCCCAAATGGGTGACCGCTGCCTTGCTGGCCGAATAAGCGCTGTCGCCCTCTCCGGTCAGCCGCGAGGTGATCGACCCAATTATGGTGATCCGTCCATTTTCTTTCGTGCGACTATCGCTTGCAATAAGGCGCTTTGCCCCTTCCCGAGCGACCAGATATACGCCGGTGAAATTTGTACCGATCAGCGTTTCCACCCGTTTCAGATCCACATCAGTCGACCGACCCGCCGCGCTGACTCCCGCATTGGCGACAATGGAATCCACAACGCCAAATTGGGCTTCTGCGGCATCATAAGCGGCGACAACTGATGCTTCATCCGTAACGTCGAGAGCCACCGCCAGCGCCTTGCCGCCAGCGGCCTCTATCTCGTCAGCCACCGCAGCCGTGCGATCCATCCGCCGAGCACCAAGCACCACATTCGCACCCGCAGCGCCAAAAAGCAGCGCAAAATGTGCTCCCAATCCCGATGATGCTCCGGCGATCATTGCCGTCCGGCCTGCCAATGAGAAAGGATTATTCATATCAGTCCTCTGGATTAAATATTATCACAATAAGCTCTAGACCATAGCCATTGGTTCGACCAATATCGCTTTGCATAGGGGTAAGAGAAGAGGATAGACATGCAAGGAGAATTTCCATTTCAGGCCTTTTCGCCGGCCCGTGCTGTTGCGAAAGAAACGCTGCTTGCGGACGGTTGTGTGTCACCATGACCCTGGCCTCCAAAAGCATGTGGACCGGATTGATCCTTACAGCGCTAGTTTTCACGTGCCCAGCACAGGCCGCGAACAATGAGGGTTATAGATACGACAAATATAGCGCTTCTACCGATTGTGGAGACCGCAAACCGCTGACCGAAAAGGAACAATTGGGTCTTTCGCAATCTGGCGATATATTCCGTATACTTACCTTGACCGGGTCACAGGCCGAGAAGAACGAAACGGCCCATTGGATGATATTGCTTATCGATAACACCCCGCTCAATCGAGCGATGGATTTCCCACCTGAGCGTTGTGCCAGCGCCGCCAAGCTACAAATGTCTGATGGTAAAGAATATCACGGTCTGGTGGAGTATAAAGACACGTCAGGTGCGATCGAGCATCGCGGACGTGCTTATCGCGTTCTCTTTGAACCAGACAGTCCCATTCCCGAATTGCGCTACGACTATGGCGGTTACCGGATTGACGGACATCTCAGCTATCCGGAGCATGGCGATAAACCGCGCCCTTTCGCCGGATGGTGGATCATCGTCGAACGTTGATCACGCAGTTTTTGGCGACGTCTGTGGAACAGCTTTAGCGGCGTAGAAATAGGCCAATATCGCTAGGACCAGACTTAATATCGTAATGCCAATCACCGCATAATTGAGTGACATTGTCCCATAGTCTGGCGCTAGACTATCGCTAATCGCACCGGCTACCGCGGGACCAATAAAATAGCCGAGAAACGTTGCAGATAGGCTAGCGATTGAAGAGGCGGTGCCGCGTTCAGTCGGTGAAACCGAAGATTGCATCATCGCAATGGCGGGACCTTGCGTGGATGAATGTACACCATAACCCACGGCATAGAGGGCGAGCGCCAGGACAAGATTGTCAGTCAGCAAACACAGGCATAATAGTGGCAGCGCGACCAGCACAACAATGGCACAATACCATGCGCGCCATTTCGGATTTCTGAGCGCCAATCTATCGGTCACATAGCCACCGATGATCATACCGGGCACACCGCCGGCAATCCAGACAATCCCCAGATAGATACCCACTTGCGAAACCGGTATCTCGAAATTGCGGATCAATATCGGCGCCAACCAGATGGCAAAGGCATAGGAAGCGGTAACCGCCAGTGCGTTGGCCAAAGCAACCCGTTTGAAGATGGCATTGCGCCAAAGCGACGCCATGGTTTGAGCAAAAGGCTCTTGCGTCGTTGCCTTGACAGCTTCTTCTCCGGCGGCTGCAAATTGATTGCGCTGCGGCTCCCGGACGGTCAGATAGATGAGCAATCCCAATAAGATTCCCGGGAGGCCGAGAATGATAAACGTCCAACGCCAGCCATAAGCCTCCGCGAGCAGTCCGCCCGCCACAAATCCCACAACTGGACCCAATACGGCGCCGATCGAGAAAAAGCCCATGGCCCTGGACAGTTCATGCGATTGAAAATAATTGGTGAGAATGGAAATGGCGGGAGGATTACCGCCCGCTTCGCCGACACCCACGCCAAGGCGCGCGAGAAACAAAGTCCAAAAGCCGGTTGCCAGACCGCATAGCGCCGTCATGAGACTCCATAGACTCACCGCAATGGAAACCATTTTCCTCCGATTGGTCCGATCCGCCAACCGGCCAGCCGGTATCCCGAGCAACACATAGAAAAGCGTAAATGCGGTCCCGGCCAGCAAACCAATTTGGGTGTCTGTGAGGACAAAATCGGCTTTGATATCCTCGATCAAAATGGACATGACCATGCGATCGGTAATGTTGAACATATAAGTCAACATCATAACCATCAGTACATAATAGCGATACATATTGCCCGATGCCCCGGCCGCTTTGTCTACCATGATCTTCTACTCCCCAACGGATATAGGGGATAACGCGAAAAAGGGAGCGCAGCCAGTCTGACTACACCCCCTTTTGTGATAGGATGGAAAAGCAGCTTTAGCTGGCCGCGGTCAACGCCACATGCCGCCGCATATGATGATCGACACTGCCAAACTCACCTTCGATTATCGAAAGTCTTTTAAAATAGCTCCCCACTGCGGTTTCATCGGTTACGCCCATACCGCCATGCGTCTGCACTGCCGACTGGCCGACAAAGCGAGCCGATTGACCGATCCGCACCTTGGCAGAAGAAACGGCATGTTTGCGCGTTGCTTCGTCTTCCGCCAGTTTGATTGTTGCTAGGTAAGACATGGAAATCGATTGCTCATATTCCATGAACATATCGACCATCCGGTGTTGCAAGACCTGAAAGCTGCTAATCGGCACGCCAAATTGCTTGCGCTGTTTCGCATATTCCAAGGTCATCGCATGGGTGACTTGCATAGCGCCTGTGGCTTCGGCACAGACCGCCGCTGTTGCTTCATCAACCACGGTTTCGATCAACGGCAAGCCATTGTCCAATTCTCCAATCAGCGCATCGGCACCCAGCGCAACATTCTCGAAATAGACTTCCGACGCGCGGCGTCCATCTACCGTAGCATAGTCACGCAGGCTTACACCCGCGGCCTCTTTTGCCACGATGAAGACTGACAAGCCGCCAGCATCGCTTTGTCCGCCTGACGTCCGCGCGGTGACGACGAAATGGCTCGCCCAAGGTGCGCCGATCACGACCGCTTTTTGGCCATTGAGCGAATAGCCATCGCCGTCTTTCTTGGCGGTTGTCGTCAGATTGGCCAAGTCATAGCGGCCTTGCGGCTCAGCATAGGCAAAGGCAAAAATTTTCTCGCCAGTGATAATCGCACTCAGATATTCTTCTTTTTGCGCTGCCGTACCAGCATGCTTTAAAAAGCCGCCCGCACAGACCACGCTGGGAATAAACGGCTCAACCACAAGGCCTTTGCCAAATTCTTCCATGATCAACATCGTTTCAACCGCGCCGCCGCCAAAACCGCCATCTTCTTCGGAAAAAGGCGCGGCCAGCATACCGAGCTCGGCCAGTTGAGCCCAGAATTCGGGGCTCCAACCAGCATCGCTATCGATGATCCCGCGGCGCGTGTCCCAGTCATATTGCTCGCGCACGAGCCGGGAAATACCGTCACGAACCATATTTTGTTCGTCAGAAAAATTGAAATCCATAGTTTCGCTTTCTTATTTTGTGCGGTTGGATCTAAAGTCCGAGAACCATTTTTGTGATGATATTGCGCTGAATCTCATTGGATCCGCCATAGATAGACGTCTTGCGCATATTGAAATAGGTCGGCGCCGCGCTATGCGCATAATCGGGTCCAATGGGGAAATCATTGGAGCCATCAGCAGGGAAACTTCTAAAGTCCGGCGTTCCATATTGGCCGACAGCTTCCAGCGTCAATTCGGTTAAGCGTTGCTGGATTTCAGTCCCCTTCACTTTCAGCAAAGAGCTTTCCGGTCCTGGACCTTTCCCTGCCTGTTCGCCAGCCAAGGTCCGCAATTCGGTAATTTCCAATGCGGCCAGATCAATTTCCAATTGGCTGATCTTGGTCGCGAAGCCCATATCTTCAAGCAGCGGCTTCCCATCCAAAATTTCATGGCCAGCAATTTCCTTGAGCTGTTCAACGCCTCTTTTCGACCGGGCTACACCAGCAATGCCCGAGCGTTCATGCGCGAGCAGGAATTTGGCATAGGTCCACCCCTTATTTTCTTCACCAATAAGATTTTCGGCCGGCACCCGAACGTCGGTCAGCCACACTTCATTGACCTCATATCCGCCATCAATCAATTTGATCGGACGCACTTCGATCCCGGGTGTTTTCATATCAACCAATATGAAGCTAATGCCTTGTTGCGGTTTGGGCGCATCAGGATCGGTGCGGCACAGGAAAAAGCCCCAATCAGCATGTTGCGCCAATGTCGTCCAGGTCTTTTGCCCATTGATAATATAGTCGTCGCCATCGCGCACGGCGGTTGTTTTCAAGGACGCCAGATCCGAACCGGCCCCGGGCTCCGAATAGCCTTGGCACCACCACACATTGCCGCTTTTGATGCCGGGCAGATGTTTGGCCTTTTGTTCTTCATTGCCAAATGTATAGATAACCGGTCCAACCATCGCGACACCAAATGGCAAAGGCATGACCGCATTGACCCGGGCATTTTCTTCGGACCAGATATAGCGCTGGGTGGGAGTCCAGCCGGTACCGCCATATTGTTCCGGCCAAGCGGGAACCGACCATCCCTTTTCCCCAAGTATTTTGTGCCAGGCGGTCATATCGTCCGGGCTCAGTTCATCCTGAACGGCGGCGCGCTCGACATTCTGTGGGTAATTATTCTCGATGAAGCTGCGCACTTCATCGCGAAACGCATTTTCCTCTGCAGTGAATTCCAGGTTCATGACCGACTCTCCAATGGTAATTTGGGGGTGAACATACGCCAAAAACTGCAGAAAACAAGCTGATCTAAAGGTCGTAGCAGGTGACGCTACGGCAAGCAGGATTCCTATCCGATCAGATTTTGGAAAATACCGATTACTGTTTAATCGACTCCTTAAATATCCGCAGAATATTTGTCTTTTCGCCGTTTTCCAAAACGCATTCCGCTTTCCAATTTGGCGCGCAAGGCCGTATAATAGGATTCCAGAAAAATGCGTTCATCCCCGGATCCCGGCTCCCAACCAATTTTCCCGCAGATTGAATTGGTTACTGTCACCAACGCTTCATCACTGCCGCTCCTGAGGACATTTTCCAATGTCTGCAGTTCAAATTCTCCGTAGACGGACAAGTCAGCCTCGGAAAATTTATAACGGCTGCCGCTTTGCGCTGCCGAAACGGCTTGGTTCTCTGCAGAAGGCGCGACCACGCCATCCAGATTTCGTTTCACATTTTGGATCACCCATGTCCCGGCAATTAAATCACCACAGCGCAATCTGTCCTTGTTGAACACCGGGAATAGCAAGAACATCAGGACCCACAGAAATCCGGCCCAAGCGGTAAAATCGCTCATCGAGCCTTCAGCTTCTCCCGATGTGAGAAAAACCAGCGGCAAGAAAAGTTCAATGTCGCGGATGATATTGCGCGCAATCACCGCTTCAGCGGATAGCCGACCGCCATCTCTGGCGGCGACCCGAATACCCACTGCGCGCTTGCCCCAAGTCGCAGCCCGTTCTCCTAGCTCGAAATAGAGAAAATAGGCATTGCGAAACAGGAAAACCGATATGATCCACAGAACCGCAACCGCGCTGAGCGGGCCGCTTTCTTCTAATACCGTGTCGGTACCGAAAGCGGAGTCAAAAGCCCAAATGACAAGTATGCCGAACAAGGTCACGCCCAGGATTAGACCCAAGATGATCAATATATCGAGCGTCAGCGCTCCGGCACGCGCGCCGGCTGTCGCAACCGTGACATTGAGCGGCACGCCTTCGGGAGATATCATCACCCGGTCGAGCTTAGGACTGGTGGATCGCCGGATCCCCGGATCGGTGGCGGTGTCGCTCATGACGGTAGCTCCGCTTTACGGCGCCCGAAGACAAAGAAATAGACCAGCCAGAATAGCAGCATCGCGCCGCCGACCAGATAACGCATTCCCGTGTCATTGATCAATTGACGCGCAAATCCCTCCAACAACCCGGCACAGATTAGCATGATGATCACACCAACCATGACCAAGGCCGCACGCTTCCCAGCATTGCTGGCCGCTGTGAGATGAGATTGTGCACCCGGAAAACCAATTGACCGTCCGACATGAATCCCAGCCGCACCGGCTAATAATATCGCGAATAATTCGGTCGTTCCGTGAATCGACAACCAGCCAATAAACTCAACTGACAATCCGCGTTGCGCAAAGACCCAAAGCATAGCGCCCAAAAGCGCCATATTATGGATGAGCAACAAAATACTAGGAATGCCAAAAGCAAAACCGAGCGCGAAGGCCAAAATCGCGACTTGCGCATTATTGCTGAACAGATAGGCAGCGAACACACCCAGTCCATCTTGATTTTCAGCTCCAAACAAGGTGCCGCGCAGCGCCTGTTCTGTCGCACCGGGCACCCGAACATCCGCCATATTAGCGGGCACTAGAGCGTAGAACCAGTCGCTATTACCGGCGACCAACGCGTACCCAATTAGCGTCCCCGCGATCATCACAATAAAGGCAATCCAAATGTCAAATTTTATCTCTCGAACCGCTTGGCTCCACCCGCCGCTGAAAAAGCCTTTGAGCCAACGCCCAAAACTGGTTTGCGTGCCATAGACCATGAAATAGGAGCGCAAGGCCAAACCTTCGAGATAATCGATCAATCCCGCATCAAGCGAACTTTCCCGAGCGATGGAAAGACTGGACAATAATGTCCGGTAAAGGGTGGGCAATGCCAAGACATCATCATCGCTTAACTGGCGGGTCTTGCCCTTTTCCATTTTGGTGACGATATCTTCCAAACGGACCCAGTCTGCTTCTCGCTCCAGGCGGAAGCGATCGCTTTTGAGCGCCGCCGTTTCTAAGGCCTGCTGCGCATCGGGGGCACTGACAATAGTCGCCACTAGATTTTCCCCCGCCGTTTAATCTTTAAATAGCTGTTGATCAGGCGCGTACCGATATTGTCATGAGATCCTTCGACGACATCTATGCCCATATGTTGCAACCGTTTGACGACCAGTTTCTTTTGATCCAGCAAGCTTTGCGCGGTCACGCTGCGAGCGACGTCTTCTGCAGTTTCGGGCGGTTTTTCGATAAACTCAGCCAGCTCTTGATCTTCCAGTACAACAAACAAGACGAGATGTTTGTCGATCAAACGTCCGGCCGCTTCCAGCATCAGATCAGCGCTTGTTGGATCGGTAAAATCGGTGAAGATGATGATCAAAGAGCGCCGTTGCAAACGGCTCGATAGCGATGAAAGCGCGAGCGTGTAGTTGCTTTCTTGATGACGATAGTCAATCGACGCTGCATCTTGCTGCAATCGAAAGAAATTGCGGCTTCCCGAGAGAAACGGAGTCGACAATTCCGGCTTCGCAGCAAAACTGAACAAGCTGGTTTTATCGCCAGATTTCAACGTTACATAGGCGGTCAACAAAGCAGCAGAAACCGCGCGGTCGATCCGCGGCAAACCATCAATGGGTTCACACATGGCGGATCCGCAATCCAGCGCGAAGACAATCTGATTATTCCGTTCGGTATCAAATTCTTTCGCCAGTAATTTGCTGTGTCTCGCTGAGCCTTTCCAATCAATACTGCGCCGGTCCATGCCCGGTTGATATTCGGTAAGCGCTTCAAATTCGCTGCCCTCTCCGCGGAATTTGCGCGCCAGCAAACCAAAAATGGAATCCCTTAAGAACATTTGTACGGTCGGGCTGCGCACCGCCGAAATATTGGGCAATATCGCGATCGATTGATCGCTGGTTTTCTGTGTTTGCCGCCAAGCGAGGCCTAAGGGGCCTTTCCAGCGCAGCCATAATTTTCCAATCTCTCCGGTACCGCGGCGCAGCGGGGTTGCGGTTGCCGCGCCCAAATAATTTCGGCCTTGGTCGACCGATCGAGTCAATTGAAATTCCAGACTGCCATTTTCGGACAAGCGGCCATCCACACCGAGATTTGCTTTTGCCGCACGCGGAGCCATCAAACCGCTAAACTCGGTCTGCATAACGAGCTCCATTGGCGCTCCAATTTCACTGCTTTCTGGCACGGATAATTGAATGGCTCCGGCTTTGGCCGCAATGAGGCCATCAACGACCAACAACACGAATAGCGCTGCAGCCCATGCAATTCCAACGGCCCATAGGTTCGGCATCAGCGCCGCAAGCAAGGCGGCAACGGGCGCGCCAATGGCAATCAGAAAAACAGCACGGGCGGTTGGATAGATCAACGCGGAGCTTCCGTCCGTTCCACCAAGGATTCAATAATCATATCAACCCGGCGACCTTCAATTTCCGCAGCGGGAGACAATAAGGTCCGATGCCGCAAAACCGATGGCGCCAGGGCTTTCACATCGTCCGGAACAACATAGTCCCTTCCAGAAATAGCAGCGCGCGCCCGCGCAGCGGTTGCCAGCATGATTGCGGCACGCGGACTGGCACCATTTTCCAGTTCCGTGGTCTCTCGTGTCGCTCGGACCAAACGCACAATATAGTCGGTAACATCTTCGACCAGAGTCACTGATTTCACCGCTTCGGTCGCTGCCGCCAGTGTTTTTTCATCCGCTTGTGCCGAAATTCCGAAATCTTTTGGACCGGGTGCGCCAATCCGTTCTCCATATTGCATCACAATTTTCTTTTCTTCTTCCGCATCAGGATAGGCGATCAGCAGTTTGAACAAGAACCTGTCCAATTGCGCTTCGGGCAGAGGATATACCCCTTGTTGCTCAATCGGATTTTGCGTCGCCACAACCATGAATTGCGAGGATAGTTCATGGGTTTCGCCATCAATAGTTACCGCCCGCTCCTGCATCGCTTCAAGCATCGCCGCCTGGGTTTTGGGCGGGGTCCGGTTAATTTCATCCGCCAGCAACAAGTCACAGAAAATCGGGCCCCGCGTCAGCGTAAAAGTACTGGTTTGGAAATTGAACAAATTGGAACCAACAATATCACCAGGCATCAGGTCCGGCGTGAACTGTATTCGACCAAAATCTAGGCTCAGCGTCGCGGAGAAACATTGCGCCAAGAAGGTCTTCGCCGTTCCAGGAGGGCCTTCCAGCAAGACATGCCCCGAAGAAAATAATGCAATGAGCAAATGATCCACAATATCTTCTTGCCCGATTATGGCCTTGGCGACCTCTCCGCGGATATTATCCGCCAGAGTTTTCAATTCCCCTATATTCATCCGATCAGTTCCTTTTTCCAATCATAAAGCGCGGCGGCATGTTCCGCTGTTTCACGCGAGTTTTGTGCCTGATGCAAATTGTTCAACAAGGCGGTAAAGCGCAATCCATTGACTTTTCCCAACTGGTCGAGCGCTTGATTTTGCTCGCCGCGATCACCCGCGGCCGACAAGCCCAAGGCGTGCAATGCTTCGTTTCGGATCAATTCGCCATAAGGATCAGCGACCAAATGGCCGCGCTGCATCCGATGGATAAAACCGGCGCTGTTGTTGACCAACGCGGTCTTCCCAAAATCAATGCTGCGGCCCTCTCTTAACGGCGGGCCAAAACGATTAAACGCCATCCATGCCGCCGCCATTGCTGCGACAATCAGACAGATTGTGGCCGAAAGAAATGGCGGCTTAAATGCCAATGACAATAAATTGTCGGCTGATCCCAAGCCATTAAACGTCAAATCGAATATTATCGGACCATCGGTCCAGCCTTCAAGTGCCGCGATTAGATTAAAAGCATGACGCGCAACCCGTTCATTGCCCATGCCGGTATTGTTCATCAAATCCGCGTCCGCGACAACGACCACTGGATAATAGGATGTATCAATTTCGTCATCGGCCGTCAGTTGCGACGGGTCCAGGCTATCAAGATTATCATAGACACCGCCATCATCCACATAGCCGATCAAAGATTCGCCATTTTCTGGGTCTTCAACAATATTGCGCAAATAATCTCCGCGCATCGTAATATGAATGTCCGGGACCGGAATGGGATCGCCAAGCGCCGAACGGGCGATTTCGGATCCACTAAATTTGGAATTCGTAGACTGGCGGATATTGGCGATAACGGCTTCGCGATCCTCTGCTTTGCGTGTATTTTCTTCTCCTGTGTCCTGTCCTTCCGGTCGAATGGTTTGCAATTTCACGTCCACAATCTCGCTGAGCATTGTGACGCCGGAATCGCTTTCGACAATGCCCAGACGTTGGGCCCAGCCTTTTCGGGATTCCATCCCAACAAGATTAGTGGTTGCCACTTGCCATTTCGGCAAGATGATCAACGTTGGCCCAACATAGGCGCGACCTTGAATGACTTCTGCCAATTTTTCAGGTTCGGCATAGGCATTGGGGGTTATGATCAATACGCCCGCCTCATCGCTGGCAGCGGCGGAACGCGATAGCGTGACCTCACGCCCGGTTTTTTCCAGAATATTCGCGAGCGCTTTATAACCAACCAGACTGTTAGATGCAGCATGCGCGCGGCCATTATTGCCGGAATTCAAGCGGTCTCCGGCTCCCAAGCCATAGAGCAAGGCGACAAAGGCGGCAAAACCGACCACGAACATGATGATGATGGTGGTTCGTCTGAATGGGTTGGCCTGCGCACTCATCGGCTTGACACCTTTGCTTTGCGCCAGGTTTCAGTCAGTGCAAACTCGCCATAGGCATTGCGTGAAGCTGTCCAACCGGCCTCTCCAATCGGGGTCGCGGCAAATATGCCGCGTTCGACATGATCGGCAATGACCGCAAACATGACCCGCGCGGTTTCGGGTAAACTGTCAAAAGTTTCGATTTCACGAGATGTGTCCGAAGGCCGCAACAAATCGGGTCGGCGTTTCTCAATATCTTCAATGCTGCGGAAAAGCAGCAGATGGGCCGCTTCGTCAAATTGACCTTTTTCGGCCAAAGCGTCGGCTTCTTCCAGTAAACGGCGCGCTGCGGCTTCATCAGGCCGCCACTCTTCCTCCTGCTCGGGAAGCTTGCTTCGCCAATCCTGCCAATAGGGGGATATAATGACCCACAACAAAGCCAAGATTCCAGCGGCAAGCAATATCAGCAAAATAATTTTCAGAACCGGCCATCCCGCAACCAACAGCTCGGCTATCGGCGCAAGCACGTCTCCCAGCCAATCGAGAAAATCTGTCCACCATTCTGGCGGCGGCTTTGGCGGTTCTGGGGAAATATTGGCAAATTGGATATCTTCATCAGCGCGCACGTCTTTCCACGCGGCATCAAAGGAAGCGTTATCGGGATCACTTAGTACTTCTGTGTCTTTTGCCACATAGCTGATCTTGCAGAATCTTGTCACCGGAGCAAGGGCGAAGATAGCTTATGACGCGCAAAGAGACCTTTGATGGATGGATTGACAGCCTCGCGAATAGCCCGGATAGTCAGCAGCCAATCAACAGGGGCGATGCGTTCATGACATTTGATATCGGCCGTGTGATGACCGCCACTTTCGCGGTGATGATGCGGCATCCGGTTGTTTTTTTCGGTTTGTCGCTGTTGGTAGCCGGCATGCCTCAAGGGATGCTGCAACTTTTTGCATGGAGCGAAGACCAGTTCGGATCCGCTTTTCTGGCTGAGCTGGTCGCGATATTAGGCGAACATTGGATGAGTTGGACACTCTCTGCCATGAGTATGTTCTTCGTCATGTTTCTTTTCGGAATCCTGCTTCAGGCTATGATGATTGTCGCCACGATCCGGGACATACGCAACCAGCATGTCGATATTGGGCTGTGCTTTGGCGAAGCTGTGAAACGGTTTTTGCCGCTTGTCGGATTGACCATTTTGTCGTTCGTGGCGATGATCTTCGGGTTGTTTTTGTTCATCATTCCCGGCGTGATCTTATTCCTGATGTGGTGTATTGCGGCGCCCATATTGGTGGTGGAAAATTTAGGCATCATGGATTCCCTGAAACGCAGCGCAGAATTGACCAGCGGTTCCAAAGGCATGATATTTTTACTGTTCATCCTTTTCATGATCGCGTCTGGAATGATATCCGGCATGGGCGAAGCGATAGGATTGTTCAGCCCAATTACTTCGATCTTCGTGACCGTCCTGGTAGAAACCGTCGTCGGTGCCGCGCAGGCAGCGGGAATCGCCGCTCTTTATGTTGAATTGCGCACTGTGAAAGAAGGACCGTTTACCGACAGGCTATCCGATATTTTCGCGTAACCGCCGATCTCGCCCGACAATGGCTTGGCTTGACCAACTTCCTTCGATATAGGTTTCAAAACACTATGCACTTTATCCCGATGAGGCTCCCATGATAAAATTGAACGTCAACGGCCAGATCAAGGAGGTCGATGTTGATCCGGCGACGCCTATTTTATGGGTGGTTCGTGAAAATCTAAAAATGACAGGCACAAAATTTGGTTGTGGCGTGGCCTTATGCGGAGCGTGCACAGTCCATGTTGATGGCCAACCTGTTCGATCCTGCTCCACACCGGTGTCCGAAGCCGATGGCAAAGCGATTACCACCATTGAGGGCCTCGCCGATCAGGATGGGACATTTACTAAAGTCCAACAGGCCTGGGTTGATGAACAAGTGGCACAATGCGGCTATTGCCAATCCGGCCAGATCATGTCGGCCACTGCCTTGTTGAAGAAAAACCCCAATCCCAGCGATGACCAAATTGACGCGGCCATGGCGGGCAATATATGCCGATGCGGCACCTATGTCCGGATCCGCAAGGCGATTAAAGCCGCAGCTGGCTTGTCCTCAGAAACGCAGGAGGCTTGATCATGGGCAAATGGACAAGACGCGCGTTTATTGGGGCCGGTGTTGCCGCGGGCGGCGCCCTTGTGGTGGGCATTGCTGTCCGTCCGGGCAATCCTGTCGATCAATTGTCGCCGCTGGTTGCCAAAGGCGAAGGGGAAAAACTCATCAACGCATGGGTTAAAATTGACGCGGAAAATATTGTCACCGCAATCGTCCCGCATGTCGAAATGGGGCAAGGTATCTTTACCTCGCTGGCGCAAATGCTCGCCGATGAACTGGACGCGGATTGGAGCAAGGTGCGGATATTGGAAGCGCCAGCTGATGCCAAATATTCCTCGTCGCATATTGGCCGCGAATTTCTCGCGCCCAATCTCGAAGTTCCCGAAATACTCGAACCCACCGTAAGCGGCAGTTTTCTCTCCCTCGCCACGGCGATGACCTTACAAATTACCGGCGGCAGCTTTTCCATTCGCGGAACCGGCCAACGCGCGATGCGCACCGCTGGCGCCGCCGCTCGCGAAATGCTGGTGGCTGCCGCTGCTGAAAAATGGAAGGTCCCGGCCGCTGAACTGCGGACTGAAAACAGCATGGTAATCCATGACAAGTCCTCAAAATCTGAACCTTTTGCCAATTTTGCAGAAGCAGCAGCCGAACAAAACCTACCGGCCAAACCGACGTTAAAATCTCCCAAAGATTATAAACTGATGGGCAAAACCATCGCGCGCACCGACATACCGGCAAAATCAGATGGCAGCGCAATATTCGGGATTGATGCGGATTTGCCTGACATGAAATATGCTGCGGTCAAAGCAGCCCCCGTGGTGGGCGCAACGGTTGAATCCATGGATGCCTCCGTCGCCAAGAACATGCCTGGTGTGCTGCAGATTTTAAATATGGGGGATTTTGTCGCTGTAGTGGCCGATGGCTACTGGCAAGCCGAACAGGCTTTGGCAACAATCGAAACCCGCTATTCCAAAACCGAAGGCGACACTCTCGACCAAGATGCGCTGTTTGCCCGCTATGCGACAATGCTCGATGAAGCCGGCGATAGCGAAGGTGATGTGGAAACTGAAAACGGCGATGTCACGAACGCGTTTGCCAATGCCGCGACCAAGATCGAGGCGGAATATAAAGTACCCTTCCTCGCTCATGCGACGATGGAACCGATGAACTGCACCGCCTGGGTTCGCGACGGCAAATGCGATGTCTGGTCTGGCACACAATCACCGCTCATGGCGCGCAAGACGGCAGCGGAGGTGAGCGGCATTGATTATGACAATGTCACCTATCACAATGCCTTTCTCGGCGGAGGTTTTGGACGCCGCTCTGAAATGGATGTGATCATCATGGCCACGCGCATCGCCAAAGCCACGCAATATCCCGTAAAAATGATCTGGTCGCGTGAAGAAGATACCACGCAAGATCATTATCGCCCATCGGCAACCAGCCGTTTCCAAGGCGGTCTGGATGAAAATGGCAAAGCGGTCAGTTGGAGCAACATTCACACCCATTTATTTGATCCGCAAGAAGCACCAACCGTTCCTTATTATAAAATTGCCAATCACAAGATCCGCAAGATTGATGTGCCAACCCATTTGCGTTTTGGTCCCTGGCGTTCGGTCGATCATAGCCAGCATGGTTATTTTATCGAGAGCTTCGTTGATGAAATGGCGCATGCGGCCGGAAAAGATGGCTATGCCTTTCGCCGCGAACTGCTGGCCGGTTCTCCGCGCCATTTAAAAGTTCTCGACAAGGTCGCGGAAATGTCAGGTTGGGACCAACCCCTCCCCGCTGGCCATGGCCGCGGAATCGCCTTTGTCCCTTCATTTGGTACGATTGTCGCCGAAGTCGCGGAAGTGGATATGACCGGTGCAAAACTGAAAGTGAAAACAGTTTATGTTGCAGCGGATCCTGGTTTTGCGGTCAATCCCGACGGCTTTGCGGCGCAAATGGAAAGCAGCATTGCTTTTGGTTTAACCGCGGCGCTTTATGGCGAAATTTCCATCAAAAACGGAGCCGTTCAACAAAGCAATTTTCACGACTATCCCATTTTGCGGATCAATGAGATGCCCGATGTTAAAGTCGAGATTATCAACGGTGATCACAAGAAATTGGGCGGTGCTGGCGAACCTGGATTGCCCCCACTAGCACCAGCAGTGACCAATGCCATTTTCGCGGCGACGGGCAAACGCGTTCGCGAACTGCCATTGAGCAAGGCTCAATTCACCTAACGCCAAGATCAAGAGATTGAAGGAAGATATCATGAAAGCGAAATTGCGTGCCTTATCACCATGTTTGCTTATGGCATTGGCGGCTTGTGGCTCAGACCCTGCTCCCGAGCCCACGGAACAAATCATTGTCCGCGAACCCGGTGCCCAACCATCCGCACCCGATGCTTCCCAAACGCCCGCTGCGGATGAAGCGGGCAGCGCCTTGGCAGAAGCAGGTAAGCAAGCTTTCAATAGCTGCATTGCCTGTCACACGATAAAAAAGGGCGATGGCAATCGGATCGGCCCCAATCTCAATGGGATTATTGGCCAAGCAGCAGGCGCGGTTAGCGATTTCCGCTATTCGGCGGCCATGACCAGTTCCGGGATCACATGGTCGAAAGAGGAACTTGACAGCTTTCTCGCCAATCCAGCGGCAAAAATTCCTGGCACCACCATGATGGCTGGCGCGGTTTCTGATGCTGATCAACGCGCCGCTATTATCGCTTATATTGAAGATAGTTCCGCCAATTGATTGCAGCCGCGAAGGACCGGATTATATTGGCCCTTCTCGCGGCCGGCGAGTCTCGGCGCTTTGGCCAGGAAGACAAGCTTTCCGCGAAACTGCACGGCAAGATGCTCGGCGTCCATGCAGCTGGCCGGCTAGCCGACCTCCCTTTTGGCCAGTGCATTGTCATAGCCGGACAATCTGATCATCCCTGCGCGAGACAATGGCAAGATCTGGGCTATGAAATAATTGTCAATGACGCCGCAGAGCATGGCCAATCATCATCGGTTCGCCGCGCGGCGCATTATGCACAAACACATCACGCGACAGGGCTCTGCATTTGCTTGGCGGATATGCCCTATATCGACGCCAGGCATGTTCAACGCTTATACGACGATTTTAATCGACTAGGACAACAAGATATTATTGCATCCGCCGCCCAAAATGGCCCGATACCGCCAGCCATTTTCCCAGCGGACAGGTTGGAGGCGCTGCAAAATTTAAGCGGTGATCACGGGGCCCGAAAATTGCTCGATCAAGCCCATAAGGTTGCCGGAAATTCTGATCAGTTCATCGACATTGATACACCAGCACAGCTGGCGCGGGAAAACCAGAAAACCACCCTCAACTAATCGTCAAAAAATCGAGCGGCGTTCACGATTTGAATATCGCGGCGCTTTTCCAATTGTTCCAAAATCCAATATTTATGCCAAGCCCCGTAGAGAATTAATATCCTCTTCCCTTGGCCCTGGACGCTATCCAATGCTGCGGCGATTTTTTTAAAATGGGCAGCGTTGATCGTTTCCCAGCCGCCAGCACCCAAATCATCGCCGAACAGATTTTCATAATTTTCCTGACGCGCTTTCACCGCAGCATCATAGCCGGAACTGTGGATGAATGCGGGATCATCAGAACGTCCCCGCACCGCTTTGTTATAAGCTGCAACGGCAGCTTGATGCTGCTTCCATTGCGCTGCTCGCAAGGGATCTTGTTGAAGTTTCGCTAATGCCGCACGCCGGTCATCCGCTATTTTTTGCGTCCAAGCAGCAACCGGAACCATCTTGAACGTCCGTTCCTTCGACAACGGAAAGACGACATCAATTAATTCCGGAAAATCATCCGTACGACTTTCTCTCACTTCCCCAAATTGATTGAAATTGGCTTGGGCGATAGCAAAGCGCTCGGGCGGTAATTCCACCATGATAATATCGGGGTTAAACCTTACTATCGCGTCGTTTAATTTCGTCAGGGAATATTGTTGACTGCGACGGTGTTGACCGTGAATGGCGCCGACAATGGTGACGATGTTGAGCCCGCTTGCTGTTGCCGGTTTCTCGGCTGGTGCGGAGCAAGCCCCAACCAGTGCCGCTAACCCGAACAGGCAAAGGCGAACCAATCGCACTAGCTGTCCATACGCTTGGCCATCCGGACAATAGCGTAAACCAAAGGCGGAACGAAAATTGCCGAAAGGATGATTTTGGCCAATAATTGTCCGGGCATGATTTTCATCAATGGAGCGACGCCGTAAAAAGCGATGGTAATGAAAATCACTGTGTCGACGGCTTGGCTGACAACCCCGGCAATCATACTGCGCAGCCATAGAAACTTTCCGCTTTCCCCTTTTAATCGCGTGATCAGAAAGACATTGAGAAGTTGAGAGGTACCATAGGCAATTATCCCCGCGAACATCAGCCGAGTCGATTGGTTCAAGATAATGTCAAAGGCGATGCGCTTTTCCTCTTCCCAGAAGGAGGCCGGAGGCAAGGCCAGAACCAGTTGGATCAAAATCATCGATACAATGATCGGAACAAAGCCATAGACAACAATTTTATTGCCGGTTGCACGGCCATAGACCTCCGCAACGGCGCTCGACAAAACGACCAGCAAGATAAACGCGAAAATCCCAGCCTCAACGGCTAAAGGCCCGAGCGCGACCAGTTTATTGCCCAAAATGCCAGCCAAACTCGCCATGCCGCCATAGAGAATGCTGATTACAAAAAGGCCGCGCGGGATGTTTTGAGTTTCTGAATTGGCTGTCATCGCGATTGTCTAGCGTGGTGCGCGCGGAAAAAAAAGTACCAAAACCAAAGGTGAAAAAAGGAATCGTGACTCTGCGCCATTTTCCTCTAGGGAAGAAACAAGAGAGGGTCTGGTATCACCGGACCGTTTCGGTTCAAGGATAGAAAGTCGATCCAAAGGGGAATTTGTGCAAAGATTAGCGGTTTATTGCGGCGCAAGCGCCGGAGGTGACCCTGCATTTGCAGATACGGCAAAGCGCCTCGGTCAAACCATGGCCGAGCGCAATATTGATCTGGTATTTGGCGGCGGTCGTCTGGGCTTGATGGGCATTGTCGCTGATGCTGTGCTGGCTGGCGGCGGCAAAGTTTTTGGCGTCATTCCTGAAATGTTGAAAGATCATGAAGTCGCCCATACCGGGTTGACGGAATTGCATGTTGTCCAATCGATGCACGAACGCAAAGCCAAGATGACCGAGCTTACCGACGGCTTTGTCGCGATACCGGGCGGAATCGGAACCTTGGATGAATTGTTCGAAGCTTGGACGTGGAAAGCGCTTGGCTATCATGGCAAACCCATCGGATTGCTCAACGTCAACGGCTATTGGGATTCACTCACGGCTTTCCTCGACAATGTTGCTGGTCATGGATTCATGTCCACCGCGCGCCGGGAGCAATTGGTCATGAGCGATGATATTGACGATATATTGGATCAGCTAGCATCAAGCTTTACAGGTGGAAAAGGGGAAGTAACATGGTAATGTACACCAGCGAGAAACGCGCATGACTTCTGTTCTAACCAGCTTGGCCGGTATGGCCGTGATCCTCTTTCTTGCCTTCCTGCTTTCCAATTCACGAAAGAATATCCGTTTGCGGGTTGTGGCAGCCGCGTTCGCGCTCCAGGCTAGCATCGCTATTCTTGTTTTATATATCCCGGCGGGCAAAAATATCATTGAAGCCATGTCCACCGGCGTATCCAATCTTCTCAGCTATGCAGCGGATGGCACAAATTTCATCTTTGGCCCGCTGGCGACACCGGAAATGGGCGGCAATAGTTTCGCGATCGCGGCATTGCCGGTGATCATATTCTTCTCGGCCCTCATTTCGATCCTCTATTATCTGGGCATCATGCAATTCATCATCAAATGGGTTGGCGGAGGAATCCAGAAAGTTACTGGCATTTCAAAAGTTGAATCGCTGTGCGCGGCAGCGAATATTTTCGTTGGCCAATCGGAGTCACCGTTGGTGATCCGGCCCTATTTGGCAAAGCTCACGGAATCGCAGCTATTCACAGTGATGAGCGTCGGTATGGCGGGCGTTGCTGGGACAATATTGGCAGCTTATGCTTCGATGGGTATCCGCATAGACTATCTGCTCGCCGCGGCCTTCATGTCAGCACCTGGGGGGATTTTAATGGCGAAAATCATCATGCCCGACGATCCGGATGCCGAAGCCCCGGAAGAGCTGGTCGTTGCGGTCGACTATGAAGAAGAAAAACCCGCCAATATTATCATGGCCGCTTCAATGGGCGCGCAGACCGGTGTCAAAATTGCCGTGGCGGTAGGCGCCATGGTGCTTGCATTTGTGGCTTTGGTGGCGCTGGCTAATGGGATTTTAGGCGGAGTAGGCGGATGGTTCGGCCAGCCCGAATTGAGCTTTCAACAAATTATCGGCTACATATTTGCCCCCATCATGTTCCTTTTGGGTGTGCCTTGGGAAGAAGCCTTTGCCGCTGGCGGCCTCTTTGGCACCAAAGTTGTTTTGAACGAATTTGTCGCATTTAGTGATTTGGGTAATATGGGTGATAGCCTGTCTCCAACCACGGTTGCCATTGTGACATTTGCCCTGTGCGGTTTTGCCAATTTTCTTTCTATCGCTATCCAGCTGGCCGTGACCGGTGGCTTGGCTCCAAACCAACGACCCGTCATCGCCCGTCTGGGCTTGCGCGCGTTGGCGGCAGGGTCGCTAGCCAATCTGATGAGCGCGGCTTTAGCCGGACTCTTTTTGTCGCTGGGTTAATCACCTGGATTGACAAACCGGTTTCACGGAGCATCATAGCCTTATGTCTCAAACCCCTGATATTTTATCATCCATTTCATTGGCCGTTGCCGACAACGACCAAGATGCCTTTGCCCAACGCATTGGCCAATCATTTTCCGATTGGGGCTTTGCTATTATCTCGGATCATGGCATTTCCAGCGACCTCATCGCCAAGGCCGAGCAAATGTCTCGCGCCTATTTCGACTTGCCCGAAGACACCAAGCGCAAATATCATATCGCCGGCGGTGGCGGCGCCCGGGGTTATACGCCGTTTGGGACCGAGGCCGCGAAAGATTCCAACATTCATGATTTGAAGGAATTTTGGCATATTGGACGACAATTGCCAGCCGGTCACGAATTTGAACCATTTATGAGTCCCAATATCTGGCCAGAAGAGCTTGAGGGATTTCGAGAATGTTATCTCGATCTTTTTTCAGCATTTGACCAAGCCGGTCAGCGCATCCTCGAGGGCATTGCCCGTTTTTTAAATCTCACACCGGATTTTTTCCATGATACGGTTCGGGATGGGAACAGCATCTTGCGCCTGATCCATTATCCGCCGGTTCCTGCAGAATCCCCAGCCGTGCGTGCGGCAGCGCACGAGGATATTAACACGATCACCTTGTTAATCGGCGCGGAAGAAGCCGGCCTGGAATTGCTCGACAAACAAGGAAATTGGCGCTCTGTGACGCCCAAGGCAGGAGAATTGGCCGTCAATATCGGCGATATGTTGCAGCGCTTGACCAACAACCGCCTGCCATCAACAACCCATCGAGTCGTCAATCCGCCGCCGGAACGACGGGGACATTCCCGCTATTCTATGCCGTTTTTCCTGCATTTTCGTCCCGATTATCTGATCGAGACGCTACCGGAATGCATGGATGAAAATCATCCCAATCATTATCCGCAACCGATTACCGCCCATGACTATCTCATGGAACGGTTGCGCGAAATTGGATTGGCATGACGCCCAAAATTGTCGGAATTAGCGGGGGCAGCTGTTCGGGCAAATCGACCCTCGCCAAATTTTTGTTGAACAAATTGGGCCCTGATCACTGCGTCATCCTTCCGCAAGATGACTATTTTTTTGGCTATGGCGACGCTCCGGAAGGCAAAGGCGGCCCGAATTTCGATCATCCTGACGCGGTTGATTTTGACAAAATGTGCGAGCAATTGGCGCAGTTAAAGCAAGGCCAGGCAATTGACCGGCCGCTTTATGACTTTCCCACCCACTTGCCCAAGGCGGAAACCGAACGAACCGAACCGCGTCCGATCATATTGGTCGATGGTATATTGATATTGCATCATACGCCTCTCCGACGCTTGCTGGACCTCGCGATATTTGTGCGTTGCGAGGCCGCCGTGCGGTTCGAACGGCGCTTGGACCGTGATGTCAGAGAGCGCGGCCGGACCGCCGACTCGGTGCGCGATGTATTCGCCAAACAGGTCGATCCGATGCATGAAAAATTTGTTGAGCCATCACAAAAGCATGCAGATATCGTGATAAATTCGCAACAGTCAAAAACGGTCCTCACCGATGATTTCCAGACCGTTTTATCAGCAATAATTTTGCTAGATCAATAGGTTACGATAATTTACTGGAAAATTTTTGGCCGTAAGACGCCTATTTTGCAAGCCCTTGATAAACTGTGGATAAAAACTAATTGCTGCAGCGCAAAACAAAGTCGTTGCGATTGAGACAAAACTGTCATTTTACCAACCTAGGGAGCAGGTCGATTATTCAGATCAAGAGGCGCAAACCACGCCCTTGATTCTTTATCAACTGTCGAAGACCGCAAATTGGGGAACTTAAGCATGAAAATGAAATATCTCTTAGCAGCGAGCGTTGTCAGCCTTTCCACTGCAGGCCTGATGGCTGCACCGGCTGCGGCTCAACAAATTACATCTGGAATTCAAGGTCAGGTCAAAGATGATGCCGGCAACGCCATTGGCGGTGCATCAGTTGTCATTACGGATACCCGGACCGGCCAAAGCCGGACGGTAACCACTTCAAGCGACGGACAATTCCGATCCGCTTCCTTGGTTCCTGGTGGTCCGTTCACCATCACCGCGACGGCGGCCAATTTTGAAGGTCAAACGGTTGAAGATATATTCATCAACCTTCAAGGTAATACCCAATTCACCTTCGAACTCGCTTCTGGCGCAGATGAAAATATCATCGTCGTGACCGGTACGCGTGCGAATGTAACGCAATTGGCGGTCGGCCCTGGCCAGTCTTTTGGCGTCGACACGCTGGAATCTTTCCCTAGTCTTTCTCGCGATGTGCGCGACATTATCCGGATTGACCCCCGCGTCAGCCTGGACCGCGCCAACGAAGTGGACCGGATCAGCTGTTTGGGCGGCAATGACCGTTCCAACACCTTCACGGTTGATGGCATTGTCCAAGCCGACACTTTTGGTTTGAACGGTACCCCCTTTGCAGCGCGTAACTCTCTGCCCTTGCCGTTTGATGCTATTCGCGAAACATCGGTTGAATTCGCGCCATTTGACGTAGAATATTCTGATTTTACCGGTTGTGCCGTTAACGTCATCACCAAGTCTGGTGGCAATAAGTTCCACGGTTCTGCCTTCTTCACCTATCGCGACTCCGGTCTGCGCGGCGATACGGTCGATGGTCGGACATCCAATGTCGATCCCTTTAACGAAAAGCGTTGGGGCGCGACCTTGTCGGGTCCAATCATCCCAGACCGGTTGTTCTTTTTCGCTGGCTATGAAGAAACCGACCTTGGTGATGCCAATGAATTTGGTCCCAATGGTGGCGGTTTTCCGAACGAAGCAAATTTCGTAACACAAGCGCAATTTGATCAGTTCGCCAATATTGCCAACACTGTCTATGGTCAGGACGTTGGCGGTTATCCAAGAACTTTGAATGAAACCAGTGTACGTTATTTCGGCCGCTTGGATGCCTATATTACTGAAGACCATCGGCTGGAAGCGACCTATCAACGTCTCGAAGAAACCAATATCGAAGCGGATTCCGGTGGTCAGGAATTGACCGGACTGAACAGTTTTGAAGATGAAGGCACAATCTCTGATTATTATTCGGTCCGCCTCTATTCTGACTGGACCGATAAGATTTCCACCGAATTGCGTTTGTCTCGTTCTGAAGTGGGCGACGTTCAAGGCCCAGTCGGCGGTGGCGAAGCGCAATCTGACAATCCTATTGTCCGCCTGTCTGTCGGTGTTGAACCTGTAGCAGGCCAGACCACGCAAAATGGCCGGCTCTCTACGGGACCTGGTATTTTCCGGTCTGCCAACCAATTGGATCAGACGGTTGATCAAGCCAAATTCCAAATGAACATCGATGCTGGTGATCATCAATTGAAACTTGGCGCAGAATTGAACGATTTGGAAGTGTTCAACCTGTTTGCGATCAATGCAACGGGTACGATTTTCTTCCGCAATCTGAATGATTTCCAAAATGGTGTCGTAGCCAGCGGCTTTTTCTCGAGCGTCTTTGGCGGATCCGATGATCTAGTCGGCGGCGCCCTTGGTGGAGCGACAATCGCTTCCACACCATCGGGTGATATTAATGAAGCAGCGGCAACATTTGGCCGTCAAATCTATTCTTTCTACGCTCAGGACGAATGGCAGGCGACCGACCAGTTGAATGTTACTGCTGGTCTGCGTGTGCAGCTTTATGATGGTGATGCGCCGCGCGCCAATCCAAGCTTCTTGCAACGCTTTGGCTTCACCAATGCGAACGCCTTTAGTCGCCTTGATCCCGTGATCTTGCCGCGTTTGGCCGCAACCTACGATCTCGACAATGAAGGATTTTTCCGTAACACCTCGATTACCGGTGGTGTTGGAATGTTCTCAGGCGGTGATCCAGTTGTGTTTTTCTCCAACGCGTTTTCCAACAATGGCTTCTCGTCAGCCAATGGCGATACGCTCGATGGTGAATGTGCGGGACTGCTGGATGCCAATGGGAATTTCAGTGTTCTTGATGCCAATGGCCAATTTACCGGTATCCCGGCTTGCGCCATTCAGGCAGGGTCCAATTCCGCCGCGGTAGGTGGAGCAGATACTCAGTCCACGGATCCTGATCTCGATGTACCAACCGTATTCCGCCTAAACCTTGGTGTGGATACATTGTTCGGCACCGATAGCGGGTTCTTCTCCGACTGGAACCTCAAAGTGGATTATATCTACTCTCGGTTCATCGATCCGTTAAACTTTGTTGATCTGGTTCAAGTGCCCAATATTACGCAGGGCTTGAATGGTTTCACCGTAGATGGCCGGCCGATTTTGGCTGCAATTGACCCGCTAAACGCTGGTTGTAACGCACAGCTCCAAGGCACGGGTGGAACACCGCCAACTTATACCGGCGTAACCGCTGATTGTTTTGGCACCCGTCTGGATGACTTTATCCAGCTGACTAATGGTCGCTCTTATGACAGCCATGTTGCATCTTTTGCTCTGTCAAAATATTTCAACAAAGGCATCATTACCGATGGCGGCAGCGTCAGCGTGAACTTTGGTTATGCGTTCACCGACTCGAACAACTTCCGGAACGTGGGAAGTTCGACAGCAACATCAAACTTTGATGTGACCGCGGCCTTTGATCGCCAAAACCCAGCCACTTCAACGTCCAACTTTGAAACACGGCACAACATTACATTTGCTGTGAATATGAAAGAGCAGTTTATCGACGAGTTTGATACCTCGCTCGGCTTCTTCTTCTCAGCGCGTTCTGGTCGTCCGTTCAGTTTGACCTTTGATGGCGGCGGCGTCTTTGCTGATGGCTCATCCGGTAATGACAATGCGTTGCTCTACATTCCAACCGGATTGAACGATCCAAACCTGTCACCATCTTCCGATGCTGGTGCGGTCGATCAATTGCTGCGCTTCGTCAATAATGGCGAGCTGCTCAGCACGGACTCAGACGGCAATCCACAGAATAACGTCTTTGGAAAATGTAACTTCACCGCAGGTCAAACCATAAGACGCAACAGCTGTCGTAATGACTGGGTCTTTGATCTCGACATGCGCTTCAGTCAGGAACTTCCTGGACCAGGGCATTTGTTCGGTCTCGAAGATAAGATCGAATTCTTCGCTGATTTCGACAACGTCCTGAACATGCTGGACAGCGGATGGAATACCTTCAATCCGGTTGGCAATTTTGTTGATTTGGTCGACGGTGGTGTTGATGCGCAAGGCCGTTACATCATCTCTGGTTTCAACCCAGATGATGATAATAACGTTAGCTTCTCATCATCAATCTGGCGGATCCAATTGGGTGTTCGTTACGAATTCTAAAGTTTAAATATCCGCATCAGTGGATAAAAAAACGGCGGTGCTGAAAAGCGCCGCCGTTTTTTATTGTCGCTTGGGTTGCCAGCCTAGCTGTCCGATACGGCAATCACATTGTCATCGCCGTTGCGGTCGACATATTTATTATAAGGATCAATACCGACAAATTCGGGTTTTTTGTCAGTAACAATACGGATGACTTGATCACCGGAACTAATCCGCTTGCGCTCCATATTTATGACGTCCTGTTTGCCAAACGCTCCGATGCCCGGTTTTGCAGTAAACAGGCCGATATCGATATCATCCGCCAACGTGGATGCTGTCTCTTTTCCCTTACCGTCAGCATAATATTTGGAGGCCTTGACTTTCAGCGTCGTTTCAAAACGCCCGTCAGAACGCTTTTTCACGGTCGCTTCTTCGGCTTTCAAGTCATAGATGGTAATCCGTTCCAGTAGATCGCTCACCAGTTGAAGTTCTGCATCGTTGCGCGCCAGGGACTTAAAACCATCGACCAGATCGGTTGAACTGGCATAAGGCTGGCTTTTGAAACGATAGCGATCCAACAAAGCGGCCAACATGACATTAACCCGTTCTTCGCCTAACCGGTCCTGCAGCAAATACATCACCACCGCGCCTTTTCGGTAATGAATATAGCCTTGATCTTCAACGCGGTTAAGCGGCAATTCTTCGATCGCTTCGCTGCCACGTGCGCCGAGATAGCGGTCGAGTTCATATTTCAAAAAGCGGCGAATTTTATCTTCGCCATATAGCTCTTTCATTACCATCAGAGCAGAATATTGCGCCATGGTTTCTACTAGCAACGTGCCGCCTTGTTGATTGGCGCTGATCAATTGATGAGCCCAATATTGATGCCCAAATTCATGAGCCGTCACATAGGTCACATAGTCAATTTCTTCCGGGTCGCTGTTATCAGCAATAAAACCAATCCGTTCGGAGAACGGAATTGTGCCGGCAAAGGCCTGTGCAAAGGTGGCATAGCCAGGAAACTCTATAATTCGGGCATAATCAAACTGATAAGGCCCGAAATTCTCTTTGAAATAAGCCAGCGATTTCTCTGTCGCATCGAGCATCGTGTCGACATTGAAATCATGAGTCGGGTGATAATAGACCGCCATATCAACGCCATCTGCGGACCGTTCCTTCACCGCGTATCTGGCCGACTGTACTGAGAAGAAAGCCAATATCGGTTGCTCTGAAACAAAACGCGCGATGCGCCGTTCGCCTTTGATCTCATCGGAGACCTTGCTGCCTGGCGCAATCGGTGTTTGATCCTTGCTGGTGCTGACTGTGATATCCGATATCACCCAGTCAGCATTACCGACATAGTTTTGCTCCCGCGCAGACTCATCTTCCAATTTGGGTAGGCGCAGTTCGGGTGGCAAATCATATTCGCGCCGGGTTTGCCGGTCTGTGAGCAAACCATTGCGATTCATACCTAGTTGCGGTGCAAATTCCGAATTGTTCAGGAATGTTCCGTTCTGGACCAGTCGGGTATCATTGCCGCTGGCACGAAAGCCCTTTTGCTGCCGTGACGAACGGAAGCTGATAGTCCTTTTCTCGTCGACCTGCATTGGACTGTCAAACCGGTAGATGCGATATTTCATCTGCTCGTCATCCATTTCCAGCTCGGCACCGGGAATATCGACAGCATCAATCTTCACATTAGGGTCCTGGAAACGAACGTGGAGCACTTCGACCGGTGCACCGGTGTCATTGATGATCTGCATCGCGCCACTCGCCACCATCCTCTGTTCGTCGGGATAGATAGCAATGTCTAGCTTGATATCGGTAAATGACGGCTGTTTCAGGCCTTCATATTTGAGAAATTTCTTCTCATAGTCGGCAAGCTGCTTTTCTTGATCATCCTGAGTTACATAGTTGTTCAGGACATTCATATTATAGAAAATATACGCGCCGCTACCCATCGCGATCACCGCAGCGAAAGCTAGCAAAGCACCGGCCGAACTCCACATCCGGCGCGGCAGCTGGCGCAAGCGGGGCATGAGGCTCACTTCCGTTCCCCGCCGCCACAGGAAATGCGCTAGGATCGCCAATATCGCCGCAACTGAACCCCAATAAAACCGCAGCCACCAGCCCCCAGCGCCATTGACCTCATTGCCGTTCAGATCGGAAAATTGCGGAAAGGGCGTATCGCCATATTGATAAAGCGGATGCTCGAAACCGATATTGTTGAGCGTCAGGGTTCCGACAAAATAGATAACCATGATACCCCAACCGATATATTTGTTCGGACTCAGGGCCTGTACAAATACCGCCAATATGGCCAGAATCACCATGTCGACTGCCAGAGGTAGCAAATACCAAAGGAAATACTGGTCAATCGCAATATCTGTAAAACCGCGCGACAGCTGGATCAAAATAGAAGCGACAACCGAGATCAACAGGGTTGCAAACAATACACCCGTAACCGCAATTGTTTTCGGCACCATATAAGCCCAATTCGGCAACGGCGTCGCATCTATAATTTCATGCATTTTGCGGTCACGATCCCGCCAGACCAGTTCTCCAGCATAATAGATCGCGATGATAATCGGGATGATCCCGAATGATCCCATAAGCGTCAACAGCAGTGTAGAGGTCAACGGTAGCGCCGGCGTACCATAAATCTCATTGCCAAAAGCAAGCGCCCCGCTGGCATTGAACAGGCCGATAAGCAGCAGGACAAAAAAGGCCGGGCTTTTGAACACCTGTACCATTTCAAAACGGGTTCGTGATACCAAGCGACTCCACGCCGCTCCCTGTTCACTGGTCTCGGGTAGTATATCGATAATTTGCGGATTGACGGTCGCCAACTTCGCTGCCTTTTTGGCTTGACTCTGTGCTTTGCGAGCCGAGATACCGCGTTCCGCAAAACTGAACCAGCGATAGGCCAAGGCCAAGGCACTGAATGATACACCAATCCAAATCAACCGATTCCAGACAAGCGTGCCTTCAATGGCCGGTAATAAACTATTGGATTCCGATGCGGTCCAATAGCGAATGACATTGTTGAAAGTCGCGAAACCAAAGGGATCCGCATAACCGGTAAACTCGCGTAGTTCCGGCATATTGTCGGTACTGATATTGAAGACAATGTAGAGCACCAATAAGACAACAACACCCAGATAACTATACATCATCGACCGGGTCAGCGTCGCCACCGCAAAGAATATGCAGGAGGTCAGGAATATCCCCGGAAGCGCCATCAAGACATAGGCATAAGCATAATGTTGCAGCTGGTTTGGCCCCAGAGTTTCCTGGTCCAGCCAGGGCATCAGAGATCCTAGCCAGATCGCAAATGGCACCGACAGAAACGCAATCGCGGCCGCCAGAAAAGCGCCGGTAAAGCGGCCTAAAAGATAGTCGAATTTTTTCACACGCGTTGAACGTACCATCGGTCCGAAGCCGCTTTCGTCGTCACGTACAATGACATTTGCGACAAAAGCAGTGGTCACAAACATGAAGAATAATGTCAGAATCAGATGGATCTGCACAATCGCAACCGGACTATTGGCATTTACATTACCGCCGCTGCCGATTGAGATTCCATCAACCGTCATCGCACCAAAAGTAAGCAGGAAGAATAAAATCGAAACCACCCAAAACACAGGGTTTTTGAATTGGTAACGCAGCTCGAATGCAGCAATTTTAGCGAACATGACTATCTCCCCGCTCAGGCTGCTTGTGATGGATTGACAGACTCGCGGCGGGTCGCAGCAAGGGTCGAGAAGTAGACGTCCTCTAACCCCCCATCTACGGCTTCAAACCCGTTTCCAGGGTTATCCGGCGCCAATATGTGAATGATGGTAGACCCGGCGAAAAGACGGGTGGTGATGACTTCATATTTATCGCGATATTGCTCCAGCTCTTCCCGCTTGATCGTTTTTGACCAGATGGTGCCTTCCGTCTTGGCGATCAGATCAAGCGGCGCGCCTTCTAATTGTATCTTACCATTGGCAATGACCGCCATATTGGGACACAGATCCGCTACATCTTCAACAATGTGAGTCGACAAAATGATAACTACATTTTCGCCGATTTCCGCCAATAAATTGAGAAACCGGTTCCGTTCTTCCGGATCCAGGCCCGCAGTGGGCTCGTCAACAATGATCAATTCTGGATTGCCAATCAACGCCTGGGCAATACCAAAGCGCTGCCGCATTCCACCGGAAAATCCAGCAATTGCCTTTTTCCGTACATCCCATAAATTGGTTTGGTTCAACAATGTTTCAACCGTGGCTTTGCGATCGGCAGCCGATGCAATCCCCTTGAGAACCGCCATATGATCCAGCATGTCATATGCAGATACGCGCGGATAAACGCCAAAATCTTGCGGCAGGTAACCAAGCCGCTCACGCAGCGTTTCAGGATCGGTCAATATATCAATATCACCGAATTTTATCTCGCCTTGTGACGGTGTCTGCAAGGTCGCAACCGTTCGCATCAATGTCGATTTTCCCGCCCCATTTGGACCTAGCAAACCAAACATGCCTTTGGGTATGGAGAGTGTCACATCATCCAGCGCCTTGGTGCCATTGGGATAGACATGGGTGACATTTTTCAGGTGCAGCATCTATATTCTCCATAAATTCTATTACTTATGTGTAGTATATATATAATACACCAAAAGCAATGAAAATATGGGAGGGGTCGAAACGGAAAGCGAGACAAGCCCTATTAGGGTCGTACCGTGCGCGCAATCTGCACGGCTTCACGCGCCAATTTTGTCACGGCATCAAAATTGCCTGCAGCAATTTGATCCGGTGGTGTAAGCCAACTTCCACCGCAAGCAACAACCGACGGCAGCGCTAGAAACATATCCAGATTTTTAGCTGACACACCGCCTGTCGGCATAAATTGCATCTCGCGGAAAACCGACGATAAAGCCTTCAGCATCGGCACGCCGCCGGCCAAGGCCGCCGGGAAAAATTTTACGGTTCGCAAACCAAGCGCATAGGCGCGTTGGACTTCTCCAGCGGTCATGGTTCCGGCATAGAGAAGAACATCCTGTTCCATGCAAAATTCTGCAACCGCATCGACCAATCCGGGACAAACAATAAATTGCGCGCCGCGCGATATTGCTTGTTCGGCTTGCTCCACGGTTAAAACGGTACCAGCGCCAACAATCATATCTGTCGTTTCCTTGGCAATGGCTTCCATACAAGCCATTGCGCCATCCGAACGCAATATCACTTCGATCACCCGCAATCCTCCTGCACTCAGTGCTTGCGCAGTATCCACCGCTATATCCGGATCATCTCCACCAACAAGCGGAACAATCGGTGCCTGTTTCAGACGGTCTTCAAACTGTGACGCGTTATTCATTTTGGCTATCCTTTTGGCTTGCTCCACAGAAGCGAAGCGCTGCGCAGCTATCAATAGAAGATCGGTTGATAAAGGAAAGCATCTTGGCCACCCGCGCGCATCGCAACAGTCTATCAATATACGCTGTCATCGGCCTATTATATGGGCTACCTCCAAACCCAAACGTAAAAAAGCCCCGCTGGTAACAGCGAGGCTTGTAATGCTTTGATCTCATTAGTCTTTTTGGTTGCGGGAGTAGGATTTGAACCTACGACCTTCAGGTTATGAGCCTGACGAGCTACCGGACTGCTCCATCCCGCGCCACCAATGAAAGCCGTATCGTAACGGTTTCCAAAACTAAAAAAGCGGCCGGCCCAATCAATGGACAGGCCGCTTTTTGAAAAAGTGAATGGGTTATTTCCGCGTGACTAAACTATATGCGCCTGCTGCAATGCCTGGCGACGACCTACTCTTCCATGCCTTAAGACAAAGTACCATCGGCGCTACCTGGTTTCACGGCCGAGTTCGAGATGGGATCGGGTGGGTCACAGGCGCTATGGCCACCAAGCAATGAAGCAAGCGCATAAGCTGTAATCACGGGTCTTTTAATCGATGATTGTTGGTAAGATATGCATGTTAAATCCATGCACATATTACCGTGGGCTGAGCTTATAATGTCCAGCATCAACGACAAAGTATCTCCAGTATCTGGATCCAACATTGTTGTTGATGGCGGGATTCTACAAGCGCGAATTGAGTAATTAGGACTGGTTAGCTTCATGCATTACTGCACTTCCACACCCAGCCTATCAACGTGGTGGTCTTCCACGACTCTATGATAACTTATCTCGAGGGAGGCTTCCCGCTTAGATGCTTTCAGCGGTTATCCCGTCCATACATAGCTACCCAGCAGCACGCCTGGCGGCATGACTG
>NZ_JBDWYL010000008.1:0-300784 GCF_039982415.1 Parasphingorhabdus sp.
ATGAAAATCCAATATTGTTCTTTGATCACGACTTTGGGACAACCGAGACCATCTCTGCTTCGTTTTCTGAATGGTTGGCTGCCTATTGCAATTTGGTGGCTCAATAGATTGTCACTAAATTCATGTCCGCTTTTGCGCCCAAAGCGGACTCAATTCGTTTGACAGGCTTCATTGCGCTATTACGAATTGACCAAATTTGACCTAATTTTAAACAAAGACAACCTTTCCCGGCCAGCATCATGCACGGGATCTGGAGCGGGCCTCGCGTCTTTAGCGTCTATCACTTCATGGATAATCACACCGTCATCAAGCCCAATCCGTTCACGCCCATATTCATCCAGCATATCGTCAAAATCTTGGCCAACTTCCCAAACAAGTTGATGCCAAACATTGGGGTTATTGTCCGAAGATTTTAGGCCACGCTCCAGATTATCAAGCCGCTTTGACAAATTAGACATCAGCAGCCTCCAGAACGTCCGCATTCGCCCTAAGAAGCCCTGCAATGGCCTTTCCGGCATTAGGACCGTCAACGACTTGCGATAATTTCCACGCGGTAACAATCAGCGTTCCTGCGGTATCGGCGCGAAGCTCAAGGATAATAGGATCAATTTCAGGCATCGGCTAAACCCATTTTGAAAGGATAAAGCGCCGGGTTCTTATCGCAGGCAGCAATCAATTCGTATCGTGTGCGTTTGTCAATTTCTGCAATGGCTTCACTGCCGTGCTTTGCGATTTTCGGGAATATTTCTTCAATAAGACTAAGCTCACGATCAGTTAGAGCCGAGAGGTCAATCGGTTCACGCGTTTGCGACCTATCCAAATGTTGTTTAATCCTTCCAATTCGGCGGCCAAGATTGCTGCTCATCTCTTATCTCCGTTCACCATTTCTTCGATTTGATCCAAACGCTGTGCAAGCTCGCCAGTTTCAATGGTGCGTCGCTGTGTTTCCAACATGCCAGAAAGCGCGGAGCCCTCGGCTGGGGTTACTTCTCCCTCGCTAACCGCCTTTGTAATTGCACCAATAACAGCAGTTAGATCGCTGGCTTTTTTGACATCGGGCAAATCAATCTCAACCGGCCTATCTTTGCGGGGCGGCAATAGGCGTTCCATACAGAGCCGTAAGGCCACGGGATCGCCCGTTTTAGCAAGCTCAATTGTTTTCTTAATGATTTCGTCCGCATCATCATCAATCAGGCCCTGAGCCATTACGGTTGAACGATTGCGCGAACCCTTGGGCCGCCCGTTGGGATTAGCTGATTTTCCAGCCGCAAATTGTCCGTTTTCTGTTCTTGCAATGGTCATATTCTAACCTTTATTTTCTAGTGGGGCGGAATGCTGCCAAAACCATTTCCCGCCCCACTAACCAACGGTGACCGCGCTGGAATTTTTGAACGTTCAACGATACCCGGAAACACTCTGGGCAGGAGGCCATGCACACAAGCTGAGATAATCCCAATCTGGAATGCGCATCTTCTCAATATAATAGTAATTCCCGCCAGTTCGTTTGCCCTCTTGGCCCAAATCACGGGCAACCCATTCAGCGCTATCTAATGGAGGGCTTTCGCCGGGACGGTCTTTATTAACCCGGTAAATCGCTTCTGTGTTTTCTTTCATCCGTTGCAAAATATCTAGCAGCTTCGGCATTTCATTTGCCCAAAACTCTTTAAGGTCTTTCGCTACGGCTTCGCGGTCGTCCTTAGCTTTATTGTATCGCTCAAGCTGTTCTTGCGCCTTTTGGGAATTGATGCGCTCATCCCGCAATTCTTGGAGCTGTGAAAGGGCGTATTCAAGCCGTTTTACTCCTCTCGCCAACTTTGGCTCAAGCAAGATAGCATCCTCTTGATCAGCCTCTTGCAAGGCCATGTTGAGAGAGTCGCTTTCGGCCTGTTGTCGCCGTTGCTCTAACAGTTCAATTTCATTGGGGAGTTCATCAATCAACTCGGATATGGTGGCGACACGGCTGGTCGGCTTTAGAGCCGCTTCGATGCGGCCTTTGATTGGCTTTGCCATTATTCTAACCTTTCTGCGCCGGATTCAGGCGCTTGGCTGTGATTTAGGAATTGTACTAGAAGTTTGGAGCGGAGTTTTTCAGCGTTCGTGAAAGGCCAATTTTTGTTTCAAAATGCTTGTCAAAAATTTCGTTCACACGATTGAATAAGCCGTCAAAATGTCCGTCATTGATGACTTTCGAGACGCTTGCAGCGCCAACTTGAGCGGTTAAGATTTTAACGGCTGTCTGCCGAACCAACTCATCAACTTGCCGAGCATCCATTGTCAGCAATTGCGCTATGGCATTAAGTTGTTTGGGTTTTCCTAATACCTCTAAGTGAGTGCGGAAGGCATCTTCGATTGAAGTCTCGCTGATCTTATCCAATAGATAAACGTTGCTGTCTGAGGTTTTGATAGGTGTGGAGTCAATTAGCGCAACATCAAAGCTTAAGCTGTCGCCTTCATCCAGCATTTGCTTAAAACCTGCGCGGAGTTTTCCGTCGATGGTGGCAGTGTGAGCGCTAACAGGTGCGCCATCGGTATCCAGATAACTGGGCATTTTTTATTCTCCTGACTATTCGCGGGATCAGCGAAAGGATTGATGCAGGAGTTGTATGTTGACTTGGATTGCCGAGTTACCGCCGCTAGTGTCCGTTAAGGGCGCAAAAGCGGTCGTGTTGGTTCTGCCCATATCTTGAGAAGTGAACTGAACGTTGAGTAAACGAATTTTTCTTTTATTGGCTGGTGGATGATGGATCGTTATTCCAATCCCTTCGCATGATCAGATCTCCATCCCGCCTTTCTTTTACTAACGTGTCCGTCACATCCCAGTATCCTCCATTGGGTAATTCAGGGTGATCAGTAACTTTTGTAAATTCAAGGCGGGTTGCTGTAACAAATTTCCCATTTCTGCAGTTAATTTGCGCACTAAATTCCCATTCTTTTGCAGATGATGGAATTGAAACGATTCCAGGAATAGGGACTCCACCTTCAA
Organism: Parasphingorhabdus sp.; assembly: GCF_039982415.1. Classification (GTDB taxonomy): domain Bacteria; phylum Pseudomonadota; class Alphaproteobacteria; order Sphingomonadales; family Sphingomonadaceae; genus Parasphingorhabdus. The sequence goes on from NZ_JBDWYL010000008.1 coordinate 2,984, forward strand.
ATAACCTCGTATCTGGATCGTACGGATGCAACCGAGTGGCTGGTATAAGTCGGGTTCCCCTAGCAATTTCAAGTTCATCTATCTGTTGTTGGGAATAAGTAATTTGCCCCTGGGCGTTTGCCTTCCCATTCTTGTTGAAGCGCTCCAAAGCAGAGGTATATCGGGTGTGATTTTCCTCTCGTCCTCCAAGACAGTCTACCGGATTATCCCCATTCAAAAAAATATATGCTTGTAGTTGTATCGGCTCATCTGGGCCTGCAGTCCGGTTAATGTGAATATAGATAACAAATGGGTAGCTATCACCTCCTTGGATTGCGTCAAATACCTGCTTGCTCAGGGCCGCATTTTCTTTCGCCAATATAGCAATTTCATCATTCTTTCTATTCAGCTCTCGTTGTTGTTGGTCTTGTTGAGTTGCGGCCCAATATGCGCCGCAGACCGCAATAAAGCCTCCTATGAAAATTACTAAGGACGGACCTAAAAATGATTGCATATCTACCGCAAAGTTGTTCGTGACTAACCGAACAAATGGTTATCATTGCTCATACAATCAAGTGGCACGCTTCTGCCGTCATCTATCACAATAATCGATGGCATGATGATCAGTTCGTGTTCAGGTTGTGTTATGTAGCTAATAGTTTTCAACTGCGGTAAAGTGTTTTTGCAATGTCCACTTTCGGGATAAAGCAGCCACAGCTTAACCGGACGGCTCTCAACTTATTCGCTCCCTGCTGGTTGAACATTTTTGAAACAATCTCACTGATTTCCAAACAAGCCAACCACATTCAAATTGTGGACCAAAATGTGGCCTATAGTTACAATGATCACCGTAACTCTTTGAGGTAATGATACAAAAAGGCGGACATAGTATCCGCCCTACTTACTAAACCCATTCAGGATTTAAGGGCTCACAGTCCCAATATGCTGCCATCTGGGCCTTGAGCCTATGACGCTCCGGATTGCGCCTCATATTGACTCTCCGTGCCAATAAGGCGGGTTTGTCGGCCTCATTTACCCATCGGCTAACCAGCCGCGATGAGCATTTGAAATACCATGACGTTTCTCGCCAACCCAAAATAATGAAAGCCCGTTCAAAATGTTTAGGCTTGGCTCGGCGATTAATGCCGGGGCCGGGTTTTTGTTCTTGCCATCCTCTCAACAAGGTAGGGGTTACTTTGGCTGGGCGGTTAGGCGGCCATTTGCGTCCGTTCAAAGTAGAGGTGATATATTCAGGTGCTTTGGCTTGCTTTGTCTTTTTCATGCCCAAGCGGATAAACTGGGCTGGGTTTGAAACTACGGCCCCATGTGCGCGCGCGTATTGAGCGTGTTGTTAACAGGTGAACACAGTCCTTGCAAAGTAACAGCGAATCTCGTTTAAATTAAAAGTTATTCCTGTTTTCGTGCATATGAATTCATTGCTTTGCGGACGGCTGCTTTGGCCTTTTTTGGATCATCGCCTTCTTGCACGTCGCGTTTCAGCACTCCATCACAGATAACAATCCGAAGTTCTTCCTCAGAAACTTTGATGTTGTTGAATATCCGACGCATTGAACGCCTAACAGTTCGTAATACTTCATCTGATTGAATTAATTCCGCGACAACAAAGCGGTTCACAATCTGAGCCTGCTTGTGATACTCGGCCAATGCATCGGTAGTTATGCTTTCGCGGCAAAGAATATGGAGCTGACTTAAGTCATCTTGTGACTTTGGGTTTAAGTCGCAAAAACTGAAAGACATAACTTCAGTATATTCCACCGGCTTCACAAACCGCAATTTATAGATTTTCCATTCGATGCCATTGGTCAGGATAACCCATTCAATTCCTTCATGCATTCCATAGTTCACCGCCTGCTTGAGGTGCTTGCTGTTCAAGTTAACACCGGCAGCTTTAACTTCGATAAGATAATGGATCTTGCTTTCAACCTTGACTGCTAAATCACAGAACGTCCCTCTAATTTGCTGTTCACTGGTCAGTTCAGTGTATTTTTCGAAACCAAAAATATCAGCAAATATGTCCTTTATCACCGTAACTGTATCGGCCTCAGAAACGTCTCGTGAACGAAGCTTTTTAACGATAGGCTGATAAGTCTTTAGCCCTTTTACTAGCCGGTTTTGTATTCTTTTTGGAATTGCCATAATACCCCCCTTGTAAACCATAAACTTATCTCGTTGATTTATTATCAAAATCTAGTTTAGTTTTATAGAGAATGCAAACGACACATAAAATCGAATTAATGCTCTAATAGAAGCGAGGACAGACTGATATCCTAATTCTTTTTATAGAACTCTGATATTGGTTTGGGACAGCGGACAGTTGGACACGGTCCTTAGGACCGTTGTCCTGTCCTGTCCGGCAGTGGTCGATGTGAAGAAAAACTGTCCGAGTAGTTGTCCGCGACTTGTCCGTCCCAGTATTATAAAATCCACGCCCAATCCTCCCAAATCCCTATAATTTCGGATGTTTGCAACTTTTCTTTGTACCGACGAAAAGTTCGCTTAGCCGTATCCGGCTTTTTGTCCGCGCTGTCCGCATCAGCTGCAGTAACTGCAAAATAGCTGTCCGCCCAATCCTTGATTCTGACGACTTTTGTGATCATTTTTCTATTGATGCGGTCATCCGGAACCTCGTCTGGAATGGAGATGCCATGGTTCTCAATCGCCTTGCCAAGTTCCGATAGCGCTAGCTTTTGACCGTCGTTCAACTTGCGTCTGGCCATAGCGCCGACACTTACAGGTATCGTCAGATCATTTTTTGTCGGTTGGACGATGCAACTTGTAACTGGCTCGCCGTCATTATCGAAACCCAGTTGAACAGTTTTAAGGTTGAACAAATAGGACTGTCCGCCCTCACCGTCTTTCTGTTTAAAGACAGTAGCTTTCTTTGTTTGCCCATTTTCAACAAGCAGAATTGTGTCACACCCACCTCGCAAACTACTGTGACCTCTCGGATCTTTGCTCTCAGAATCTTTGGGACGATGGTGCACGGGCATTACACAGCAATCAAACTCAGCAGCGACGCGCCCACAATTTGCGACATAGCTCGCCATATCGTCGGTATTCTCTTTGCCGGCCCCAAAGGTTTTGCTGATGGTATCGATGATGATCAGGCGAGGTTCATGGCCACTATCTTCGCACGCTTGACGTATTGCTGCTATCAACTTGGGTGTATCCGCATTTGCGCCTTGCATATCAATCGGCGTTGGTATCAATGCAAAGGGCATTGGCTCGACCGGATTGTGATGCTGTCGAAATGCCACCATCCGATTTCTCAATCCTGCCAATCCTTCAGCACCAACATATACGACTAACCCTTTTTCTGTTTTCAGGTCATGCCATTGGCTTCCCATAGCAACATGGAAAGCTATATCGAGCGCAAGAAAAGACTTGCCGCTATCAGGATGACCATAAATCAAAGCTAGCCCGGTTTGCGGAAGGAGTCCCTTGATTAGCCACAAATTGTCTAGATTAGGCTCTACATCATCAAACCAAACCAAAGGGAGAGCATCATCTACATCAGTTGCTGTGTTTTCAAGGGCCTCCCTTGGGTTCTTCGACAATCGGTCTGACGCCGATCTCGGGTTCATGGCGCCAGCTTCCCAAGCGCTGTTCAGAGTCGCTTCAACCTCGTCCTCATCCAAGCCGATAGCATTAGCTGTACTGGCAATTAGAGCTTTTGTTTTTTCGGATTCAATTTCTCCGCCATGAGCCAGTTGAGAAGCGGCAAACGTAGTTCTGTTTAGTTGATCGTTTCGTTCACCCTCTGGAGCGCGCCTGAGAGCTGATAGCTCACTATCCAGTGCCGCCTCCCCGTAGGCAGAATTATCGTTTAAATGGAAATCACTTTGATTTTGTTTAGTGGGTTTCAACAAACCAGCTAGCCAAGCTGGAATTTCTGCCAATTCAAAACTTTCTGGCGAATTCAGCCACTGGTACGTAGCACCTGACGGATGTACGCTTCCTGGCGCTACAACATATCCGCCATCACCTCTTATATCCACGCCAGGCAGGAGATTGGCGCGGTTGGCGATAGTACCGCCAGGATGCTTAAAAAATACGTGCATGCCTTTCGCCGTCTTCGATTTAACAGTGGTCGGCAAGCCCCTCGCCTCTGCATCCATGACAGCACGATCGCTATCAAGGTCAAGTACGATGCAACCGGAAACCGCCCCAGTTGCTATTCCGACATTGCTTTCTTCCGCTGCCCAAGTTTCTATCCTAGATTGATCTGGACGCTCAGTTTGCCACCGCTTCCATGAACCAACAGGTTTCTTGTCATTGGATTTGACGGGAAAACATGAGAATTTTGAGGAAAGTGGAATGCGCCATTTATCAGGGATATTGTTCGGAGAAATTGAATTTGGAAGAGCAACCATTACGCATTTCCTCCATACAGTGAATTCAGTCTTTTGAAGCTATTGTCCCAAGTCAGAAACTTGTCGGTACCAAGTGTGAAATCCGCCTTAACGCCATCGGACATACAGGCAAAATGGACCACTCCTCCACATTCAGCCGCTTGTCTCGCGGAATGAAGCTTGATGTACGGGTAAAGCGGCATGCCTATTTCGCCAATTCGGAACTTTCCGATATAGCCAGGGATAACGGTAAATTCGCCATCTTGCGTTATATTGCAAACAATAACGGCGGTAGGAGTTTTCTTAATGCGCGGTAATTTCAAACCGTTATCTGCTTCGATAATTTTAAGATCATTGCAACCAAGCTGATCGGAGGCCCCGCCTCGTGCGGGGCTTTTTCGTTCTAGCCAACTCATGCCGCTTCTCCAGCCAGCAACTTAATGCTGGACATTTTCACCATACGCCGTCCACCGATGCGCACCGAGTCAAGATCGCCTCGGTCAAACATTCGGTAAATGGTCATGTGCGATAGGCCGCCAAGCAGGTTTCTTGCCTCTTTAACGGATACAACTAGTGGTTCGGTGCTTCTCATATTCATGCCGCCACCTCATTGGTTGAGTTGGTCAATCGGCTTTCAAGCCAAGCATCTAAGTCGCTTTTGCGATAGCGCACAGCACCACCTAATTTGCAGTAGTTAGGCCCTTTTCCTGTAACTCTAAATCGCTCCATAGTGGGCTTACTCAACAAAAGATATTGAGCCGCCCCACCGGTATCTAAAATAGTCATTGTTGCCTCCTCTTTTTTGTTAGGCAACAGCTCCTTTAATCAGAAATTATCGGATCTATGTATACGTTTTTTGCGACAATGGGCTTTTCGATGAGAAGCGGAATATATAACTTTTTTGGGGACTTAAACTGAACGCAATTTGCCATATGCAAGTGCCCCATAGACGCCTCAAAGGTTGGTTTGATCCAGCTGTAATCATCTCTCAACATTGTAAGAAAATCTTCCATTTGTTCATCGACGGGCTTCCCCATTCTGAAAAAAGTAAGCCCCTGTTGACGTTGGAACATTACCATTCTCAAACCAGCCGCGATATGGACAACTGATCTTCTGCTTGACCAGTTTCGTTCGGTTATTTCGGCGGAATTAAGTGGGCGCGCATATTCAACTTGAGGCATAGCCTTCTCCCTTACCCCCTTGGCCCAAAGTGCCCTCACGTAAACATCACCACATTTAATGGTTCTTTGTACTTGAAAAAGCACATCTTCCGCTGCTTCATTTATCTGTTTTTTGCTCCTTTTCGGCTCTCTTGGAACGTCTAACCCATTGAGAGAAAGCCAATTTTGTAACTTTCTTAAAGGAGCGCCAGGGTGTTGAGGTTTTGCGAGAAATGAAAAGAGCCGCGATGCACCCTCCGGAGAAGGATCAACGCAAATGGTATCAAAGTTTATTCTGGTTGTGAGGTTTTCGCGGCCCATTAGATTGATCCTAAGCCGCTAACCGTTCGGCATCGCTTTGTAACAAGGCGATATCGGCTGGCGTCACGCTGCCATCTGATGACATATCCATTAAGAGGGTTAGTTTTTGGGCCATAGCCGCCACGTTAGGGGCTTTAGCGGTCAAAAGGGCATCTCGCGCCTTACAATAGCTTTCAACAACAGCATCGCCATTTTCGGCATCATCAGGCAAATTATCCATCTGTTGTTTCAGGCTTCTCATATTGTCCAATTGCTGTTGCCATTGATTCTGGTTATTCGCTTCATTAGTCATTGTGGCGGTTCCTTTCATGGTTGCCATTGTGATTAGGCTTGGCAGGGCGTTCGAGCGCCCCGTCAGGCCGTTTTAACCAGCTTGTGACCTTGCCGCTCTGGCTTCGTCTAAGCTGGAAACTTCAAATTGCTTATTGTCGAGATAGTTTGCCCAAGCGTCCATCATGTGACGCCTCTTTTCGAGCAGATGTCCTCTCCGATATGCTGCCTCGCTCTTACTTCTAATCGCGTGTGCAAGGGCCATTTCGGCTAGGTTGCCGTCAAAATTCGTTTCCTCAGATACCCAATCTCTGAAAGTTGAGCGCCAACCATGCTGGGTAGTACCGGGGGCAAGTACCTTTTGGGCCTTCAAAAGTGTCATATCTGACAACTCTTTCCCGGTTTGCCCCTGAAAGATGATGCTATCACCACCCTTTGCTAGCGGCTTTACCTTTTCCAGCAATTCAATTGCCCGTTCAACCAGCGGGACATTATGCAGGCGCTTTGCTTTCATTCTCTCGGCTGGGATAGTCCAAACGCGGTTATCAAAATCAATCTCAGACCAAGTGGCTAGCCTTATCTCACCGGATCTTGCAGCCGCTAAAATGCCAAATTCCAATGCAATTCTAGCCATTGTTTCATCTGAGTTACGCAGCTTCGCTATAACGGCTGGAGCCTCGGGATATTCCACGCAGCTATGATGCTTTTGCGCTATACGCTTTCTGCCCAATGCGCTGATCATTTCCGTTGCATCTGGCGCAGGGTGGTCACGATAATCATGGATATTAGCAAAATTGAGCACTCGGATGATTCGCCTTAACACCCGTTGCATAGTTTCGCGCTTGTCACGCCAATGAGGCCGGACAACAGCCATTATCATAGCCGCTGTTATCTCATTTGGCGTTAAATCACCTAAAGAGGGATAGGCGTAAGTAGATAGAGTATTGCGCCATTGCTGCCGATGCTTCGCATTCACGAAGTCTTTTTCAAGATCAGAAATCATTTCATCAGCAACGTGGCGAAAAGTTCTGCCAATTCGTTGATCCAATATCTCTGCTTTATGCCGTTCCGAATCCTCAGCAGCCTTCGGATCAATGCCTTGTTTTGCTAATTTCCGCCAATCAACGACTTTCTCACGGGCTTGCGCTAAGGACAGCAGATTAGTGGAGCCTAACCCAAATTCCCTGGGCTTTCCCACGCCGCCATTGGGATTGGGCATTACAACGCGCAATAACCAGTGCTTTGAGCCGTTGGGCTTCACAATTAGATAAAGGCCGTTGCCGTCACTTAGCTTTAACGGAGTTTTTTCACCCTTCGGCTTTGCGCTTTTAACTTGAAGGGCATTTAACTTTGCCATGTGCAGCTCCACATTTTGGTCCACGATTTGGTCCACAATACTATGTGCATTGCATAGTTATTGCAATAGACAACTTAGTATGGGTGGATGGGATAAATCCCACAATCATGCGGGTTACATGGGGTAGTATGTTAAGCTGTGAGGGTATAGCTGGCGGAGAGACAGGGATTCGAACCCTGGGTACGATCGCTCGCACAACGGTTTTCGAGACCGCCCCATTCGACCACTCTGGCACCTCTCCGCACTTTGGCTATTGGCCTTAGAACCCTGGTCCATCGGACCGTAGTGGTAAACTAGCGGGGCGCTTAGACCATGATCTGCAATTTGCCAAGCGAGAAACCGTAACACCTGGCCACGCCAATGCTTGCATCTGTCTCACAACTGATTAGATTATAGCAATGGGTCCAGCTAAACATCTTTCGTCGAACAATCCTTTGCCCAAGGATACACCGACCGTTTTAGACGCGAGCTTCGCCATTGGCGATGTCGTGAAACATCGTCTGTTTGATTTTCGGGGTGTGATATATGATATCGACCCGGTCTTTGCGAATAGTGACGAATGGTATGATGCGATCCCTAAGGATTTGCAGCCGTCCAAGGATCAGCCTTTTTACCATCTTCTGGCGGAAAACGCGGACAGCAGCTATGTCGCTTATGTCAGCCAACAAAATTTGCTGGAAGATGATAGCGGTGAGCCAGTGATGCATCCAGATGTCGGGTTAATGTTCAAAAATGTCGGCGACGGCAAGTATCGCCTGCATCACATTCATCGCCACTAGGGAATTTCAGCGCGGCAAATTCAAGCGCTAAGATTTGATTTTCCAACCTTTTTGCAGCAGGAAATAGCATAAGGCGGTCAATGCAATATTGATCACCAACAAGATGATGGATCCCGCCATGATCGGAGAATCGGCAGCGCCGAGAAACCCGTAACGAAAACCCGAAATTGCATAGAAAAACGGATTAAAGTGGCTCACTGCTTGAAATGTTGGCGCCAAGCGATCAATAGAATAGAAAGTCCCCGACAATAAGGCCGCTGGCGCTACGACAAAATTGGTGACCGCTGCAGCGTGATCAAATTTTTCTGCCCAGATCGAAGTGAGAACACCCAATAGAGCGAGCATGGCCGATCCCATGAAGCCAAACCACAAAACCGCCCACCAGTGGCTGACGCTAACATTTACGCCGGGCCAGAGCGCCATGGCGAGCCAAACCGCAAAACCCACCAAGGCCGCCCGCGTAATGGCCGCGCCAACCAAGCCAGCCAGCAATTCCCCGACCGACAGCGGCGGCATCAGATAGTCTACAATCGTCCCTTGAATTTTTCCGACCAATAAGGAGAAGCTGCTATTGGCAAAGGCATTTTGAATCATCCCCATACAGATCAAACCCGGTGCGATAAAATCAGCAAAGGGCACACCCAATACCGTGCGATCGCCGCGTCCCAAGGCCACGGTAAAAATAATCAAGAAAAGCAGGGTTGTAATGGATGGCGCCCAAACCGTTTGCAATTGGACTTTGAAAAAACGGCGCACTTCCTTCCAATATAGAGCGAGAAAACCGCTCCAGTTCACGCCGCGAATAACCGCGACACCAGGCTCCCCATAAGATTGCGGGATAAAATCACTATTGTCGGAATTGCTATTTTGGGACTGGTCTAACATGATCTTTTCGACTATCGGCTTGCGACAGCAATCACAACCCATAAATGCCAACCACGAGTCCGATTGAAAATCTGGCGAAAGGGATTATATTGGCATCACTATAGTAATGAACTGGGATATTTAATGGCTTGGACCGACGAACGTATCGATCATCTAAAACAGATGTGGGAAAAAGGCCTGACCGCAAGCCAAATTGCGGAAGAATTAGGCGGCGTAAGCCGCAATGCTGTCATCGGTAAAGCGCATCGCTTGGGGCTGAAGTCCCGCCCCTCACCAGTCAAGGCGAAAGCCAAAACGACCAAAGGCGGCAAGCCAGCGGCAAAACCCAAAAAAGCGGCAACCAAGACAACTAAAAAGCCCAAACAAAAAGAAGAACATGTCGCCCGGCGCGCGATGCCGCCGCCCACACCTGCGGCGCGCACCCATGCGGCACAACAATCCAAAATGCCCAAGCCCGATGGCCCTAAAATTGTGTCTGTTGGGCCTGGTGGATTTTTGCGTCAGGGACCAGGAGATCAACAGGCGCCCATCCCACCGGCTCCACCGCGGCGCTTGGTTCCGGCTAAGCCCAGCGACGAGATCGCGGACAAAACCAGCCTACTTGATTTGAATGACAGAATTTGTCGTTGGCCAATGAACCATCCCGGTGAACCTGATTTCCACTTTTGCGGTGAACCGGTTAATCCCGGCTTCCCTTATTGTGTGGAACATTGCGGTCGGGCTTTCCAAGCGCAGCTTCCACGCGGCGCACGGCGTGCACCGCCACCCTTGCCTTTTGGTGGGCCAAGAGTTCGCTAATTCGACGGACAACACAATTTTTTACAGACCATATAGCAAGAGGCCTAATAAGCCTCTTGCCAGCGTGACTCTGACGCTCTTATAGGATCATTATGTCCGATGATCTTTTTGGCGCTAATCCGCCCGCTACTTCGAAGTCCGGTGAATATGATGCCTCAGCCATTGAGGTTCTGGAAGGACTGGAACCCGTCCGCAAACGCCCCGGCATGTATATTGGCGGTATCGATGAGCGCGCGCTCCACCATTTGGCTGCTGAAGTTATTGACAATAGCATGGATGAAGCCGTGGCGGGTCACGCCACGCGGATTGAAATTACTTTGGACCAGGACAATCGCCTGACCGTGACTGACAATGGCCGCGGCATTCCGGTCGACCCGCATCCTAAATTTCCCAACAAGTCGGCACTGGAAGTCATTATGACTACCTTGCATTCGGGCGGTAAATTTTCGGACAAAGCCTATGCCACATCAGGCGGCCTGCACGGTGTTGGTGTCTCTGTGGTCAACGCATTATCTTCCGATACCGTCGTTGAAGTTGCGCGCAACAAGACCATCTATCGCCAGTCCTTTTCACAAGGCAATGCACAATCCAAACTGGAAGAAATTGGTAGCACCCCAAACCGGCGTGGAACCAGTATCTCCTTCGTTCCTGACACGGAAATTTTTGGCGAAGGGAACATGTTTAAGCCCTCCCGTTTGTTCAAATTGGCGCGGTCCAAAGCCTATCTCTATGCCGGTGTAGAAATTCGTTGGAAATGCGATGATGCTCAAGCCAGCGATGATGTGCCGGCGGAAGCCATATTCCAATTTCCTGGTGGTCTATCTGATCACCTGCGCGAGCAACTCAGCGGACGCGAATGCGTGACCACCGATTTTTTTGCGGGCAATCAGGACTTCCCTGACGATGCAGGGCGCGTGGAATGGGCAATTACCTGGCCGATTTGGACGGACGGCAGCTATAGTTGGTATTGCAATACCATCCCAACACCCAATGGCGGCACCCATGAAACGGGCCTGCGCAATGCACTCGTCAAAGGTCTGCGGGCCTTCGGGGAATTGGTTCAATTGAAAAAAGCATCTCAGTTGACAGCGGATGATATTATTTCCGGCAGCGAAATGATGCTGTCAGTCTTTATCCGCGATCCCCAATTTCAAAGCCAGACCAAGGACCGACTGACCTCTCCGGAAGCCGCCAAATTTGTCGAAAATGCCATCCGAGATCATTTTGATCATTTTTTGACTGATAATATGGATCGCGGCAAGGCTTTGCTGGGTTTTGTAATTGAGCGGATGGATGAACGGCTGCGGCGCAAGGCCGAACGGGAAGTCAAACGTAAAACCGCGACAAGCGGGCGCAAAGTCCGGTTGCCCGGCAAACTGACCGATTGTTCTGGCAACGACCCGGAAGGCACGGAATTGTTTATCGTCGAAGGCGACAGTGCTGGTGGATCCGCCAAACAAGCGCGCAATCGCAAAACACAAGCCATATTGCCGATACGCGGGAAAATCTTAAATGTGGCTTCGGCCAATAGCGCGAAAATCTTCGCCAATGCCGAAATAGCGGATCTGACCCTTGCGCTGGGATGTGGGACGCGGAAAGACTGTGATCCAGACAATTTGCGTTATGAGCGCGTGATCATCATGACCGATGCTGATGTTGATGGTGCACATATTGCGACTTTGCTGATGACCTATTTCTTTCAAGAAATGCCGGAACTTGTGCGGCAGGGACATCTATATCTGGCGCGCCCACCATTATACCGGCTGACCGCGGGGGGCAAAAGTCTGTACGCGCAGGACGATCAAGCGCGTGCAACCATAGAAAACGGCCCCTTCAAAGGCAAGAAGGTGGAAGTAAGCCGGTTCAAGGGTCTCGGCGAGATGAACCCCAACCAGCTTAAAGAAACCACCATGGATCCAGACACCCGTTCGCTTTACCGGGTCACGCTCCCGCAGGAATATGAAAACCGGGCAGTGGTCAAAGAATTGGTTGATCGGCTGATGGGAAAAAATCCCGAACATCGTTTCAATTTCATCCAGCAAAATGCATCAAGCCTCGATGAAGAGGCGATTGATGCCTAATCGGTTCATCCGAACCTTTTTCTTTTGCGCCTTGGCCGTGACAATGGCCCTATCCCAGCCGGTTTTTGGGCAATCTCCATCGCAAATTGCACCCTCACCGGTCTATCAGCAGCGCTCCGCAGACCTGATGGAAATTTTAGATGGCGCAAAGACGGAAGTCAGTTTTTTCGCCAGTTCCTTTCGCGATGTCATCTCTCCAGCGCAATTCCGGCTTTTGGTGACACAGCTTAAAACCCAATATGGAGAACCAATAAAAATTAGCCGCATCATCCCTGCCAGTGCGAATGACGGTACGGTTGAAATCATGTTCGCCAAAGCCACCCTCGCCTTTCGAATGGTTCTGGACAGCGCCTCTCCTCACCCGGTTGTTGGCCTGCAAGTCACGGGCGCCAATACCAACGACGATAGCATTGCAAAGATCAAACAAGAATTCATGGCCCTGCCCGGCAAGGCCGGTTTTGAAATCGCCCAACTGGATAGTGATCAGCCACAAATTCTAGCCGCACACGCGGCCGATCAGCAATTTGCCATTGGATCAACATTTAAACTTTACGTTTTGGCAGCGCTCTCTTCCAAAATAGATGAGGGTGAAAAAAACTGGGATGACGTTGTTCGTCTCTATCGCAAATCACTGCCCTCCGGAATGATACAGAATTGGCCGGAAAAAAGCCCGTTGACCCTCCAAGCCCTAGCGACTTTGATGGTCTCGATTAGCGACAATAGCGCCACCGATATTTTAATGACCGAGCTTGGCAATGCTGCACTGGAAGAAACGGTTTTGGAAACCGGACATGGTAATCCTGACAAAATATTACCATTGCTAAAAACCGTTGAGTTTTTTGATCTCAAAATGCCGCGAAATGCGGGTGCACGGGGACTGTATAGCAAAGCCAATAAACGCGAACGGCTTGAAATTCTCAAGCAATATCAGATTGGCCTGTTTCCCGATAAAATTGATATTGCCAATCTCGCGAATAAACCCGTGCATATTGACATTGTGGAATGGTTCGCCTCCCCGACTGACATAACCGGTTTGCTCCAGAAAATCAGCCAGATTAAAGATCCGGTTGTGCAAAATATACTCAAGGTCAACCCGATTATTCCCCCAGGAGATGCGTTGCGCTGGGCCTATATTGGCGGCAAAGGCGGATCCGAGCCCGGCGTTATTTCTTACGCATTTTTGGCAAAGTCAAAATCCGGAAAAACCTATGCCATTTCCGGAAGCTGGAACAATCCCGACGCACCGGTAGATTCCGGTAAATTTACAACGATGATGAACCGGTTGCTTAATCTTACCGCCGCACGGTGATGATAAAAAGCCCGGCTAAGCGGTCAAGGCAGCAACCAACGCCTTTACTTTTTTCTGTCGCCACTGCGGAAGCGGAGCGACGAGCCAATATCCGCGTGAGGATTTGCTATCCTCGCCAATAACTTCAACGCGTCCTGCCGCAATATCTTGCTGGACCAGCATTTTCGGTACCCACGCATGACCAAAACCATTTGCAGCTGCTTCGATCGCCAAACCGCCATCAGCAACCCGCATCAGCGTTTCCTCGCCTTCTGAAATCGGGCAGCCTGGCCAGTCGATTTTCTGGCCCGCTTCCGCTGATGGGGCTGTGATTTTTACAAATATCGTGTCACCGATGATGACGCCTTCATTTTCTCCCGGTCCATCTGTGAGACCAATGGCCACATCCAGATTGGCCTCAGTAAAATCAGCCCCTCCTTCCGAAGCCACGAGGGCAAAGCTGACATCGGCATTGTCCTGCGAAAATCGAGCCAACCGTTCGTTAAGCCATTTGGCAGTCAGATCTCGAGGCGCGGCGATGGTCAGCTTGTGCGATGACTGACCGGCTTGCATGGCCCGAACCGCATCTTCAAATTCTAGAAAGCCTGAACGCAGGGCATCGAGACCGGCGGCCGCTTCATCTGTTAACTCCAACCCTTTGGGTGTGCGTCGGAACATCACGACGCCCAGCATATCTTCCAGTGCCCGAATTTGCTGGCCAACCGCAGCGGGTGTAACCGCTAGCTCGTCCGCTGCACGTGTAAAACTGAGATGACGCGCTGCGGCATCGAGTACTCTTAATCCGTTTAACGGCAGATGGGTGCGCTTCATTGTTCGACAGTGGGCGCTGATAGTGGAAAATGAGGAATACGCACTTCAAACGGTTCCGGGCCCTCTCCGACAAACATAAAATGGCCAGCCATGGCTCCACTCGCGGTGTTTAACGGGCATCCAGAAACATAGTCGTGGGATTTTCCGGGTTGAATAATCGGTTGCTCGCCGATCACCCCATCGCCATCCACTTTGTGCAATGCTCCGCGTGCATCGGAAATACGCCAATGGCGCGTGAGCAATTGTACCGCCTGATCCCGGTCATTTTCGATGCGAATATGATAAGCCCAAAACCAACGCAAACCGTCAATATCGGATTGCTCTGGCAAGAATGTTACCGATACGCGAACGGTTATGTCATCTGTCGTTTCTGAAAACGGGAAAAAGGATTGCATCATGGCTTCTTAATAGCGTCAAAGTCCGACAGACGAAAGAGCCTGATCCAAATCTTCGATCAAATCCTGCGGGTCTTCCAGCCCGATATTAATCCGGAGCATATCCTCGCTAATCCCAATCGCCAACCTGGCCTCTTCGCCCAATCCATGATGGGTGGTCGATGAAGGATGGCACATGAGCGATCGGCTATCTCCAATATTGTTAGAAATATCAATTAAGTTCAAAGCGTTAAGCAAGGAGTGCGCCTGTTTGCGGCCGCCACCCACATAGAGAGAAAATATTGGACCCGCAGCCTCCATCTGGCTCATCGCAAGATTATGCTGAGGGTGGCTGGACAAGCCAGGGTGCAATATTTTTTCAACCCGCTGTTCCAAAAATCTTCCGACTTGGATGGCATTTTCGCTCTGCCTGCGAATCCGCAGATCCAATGTCTCGAGTCCCTTCAAAACCACCCATGCGTTAAAAGCGCTTAAGGTCGGTCCAGTATTGCGAATGAAACCAAGCAGGGTTTCTTCAATAAATTCTTCATTGCCGCACACAGCGCCAGCCAATACGCGTCCTTGACCATCCATCATTTTCGTCGCGCTGTAGGCCACAACATCCGCGCCATATTCCATTGGTCGCTGGAGAACATTGGTAGCGAAGGCGTTGTCCACCATCGTGGTGATGTTTTTCGCACGCGCCAAATCGCACACCGCACGCAGGTCGATAACATCCATGGTCGGATTGGCGGGCGTTTCGAAAAAGAAAACCTTGGTCTTGGGAGAAATAGCCTGCTCCCAATTTTCTAGATCACGGCCATCAATGACGGTCGTGGCAATGCCAAATTTGGGGAGCAGCGTATCGGTCAACCAGCGGCATGATCCAAAAAGCGCCCGGCTGGCAACCACATGATCGCCGGCTTCTAGTTGGCAAAGCAAGGCGGCGGTCATCGCGGCCATGCCAGAGGCAGTTGCGCGACAGGCTTCGGCCCCTTCCATTACCGCGATTCGCTCTTCAAGCATTTGAACTGTCGGGTTTTGCAGCCGGCTGTAGGTCATTCCCGCTTGTTCACCATTAAATCGTGCGGCCGCATCTTCGGCACAATCATAAGTATAACCAGAGGTTAGAAACAGCGCTTCGGAAGTTTCTCCAAATTCACTGCGCATGGTTCCACTGCGAATGGCTTTGGTCGCCGGACGCCACGTTTCCGTGATGCTTCGATTTCTTCCGGTATCTCTTTTCATATCTTTTCTTCAATCCTTCAGTACTCAACCGGCAAGTTGAGCAACCACTGCATCGCCAATTTCCCGGGTCGAGGCATTGCCCCCGAGATCATGACCCAATAAGCCCTTTTCCAATACAGCTGCAACCGCTTGTTCAATCTGAGCGGCTTCTGTCTCCATAGCAAAGCTATGCCTTAGCATCATCGCAGCAGACAATATCATGGCTAATGGATTGGCAATGCCCTGCCCGGCAATATCGGGAGCACTTCCGTGAATAGGTTCATAAAGGCCGTGGGTTCCAGTGCCTAGTGATGCCGATGCCAATAAACCAATGGACCCAACGCACATGCTGGCTTGGTCAGACAAAATATCTCCAAAGATATTACCGGTCAGCATCACATCAAACTGCCCGGGATTGCGAACCAGCTGCATGGCGGCATTGTCCACATACATATGGCTCAATTCCACATCGGGATAGTCCGCAGCCACTTCATTAACGACCGTTCTCCACAAAACCGATGTTTGCAAAACATTTGCCTTATCAACCGAACATAATTTCTTCCGACGTCCCTGCGCTGCTTTAAAGGCGATATGCGCTATACGGCTAATCTCTTGCTCATCATAAGCCATGATATCATAGCCTTCGCGGAGACCTGCAGCGGATTGGCGCTGCCCTTTTTCGCCGAAATAAACATCACCGGTCAATTCTCGCAGGATCAAAAGATCAATTGCTCCGGCCACCTCTGGCTTTAACGCAGAAAGATTTTCCAATCCCGAGAATGCTTTAGCAGGCCGCAAATTGGCGAAGGTCTGCATCTCCTTGCGCAATCCCAACACCGCCTGTTCAGGACGCAAATGTCGTTCCAAATCATCACAATCCGGGTCTCCGACCGCGCCGAATAATACGGCATCGGAAGCCATGACCAGATCCAAAGTCGCTGGCGGTAAAGGATGACCATGGTTTTTATAGGCCGTTCCACCCACATCAGCGGGTTTCAACTGTAAATCAGGTAGGTCCAGCTTTTCTAGAACCCGAAGTGCTTCCACCATTATTTCCTGGCCAATGCCGTCCCCGGCGAGCACCGCAATCTGCATGTCAAATATCCCAAGCTTATTGGAAAGTTTCTGCCACTCCCTGCCGCGCCCGATGCAATTAGGCAACCACCCTTTTCAACCGATCCACCAAAACCGAGCGGGCTGCCATGACATCATTCCTATGGTCTGCGAAAAAATGACGTCGGAGAAAGAAGCCGGTCACCTTCAAGCCATCCAAAATATCATCCCATTGCGGTTGATCCGGACTGTTCAAAAATGCCGGGAGCGGTAAGAGTTTTTCTTTGTAGATTTGCCCCGCTTCCCTGCTCACAGCGGCGCCGCTTTTGGGACTGATATAGATTAAGTCCTCAGCGTTACCGGTGGCGGTGCAAATATCCAATGACAGACCGAATCCCAATTCCGACAAAAGGAGCAATTCATAACGCGCCAGAGCGACTGCCCAACCCTTAGCGGAAGGCGCCCCGCAAATGGCATCGAGCAACGCAGTCAAAGCAGAATGCAATTGCGGATAGCTTTGTTCTTCTGGTAAAATTGCCGCCGTTAAAGCGGTGACCCAGTCTAAGGCCGCGCTGGCCAATGGCTCTCCGAGATAAGGACCCCGGCTTTGTTGCAATTCAGCTGTCATCGATGCGAGCTGGTCTTCTGTACGGGCCCGATAATCGGCTTGCACAATATTGGACGGTATCAATATCGGACGCATTGTCCGCGAACGCGCTCCTCTGACATATCCAGCCATAAGCCCATTTTGCGGAGTCAACGCGCGCACAACCGCGCCATGCTCGCCATGTTGTCGGACAGAACAAATAATAGCAGATGTGCGCAGGCTGGCCATAGTGGACGTTAGTAGCTGCAAAGACCGACAAGGTGAAGTTTTCAATCGGACTTAACAAACTGCAGATAACAGCAGAAATATCCGTTAGCCGGCGCTCACCGTAAACATAGCAATCACAATTATCGTCAGCACAGCCAGCACAACAGCGCCGCCGATTGAAAGCAATAATTTACCGTCTTTCTTGATCGTCAGTTGCAATATATCCGCAAACATCTGGGCAAAAAGATCCATATTCCGCTCCTCTTGAACGTTTATGGCGAAATTGGCTTAAGATTAAGTTGCTTGGGATCCGTCGCGCCAATCCATGGTCTTATCATTGGTGAAAATAATCATAGACTTTCTGTGCAACGGTAGCCGAAACACCGGGCGCGGCTTGAAGGTCATCGAGAGAAGCATTTTTGACCGCCCGAGCGGTCCCAAAATGCAACAACATTGCTCGTTTTCGCGCGGGACCAATGCCCGGAACATCGTCCAATGAACTGTGACCGATAGATTTGGCGCGTTTCTGGCGATGAGCTCCGATTGCGAAACGATGCGCTTCATCCCGCAAACGCTGAAGATAAAATAGAACCGGGCTGTTGATTGGCAGATTTAACTCTCGTCCGTCCATGAAATGGAATGTTTCTCGTCCCGCGTTGCGATCAGGGCCTTTGGACACACCAATCATAGTGACGTCATCCACGCCAATTTCGGCTAAAGCATCTCGCGCCGCGCTCATCTGCCCTTTTCCGCCGTCGATAAGCACGAGATCAGGCCATTCCCCTTTCTCCCGATCAGGATCCTCTTTCTGCGCGCGCGCAAAGCGTCGTTCCAATACTTCTCGCATCATCGCAAAATCATCGCCAGGTTTGGTGTCGGGATTTTTGATATTAAACTTGCGATAGGCATTTTTGCGAAACCCTTCGGGCCCGGCTACAACCATACCGCCGACCATATTAGTGCCTTGAATATGGCTGTTATCGTATATTTCAATGCGATCCGGTATGGATTCCAGCTCCAAAACATCAACCATTTCCCGCATTATTTTGGCTTGGGTAGAAGATTCCGCGAGACGCCGATCTAGTGCTTCTTCAGCATTGCGGCTGGCCTGCTTCAACAATTTCAAGCGGTCGCCGCGTTGCGGCTTTGAAATGCTGACTTTATAGTCAGCCCGGGTTCCCAGCGCCTCCGACAACAGATTATCGTCCGGCAGTTCCCGGTCGAGCAATACCAGCTTGGGCGGAGGCATCCGATCGTAAAATTGCATCAAGAAACTGGAAAAGACCTCCTCGATTTCGACATTGCTCGTATGCGCAGGAAAAAAGCTGCGATGCCCCCAATTTTGGCCCCCTCGGATGAAAAAAGCTTGGATGCAAACCGTTGCTCCCTTCGCGGCCAAGGCAAAAATATCGGCATCGGGAAGTCCAGCGGCATTGACAGCTTGATTGCCTTGAATGAATGTCAGGGCTTTCAAGCGATCGCGATATAGCGCCGCCATCTCAAAATCGAGATCTTGAGAAGCCTTCTCCATCTGCGCGCCCAATTTTTGTTGGACATCAGTCGACTTGCCAGACAGGAAGTTTCGCGAGTCTTCCACCAGTTCGTTATAATCTTCCTTGTTAATGCGGTCGACACAAGGCGCTGAACAGCGCTTAATTTGATAGAGCAAGCAAGGCCGCGATCGATTGTTAAAGAAACTGTCGGTACAGGAACGAAGCAAAAAGAGCTTTTGCAAAGCGTTCAGCGTCTGATTGACCGATCCAGCGCTTGCAAAAGGTCCGAAATATTTGCCTTTGGCCTTTTGCGCTCCGCGATGCTTTTGAATACGCGGAAAATCATGGTCTTCGCGCAATAATATGAAGGGAAAACTCTTATCGTCGCGGAGTAACACATTATAGGCGGGACGAAATTTCTTGATAAGTTGGGCTTCCAGCAACAAAGCTTCGGCTTCACTGCCCGTCGTCACAATTGTCATCGAACGGGTCTGCGCCACCATCCGCATCAAACGATGCGGCAGGCGATTCATCTGGACATAAGATCCCACTCGGTTTTTGAGGGACCGGGCTTTCCCGACATATAAAACGTCACCGCGACTATCTTGCATACGATAAACGCCGGGGCGACTGGGTAAGGTATTTAAAGTCTCCCGAATGGCAGTCATACCGGTTTCGATATCAGGCGTTTCATTGCCGCGAACGGTTGAAGTCGCCTTATCTTCGTTGAAGCGATCAGGAGATTGCGGGCCGGACATAGGCTATATCTAAGCGGGAGCGCTGGTGTTTACCAGCGTCTAATCCACGCAAACGGCCGATAAATTAGTTGAGCTTGGCGCCCAGGTCTTTAATCGTCTTGTCGACAAGGCCTTTATCTGCGGCCGCATCATGTTTTGCAGCAATCAGGTTCTGTGCCGCTAATGTCGCAGCGCCGACCGCTTGTGCTCGGACTTCCGCAATGGCAGAGCGTTCCGCCGCAGCGATTTTATCTTCGGCCATTTTTTTGCGCCGAGCGATTAACTCCGTGGTGGCTTTCTTAGCATCAGCAACCACTTGTTCCGCTTCGCTTTCGGCCTGCGACAAAATCTCTGCTGCCTCATCATCTGCTGCGCGAAGACGCGATTCATATTTTGCGCGAAGTTCTTCAGATTCCGCCCGCAATTTTTTCGCTTCATCCAGTTGCTCGCGAATGTCGGCGATTTTTTTGTCCAAGGACGCGCCAATAGCCGCAGGTACTTTTTTCCACAGCACAATCCCGACAACGACCAGCATAGACAGGGAAACAAACACGGTAGCGTTAAAAATGCCAAACACAGATGGCGTGACATGCTCTTCACCGGCACCCGAAGCCAAAATTGCGACATCCGCTGCAACAGCTGTTAGATTCACATAATCAACCATGTTTCAATGCCGCCTTTGTTTCTTTCAATGCCGCAGCTTTGGTCACTTTGGCACCGGATATCTTCGCCACCATATCTTGTGCCACTTCCGCCGAGACGCCTTCAATCTCTTTCAAGGCTTCGCTGGTCCGCGCCCTAATATCCGCTTCTGCCGCGGTAATTTTCGCAGCAATATCAGCATTGGCTTTGGTTTTGCGTTTCTCCGCAGCGGCATTGGCTTTGTCCTTACCGGCTTCAACCAAGGCTTGAGCCGCGCTGCGATCATTTTCCATTTTGAGTCGGTAATTTTCTTCCAACTCATCGGCTTTGACATTTGCCGCACGCGCGGCTTCCAGATCGTCGGCAATCCGCTTGTCCCGGGCATCAACCGTGCCCTGGATTTTTGGAAACATGCCCAAACCGATAACAAAAAAGGTGAACCCGAACGTCAGCAATAGCCAAAATATCTGGGATCCATATGTTGCGGCAATTTGATCTATTTGTGGCATTGAACCAAAGGCTCCAATAGTTTGAAACAGCGGAGCGGCGTTTCTGCCACCCCGCCGGTTTCATATCATATTTTAGGCAACGAAAATCAGGATCATTGCGACAACAAATGCCAGCAGACCCAAAAGCTCAGCAGCCGCAAAGCCGATGAACAAACGGCCCTGTTGACCGTCAGCAGCGGATGGATTGCGCAGTGCGCTTTCCAAGAAGCTTCCGAATACGTTACCCACACCTACGGCGGCTACACCGGCACCAATTGCTGCCAGACCTGCGCCCAATAATTTTGCTGCTTCTGCGTCCATGTTAGTTACTCCTGTTCAAAAATATCGTTTAGAAAAAAGTCTTGTTTCAAATCAATGCAGGTTTTCTGCATCATTTATGTAAAGCGATGTCAGCAATGCAAAGACATAGGCCTGCACAACCGCCACCAGCAATTCGAGAGCGCTGATACCAATCATCAGCGCAAAACTTGGAATACCCACTAGTACGCCATAACTTGCACCAGCGTTGGTACTGTTGATCACAAAACCAGCTAGAACTTTTAGCAAGATATGACCCGCGGTCATTGCGACAAAAAGACGCAGTGCGAGGCTGAAAGGACGAACCAGAAAGGACAATAGCTCAACGATGAAAATGAAAGGTATCATCGGAAGCGGCGTCCCGTGCGGGATGAACAGCGAAAAGAAATGAAGCTTATGTTTGGCAAAACCAACAATCAGCACGATTGAGAAACTCATGATCGCCAATACGCCGGTCACGGTAAGATGGCTCGTAACGGTAAAGGGATGTAATCCCAAGACGCCTACCGGGAGCAGGCCGAAAATGTTCGAAAACAGGATAAACATGAATAGGGAAAACACGTAAGGCGCATATTTGCGGCCAGCGGGACCGATATTGGCCTCCATCATATTGTCGATAAAGCCTGTAAAGCCTTCAACCATCATCTGCCAGCGACCAGGAACCAATTCTCGCTTCATACCGCCCAGCATGAATACCCACAGGCCAGCGACTGCTACCAGCATCCAGACCGCGCTATTGGTAAACGCAATCTGCTGCCCGCCTAGTGAAAAGCCTTCCAAAATCGTCTGTACCTCAAATTGGTACATTGGATCGATTTTACCTTCTTCAGTCGCCACGCAAGGGACCCCTGTTTTCTAAACGATGCGCAAAAGTCATTTATGCTTCTTTGCGCTCTCGTTCGAGAGTTTAATAATATTCCTGAATGCCACGATGATCCCCAAAAACAGGAATATCAAAAAAAGCCAAGGCGCGGTTCCGATAAATTGATCAAGCACCCAGCCGACCAAAGCACCGCCACCAATGCCCGCAATCAAATCCGCCAAAACCCTGTTTCCAAGTCGATAATTATCATCGACCCCTTTTTGGGTTGTGCCCGATCGGACCGCTTCTTCTGATGTTGCCTGATCGATCCGCTTTTTTAGCGCCTCTATCTTAGCATCATCGTCCATCAGATTTACCGGATCCATTCTCTGTCGTGATTCTTTGAAAAACTAACAAAAATCAGCAGAAAAGCTGATTAAATTGGTTCTACTCACGACAGCGAGCAGTCCCGCTAACCGCGTCCGTTTAGAAAAGCGGGTGCGTCAAGTCAACAGCCATGCTGCACTGCAGAAAATTCGATCAAATATCAGTAATTTAAAAGAAAACGGGCGCGCTGTTTAGAGCAGCACGCCCGCCTTGGATTATGGGTGGTCACAAACTCTTATGGACACCGTGTGTCGCGAGCGGGCGCTGCTGACGATCTGGTTTGCCAGGAACCATCAGGAGACTGATATTTTTCACCAGCAACCGTTCGCATGATCAAATTGCATCCGGATGTGAATGCAAATTGTTCCACCGTTGAATTGGTTTCCTGTGCTTTTCGGGTGTAAGCAGCTTTGCGCTTAATGTTAAGATCCTCAACCAGCGCTTTAGTCGATGCGGAAGGTGAGGAAACATAACCCAAATAGCCATCTGGTTTCTCACCAATTGCACCAGAAGCGCGTGCGGCCGCGTAAGCGGGGTCACGCTGCGCCAACACAGGGGTTGCTAAAATTGCGGTCAAAGCCAGGCCGCCAACAACGGCAGTCGCCTTATTTTTCCGTATAAACTCAAACATCAGAAAATCTCCGCTTCACTGTTAATCAAATCTTTTGCGTCACTATCCAGCCGATAAACGACTTCTTGTTTAATATTGATATTCAAGTTGATCACGATGGGTTTGTCTGGCGCAGAAACCTGCACGCATGCTGCCAGAACGGCATTGAGCCCCAAGGTGACCCCCAATATGAGGCTGGTTGTCTTCCCTCTTTTCATGATTGGTCGAATCGCATTTCCAAATGCATCCGTCAATCGGCTTCTCTTATGGCTCATTATCGCTTTCCCGTGGCTGAACAGATGATTCAGAATTGTTTTGCAACATTTTGGCGGCTTCCGATGCCCGCTCTTCCTGCGCCCTTAACAGCGCCGGCAAATTTTGCCCGACCAATATTTCCGGTTCGTAAAAGGCCTTTGCACTGCTCATTAACTGCATGAAAGGCGCCTGTATGCGTACATTAAATTCTAAAGGGATTTTAGCCAATTGCTTGGTGATGAAGTTTGTGCTGGCATCATCGCCTTGTTGCAGGCCGGCAAACTTCACCTCGGTAATTATCTCACCGTCTATCGCCCCATCCATCCCGATTGTTAACTGCTCATATCTCAATGATTTCAACGCATTAAAGGCGAAGTTTGCGAAGGCTCCCATATCTTCATAAGATAATTCTCCAATATAGGCGAGCGACCCGCCGCCCTTGCGGGCAATGAGATATCCTCCGGCAATGCGCCCGCCATTTTGATCAAAAACCATCGGTAGTTTTCCATCGAATACGCCCGTGGCGCTCAAATTCTCAAAGTCAAATTGCGTCAGAAATTGGGCTGCGTCGACTCCGACAACGGTAAATTCCAATCGCCGTTCCGCTTCTTCTCCTAAATCGAGAATTGTAGGTTCCAAATAGAGCATACCGCCGGCAAAAGGCCATTGCCCGCCTTCCACTTGCATTTTATAATCTGGTAAAAGTCTGTAAAAAAGCTGCCCATTGAACGCAGCGACACCCGGATTGACCTCCGCCATGCGGACCAATTGCCCAGTTTCTGTCACCAGACCCAATAAATCTGAAAATTTAATCTCACCTGAAAGTCCAGTAACCGGACCGAATGCCGCCGCCAAATTGATTGATTCCGTTCGGAAAACCCCGGTGCTGCGAATGCCATCGCTATTGTCATCCCAATTGATTTTCCCAGAACCGGTCACAGTGCCGTCAACATTTGCGATCACCCCTAAAGTAAGCGGAGTGAGCAGTTCCGGTTGTAATTGGTCATCAAAGGTCAATGCCGAAACATCTAAAAGCGCCTCACCAGTGCTGTTGTCCAACGAATGCACAATATCGAGATTCGCGATTGATCGCAGTGTCGTGGGCTCTCGCAACTGGCCGTTAGCCGTGACCACCCCATTGGCGAAACGCAATTTGATATCATCGCTGATTAACGGCCGGAAACGCTCCACTTGCTGCTCATCGCGCACGCGTAATTTGCTATCGGCTGAAAATTCGCCATTTTGATAGCGCCAGTCTCCTTCAACATTTTCGAGCAACAACGGCACGCTTGCGATCTGACCATTGGCTCCGGATAATTTCCCGCTAATCACTGATCCAAAAACGGCATTGACCTGTGCAATATCAAATTGCGTGAGATTGTCTTCCGTACCCAATCTCAACGAGAGGTCTTTGCCGACAAACCCGTTGGCTAAAGACAGGGCCAATGCCCCGCTCGATAGCGAAAGAGGCGAATCCCCCAAGCGACCATCCAGACTGAAAGAGGGTAGTTTTGCTTCAATTCTCAGCTGGCTTCCGCTGTTGGAGACGATGGCATTATTGCCATCCGGACATAGTTGAGTGCGTGTCGGTCCGAATAGGAAAGTCGCAGCACGAAGGCTAGCAAATTCTACATCGACACATTTGCGGAACAGAGAAAATGATCCTCCGCTGCCGATACGTCCATCAAGCGGAATTTGCAGTCCCGTCAATTGGCCATCTGGCAAGGGACCAGACAAGAGAATCCGACCGTCCAGATCAGTACCGCCACCGGCCGAAGGTGAAAAATTCAACGAGGGGATGTTTATTTTTGCGGTCCCGGATTGATAAGCGGCAATTTCGATATTACCGGCAAATCCGCGGGCCAGGCTGCCATCATTCAAGTTGATGCGCGCATCGGGAAAGCCGCCACCATTGAGCAATAAATCCCCTTCCGCGAGCATTTTTACATCGCCGTCCACAAAATTGAGCAGAATGGCATCATCCAGCTCCATTCTGCCACCGGAGCGAGAAGAAACAATCAAATTATCTACCGCCAACTTGGTTCCCGATGCCGCCATATCAAACCGCAAGGCACTGACGAAATCGATGGAGGCACCCGCCTGTTTGACAGCCTTCGCAAGTTTTTGCGTAATCGGCCCAAGCGGTGTTTCTCGGGTGGACATTGCGAGGCCAGAGGCTTGGCTTAAAAGATCGGCGGAAAAACTGGCCGATCGGACTTCCGGTTGTCCTTCAAACCGGGCGGTGACCGGATCGTCACCATAGCCAAATTGAAACGGTCCATTGATTTTTGCTGATTTTGCAGCGCCAAAAGGTGTCTGGATACTATTGGCGACAAGATCCACATTGCCGCTGCTGCGTTCCAGGTCGCCGGTAAAGGCCAGGGTGGATTCCAATTTTTGAGAGCGATAGTCACCATAGCGCAGCGGACCTCCCGAAACGCCTGCATCTCCGGACCAGCTGGTAAAATCTTGTCCAAGAATGACGGCGAGTTGGACACCCACATCCTGCAGCGAAAATTGCAAGTCCGGGCATGCAAGCGATGGCAAACGAAGCGGACCTGATAATTCTGGCTTTCTGTCCTTTATTGCGATTGTTCCGAAATAGCTGGGCCGGGTAGCGGTGCATCCGGCCAATTCAAGCTGATCTCCAAGAGCCCCCATTTCACCGGAAAAGCCATCATGCAGATTGCCGCTGCCGTGCAGACTCAGACCAAAAGCGCCATAATCGCTGTCGATTCTCAGCTGCGTCTTTTCGAGCACCAACGCAATATCTGGCAATGCCAATGGACTGTCATCATTGGGGTCGGCAAATTTATCGAGCGCGCCAAAGGATAATTTCCCGTTTTCCAAACGGCCATAGGCTTTGACGCCTCGCGCCAAGACCCAATTAATCCCAGCGCCGTCGGTGCCAAGACTATTACCGATTTCGACGCGATCTGCGGTCAGATCGGGAGCATCGGGATCGCCAATAACGAGATTGCGGATAATCTGTTTGCGAAAACCAATATCTTCAATTTGATAACTGGCTTCAATTTCCAATTGATCCAGTTCCGAGCGAACAAAATTGTCCGCGATCGAAATGCGACTGAACCATATGATGATAAAGCCGATAAGGAGCAGAAACAGAATAACATAGACCAACAGCCATGGACTAAATCTGCGCCCGATCGGGCCTTGGTCGCGTTCTTCCTCCATTTCGCTGAAATGCAGAAGTCTAGCTTAAGTTGCAATGTACAAGTGCACCGATTGCATAGTTTTTACGCCAAATTATTTGAGATCGACATTTTCGGCCATATCAAAGGCTTTCATCCTGTTTCCTGTGCCCAACGCATAGCAAATTGGTATTTGCGGTTCATGGACAATAACAGAAACGCCCCAGCGGCACCGGCACATCCTTCCAATCCCGATCAAAATATCGATCAGACCATGATCACGGAACAGTTAATCACTGGAAACGGGCAATTGTTGCGAGATCATGATTTGCTCCAATATTTTCTCGCAATTGTCTCTCCCCATTCAGACACGAGATTGCTTGCCAGCAGGCTCATCGGGAAATTTGGTGGGCTGGCCGAACTGCTGTCCGCCGATGGTGAAGCAATCCAAGCGAATTCCGGAATGAGCCGAGCCAATACAGCATTGTTAAAAGCCATTCACACGGCCTGCTTGCACTTGATCGCGCAGCCCGTCCGCTGCCAGCCCATGCTCACCAGCTGGCCCGCTTTGTTGGACTATCTTCGTGCCGATATGGCCTATCTGGCGCATGAACGCGTTCGCATCTTGCATCTCAACAGCAAAAACTATTTGATCAAAGATGAAATCGTCAGCGAAGGATCAGTTGATCACGCCGCATTATATCCCCGGAAGATCATCAAACGTGCTCTGGATCTGGGCTCTGCCGCGCTCATTTTGGTTCATAATCACCCGCATGGCGAGAGCGCGCCCAGCCGCGAAGACATTGCCATCACCAAAAAAATTGGCGCCGCCGCCCGCAGCCTCGGCATCACATTGCACGACCATCTTATCATCGGGAATGATGGCTGCTTTTCTCTACGTTCAAAAGGATTGCTGTAACCTTCGGTTCAAGCCCCGCTATCCTTGCCGGTGATCAATCTTATGCCGAGTTGCAGGGTAAAATAAGACCAAATCCAATTGACCAACACCGATATCCGGTTGCGGACACCCGAGAGAAAACCGACATGAACAGCGCCCCACAGCCACCAGGCAATAGCGCCATGCAATTTCATAAAGCCAAAATCCGCGACCGCACTTTTGCGACCAATAGTGGCGAGGCTGCCTTGGTGTTTATAGGCAAAGGGCGCAATCTGTTCGCTCTCCATTAATTGCTTTTGAATATAGCTGGCTACGTAGACTCCCGCCTGTTTTGCTGCCGGCGCGAGCCCCGGAACCGGATTGCCATCCCACGCATTGCTGCCCGCCGTATCGCCTATTGCAAAAATATGGTCATAGCCGGCAACGCGCATATGCTCATCGACGCTGACCCGCCCTGCCCGGTCTGTTTCCGCTTCCAGCCATTTACCAGCGGGAGAGGCGATCACACCGGCCGCCCAAAGCACCGTTTCCGTTGCGATTTCCATATCTTCGCCAATTTGAACGCGGTCAGCCGCAATATCGGTAACCCGCGATTTTAGCCTTATATCAACGCCCAAATCGGCGAGCGATTGCGCGGCATGTGCGGAAAGCTCTTCAGGAAAGGCTGGCAATATCCGCTCCCCAGATTGTACCAGAATAATCTGAGCTTGCGCCGGATCAATGCGGCTAAACTCATCTTTCAGTCCTTGATGAGCAAGCTCGGCTATAGCGCCCGCCAATTCCACACCGGTCGGCCCTGCGCCAACAATAACAAAGGTCAGTAACCGTTTAACGCGTTTTGGGTCATTCGACGATTCTGCGCGTTCAAATGCGCGCAAGACATGGGCTCTCACCGAGACACCATCTTCTATGGTTTTAAGTCCTGGCGCAAACGGCGCCCATTCATCCTTGCCAAAATAGCTATGCGACGCGCCGGTGGCCAACACCAAATGATCGTAAGTCAATTGATTTTGACCATAGGTCAAAGCATTTTCCGCTGTGTCAATTGCGCTGACTTCACCCAATAAAACGCGAACATTTCCATCATTGCGAAACAATCCCCGGATCGGTGTTGCAACATCAGCTGGAGATAAGGCGGCGGTGGCAATTTGATATAATAAGGGTTGGAACAAATGATAATTGTGCCGATCAATCAGAGTTATCCGCACGGGCAGGTTTTTCAATTTATTGACACATGCCAATCCGCCAAACCCAGCACCAACGACGACAATATGCGGCCAATGATCCGGTACATCCTCATATTTTCGATCAAATAATATATTTGCCTCTAGCCATGCTGAAATGGCCCGATCGACCGATAAAAATCCGGCACCAAAAAAGACCAAAATACCGAGTAACAGCATAGGATAAGATGTGAGATCGGGATGCAGTCCCATCACCGCCAATGTGCTGAGAATAAGGATCATAGCCAATGCGGCCAATGGTATGAACAGGCCCAAGACAAGCAAAATAGCCAGTCCGATCGCAACGCCTGCATGCATTCCGGCAAATGTTTTTACCGGGAGGAAGTTTTCCGGGCCGGACATTCCAATCGCGCCCGCTACAGCCAATAGGGTTACCGCTAGCCAGAGACGAATGATCAGCAACCAAATTGGCGCGATGATGGTCGTAAGAAAATCGAGAAATTGCATGGCCGGCCGAGCAAATGGCAAGGCGCTGCCGCCCAGACCGCCCGCCAAGGCGCGATCCAGAGAAAATCCTCCAGCGCCGCGCAAAACATACCAGCCCAAAATCGCAATAAGCCAGAGATTGAGATCGGTCGCGACATATTCAATTTGGCTCACCGCCAATAAGGTCAAAATCGCAAAAGCCGCGCCGCGCGTAAACAGACCAAACAGCAACAAAATGGGAGCGATAATCTCGATCAAAACGCCAATCAAAGCCGCTGTTTCTGGCGCCATCCAAGACACGGGATATTCAAAGCGTGCAAGACTAAGGGCGGTATCCCAATCCGAGAGTTTAACAATGCCTGATCTGAAAATGGCTTGGGCTACAAATATCCGAACCAATATATCAAAAAAGGGACTGATCAATCCGATGATGGACCGATAGGTCTTGGTCCAGATACGCAATGTTATTCTCAAAAACGGGGACAGACGTTCTTCTTGCAATATCGCTTGATCAGCATTCATCTATGATCCCCTAAACCCGTTTTATTTCGATCTATATCCAATGTCATGTCGGCTGTGACAACTAATAAAGAAACATCGGCATATCTTCAATTTGAACCAAATTCGCGCGATATTCTCCCGCATCATATAAGCCAGAGACATTCACGCCTTTCGTGCCGTCTAGCAAGGTGCCAATTGGTACCACACCATATTTACCGTTGGTCAAGCAGACCATATTGGAACTGCGGCCCTCTTCGATAAGTTGCACGGCTAGCGCGCCAAAAGCAAAACCGACCATGCGATCCATAGCATCGGGTTCCCCGGCGCGCATCAAATAGGCCAGCTCTTGGACAATGGTTCGTTCGGATGATCGGGATTCAATTTCCCGCGCCAACTGCGTCCCAATATTCACACCAATGCGATGCGTATTGGATTTGCTGAGTTCCGCATCATCCTCACCGGCTCCGGATAGTTTTGCCCCTTCTGAAACCAAGCATATGGCATAGCTTTCCGGATTGTTCTGCTTGTCCGACAAGAGAAGCGGGAGCAAGACATCCATATCCGCTGGCACTTCCGCAATGACAGTGCGATCGGCTTGCGAAAGAAATCCGGATAATAATGCGGTTTCCCCAGATCGCCGACCAAAAAGCTCGATCACGGCGATCCGCTCATGGCTCGCCACGGTGGTCCGCAAAGCATTAATGGCGGCCACCGATCGCGTCACGGCGGTTGAAAATCCGATACAGTAATCCGTCCCAAAGACATCATTATCCATTGTTTTTGGTATCGAAATGACGGTGCGTCCAAGACTGGCAAGATGGGCAGAAAAGCGCAGTGTCCCATCGCCACCCATTGTAATCAACGCGTCGATTCTCAGTGCATCCAATATATCCAGTACTTTTTGGGTTTGATCCCCTTGCGCGGTATTCCTGGGATCACATCGCGAGCTATGCAAAATCGTACCGCCTTGGCGATCAATGCCGCGCACCGTATCTTTGTCCAGCACCATAGCCGCATTTTCCAGCGACCAGGGATCGGATGGGTCGGTTTCCAATACCCCTTCCCATCCCCGTTTTAACCCGATGACATCCCAGCCGCGCTGGCGTGCGGACATAGCGATAGATCGAATACAAGGATTGAGCCCTGGCACATCGCCGCCGCCGGTTAATACTGCCACACGCATCATCTTCTCCCTGTCGACCATGCTATAGATTGAACGACACATTGCCGACTCATTATCTAGCTGCTAGCGGGTCCGCAAATCACAGAATACACAAAGGCTGGAGTAAACCAGCTTTTTCAGTTTCAAGGAAAGAAAAAAATGATACCGCGCTATTCCCGCCCCGAAATGGTTGCCGTTTGGGAGCCTGAATCCAAATTTCAGATTTGGTTTGAAATTGAAGCTCATGCGACGGATGCTTTGGCCGAATTGGGTGTTGTTCCCAAGGAAGCGGCAGCGGCCATTTGGGCCAAAGGCAAATTTGATGTGGCGCGCATTGATGAAATTGAGCGCGAAGTCAAACATGATGTTATCGCCTTTCTAACCAATGTTGCAGAAAATGTCGGTGAGGAAGCCCGCTTCATGCACCAGGGCATGACATCCAGCGATGTTTTGGACACGTGTGTTGCCGTTCAATTGACCCGAGCAACCGATATCTTGCTCGCCGATATGGACAAGCTGCTTGCCGCCATCAAAAAACGGGCTTTCGAACATAAGCTCACTCCCACGATCGGCCGTAGCCATGGTATTCATGGAGAACCAGTGACCTTTGGCATGAAACTCGCACAAGCCTATGCCGAGTTTGAACGCAACCGAGAACGGTTGGTGCTGGCTCGAAAAGAAATTGCGACATGCGCCATTTCCGGTGCGGTCGGGACTTTCGCCAATATTGATCCCAAAGTGGAAGCGCATGTCGCAGAAAAAATGGGATTGGAAATTGAGCCAGTGTCGACCCAGGTGATCCCTCGCGATCGCCATGCTCAATATTTTGCAACGTTAGCAGTAATTGCATCGTCAGTGGAAAGGCTGGCTGTTGAAATAAGACATTTGCAGCGCACGGAAGTATTGGAAGCAGAGGAATATTTTTCGCCGGGTCAAAAAGGGTCCAGCGCCATGCCTCATAAACGCAATCCCATTCTAACCGAAAATCTGACGGGATTAGCGCGTATGGTCCGCAGTTACGCTCTGCCTGCAATGGAAAATGTTGCGCTATGGCACGAACGTGACATCTCGCACAGTTCGGTTGAACGGATGATCGGTCCTGATGCGACAATCACTCTCGACTTTGCTTTGGTGCGCCTCACCGGTGTTATCGAAAAATTGCTCATTTACCCGGAACGGATGCAAAAAAACCTCGATCGCATGGGCGGCCTGGTCCATTCGCAGCGGGTTTTGCTCGGCTTGACGCAAGCGGGGATTAGCCGGGAAGATAGCTACCGGATTGTCCAAAGAAACGCCATGAAAGTTTGGGAGTCTGATGGCGAGATTGCCTTACTTGACTTGCTTAAGGCGGATCCGGACGTCAGTGCGAAAATGACCGACGAACAGCTCGAAGACCGTTTCAATCTGGACTATCATTTCAAGCATATCGATACGATTTTCGCGCGCGTCTTTGGTGATTAAAGACACTGTTTAACCCTATTCGGTAACAAGTCTGGCCACTGATCGCTTTTAAGCGTAATATGAACGCAGTTTCGTTTTCGAAGGTACCATATGCAGTTTATAAAAACATTATTCTGGGTCATTTTGGCGATTATCTTGGTGGTTTTTGCAGTCAATAACTGGTCACCCACTTCAGTATTAATCTGGGAAGATGTTCGCATCGATACAAAATTACCAGTCTTGGTCATTGGAGCATTTTTGCTGGGCTTCTTCCCTTTGTGGCTCATTCATCGGACATCCAAATGGCGCTTGAATCGGCGGATTAAAACACTTGAAGCGGCAGCGCGCCCGGCCCCCGCACCAACCTCAGCGCAATCACCTGCCCCCTCAACGAACCCAACAGCAACACCAGAAAAGCCCGGGCCGCTTGATCTGGACAAGGAACAAATTGCGGAACCGGCGCCAGCCGTCACATCAATCACCGCCAAGGATGACAAGGCAACAGGCTTATGAGCAATCCCATATTTGTTGCCTTGGACACACCCATACTCGACAATGCCATTGCGCTTGCCCGTGCCGTCAAAGGGCATGTCGGCGGCCTCAAGCTGGGTCTCGAATTTTTTTGTGCCAATGGCCATCATGGAGTTCATGAAATTCAGAAAATCGGCCTGCCAATCTTCCTCGATTTGAAAATGCACGATATCCCCAATACTGTCGCCAAGGCAATGCAAGCCATTAATGTTCTTGAACCCGCTATTGTGACAATTCACGCCTCGGGCGGGCGGGCGATGATGGAAGATGCCAAGGCTGCAGCCGGAAGCCACACCAAAGTCGTTGGCGTCACGCTGCTGACTTCGCTGGACGAGCGGGATATGACCAAAATTGGTTATCAAGGCACACCGCATGAGCAAGTGGAACGTTTGGCAAATCTCTCAGCCGAAGCTGGACTGGATGGAATCGTCTGTTCGGGGAATGAAATTGCAGCGGCACATAAAAACTGGAAAGACGGCTATTTCGTGGTGCCAGGATTGCGTCCAGCCAATGGCAAAGCAGGGGACCAAAAACGCACCGTTACGCCGCGTGCGGCGCGGGATAATGGCGCCAGCATATTGGTCATCGGTCGCCCAATAACCGCGGCCGAAAATCCCAATGCAGCGGCCCGCGCAATCGAAGCCACTTTATAAAAAATGGACAAGACAGAGATAAAAATTTGTGGACTTTCCACGGAAGATAGCATTGCCGCTGCCGCTGCGGCGGGAGCCGACTATATTGGCTTGGTCCACTTCCCGAAAAGTCCGCGGCATGTATCCTTGGACCGTGCCGCTGAATTGCGCGCCTTTGCACCGGATTCGCTGAAAATTGTTTTGTTGCTGGTCAATGCAGATCCCAAACTAACCGGTCAGGCAATTAATGTGGTCAAGCCTGACATATTGCAATTTCACGGGAGCGAAACCCCGGATTGGATTGCATTGGTGCGCGATCAAGCCGACCTTCCGATCTGGAAAGCGCTCGGCTTGAGGGACAAAGATACGCTTCAGAAAAGCAGCCGTTTCGAAGGCGCTGCAAGCCGCCTTCTGTTTGATGCGCCCGCCAAATCATTGCCAGGTGGAACCGGTACACGATTTGATTGGTCGGTTCTCGAAGGTCATCAGCACCTTATCCCTTGGGGTCTCGCCGGCGGGTTGGATGCTGACAATATCGCTGAGGCCATGACGGCAACCCAGCCGCCGCTCGTCGACGTCTCATCCGGCGTTGAATCCGCGCCGGGTGTCAAAGATGTGGACAGAATCGCTGCCTTTTGCCAAGCGGTTCGCACCTATGACGAAACACGATAAACTTTCGAACAGCTTCCGCAATCAACCCGATGAACGCGGCCATTTTGGTCAGTTTGGTGGGCGCTATGTTGCCGAGACGCTGATGCCGCTCATCCTTGATCTGGAGAAGCATTATCGCGCAGCACAAGCCGACCCAGCTTTTGCGGAAGAATTTGACGATCTGCTTGAACATTATGTCGGCCGCCCTAGTCCGCTCTATTTTGCTGAACGCCTGACCGATCACATCCGAAAAGACGCGCCCGAAGGCAAAGGCGCGCAAATCTGGTTCAAGCGCGATGAACTAAACCATACCGGTGCGCACAAGATCAACAATTGCATCGGCCAGATATTGCTCGCCAAGCGCATGGGCAAGACCCGGATCATCGCTGAAACCGGGGCCGGTCAGCATGGCGTGGCCACCGCTACGGTTTGCGCCCGTTTTGGCCTACCCTGTGTCATCTATATGGGCGCTACTGATATTGAGCGGCAGAAGCCGAATATTTTCCGGATGCGGCTGCTTGGCGCAGAGGTTGTTCCAGTGACCAGCGGATCGGCTACGCTGAAAGACGCGATGAATGATGCTTTGCGCGATTGGGTCGCCAATGTGCACGATACATTCTACATTATCGGCACGGCCGCTGGCCCCCATCCCTATCCAGAGCTGGTGCGCGATTTCCAAAGCGTGATCGGCCGCGAAGCGCGCGAACAGCTACTCGAGCGCACCGGACGCCTACCCGATCTTTTGGTGGCGGCAATTGGCGGTGGTTCCAACGCCATTGGTCTATTCCATCCCTTCCTTGATGATCCTGACGTTGATATGCTCGGTGTAGAGGCGGCGGGCCATGGCTTGAACAAGCAACATGCCGCGTCACTAGCGGGCGGCAAGCCCGGTATTTTGCACGGTAACAAAACCTATTTGCTGCAGGACGAAGACGGACAGATTGACGAAGCCCATTCGATCAGCGCTGGCCTCGACTATCCTGGCATTGGGCCTGAACATAGCTGGCTGAAAGAATCCGGCAGGGTGCGTTATGACAGCGTGACCGACACAGAAGCGCTAGAGGCGTTCCAACTACTCTGCGGCACGGAGGGGATTATCCCGGCCTTGGAACCAAGCCATGCGATTGCAGCTGTGGCGCGCGAAGCCGTGAAGATGGATCAGGATCAGATCATTCTCGCCAATCTCTGCGGGCGCGGCGACAAGGATATTTTCACCGTCGCCGAGGCATTGGGAACAGAGATATGAAAATAGATTGGCGGGCACTGCTCGCAATGCCTCTGTTGATAGCGGGTATCATACTTCGGGAAGTGTATCACAACAGTTTGAATTGGTGGAAAGTGACAGAGGAGCTGGCAAGCGCGAGAGAAGAATCTGGAGCACCAGTTTATTGTTTTGCTGATTGTGGACCGATACCACAAGAAATAGCGATTTGGGGACATGCGAGCATTGTGTTTTTCATCCTCGGTTTTTCGTTACTTTTGTGGATAGCCTTGAAAGTTGTTAGATGACCCGCCTTTCCTCTGCCTTCCCAACCGACCGCGCGGCACTTGTCGCCTTCGTAACCGGTGGCGATCCAACCGCCGCAGACACTGGCGCAATACTCGACGCCCTGGTCGAAGGCGGAGCGGATATCATCGAACTCGGCATGCCGTTCACCGATCCCATGGCCGATGGTCCTGCCATTCAGGCCGCCAATATCCGTAGCCTTAGCGCTGGCACAAAGACAGCGGACATATTGAACATCGCGACAACCTTTCGCGAACGCCATCCGACCGTGCCGCTTGTCCTGATGGGCTATGCCAATCCGATGACCATCCGCGGGGCCGACTGGTTTGCCGATGCTTGTGTTGATGCGCGCGTTGATGGCGTGATCTGCGTTGATATTCCGGTAGAAGAAGATGACAGCTTGGGCGACGCGCTGCGCGCCAAGGATGTTGCCGTGATCCGTCTCGCCACGCCGACGACCGATGCTGAACGGCTACCGGAAATCCTGAGCAACGCCTCAGGCTTTCTCTATTATGTCTCCGTGGCCGGTATTACAGGACTACAGCAAGCGGCACAGGCCAGCATCGAAGAAGCGGTCGCACGGCTGAAAGCGGGTACCGACCTTCCCGTCGCTGTGGGCTTTGGTGTCCGCACGCCAGAACAAGCGGCTGATATCGCCCGCGTTGCCGATGGCGTTGTGGTTGGCTCTGCAATTGTCGAGATTATCGCTGAACACGGTTCCAGCGCCGCGCCGCATGTCAAAGACTATGTAAAATCACTTTCTGATGCTATCAGAAGCGCACGCTAAAAAACCTGAGGAATTGACGCATGTCTTGGCTTAGCAATGTCCGTAACAAGATCGCTTCGATCACCAAAAAAGAAACACCGGATAATCTCTGGCACAAATGCAAAAACTGCGAAGCCATGGTGTTCCTCAAGGAATTTGAGGACAATAAGCATATCTGTCCGAAATGCGAACATCACGGACGTATTGGCCCGATGGTCCGCTTTGCCCAAATCATGGACGAGAATAGCTGGAAAATTCTACCATCTGCGACGGTCAAAGAAGATCCGTTGAAATTCAAAGACCAGAAAAAATATACCGACCGATTGAAAGCGGCGCGGGCCAAGACTGAAGAACAGGATGCTTTGATCACCGTCACTGGAACGATTGAGACGATTCCCTGCGTTGTCGGCGTGCAAGATTTTGCTTTCATGGGTGGGTCGATGGGGCTTGCCGTGGGCCAAGCCTTTGTTGACGGCGCCAATCAGGCGTTGGAAGAACAATGCCCCTATATTATCTTCACCGCTGCTGGCGGCGCGCGCATGCAAGAAGGGATTTTATCCTTGATGCAAATGCCCAAAACCACCGTAGCAATATCCATGTTGCGCGAAGCGGGGCTGCCTTTCATTGTTGTGTTAACCGACCCAACCACCGGCGGGGTTACCGCCAGCTACGCCATGCTCGGTGATGTACAGATTTCTGAACCCGGCGCTTTAATCGGTTTTGCCGGTCAGCGGGTCATCGAAAACACCATCAGAGAGAAATTGCCCGAAGGCTTTCAGACCGCCGAATATCTATTGGATCACGGCATGATTGATATGGTGGTCCACCGCAAGGAACTGCGCGCAGAACTGGCACGCGTTATGGGCTATCTCATGGCTTGGAAAACAGCGGCTTAGTCCAGCTGTAGCGTTCATGGCAGACGGCGCACGTTCCGATCATCCGGCGGTTCAAAAACAACTGGATCGGCTCTCTCTTTTGTCCCCAGGACGCGATGTGCTGGGCCTAGAGCGGATCAGCGCCATCATGGAGCGCATTGGCAATCCCCATCTTCAGCTGCCGCCGGTTTTTCATGTTGCCGGGACTAATGGCAAAGGATCAACCTGCGCGTTTTTGCGTGCAGCCATAGAGGCAGAGGGCCTAATGGCGCATGTCTATTCCAGTCCGCATTTGGTCAGGTTTAACGAACGGATACGGCTCGCCGGAGAATTGATCGCAGATGATTATCTGGCAGCTTTGCTGGCGCGGATACTTGACGCCAGCGCAGATATTAATCCGAGCTTTTTTGAGGCCACAACCGCTGCGGCGATGCTCGCCTTTGCCGAAACGCCAGCGGATGCCTGTGTTTTGGAGGTGGGTCTGGGCGGCCGGTTGGATGCCACAAATATTGTGCCAGCTCCTACCGTCACCGGGATTACCGCGCTCGGTATCGACCATGAAGCCTTTCTACTTTCTCCCGAGGAGGGCGCCCCGGCCAATCCAATGGTACGCATTGCATGGGAAAAAGCGGGCATTGCAAAATCCGAAATTCCCTTGCTTACCCAAAAATATCGCGACAATATGGTGGCTGCGATTGCCGATCATGCGGCAAGTGTGAAGGCCCGTCACTATCCGCGCGGTAAAAAATGGGACGCGGCCATTTATGATGATCAGCTGCATTACCGCGATGACCAAGGTAAACTGGCATTGCCCCTGCCGGCTTTGCCGGGCGCGCATCAATTGGACAATGCGGCGCTGGCCATCGCAATGTTACGCCATCAAAATAAGATTGAAATTTCCGATGCCGCCTATCGAGCCGCCATGGGTTGGGTCAAATGGCCAGCGCGATTGCAAAGATTATCACCCGGACCGTTGCAGAACATCCTCTCCAAAGACACGCAGACTTGGCTGGATGGCGGGCATAATGAAAATGCCGGCGAAGCTTTGGCAAATCATTTTAAGGACAATATAGACGATTCCATCCATCTCGTCATCGGCATGCTCGCCAACAAAAATCCAGCCGCGATTATCAGGCCACTTGCACGGAAAATTGCCAGCATCACCGTGGTGCCGGTTGAGGGTCACGATGCCCATGATATGGCGAGTTTTACGAAGAGCAATGTGCCCGTTTGTCAGGCCCCTGACAGCGAACACGCATTAAAGGCCCTAGCCAAACGCCGCCCCCAAACGGTTCTGATCGCTGGGTCTTTATACCTGGCGGGTACGATTCTGGAGGCTAATCGGCAGTTGCCGGACTGAAAAACGATCGCGGGTTGCGCTTACGAATCATCCTCAATTCTAGGCGCAAAAGGCGAAACTGCCAACAATACGAAGCGCAAGAAGACCGGCTCGGTTCTTTCCGGAACTAGCTCTCTTCCGTTGCATGTTCGGTACCTGCCGTACCCAATGACCGATCGACCAATCCGGATTTGATCATCAACCAAAACATGATTACGCCCGGGAACGCTGCCAATGTAGTCAATAGATAGAAGTTCACATAACCCATCCATTCAATTAGCGAGCCAGCCGTGGTTCCGGTTAGAAAACGGCCAAGAATAC
This sequence comes from Parasphingorhabdus sp., assembly GCF_039982415.1. Classification (GTDB taxonomy): domain Bacteria; phylum Pseudomonadota; class Alphaproteobacteria; order Sphingomonadales; family Sphingomonadaceae; genus Parasphingorhabdus. Next base: position 41,751 of record NZ_JBDWYL010000008.1, read on the forward strand.
TCGCTGCGGCTGACAACAAGGCAAATTGGGTTGCTGTAAAGCTGAGGTTACAAAGCGCGGACAGATAAGCAACGACTGCCACACCGCCAATACCGCTGGCGAAATTCTCAAAACCAATGGCCGCGGCCATAGCCCAATTATTGTGACCGCTTGCCGCTAAGCCTGCAAATGAGAGGTTACTGACCGCCATAAGAACGAGACTGAGCATCACGGCTTTTTTCATGCCCAATCGAGAATAGACGATACCGCCTACAAATATCCCCACCAAAAAAGCAACAAATCCGAGACTGACATCATAAAAAGCAATCTCGTCATTGGTGAAACCCAAATCCTCGAACAAGAGACGAAAGGTCAAATTAGCCAATGTGTCACCAATTTTGTGAACCAGCACAAAAAGCAGCACGACCGGTGCACCCGAACGTTTGAAAAATTCCACCAATGGGCTCACATAAGCGAGTGCAGCTTGTATCGGCCCTTTTAAAGGCTGCGGCTCCTGACGCCGCGCGGGCTCCCGCATAATCAATCCGACAATCACGGCAAACAAGGCAAAAAGCGAGCAAACATAATAGGCGATCGCCCAATTGCTGCGGGCGGCGATGACCAATGCAACTGCCCCGGCCGATGCCGCGCCAATACGCCAGCCATATTGCGACATACCAGAGCCGACACCCAATTGTTCGGGTTCGAGCAATTCGATGCGATAAGCATCAATCACGACATCAAATGTTGCCCCCGCAACACCCACCATGATCGCCGCCACCGCAACGGCGACAATATCAGCCTTGGGATCAAGTGACCCCAAATAGATAATGGCGCCCATGGCCAATGCGGCAGTAAGTATCAGCCAAGATAAGCGTTGCCCCATACGGCCAATCAACGGCAGTTTCACAACATCAATGATAGGTGCCCATAACCATTTGAAATTATAAGCTAAAAAGGTCAAAGCGAAGGCTGTAACCGTTGATTTTTCAATGCCAGCTTGAGCCAATCGCGTCGTTAGCGTGGCGGCTATCATCGTCAATGGCAAAGCCGATGAAATTCCCAAGAAGAAGGCGGCCAAAGGCGCCGCTTCACTATAGGGCCTGACGCCCTTTGGTAAATTTTTGCGCCATCCCATATCGGCTGTCTGTCCACTCACGCCATACTCTCCCTCACACTGAGAGAAACACTAGCGGCAAATGGCTCGAAAGCCAGTTAGATTTTTCTGTTCCGCTTATATTTCGAGCAATTTGGCGCCCACAATCACTCCGGCACCCGGGCGTTGAACAATAATCGCGTATTTATCAGCGCCGGGAATGTTCAAGTCATTGTGCGAGAGTGTAAATTGCGTTGAACTGCCGTCCCAACTGCCTAAGTTACGTTCGGCTTTGACCACATTGGTATAATGTAATTTCCGGCCGCCATTTTCACCTCGGCCCACGCTGACAGTTTCCGATGAACTGAGCGCCAGCAGGGCTACACCAGCCATATAGCGCGATTGCCCGGATATGGTGACCGTCGTAAAGCCATTTTCATCAATATTGGTTTCGATAAGTGGTCCGCTGTTATTTTTGGCCAGTCGGACCAGCGAGCGTACGTCGCCTTCGCGAGAACCGACGGCTCCGCCTCCACCATTGACCACAATTTGTGGAGTGTAGACACCGGAACCGACTTTGCCTTTTCTGGCATATGTCCGTTGCAATCGCGTATTTTGCTCTCGCGCCAAAGTATCTTTCCAGCCCAAACGGTCCCAATAGGTAACAGGCCGCGAAATCACCAGCAGGGAGCTATCTTTTGCAAGCCGTGAGGCCAGCATATCTGCAGGGGGACAGGAAGAGCATCCCTGACTGGTGAAAAGTTCAACAACGGTCGGAGTAGGGGAAATCGTCGCATCGTCAAAATTATTCGCGGGTGTCGCTACTTGTGCGGAGGAGCCACTGGATGACTGGGCGATTTGGGCGCCCATAAAGCCTGCAAATGCAGTGGCTGCAATCATTGCTGGCAATATTATATAACGCATCGTGACACCTTCCGATTAAGTAACTATCTGGTCATTCGGAAACCCAGTCCATTCGGTTACAGATTGCGACAAAGTTTTTTTTGCGCCATGCGGACCATCATGACCGACAGAGAATCAAGAAAAATCTACAAGGCCAAACCGACCCGCGGAGTCAAACAGACTTCAGCCAAACCTGCACCGGCAGAGCCGGAGCGCCGTGAAGGGCAGCGCATTGCAAAATTACTCGCCCGAGCGGGTGTCGCCTCCCGCCGCGAAATCGAACGCATGATCGGTGAGCAACGCATTGCGCTCAATGGCGCAACTGTCGAACATCCCTCGTTATTGCTGAAGAACCTGACCGGTATAACGGTTGACGGAAATCCAGTGGCGGAACCCTCTCCGACCAAATTATTCCGGTTCCACAAGCCCAATGGCTATATCACGGCAGAACGCGACAAAGATGGCCGAAAAACCATCTATGATGTTCTCCCTGATGATTTGGAACGCGTGATGCCCATCGGCCGGCTCGATCTCAATACCGAAGGTTTGCTGCTCATGACCACAGATGGTGAGTTTAAGCGCGAGATGGAATTGCCGAAAACCGGCGTGGAACGAACCTATCGCGCGCGGACGTTCGGTGATGTTACTCAAAATCAGTTGGAAGAGCTATATCGCGGCGTCACCGTGGAAGGCATGCACTATGGTCCGATCGAGGCCAATTTGGAACGCCGCACCGGGCGTAATCAGTGGATTGAAATGACCCTGACTGAAGGTAAGAACCGCGAAGTCCGGCGCGTGCTTGAGCATCTGGGCCTCAAAGTATCGCGGCTCATCCGCACCCGCTATGGCCCGTTTAAATTGGGCGATCTGGCGAAGGGTGAAATTGAAGCCGTCCGGCGTCACGATTTGGTCAAGTTCAGAAAGACCTTAAAATAATGCGGATTATTGCGGGTGAATGGCGGGGACGAAAAATCGTCGCCCCGAAAGGTGATACGACCCGGCCGACTGCCGATCGTACCCGCGAACGGCTATTTTCCATGCTGACCAGCCGCATTGGCGATTTCGCCGATCTCAACATATTGGACTTATTTTCTGGATCGGGCGCTTTGGGTTTGGAAGCCCTGTCGCGCGGCGCGGCATCCTGCACTTTTGTCGAACAAGATTTGAACGCCTTGAAAGCGTTGGAGAAAAATGTCGAAACGCTAGGCGCAAAAGCCGATATCCGCATCGGCTCGGTATTGGGGCTAGGCCCGGCCAGACAGGCCTATGACGTCATCCTGATGGATCCGCCTTATGGAACGGGGGCTGGCGCCGTCGCCTTGTCGAAACTTGGCCGACTGGGTTGGTTTGCGCCCACGAGCTGGATTGTCATCGAAACCGCGCGGCAAGAAGAAGTGGCGGTCAAAGGTTTCGCGCTGGACACTGTGCGCGACAGTGGCAAAGCCCGGTTACACTTTATCCGCCCTGCCTCATAAATATTGGCGCTTTGCCAAGGTCTTGCAATCAGCTCTGACTGGTCTCAGAGACCAATAGCAGCCCTCGATCGGCCGTTTGGCTTTCGACATAAAATGTGGTTGTCGCCATCAATATAGTCGCGAAAATCGCGCTGAAAATTAGTCTTTTACTCATCTGGGTTTCTCACTCGAATAGGGGAAAATCTTATGATGGACATATGGTGCACCGCAACATGTTCTACAACCTGCACTTTAGGTCATCTTAAAATGATATTAGTCTTGCCGACCTCATGGATGTTCCCTAACTGTTCACTAGTGTCCAATGCTGTAAACATACCCTCTGAAGCTGATCCGCCCTATGTCCGCGGATTGAACATTCCCCAGCGCGAGGCTGTGCTCAGCAGTGAAGGCCCGGTCCTGGTTCTAGCGGGCGCTGGAACTGGCAAGACCGCTGCCCTCACCCGCCGGCTCGCTCATCTTGTTTACTCTCGCAAAGCGTGGCCTTCTGAAATTTTGGCGGTGACTTTTACCAACAAGGCCGCACGCGAGATGAAGGAACGCATCGGCGCCATGGTCGGTGATGCAGTAGAAGGGATGCCGTGGTTGGGTACCTTTCACAGTATTGGCGCAAAAATGCTGCGCCGCCATGCCGAACTGGTCGGCTTGCAAAGCAATTTCACGATACTCGACACAGATGATCAGTTGCGGTTGTTGAAACAATTGATTCAGGCCGAAGAATTGGACGAAAAACGCTGGCCTGCCCGGGCACTGGCAGGATTAATCGATCAATGGAAAAACCGCGGTCTCAATCCTGCTGATATCGATGCGAACGAAAATGAACGCTATGCCAATGGGCGTGGACAGGAATTTTATGCCGCCTATCAGGCGCGGCTCGTCGCGCTCAATGCCTGCGATTTTGGCGATCTCTTGTTGCACATTCTCAACTTGCTCAAAAACGATCGTGATATTTTGAAACTCTATCAAGAACGCTTCAAATATATATTGGTCGACGAATATCAGGATACAAATAGCAGCCAATATCTGTGGCTCAGATTGCTCGCCCAAGAGCGAAAAAATATATGCTGCGTGGGCGATGATGATCAATCCATCTACAGCTGGCGGGGCGCGGAAGTGGCTAATATCCTGAGATTTGAAAAAGATTTTCCGGATGCCAAGGTGATTAAACTGGAGCAAAATTATCGCTCCACGCCCCATATTCTCGCGGCCGCATCAGCCTTAATCGCAAATAATAGCGGCCGCCTCGGCAAAACCTTGTGGACCGAAGAAGAGGAAGGCGACAAAATTAAAGTCACCGGCGTCTGGGACGGACCGGAAGAAGCGCGGCGGACAGGCGAAGAGATGGAAAGTCTACAAAATAAGGGTGTCTCGCTTAACGATATGGCGATTTTGGTCCGCGCGCAGTTTCAAACGCGGGAATTTGAGGATCGGTTTATTTCCATCGGAATGCCGTATAAAATTATCGGCGGCTTTCGCTTTTATGAGCGCGCGGAAATTCGCGATGCGCTTGCCTATTTACGGGTCATTGCGCAACCTGCAGATGATTTAGCATTTGAACGTATCGTCAATATGCCCAAGCGAGGCCTTGGGGATAAGTCTGTGGAAAAAGTCCATAGGCTGGCCCGCGCGCAAAGTTTGCCGCTGGCCGCTGCGGCGATGTCCATTTGTGATACGGATGAATTGCCCACCCGCGCCCGCTCTGCCTTGCACGGACTAATGCGCAATTTTGCCCATTGGCGAAGTCAAGCCGATGAATTGCCTCACGCCGAATTGGCCCGGATTGTTTTGGATGAGTGCGGCTATACAACCATGTTGCAAGCGGACCGGACCCCCGAAGCCGCGGGTCGATTGGAAAACCTGACCGAGCTCACCCGCGCGATGGAAGAATATGAGACATTAGGTGATTTTCTCGAACATGTCTCTCTCGTCATGGACAATGATGCGGCAAGCGATGAAGCCAAGGTCACTATCATGACCATGCACGGTGCAAAGGGTTTGGAATTTGACCATGTGTTTTGTGCCGGCTGGGAAGAAGGCGTTTTTCCTTCTCAACGCAGTCTCGATGAAGGCGGCAATGCCTCATTGGAAGAGGAACGCCGATTGGCGTATGTCGCAATCACGCGCGCGAAAAAGAAATGTACCATATTTCATGCCGCCAACCGGCGTATTTATGGGCAATGGACCAGCTCCATTCCGTCGCGATTTATCGAAGAATTACCGCGGGAACATATTGAAGAAGAAACCAGCATGATGGGCGGAGAAAGCCTGTGGCGGGCCAATTGGTCCGAACGCGCTGATCCCTTTGCAGATGCCGCGCGAGCCACTTCACGGGGGCCAGGCTGGAAACGCGCGCGAAACAGCGGCAGTTTCGACAGCAATCCGCAGAATATCAAAGAAGCGCGGCGCAGTGCAGTCTCGCTCGGCAATGATGGGCGCGATGATATATCTATCGGCATGCGCGTGTTTCACACCAAATTTGGATATGGCGAAGTCATGGAAAAAGAAGGCAATAAGCTCGAGATCGAGTTTGAGAAAAGCGGCCAAAAGCGGGTGTTGGACAGCTTTGTCGAAATTGCCTGACGCTTGAATATCCCCTGATCGCGGAGAATAGGATCATGAAAATTGCCATTATCGGTGCGGGCTTGGCCGGTCTGGCCTGTGCTGGACCGCTGAAAAACGCCGGCCACAACATTCAGCTGTTCGACAAAGCCAGAGGTCCGGGTGGCCGTATGTCGACGCGGCGAGCACAAACGCCTGCAGGCGAAGCGCAATTTGATCATGGCGCGCAATATTTCACCGTCCGTGATCCCGCCTTTCAGCAGCTTGTCGATAGCTGGGCGCGCGATGGCGTTGCAGCGCGATGGCCCGCAGCGGGAGAGGATGCCTGGGTCGGTACTCCGGCCATGAACAGTCCAATCAAGGCAATGGCCGCAGGGCAAGATATTGCCTGGGCCACTCGGATTGATCAGCTCGAAAAATCGAGTAATTGTTGGAAATTGCTCGGTGAAAAGGCGAATATTGATACTCTGTTTGACAGCGTCATCCTCGCCATTCCTGCTGAACAGACCGCGGATTTGTTAAGCCCGGTGGACACAGGTTTTGCGGCTGTTGCGCAAGAAAGTCAGTCTGATCCTTGCTGGACAGTCATGCTGTCTTTCAGCGAAAAACTGCCCACGGATCAGAATATATTGCGCAACATAGGCGCTATTGGCTGGGCGGCGCGCAACAGCGACAAACCCGGACGCACAGGGTTGGAAAATTGGGTGGTGCAAGCCTCACCTGCCTGGTCGCGGGATCATTTGGAAGAAACCCAAGAGTGGATCTTGCCGACATTGATTGAAGCGCTCTCTCAAGCTCTCGGTTTGAACCTACCGGAGCCGCTTCATGCCACCGCGCATCGTTGGCGCTATGCGCGATCAGACAGCGCAGATCGAACGGCCTTGTTTAACCGAGAAAATGGTCTCGGCGTCTGCGGAGACTGGCTACTGGGCCCGCGGGTCGAAAATGCCTGGTTGTCAGGCACGGCTTTGTCGCAACATATCTTGGATCAATAGCCGCGCAACTATAGCGTTAGCGCGCGCCATTCTCCAGAGGCTAAATCATCCAATTGCCACTGTCCGATGGCTTTGCGAACCAGTCGAAGAGTGGGATAGCCAACTGCTGCTGTCATCCGCCGTACCTGTCTGTTTTTGCCTTCTCTTATGGTCATTTGCAGCCAGTTATCGGCAACTGTTTTGCGGAAACGAACCGGTGGGTTGCGCGGCCATAAGGAGGGCGGGCTGATCGTTTGGACATCCGCGGGTCGAGTGATCCCATCTTTCAATTTCACTCCGCGGCGCAATTGATCAAGTCGATCCTCTACGATATCTCCTTCCACCTGGACGAGATAGGTTTTGGCCATCTTATATTTGGGATTTGAAATTTCGGCTTGAAGTTTACCGTCATCGGTGAGCAGCAATAAGCCCTCGCTATCGCGATCCAGCCGACCGGCGGGATAGACATTCGGAACATCAATATAGGCCGACAAGGTTGGCCGTTCGGTTTGCGTGCCACGGTCGGTAAATTGCGACAACACGCCATAGGGTTTGTTGAACAAAATAAGCTGCGCCACAAGTTGTTCCGTCCCCTTTAATTCGACAGCCAGTCATAAGAGCATGCCGAATGTTATGACTGGCTACCGCGCTGCCAGCACGTCATCCGCAACAAAGGCATTGGTCTTGCGTTCATAACCAAATTGGCTGGTTGGACCATGGCCGGGAATAAACGTGACATCATCACCCAAAGGCCAAAGCTTTTGCGTAATTGCATCAATTAAGTCTTGATGATTACCGCGCGGAAAATCGGTTCGGCCGATCGAGCCTTGAAAAATCACATCCCCAACGACCGCCAATTTAGATGGCTGATGATAGAAGATAACATGCCCGGGTGTATGACCGGGGCAATGAATCACATCGAGCACCAAATCTCCAACCGTCACTTGGTCTCCATCAACCAGCCAGCGATCCGGTTCGAAGCTTTTTGCTTCCATACCATAGCGCGCACCGTCTCCATCCAATTGCTCAATCCAGAAGAGATCATCCTTATGCGGCCCTTCGATAGGCAAGCCGAGTTCTTCGGCCAACATGCCAGCTTGGCCGCAGTGATCGAGATGACCATGGGTAATGATAATCTTTTCCAGTTCGACACCATGTTCGGCCACCGCTGCTTTTAAGCGCGACAAATCACCGCCGGGATCACTGAGCGCGGCTTTGTTGGTTTTGGTACACCAAAGCAATGTGCAATTTTGTTGAAGGGGCGTCACCGGAATGATCACGGCTTTAAGAGGAGCATCTGTCATGACACGCTATTTGGCGGGGCAGCTACAAACTTGCAAGAGCTGAATAATTGAAAAAGCGGCTACGCCCCTCGTTTTTTACAGACGCCGCCCGGTCCAGATAACCCGGCCAATAATATTCACGTCTTGCAAATCAATATCATGCCAATCTGGATAACGGATATTATCGCTGCGAATGGAAAGCTTCCCGGATGGCTTCAAAGCCAATCGCTTGACCAGCAATACATCATCCATGCGCAAGACATAAATACCATCTAATAAGGGCCGTGCCGCAGCGCTGTGGTCAACCATGATATCATCCCCATCGCACAAGGTTGGGTCCATGGAGTCGCCATCGACAGAAATGAGCGACAATTGAGCAGGGTCTCGGCCTAATTTTTTCAGCCATTGATTTCCGAAAGCCATATTTTCCTGCTCACTACTATCCTCGGCCCACGTTCCAGGGCCAGCAGATGCGCCCAATTGCAACCGTTTGATCCGCACCATATCGGTGTCGGCTATCGGTCCACGGGAAGATTCAAACGCAGGCAGGCTGGGGCCTAAAAAACGCTCTTCTACCCCGTAAAATTCGGCAAGCTTACGCCGATCCTGTTCATCCAGTTTTCGCGGTGTACCGCGCTTGATAAACTGCTGAATATAAGCCGGGTTTTTGCCCAACATCCGCGAAACTGACGAAAAATCATCGCCATTATCCCGAATCAACCGCTCCAAATTGGTGCGCGGATCGCCTTCCAATGTCAGCTTCTCGTTGGCCATATCCGCACTTTATCCGCAATGTCCGCAACTGACAATAGGAAATATCCTAGACATGTAGGAAATTACATATCAAATAGGAAATTCCCTACCGTTATCGAGTCGGACATAGCGATTATCCGGCCGATAGGCTGACCTTTTAACCCTGATATGCATGGGAGAATATTATGTATTTGTTGCGCGACATTGAGAAGTTTATTCGTGATACAGACATGGCCTGGACCAAATTTGGTCGCCTTGCCGTTCGTGATCCCCGCTTTGTTGAAGACCTGCGCAACGGTCGCCAACCCGGTAAAAAAATTTCGAAACGCGCGGAACATTTCATGAACATGTGGCGCGAAAATGACGATCAATAAGGTATCAGAGGCCTGTTGGGCTAAACCGCGCGGCCATCGGAATGTCGCCGATGAACTCGCGCATCATATCTCCTTGGTGGTCGGCCGGCATTATGAAGTGATATTGTGCCGAGAACGCCCTTGGGCAAGTATCACTTTTATCGGCTCCCGGTGTCGGTTTGCCATCAGCCCCCGGCCGCCAAATCAAAAGCCGCTATCCGCGATATGCGCTGCAAAACTGCACAGCCATGACTATAAGCTTTCTTGCCATTTTGTCGCCGATCTAACGATAGAATGGCCCAAGACAATGCATCCCTTTGCCGTGGGAGAATTTCTGGTCATTAAAGACTAGCGGGCTGATCGCTCAACCCGATTTAACTGTCCAATTTTAACGCTGCGCCGTCATTTTTTCTAACGTGCCCAGCGCCGCTTTCAGAGCAGCATCCATATCCGCTTGGCGAACCGCTGCGATATCTTGGGGTGCTTTTTCCACTTCCCGCAATGGCGGTGTCGCCAATACAGGGGCTTCGCTAATCGGTGCGGATACAGGTTCCGGAGCTGCCGGAGCTGGAGCCGCGACCGGTTGTTGCACCGGTATTTCAGCCGCAGTCGCTGCACCTGTTTCCAGCTGCTTCAAGCGCCGCAATCCCGCTTCCAAGCGATCAGCAAGCTGCGCAATATTCAGCTGCGACAAATCTTCTTCCGGCATTTCACTAACCGCCGCCTGTGCAGCCGCGGGAGCCACTGGCGAGGAAATTGCGATTGTTTCTTGCACAGCTGCGACATTTTCATCAGCCGCTGGCGCGGCTACCGCGTTTACAGTTGTTAGTGTCTCCATTTGCTCCACAACCGGAGCTTCAACGGCAGCCTCTTCGACCGGCGCAGCGGGTTCAAAAGCCGGAATTTCCTCAACCAATTCTGGAGACGATGTTTCTGGTTCTGCGAAAATCGGAGCACGCGCAGGTTGCTCTGCAACCGCTTCATCAGCCTTGCGCAGTTGCGGCAGATCAGAAAGATCCATGACCCGGGCCTTGTCTTTCTTTGGCTTTTTCAAAAATTTGGTGAGCGACTTAGCGTCGAATTTTGGCAAGCTGAAACGGCTTTTCTTAGCATTGGCCTCTTCTTCCAAATCCAATTCAATCGGACTTGCCGCGTTAATTTGTTCTCTCAGTGCAACGCCCATATCAGAGCTCCCTTTGCGATTTAAAAAGAAATAAATGGCTGATGCGGAAACCAGTCCCGCCATCACCGCGATTAGACCGCGCGCTGTATTGCCCAATGGGGGCGCAGCTGCGGGTAGTAGTTCAGAAAGGCCTGTGGCTCCGATCGCGCTTTCCAGGTAAACATGCGGCAAAGTCGCGATAACGACAGCGGCAGTAATGCCAGTACCAATCGCCATGGCCGGTACTTTAAACCGTTTCATATTTTGGTTCGGATCTTCCACGATATTCTCCACCATGCTAAGCTGCCCGCTCATAAGATTTATGAGCAATCAACTGTTGGTAAACAGGCTTGTAACGCAAAATGTTTGACGACCAGTTACGATCGGCTTCAACAAATTTTCGGGCTGTTTCAATCGTTTGCGGCCAACTATCGCGGTTTTTCAGCAAATTTGCCAGTTTAGCAGCAATTTTTTGCGGCGATCCGGCGGGAAAGAGCGTCCCGGTTTTGCCATCTTCGATCAATTCGCGATGTCCGCCAATGTCGGAAGCGGCAACAAGTCTGCCTTGAGCCATTGCCTCCAACGGCTTTAATGGTGTGACTAATTCTGTCAGCCTCATGGATTTACGCGGATAAACCATGATATCCATCAGTCCATAATAGCGTTCAACATCAGCATGAGGCACACGTCCAGCGAAAGTGATAGCATCCGATGCAGGGGAAGTTTGGACTTGTTCTTTCAAAGCCTTTTCCATCGGACCGCCACCGACCAGCAACAAATGAGCTTCCGGACATTTTTCTTGCAAATAAGGCATCGCAGCGATCAGATCATCTAAACCCTCATAGTCATAGAAGCTGCCGATAAAGCCCAAGACCGACTTACCAGCCAAGGCCAGTTGCTTTCGCAGGACTTCATCCGGCGCTGTCGGCTGTCCGAATAGGCTCATATCCACGCCATTAGGTGAAACCGTAATTTTCTCTCGGGCAACGCCACGCAATACCAAATCAGATTTCAACCCTTCACAAATGACTGCGACGGCATCCGCTCCATTGACCACATGATTTTCCAGCTGGCGCGTGAGCCAGTAACGCGGACTACCCTCACGTCCGGTTCCATTGCCAACCGCTGCATCCTCCCAGAATGCTCTAATCTCATAGAGCAATGGCAAATCCAATTTTTGCGCAACCCGCAGCGCCGCAAGACCATTTAAAGCTGGTGAATGGGCATGCAAAATATCCGGTTGCCATTGCTGAACAACTTCAGCAATTCGATCAGAAAAAACCGCAATTTCACGCCATTCGCGAACTGGTGATGGGCCTGACACATCGGTCAGGGTTCGAAAAAAATCCAAACCCTCGACATTCTCGAGCAGAGCGCCGGATTCATAGCCATGCTGATCTTGCCTGACACCGGTAACTCCTGCGACAAGCATGCCACTGGCTATTTGGGCTTTCATGATTGCACGCGTGCGGAAGCAATATCCGCTGTGCAACGGGAGGCTATGATCCAAAATGTGCAATATCCGCGTCATGGATTAAACGCTTGCCAGAAAAGGATTAACGTCCCGTCAACCCAAAACCTGTATCGCACGCGCAGACAAAATGAATCCAATGCATGGGTGCACTAACAATCTGGGATTGCCGAAACCAAAATGATCGATAATTTTTCCATCGCTCTAACACATGGTTTGCTGCTGATTGCGGTATGGCGATTGATTCATCGGCCGGATCTTGATTTGGAAGAACCACCGGAGCCTGATCAAGAAATACCAGGCTTTCATTCGGCATCAAAATCAACGAGGTCAACCGATGCGTGATCTCGTTTTTGTCGCCTATTTGCTGGCGTTGTTGTTTCTCGCGTTCAAGCGTCCTTTTATATTCACGCTGATATACGCCTATATCGACATCGTAGCACCGCAACGCCTGAGCTATTTTCTGCTCAATTCCATTCCGCTGTCCTTGATCGTATTTGGCATGGCCTTTCTGGGGTTCATGATATCGGATGACAAAAAAGACAGCCGGTTTTCCGTACGCCAAGGGGCGATGATATTACTCCTTCTTTATTGTGGATATACCACTTTTCAAGGCGCCCTACCCGAAGACGCAATGGAAAAATGGGATTGGGTTTGGAAAGCTTTGGTGTTCGCCATTTTCTTGCCTTTAACGTTGCGCACCAAGTTACGAATTGAGTCTTTGACCTTGTTCATGGTGCTGTGCGCTGGAACCTTGATTATCACCGGCGGCATCAAAACATTGGGTTCTGGCGGCGGTTATGGTGCGCTGGTCTTGCTGATCGACGACAATGCGGGGCTTTATGAAGGGTCCATCATATCGATGGTTGCCATTGCGATCATCCCGCTGATGCTTTGGCTCTCCAAACATGGAACGATTTTTCCACCCGATTGGCGGGTAAAATATTTTACCATGGCGTTGATTTTTGCCGCCTTGCTTATCCCCATAGGTACGCAAGCAAGAACCGGTCTGGTTTGCATTGCCGTTTTGGCTGTCCTGCAGCTGCGCTTTGTGAAATATCGATTTCTTTACGCCGGGCTCGCCGTGACGCTCGGTCTGATGGCCATTCCATTTTTGCCGCAGAGTTTTTCCGAGCGAATGGGAACAATCCAAAATTACCAAGCAGATGAATCCGCTTCCACACGCATTGCCGTCTGGGAGTGGACCATAGAATATGCCAATGCCAATCCCATGGGTGGCGGTTTCAATGTCTACCGCTTGAACAAGTTACGCTACGAACTGGCTCCCGACAAAAAAGAAGATGAACCCGAGATTGAATATGAGCTTGAAGATGATGGTCCGATAGAAGTTATTGATGAAGCTCGCGCTTTTCACAGCAGTTATTTTGAGATGCTAGGCGAACAAGGATATCCTGGCCTCGCCCTGTGGCTATTCATTCATGTTGGTGGTATTTGGCGAATGGAGATATTGCGGCGGCGCTATCGCAATACGCAAAAAAAGAGCGAAACCTGGGTAGCCCCCCTCGCCACAGCTTTAGCCAATGCACATATTATCTATATGGTCGGCTCCTTATTCGTTGGCGTCGCATTTCAACCCTTTGTCTATATGCTCGTCGCCCTGCAAATTGGTCTCGACACCTATATGACCCGTCGCGCTCAAGAGGCAAAATGGAGCCCCATTGCCGGCCGGCTGCCCGCTGGCAAATGGTCCGGCGCCACATCCTGAAGACACGGCGCTCATTTCAACTAACCAGATGACAGTGTAGCCAGCAATGCTAGGATGACGGCATGCCATCACCCTATTCCCTTTCCGCCACAATTGAACGTTGGCCTGTCCGGGGCTCGTTTGTAATCAGTCGTGGTGCCAAGACGCATGTTGATGTCGTGATGTGCAAGATCAGCGATGGAAATTTTACCGGCTTAGGGGAAGCCACACCCATTTACTATAAAGGAGAGACAGCAGAAATAGCTGTGCAAGAAATTCAAATCTTTGCCGAACAGCATGCGCTATTCGATCGCCAAGCCGTGTTGCATCATATGCCATCCGGCGCTGCGCGCAATGCACTCGATTGCGCGTTGTGGGATTTGGAATGTCAACAAAGCGGAAAAGCGCTCTATGAATTGGCTGACTTACCGCGACCATCAGCTCTCGCCACGGCATTCACAATCTCACTAGCAGATCCGATGCAAATGGAGAGCGATGCCCGGGCGGCCGCAGCCAGCCACCGTTTACTGAAACTCAAATTGTCAGGAAAGGATGACCGCGAACGCGTCGCCGCCGTCCATCGCGGGGCTCCGCATGCGCGTTTGATCGTGGATGCCAATGAAAGTTGGAATCATCTTGATATCGCAGCAGAAGCAGCAATTATGGCCAAATGGGGTGTCGAGCTAGTCGAGCAACCCGTGAGCGCAGGTCAGGATCATCTCTTGGCAAATGTCCAATCCCCCATTCCGCTTTGCGCTGATGAAAGTTGCCACACCAGTGATGATATTCCAGATCTCGCTCGCTATTATCAAGCCGTGAATATCAAATTGGACAAAGCCGGCGGTTTAACGGAAGCCATCCGCGTAGCAGAAGCCGCTGAACAAGCAGGCTTGAAAATCATGGTCGGGTGTATGCTATCCACGTCGCAGGCAATCCGTCCGGCCTTTGCCCTGGCGCAACGCGCTCAGTGGGTTGATTTGGATGGCCCGTTGTTGCTCGCCAAAGATCGTGAAAATCCAATGCATTTTGAGGATGGAATGGTGATGCCGGCTGCGCAAATCGGAAAATGATCGGCTGCCCACCATAATCTTTATTGCGGTGGTCCTCCGACCTTCAGCGCAATACCGTCAAATTTCCAATCCACACCTTCATAGTAAAATAATTGCCGAAAATAGATGGGAAAAGGTTCCACCGGATAGTGACCGCGGATTACCAGAACGTCGAAATCCTCCTCTATTTTGGAATTATCAATCACCGGTACCATTTTGCTGATTTCGGCATACCCATCCGCATATTTAAAAAATTTCTCAAAGGCTTTATCGAGATTTTCTAGCGACACTTCCTCCTGATAAGCGGCGGTACCGGTCTCCCAAAGCGCTCTCATACTCTTCTCGGAAAGAGATTGAGCAAAGATGGCAACCGTATCCTGAAACAGTTCCACTTGTTTCGCGGCAGGTGGAAGCGTTTGTCCCGAAGAAATGATTTTCAATCCGGCGCGTTCTTTTTCGATCGCATTAATTTTCCAACCGGATTCAGACTTAATCAAGCGAAGTTCCAATGGAATTTTATTGCCGCTCTGGGTGGTGACCGTTCCTTCCAATTGTCCTTTGCTGCCAGAAATTGACCGCGAATTCCATGACGTTTCCACTACCGTGTCCAGAGCATTTTTGGACAGAAATATCTTCAATTCCCGCTTCGAAACGCCGGCCTGAAAATCGTCAGATAAAAGTGCATAAGCCGCGTCCATATCTTCATTTTGAACGGCAATAAAAAAATCATCACCCGCTTTTGTTACATCGCCCGTCAGCCAGAATATTAGGCCAACCAGCACAAAAATGCCCGCCGCTATACCCAGTACAATTTTCATCCATTTTTTCATCGGAAATCCTTTCGTAAACAGCCATGAACCGACCCAAGCTATTGCCTGCTTCCAGAAATAGAACGGTGAGAGAATGACTCGCTATCCCCAATTCATGGGATGGTGAGCGGCGGTTCATTTGCATTATTCCCCGCAAGCGGTCATTCTTCACGGCATATTGATTTCGGAGATGTTCAATGCGACCCGGATTTTCCAAAGTAGCGGTTGTGGAGGATGACCCACCGGTAATGGCAGCCATATGCGCCGCTATCGAAAAAGCTGAGGATATGGACCTCGTCAATTCCGCGACAAATCTGACCACAGGTAAAAAACTTGTTCTTGGTGGCGGGTTTGATATTTTGGTTTGTGATCTCGGCTTACCCGATGGAGATGGTACAACCTTAATCCAAATCGCATCCGAACAATCGCAAGAAATTGACATTATGGTGCTAACCATGTTTGCGGATCACCAAAAAGTATTACAAGCGATCCGAGCGGGCGCACGCGGCTATTTGCTCAAAGATCAACCGCTCGAGAATTGTGTTGATGCGATCCGGGAAATCAGGTCAGGAGGATCGCCGATCAGTCCTATTATCGCGCGATTGGTACTCAAACAATTGCAACCTGCGCCCTTCCCGCAAGACAAGCTGGCAGAGCCCTTATCCAATCGAGAATTGGAAACACTCAATCTTCTCTCACGCGGCTTCTCCTATTCGGAAGCCGCTGACATCATGCATATCTCCGCGCATACGGTCGCGACCTATGTGAAGCATATTTATCGAAAACTCGAGGTCAACTCACGCGCCGAAGCTGTTTTCGAAGCATCCAGCCGCGGTATATTGGGGTCGTGATCTGCTGATGCCGCGATCCGTTTCTTTCATGATCGCAATGATTCTGTTGACGCTTTTTCAACCAATCTACGCTCAGATATTGCCGGCGGAGCAGAATTTTGTGGTGCAAGAAACACCATCGGGACAAATCGTTCATTTTACAGAAGCGGATTTTTCTTTTTCTCAAAATAACCCGACACTTGATGATTGGGAACGGCGCGCGCTGCCAGCTCTCTGGCTTTCTGATGAGGCGCGAAAATTGCAAAGCAGTCATATATCGGTGTCCGCAAAAGTCGATTTTGATGGTGAGACTTTAAAAGATCGCACGATTGCCATTTTCACCGAAAATAACCGCGAACAAGTAATTGTTTCAGTCAACGACATTCCAATATTCCGGAATTTTGTTGATAATGATCACTCAGTCATGGGTTGGAACCATCCCTATCTAATTCCCCTCTCGGACAAATTGCTCAAAGAGGGTGATAATTTCATCACGGTCGAAGCCCGTTCCAGCCGCGATCATGCGTTGGGGATCGGTTCCATAGCAATAGGTGATCTCGAACCCCTTAACGCGCAATTTGAGCGGCAATATTTTTTCAGGATAGACGCGCCAAAAACGATCAATTGGATCATGCTTCTGCTTTCCTTATTTGTTTTCATAATGTGGCTTGCGCGCAGACAAGAGTTGGAATTGCTTTGGCTATCGCTAACGGGCTTAGTTTGGTTCGTGAGAAATTATCATTTCTTTTCCCTTTCAGCACCAATAGATTTGCAGCTTTTCCAATATGTGACCTATTATTCCATTTATTTCGCCGTCGCAGTCACCTTGGCTTTTTGTGCTGAATTTTTGAAACTACCCCAACGAAAAATCATCATAGTTGCGATGCTCAGCATCGGTGTTTTGCTCAGCCTGTCTCGGTTATTTTTAATCTTTGCTAATCAGACAGACATGGCGAGCAGCTTGATGACGGTTATATTGTTCGGATCCTTTTTACTGATCCTAGCGCATCACGCTGTAAGAAATAAGTCTACCCCAGCTTGGTTGCTTTTGCTGTTGCTAACTGCCGCCGCGTTAACCGGTATCCATGATATTGGCAGAATTCCTAATATCAATTGGTGGAACGGAATTGGCTTTCATTTTCAACCCTATATCGGGTTTCTATTATTCCTGATCTTCATGCTTTCTCTCGCAAAACGTTTTCTCAATGCCTTGAGTTTGGTGGAAGAAACCAATGTTTACCTCGAAAAACGTGTGACCGAAGCAACCGATGCTTTGGCTGCAAGTCAACATGCACAAAGACAGATGGAAGTGGAACGTGCACTGGAGACAGAACGGGAAAGATTGATGCGAGAAATGCATGATGGCATTGGTTCAAACTTGGTGACCGCATTGGCGGTTGCACGTCAACGCAATTATCCCTCCGCGACAATTACGACGCTCCAAAAAGCGATAAGTGATCTGAAAATCACCGTAGATTCCTTAGCGCCAATTGATGGTGATGTCGTCACCCTTATCGCCAATCTCCGACACAGAATGGAACATGAATTGCAGCAAGCCGGAATTGCGAGTATTTGGAAAGTAGAAGAATGTGAACCACTGGTGTGGATGGATGCCGGCCATAGCCTGCATTTGCTGCGTCTGTTGCAAGAGGCTCTCAGCAATATTCTCCAACATGCAAATGCTGGTTCGATCATCTTATCTTGCCATTCTCAAGCGCGCGATAGCAAGGAAGGGATTCTGATTAGTATTATTGATGATGGTGTTGGCTTCACGGCTCAGGAAAAATCAACCAGCAAAGGATTGGATTTCATGTATCAACGCGCGGCTATTCTGAAAGGAGCATTGACTATTTCTAACGAGAAAGGTGGCGGCACTGCGGTGAGATTGTGGCTTGCTCAAAACCGTCAAGGCTAGGTCAGCAGGACTAGCAAAGTGATTTTCAGTACCTTCATACGATAAAATTGGTGATTATACCGCGGAAGTTCGTATAGGGTTCCGATGCGTTTCTCCGATTTCGATATTGACAATTTCCTACAGAATGACTGGCAACAGCAACCGGTTTTCATTCCCAATCCTTGGGACCATTGGCGTAATCCATTGGACGCCAATCTGCTGGCCGGACTGGCATGTGAAGACGGGGTGGAAGCGCGGCTTGTTTCTGGCAATTCCGATACAAAATGGAAATTGGAACATGGCCCCTTCCCGGAGCAACGATTTGCATCGCTGGGGAGGAAAGATTGGACTTTGCTGGTGCAGGCCGTCGATCATTATGTGCCAGAGGTTAACGCATTAATAGATTCCTTTCGATTCATACCAGATTGGCGGATCGATGATGTGATGGTGAGCTATGCTGCTAATGGCGGCGGCGTTGGACCGCATTTTGATCATTATGACGTCTTCCTGGTCCAAGGCGCGGGGCAAAGACGATGGAGCATCGGCGAAGTTTGTGATGAGAAGACAGCCTTAATACCGCATGATGATTTGCGTCTGCTCGCTGATTATCAGACGGTAGAAAGCTGGATCTGCAATCCCGGCGACATACTCTACATCCCGCCAGGATATGCCCATGAAGGCATCGCCATCGGCGATGAATGCATGACCTATTCGATCGGATGTCGCGCGCCATCCCGGAGTGAACTGATTGGCTATTGGGTTGATGATTTGCTGGCCGAGTTGCCGGAAGAAGAACGTTTTCAGGATCCGCGAATTCGCAAACAGCATAATCCTGGCGAAATTTCGGCCCTAGCGATTGATCAATTGCATCAAATGATAACCGAAAAGCTGGATGATCGGGAAGCCTTTGCACATTGGTTTGGGCAATATAGCAGCACACCCAAATATCCTGATTTGGACTGGAGTCCGGATGAACAAATAGACAGCGCAGGTTTGAGCGACCGATTGAATAGCGGCGGGAAACTCTTCCGCAACCCGGCCAGCCGGTTCTCCTTCATCGAAAAATCACAAACACAGGTCCAGCTATTTGTTGATGGGAAGCAATTTCTATGCAGCGAGAACAGCGCGGCCTTTGCAAAAAACCTCTGTCATCATCGGATGCAACCGATAGCGATGGAATGGATCCACACCCAAGATGCGATACAATTGGCCGTTCGACTTTTCAATCAAGGCAGTCTGGATTTTTTGCCGGAAGAAGAATCCGAGTGAGAGGAACTCTTAGCCGGCTACGATCGGATCACCCATATGAATGCGCTTGCCATTGGTAACAATCACCCGGTCACCCAATTTCACTTGCTCGAACAAAAGCCGAGCAAATTCATGAGGCACGCCAATGCATCCGCGCGTTCCGTGGCCCCATTTCACTTCAGCGGCATGTATCGCAATGCCATCATTGGTCAATCGCAGCATGTAAGGCATGGGGACGTCATATATATTAGAGATATGATCTTTGCTTTT
Organism: Parasphingorhabdus sp.; assembly: GCF_039982415.1. Classification (GTDB taxonomy): domain Bacteria; phylum Pseudomonadota; class Alphaproteobacteria; order Sphingomonadales; family Sphingomonadaceae; genus Parasphingorhabdus. Next base: position 61,561 of record NZ_JBDWYL010000008.1, read on the forward strand.
TTGCGTGATCGGGAAAACGCCGGTTGGCGTCGGTTTTAACACATCACCAAATTTTATAACCGTCGCCCCAATTTCATAGCCGCCTTTGAATACGGACATGGATTCTGCTTTCAGATCCACGGTGATAACAATCTCACCATCGGGTACACCGGCATCGTCCCACTTATAATAGCCGTGCACAAAAGGTTCATCAATTTCCAGCACCCGTTTCACAACGAAGGGAGAAGCTGTTGCAGATGGCAAATCCTCTACAATCGATTCAGATGGTGCGGCAGCGACGGTAACCGCAGCAGATGCGCCGGGAATATTCACTGGAGCGATAGTTTCTTTCTCCGCTGCTGCAATGTCTGATGAGTCTGCTGGATCGATCGACCCCTCGGCAGCAACGGCGCGAATAGAGCCAGTGATCACCAAGACAAAAATAGCGATCCCGGCTAAAGCCAATATCGATTGACTTATCCGCATAGCAATTTGATGAGACATATCCGCTGCTCCTGAAAACTTAATCATTTGTTTACCAAAAGCAAAAGCGAGCAACCATCGCGGAATCTGAGCTGTGCCGCTAGGAGACGCCCACAAGAAGAAGATTAAAAAGCATCGTTAAAAATCGTGATCGACGCGAATTGGGAGAAAATCCGACAATATCCCATTGATTTTTCTCAAATCAGATTGGGAAACGAACAAAAAATGAAGAGCAAGTCATAATTTGCTGTCCTCGCAGTGCCGAGCTGGTTTACTGGTCTTTCAACTACCAGCTAGCAGAGAAATTAGAGCATCATCACGCAAGCCGCGCCTCATCCATTTTCAATACCCAATTATCGCTATTTGTGGTTTTCACGATTGGCGTCGATGTTTGCGCTTTATGCAATGATGCTCATCCTGGGATGGCAGGCTTATAATCTTGCTCGTGAGGATCTTGGCGTCGGAGCATCTGCCGGAATTTTGGGTCTTCTCGGGCTTTTGCAATTTGTCCCGCTATTTGTCTTAACGCCGGTTGTCGGCTGGGTAGCAGACCATTTAGACCGGCGCTGGATTGCGCGGATAGTCTTGGGCGCGCAAGCCGCCATCGCTCTTATTTTGGGACTAATGACGGTCAGCGAAGAAATTTCGCTTCTGGCCATATATATTATTGCGGTGCTGCTGGGAATTTGCCGAGCCTTCTTAGGCCCTGCAGTGACATCCCTTGCTCCAAATTTGGTCCCAAAAGAATCACTGCCTCGCGCCATAGCCCTGTCCACCATTGCTTGGCAGGTTGGGGTTATTGCTGGTCCTGGTATGGCTGGGCCATTATATAAAATTGCGCCTGCCCTACCCTATTTTGTCTGCGCAGCGCTTTATGCTTTGTCCATGATCTCCATTTTTATGATTGGCCCGGTTACGCGGAGCGCGATTGATCGCACACGAGGCCCGCTACAGCAAGTCATGGATGGCATGTCCTATGTCTGGACCAACAAACTGGTTTTGGGCGCTATCACGCTGGACTTGCTGGTGATGTTCCTGGCTGGTGCCACCGCTATGATCCCCGTCTTCGCAAAAGATATTTTGGGAGCGGGAGAGATTGGATTGTCCCTATTGGCCGCTTCGCCAGCGGTCGGCGCCGTGATTGTTGCGGGTATTTTTTCTTTTGCACCTTTGTCGCGCAATGTCGGCAATATGATGCTGCTGGCGATGATAGTCTTCGGTTTCGGTACGATAGGATTTGGCCTGAGCACTTCCCTTCCGCTTTCTATGGCTTGCCTTGCTCTATGCGGCGCAGCCGATATGTTTGGCGTCTATGTCCGCAGTTCGCTGATCCAATTACATACTCCCGATGACAGGCGCGGACGCGTCAATGCGGTGAGCCAGATGACGATTAGCGCATCCAATGAACTTGGCGACGCTTTGTCCGGCGGTCTTGCCGTTTTATTTGGTCCCATCGCAGCCATTGTCGCAGGCGGTGCAGGTGCTATAGTGGTCACTGGAATTTGGTCACGACTGTTCCCGCAACTCGGCGCAGCCAAGACTTTTGATCCGCCCAAGGATCTAGAAAAAGAAGAGAAACGCGAAACAAACACCACCTAAAGTCAGGAGAATGAAACAATGATCGCCGACAATATCCTTCAAACCATTGGAAATACGCCGCACATAAAAATGCAGCGCTTGTTCGGTGATGCCAATGTCTGGATCAAGTCCGAGCGATCCAATCCGGGTGGGTCGATTAAAGACCGGATCGCATTGGCAATGATTGAGGATGCAGAAAAGTCTGGAGCTTTGAAAGAAGGTGGCACGATTATCGAACCCACATCCGGCAATACAGGCGTGGGATTAGCCATGGTTGCAGCCGTCAAGGGTTATAAATTAATCTTGGTAATGCCCGAATCCATGTCTCTCGAGCGGCGGCGCTTGATGCTTGCTTATGGGGCCAGTTTTGATTTGAGCCCGAAAGAAAAAGGCATGAAGGGCGCGATTGAACGCGCGCAGCAGCTGATCGATTCAACACCAGGCGCTTGGATGCCGCAGCAATTTGAAAATCCCGCTAATTTTGAAGTGCACAAACGGACGACCGCACAGGAGATTTTGGCTGATTTTAAAGACAAACCGCTAGATGCAATTATCACAGGGGTTGGAACCGGCGGCCATATCACTGGTGTAGCGGAAGTCTTGAAACAAGAATGGAGCGGTTTAAAAGTCTTTGCCGTTGAGCCAACAGGTTCGCCAGTGATTAGCGGCGGACAACCCGGTCCACACCCGATCCAGGGCATCGGTGCTGGATTTATTCCAGGAAATTTGCACACCCAAAGCATTGATGGTGCTATTCTAGTTGATCCAGTGGATGCGAAAGCGATGGCCCTTCGCGCGGCAAAAGAAGAAGGGATGCTTATTGGCATAAGTTCAGGCGCGACCATGGCGGCCATTGCGCAAAAAATTCCAGAATTAGGCGAAGGGGCCAATATTCTTGGATTTAACTATGATACTGGTGAACGCTATCTTTCGGTTCCAGAATTTTTGCCTGAAGAATGAGCTCCATTGAAGTCAATACATTCACCTATCATCACGGTGATCTAGAACTTGCGGGCTATATGGCTCAGCCAAGTCGCTACCCTCGCGCCGGGATATTAATTGTTCCCACCATCGCGGGGCCGAACAAAATCATGTTCGAGAGGGCCCGATGGCTAGCAGCCCAAGGCTATTCTGCGATGGTCTGCGATCTTTATGGCCAAGGCGAAGTTACCGATCACAGATTGGCTTCAACTCTGGCCAATACGCTACGCGCCGATCCCGAAAATTACCGCGCAAGATTTCGCTGTGCGTTGGATGAACTGCGCACGCGGTCCAAACTCGCAAACCACCGGCTGGCTGCGATTGGCTATTGTATGGGTGGAGAGATTGTTTTGGAAATGGCCCGCGGCGGGGAAGATCTTGCACTGGTGGTGAGTTTTCACGGCCTATTGGCGACACCACTTCCCGCGAAAAGGGGCGCCATTAAAGCGCGGCTTCTGGTCTGCCATGGCCGGGCCGACCCCTTGGTTCCGCCAAAACAAGTCCGCGCTTTTCTTGAAGAAATGGACTTTGCCGGTGCTGATTGCCACATGCATACATATACAGGGGTCGTGCACGGCTTTACTGATCCCGCTAGTGACGGCAAACCATTAGATGCTGTTGCCTATAATAAGTCTGCCGACTTGCAAAGCAAAGCTGCCATGTTGAGCATGTTTGAGGAATTATTCTAAAAGGAACGCGCCGAGTGAAAGATTCACCCGGCGCGCTTGCGACCCTAAGGCAAAGAGGGTTAATCCGGCTTGCCATCACCATCATCATCGAGAAGATCCGGCTTGCCATCCGCATCTGTATCCCAAGCATCGGGCTGGCCATCGCCGCTGCGGTCCCAAGCATCCATGGTCCCATCGCCATCCGTATCGATGGTCGGGGCTGGAATTTCCGATTCCATAGGTTCTTCTTGTGTATCCTGAGCAGCCACCCCGCCTGCGGCCATCGAAAATCCGACGCCGACGGTGATTAGATAGGGGGTCATTCTCCGACGCGGCTTTATCGTTTCTTTGGAATGCATTGCATCTACTCCTAATGCAGATCATTCCCCTGTCGATTTCACTTATGCAAAACCGCTGCCCCTATCACAAGCAGGCAGCGGCATAGCGAGCCAAAAACGAGACTTTTTGGCGGTTTCTGAAAGCCACCGCAAGTCAGGCACTGCTTATCGCGGCGCATATTATGCTTAGGCGACGGCAAACATCTCCGGTTCTAGAGCCATTATGGCTTCACTACCGCCTTCAATTTTTCGACGCAAAGATCCAGCATCCGGGAAAAACCGTTCGCTATAATATTGCGCGGTGACGAGCTTGCTTTCGTAAAATTGAGCGTTGTCATCGCCGGCCTCTATGGCATCGGAGGCTGCTTTAGCCATACGCAACCACATTAAACCAAGGGCAACAATGCCCATGATATGCATATAATGATGCGCACCAGCTCCTGCATTATTGGGATTGGCCATCGCATTCTGCATGAACCACATTGTCGCCTTTTGAAGTTCACCCGAGGCCTTTTCGAGACCCTCGGCAAAGCCCTTGAGTTTTTCGTTGGCTTTCGCCTCTTCCACCTCACTGGCAATGACTGCAAACAAAGCTTGTACGCCGCGCCCGCCATTTTGTGCGAGTTTTCGGCCTACTAAGTCCATCGCCTGAATGCCATTGGTGCCTTCGTAAATCATCGCAATCCGTGCATCGCGCACATATTGCTCCATACCCCATTCACCAATATAACCGTGTCCGCCATAGACTTGCTGCGCATTAGTGGCGATCTCATAGCCTTTGTCGGTGCCATAGCCTTTGATAACCGGGGTTAACAGCGACAACAGGTCATCCGCCATTTGCCGGTCTTCTTCGCTTTGCGCTTTGTGAATCAAATCAGCTTGCAAGGCGCCCCATAGGCACAATGCACGCATTCCTTCGGTAAAGGCTTTTCCATCCAAGAGCATCCGGCGTACATCAGGGTGCACAAATAGTGTATCCGCCTTGGCATCAAGATCTTCCGGTCCCGTCAAAGCCCGACCCTGACGGCGATCATTGGCATAGTGAACGGCGTTTTGATAGGCGACTTCTGCTATGCCAAGCCCCTGTTGCCCCACACCCAGACGAGCAACGTTCATCATGATGAACATTGCGGCAAGGCCTTTATTTTCTTCGCCGACCATATAACCGGTCGCACCATCATAGTTCATCACGCATGTTGAATTGCCATGAATACCCATTTTATGCTCAATCGATCCACAGGATACGGGGTTTTTATCTCCCAACGATCCGTCTTCATTGACGATAAACTTGGGCACGATGAATAGCGAAATACCTTTTACGCTATCCGGCGCATCGGGGGTTTTAGCGAGCACCAAATGAATGATATTCTCAGCCATGTCATGTTCACCGGAAGAGATGAAAATCTTGGTTCCGGTAATTGCGTGCGAACCATCGGCATTGGGTTCCGCCTTGGTTCTGATTAATCCCAAATCCGTTCCGCAATGGGGTTCAGTCAAATTCATTGTTCCCGTCCACTCACCCGAGAGCATTTTGGGAACGAACTTGGCCTTCTGTTCATCGTTACCTTTTGCCAATATCGATGAAATCGCGCCATGAGTCAGGCCAGGATACATGGCAAAGGCCATATTGCCGCTAGCCATATATTCTTCAAATGCCATGGATACGATATGGGGCAAACCTTGCCCGCCATATTCTTCGGGACCTGACAAAGTCCCCCAACCTGCTTCGCAATATTGTTTATAGGCGTCTTTAAAACCGGTTGGTGTCGTGACACTGCCATCTTCGTGACGTGTACATCCTTCGGTGTCACCAACTTGGTTCAATGGGAAAAGCACATTTTCAATAAATTTGCTGCCTTCCGTGAGAATAGCATCAATCATTTCAGGCGTTGCATTTTCAAACCCAGGCAGGTTCGAAAATCGCTCTACATTGAGCACATTATTGATAATAAATTGGGTGTCACGAACGGGGGCTTGATAATTTGGCATTATCTCTACCTTTCTATAAATTTGGGTGCGGCCAGAATATACTGGCAATAATCCTCTATGCTTGCTGTGCTTTTGCCTCGGTCACGGCGTCCTGCACAATCTTAATAAATTCGGTAAGTTCTTTGATCGAACTGTCGATATCGTTGCGTTGTTTTTTCAACAGATCCACTTTTTCCTGACAGCGTTCCAAGGTCACCTCCATTTGCGTGATCCGTCCATCGCCTAGATCGTAAAGATCTATCATTTCACGAATTTCGGTCAGGCTGAAGCCGACATTTTTTGCGCGCATAATCCACGCGAGGCGAGCGCGATCACGCTTCGTATAAATCCGAGCCAGGCCCTTGCGATGTGGTGCAATAAGACCTTCGTCCTCGTAAAAACGAAGCGCGCGTGCGGTTACCCCAAATTCTTCTGACAAATCGGAAATTGAAAATGTTTCGCGATTCTTGAGGTCTGGCGTATCGATTTCTGCATGGTTGAGCGGTTTCGACATGCCTTACCTATAGCTTACGCTAACGTAAACGTCAATACTAACCGCCCGGACACAGATTCTCAATTTCGCGGCCACGGGTGGAACGCGCGACGGCATCCCCCTCGCCTACTAAAAAGAAGCTTACGCCACTAAATCCTGCCCGAGGAGTGCAATAGCTCGCGCAAGATTCCGGCAATTCGCCCGGTAATTGTAAAGCAACGCCATCAAAACTTGCGGTAAAAGTGCAGCGCTGTTCGCTATCCAATATTATGCTGATTTCTTCCCCATTACGAGTAGCAGCGCCCTGTCCTTCACATTTGCTATCAGGGCCGAATACAGCGATTAATCCAACTTGATATCCGCGCTCATCATTGCCCACCGCACAAAACCGATCTTCACCCAAGTCGCTTCGTCTTTCAAAAGCGCCCGACAGGCTGATATTGCGACTATCGGGGATTACTCCCGCTTCAATCGCGGCTTTTTCCAGCGAAGAAAGCGGCGCGTCAGCGGTGCCTGCGTTTTGGGTATCTTTGTCGGCCTCACTGCAGCCGACCAAAAGCAAGGATATCAAACAGAAAACGGCTGGTTTCATTCCACCATCTCAAGAGCGCCATTTTTTATAACGCGGTAGAAACAACTCGTCGCTCCGGTGTGGCAGGTTGGACCGGCGGGTTTAGCTTTGATCCAAACAGCATCCTGATCACAATCTATGCGCATTTCAACGATGCTGAGAATATTTCCCGATGTTTCACCCTTTTTCCAGAGTTTTTTGCGGCTGCGAGAATAGAAATGCGCAACACCCGTATCTTGGGACATTTGCAGTGCTTGGGCATCCATAAAAGCAATCACCAAGACCTCGCCGGACGAATCATCAGTGACCACGGCAGAGAGCAATCCATTCGAATCATATTTGGGTTTGAGGGTGGAACCGGTTTCCCGGTCGTCATTTTTATCACAAGTCATGCGGCTGAGTTAAACATCCCATGCGTCCCGCGCAACGCAAAACCGGCCTTTCTTCAAATGGGACGGTTACAGAATGACAAATATGATATTTTTATGACCAAGGGGGAAGACAAACCGGAGATTCAAACCTATATCCCTGCCATCTCCCTGAGGGTGCCGGTGCGGCGTCTTAAATTTGGGCAACAAACAAGGTGCGATATGCTGACAACCCACCCGTTTGAAGATGATAAGCTACGTGAAGAATGCGGTGTATTTGGTGTCGCCGGTATAGATGATGCCGCAGCGATGGTTGCACTTGGTCTTCACGCGCTGCAACATCGCGGACAAGAAGCGGCTGGGATAACCTGCCGCAACGGACGTGAATTTTACAGCCATCGTGCGCTCGGTCCGGTTGCGGGTAATTTCGACAGTGCCGAGGTTATGGACAAGCTTCGCGGCGACTATGCTTGCGGCCATGTCCGCTATTCGACCACCGGAGCTGGAACGCTAAGAAACATTCAACCGCTGGAAGCAGATCTCGCTTCTGGCGGTTTTGCTATTGCTCACAATGGCAATATTTCCAATGCGCAAAAATTACGCCAAGAATTGGTGCAAAACGGCTCTATCTTTCAATCTACCAGCGACACTGAAGTTATCATTCATTTGCTCGCGACATCAAAATATCGCACATTGTTAGACAAGTTTATTGACGCCTTGCGGCGTGTTGAAGGCGCATACTCATTAATCTGCATGACGCCAGATGGGATGATTGCTTGCCGCGACCCACTGGGCATCAGACCGCTGGTCATTGGTAAAATTGGTGATGCTTATGTCTTCGCATCAGAGACGGTCGCGCTGGATTTGGTCGGAGCAGAATATGTCCGCAGCGTCGATGCTGGAGAATTAATTGTCGTAACCAACGGCGAAATGCGTTCCCATCGTCCATTTGGGGAAACCAGCGCGCGGCCCTGCATATTTGAACATGTCTATTTTTCTCGTCCCGATTCCATCGTCGATGGGTCTTCGGTCTATAGTGTGCGTAAAGAAATTGGCGCGCAGTTAGCAATCGAAAATCCGGTGGATGCCGACTACGTAATCCCCGTACCAGACAGTGGAACTCCGGCAGCTATTGGTTATGCAGAACAATCGGGAATTCCGTTCGAACTCGGTATCATTCGCTCACATTATGTCGGACGAACCTTTATCCAGCCCGGAGATGGTGTTCGCCATCTCGGCGTAAAACTTAAACATAATGCCAATCGCCCCTTGGTCAACGGCAAGAAAATTGTTCTGATAGATGACAGCATTGTCCGTGGAACGACCAGCTTGAAAATCGTCCAGATGATGCGCGAAGCAGGTGCTGCTGAAGTGCATATGCGTATCGCAAGCCCGCCAACTATGCACAGTTGTTTCTACGGAGTGAACACTCCAAAACGGGAAAAATTGCTGGCAGCGATGAAATCGATTGAGCAAATGTGCGACTATATTCAAGCGGACAGTCTGTCCTTCATTTCGATTGACGGACTCTATCGCGCTGTTGGTGAAGATATGCGTGCAGAAGCCCAACCGCAATATTGCGATGCATGCTTCACCGGCGCTTATCCGACACCATTGACCGATCAAGAAGGTGAGCAGCAGCCAGATCAATTGACGATGTTGAACGAACAAGTCGCGGCGAAAGACGCGCCGATTTTGGTAGAACCAGTTGGCTAAACAATCTGTTGTAGGTGATAGTTTTCCATGAGCTTTGAAAATCAACTGGCATTGGTGACGGGCGCCAGCCGCGGAATTGGTGCGGCCACAGCCATTGCCTTAGCGGCCAAAGGGGCACATGTGATCTTGACCGCGAGAACTGCCGAGGCTCTGGAGGAAGTGGAGGATAAAATCCATGAAGCGGGAGGCAGTGCAACCATTGCCCCGCTCGATTTGACAGATGGCGATAGTATTGGCCGATTGGCGCAAGCCATTTCTGAACGTTGGGACGCGCTTGATATCATGATCCTCAACGCAGCGATGCTGGGTTCGCTGACACCGGTTCCGGCGATTGATGGCAAAGAATTCAACAATGTTTTGACTTTGAACCTAATCGCACAGCAAGCTTTAATTGCTGGATTTGATCCGATGATGCGTAAAAGCGATGATGCCCGGTTGCTCGCCTTGACCAGTAGTGTTGGCCGCGCACCCCGCGCATTTTGGGGGGCTTATGGCGCCTCAAAAGCCGCATTGGAAACCTTGGTAATCAGCTATGGCGAAGAAATGCGCAATCTCGCAAAATTACGCACAGCTATCATCAATCCTGGTCGTACGCGCACGGTGATGCGGGCAAATGCCTATCCCGGCGAAGACCCGCAATCCGTCAAATCACCGGATGTCGTCGCTGACCAAATGGTAGAAATTCTCGAGAGTAATTTCGAAACCGGAGAACGCTTCGATATTAGTTAGCCGACCGATCGCTAACCGGTTCTTCAACACTTTCCGTATCCAGATAGCTCTTTACCGCGTTGAAAAAGGCGATGCGCTGTGCACCCTGCTCTTCCGGCGTTGCGCTGGGCCAGTTGCCGTTGCTCGCAACGACCAATTTTCGTGCCGGGTCAATAAAAATACCTTGCCCGAAAATTCCTTGCCCCGCAAAACTGCCATCATCAAATGTCCACCATTGATAGCCATATCCACGGCCCGGAACATCAATATCGGCTTGCTTGGTGCCCGCTTTGGCAAACCAACCTTCCGGTACGATTGAATCTTCCCCAATCCGTCCGCCATCCATCGCAAATTGACCGAATAGAGCATAATCTCTGACGGTCGCTGAAATGCAGCAGCCGCCAATTTCCTTACCGCCTTCATTCAGCAGCCATTCGCCATCTTGTGACATGCCATAAGGCACCCAGACTTTTTCAGAGAGATATTCCGATATGGATTTACCAGTCGCTTTGGCCACCAAGACCCCGATTAAGTTGGTTTCTCCAGTGTTATATTGCCAGCGCGTTCCCGGCTCCGCTTCGTTTTCCAAGGTCTTCATATAGACAATGATCGGGTCCATGCCATCGACGGGTTGGGTATTGTTAAATTGGGCAACATCCGACTTGGGATCCGCATAATCTTCATTCCATTTGACACCGGACGTCATGGTCAACAACTGCTGAACCGTCACCCCGTCATATCCGCTGCCTTTGAGTTCGGGAATATAGTCAGTCAAAGGGTCATCAATAGATTGGATAAGTCCATCTTTAATCGCTGCACCCACCATCGTTGAGACCAAGGATTTGGCCACAGAAAACGAAGTCCAGCGGTCATCCTTGCCAAAGTCCATACGATATTCTTCAAGCCGGACTTTGCCGTCCTGTAAAATCACGATTCCGGCCATCCGCTGATCAGCCATATATTGATCGACAGAGAGTTTTTTGCCAGCAACGTCAAATTCTGTAGGCAAATCAGGCCCTTGAGAAAGCGCCTTTGGCTCGCCACCTGCAGCTATTGTGTTAGAGGGAACTAGACTATCCATCATTCGGAAAGCTTTGGCTCTTTGATCATCTGTCCAAAATAAAATATTCTTATCGGTGGGCAAACCCGCTGCATCTGCAGCGACTTCTTTTACTTTCTCACAGCCTGGAAGTGCGAGACACAATCCTACTCCGGTCATCGCTAATGTCAGTGTCTTGCCTAGTCCCATGATCCGCTCCTGTTATTATTCTTTAATTAAAGTCACTTGAGAAACATTTATACCGCCGCCCGTGAAGCCACCTTCGCAATAAGCGAAATAATAACGCCACAGCCGCACGAAATGCTCATCAAAACCGGAAGGCAAATTGCCCTGCTCCACTACAGCATCAAAACGCGCCCGCCATTGGTTCAGCGTTTTCGCATAGTCTGGTCCAAAATCATGTTGATCGGTCCATTGCAAGCCTCGTTCTTCTGCCAGCGCGCGAAAACGGCTTTCCGAAAGCAACATGCCGCCGGGGAAAATATAGGTCTGAATGAAATCAGCGCTCTGCGCATATTGACTGAATATATCGTCAGCTATGCTGATATATTGCAAAGCAGCCCGTCCACCGGGTTTGAGATTGCGGGCAATGCAGTCCAGAAAGTCTGGCCAATATTGCTGACCAACCGCTTCAACCATTTCCACACTGGCAATCGCATCAAATGCACCCTTGCCATCCTCACTCGAAACATCTCGATAGTCTTGGATCAAAAACTGGGCCTCAGGATGATGATCCCTTGCCCATTCGGTTTGCTCATCCGAGAGGGATATGCCGGTGACATCCAAACCATATTCACGGGCCATGATACCCGATAAATATCCCCAACCACAGCCAATTTCCAAAAGCTTTTGCCCGGGCTGCGGATTCAGACGCTTGGCGATGGCAGCCACTTTATTCGCTTGCGCATTTTCGAGCGATTCGTTGCGGTCATTTGCTGATTCAAAAAGAGCACTGGAATAGCTCATCGTTTCATCCAACCAGACCCGGTAAAAATCATTGCCTAAGTCATAATGATATTGGATATTCTGGCGTGCACGAGCCTTGTCATTATCGCGGCGCGCATGCCGAAGTTTCGCGATCAGCCGGAAAATACCAGACGCCCGGCCGGTATCCTTTAGGCCCGCTCTATTGCGTGTGAACAGATCAAATACCGGGACAAGATCGGGGCTTTCCCATTCTCCCAATTCCCAGGCACGATACCATCCAACAGAACCGCTGTTCACCAAACGCAACAGGGCATTCCAACTGTGAAGCGTGATTTCCGCCATCGGCCCTTCGCCTCGGCCGCCGACAATGCGGGTTGTCCCGTCCGGTAATTTACCCTCGAACGTCCCATAATCCAAACCGGCATCAATCCGATCCACAATCCGGTGAAATCCCGGTGCGGCCAATCTGGCAAGCAAACCACCGCCTGTCCCGAAGCGCTTTCGCGCGTCGAGCAGGTGGTTGCCGCGTTTTGGAGCTTCAGCATTCATTTGGACGATATGGACCAGCGATAAACGCTTGGCAATGCTTCACTATCTCTTGCCAAAACCAGATAGATCATGAACCGGGAGCGGCCGCTGAACCGGCCAATATTCCGCCATCGATGGTCATTTCGGCACCGGTAATATAGCTGGCTTCATCGGAAGCCAATAACAGAGCGACCGCAGCAACTTCTTCCGCTTCTCCGAACCGCCGCAATGGGGTATCTTTCACCAAAGCGGCCATCGCATCCTCTCGCTGTTTGCCTTCGCCTAGCATCGGTTCCCACATGGGCGTCATTATCGCAGCCGGGTGGATCGAATTACAGCGTATTTTCCAACCAAATTGCGCACAATATAGCGCAACCGACTTGCTGTGATTGCGAATACCGGCCTTGGATGAAGCATAAGCTGCTGCGCCCGGAATCCCAACCATACCGGAGCGCGAGGAAATGTTGATAATCGATCCAGTGCCTTTTTCTTTCATGGCGCGAATGGCATAACGACATCCCATGAAAGTCCCATCAAGATTGACTTGATGCACCGCACGCCAATTTTCTAGCGATGCATTTTCCGGGTCGTGCGGCGCGATCCCTGCTTCAAATCCAGTGATACCGGCGTTGTTTACAACAACATCGGCGGTTGGATAACGGTTAGCTAACTGATTCCAATCGGCTTCTTTCGCCACGTCAAGAACCAGCGTTGAACAATTTAACTCTTCGCCGACTTGCTTTAGAGTGCCTTCATCGCAATCGGTCAGGAGCACCGTAGCTCCTTCGTCTACAAATGATTGTGCAATGGCTTTTCCTATGCCGCGCGCAGCACCGGTAATAACGCAAAATTTTTCTGATAATCTGTGCATAAAAGATCCTGAATAATAGGTGTCAAAATAATCAGCCTGTGCGGCTGAACGCTAAAAATTTTGAAAATGCCCAACGGCAACCTAGTTATTCATCGACCTGATATCCTTCTTGCAGATGTCCGGATCGATAAGGGAAAATATCTGTGTTTGCAAACTATTTTCCTTATTTCACTTCGGCATAGGCGGCCAAAGCCCGCATTCTCGCCGCTTTATGGTTAATAATTTTTGATCTATAAGATGTTGGTTTTGCGCCACTTTCTTCGGGGTCATGAATGTAAGGATCGGAGATGTCGGAAAGTTCCGGAACCCATTTACGAATATAGTCGCCTGCGTCAAATTTTTCGGACTGAGACAGCGGTGCCATGATCCGAACGAACATATTGCTGTCGACACCAGTGCCAGACACCCATTGCCAATTCACGCAGTTAGAACCGAAATCTGCGTCCAATAATGTGTCCCAGAACCATTTTTCTCCTGCGCGCCAATCGATCAACAGATGCTTGATCAAAAAACTCGCAGCAATCATTCGCACCCGGTTGTGCATCCAGCCAGTTGCCCATAATTCCCGCATGCCGGCATCCACAATCGGATAGCCTGTCTGGCCATGACACCAAGCGTCATAGTCCTTTTGCACGGTCGGGTCGGCCAGATCACGCCAGGGAAAGGCACGGAATTTCTCGCGATAGCTTTCGCTGCCATATTGCGGAAATTGGGTGATGACATTTTGCGCATAATCTCGCCAAACAATCTCTTTTAGATACGTTTCGGCCAGTGCCCCTTGGTCAGCGAGACGATGCCAAATTCTGGTGGGACTAATTTCACCAAAATGCAAATGAGGTGAAAGACGAGACACCAACTTTTCTGATGGCAGATTACGCCCATGATCATATTGGTCGGCGATATCCGCAAACCGTTCAAGACTATTTTGCGCACCGCTTTCCCCCGGATGCCATTCGGCATCAAAGCCGCTCGCCCAGTCCGGCTGAGAGGGCAATAGCTGCCAATTTTGCAGTTCCTCACTTGCCGGCCATTTAGCAGGAGCTGACAAGATATTGGGCGCTGCTATTGTCGGTGCCGGTGGCATACGTTCGCGCAACGATTTCCAGAACGGAGTGTAAATTTTATAGGGGCCGCCACTGCCCGTTTTTAGCAAACCTGGGGGCAACAAATAGTTGCCGTGATGCAAGATGAGTTCGCCGCTACCCTTCAACTGGGCCCGTAAATCTCTCTGCGCATTGAGCCACCAGGGCTCATGGTGATGTATGGCATGAATCTCTCTGGCACCGGTTTGCTGTGCCAATTCAGTCAAAATTTCAGATGCCCTACCACGCCGCAAAATGAGTTGTGATCCTCGCGCGCGCAAGTCTGTTTGCAAAGACTGGAGACTCTTGTGCAGCCACCAACGCGAGGCTCCTCCCATTTTGCGGTGTTTAGGTGTTTCATCATCCAGAATATAAACCGGAATAATGGGTCCTTTTGTCGCCGCAGCGGTGACTGCTGCTTGATCGGCCAACCGCAGGTCGCGGCGAAACCAGATTATTGTGGGAACTGTCACTCTTCGCCGATTTCGGTTTCGGTTTCGATTTGCTGGTCGTCAGAATATCCCGGTAATCTAGCCTGCAAGGAGAATCTATCGGCAACCAGAGGATCACGAAAACGCATGTCCGAAAAATCTACGATAATATCTGTATCGTCCCCTGTTGATTCCATTTGTTGCAATATTGGCATGCGCGACCAGAACAGAAAAGCGTCGACATCGGAATCGTTTTCCCGCACTTTAGCAATTGTTTCCGGCGGCACATTATTTTCGATAAGTTCACCATTCCATTGGACGGGTTCGCTGCGAAACAAATCAAATTTGCCTTCACCATATTGATAGCCCGATGGGCCCACCAATTGCCAAATCATATCGCGACGCCAAAAGGTAACCGGCACGGGATTTGCCACCACTTGTTCAGGGCGCGATCCCGTTCTGTATTCTACGGCCAATTCGGTATCTTTTTCGGCTTTGCCGGTGATCAAACCATTGGCAATAATATAGGCGCAAATCGCTGCAAAACTTATCCAAGCGGGCCGCTGCCAGTCGGCCCTTCCTTTTTTCTCACGTCGTCGAGAAATCCAGACACCTGCAATTAACGCGGCCCAAATCCAAATATCAATGATGAAGATTGTGTCGCCATAATACCATTGCGAAGAAAAAGGTTCGAGTAACCGCACGCCATAGCTGTTCAACCAATCTAAGGCGGGATGGCTAAGCGTGCCAATATAAGCCAAGGCCAACAGCCAACCTTTATGTACCGGTAGACGATCTGAGGGCCGCTTGTTGCCCCTTGTCTGCCAACCATCAAACCAGATCATTATGCCCGTCAACATGAGGGGTAAGACGAGCATGGCAATAGGGCCGTGGGTAAAACCGCGGCGGAGAGCCAAATGCTGAAATCCACCCAATAAGGTCGCAAACGCATCAATGTCAGGAATATTCGCGGCGATGATTAAGGTGGCCATGCCCAGGCCAGTTTTCTTTTTTAAACCCAGCTGCCCCAACACAGCGCCAGCGAGACTATGGGTTAGATTATCCAAGACACTCTATCCTTGCTTTCTTTTTCGGCAAAACCCGCCCAAAGTTCACAGTGTTCACAGCCCTTGTCCAACGCCCTGAATCTATATTAAACTCTTGTTTTTCAACATTATTTTAGGCATCAAAATCAAGTGCCACCATTTTTTCAAGAGGAATAAACGATCGTCATGCTGGCAAACAAAAGACTATATTAACAGCGCCTTATTCGGAACGATAAACCCTATAATTGCGGACCATCCTCGGTAACAGTCCAAGTCTGCCCCTTGTTCAGCAAGGCCTGTAGATCCGGTTTTTTACCCTGAGATGCTTCGGTATTTTGAGCCACAACCGCTGCCTCAAAAGTCGGTCGCGGATCATCATAAAGCACACCAATGGCCATTGGAAATTCTCCAAATGGCATTTCGATTAACATATGTGCTACTGACCGATTGGTCACGTCATGGACGATGACATCAGCAGATTCCCAATCGCCATCGACGACGTTTACGACTTTGAGCGATAAAGTCTCACGATCCAAGGTGATCCCTTTTTCGCCTTTTTCGAACAGCATCGGTTCGCCATTAGCCAGGAGCAATTGGGTCGATGCCGCGGTCTTTTTGGCGGCAAATTCGTCAAAAACATCTTTGTTATAAACGATGCAATTTTGGAAAATCTCGATAAAGGCTGCCCCTTTATGCTTATGCGCCGCCTTCAACACGTTGGTGAGGTCTTTATGGACATCAATGCCACGCGCAATAAACCGCGCGCCGGCACCCAATGCGAATGCACAAGGTGATGCCGGCCGATCAACCGATCCATAAGGTGTTGATGGGCTGCTTGTTCCCACCCGAGATGTGGGAGAATATTGCCCTTTAGTCAGGCCATAAATTTCATTGTTGAACAACATGATCTGGCAATCGAGATTGCGCCGGAGCAAATGCATTGTGTGATTGCCGCCGATAGACAAAGCATCTCCATCGCCCGTGACGATCCATACATCGAGATCCGGATTGGCGAGCTTGGCACCAGTCGCCACCGCTGGCGCACGGCCGTGGATGGTATGAAAACCATATGTTTCCATATAATAAGGGAAACGCGACGAACAACCTATGCCACTGATAAACACTGTATCTTCAGGACGAACGCCGAGGTCAGGCATAGTGCGCTGCACGGCCTTGAGAATCGCATAATCGCCACAACCGGGGCACCAGCGCACTTCTTGGTCGGTTTCCCAGTCTTTCAACGTTGTGATTTTTGTCATCTCGTTCATGAGAGATTCTCCTCAATCGCCGCATCAATTTCGGCAATGGTAAAGGGCTGTCCGGACACTTTGTTCACCGGTTTGGCGTCGACCAAATACTGGTCACGCAAGACCGTTTTCAATTGCCCGCTATTCATTTCCGGTACGATTATCCGGTCGAAGCTTTTCAGCAACTCACCAAGATTTTTAGGCATCGGCCAGATATTTCTGATGTGGATATGGCTGACATCTTTTCCGGCTTCCACAGCTCGGCGCACCGCTTGATGGATCGGGCCAAAAGTAGAGCCCCAACCTACAACCGCCAATTTACCACCTGCTTGGCCCAATGCTACATCTTGATCAGGAATGCTATCAGCAACGCCCAACACCTTGTCCCGGCGAATTTCAGTCATTTTTTGGTGATTGGCAGCGCCGTAATCAATATGACCGGTATCAATGCCTTTTTCGATGCCGCCAATCCGGTGCATCAAATCGGGCGTGCCTGGCTTGATCCAGGGGCGCGCCAGCTTTTCATCACGGGAATAGGGTTTCAATCCACCTTCCGGCATGGCCTCGAGGAAGCTTGTCGGGAAAGGTTCCAGACTGTCGACATCGGGAATTTTCCAAGGCTCAGCAGCATTAGCGATATACCCATCGGTAAGCAGCATGACTGGTGTCATATATTGCACTGCTGTGCGCACCGCTTCTATCGCACATTCAAAAGCATCACCGGGCGAACGCGCTGCGATCACCGGCATCGGTGCGTCACCATTACGGCCATAAATCGCTTGATACAGATCCGATTGTTCGGTCTTGGTTGGAAGCCCGGTCGACGGACCGCCGCGCTGCGAATTGATGATGACCAACGGCAATTCTGTCATGATCGCCAGCCCCATCGCTTCGCCTTTCAGGGCGATTCCGGGACCAGAAGACGACGTTATTCCCAATTTGCCGGCATAGCTTGCACCAATAGCCGCCGCGATAGCCGCTATCTCATCTTCGGCTTGAAAAGTTGTGACACCAAATTCTTTCAGCCGTGACAAATGATGCAATATAGCTGAGGCAGGCGTAATCGGATAACCGCCGAAGAACATCGGGAGGTCAGCAAGTTGCGCGCCAGCCACCAGGCCAAGGGACAAGGCTTCAGCGCCGGTAACCGTCCGATATTCACCCGGTGCTGAAGGCGCAGCGCCGACTTTACGGGTCGTCAGATGACCGCTGCCCAAACCATCTCCGGATAGTTCAGCTGTTTCGCCATAAGCATGGCCGGCATTCAAGGCTGCGATATTGGCACCCGCCACATCCGGTAACTTTGCAAATTTGGATTTGAGCCAATCGATAATCGGCTCGCGCTCGCGCTCAAACATCCAGAGCGCAAGACCCAAGGTCCACATATTTTTACAGCGCAACGCTTCTTTATTGCCAAGACCAAAGGGTTTTACGGCTTCCAATGTCAGGGCGGAAATATCCAGTTTAAGCAATTGCCATTTGGCGAGCGACCCATCTTCCAATGGATCATTTTCATATTTTGCTTTGTCGAGATTGCGTTTTCCAAATTCCCCCGCATCGGCAATGATCAAACCGCCATCCCGCAATGCATCGACATTGGTTTTAAGGGCGGCTGGATTCATCGCAATCAACACATCTGGTTGATCACCTGCAGTTTCAATCGCGCGGCTACCAAAATTAATCTGAAAAGCCGATACTCCGAATAACGTGCCTTGCGGCGCCCGAATCTCTGCAGGAAAATCGGGGAAAGTTGCAAGGTCGCTGCCCGACAATGCGGTCGACAACGTAAATTGACCGCCGGTGAGCTGCATGCCATCGCCGCTGTCCCCTGCAAAGCGAACAACCACATTTTCCGCATTTTCCGATTGATTGTTGCCGTTTTCGTCCTGCTTAAGCGCCGTTGCCATATATAAATTCCGTACCCATCACTCTTTAGAAGAAGCGATAAAGCACTTCTCACCTCTGCTTCAAACCATAAAAACTACTAGGGATAAAGTTTTTGTTTGAAACGAACTGTTTTCTATACCGTAACCGAGAATAGAACTTGCTTAGTGAACCCCCGCTGATCTACTCGCAATAGACCACCGATAACAACGAAAAACAGACGGAGAAACAAGGATGACACCGGCATATATACGCCCCGATGTACAGGCTATGCTTGCGATGCTCGAAACCGCGGTAGAAGTTCCGATGGATCAAATGGAGCCTGCGGCGGCCCGAGAAGTTTATGTCGGCATGCGCTTTCTGGTCGATGCCGAACCTACTCAACTGTCTGTAATCAAAGACTTAACCTGCCCCGGTCCAGGAGGCGATATCAAGCTGCGCTATTATGACAAACGGGAAACGCGCGAAAAAGGCCCGGCGATAATTTTTTATCATGGCGGCGGCTTTGTGATCGGAGATCTGGAGAGCCACCATCCCTATTGTACCGAGATGGCAGCGCAAATGGATTTGCCGCTTATTGCGGTTGACTATCGACTCGCACCAGAGGCCCCATTTCCAGCCGCGCCCGATGATTGTGAAGCAGCGACCCGTTGGATTGCAGATAATGCAGCGGATGTGCTGGGCATTGAAATTGACGGATTAATTCCATGTGGCGACAGTGCTGGCGGCAATCTCGCGATCGTCGTGGCCCAAGATCTCGCCAAAAATCCCGCGGCGGCTCCGGTGATTGCCCAGGTTCCGATTTATCCGGTTGTTGACAGCAGCGCCTCTGAAGGCTCAATGGCGGAATTTGCCGAAGGCTTTTTGCTCACCAAAGACTCGATGGATTATTTTCAAGGCCATTATGCTGGTACAGCCGGAGATATCCGCTGCGATCCGATTTTTGCGGACTTGGCAAAC
Organism: Parasphingorhabdus sp.; assembly: GCF_039982415.1. Lineage (GTDB taxonomy): Bacteria > Pseudomonadota > Alphaproteobacteria > Sphingomonadales > Sphingomonadaceae > Parasphingorhabdus. Next base: position 81,448 of record NZ_JBDWYL010000008.1, read on the forward strand.
AGCCCGCCCACCGTGTTGATTACCGCTGGTCTTGACCCTCTGCGCGATCAAGGACGGGCCTATGGTATCAAGTTGATTGATGCCGGAGTTCCGGTCACGTATTTTGAAGCCAAAGGCAATGTCCATGGCTTGATCTGTTTGCGCAAAGGCATTCCATCTTCGCAAAAAGATGTCGATGGTATTTGCAACGCACTGAAAACGACTTTGGCCGCTTTATGACCGACTACAGCGCGCTTCCTTATCGGCCCTGTGCTGGCATCATGTTGGCCAACACCAAAGGTCAAGTTTTTGTAGGGCAAAGGCTTGATGCAAAAGACAGTGATTTTCCCGACGCGTGGCAAATGCCGCAAGGCGGGATTGATAAGGGAGAAGACAGCGAAGCAGCCGCGCTGCGAGAGCTTTGGGAAGAAACCGGTATTGCGAGCAAACATGTTGATATAATCGCACGCAGTCAGGATGAACATTATTACGATTTGCCCAGTGAATTATTGGGCAAAATCTGGAAAGGCAAATATCGGGGTCAGCGCCAATTTTGGTTTCTGATGCGGTTTACAGGGGATGATAAGCATGTCAATATTGCCACTGACCACGCCGAGTTTTCGGCTTGGAAGTGGGCTGACCCGTCAAGCTTACCGGATATGATCGTTCCCTTTAAACGCGATTTGTACCGCGCAATATTGACGGAATTTGCACCACTAATCTGAATGTGAACCCCCATTTTCACAGGATTATAGTATGTTACATAAATTTCTTTGGTCTCTTCCTTTAGTGGCTGTTGGCCTGTCGTCTCCTGCTCATGCCGCATTGCCAGAACCAGTCAAAGCGATGATCGACGCTGCCATCGCAAATGGCAAAAAAGAGGAAGTTGCATCGATCATCAAGTTCGCAAAACTGTCCAATCCGGATGAAATTGACGAACTTGACGCCATCCAAAGCGCATATAACGCAAAACAAACACAGTTGGCAGCAGAAGAAAAACGCGCCAAAATGGAAGCGCCTTTTTTTGAAAATTGGACCGGTGAAGGAGAATTGGGCGGGTTTCGCAACACCGGCAATTCGAGTACTGTTGGGCTTAGTGGCGGTATAAGGCTCCTTAAAGATGCGGTAAAATGGCGCCTGAAGTTTCGCGCCAGAGCCGACTATCAGCGCAGCAATGGTGTGACCAACCGCGAACAATATGCCGCTGCGATTGAACCGGAATATAAGATAAATGATCGGCTTTTTACTTATGGACTGGCCCAATTTGATCGCGATGCGTTTCAAGGGTTTTCAGCACGCTACACGGTATCAGGCGGTATTGGATATTCGGTACTCAAGGAAAAACATATTAATCTGGATTTGAAAGCGGGGCCTGCTTGGCGTCTCACCGAATTTTCCGATGGCGGATCTGACAGCAGCCTGGCCGGCCTAATTGGATTGGATCTGGGTTGGACGATAGCCAAAAATCTAAAACTCTCCCAAGGCGCTGGCGCCACCTTAGCCTCTGATGCCAGCAGTTTAACAAGCGCCAATGTCATTTTCTCTTCGGGCAATAATACGTTGACAACCACCACCGCGCTGGATGCCAAGATCAATGGCAAATTGTCAGCGCGTTTTTCTTATGCGGTCGAGCATGAAACCAACCCGCCTGACGGACGCGAAAAAACCGATACGCTCAGCCGCGCAACATTGGTCTATGATTTTTAGAGAAGAAGGCTTTGCGATTAATCCGGGACAAGCCCAACGATCAATTTGGCGCTACGGCTTCATCTTTGACTTTTGGCTTTGGTGTAACCGCTTGTGCTGACAATATCGGTGATTTTTCCGATGCGTCGATCACGGTCGACAGTTGTGCCGTTTGCGGGCATCGCGTGCGACAAAGAGTTTCAATTCGCGACAAGTTGATCTTTGCTTTTTCAACCGCTCCGCGCTGCACCAAGGCTTCTCCCTGACCAGCCAATGCATCCAGATTGTTCGGATCGAGGATCAATGCCTCCCGATAAAAGCGAATGGCCTTACCAGGTAATTTTTGTGCACGGGCAATTTGAGCCAAAGCGATAAAAGCTGACCCATTGCGCGGATCAACCGCCAAAGCGGTTTCATACAGGTCGGTCGCAAGATCCAGATTACCCTTTTTTTGCGCCGCTTCGCCTTGGGCCATATAGGCCACTGACCGCGCTTTTATTTCCACATCAGCCGTCTGACCAAAACCAGCGCTAGAAACCGTGGCAAAAACGAGGGACATAGCAATGGCGGCAGGTGAAAAACGCATAATTAGCTCCAATAAAGACTCAGGCTTTTTAGCAGGGTTACCTGCACGTTCGGTGAACATGCCGGCACCCGTCATCTTCTGCTATCACAATTTTTCGAGACAGGTAAAATAAAAGCCATCCGTTCCGTCTTGATACGGGGTGAGTAGAGTTCCTTTACGATATGGACGTCCAATCGGCAAATCAACCTCTATATCCCGCCAAGCGGAATGCCGGTCCAGAAACGTTTCGGTTTGATCGCCGCCTTCCGCGTCAAGCAGCGAGCAAACGGCATAAACCAATCGCCCTCCCGGTGCGACCATTGTGCTCGCCAGCGCGAAAAGGCGCGCTTGCAATGCAATGGTCTGTTGCAGTCTTTTCGGTGTCATTCGCCAACGCAATTCGGGATTGCGCCGCCACGTTCCAGTGCCCGTACAGGGGGCATCGACCAAAACCAAATCGCATTGGGACTTGAAGGAAGTGAGCGCTGCATCTTCCTGATTGGGCGAGAGCAATATGGTTTCGATATTATCGGCACCCGATCGGCGCAACCGCGGTTCGATCCGGCTTAACCGTCCACGATCGGTATCCGCTGCTACGATTTGAACATCATCGGGCAATTGTGCCGACAAGCCTAAAGTTTTCCCTCCGGCCCCGGCACACATATCCAATATTAGCTTTGGCGCGCCTGGTAAGCAGGCGGCAATAATGGCCTGACTGCCCAAATCCTGAACTTCAATCTGACCGCCATTATAGACTTGGCTATTTTCTATATTGGTTCCGGTCGGCAGCCGATAGGCATTGTCCAACGGCAATGGTTCGGCCTCCGGCCATGTTGCCCCCATCAGATCGGCGTCACCTTTTTTGAGATTCAGCCTGATGTCCAAAGGCGCGCGTTCAAATAATGCAGTGCGCTCTTTAACATCAACCGGCGCGGCAAATCTGTCGTTCAGCCAACTGGCTATGATCGAGCCGGAGGCACGCGGTTCGTCGGGTTGCAAGGCGGCTGGCCCATAAGTGGATCCATCGAATAATGCCTGCAACTCAGGTGTTTCCTCAGCCAAACCGATCATCGCCGCCCGTCCGTTTATAGGTCGGTCGCCAAACCGGCGAATGGCGGCATAGACATGCGCGCGCACCGCGCGGCGATCTTTCGAACCGGCATAGCGCCGGGCTTTGAAGAATTTCTTAGCAATATTATCCGCCGAAGCGCCATTGTCCCGCGCCGCGATAATTATCTCATCAAGCAGCTCAATGGCGGCTTGCAGGCGTGCGGAAGGGGTCATTCCTGAATGCGACTATCTTTGTTCAGGCAATGAAACTGCGAGGCCACATTGGTACCATATTTTTCCACTGCATCGGCAATGATCAAAGCGGCATAATTCTCGCATTCAGCCACGGTTGCGAAAGGCTCTCCCGTCCATATAGGATTGGCTTGATCCTGTCCGTCCGGCCAAATCATCAAGATCAACAATATTTTCAGTTCAACCATTGTCTCGCCTTTCAGCGCGTCGGATAATTGGGAGCTTCGCGCGTTATCGAGACGTCATGGACATGGCTTTCCTGAAGGCCAGCATTGGTAATTCGAACAAATTCGGCGCGTTCACGCAATTGTTCCAGCGTCGCAGAACCGGTATATCCCATCGCCGCTTTTACCCCGCCCACCAATTGGTGAACAACATCGCCAGCGGGTCCTTTAAACGGAACCTGCCCTTCAATACCTTCCGGCACCAATTTCATTTGATCCGATATATCCTGCTGGAAATACCGATCTGCAGATCCGCGAGCCATCGCGCCAACAGAACCCATGCCGCGATAGCTTTTATAGGCGCGGCCTTGATAGAGAAAAGTTTCGCCCGGCGCCTCTTCGGTACCAGCCAGAAGCGAGCCGACCATGACGGAAGATGCGCCCGCAGCCAAGGCTTTGGCGACATCTCCAGAGGTCCGTAAACCGCCGTCGGCGACAATTGGAACAGATGATTTTGTAGCTTCTTCAGCGCAATCCATAATCGCGGTGAGTTGCGGCACCCCAACCCCGGCCACGACCCGCGTGGTGCAAATGGATCCGGGACCAATCCCCACTTTAATTCCATCAGCACCGGCATCAATCAAGGCCCGGGTTGCCGCCGCAGTTGCGACATTACCTGCTATAATCTGCGTCTGATTAGAACGCTTTTTCACTTCTTCCACCGCTTTGGCCACCATTTGGCTATGCCCATGGGCCGTGTCGATGACCACCAGATCACATTCCGCATCGATCAGCGCTTCGGTCCGTTCCAAACCGGCATCACCGACAGTAGAAGCAGCCGCTACGCGCAAGCGGCCAGAACTGTCTTTCGTTGCATTGGGGTAAGTCACCGCTTTTTCGATATCCTTGACGGTTATCAGTCCTACGCAGCGATAGCGATCATCAACGACCAGCAATTTTTCAATCCGTCGCTGATGCAACATCCGGCGGGCTTCTTCCTGGCTCACACCCACTGGGACGGTCACCAAATCATCTTTGGTCATGAGTTCGGAAACCGGTTGCTTGGGGTTTTCGGCAAACCGGACATCCCGGTTGGTCAAAATGCCGACAAGCTTGCCGCTGCTTTCAACAACCGGAATGCCGGAAATCTTATTTTGTGCCATTACCGCCTCGGCATCAGCCAATGTCGCATCGGGAGCGATAGTGATCGGATTGACTACCATACCCGATTCAAATCGCTTCACTTGACGGACCGCTGCGGTTTGCTGTTCCAATGTCAAATTGCGATGGAGCACGCCGATCCCGCCCATTTGGGCCATCACAATCGCCATATCGGCTTCGGTAACCGTATCCATGGCCGACGATAGAACCGGAATGTTCAAGCCGATTTCCTTGGTCAACCAAGTCTGGGTATTGGCTTGGCTAGGGACAATGTCAGATGCACCAGGTTGCAGCAAAACATCGTCAAATGTCAGGCCGGTTCGGATTTCTTTGCTGCTCATGAAAGGCCACTTTCTAATTGGGTAAATTGATTCTGTGGCGGCCCATGTAATCAGTTCTGTAACTATTCGCCAGAACTAATCGGCGCTGTCTTTGCTTCGGAGGATGCCGCATAGCTATCGATAGTGCCAAAATAGCGGCCCAGTTCGACATGAAAATTCGCATCATCCCGCGCGCCGCCCAGCAAAAGCGAATCATCCAGCTCATCGCCGACATCATGATAACGGCCATTTAAATAGTCATCGAGGCGTTTTTGATCAGAAAATGCGCTCGTAATCATGAAAGACGGAATACCGCGTTTTAGAAAAACATAGGCATCTTGTCTTTTGATAAAAGCATTGGCTTTATCGCTTTTGTCAATTTCCCGGTCATGCGCGGCCGCTAGTTTTTCAATATCGGAATCGAGCTGCGTTTCTCCGCGACCGACGATAGCCAATAATTTACCATTGGGAGCCAGTGCGACCGTATCTGCGTTGAACACCGCAACCAGCCTGTCTAATGCCACGCTTGGTGCAGCAACAAAGGCACGCGCGCCCAACAGGCCGCTTTCTTCTGCCGTTGTCGCTAGAAAATAAATATCGCGGTCGAGCGGGGCTTTGGCCAATTTTTTTGCCACCTCGATCAACAGGGCAATGCCGCTCGCATTGTCTACCGCGCCATTGCATATCCGATCCTCAGCTGAATCGCCGCGACACACACCCAAATGATCCCAATGACCGAGAAACAAGACAGCACCAGATTGCGGTTTGCGGCCGTCTATTTTGCCAATCACATTATGTGAAACATAGCGCCGCACTTGTGTTTCGAGGACAAAGCTACCCATGATGTTGGTTTCGAGGATCGCAGCGGCTTCGTTCTTGAATTTTTCTTGCCAAAATACATGGTCAATTCCGGCTTTACGAAGCAGCTTGTCTGCCGCTTCGCCGAACATGATCGCTTCGACTGGTGCATGCTCCCCGGACTGATCAAGACTAGTGCTATTCCTTTGATAGCGCCTGACCGTGCGGTTATAGCGCGCCTGATTTGTTATGATCGAGATAACACCCGCGGCGCCCGCTGCCACTATTTTGGCTTTTCGCACACGGTAGCTCGGAAAATCTTTCGATCCTGCTGGAGCCGCTAGAAACATCATCGCAACCTTGCCCGATATGGCCGCTTGCAACTGCTCAGCACTTTGGTTGCCGTAACCGACATGGACCAGCGGTTGATCCATCAATCGGGTTTGCGCATCCGCGCCCCGTGCTTTGATTTGATCGCTCCCAATGCGCACGGATTTGCGCTTATTACCCTTCATATAAGCGAAGGATATCGCCTGTTGCAGCGGTGCACGATCGACCAGCGCGACAGGGGCATACCAGGAATCGGTGCCAGTGGCGGATGACAATCCCGCCCGCATCCAGGCATTGGCAATATATTGGACGGTCTTGTTTTCACCGATCGTGCCCGGTTTTCTCCCTTCAAAATCATCGCTGGCCAAAATTTCGATATGATCGCGCAAATTTTGTTCCGATATGTCTTGTGCAAAGGCACTACTCGAGAACGAGAAGACCAACATGATGGCGTAAATGAGAAAACGCATGGAATATGGTAACCTTGTTTCGGAGGGGAAAATTTGCTTTTTTCTTGGCATTTTGCTGAGAATAATCAATGATGCTCTCAACTTTTTGGAGGATGGCTGGACATGGAATTTGTTTTATTGCTCATATTGATCGTGGTGATCATTTATCTTTTTGCAAGCATAAAAATTGTTCGACAGGGCTATGAATATACAATTGAATATTTTGGCCGCTTCACCACCATCGCCAAACCCGGCTTCAATTTCTTTCCCGCATTCCTCTACCGTGTTGGCCGCAAGGTTAACATGATGGAGCAAGTTCTGGATATTCCAGGGCAAGAAATCATCACCAAAGACAATGCGATGATCTCAACCGATGGCGTTGTCTTTTTCCAAGTGCTGGAAGCAGCAAAAGCGGCTTATGAGGTCAATGATCTCTATAATGCAATTTTAAATCTGGTTACGACCAATTTGCGGACGGTCATGGGGTCAATGGATCTCGATGAAACCCTGTCCAAGCGCGACGAGATTAACGCGCGGCTGCTCACCGTCATCGACGATGCCACGACACCTTGGGGCATCAAGATTACTCGCGTTGAAATCAAAGACATCCGGCCCCCTCAAGATATTGTCGACGCGATGGCCACGCAAATGAAAGCCGAGCGTGAAAAGCGTGCAAACATCCTCGATGCGGAAGGCGCACGTGCATCAGAAATTCTGCGGTCTGAAGGCGAAAAGCAGGGACAAATCTTACAAGCCGAGGGGCGACGAGAATCGGCTTTTCGGGATGCCGAAGCGCGCGAACGCGAAGCGGAAGCCGAAGCCAAAGCCACGCAGATGGTGTCTGAAGCTATTGCATCCGGCAACGCTCAAGCGATCAACTATTTCGTTGCGCAAGACTATGTCAAAGCTGTCGAAAAATTCGCGGTTTCACCAAATGCCAAGACCATATTATTCCCCGTGGAAGCCACTCAGCTTATCGGCACTTTGGGCGGCATCGGGGAACTGGCCAAAGAAGCATTGGGCGACAATGCTGCGGCTGCCTCGGCACCCAAGCCCCGGCGCAAGGGACCGTTTGAGCAATAATCACACAATAGGCACGATATGACCGAAATATTTTCCACCAATCCCGCCTATGTCTGGCTGACGCTCGCTGCGATCCTTGCTTTGGCGGAGATTTTCGTACCGGGCGTTTTTTTAATGTGGGTGGCGGCAGCGGCTGCAGTGACCGGAATAGCCAACACCTTTATCGAACTGACCCTGGCGGGTCAGCTGACGCTTTTTGGCTTGTCTACTATTGCAAGCGTATTGCTAGGACGGCGCTGGTATTTAACCAATATCGTGAAAAGCGAAGACCCGCTGCTCAATGACCGGGCGGCACGAATGATTGGCACGACCGTTACAGTTGTCAAACCGGTGGATGCCACATCCGGACGCGTTAAAGTTGGGGACGGCATATGGTCAGCGCGCGGCCCCGCTCTAAAAAAGGGCGAAACCGCGCGCATCGTTGATGTATCTGGCAGCATATTAATTTTGGAAGCAATGCCCGACCAGCTCACTTGAGTGTCAGACATAACCCGCGATGCTGTCTATTTTTTGAAAAAGCCTTTGGCCATATCGGTAATATCATTGAGGGGATTACCGTCGCCATCACGGTCCAGAAAACCACCCACTTTACCCAAGAGTCCGTCTTCACCACCCAGCTTGTCCATGAGACCGCCTTCGCCATCAAGTCCGGCTTTTTCGGCCATAGCGGGCATCAAGCCTTTGAGTTTTTCTGCATCAACGCCAGCTTCCGCCGCCGCTTCTTTAATCGCAGTCGCTTTATCAACACTGCCATCCTGCAATTTGGTGAACAAAGCTTCGCCACCTGATTTCAATTCTTCTGCAGACATGCCCACTTTTTCAGCCAGGCTGTCCAAGTTCACATTGTCGGGCAGCATTCCGAGTGCACTATCTAAAAGTCCCATAATATTCTCCTTGCGTTAATCGTTAGCGAGTCAATTTCCCGGCCATTCCAATAATATCATCAAGCGGGTTTCCATCACCGTCAAGGTCAAGCAAAGAGGCCAGGCCTCCCAAGCCGCCTGAAGAGGCTTTGGATCCACCACCGAGCAGCCCGCCAATCAGACCGCCCAATCCGCCGCCACCGGATGTGTCGCCGCCTTGCTTGGCCATATATCCCGCGACCATCATCGCAACGATGGGAAGCATTTTCTTGAGCAAGTCGCTGCTTATCCCGGTTTGTTGTTCGGCGCCTGCAGCCACGGTTCGACTGACTTCTTTGGACCCGAAAATCTGACCCAATATTTCATTGCCTTGATTTACTGGAGTCGGCTGTGAGCCCAACACGCTGTCGAGGAGCCCCCCCCCGCCTAATTGTCCAAGCAACCCGCCTAGCCCGTCTAAACCACCCGGTTGCGCCTGGGTTGTCTTTTTAAACCCGCCCAAGATCGAAGGGAGCAATGCCGCTGCTCCGGCTTGTGCCACGCTTTCATTCACCCCAAGTTCGCGCGCCATTGTTTCAATGCCACCGGATTGCTGCAATATTTCCAAAATACTCAAGAGCCTTCTCCTCTGGCCCGGACGGGCCTTTTCCTGATTCTAGTGTTCAGCGCACACTGTAACAGGTTTTAGCCCTCAAAACGGTCCATATAGAAAGCTTTACAAGTCTTTACACTGTTAGACAGGTTATCGCGATGAAAAAGGCAATCGTTTGTTTGACTCCCGCTCCTGTAAATCCGATTACAGTATTTAAGGGTTGGATTGCAAACCCGAGGAGCAACCAATGAGGAGCAAATCATGAGTATTTTTGGAAAGATTAAAAGCGCAATTTTTGGCGGTGAAGCCAAGGCTGCGGAACCAGAAGCAGCACCTGTAGCAGAAGCGGCGCCAGCTGCCCGTGCAGCCATTACCGAAGTTGATGTGACAGCGCGGTTGAACAGTATTCCCGGTTCGGACAAATTGAACTGGCAATCCTCGATCGTCGACCTGATGAAATTGGTTCAGATTGACGCGAGCTATGAGAATCGCAAAGCGCTCGCCCAAGAATTGGGCAATGCCAGCTATGCCGGTTCTGCGGAAGACAATATCGCTTTGCACAAACGGGTTATGTCCGAAATTGCAGCCAATGGCGGCATCGTCCCAGCAGAATTGAAAGACTAATATTTCAGCCCTTTGCTGGACGAATCGTCTAAATGATCTAGGTGGGGGCTATGCGCAATCATAGCCCCCTTCCTTTTGCCGAAGCGCCGCATAATTGCCGGCGGTGTCCGCGCTTGGTGCAATTACGAAAATCTCTTCGGGCGGAAAAACCGGATTGGTGGAATGCCCCGGTTCCGGCCTTTGGCGACCCACTTGCCTGGCTCGCTATTGTTGGCCTTGCCCCTGGAAAAGAAGGTGCCAATCGCACCGGCCGTCCGTTTACCGGAGATGCATCCGGCGATTTGCTCTTTGCAACATTGGCAAAAATAGGATTATCGACCGGGATATTTCAATCCCATATTGATGATGGCGTCGCTTTGGACGGCACAATCATTCTCAACGCCGTTAAATGCTTGCCACCGGAAAACAAACCCACTGGTCCGGAAATTACCAAATGTCGGCCTTTTATGAAAAAGGCGCTTAAGGGCTTGCCGGAATTGCAGGTCCTCCTTGCGCTGGGCAAAATTGCCCATGACAGCGTGGTTCGTATGACCGGAGCGAAATTGGCAGACTATAAGTTTGCCCATGGAGCAGAACATCTATTGCCGGGCGGTCTTGTGCTCGTCGACAGCTATCATTGCAGCCGGTATAATGTGAATACCAAACGCCTTACGCCGGAAATGTTTGAAGCTGTTTTTCGTCAAACATTGGCAAAAAAGCCATGAAACCGGGCTTTCTACAATATCCGATCAGACATCGGTGACAAGCCGCCCATAAAGTTCCGGTCGACGATCGCGGAAGAATCCCATGCCCGCGCGATGTTTACGCGCTTGATCAAGATCAAAGTTGGCCACCAACACGCCTGACTCTTCAGCGCCATATTCCAACACCAAATCTCCCCATTCATTGGCGATGAAACTATGCCCATAAAATGTCTGATCCCCTTCGGCACCGATGCGGTTACTGGCCACGACCGGCATGCAATTGCTCACGGCATGGCCCTGCATGGCCCGTCGCCACATCCGGCTGGTATCGAGATCAGTATCATAAGGCTCTGATCCGATGGCCGTGGGGTAAAATAATATCTCCGCTCCCATAAGAGCCATCGTGCGGGCGGTTTCCGGATACCATTGGTCCCAGCATATCCCCACGCCAATGGTGGTCCCGCAAACCTTCCATATTTTAAATCCGCTATTGCCCGGCCGGAAATAAAATTTCTCTTCATAACCCGGACCATCGGGAATATGGCTTTTGCGATAAACACCCAGAATGTCACCGTCGGGACCGATCATCGCGACGCTGTTATAATAATGGTGCCCATCGCGTTCAAAGAAACTCGCCGGAATGGCGACATGAAATGTCTTGGCCATTTTTACCATGGCGTTCACAGCAGCGCTGTCCTCAACGCTTTTGGCCAAGGCAAAAAGCGCTTCATCTTCCGCTTTACAAAAATACGGCCCCGCAAAAAGCTCCGGTGGCAAAATAATCTGAGCGCCCTGCCCTGCAGCCTCGGCGACGTGATCGCAAACCGCTTCAATATTTTCGGTTTCATCACCGGACAAGCTGAGCTGCAAGGCGGCAACGGCTAGTTTCTTGGTCATGTCATTCTCGTAGCTTGATACCGAAACGCTCCCGGAAACGCCCATTCGGACCGGCCATCAAAAACAAGACACGGTCCCGGCCGAATGGGGCTTTGCGAAAAAATACCGTCATTCCGAGCCAAAGGATAGCCCGGAACAGAGTTCAAAAATCAAGGAAGCTTTTTGAACAATAATGTCATGCGATCCGATTCTCCAATGGCGGTATATTTGGCTTTTTCTACATCACCCTCGGCATAGCGCGGCGGCAAGGTCCAAACCCCTTTGGGATAGTCGGCTGTGTCCTTTGGATTGGCATTAATATCTGATTTACTGACCAGCTCGAAACCCTGCGATTCCATAAATTTGACAACCGTATCGGTCAATAAGTAGCCTTTATTTCCATCGGCATAACTAAAGGGTGTGCCTTCTTTTGCGCGATGTTGGATAATCCCAACCAGACCGCCTGTTTTGAGCATTTTGCGCATCACACGGATTTCGCTATCGGCAACATCCCACCGCATCAAATTATGCATCATGCGCGGTATGATCACAAAATCAGCGGTTCCGTGAACCTCTTCAGGAACGGCATCCGCTGTATAAGCCGATATTGTATCTGCCGGCAGCCCAGTCCATTCCGCAACATCATTCGGGAACTTGGCTGGAAAACCGCGAATACGCTCTTTCGCTTCATCACCAAAGGGCAGCGGATCAGGCGCGAAGGTCAAACCGATAAACTTGCCTTTGCTGCCGACATAGGGCGCCAGAATGCGCGTATACCAGCCCCCACCGGGGACATATTCCACCACCGTGTCACTCTCTTTGATGCCAAAGAAGCCTATGGTTTGCGCAGGCCGCCGATATTTGTCGCGGGCTTTGTCATCCGCGCGGCGCTCGTGAGTGACGATCGTACGCAAGTTCACTTGCTTGGCCATATCGTCTTTAGCATGATGCTTCGCGGCAACGGGTACCATAAACCCTGCACCAAGCGCGCTCAGCGCACCGATTATCAACAGTTTCTTTTTCATCATCCATCCTTTCGCCCAAAAGGCTTGCTCAGTCGACTTCTCTACGACCAGCTTATAACCGATTATGCACGCTTCTTGAACAATAATGTCATACGATCGGATTCCCCTATGGCTTCATATTTCGCTCGGTTCTCATCCTTGTTGGTCAATACCGGCGGTAAGGTCCAAACGCCTTTTTCGTAATTTTTTTCATCCTTGGGGTTAGCATTTATTTCCGACTTACCCACCAGATCAAAGCCGTTAAGTTCAAACAGCGCGATTACCGACGCCTCTTTCAAATAGCCCTTGGTGCCATTGGAAATCGCATAAGGAGCATTGGCATTAGCGCGGTGTTGTACGACCCCGATCATACCGTCATCTGCCAATATTTCCCGCAAAGCCCGCAATTCGGAATCCGCGCGATTGCCATTCAGCATACCATGAAGCGAACGGAAAATGACGATCCGGTCCACTTTACCCTTATAATCATCCGATACTTCATCACTTTCGAAGGCGGCTATTTTATCTGCTGCGACACCGGTCCACTCTGCCGCCGCATCTGGGAAGCGCTCCGGCCAGCTTTTGAACCGCGCTTCTCTCGCGCGATTGGAAAAGGTGATGCTGTCGCTATTTCCGTTCACCGCAAGATATTGTCCGCTGCTGCTAATATAAGGCAATAAGACCCGCGTATACCAGCCACCACCGGGGCCGTATTCGGCAACAATATGTGAGGGCTTAATCTGAAAAAATGCCAAGGTCTCGGCTGGATTGCGATAGATATCACGAGGCTGGTCCGCTTTGCGGCGATCATGTTTGATAACAGCAGCCAGATCAGCATCTTTGTGCGCCGCACCGTCTTTGGCATGATGGTTTGCCGCGACGGGGCCAGCCACTAAAGTGAGCAAGGCGGTCGCCAAACCAGCGGAAAAAATCTTCGTCTTCATTATAGGAACCTTTCAGATGGGGAATCTCTTGGTGGCGAAGACATAAATGACCTTCACCACCATGCAAAGCTGTTTATCCAGAGACTGGCTCTATCGCTTTGAATTGTTTCAAAATCTCTGGTCTTGGATAGAGTATATCGAGCGGCAAAGATTTGCCATTATCCTGAACGATCCGGACATGTTTGCGGCCCAATTGTCGCGGTTCGTCAACCCCGCAGCTATGCGCCAGCACCTCCACTTCATGCACTAGGCTTTTGCAATAATTTGCAACTTTGACCTTTTTATCGGTTGGATCAAGCCCTCGCTGCAATCGCGGATCATGTGTGGTTATGCCCGTTGGACAGGTATTTTTATTGCATTTCATCGCCTGGATGCAGCCCAGGGAGAACATGAAACCGCGCGCACTGTTGACGAAATCGGCGCCGGCACAAATAGCCCATGCCACTTCGCTCGGCGTAATCCGCTTGCCTGACGCGATGATGCGCACCCGTTCGCGCAAACCATATTGGTGTAAGATATCGGATAGCATCGGCAAGCTTTCATCCAGTTGCAATCCGACATTGTCCATCAACGGCATAGGCGCGGCCCCGGTTCCGCCGTCGCCGCCATCCAATGTGAAAAAGTCCGGTGCGCTCTCAATTCCGCGTTTGTGAATTTCTTCACATAATTCAATCAACCAACCATATGCGCCAACAACCGCCTTGATACCCGTGGGCTTGCCGGTAACAGCCCGAACATGGCTAACAAAGTCCAGCATATCGCCGACCGAATTAATTTCGGGATGACGATTGGGAGAAATGGACGGCTCGCCTTCGGGAATGCCGCGGACTGCTGCGATGGTTTCCGTGACTTTTGCGCCCGGCAAAATACCTCCCTTACCGGGCTTGGCTCCTTGCGACATTTTGATTTCAAACATGCGCACTTGTTCATGGGCTGCAATTGCACGGAGCTTTTTATCACTGAGACTGCCATCGGCGTTGCGCACGCCATATTTCGCCGTACCAATTTGAAAGACAATGTCGCAGCCGCCTTCAAGATGATAGGGCGACAAACCCCCTTCCCCGGTATTCATCCAGCAGCCCGCCATTTTTGCACCATGAGACAAAGCGCGCACGGCGGGTACAGACAAAGCACCAAAGCTCATCGCCGAAATATTGAACAAAGACTGGGCTTCATAAGGGGTCTCGCAATAAGGCCCCAAAATGCATGTCGCCGTTTCCGCAGCATCTTTTTCCAATGTCGGGAAAGGACAATTGACAAAAATAGGTGTGCCGGCCGGATCCAGATTTTTGGTCGATCCAAAAGCAATTGTATTGCCGGTGCCTTTAGCGGCGCGGCCGACCCATTCCCGCTCCGCCCGGTTAAAAGGCATTTCTTCGCGGTCCATCGCAAAGAAATATTGCCGGAAAAATTCACCCAAGCTGCTGAACAAATGGCGAAAGCGGCCAATTACCGGATAGTTGCGGCGGACAGCATCCTGCTTTTGGGTGATATCGACGATGAAAAATATCACCACCACGGCCAATCCCAGGCCAATTAGAAACACCAAAATATATGTCAATGTGCTCAATACACTCAAGATACTATCGGCCATGCATTCTCCTTAAAACTCGCGGACGCAATCTATCACCATGCTTCCGTCTCGCATAGTTCGCTGGTTTATCCCGGGACGTTACATATTTCTAGCTGGCGGGCACTTGCTGAGAAATGCAATGGAAACTACCACCACCGCGTAACAAAGCTTGGCTGGAGAGGCCGATAACCGTCCGACTGGGAAAATAGGATGCTAGCGTCTCTATCGCTCGCCCATCATTTTTGGTACCATATTGCGGAACAACAACCTGATTATTGCCGATATAAAAATTCAAATAGCTCGCCGGAACCAATGCTCCGTCTTGCTCATATTTTCCTACTGAAGGCATTCGCAACACATGCAATTCCGCCGCTTCCGCAAGCTCGGCTGCAAGATCGAAAATTTCGCCATTAGGGTCGTCAGCATCCTCCGCTTGCGCGATAGTTACAGTTCCAGCAGCAACAAAACGAGCGAGGTTGTCCACATGTCCGTCCGTGTGATCAGCGATAAGCCCATCACCAAACCAACAGATTGACTTTACCCCTAGCGCGGCTTTCAGTCCGGACTGAAATTGCATTTTGGTCAAAGAGGGATTGCGGTTGGGATTCAGGACACATTGTTCGGTGGTGATCAGCATGCCTTGCCCATCGCCATCAATGGCTCCGCCTTCCAAAACCCAGTCATGGTGAGTAACGGCAAGGCCCATTTCGTCAGCCAGACGCCGACCGATTTCCTGATCACCGGCCATGTCAAATTTCCCGCCCCATCCGTTAAATCCGAAATCCTGCGCCCAGCGCTGAATCGAATTTTTGGCGATAATCGGGCCGGTATCGCGTAACCAAATATCACCAAAAGGGTGAATGACAATCTTAATGCATGCATCCACATATTGCTGCGCTTTTTGGCCATCTTCGGCATTGCGGCAAACCAACAGCACTTGCTCACCGCGACCCTGATCGCCGACAATATTGGCGAAGGCGGCCACTTCTTGTTGTGCCTCCGCCAGATATTCAGGCCATTCTGTCGGATTACCAGGAAAGCCGATCCACACCGCCTCATGCGGTTCCCATTCGGCGGGCCATCTCATCGTCCGTCCCGACCGAAGGCCTAGCTGTCGGCCAAGCTCTTGTCCCGAATATCGCGAAATTCATCGCCTTCGTTCCAATTTGGCCAATCTTCCGTCATCGCTAACATCCGAGCGACGGTATAATAGACTTTCAGATCTGCCATAACGCCGTCCCAATTCCAGTTTGGATCAAACTCGTCCTTGGGGCCATGATAACGATTTTCGGTATAGTCTTTGCTCACCGCTTCGCCAGCAGCACGGCCGCCTTCGATCAAATCTTCACCACCATCAAAATAGATCATCGGAACGCCCAATTTCGCGAAACTGAAATGGTCCGACCGATAATAAAACCCTTTTTCCGGGGTGGGCTCGGCCTCGGCCACACGTCCCTCTACGGTCAAAGCGCCTTCAAGATAGCGGTCAAGCTGCGATTTGCCCTTGCCGACAACCACGATATTTTTTGCCGGCCCGGCCATTGCAAAGGCGTCCATATTAACACCGCCGACCGTCTTGTTCAGTGGATAGATCGGATTTTCGGCATAATATTTCGATCCCAATAACCCCGATTCTTCCGCGGTCACAGCAAGAAACAAAATGCTGCGATCAGGCGTTCCGGCTTTCACATGCGCTTCAGCCAGTGCAACCAAGGCGGCCGTGCCGGTGGCATTGTCGACAGCGCCGTTGCAAATATCATCGCCATCTGGTGCCGGTTTACAGCGGCCCAAATGATCCCAATGGGCGGTATAGAGAACATATTCATCTGGCCGGGTTTTACCCTTGATCATCCCAATGACATTCTTGCTATTCATCTTGCCAATATCATTCTCAAAAGACATGGATGCTGTCAGTCCCAACGGCACAGCTTTAAAGGCCTTGTTGCGAGCCGCGGTCATCATCTGGTCGAGATCCTGACCGGCACTGGCAAATATTTTCGCCGCAACCTCTTTTTGGATCCAGCCATTGGCTTTGGTCTGGTCCGCACCGCCATTGGCAGATTGCGCATAAAATTGCGGGCCGCTCCAGCTGGATTCCACGACATTCCAACCATAAGCAGCAGGCGCTGTGTCATGAATGATCAATGCAGCAGCGGCACCCTGACGCGCCGCTTCCTCATATTTGTAGGTCCAGCGCCCATAATAGGTCATCGCCCTGCCACCAAATTCACCTTCCAGACTTTCCGTTCCGAAATCAGGGTCATTGACCAAAATCACGACCGTTTTGCCTTTGACGTCTACGCCGTCATAGTCATTCCATTCCCGCTCGGGCGCGTTAATGCCATAGCCGACAAAGACCATTTCACTATCCGTCACATCAATTTTCGCTTGCTCTTGATAGGATGTAATCACCATTTCAGGACCATAAGCAAAATCCATCGCTTCAGCGTCGCCTTTGACCGTCAGAGCCGAAACATTCTTCGCTTCAATGGAAACCAGCGGAACATCTTGATACCAGCTGTCACCATTGCCCGGTTCAATCCCAGCTTCAGCAAATTTCGCAGTCAAAAGCGCCAAGGTTTTTTCTTCTCCTACCGTTCCCGGCGCCCGCCCTTCAAACGCATCCGACGATAATTCTCTTGTAATGTCGCGCATTGTGTCGAGAGACAATTCCGGCGCAGCCACTTCAGGAAGCTCCATTGCGGCTTCGTTTTTGTCCACTTGCACCACACAGGCCGTCAGCGCCAATGCCGGCAACAGCGAAAATGCCAACCTTTTTATTTGCATTTCAAATCCTCTTATCGATTACACTTTTTTGGCTATTGCAGGTTTAGTGGCAGAGACCTGAGGCAAGCGCAAGCCATGCCCAAAAGACAATCAGATAGAAATATAGATTCCCTCTTGCGTTCTATATTACACCTGCAGATACTGTTTCTGTAAATCAGCTTACAGTATTGTAACATTAGGGGGCATAATTGTTGAAATTTTCCAAGCCGCTCGCTGCGGCCTCTATTTTCGTTTATTCGATTTCGGTACCGGCTTTAGCGAACGATCAAGCCACAATATTTGGTTCCATGCCTTCGATTCAAGATATTAGTCTTTCGCCTGATGGAACCAAAATTGCGTTTGTTTCTCCCGGTCCAGGATTACAGACCGATCTTTATTCTATTGATTTGACCAAAGGAAACGAACCGGTACGGGTTACAACCACCTCTGGTGAACCAGAAAATTTATTCTGGTGTGGGTGGGTTTCAAATGAAAGACTCGCTTGTCAGACCGGCGGCTTAGAAAAATATGCCGGAAATATATTCGGTTTTTCGAACATGTTTGCGGTCAACGCAGATGGCAGCAATCCCAAGCTGTTGAGCAAGAAGCAACCGCGTAATGCCATCGGCTTCAGTTTGCGCGGTGGCTATATTATCGATTGGCTCCCGCTTGAAGATAATATGGTCTTGATGGCACGCAATCATCTGAAAGAAGCAAATGTTAACACGCGGATTAGCAAAAGCAGCAGCGGCTTGGCGGTCGAAAAGATAGACACGCTTACCGGTAGATCCAAAATGATGGAACGCCCAAAAAAGGAAGCCACAGAATATATTACAGATGGTTTGGGTAATGTCCGGGTTAAAGGCAGCCGCATCAAAAAAGGCAGTACAGAACTCGATAGTGGCCAAATTCAATATTTTTATGAATCTGACAATGATTGGGTCTCTTTGGGAAGACTAGATTATGCCAATCGCACTGGATTCAACCCCTATGCCGTAGATCCAAAAACTAATCGTGTATATGGATTTGGACCTCATAATGGTCGCCAAGCACTTTTATCGGTCGCTTTGGATGGCAGCGCCGAAAAAAAAGTCGTGTATTCACATGATGAAGTTGATGTTGATGGGTTGATAAGAATCGGCCGTGAACGACGAGTTGTTGGCGTCAGTTACGCCACGGAGAAACGTCATGGAGTCTATTTTGATCCAGCACTTGATAAATTGGCATCCGCTCTTGGAAAGGCTTTGGGGCCAGATTATTCAATCCAATTTGCCGACGCCAGTCTAGATGAAAATAAGCTGCTCATCTGGGCAGGATCCGATGTTGATCCAGGACAGTATTTTTTGTTTGATAAGACAAGCAAACAATTGCGTCCACTGCTGGGCGTGCGCCCTTCCGTAGAGAATAACAAACTGGCGAAGGTAAAGCCGGTCACCTATCCGGCCACCGATGGCACAATGATACCTGGATATTTAACCTTGCCAGTGGGCGGAACGGGTAAAAACTTGCCGGCCATTGTGATGCCGCATGGCGGTCCCGAAGCACGCGATGAATGGGGATTTGATTGGCTCGCTCAATATTATGTCAGTCAAGGTTTTGCCGTCTTGCAGCCAAATTTCCGCGGTTCATCTGGCTATGGAGAACAATGGTTCCTTAACAATGGCTATAAGTCCTGGCGCACAGCTATTGGTGATATTTCAGCCGGCGGCCAATGGCTGATCAATGAAGGTATTGCCAAACCGGACGCGCTCTCCATTGTCGGGTGGTCCTATGGCGGCTATGCCGCGTTGCAATCATCGGCGACTTTTCCAGATTTGTTTAAAGCCGTGGTAGCTATTGCTCCAGTGACGGATTTATCACTCAAAAAACGGAACAATAACAATTATTATAACAGTGCAGTGGCTGATGATCGCATTGGGAATGGGCCGCATATCAAACAAGGTTCTCCGGCGCAGAATGCCGCTGCAATAAAAGCGCCCGTCTTATTGTTTCACGGCGACTATGACACAAATGTTCGAATCAACCAATCCAAGCTCATGGAGAATAAGCTTCGGGATGCTGGAAAATCCGTTACGTTGATCGAGTATAAAGGGCTAGCGCATAGTCTCTCACGCTCCGATGTCAGGATTGATATGCTGAAGAAATCTTCGGAATTTCTTCCCAAATAGCGAAACATTCGTAAAATAAAAAAGGCGGCTCCAATGGGCCGCCCTTTTTAGTAAAATGGAAATGATGATTAGCGTGAGTAAAACTCGACAACCAGGTTGGGTTCCATCGTAACCGGATAAGGCACTTCATCCAGCGTAGGTACACGCACATAGGTTACCTTATCGGTACCATCGGGCGTAACATATTCAGGAATGTCACGCTCTGGCAGGCTTTGCGCTTCGATCACCAGCAGCATCTCTTTGGCTTTGTCGCTCAAGGAAACCACATCATTGGGTTGGACTTTGCGTGATGCAACATTACATTTCACATCGTTGACGCGAATATGACCGTGGCTGACCAATTGGCGGGCTGCAAAAATTGTTGGTGCAAATTTGGCCCGGTACACAACCATATCCAAGCGTTGTTCAAGCAATCCAATAAGATTTTGGCTGGTATCGCCTTTCATGCTCGAAGCTTCTTTATAAGCACGCTTAAATTGTTTCTCGGTCACGTCGCCATAATAGCCTTTCAGCTTCTGCTTGGCGCGCAGCTGAATACCGTAATCCGACAATTTGCCTTTGCGGCGCTGGCCATGTTGACCGGGGCCATAGTCGCGGCGATTGACGGGTGATTTGGGGCGACCCCAAATATTTTCACCCATGCGGCGATCAAGTTTATATTTCGAGCTGGTACGTTTCGTCATTTCTATGACTCCTTAATTTGCTATCGATAGTCGTCCCGGAATGCACCGAAAATCCTTGGGGATTAACGCGGCTACCGCTTCACCGGGGTGCGGAGCCAATTGCAAGACGCGGCCTATGACGATCTCCGGCGAAATTGTCAAGCACCTCCCGTGTCAAATTTCTGCGGAAAATTGCATTAAAGTAACTCTGTTTACTCGACTTGCACGGCGCCACCGATTAAAGGCGCTCTCATGACCAATTTGACGACGCTTCCCACCATGGAAACCATGACCGATGTCCGCGAACAAGTGGACCGAATTGATAGCGAATTAATCGCCCTGATGACTCAGCGATTTGCCTGTATGGATGCGGCAGCGCGGATCAAGCAGGATCGGGAAGCGGTGCGGGATGAAACCCGCAAGGCCCAAGTTCTCGACAATGTTAAACAGCTCGCAGCCGAAACCGGCATTCCAGTGCCGACCATGGCGGCGATTTGGGAATTGCTGATTGAAACATCAATTAGCTATGAGTTTGAAAAATGGGATCAATTGCGCACACGCTAACAGCGGCACACGCTATTTTTTTACAAACGGCTTTTCCAAAGAGCTTAAAACGCCGCGCCAGGTTTGCACTTCTTCATTGGTCCAAGCTGGTTTAGTAATCATATTGCGCAAAGTGACCTTGGTTGCCGGTGCCCTATCCGGCGGATAAAAATAGCCCGCCTCATCCAATGCCCGTTCAAGATGCTCATAAAAGCGATCCAATTCCAATTGCGGTGCGGGTTCGCGTGGTTTTGCTTCCAGCGTTGGCTGCACCAACCCGGCATCATTTTGCTTCGACAGTTCATACGCGATCAAGACAACCGCTTGCGCCAGATTTAGCGAACCAAATTCCGGATTAATCGGCACCGTTATAATTTTGCGCGCCAACTCGACATCAACAACTTCCAGACCTGAGCGCTCTGGGCCAAATAATATCGCGCATCGGCCACTCGCCGTGGCCATGTCATCAGCGGCTGCCGCAGGGGTAAGCACTTGTTTGGTCATCCCGCGTTTGCGGACCGTCGTGGCATAGACATGGGCACAATCCGCAACAGCCGCAGCTGTTGTATCAAAAAGCTCGGCCTGCTCGAGCACGATATCTGCCCCGGCTGCAGTTGGTCCGGCTGCCGGATTGGGCCAACCATCGCGGGGATCCACAATCCGCATTTCGGTCAAACCAAAATTCAGCATCGCCCGCGCTGCTTTGCCGATATTCTCGCCCAATTGCGGCTTCACAAGGACGATGATCGGATTGCCGCTGCTCATTTGGACTTGGCGTCGGTAATCGCAACATCTTTCACGCTACCGGCAAATTCCTCGAAATCCTTGGCTTCGGTAAAATCCTTATAGACGGAGGCAAAGCGAATATAGGCAACGCTATCTAGCCCCTTCAGGCCATCCATCACCATTTCACCAATCCGCTTTGATGGAATTTCGGTTTCACCGCTGGTTTCCAATTGCCTTTGAATACCGGATACCAATTGATCCATTTGCTCTTGGGCAATACCCCGCTTCCGGCAGGCGAGAGAAACCGATAGATCAATTTTTGATCGGTCAAATGTTTCTCGGCGATCTTCGCTTTTTACCACTGTAATCTCGCGCAATTGAATACGCTCAAAGGTGGTGAAACGGGCGCCGCAGCCTTCGCATTGCCGGCGGCGGCGGATGGTGGTCCCATCCTCCGTCGGGCGACTATCTTTTACCTGGCTGTCGTCAAATGCACAAAAGGGGCAACGCATTGTTTAAGGTTCGCTTATTCTGGATAAATCGGAAAACGCTCGCACAACGCCTGCACACGCTGGCGGACATCGGCTTCGACCGCGGGATCACCATTTTCTCCCTTTTCGCGCAGGCCATCAAGTACATCAGCGATCATATCGCCCACCATCTGAAACTCCGCCGGCCCAAATCCCCGGGTCGTTCCGGCAGGCGAACCCACCCGAATTCCGCTGGTTTTCATCGGCGGCTGCGGATCGTTCGGAATGCTGTTCTTATTGCAGGTAATGCCAGCTCGTTCCAAAGCTTCATCGGCATCGCGGCCGGTAATTCCAAGTGGCGACAAATCGATCAACGCCAAATGCGTGTCTGTTCCGCCAGCGACAAGATTAGCTCCCCGTTCCTTTAGTCGGGCCGCAAGAACTTTGGCATTTTCAATCACCGCGGCAGAATAGCTGGCAAATTCTGGTCTCAAGGCTTCGCCAAAGGCGACGGCTTTGGCCGCGATGACGTGCATCAGAGGACCGCCTTGCAGGCCAGGGAAAACCGCTGAGTTAATTTTTTTGGCAATCGCCTCATCATTGGTCAGCACCAAACCACCTCGCGGTCCGCGCAATGTCTTGTGGGTTGTCGTGGTCACGACGTCCGCATAGTCGAGCGGGCTGGAATGATAGCCAGCGGCAACCAATCCAGCAAAATGCGCCATATCGACCATGAAAATAGCGCCAACACTGTCTGCAATTTCACGGAAACGCGCAAAATCAATTTGTCGTGGATAAGCGGAGCCGCCAGCAATGATCAATTTGGGCTGATGTTCTTTTGCTAAAGCTTCCACTTCATCATAGTTGATCAAGTGATCGTCTTCATTCACGCCATATTGGATCGCGTTAAACCATTTGCCCGATTGCGCTGGTTTCGCGCCATGGGTCAAATGCCCGCCTGCATCCAGAGACATGCCCAAAATGGTATCGCCAGGCTTGGTCAAAGCTAGCATGACTGCCCCATTGGCTTGGGCCCCGGAATGCGGCTGAACATTGGCAAAACCACAATTGAACAATTTTTTGGCACGCTCAATCGCTAGCGTTTCGACATCATCTGACGGTGCGCAGCCCTGATAATAGCGGCGACCGGGATATCCCTCTGCATATTTATTGGTGAAGACTGATCCTTGTGCCTGCAATACAGCTTTCGAAACAATATTTTCAGATGCAATAAGTTCGATCTGATTCTGCTGCCGCGACATTTCACTGTTAATCGCTTCCGAAACAGCCGGATCGCTCTCATTGACTGAGAAATCGAAAAACCCGGTGGGCCGGATATCCTGCATATCTGCTACATTACTCACGCCTATTCTCCTTCGATCCGTCTTTACACTTGCGGGTCAGACAATTTGTCCACACGGCGCTGATGCCGATCCCCACCAAATTGAGTTGTCAAAAATTTATCCAAACAATGTTTTGCGGTCTCCAAACCGATCAAGCGTGCGCCCATGGCGATGATATTGGCATCATTATGCTCACGCGACAATTGCGCCGAGAGGCCTTCAGAGACTAAGGCGCAACGACACGCGGGATTGCGGTTTACCGCCATCGAAATGCCAATGCCCGATCCGCACAAAGCCACACCGCGTTCGGCGCGTCCGGAGGCAATTGCATCTGCCAATTTATAGCCATAGTCCGGATAATCGACACTGTCGGCACTATTTGGTCCCAAATCATCCACATCATGGCCCGCTTCACTAAGCCATTCTACCAATGCAGATTTCATCTCTAATGCAGCATGATCAGAAGCAATGGCGATGCGCATAGTTGGTTTTCCTTGGACCAAGAGGAGAATCGATGATCCGGTATCTAGTGGAGCCAATTGGCTTAGGCCACAAAATATTGCGCTTTTCAGTGAAAAAATCGGGAAGCTGGAATAATCGGGAAAATCAGATTTCCATTTGACTGCCCAATTCAACCACACGGTTGCTCGGCAACTTGAAAAACTCCATTGCGGTCGCCGCATTGCGGAGCATCCAGGCGAATATTTTTTCACGCCAGATCATCATTTTCGGCTTTTCTGATGGCAATAATGTTTGGCGCGACAAGAAGAAGCTCGTGGTCATCATGTCAAACTCCATGCCACATTGAGTCACTTTTTTCAGCGCTGCAGGTACATCAGTTTCTTGCATGAAACCATAGTTGAGAATGAGCCGATAAAAACCGTCGCCGAGATCTTTCACCTCGATACGATGTTCAAACTCAACATAGGGCACATCTTTGATATTAACGGTCAGCACCACGACACGGTCATGAATAATCTTGTTATGCTTGATATTGTGCAGCAATGCCGAAGGAACGCCGACGGAATTGGAGGCCATGAAAATCGCGGTTCCGGGCACGCGCGTCGCACTGTTCTTGGCTGATTTCGTGAATATTTCGATGGGCATGGCTGCCTCGGCCATATTTTCCCGCATGATCTTGCGGCCCTTTGCCCAGGTGGTCAGCAGCAAAAAGGCGATTCCTCCAACCATCAACGGGAACCACCCCCCTTGCGGGACCTTGGTTAGATTAGCGGCAAAATACGCACCATCGACCACAAAGAATAATGCAATGAGCGGGACCGCATACCACCATTTCCACTTCCACAAAGTGAACACCAGCACCGCCAATAGACAAGTATCGATCAACATCGCTCCGGTAACTGCAATGCCATAAGCCGAGGCCAAGCTGCTGGAACTTTGGAAGGTAAGAACCAAAATCAACACGGCAATCATGATTGTCCAATTGATCACCGGGATATAAATCTGTCCTGCTTCCGATGCACTGGTATGTTTGACCGTCAAGCGTGGAATGAAACCCAATTGAATGGCTTGATGGGTAACCGAAAACGCACCGGATATAACCGCTTGGCTCGCGATAAATGTCGCCATTGTGGCCAGAATCACCAACGGCAACCGCAGCATTTCTGGAGCGAGCAAGAAGAAAGGGTTTTGAATAGCGGCAGCCGCATCGGACTGATCCAGACCGATAATCATCGCCCCCTGTCCGAAATAATTGCAAAGCAAAGCGGGCATGACAAAACCAAACCAAGCAATCCGCATCGGTTTGCGCCCAAAATGCCCCATATCGGCAAATAAAGCCGCTGAGCCGGTCACTGCCAAAACAACAGACCCCAAAGCCAAAAAGGCCTTAAAACCGTCAATCAGGAAAAATTGCACGGCATACCAAGGATTAAGAGCCAATAAAATTTCCGGCGTTTGCACGATCTGGGTTAATCCCAAAATGGCAATAACAACAAAATAGACAAACATGACCGGCGCAAAAAGCGCGCCAATTTTTGCCGTTCCGCGGGACTGAATGACGAATAAGAAAACCAGCAATCCCACGGCAATGGGAATGACCATCGGTTGTAATCCGCTATTCACAACGGTGAGGCCTTCGACCGCCGACAATACCGAAATCGCGGGCGTAATCATGCTATCGCCATAGAAAAGCGAAGTTGCAAACACCCCTAATAATATCGCCACCCAGCCAAATTTTGATCGTCGCAATGCCCCGGACAACAAAGCCACAACGGCCAGAGAACCGCCCTGCCCTTTATTATCTGCGCGCATCAAGATGGTGACATATTGAATGGCGACAACCAAAGTCATCGACCAAAAGATCAAACTGACAACGCCGAGAACATGCAATCTATCCAGTTCCAGCGGATGGGCGCCAACGAATGTTTCCCGAAAAGCATATAGCGGACTGGTTCCAATATCACCGAAGACAATCCCAATGGCACCAGCCGCCAACTTGGCAACGGCGCTACCTTCTTGGCGTGAGCCATGCGGTTGGATGACGCGATTGCGTTTCCGTTTTGGTTGTGGCGTCGATTCAGACATTGGTTGCCGTTTTAGCGGTCCCCTGATTGGGTCGAACCAAAATCGCTGTGACTGCGCTTCTGATCGGACAAGCGCGCGCGATTAGCATGGGGCTTTATAGCACGCAACTAAACCGACAGCTATGGCATTCAAATTGCTGGAATCATTATATTTTACTTCGGCGGTTCAGCGGATTCGGAGGCCGGAAGCGATGGCTGCATTTGCTCCATAGCGGCCAAGCGCGACTCGAGATCTTTACGCCAGGGCGCCTCTTCTGGACTGCGTTCCAAAAGCTCGGTCCAAATCACACGCGCCTGATCGATCTTGCCCGATTGTGCAAATGCCATGCCCAGGAAAAACGGTGGACCGGGATGTTCGGGCGAAATATCCGCAGCTTTTTGAAAGGCAAATTGTGCGGCCGGTGTGATCACACCATCGGCGTGCACAACCAATGCATTACCCAATCCGACCCATAGATCGGGATTATTGGGATGCTCCTTCACTCCATTGCGCAGATAATTGGCCGCGCTGCCATGTTTACCGCTCCGGTTCAATGCATCTGAAAAGGTCAGCCATTGCTGCGCGCTGCCAAAGCGTTCTCCCATTTCCTGACGCGATTCAATATTTTTTTCGTCAAAACTATTTGGTTTTTCGCTGGGTTCAACCGACACACCGGCCATGCCTGGATTGGCTTGCCAAGCATAGCCTGCGACCCCAAGCAACAGCGCAGCCGCCGTCAACTCAAAAGCGGTACGCGGGAGTTTTCCAAAGTAAATCAGCAACCCAAAAAGGCATAAAACCATGGCAGTCAATATAATCCAGCCCATTAGCCGCTTTCCTTTTCGCTTTTATTCCGGCGCCGAAACAACCCTCGGGCAAGCCAAATTGCGAGGATAAGCAAAATGATCGGAGCGATCCAAAGCGGACCAGTTACCGCGTTCACCGGCGGCTTATAAGTCACCCAATCGCCATAGCGATCAATCAACCAACTGCGCACTTCTTCGGGCGTGGCTCCGGCGGCAATACGTTCGCGCACTTGGCTGCGCATATCACCCGCCATCGGCGCATCACTGTCGGCTATGGATTGGCTTTGGCATTTCAAGCAGCGCAACTCTTCCATCAGGCTGCGTGCTTGTTCTTCTTTCGCTGGATCCTCGAGCTGTTGATGCGCATAGGGCGATGCTGGCAAGGCATTTTGCGCCGCAGCGGGAACAGCACCGAGAAGCAGCAAAAATGTCAGCAGACGCATCATTGGGCTTTCTCCAGTATCTCAAGCAAATCTGCGACATCATCTTTGCGAATATCGCCAATATGCTGATGGACGATCACGCCATTACCATCGATAACAAATGTTTCTGGTACACCCGAAGAGCCGAGTTCCAACTGGACGGCACTGCGCACATCCGTTCCGATCCGTGTGTAGGGATTACCCCATCGGTTGAGAAAATTCGCGATGTCCTGCGGCGTGTCACGGCTCGCAATGCCGTTAATCTCAACGCCGGCTTTTTCCAATGCAAGCAATTGCGGAGCTTCAGCGATACAAGGCACACACCAGCTAGCAAAAATATTGAGCAATTGCGGCTTACCATTTGCAAGATCGGCGGTCGCCAAGGCCGGCCGCTGTTCAATTGCCGCCGGGAGAACAAATTCCGGCATCGGTTTGCCGACCATTTTTGATTCTATAATATTGTCTTTCGGCCGCATCAAACCGCCCGCTACAATTGCGAAAAACAAGGCAAAAATCACCAAGGGGATCCACAAGAGCCAACGGTTCATAGCACCAGCTCTGCATAAGCTCGTTGTCGTTTCTGCCGGACCGCTCGGCGCAGGCGACCGATCATAGCGAGCAAGCCGCCCAGGGCAACCAAGACGCCGCCATACCAGATTAACGTGACAAATGGTTTCCACCAAATCCGCAACTGCCAGCGTCCTTGATCATCGCTGTCGCCTAACACCACATAAAGTTGACCATTCCAGCGTGTCAGCAAAGCCGCTTCACTGGTTTGCATTTGAGCAGCGGCAAACATGCGATTCTGGGGAGCAATTTCGTGAATGGATTCTGCTTGATATTGCGCGGTTAGCCTCGCTTCCAGAGCGGTCCAATTTGGACCTGCAACCGGTTCAATCGCGAGAAATTTTACTTTCCAATCATTGACGATAATCTCGTCTCCAGGCGCTGCTGCGACCAGTTTTTCTTCGGTAAAGCTCGTTTCAGAAGCCATGCCGACAAGCGCCACAGCTATTCCGAAATGCGCGATGATCATGCCGTAAATATGCATCGGTGTTCGGCGAAGATTCCGCTTCCACAAAGGCGCAAAACTGGCGACGGCAACACCGGCAGCAAGAGCAAGCCCCAATAAAGGCAGCGGGGTCATTGATGTGGTCAACAGGACCAGTGCGAATAAGGCAGCGGCGGACAGAAAAACCGGAATGGAAATGCGGTTGAGCAACGCCTTTGCGCTATCGCGCCGCCAGCGCAACAACGGTCCTGCCGCCATGATGGCCACCAAGATCAATGCAATGGGCCCGGTTGCGAGATTAAAATAAGGCGGGCCAACCGAAATTTGTTCGTCACTCATCCCCTCAACAAACAGCGGATATAGCGTGCCGATAAAGACAATCCCTAAAATCGCCGACAACAGAAGATTATTGGCAACCAATGCCCCTTCCCGGCTGATCGGTTCAAATTGCGAACCCTCTTTGACGGCACCGACGCGCAGCGCAAATAGGGCCATCGCACCGCCAATATAAAGCGCCAGCAGCGCCAGAATAAAGCTACCGCGCGTAGGATCGACGGCAAAAGCATGAACACTGGTGAGCACGCCGGATCGGACCAAAAAAGTACCGATCATCGACATTGAAAAAGCCACAACCGCAAGCATCAAGGTCCAGGCCCGCAAACCATCGCGGGTTGCCAAAACGGTCACCGAATGCAGCAAGGCTGTGGCAGCCAGCCAGGGCATAAGCGATGCATTTTCAACCGGGTCCCAGAACCACCAGCCGCCCCAACCCAGCTCATAATAAGCCCAGTAACTGCCTGCGGTAATGCCCAGAGTCAGAAACACCCAGGCGCCCAGAACCCATGGCCGCATGGCTTTGGCAAATTCCGGCCCAACATCGCGCGTAATCATGGCTCCGACAGCGAAGGAAAACGCCACAGACAAGCCCACATAGCCCACATAAAGCGTGGGTGGATGCAGCGCCAAACCGACATCCTGCAAAAGCGGATTCAATCCTTGACCATCTGCAGGAACTGGAAATATCCGTTCGAACGGATTGGAAGCCATAAGCAAATAGGCATAGAAACCGATGCTGATAAAGGCCTGAGCGCCCAATGTGGTGACAAGCGTCTTGGTCTTCAAATTGCGTTCAAAAATTCCGATACAGGCACCCGCAACCCCCATGATCGCTATCCACAACAGCATCGATCCTTCATGATTGCCCCATGCACCGGAAATCTTGTAGATAAGCGGTTTAATCGCAACGCTATTGGCGACCACCAGTTTGACCGACATATCGGACCGGACAAATAGCCAAACCAGCAGCAAAAATGAAATCGCCACCAAAATACCCTGTGCAATGGCTACAGGACGGATGGCAGCGAAAAATTCTTCCTGCTGTTTCGCCAAACCAATGGCACATAGCGCAAATTGCAGTACCGCCATACTGGCGGCCAACCACAGCGCAATAAGACCGGCTTCTGCGATCATTCGACCAATGTGTCCGCTGGTGTCATATTGCCAGTCATATCAATGCCTTCCAATTCACGGGGCACATAATTTTCATCATGTTTGGCAAGCAAACTATCAGCGACAAATAAACCATCACTGGTCAATTTTCCATCGGCCACTACTCCGGATCCTTCGACAAATAAGTCGGGGGTGATTCCAGTATAGATAACTGGCTGGCGCGCGCTACCATCATGCACAATAAAGTTAACCGTCACCCCATCAGCAGCCTGTTGGATAGACCCCTGTTCCACCATGCCGCCCAAACGGATGGATTGACCCGCAGCCGGTTTTTTGGCGACAATATCAGCTGGCGTATAGAAATAATTGGCCTGATCTTGCAGCGCGAACATGGCCAGCAAACCTGCACCGATCAAGGCGACCAATGCGAGAATGGCTAGGGATAGTCTTTGATGTTTCGCCTTCATTTGCGTTTACTCAATCTCGCGGCTCTGGCTTCGGAATTTCGCATCGCCACATAGCTGCCTACAATTACAATCGCTGTGCCAATCAGCACAATTGCGTAAGATGCAATGACAAAGGGCCAATGATTCATTCTGCCGCCATCCTTTTCATACGCGCTTCAACTTTGGTATCGGCCAAAATCGCTCGCATGCGCATCAACACTATCGCGCCGAATAGCAAACTAAATCCAATAACATTGACGATCAGCGGCCAGAGAAAAGCGCTGTCGATAGAGGATCCGCCCACCGTGATACTGGCCGGCTGGTGGAGGCTGTTCCACCATATTACCGAACGATTGATAATCGGGATATTTATCGCGCCGACAATACCAAATATCGCGGTTACCCGGGAGACGCCGCTTTTCTCGCTGCTGGCGTTGGCGAGAGCAATATAAGCGAGATACAGAAAAAACAGGACCAGAACCGAAGTCACGCGGCCATCCCATACCCACCAGGTGCCCCATGTCGGCCGCGCCCAAATGGATCCGGTCAAAAGTCCCAATGCGGTAAAAAGTGCGCCGGGTATCGCGACAGCCCGTGCAGCCACAGCAGCCAAAGGATGGCGCCAAGCAATTTGGACAATGCTGGCTATAGCGATGGAGGTCCATCCCCCCATGGCCAACCAGACTGTGGGCACATGCACATAGAGAATCCGCACACTATCGCCCATCAGACGATCCGCTGGCGCATATAATATTCCATAGGCAGAACCCAGCGCAACCAGCACCAGACCAAGGATTAAAAACCAAAGAGTCAATGGTCTGGCGAGCGAAAGAAAGCGAGTAGGATTTGCGTAAGCGTGCATTTAAAAAACGGTATTTGCCTCTAGCTACTGAGCGACCAGTAGGAAATTGGCTTTTTGATGGCAGAACTGTTGCGCAGCGACAAGTGTTTTTGTCGGCCAGATGCATTCCGACCTTTCGTCGAGCATATTTAACTTTTTACCCAAAGATAAATCAGCCGCGTTAGCGCAATAGTAACCATGAACCGCTACACTTGGCAGCAACAGGACCAGAATTAACTCTGAGTGGGGCTGAGGTTAAAAATTTTCTATGGCTGTAAAAGGTTTACTCAAGGCATTTGCAAGCGATTCATCTCATGAATCGCACTCTAGTCATGCATCGCAAAATCAAGCGAAGCGGCTGGAAGTACTCGATGATTTTGAACAAGCAGGGATTAATTGGCTTTGGGCAACGGATGCAGAAGGGCGATTCGTTTATCTTTCCGAAAAGGCCGCTGAAAATCTGAATATGCCGGTTGATGATATTCTGCAAAAACCACTTACGGCCTTGTTTGAAAATGATCCGGACAATCCCGATGAAAAATCAGATCGACCGCTCCACTATCAATTGAGCAGACGGAGCAAATTGCACGATCTCGTTTTGCGCCGCGTACCCACAACTTTGGGCGACAAAGATCGACCGACATGGTGGATGGTTTCCGCTCACCCCAAATTTGATGCCGCTGGCGAGTTTCAAGGCTATCGGGGCAGTGCCAAAGATGTGACGATTGAATATCAGCGCAAGCTGGAAGATTCGCGGCTTGCGGAATTTGATTCTTTGACCGGCCTGTCCAATCGACACCGTATGGACAATCAACTGAATGGCATATTGGGCGCGTTTAAAGCAGCCGGCCGCAGCTGTGCGATCATGATGCTCGATCTTGACCGGTTCAAGCAGGTCAATGATACGATGGGGCATCCTGCCGGAGATGAGCTGCTGCAACAAGTGGCCATCCGGATGCGTAAAATTATCGGTGATCGCGGCGAAATCGGACGACTTGGCGGTGATGAATTTCAGGTGATTTTACCCGATCTCGACGATCGCGGAAAACTAGGCGAAATAGCCGAAAAAATTGTCAAAATTGTATCGCAGCCTTATCCCATTGATGACAAAAGTGCGGTCATCGGCACGTCTATCGGCATAGCCGTTGCGCCTTATGACGGCGTCGACAAAGAAGAATTGGTCCGCAGTTCGGACCTTGCGCTATATGCCGCGAAAAATTCGGGGCGCGGTCAATATCGATTCTATTCTGCGGATTTGAAGGACGAAGAAGAAGAGCGCCGCCTGCTGGTCGAAGATCTGCGGGTCGCTTTGGATAATGATGAGCTCGAGCTCCATTACCAACCGGTTGTGCGCACTGACGATCATATGGTTGTCGGCTTTGAAGGGCTTATGCGCTGGGTGCACCCGGAACGCGGCGCGGTCAGCCCCGGGGTTTTCATTCCGATTGCCGAAGAGCTGAACCTGATCAATCAACTGGGCGAATGGGCGCTGCGCAAAGCGTGTCATGACGCGTTGCAATGGCCAAAATCTGTCAGAATAGCCGTCAATGTTTCCGCCGTTCAATTTGCCAATAGCGGTTTCCCCGAAATTGTGATGAATGCGCTTGCCGCCAGCGGGCTCGATCCCGAGCGCCTGGAATTGGAACTCACCGAAAGTGTTTTCATGGGCGACAGCGAAACCATCGACAACACGTTCAAAATCTTGAAGGAATTGGGCGTTCGCTTGGCTCTAGATGATTTCGGCACCGGCTATTCTTCGCTCAGCTATCTGCGGTCAGCGCCCTTTGACAAGATTAAGGTCGATAAAAGCTTCGTTGATTCCTGTACCCAGAAAGACAAGAATAGCGCCAAGATTATCGCTGCTATTGTCAGCCTGTCCGAAGCCTTGGGTATGGAAACAACCGTTGAAGGAGTGGAGGCTTTTGATCAATTCGATCTGGTTTGCTCAAAAGGCGCGCGCTATATTCAAGGATGGATCTATTCCAAAGCGTTGCGGCTGGAAGAAATTGACGAGAAACTTGGCAGTGGTGCATTTAAAATCGAACCCGATGGTCCCGATCTTTATCGTCAGGACCGACGCACTGTCTTCCGCCGTATTGGCGCGATTCATGAAGATCATCGCTATGAAGTGGTGATGCGTGACCTGTCCAAAACAGGAGCCCGGTTTGAAGGAATGTTAGGTGTTCCCATTGACACGAAATTGGTCCTGGACCTGGGCGGCGGACAATTGGTGATCTGCAAGGTTTTGCGCGCCAAGGAAGCCACTGTGGCCACAGAATTTGAAACACCGCTGATCAGCGATGGGGCTGGCGGTTTGTGTACACGCCACCGGGTATCCCCTTATGATCTTGCTGCAGCGGGCATGCCGCTAGCCGCCTTGCCACCGGGTAATTATCCTTTGGCACAAAATGCCTCCGAACCATCCAGCAAACCGAAATTTATGCAGGTTGTGGTCTGATAATCATCGGCCGACTAGCGCCCGATTAATGCGCTTGCAATATTGTCAGCCACTTCCGCAGAAGGCAGTTTTCTCGCCGCGCTCTGTTCCCAGATATCGGTCAATCGGGCCGGTATTTTTTCAATCCGTCGCTTGACCTCATCGACATCGCTGTCACCCAGATATTCCAAACCGACGCTGATGATACCGCCGGAATTGATGACATAATCGGGCGCGAAAAGAATATCGCGATCAAAAATGCGCTGCCCGTCTTCCGGTGTTGCCAGTTGATTATTGGCCCCGCCAGCGACGATTGGAACATTAAGATGAGCGATAGAAACTTTATCCAATATAGCGCCTAAAGCATTGGGACTAAACACATCTGCTTCCAAACGCATCACTTCATCCAGGCCGACAATTTCGGCCCCAATTTCAGCCGCCAAAGCCGCGGCATGGTCCTTGTTAATATCGGCAATACTTAACTTCGCGCCCTCTTTGGCAAGCAATCGCGCTAAGCCGCCGCCGACACTGCCGACGCCTTGAATAGCAACATGGACATCTTCCATTGAGTCTCGGCCAAGCTTGTGCTTCACCGCCGCTTTTACGCCGAGATAGACGCCCATAGCAGTAAATGGTCCGGGATCGCCTCCCGCTTCACTTTGATCGCTAACTGGCAAACCAGATACATAAGGCGTATGTTTCGAGACTGCGACCATATCTGCGGTGCTGATGCCGACATCTTCTGCTGTCACATACCGACCACCCAAAGAATCAATCATCCGGCCAAAAGCTGCCATCATATCACTGGATTTCGAGCGGTTACGGTCTGCCAAAATAACAGCTTTCCCGCCCCCTAGCGGCAAGTCAGCCATGGCATTTTTAAAGCTCATCCCGCGCGAAAGGCGCAAGGCATCGGTCACAGCGGTTTCCCGATTCTCATAATGCCAGAAACGTGTGCCGCCAGCGCCCGGCCCCAGATGCGTGGAATGCAGGGCAATAATCGCGCTGAGACCGGTTTCCACATCATGAAAAAAATGGACAGCTTCATGGCCGTCAAAATCTGGCAGGTCCCACATTACTGACATTTGGAAGAGCTCCTCACTCGATAAGTAATATTATTTGGCAATAGCGTAATAATATTACAAACTACATTTGTCACTCCAATTCGTGCCAGGAACCGCTAACCATTTGAATAGACTGACAATGTGATTTTAAATGGGGCGACCGAGGGGTCTCGAACCCCCGACCTCCGGTACCACAAACCGGCGCTCTAACCAACTGAGCTACGATCGCCACAATCACAAGGCCAATAAACCGGCCTGCTGCGCCGCGCTGCATAGGGATGCATGGGGGTTGCCGTCAAGTATTTAGCGCAGTCAATTCCAATGAATCGATATTCGCCTTCACAATGCATCTCCGCGCTGACGATGGACCAACCGCGCTGGGCGCCGAGCGGCATCGATCAAGGCCCGTTCTTCAACCAAGGCGCTTTGCATTTCCACCGCTACATCAAGCCGGAACCAGCGGGTTTTCAGTTTGACCTGTCCTTGAACCTCCGACGGCGCAAGAAAACCAGCCGGAATGGGTTCTGCCCAGAAATCATTGAGGCTGCCATAACCGCTATCATTGCGGCGGCCCAAAAACTGGCGAGATTGCAAGAGATCAGGACGGTTCGAAAGCATGGCCAGCAAAACGGCTTGTTCGGGTCGTAATGTGTTTATATTAATCGGTGACAAGTCGGTGGTCGGCAAAGCACAGAGCCAAGGCGCCAAACGCGCATATATATCGCTGGTCACGCCCTTAATAGGTCGCAATTCGCTAATATCAATCAGCACTGCATTGGCGGTACGATAGGGTTTTTCCAACTGGGCATAATGCTGATCCTCGGCTCCGCGCGGCGAGGCAATGTTATCGCTATCGATCCAATCGGTCACCGATTCTGCAATTTCAATGGCTGCTCCGGATGGTATTTCAAGCAATGCCATCAAGCGCATAAACTGGGCTTGCCCTTCCGGTCGAGCAGTGAGCTGCGCATCATTTTGGCTCACCAGACTATTGATATTAAAACAATTGCCGCCGTCGGTTAGGGCCGCGCTAATCACCCCTCCGGGAACCGGAAAACGCTGTTCTTGTCCGTTCCATCCCCCCAAATTGGTTGTGCGCCCGGGCGATTGGCTGACAATTTGTTCGGCCGATTGCATGCCGAGAGATTCCGCAGCAACAAGATAGGCCTTGGCTTGGCTCAATTCGCGCGTATTGGATGCCAATTTGGTGGCCCCGGCCAATCGGTCAATCCCATGGGCCGCGAGCACTGCAATCACCGCCACTAGCAATAATACCGTTAAGAGGGCCGCGCCGCGCTCATGCGTATCAAACGGGAAAGACGGTTTCATAAATATCCCGTCCCAACCAAAAAGACGTGCCGATAGCTACGACCGGCCAAGGCAAAGCGCAATTCGACGGCGCGAGGCAAGTCATTTAGGCGTTCTGTCTGCCAGCGATTGACCCATTGACCGCGCTTGGTACGAAATCGCAGTTCCAGCGCGCTAATGCCTTCGAGCAATATTGCCGGCTCACTTTGCGCGCCACCATCGGTTGATTCATGTTGTGAACGCTCCAGACGGCCATTGTTTAATCGATAGGAGACGCGCTGCATATTGGATCGAGGGGCGTTGTTAATATTGCTTTGTCCGCCCCGCGTGAAAGACAAAAAGCCGCGCCCACCTGTTTCGCGCTGGCTGATAAAAGCGGCTACACGGTCGCCATCTTCATCACGATAGGGCCGTTGCAGGGCCTGGCTCAAATCCGCTTCCATAAGCGAAATAAGGCGCTGCATTTGCGCCATTTCACCGAGTCTGGCATCGGTAGCTTCATTGCTATCGACCGCGCTGCGTAGCAAAACAACGCCTGCCACCGACAATAAAGAAAACAGAAACAAGGCGACCATCATCTCCACGAGGGTGAAGCCGGATTGCGTCTGGAACCTGTCCAGTTGAGGATCGCTTGGATTTGCCATTTCGCTTTTGCCTATATCCGCATTCAAGGCGGCCGCAAAGAGCTGTTGCGACCTGTCGATTTTCAACTAGTCTAGCGGACAAGGTTTATGAGCAATTTCGGACCGTTTGATGACACAGAATAATAATATGACCTCGGCTGACTATCTCGTCGCATTGGGCCAAGTGCAGCGCTTTCCCAGTAGAAAGATAGAATTGTGCCAGTTGAAAAATTTTCTCACTGCCGATCAATGCGTGCAATTGATCGAGCGGATTGATGAAAAACGGCGGCCATCAACCATCGCCGATGCCAATGGCGATGACTATTTCCGAACAAGCGAAACCTGCGATTTGGATCATGGAGATCCTTTCGTCACCGAGATTGACAATCAAATTTGTGACTTTGCCAATCTTCATCCCCGCTATGGTGAGCCGCTGCAGGGACAGCGCTATGGTGAAGGGCAGGAATTTAAAGCGCACACGGATTTTTTTGACCCCAAAGGCACCGATTTTGAAAAATTTTGCACCATTTCCGGCCAACGCACCTGGACGTTCATGATCTACCTCAACGAACCCATTGCAGGTGGAGCCACCCGCTTTGTGCGGCTCAACAAGAAATTCACTCCGGCTACCGGAAATCTTTTATGCTGGAATAATCTGACCGCGGATGGCAGCGTCAATAGCGAGACCATGCATCACGGGATGAAGGTTCGCCGCGGAACCAAATATGTTCTCACCAAATGGTTCCGTGAAAAAGCTTGGAGTTGGTCTTGATTCAGCCGCGATATATAGGGACATCCAGTTTGCGATCTATTTTATGAAAATCGGTAGTTATCGACCAGGGCCCGGGATGATGGTCTCTGCGGCCTTTATTGGTCCCGGTACGGTCACGGCTTGTACATTGGCGGGTGTCAATTTTGGCTTTGCGCTCATCTGGGCATTGGCTTTCGCGACCATTACCACAATGATCTTACAAGCCATTGCCGTGCGGGTTGCTCTGGTTGCGAATATGGGATTGGCCGAAGCCATGATGCAAACAATGGCTTCACCCCTTCTGCGTTGGCTGTCCGCCTTGCTCTTGATGACCGCCTTGGCGCTCGGCAATGCCGCGTATGAAGCCGGTAATATCTCCGGCGCGCTGCTCGGGCTGGAAGCGTTGCATAGCAATGTATCTGATTATCGCGCGCTGGTGACTATCGGTATTGCTTTGGTAGCCGCGAGCTTGATTATCCTATCCAAACCCCGCTGGGTTGAACGAATTTTGATCGCGATGGTTCTGGTCATGTGCGCCGCCTTTTTGCTTACCTTTCTAATCACACGGCCGGATATCAGCGCCATTTTGAACGGTTTTATTCCATCCCTTCCGCAAGGCGGCTTGCTCACCGCCATTGCGTTGATCGGAACAACGATAGTGCCCTATAATCTCTTTCTGCACGCTGCGAGCGTCAAACAGCGCTGGTCTGAACCGTCTGATCTGGCAGAAGCCCAAACCGACAGCGCCTTTTCCATCGGATTGGGCGGGCTGGTTTCCATCGCGATTTTGGCAACCGCTGCCGCTAGTCTTTTTGGCACTGGCAAAGAAATTTCCAATGCAGTGGATATGGCCGAGCAACTTAACCCCCTATTTGGCCGTTTTGCGAGCGCCACTTTGGGAGCTGGATTATTCGCGGCCGGGCTTACTTCGGCTATTACGGCGCCGCTCGCGACGGGCTATATCGTTCAAGAAATTTTTGCCAAACCGGACAGAAACCCCACTAAAATGCCATTTCGCATTGGCGCCTTGCTGGTCATATTGTCCGGCACGATTGGCGCGTTGCTCAACTATAAACCGGTTGAAATTATCTTCGTTGCTCAAATCGCCAATGGGCTCCTGCTTCCGATCATCGCCATTTTTCTCCTCAAGCTTGCCAATGATAGCAAATTGCTGGGCGCGCATGTCAATGGATGGAAAGCCAATCTGGCCGGGACTGTGATATTGGCGATCACCCTTTTATTGGGCATTCGTCTGATCTCCCGGGCTATGGGATGGTGGCCATGAATGAGACGATTGATCTCAATGCCGATCTTGGGGAAGATGAAAGCCCCGCAGCCATCGAACGCGACATTGCCATGATGGACATCATCTCAAGCTGCAATATTGCCTGCGGTGGCCATGCCGGTTCTCCTGTTACCATGCGCGCGATGCTGAAAGCCGCAAAAGACAAAACGGTATCTGCTGGTGCCCATCCTTCTTATCCGGATCGCGAGAATTTTGGTCGAACGCGCATCGTCATCGAACCAAGCGATCTTGCAATCAGCCTGCATGAACAGCTTCAAGATTTGGCGAATCTGGCGGCCGAAATCGGCACCAAAATTGTCCATCTCAAACCCCATGGTGCTTTGTATAATGATGCGCAGGACGATGAGACGTTGGCGGCAATATTGGTCGATATTGCTGCGACCGAGAATCTGACGCTGGTGAGCATGGCTCAGTCCACCGTTCATCATCTGGCGCTTGAACGAAATGTGCAGTTCATCGCTGAAGCTTTTATTGATCGGCTCTATACACCGGCCGGCCGGCTCACACCGCGAACCCAAGACGGCGCGGTCATCTCGGCACAAGATCAGCGTGTGGCGCAAGGACTGGCGCTGGCGCAAGGCTTACCAATCCGCACATCCGGGAACGGTTTAAAACTCATTCAGACTGATACATTATGCCTCCATTCCGATAGCGCCGGTGCTTTGACCACCGCTCAGATCATGCGTAACGCTTTGGAAGAACAAGATATTATCATTTCCGCACCCAGTCCATGAAACGCTCGGATATTTACATAAGCGATGACTGGTTGACCTGCCCGCTATCGTCCATCGCCCAGGTCCAAGCCGCCATAGAAGCAACCGACAAGCAGCCGATCTGGCAGGAAGTGGTTGGCGGCATCGATACGATAGCCGTGCAATTTAACTCAGCGCAAATAGATCCGAGCGATGCAGCTGATATATTTTGGCAAGATCTGCAGAATATCGGAGAAACCGCAGTGCGCGCCTCCACCGTCTTGTCCATTCCAATCTGCTATGACGTTCGCTTTGCGCCCGACATTAATGG
Organism: Parasphingorhabdus sp.; assembly: GCF_039982415.1. Lineage (GTDB taxonomy): Bacteria > Pseudomonadota > Alphaproteobacteria > Sphingomonadales > Sphingomonadaceae > Parasphingorhabdus. Next base: position 121,136 of record NZ_JBDWYL010000008.1, read on the forward strand.
GGTTGCAGACAGGCTCGGGCTATCCATTACAGATTTCCCTGCATGGCACAGCCAATTGGTGTTTACCGTTTCGATGCTGGGCTTCCTGCCCGGCTTTGCCTATCTCCAATGCGATACGGATATTGTTGATATTGGCCGCTTGCCTCAGCCTCGACAGCATGTTGCCGCCGGCTCTCTTGGTTTGATCGGTCAACAAAACTGCCTGTATTCCTTCGCTAGCCCGGGAGGTTGGCCCATTATTGGCCGCACCCCACGACGATTATTCCACCCGGCAAAAAATCCGCCCACATTGCTAAAGGCCCACCAGCGCGTTCGCTTTGACCCCGTCAGCATGTTAGAATTTGAAGCCATTCTCGAGGATCAAAGGGAATGACATTATCTGTCATCAAAGCGGGACTGCAGACCAGCTTGCAAGGCGCGCCTTATAAAGGCCATCGCCATCTTGGCATGCCCGCGGCGGGCGCTGCAGATTGCTTATCCTTGGCGCTTGCCAATAAATTGGTGGGCAAGTCTAATGATGCTCTGGCTCTGGAGATGACATTGGATGATGCGAAATTCCGGGCGGAACAGCCAATGGCAATTGCGCTCACCGGTGCCGCTGACTATTTTCATATCAATGGTCAAACGCAGCCATTGCATCAACGGATTTTGGTCGAACCTGATGATGAAATTCACATCGGCCCTGCCCGGCACGGTTGCCGGTCCTATTTGGCGCTCGGCGGCGCCATTGCTGCGGACACGCTGTTAGGCGGCCAATCCACCATCATGAGCGTTGGTCTCGGCGGATTTGAGGGTCGTGCCTTGCAAATGGGTGATCATGTTCAGGCTGATTTGCTGCCCGACGCGTTACCAAAAGACCAACAGACTCCGGCTGCAATGCAGCCGGTTATTTCCGACAAGTTTATCATCCGCCTCACGACCGGACCGGAATTTCATCGGCTCAGCAACGCCTCGCAAAACCGATTATTTGATCAGATCGCCACGGTTGGAGCCCGCGCCAATCGCATGGGTCTAAATTTGCAAGGCCTTGATCTCGATCCACAAAATGCAGCGGATATCAAAAGCGCAGCGGTTTTTCCCGGGACCATACAATGCCCGCCGGATGGCCAAGCCTATTTATTGGGTTCCGACGCTCAGACAACCGGGGGTTACGCCAGAATTGCACAAGTCATTCGGGCCGATCGTCACATGATCGGGCAGATGCGGAGCGGTGCAAACATTCAATTTGTCCACATAACCACCGAACAGGCAGCCGCTATCTATCGCCAGAAATTGGCGTTAGTGGAACCGTGGCTGGGCACGATGAATTTTTGGTGAGCAGAGGCTATTCGCCGCTGCCGCCACCAATTAATTTTTCTTGAGAGACAAACCGCCAAAACGTTTGTTAAAGCGCGCAACCTGTCCGCCGGAATCGAGAAGACGTTGGTTGCCGCCCGTCCATGCTGGGTGCGAAGTGGGATCGATATCCAATTGCAATGTGTCACCCTCTTTGCCCCATGTAGAGCGGGTTTCGAACACAGTACCGTCGGTCATCTGAACCTTGATCATGTGATAATCGGGATGCGTATCTTTTTTCATTTCATGCTCCAAAACGGGCTGGTTTCCGACCAGATCCCTAAGCGATTCATTGTCTGCGAAGCGGCGCATTAGCCGCCGTTGCCAAAAAGTGCAAGGTTCTTTTGCGGTTGTCTGAACCGATTAGGCGCTTGGTGGATCGGCAATCATGGCAGTAAAACTGGCCTCAGCAGCCAATTTGTCACCGATCATGGCTTTGCCATAGAATTTGCACACGCGCGGCCGTTTTTGAACAAATTCGACGTTAAGCGACAAGAGGCAACCCGGTTCCACAGGATTGCGGAATTTCGCGCCATCAATCGCCATGAAATACACCAATTTTCCGGATCCAACGAGACCAAAGCTTTCCATGGCCAAAACACCAGCGGCTTGCGCCAACGCTTCAACAATCATGACACCAGGCATAATCGGTCGGCCGGGAAAATGGCCTTGGAAAAACCCTTCGTTCATTGAAACAGCTTTGACTGCCCGAATGGATTCGTCCTTGACCAATTCCTCAACGCGATCAACCAGCAACATCGGATAGCGATGCGGAAGCACCGCCATCACTTTGGTGACGTCATAGTCCAGCGATTCAGACATCAGTTCTTACCGGCCAGATGGCTGGGCTGCGGCAGGCTGTTGCGCTTGTTGCTGCGCTTGGCCTGGTTTCCAACCGGCTGGCGGCGTAATCGAAGCAGAAGGCACTAGTTTATTCAGTTCCGCTACAATGGCTTCGGTAATATCGACATAAGGCTCCCGCGCTACAACAGCTTGAGGTTGAAGGACCAAATCAACATTTTTCGCTTTCATGGTCGCTTTAATGGCATCGTTCAGTTTCATACCCACTTGCTCTTCAACATAAGCGGTGGCGAGCGTGACGCGCTGTTGCAAACGAGCCAATTCTTGCTGACCAGATTGACGCTTGGCCTGCAAAGCTTGGGCTTGCGGTTGCACAGTGGTCTGCGTAGCGCCGGGCTGTTGAACGGCGGCATTATAGGCGTCAACCAAAGGCTTGATTTCCGTTTGCAGTGATGTGGCCCGAGCATTGGTCGCATCAATATCCGCCTTATAGGTGGTTTTCATCTGCTCCACAGCCGTCCGATAGGCTTGCGAACGGACAACTGCGGCCTCATAATTCGCAACAGCAATGCTAGTGCGCGACTGGGCTGCTGCTGGCGCGGACATCATGGCCGGAACCGACAGGGTTGCGAGAGCCAAAGCGGCCGATTTCAAAATCGTCTTAGTGGTAAAAGTCATTAGAATTGTGTTCCTACATTGAAAGTGAATAGCTTGGTGTCATCACCAGGCTCTTTGAGAAGAGCGCGCGCTACATCGATCCTGAACGGACCGAATGGAGAGTTCCAGTTGACACCAAAGCCAACGGAAAGTCGTGGACTGGCACTATCGCCAAAAAATGTTTCGGTAAAGGTCGTCGCAATCGGGAATGGATTGCCCGCAGCATCGGTGGCTTGCGGCGTTTGCACAACTTCTCCGGCGGAATTGGTCCGCAAAAAGGCTGGTGCAATAATAGTTACTGGAATTTGGTTGCCATTGGCATCGGTGGTGAACGTTGGGTCACCATTGGCATCCCGAACATTCAGCTGACCTACAAATTGTGGATTTTGCAAAATGGGTCGAGTCACATTGAACACCGCGCCGACATCAACAAATATTGATGGTCTCAGGCCCAATTCCCGCGCACCGGAACCCAATGGAATTTCCAGTTCAGCCCGTGCCAAATAATAAGCCCGGCCACCAATGGCATCGTCCGTCCGTTGACCATTTTCGTTGATAACAATTTGGTTGAACGGCACGCCATTATCATCAAGCGCCGGTGTGGTGAAGTTACGAACAACGCGCGGTCCGACGCCGCGAATATCAAAGCCGCGAATTTGCGGTTCACCGAGGAAGAAACGGTCGGTCAGACGGACATCATCAATGCCATCCGCTGCGCTGCCGCGATCTTCGAGCGGGTGAATATAACCAGCTTCACCGCTCAGCGAGAAAATAAACTGACCAAATGGACGCCAGTATTTCGCACCATTGATACGGCCTTTGAGAAATTTGACGCTCCCGCCAAGACCCGCAAAGTCCAAACTGCCGACTATGGTTTGACCGCGAGTTGGACGAACGCGGTTATCACGATCATCATAGATCAGCGAGGCGCCGATAGAGGATGTGGTGCGTTTGCCAATGGCGTCACATAAGAAACGACCAGCCACCAACGGATCACAAATATCTTCCGCGCTATTCCCGCGAATATTATCCGCATTAAAGTCGGTGAAGAACAGGTTCGGATCCAGGGTCACGTCGTCAAAGCTCAAGCCATAACGCAGGGATGCAGAAAAATATTCGGTGATCGGAACACCCGCCCGCACCTGGAACCCGGTGGTGAGCTGTTCAAATGTCGTCTCACGGTCACTGCCGACAAAGTTAAAGCTGTTCAAATCGCGGCGGAACAGATCAACGCCAACGGCAATGTTACGATCGAACAAATAGGGCTCGGTAAAGCCCAATTCTATCGATTGCGAGAAGCTGGAATAGCTCACGCTGGCGCGCAATTCCTGACCTTTACCGCGGAAGTTGCGTTGCCGCACCGAGGCTTGCAAAATGAAATTTTCGACGCTGGAGAAACCGGCTGAGAGCTGTAATTCGCCGGTTGCCCGTTCTTCGACATTGGCTTCCAAAACAATCCGGTCCGGAGCGCTGCCTGGCTTTTGTTCAATTTCCAATTCGTCCTGGAAAAAGCCTAGCGACTTAATGCGGTTGGCAGAGCGTTTGACCTGGAAACTGTTAAAGGCGTCGCCTTCGTTCAAGCGGAATTCACGGCGCACCACTTTATCGACGGTCAATGTATTGCCGTTAATATCAATGCGCTCGACATAGACGCGGTCACTTTCCGCAACCTTGAAGTTAATCCCCATGGTGAGGGTTTCTTTGTCGCGGTTAAATTGTGGCCGCACATCGGCAAAGGCATAACCAAAAAGACCGGCAGTTTCAGACAGGCGTTCCACCGTATCTTCCACTTGCTTGGCGTTATAAAAATCGCCTTCTTCCATCGGCAATAAAGGCGTTAAAGTGTCGGCTGTGAAATCGCGAATATCGCTTTCAACGGTGACGTCTCCGAATTTATACCGCTCACCCTCTTCCACCACATAGGTGATGATAAAGTCTTTCTTGTCAGGTGTGAGTTCTGCCACGGCCGAAATCACCCGAAAATCAGCATAGCCTTCGGTTAGATAAAATTGCCGCAGCTTTTGTTGGTCAAAGGCCAAACGGTCAGGATCATAGGTATCGCTGGAGCTGAAGAACCGATAGAAACGCGCTTGTTTCGTGGCCATTTCACCGCGCAGCTTCCCGTCAGAAAACACTTCGTTGCCGATGATGTTAATCTGCTGCACTTTTGATTTCGGGCCTTCATTGACTTCGAAAACAATATCCACCCGATTCTGTTCGAGCTGCACCATTTTGGGTTCAACGCTAGCAGCAAAGCGACCTTTGCGCTTATAGAGCTCAACAATCCGGGCGACATCGGCGCGCACTTTTGATCGCGTGAAAATCTGACGCGGCGCCAAACGGATTTCGGGACGAATCTTATCTTCCTTGATCCGCTTATTGCCTTCCAGCAAAATCCGGTTGATCACCGGGTTTTCTACCACGTCAATAACGACCGCACCGGCATTGTTACGGATGCTGACATCCTTAAACAATTCGGTCTCAAACAAATCTTTCAGCGCCTGGTCAGCCGCTTCCTGGGTGTAAGTCTGTCCCACACGCAATTTCATGTAAGAAAGCACGGTTCCCGATTCCAATCGCTGGGATCCGTTTACAACAATCGACCGGATCGTATTATCCACCGGCAATAAAGGCTCAGCAGCAGGGGCTTCCTGCGCATGACCAGGCACAGCAATGCCCGCCAAAATAGTACCACTCAACAACATGGGTAGCAGCCGTTTTTTATGCTTCACAGACAAACTCGCTTTCACGCCTTAAACTCTAAATTACCAACCAGTGCAAAGTTGCACTATGTTTTGCGAACCCCCTGCCCCAACCGGACCAATCAATCAACGGGCAATTAACCAGACAGCCCTTTGAACAATCCAAATGAAGCCAGATCATTGAACGTTACCATCAGCATGAACATCACAACCAACGCGAAGCCGGATCGAAACGCCCATTCCTGAACCATAGGATTGGCTGGCTTTCGCCGCACCGCTTCTATGGCATAGAACATCAAATGCCCACCATCGAGCATGGGGATTGGCAGGAGGTTGATGAACCCTAAGTTAATTGAGATTAACGCTACAAAGAATATGAATTGGCTAAGCCCCGCAACAAATTGTTCACCCGAAACTTGCGCGATTTTCAGCGGGCCGCCCAATTCTTTCACGGAACGCCGGCCGCTGATCACCTGACCCAAAGTGGTCACGATTAAGTCGACAATTTCGCCGGTTTGTCGCGTAGCCACGACGGGCGCTTCCCAAAGCGGCACATCTCGCCGTTCCACTCGTCCCGGCGATATACCCAGCAAGCCAATGCGATATTCATTGCCAAAGCGATCGCGTTCCAAACGCACGCCAATAGTAGCGTCTTTGGTGATGGTCTCTCCATCCCGTTCAAAGACGATAGTGACTTTCTCATCCGGTATGATTGAAATTTCCCGCGATAAATCGGTAAAGCGGGCAATAGAATCATTGCCAATCGAGATAATTTTATCACCCGACTGCAAGCCAATTTCTTCCGCTGTCGATTTTTCCGCAACCGTCCCGACTACCGGCGGCGTTACACTTTCACCAAAGGTCAAGGCAAAACCCGCTAATATCAGGATCGCAAAGAGAAAATTAATCGCCGGTCCAGCAAAAACAATCGCCGCCCGTTTCCAAAGGGATTTGGATTGAAAGGTCTGATTGCGCTCTTCTGCCGGCAGTTCCAGCCAATCTTCACTGGGCGTGCTTGCCGGATCCATATCGCCTGCAAATTGGACATAACCACCAAGTGGCAAAGCGCAGATTTTCCAACGAGTTCCGCGCTTATCATTCCAGCCCACCAATTCTTTGCCAAAACCAATAGCAAAAGTATCAGCTTTTACGCCGCACCAACGGCCGACGAGATAGTGGCCCATTTCATGGATGAAAACGAGCACACCAATTGTCAGCAGAAATGCAAATAATGTCAGCAATATACCTGGATTTTCAGTCAAACTTTAACATCCTCAATCATCGCTTTTGTTCGCGCTCGCGCTTCCCGGTCAATCTCAAATATATCGGACAGATCGGTTGGCTCAGCTGGGCTATAGCTGTCAATAATGCGCGATACAATCTCGGTGATTTCCAGAAACTGAACATCGCCTGTTAAAAATGCGGCAACCGCGATCTCATTGGCGGCATTTAGAATAGCAGGAACACCGCCACCCTCTTGAATAGCATTGCGCGCAAGGGCGATGGCTGGGAAGCGCTCTTCATCCGGAGCCTCAAATTCCAATTGCCCAATTTTTGCCAAATCCAGTGGCATACAGTCGGTTTTCATGCGTTCCGGCCATGCCAAAGCGCTCGCAATAGGAATGCGCATATCCGGGGAACCCAACTGCGCGAGCGTCGAACGGTCCGTATATTCTACCATCGAATGGATCACCGATTGCGGGTGCACCAAAATTTCAATATTTTCCAAGCCTATGGGAAAAAGATGATGGGCTTCGATCAGTTCCAAGCCCTTATTCATCATCGTCGCGCTGTCGACAGAAATTTTTGCCCCCATATCCCAATTGGGATGCGCCACCGCTTGTTCGGGCGTTACAGTAGCCATTTTTTCTTTCGACCAGGTGCGAAACGGCCCACCGCTCGCAGTAAGCGTGATTTTGCGCACTTGACCGATATGCCCACCCTGCAAGCTTTGGAATATCGCATTATGCTCAGAATCGACGGGCAGGAGAGTCGCACCAGCTTTTTGAGCCTGTGTCATCATCAGTGCACCGGCGGAGACCAAGGCTTCCTTGTTGGCCAAAGCCACTGTTTTTCCGCTCCGCAAAGCCGCCAAAGTGGGGAGCAAGCCAGCACAGCCGACAATCGCGGCCATGGTCCAATCAGCGGCGAGCAGCGCCGCATCGACGAGCGCCTCTGGTCCTGCAGCCGCTGAAATCTTTGTATCCGCCAGGAGCGCTTTCAACCGATCATATTGGGAATTATCTGCAATTACAGCTACTTGTGCATCAAATTCAATCGCCAACTGCGCCAGAGCATCGGCGTTGCTATGAGCCGTTAATGCGAGAATTTCATAATGATCCGGATTCAATCGGATTAAATCAAGTGTCGAACTGCCTACAGAACCGGTGGCTCCAAAAATCGAGACAGAACGGCGCTCGGAACCGTTCATGAGTAACCAAAGAGCATGATGATTGCGACGACCGGAGCGACGGGGATTAGTCCATCCAATCGGTCCATCACCCCGCCATGACCGGGAAAGATTGTCCCGCTATCCTTCGCCCCAGCCCGGCGTTTCATTTGACTTTCAAACAGGTCGCCCAATTGCGCCAATATCGCTAGCGGAATGCTCAATAATACGAGATGAAAGGGCAGTTGAAAATATATATGCAAGACGTAACTGAACAGCGCGGTCACGATGACACCGCCAATTAACCCTGCCCAGGTTTTGTTAGGACTATAACGCGGCGCCAATTTGGGTCCGCCAATTGCTCGGCCGGAAAAATAAGCCCCGATATCGGTCGCCCACACCAAGGCCAAAGTCCAGAATACAATCAACAGTCCATTGTCAATTCCCCTGAGGAACAGAATAGAAAGCGCTGGTAATCCAGCATAAATTATACCCAAGGACAATTGAATGGAGCGATCAAAAACTGCGATGAACATCGCCGCACCCAATATCAGACCCAGAGCAAGAAAAGACGGGCCCGCCGCCAAATAAGACATGATCGCGAGTGGAACCGACAAGGCATAGAGCGCTAATCGCTTATTTTCCCGACGGCCTGTTAACTCAGCCCATTCTGATAATATTCCCAGCGCCATCAAGATGACCAGCAACCAAAGCGCGTGTCGGCCGATTTCATGGTTTCCGAGGATCAAGGTTGTTACGGTAACAGCCACAAGTGCCACGCCGACAATGATCCGGGTCAAAAGCTCATTGGGCGGCTTTTCGGTTGGACGGATAGGATCGCTCATTGTTTAGCGACCACCAAAACGGCGGTCCCGATCTCCAAATGATTGCAAAGCGCGCTGCAATTCCCGTTTATCAAAATCCGGCCACAGCGTATCGGTGAAATAAAGTTCAGAATAAGCCGCTTGCCACAGTAGGAAATTGGACAAACGCAGTTCGCCCGATGTCCGGATCAACAGGTCCAGTGGCGGCAATTCCGCGGTATCCAAGGCATCGGACAAGTGATCGGCGGTAATATTGTCTGGGTCTACGGCGCCCTGTTTCACTTTCCCGGCAATAGCCTGAACCGCCCGCAGCATTTCATCACGCGCGCCATAATTAAGTGCGATGGCCAAAGTCATACGATCATTTTTTGCGGTTCGATCCAAGGCATTGTCGATCAACGCGACAATATCCTTGTCCAGCGCGTGATAATTTCCGATCACTTTCAATCGAATGCCATTATCATCAAACTCGTCAATATCCGCCTGAATATATTGGCGCAGCAACCCCATCAGGTCACTAACCTCATCCGCTGGTCGATTCCAATTTTCGGAAGAAAAAGCGTAAAGCGTCAAGACTTCAAGGCCTATTTCGCCTGCCGAGCGAACGATGTTGCGGACGGCCTCAACACCCTTTTTGTGGCCCAATGCCCGCGGGAGATGCTTTTTCTGTGCCCAACGGCCATTGCCGTCCATAATGATCGCAACATGGCGCGCACCATGCGTGAGATCCGCGGCTTGCGCGGCCTCGTCATCGGGATCCGCCGACCCTTTTTTGAAGGGCGCCAGCTTCACTGTGTCAAAATTTCCTGCTCTTTGGCAGCAGAAAGCTTGTCCGCTTCATCGATCATTTCGTCGGTCAGTTTTTGCACTTCGGTTTCGAGACGCTTTTTATCGTCTTCGCCAATTTCCTTCTTATTTTCATCGGCTTTAATGTCATCCATTCCGTCGCGCCGCACATTACGGATGGCGATACGCGCCTTTTCTGCAAATTGGCCTGTCAACTTAGCCAATTCCTTACGGCGCTCCTCCGTCAAATCCGGAATTGGCAAACGAATATTGGGCCCATCAATCATTGGATTAAGCCCTAATCCAGCCGATCGGACGGCTTTTTCCACCGGCTGAATATTGCCCTTGTCCCAGACCTGAATCGACAACATGCGCGGTTCGGGTACGGAAACGGTTGCGACCTGATTTAAAGGCATTTTCGAGCCATAAACTTCAACCGTGATACTATCGAGCAAAGCGGTGTTGGCGCGCCCTGTCCGCAAACCGCTCAGGTCATGCTTCAGGGCTTCCAGCGAGGCCTTCATGCGTTTTTCAAGTTCGCTTCTGTCATATTTTGCCATGGCTATACTCTCCTAGATTCTATTCTGATGCGCCGACAATGGTCGCAGTCCCGGCGCCACCCAATACGGTAGCCAAATTGCCTTGTTCCCGAATAGTGAACACAACGATGGGAATATTATTTTCACGGCACAAGGCAACAGCGCTGGCATCCATGACTTTCAAATTATCTGTAAGCACCTGATCGAAACTCAACGCCTCATACCGCACCGCATCGGGATTGGTTTTGGGATCCGCATCATAGACGCCATCAACGCTGGTACCTTTAAACAAGGCTTCGCAACCCATTTCCGCGGCGCGCAAAGCAGCGGCCGTATCGGTTGTGAAATAAGGATTACCAGTGCCCGCTGCAAAAATTACGATCCGCCCTTTTTCCAGGTGGCGCACGGCTTTGCGGCGAATATAGGGTTCGCATACGCTCGCCATGGGAATGGCGGATAAAACCCGTGTATCACAGCCCATTTGCTCGAGTGCATTTTGTACAGCCAAGGCGTTCATCACCGTTGCCAACATGCCCATATAGTCCGCGCTGGTGCGATCAAACCCTTTGGCCGCCGCTGCCAGGCCGCGAAAAATATTTCCGCCGCCGACAACCAAACAGAGTTCAAAGCCGGCCTCTTTCGCTGCCTTTACTTCCGCAGCAATCCGATTCACGGTTTCTGGATCGATTCCAAATTCCCCTGAACCCATTAAAGCTTCACCCGAGAGCTTTAATAAAATGCGCTTAAACGCTGGTCTTTTCATGCAAATCCCATCCCAGTTACTGTCCCGCGTGGACGCAATTGCAGCGCCACATATAACAATGGCGCAGACCATAGATAGTCCGCGCCATTGCGCCAAGTGTTAATGCGTCAAACTGAGATTTGACTAAAATTTGCTGGCTTAGTTTCCGAGAGTTGCAGCCACTTCAGCAGCAAAGTCTTCTTCTTTTTTCTCGATGCCTTCGCCCAATTGGAAGCGGACATATTCGGTCAGCTTGATTTCCGCGCCGGCCTCTTTACCCGCTTGCTCGACAACCTGAGCAATCGGCGTTTTATTGTCCATTACGAAAATCTGGCTGAGCAAAGCGTTTTCCTTGGCAAATTTTGCCATCGCACCGTCGACCATTTTCTCGACAATATTATCAGGTTTCCCGGACTCAGCCGCTTTTTCAGCGGCAATAGCGCGTTCACGCTCCATCGTATCCTTGTCCAAGCCATCAGCATTTAGAGCCAATGGAAAAGCAGCCGCAATATGCATTGCAATCTGTTTACCCAATGGTTCGAGCACATCGGTACCAGCCGTACTCTCAAGCGCGACCAGCACACCGATTTTGCCCATTGTTGCGGTCACGGCATTGTGAATATACGGCACGACAACGCCGCTGCTCACCGCCACGGTCTTCATCCGGCGGATGGCCTGATTTTCTCCGATGGTCGCAATATTGTTGGTCAGTGCCTCTTGAACCGACCCACCAGTGGGATAATCCGCACTCGCAAGCGCTTCGATATCATCGCTATCAAGTCCCAAAGCCACTTCGGTGGTATTGGTGACAAAGGCCTGAAACTGTTCGTTTTTCGCGACAAAGTCGGTTTCGCTATTCACTTCAACAGCGACGCCTTTGGTGCCGGAAACAGCAACGCCAACCAGGCCTTCTGCTGCGGTTCGACTAGATTTTTTCTGTGCCGCGGCGAGCCCTTTGGTGCGCAGCAAATCTACTGCCGCTTCCACGTCGCCATTGGTTTCATTCAATGCTTTTTTGCAATCCATCATGCCAGCGCCGGTGCGCTCGCGCAGTTCTTTTACTGCTGCTGCGGTAATAGCCATTTTCATATTCCTCAATTTTCATCTGCAAGAATGTCGTGATTGTAATAAAATGAAGGGGCAGCACCGATGCCGCCCCGCCATTTTGCTATGCGGTCAATATATGACCGAATGAAGACGCTTCAAGCTTAGGCTTTTTCGTCAGCCTTCTTGTCGTCAGCCTTCTTGTCGTCGGCTTTCTTGTCATCATTCTTTTTGGCAGCAGCTTTTTTGGCTGGCGCTTTTTTCGCGGCGGCTTTTTTAGCCGGTGCTTTTTTAGCGGCAGCTTTTTTGGCCGGTGCTTTTTTCTCTTCCGCCTTTTCTTCGGCCGGCGCTTCTTCTACAGCTGGTGCTTCCTCTGCAACGGGCTCTTCAACCGGTGCGGCTTCCGCAATATCCGCTACAGCAGCGGCTTCTCCGGCTGCCATTGCACTGGCATTGGCTTCGCTGGATACAATCGCTTCCACTGGGGGAGCCACTTCCGCGCCGAGATCTTTACCCGAAGCTACTGCTGCCTCTTGACCGCCTTTGGTCGCTGCCGCGGCAACTGATTCACAATAAAGACGAATAGCGCGCGCAGCATCATCATTGCCGGGAACCGGGAAAGCGATATTGCTGGGATCAACGTTGGAATCGAGGATCGCAACCACGGGAATGCCCAAAACATTGGCTTCCTTAATTGCGAGTTCTTCCTTGTTGGCATCGATTACGAACATTACGTCCGGAATGCCGCCCATGTCGCGAATTCCGCCCAACGACAATTCCAGCTTGTCCCGCTCGCGGGTCATCTGCAAGGCTTCTTTCTTGGTGAAACCAGCCATGTCACCGGACAATTGCTCTTCGAGCGTTTTCATCCGACGGATAGAATTGGAAATTGTTTTCCAGTTGGTCAACATACCGCCAAGCCAGCGATGGTTGACAAAATGTTGTCCGCTCATCCGCGCCGCTTCTGCGATTGGCTCTTGGGCTTGACGCTTGGTACCAACGAACAGGACCTTGCCGCCAGATGATACCGCATTGGCGATAAAATCAAGCGCGCGTGCAAATAATGGGACGCTCTGTGACAGATCCAGAATGTGGACGCCATTGCGTGCACCGAAGATGTATGGTTTCATCTTCGGGTTCCAACGGTGGGTTTGGTGGCCGAAATGCGCTCCGGCTTCAATCAATTGCTGTAGGGTGACGACAGGGGCCGCCATAATATTTCTCCTTATCCGGTTATGCCTCTGGAAAGCTGAGAACCTCTACGCGACCTAAAAGGCCGGTTTTGGCACCGGTATGAGTGCTTTCCATGTGGAATGGAGGGTCCGTTAAAGCCGTGCGCGCCGAAATGCAAGCGCAAAATACAGCTTGCTGATAGATAGTGCTCCATCTGCAGACCATTGCCGCCCGCTGACCAGCGTCCAGCCATTTTTTGCTCCGCTGGTCTTGTTCATTTCATCGCGACCTGAATCGCGCTATAAACCCGCAATGCGAAACAAAACCCTGCTCTGGACAATCGCCGTCTTCTTTGGCCTGCCAATTTTATGCGTCCTCATATTTGCCGGTAGCTTATTGATCGGCGACCATATTGCCAGCCGCCCGATCTCCGTTATTCATGCGCAGATAAAGCCCGGCATGACTCGCGACATGGTTATAGGCATCATGAAACAAGATCCGGAAATCGTCGATCTGGGCGGCGAAACGATCATGCAGCTGACCCATTATAGCGAAAATTTCACTTCACCCCTAGTGGGTTCCTGGTCGTGTATGGCAAAAATCCACTTCACCGAAAATCGCGTTCGGAAAGTCGGCGAAATATTCTGCGTCGATTGAACCTTCCCTTGGGCGCGGACGGTTTCGATCGCCAAAACCGGTCAATAAATCTCCCCCATTTATCTTTCTCGCCGATACGAATATAAATGACAAATGTCCGAACCGAACACACAGATTTTAGCCTATCACCCCGATCATCTGGACGAGATTCGGGCCCTCACCTTACGCGCCTGGGACCCGGTATTTCCAAAGATGGAAAAGGAGATGCCGGCCTATATTTACAATCTATTCTATCCCGATGGTTGGCAAAATCGGCAAATACATGATGTCGAAGCGGTATGCCGCGAAAACGATACTGAAATCTGGATCGCGCAAACGCGCGGCGTGCTTTCCGGCTATATTGGCCTGCGCTCCCATATTGAGGATTCCATGGGTGAAATTTATATCATCGCCGTCGACCCCGAATATCAGCAGCAAGGCGTGGGCTCTGCGCTCATGGCATTCGCCTTTCACTGGATGCAAGAAAAAGGTCTGGCAATGGCCATGGTCGAAACCGGCGGCGACCAAGGCCATGCCCCCTCCCGCGCGGCCTACGAAAAAGCCGGCTTCGAACGCTATCCCGTCGCCCGGTATTTCAAGAAACTATAACGCGGGCAGCCCTATCACTCATGTCCGCCATGGGTACGAAAGCGGAAGTTAGAAATAGCGGATTTACTCGCCGTCACACCATTTCTGGCAACCACATACCTAACGTCGCCATAGCTACGCCAAGCGCTGTTGCCAGCCCAGCAATTGCCAAACATCCCGCCAGTATCAACTGACCGCTTTCGCCAAGTTTGCGGTTTGGCTGTTCAGTTGTCCGGAAATAGAGTTCCAGTAGCAATAGAGGTAGATATTGTCCGAATGACATCATATCAAGAAACCAACCTTTTCCGGTCTCAAAGTCTAACCCCACGCCGCCGGTTAACGCCACCCAGATCATCATAAGAATACGAAAATACCAAACCGCGCTAGCCACCATGAACAGACGTAGAGCCCAGCGACGATGGTCCACAAAACGGCGCGCTCGGGCGCGACGATAGGCCTGTACTGCAAACCACAGAATCAAAACGCCTTGCAAAATGAAACCAAGCTTCATTGGCAATCCGCCCACATCTCGATTGGCCAAAAGATATAGCCCAGCGACGGCGGTTACCACCAGTGCCACCAAATAACTTCTCCCTAACCAGCGATGAAAAGTAGGATAGCGAGAACGAATTTGCGGTATTAATTGAAGCGGACCACCGCCCAGAATAACGACAGCAAGCGCCATATGTGCGATTGCTGAGATGTTGTTGAGCCAATTTCCCGGAATAAAGGCACTCGAAAAATGATCGTTCCATGCCGGTAAGTTGTTAGCAAGAAGCGGGCCACCGTAGACCGCCAGCACATAGGCAAGGAAGATCCATTGACCGAGCGCCGTGACAGCGAACCAAAATATGGTCGCACATTTTAAAGCCTTTACGCCCCTACCGGCGTCTACTTTCTCAACATCTGCGATTGTCGCCATATATATTCTACACTGGTTATCTGAGATAAGCTTAGTGTATTGCCGTATTATATCACTATGTCAACTCGGTGTGATCCATGTTATCGAGGTCATGTCCGCTTTGGGCGCAAAAGCGGACACTAGGGAATCAGCACTTTTTAGTTTACTAGAGATGAGCGACTGAATTGCTGTGGGTGAGACTAAGAGTGAGAAGTTAGTTGAGATATTGGATACCTTTTAGTTTTTTAGTGCTGGGCGCTTGCTCGGCGAACGGAGAAGCGGTCAAGGAAGTAACGCCAGAAGTTTATCTCAGTGACATCAATGGATGCTGGTCAGATCAATCCGGGCAAATTGCGAGTTTTCTTGTAATCGCTGATTCCGAGAACGGAGGTATTCCGTATCCTATTTCATCAAAATGTGACGTCCAAACTGACATTTACCCGCCTGGAAAAGGCTTCCTCAACTACCTCAACGCTCTTTATGTGTTGGGCGACAATGGCTTACTTGAAAGCAAAAGTTTGTACCCCAAAAAACTTGTTTCAAATGCAATAACCCATAGTCCTTTGCCGGATACTGGCGACAGAATTTATTACTTTGAAGGTAAATTTACGACAACGCAAAAGAACCAGCAAACGTTTCACACCATAAGCACGGTTTCATCATTTATTGATACTGGCCTGACTTTCGGTGAGTTTGTTGAAATTGAGCCTGCCGAAAGAAGTAACATCGCCAAACAATATTCAACTTCATTGGTTCCTCGGAAGCAGAATTGAAAACGTCCGCTTTCGGGATGTTACGGTCATTTGGAACGCCAAACATCTGCAGATTAGCTGAGGTTAGATTCAGATATTGTGTAAAGAGAAGCTAGAGGCAAACTTGTCGCGCGAAGTGGCAACGCCTATCAAGATACTATCTGGTGAGAGGAGTTTTGCATGAAACAGTTGATACCTTCATTCGTTGTAGCAATTTCACTAATATCTTCAGTGCCTGCATCGGCAGAACCGGCAAACAAAAAAGCTCCGGAAATCACAGAGTTGGAAATCGCCGGTTCGAATAACCAGACGATTTTGCAAAATGTAGCCGTAATTTCGTCACCGGTTGCCGATGTTTGGGCCGCATTCGCTACTGAAGACGGGTATAAATCATGGGCTGTTCCCGTTGCATTTGTCGATTTTCGCGTGGGCGGAGTTTTTGAAACAAGTTATAATCCTGAAGCAAAAAAGGGTGATCCAGCCAATATCAAAAATGAAATTCTTGCGTATATTCCTGAACAACTATTGGTGCTTAAAAACATCCAAGCACCGCCAGGATTTGCTTCGCGCGAAATCTTGGATCGATTGGTGTCAGTGTTTCAGTTTGAAGCTTTAGAAAATGGGCAAACCAAAATCACCATTTCAGGCATTGGCTACGGACCTGATGAAGAATCTCAGCGTTTAGTTAAATTTTTCAAAGCCGGTAACAGCTGGTCGCTTGGTGAGCTTACCAAAATGTTAGCCAAAAAGCGCAACGCTCAATCGGGCAAATAAGCGACGCTGCTACACTCTGGCTGTTCACCTGCAATTTACGGTTCGAAACGTCCGCATTCAGAATATAACCCCCCTTTACCCTCGGTTCACTTTGCCCTTCTTTCCTACAATGTACCAAATAGGTTATATCGATGTGTTTCTCTGATTGAAAGGACCATCGCTATGACCGAACTTCCTTCTCATAATAGCTTTACCGATATTCCGGAATCTGATGCGCTAGCCCAGCCCAAACACCGCCATGATGGATGGTCTCCAGACCGGCAGGTGGTGTTTTTGGAAGCCTTGGCACGAACCGGCAATGTGCGGGCTGCGGCGCGCTATGCGGGATTGTCACGAGAGAGTGCCTATAAACTGCGCAGGCGTGCCGATGCGCGGGCCTTTGCCCGGGCCTGGGATGCGGCGATCCTTCATGCGCGGGAAATTTTTCAGGACGAATTAATGGACCGGGGGTTGAACGGTTGGAACGAAGCTGTCTGGCATCAAGGCGAGCAAGTGGGCACGAGAGAACGCTGGAGCGCGCCATTGTTTCTTGCAGCGCTGGGCCGGCTCGACAAGATGGCGGACGGAATCGATCTGGCAGGCAAGCCAGCGCGGGTGGCCGCCGAGAGATTTGATGATCTGCTGGACGGAATCGGCGCAGGCGAAGATTGTGCCGCGCTGGTCGATGAGATTGATGAGGCTGGTGAGGTGGGCCATGCCGGCAGCGCCGCCCTACCCCACGCGCAGATTATGAACGCATTGCAATTGTCAGTCGGACGCGAGAGAATAGAAACCATGGCGACGGAGGCCATGAACATGCCAGATCTGGATATGGAATATTGCGACCAGCGGGATGGTCTCAACCAAGAGCAGCAGGAGAGCGAAGCGGCAGACATAGAAGGCGCGTCAGATGTGAGAATTGTGTGAACTTTGGATGGGAGTTTTTTATAAACTCAGGCGCCGGGCGGGGAGAGTTTTTTTAAAACCTCAGGCGCCGGGCGGGCACATCCGTGCCCTTGGCTATCCTCGCATAAGCTCGGGCGCGCTGTCGCGCTTGCCTCCGCTTCGCGTCGGTTCAGTGCGGCTTATCATGCGTATCCTCAAGAGCATCGTCCGAGCGCAGCGAGGCAAGGCCGACCGGCCGCCGCGCCTTATTGGCGCGTAGCCAAGGGCACGGATGTGCCCGCCCGGCGCTTGAGGAAGAATAAAAATGTAACCTTTTGCGGCCTTGGCCCGTATTTTTAAACATGTTCCAATTAGTGATTGACATGAGAACATATTTAGAACATTAATGGTTCATAGAAAGAACATACAGGATTATTGCCATGCTGACCATCGCCGCCGCGACATTTTTTGCTCTCGCCTTTGCTGGCGCGCTTTTGACAATTGGAATGATGTTCCATGCCTATCAAGGCAAGATTAAGGCTGTGATTCTGGCGGAGCTGGGCAGCGACCCTGTTCAAAATCCGAAAACGGCTCCGCGCTATCGTAGCCAAACGATCAAAGCGTATCGTCCTGCTATGCGTCGCCACTCTGTTGCGTCGGTGCCGCTGCGCGCTGCCGCTTGACCTTGGCATAAGCGCGAATGCTGAACGGGATTAGAATGATATAAGCGATGCTGATCGCGCTCAGCGTGAACCATGGATTGTTGATCAGCATGACTCCCAACAATGCAAAGCCGGCCAAGGCTTCCAGTCGAATATTTTTACGCAGACGTAAAGATGACCAGCTATAGGTCGCGGTGTTTGAAATCATCAAAAAGGCAATCAGCACAATCCAAGGGCCCACTACCGTATAATGTCGGAACATGTCCTGTTCGGTAATAACCCAAAGATAAAGGGGCAGCATCACCAAGCCCGCCGCAACCGGCGCGGGAATACCAGTGAGAAAACCCGCCGATTTATGCGGCTGTTCCTCATCATCAATTTGGGCGTTAAACCGCGCCAAGCGCAAGGCGCAGCCCACCGCCATGGTCAAAGACAAGACCCACCCAAATTGCGGCATATGTTGCAACGACCAGAAAAACATCACCAAAGCCGGTGTCACCCCAAAGGCAATCACATCAGACAGGGAATCGAGCTCTGCACCAAAGCGGCTTTGCGCGTTAAGCAACCGCGCTATGCGTCCATCCAGTCCATCCAATATGCCTGCCAACACCACCGCGCCTGCGGCCAGCACCCAATTTTCCATAAACGCAAAACGCACGCCGCTCAGGCCCACACAAAGCGCCAGCGCCGTGACCGCATTGGGCGTGAAGGCCCGTAAGGATATACCGCGTTCCGGTCGCTCGATAGGCTTTTTGTCAGCCATTAGGCGCGGTCAGCCCGGATCATTGGCCGATACCCTCAATTTCGTTCATCTGGCCGATTTCCGCAATTATTGTTTCGCCGGCGATCGTGCGTTGTCCCAAGACCACATTCGGGGTGGTGCCCTTGGGCAGATACACATCGACGCGGCTGCCAAAGCGGATCAGGCCAATACGTTGACCCACAGCGACGAAATCACCTTCCTTGACAAAGGACATGATACGGCGGGCGACGAGTCCGGCAATCTGGGTAAAGCCGACTTTGAGACCATCATTGCGTTCAACCATGAAATGCTGACGCTCATTTTCATCGCTCGCCTTATCCAGATCAGCATTTAAAAACTTGCCGGAAATATAGGCCTGCCGCTTTACCGTGCCTTCAATAGGTGTGCGATTAATATGAACGTCAAAAACACTCATAAAAATCGATACACGGATCAACTCTTCATCGCCAAGGCCGCCCTCGCCTTGCAATTCAACAGGCGGTACCACCGGCATAATCAAATTGATCAACCCATCGGCGGGCGCGACAATATATTTGTCATCGAGCGGTGTTACTCGCTTGGGGTCGCGGAAGAAGGTCAGCACCCAAATGGTAACACCCGCCATCGGCCAAGCCAAGGTCTCCCAAGCGAAAAACGCGAATATTGCTGTTATTGCCGCTGATATGATCGCAAATTTACGACCTTCAGGGTGAACCGGGGGAAAGGACCACTTGGCTTCGCCAAGGCCTTTGTTTGAATATTTTTCTATCGCCATGGTTGTTCCTTACGACCAGTGTCCTGCTCTGACAATACTCCTACTGCAGTTTTGCCGCATTGGGCATAAGAGTTTGGAACTAGTTGGAACAGATGGTTGAACATATTGCGATCTTTGCTAAGAGATGGCCATCTTAGATTCCTCCCACTGAGTGCATCGATCCATATTGCTTCCAGGAAAGAACAATTTCTATGTCTAAAATTAAGGTCAAAAACCCGGTTGTCGAACTAGATGGCGACGAAATGACGCGGATCATTTGGCAGTGGATTCGGGAAAAGTTGATTGAACCTTATCTCGATATTGATCTGCATTATTATGATCTGGCGATTCAAGTGCGTGATGATACTAATGACAAAATCACGGTTGATGCGGCCAATGCGATCAACAAACATGGCGTCGGCGTCAAATGTGCGACAATCACTCCGGATGAAGCCCGGGTGGAAGAATTTGACCTGAAACGGATGTGGAAATCGCCTAATGGAACGATCCGCAATATTTTGGGCGGGGTCGTCTTTCGTGAGCCGATTGTGATTGATAATGTCCCTCGTCTGGTCCCGGGCTGGACGGATCCGATTGTGGTTGGCCGCCATGCGTTTGGTGACCAATATCGTGCGACGGATTTCAAAGTTCCTGGTCCTGGCAAACTGCGCCTGGTATTTGATGGCGATGATGGCACCAAAATTGACGAAGAAGTCTTTCAATTCCCATCCCCCGGCGTGGCCATGGCGATGTACAATCTCGATGATTCAATCCGCGATTTTGCGCGGGCCTCGATGAACTATGGCCTCAACCGCAATTGGCCTGTTTATCTATCGACCAAAAACACCATTATGAAAGCCTATGATGGGCGTTTCAAAGATCTTTTCGAAGAAGTATTTGAAGCCGAGTTCAAAGAGAAATTTGAAAAAGCAGATATTACGTACGAACATCGCTTGATTGATGACATGGTCGCTGCCGCCATGAAATGGAGCGGAAAATTCGTTTGGGCTTGTAAAAATTATGATGGCGATGTGCAATCCGATACCGTCGCTCAAGGCTTTGGCTCGCTCGGATTGATGACTTCAGTATTGATGACGCCAACCGGCAACACCGTGGAGGCAGAAGCCGCTCACGGCACCGTGACTCGCCACTATCGCCAGCATCAGCAGGGTAAAGCGACCTCGACCAATCCAATTGCTTCTATCTTTGCCTGGACGCGCGGCCTGATTTATCGCGGTAAATTTGATGAAACGCCGGAAGTAACCCAGTTCGCAGAAACGCTGGAAAAAGTCTGTATCCAAACGGTGGAAAATGGCGACATGACCAAGGATCTCGCGATCTTGATCGGTCCGGATCAAAGCTGGATGACCACGGAACAATTTTTTGAAGCCGTTCGTTCCAATCTCGAAACCGAGATGGAGAACTGGAAATAATCACCAGTCTATTTGACTGGCTGACAACTGGGATGTTCGCGTATAGATGTAATCTATGAACACACCGCTCGACAATCCCGCGTTTATTGACGCCATAGTTATATTGGGCGCGGCCGGAATTGTTATTCCCGCCTTTGCACGGTTTCGGATCACGCCGATTATCGGCTTTATCATGGTCGGTGTTCTGCTCGGCCCAGCGGGCTTGGGTTCCCTTTCCGGTCAATATGATTGGCTGCGATATGTCACGATAAATGATCGCGAAGCTATCGAACCGTTTGCCGAATTTGGCATAATATTACTGCTATTCTCCATTGGTTTGGAACTCTCGTTCAAGCGGCTTTGGTCGATGCGGCAATTGGTTTTTGGAGTGGGTGCCGCCGAACTTCTTATCTCTGGCGCATTGATCGGCGGCGCACTTTTCCTTTACGGTTTTCCGCAGCAAAGCTGGGAAGGTGCGGTGGGACTAGGTCTCGCCCTGGCGCTTTCATCAACCGCTTTAGTCTTACCTATGTCCGGAACAAAAAGTCCCGTAGGCCGCGCCTCCTTGGCCATGCTTTTGTTCCAAGATGTCGCCATTGTTCCGATTATTTTTCTGCTCGGAGCGATCTCTCCGGCGATGAACAGCGATGCCAGCTGGGATGCTTTGGCGCAAATATTGTTGATGGGTATATTGGTCATCGGCGGCATGTTGGTCTTGGGCCGCTTGTTACTGCCGCGCATATTCGCGCAGGCCGCCCGCACCAAAAGCCCCGAGCTTTTTCTGTCAGTCAGTCTGCTGGTGATCATTTTGGCAAGCCTTGCCACCGCCGCTACTGGGCTCTCCCCCATTGTCGGGGCATTGCTCGCCGGTTTGCTGATCGCTGAGACCGAGTATCACGGGGAAGTTGAAGTCATCACCCAGCCTTTTAAAGGCTTGGCCCTAGGTGTTTTCCTCATCACTGTAGGCATGCAAATTGATATTCGCGTCATATTGGACAACTGGGCCAGTCTTATCACCGCAGTTGTGGGCGTTGTTTTGGTCAAAGCTGTTGTGATCGGTGGATTGCTTCGCTTTGCTGGTGCCAGACCTGGCACAGCAACCGAAGCCGGCGTGCTGATGTCGAGTCCTTCTGAAACAACGCTGATCGTCTTAGCCGCCGCGGCTCAAGCGCAACTCATTCAACCGCAGACAGCAGCCTTTTGGCAAATTGTTACCGCCATTGGCCTCACTATTACGCCTCTATTGGCGCGGTTCGGACATGACATGGCCCGCCGTGTTGAATTGCGCGGTGAGAATATCGAAGCAACCGATGATCAGGTGATTGATGCAGAAAAAACCATCATTATTGGTTTCGGCAGAGTCGGTAGGCTGGTCGCAGATATGCTAGAAACTCACAATCAAAATTATCTTGCAATCGAATCGAATATTGACGTTGTTGCGAGCGCCAAACGCGATGGCTATCCGATAATTTTCGGCAATGTCGCGCGCAATGAAATGCTCGATCGATTGCGCCTGGGCCATGCCAAAGCCCTAATTCTGACAATGGACGAACCGGTCCTTTCAGTGCAAATTGTCAAACGCGTTCGCGCCTGGGTTCCAGATCTGCCAATCATTGTCCGAGCCCGTGATATTGACCATGCCGCAGAGCTTTACCAAGCTGGCGCCACCAATGCCGTGCCGGAAGCACTTGAAGGGTCTTTGCAATTGTCCGAAGCGATATTGGTTGAAAATGGTGTTGCGATGGGTCCCGTCATCGCTTCAATACATGAAAAGCGCGACACGCTCCGCCAACAAATTCAAAAAGATGGCAATCTCGAAGTGGAACCAAAGCTTAAACTATCTGGCCTGGACAATCATTCCGCGGACTCAGATAAGCTTAGCCCTCAAGAATAGTTTTAATCGCCATGATGGCTTCTTCTGCTTGACCGCCATCAGGACCACCACCCTGCGCCATATCGGGTCGTCCGCCGCCGCCTTTACCACCGACTGCGGCAACTGCAATTTGCACCAATTCTACGGCATTAAAGCGGTGCGTCAAATCGTCCGTGACTCCAACAGCAACCGTTGCGCGGCCATCATTCACCGCAATCAAAGCACTGATACCGCTGGTCAATTTCTTTTTGGCTTCATCAATCAGTCCGCGCAGTTCTTTGGGATTGAGGCCTTGAATAACCTGGCCTTGAAAGGCTGTGCCGGCAATATTTTCAATTTCGTTCGCAGCCTCGCCGCCGCCATCGCCAGCCAACGCCAGTGCTTTTTTAGCTTCAGTCAGTTCCCGATCGAGTTTTTTCCGTTCTTCCACCAATGCCAAGACCCGTTCGGCGGCTTCATCAGGCGAGGCCTTGAGAGCCGCGGCAATGGATTTTAATTTACCGTCCCGTTCGCCAAGCCAAAGTCGAGCGGCTTCTCCGGTCAATGCTTCAATACGCCGAACTCCACTGGAAACGGCGGATTCGGAAATCATCACCATCAAGCCTATATCACCCAATGCATGGACATGAGTCCCACCGCATAGCTCGACGGAGTAATCGACATTATCTTCGAGGCCCATAGACAATACCCGGACCTCATCTCCATATTTTTCGCCAAAGAGTGCCAATGCACCGGCAGCAACCGCATCATCCGGGCTCATCAATCGCGTAGTGACGGCGCTATTGCCACGGATCTGCGCATTCACATCCGCTTCAATCGCCTTCACTTCCCCTTCATTCAAAGCGGCAGGATGTGAAAAATCAAAACGCAAGCGGTCGGGAGCCACAAGGCTGCCTTTTTGCGTAACATGGTCTCCGAGATGATCGCGCAACGCTTTGTGGAGCAAATGAGTGGCGCTATGATTGGCCCGCAGCTGTGTCCGCCGCGCGGCATTAACCACCAAATGCACCGTGTCTCCCACATTGATTTCACCCTTGGAAATCGACATGGCATGGGCGTGAAGACGGCCCAATGGTTTGCTGGTATCGGCAATTTCAGCCGCAAATTCATCTGCTCGGGCTACCGAGCCACTATCGCCCATCTGCCCGCCGCTTTCGCCATAGAAAGGGGTTTGATTGGTCAGTAAAATGACATCATCACCGGCTGCAGCCGATGTGACTTCTTGTCCATCCTTCACTAAAGCGACCACCATGCCATCGCCTGATTCTGCAGTATAGCCGGTAAATTCAGTGCTGCCTTCGCGCTCCGCAATGTCAAACCAAATAGCTTCAGAAGCTTGATCACCAGAGCCTTTCCAGGCGGCGCGAGCCGCGGCTTTCTGCTCCGCCATCGCCGCATCAAATCCAGAACGATCAACACCCAATGATTTTGCTCTGAGTGCATCTTCCGTCAGATCATAGGGAAAGCCATATGTATCATAAAGTTTGAAGGCCGTGGCACCTGCTAAAACATCCCCCTCTTTCATATCGGAAATTTCTGCATCCAGCAGCTTCAAACCTTTATCCAAAGTCCGTCGGAAATTCGTTTCTTCACGCAACAAGGTTTCTTCAATCAACGGCTTCGCGCGGATCAGTTCAGGAAAGGCATTGCCCATTTCACCGGTCAATGCGCCCACCATTTGATGCATTAAGGGGTCCTTGGCGCCTAACAAATGCGCATGGCGCATCGCCCGCCGCATGATACGGCGCAGCACATAACCTCGCCCTTCATTTGCTGGCAACACCCCGTCAGCAACCAGAAAAGACGATGCTCGAAGATGGTCGGCAATAACACGATGACTGGCTTGATTGTCGCCCGTGGTCGCCGTACCGGTCAATGATCCGGATTGCGCGATCAAGGCTTTGAACAGATCGATTTCATAATTGTCATGGGTACCTTGCATTACCGCTGCAACCCGCTCTAACCCCATGCCGGTGTCAATTGATGGTTTGGGAAGGTCAACCCGTTGGCCACCACCATGCTGCTCATATTGCATGAAGACCAAATTCCAAATTTCTACATAGCGGTCACCATCTTCATCGGGACTGCCCGGCGGTCCACCGAAAATATGATCACCATGATCATAGAATATCTCGCTACATGGTCCGCACGGACCTGTATCGCCCATTGACCAGAAATTATCATTGGTAGCGATCCGAATGATGCGCTCTTCCGGTAATCCGGATATCTTCCGCCATAAATTAAAGGCTTCGTCATCGGTATGATAGACCGTCACGGTCAACCGGTCAGCCGCTATCCCCCAGACATTGGTGATCAGGTCCCAAGCATTGTGAATGGCTTGTTCTTTGAAATAGTCGCCAAAAGAAAAATTACCCAGCATTTCAAAAAAAGTATGATGCCGCGCCGTATAGCCGACATTGTCGAGATCATTATGCTTCCCACCGGCACGCACACATTTTTGACTGGATGTCGCTGTCGGCGAAGGGCTCTTCTCAGCTCCCGTAAAAATATTCTTGAAGGGAACCATACCGGCATTGATAAACATCAAAGTCGGGTCATTATGAGGAATGAGCGGCGAGGAAGGGACAATAGCATGTCCCTTGTCACCAAAATAATCCAAAAAAGAGCGTCTAATATCGTTCGTTGTCTGCATGGATTCGACTTAGGCGAGGCCCGTCCGGTTTACAATCCCGTCAATGGCTTGATTTTCGAAAAGCGAATGGCGTTTAAGCATATGCATACGGGCCGCCTTTCTGCAATGCAGTCTGATATTGTGGTCGATTATGGATCAACTGGAGCCACTTTTGCAGGTTTGGAAAACGGTCATCGAGGCCCGCACGCGCCTGACTGGCTTCCAAGGGAAAGCTCATCATCACATCGGCAGCGGTTAACTCGTCACCGGCAAAATAAGGCCGAGATGACAGTTCGCTCTCCAACCAGACCAAAAGTTCTTCAACCATTCCCATGACCGGTTTTTTGGCTGGCCATCCCAGAAAACCCAGACGATTGACCAACAAAGTGCCGAATAGCGGCGGCATCATCGAACCTTCTGCAAAATGAAGATATTGGGTGTAAAGTCGCGCACTAGCTTTATCTTTAGGCGCGCCCAATTTTCCGCCGGCTTTGTCGACAAGATATTCGACAATGGCGGCGGTTTCGATAATCACTTGCCCAGCATCTTCAATCATTGGGGATTTGCCTAGCGGGTGCACCGCTTTCAAGCTTTCCGGTGCGCGCTGTGTTTTGGGATGCCGTTCATAGCGGACAATCTCATAATCCAAGGACAGTTCTTCCAACAACCAGATAACGCGCTGGGATCGACTATTTTCCAGATGATGTACTGTGATCGTCATATTATCCCCCTAAAATGTTTGCGCTTGAAGTTTTAGTTTCATTTCCAGCAATTTGCCCGCAATTGCGAAAGGCCATAGTCTGAGCTGCTCTTGTTGCTCACGGCCCGTGAACTTTTGCCACGATATGACTGGATAGCAAATAAAAAGGGGCCGTCCTGACTATCGGGGGACAGAAGGACGGCCCGGATGCCACGTCTCGCCTCGGGGAAGACGAGCAGGCAAATTCTACAATTTTCAAATTAAAAGCAGGTTGGAGGCGCTATTTATCATCCTCGATATCTGTATCACCATCTGCGCCGACCGGTCCCGTCATCATTTCCTCAGCAATTTCTTCTTCATTGCCACGAATTTGATTTTCCAATTTTGCCATCATCTCGGGATTTTCCAATAGGAAACGCTTCGAATTTTCGCGCCCCTGCCCAATGCGGACCGAATCATAGGAGAACCAAGCGCCAGATTTTTCAACGACCCCGGCTTTCACGCCCAGATCAATTATTTCTCCGACCTTGGATATGCCTTGGCCATACATAATATCAAACTCAACCTGCTTGAACGGCGGCGCCACCTTATTCTTGACCACTTTTACGCGGGTCGAGTTTCCGACAATATCATCCCGCTCTTTAATCTGACCGGTTCGACGGATATCCAAGCGAACTGAAGCATAGAATTTCAATGCATTGCCGCCTGATGTTGTTTCAGGATTACCATACATAACCCCGATTTTCATCCGCACTTGGTTGATGAAGATCACCATACATTTAGATCGGCTGATAGAGCCCGTCAGTTTTCGCAACGCCTGACTCATCAAACGGGCTTGCAAGCCAACATGAGTGTCACCCATTTCCCCTTCAATCTCAGCCCGGGGCACCAATGCTGCAACCGAATCCACGACCAGCACATCAATCGCATTTGAACGCACCAATGTGTCGGTAATTTCGAGCGCTTGTTCCCCCGTGTCCGGTTGGGAAATAATCAGTTCATCAATATCGACGCCCAAGGCATTGGCGTAAACCGGATCAAGCGCATGTTCCGCGTCGACAAATGCAGCCGTACCGCCCGCTTTTTGTGCCTCAGCAATAACATGCAGAGCCAATGTGGTTTTACCAGAGCTTTCTGGACCATAAATTTCGATCACACGCCCTTTTGGCAATCCCCCGATACCAAGCGCAATATCCAATCCCAATGATCCAGTCGAAACTGATTCTACTTCCATCGCCTTGCGCGACCCCAGTTTCATCGCCGAGCCTTTACCAAAGGCACGATCAATCTGTGCTAATGCGGCGTCCAGCGCCTTTTGTCTGTCTGATGAGTTCAATTGATTATCCGATTCTACGACTTTTAAATTACCGGCCATTTGCCTGTCCCCTTCGCTAAATGCTTGTACCATATCAATCAATGATGGATATTATGTACCGCATTTGTTCTACTAGAACAAGAGAGGAACAAAATTATTTTTAATTTCCGGTATAACACATAAAAACAAGCGCTTATAAGAATTATGTGTGGCTATTTTGCATGTTCGGTCAAAATTTCTCCAACCGCTTCGGCTATTTGCGCCACAGAAAATGGCTTGGGAAGAAAAGCGACATTGTCGAGATCGATCGATTTGCGCAATTGTTCCTCCGCATAGCCGGACATGAACAATATCGGCATATCTGGATATTGCTCGCGCACCTGCTTCGCCATGGCCGGACCATCCATATTGGGCATAACAACATCGGATAATATCATGTCGAATATATCCTCGCCTTCTTCCAGCGCTTCAATCTGCTGCAAGCCTTCTTCGCCATCGCTCGCAGTGACGACAGTATAGCCTTGGCGCGTTAGAGCCCGTTCGGCCACCGCTCGGACCATATCTTCATCTTCCACGAGCAAGATATGTCCACTGCCCCATAGTTCCTTTTTGGCAATGGCTCTAAGCGGTTCGGATATCTGAGCAGCTTCTTGTTGTGACATGGTGTGAACAGGGAAGTAGATCGAAAAAGTTGCGCCTTCTCCCGGTTTCGAATCGGCAAAAATATAGCCGCCAGATTGTTTGACGATTCCGTAGACGGTCGAAAGCCCCAGCCCAGTTCCTTTTCCAACTTCTTTGGTTGTAAAAAACGGTTCAAATATTTTACCAATCAGTTCAGGCGGGATCCCTTTGCCGGTATCTGTGACAAACAAGGCGGTATAGTCACCAACGGGCAATATATCGCTTTTCAAAGCCCGCACATCGGAGGCTGCGACCATCTGTGTCGTGATTGATATCTTGCCGCTATTCGCGCCGCTCGAGTTTATCGCATCGCGCGCATTTACGCCGAGATTGATGATCACCTGCTCAAGCTGTCCCGGATCCGCGCGCACCAGCCCAAGATTGCGACCGTGTTTCACGTCCAGCTCGATCCGATCATCTAGAAGCCGCTTGAGCAAATTGGACACATCAGCAACCACGTCAGGCAATTGCAATATTTGCGGGCGCAAGGTTTGTTGCCGCGAAAAGGCCAGCAATTGCCGTGTGAGCCCCGCAGCCCGATTGCTGTTATTCTTAATCTGCTGAATATCATCATAATCACTGTCTCCCGGTGCGTGCCGCAAGAGCATAAGATCACAGTGACCGATAATAGCGGTTAGAATATTGTTGAAATCATGAGCAACACCACCAGCTAGTTGCCCCACGGCTTGCATCTTGGTCGCTTGGGCAACCTGGCTCTTCAACTTGGTCTCTTCACTATTATCTTTAATCGATAGCAGGACTGCAGCATCCCCCAATCCGCGGATACCGGCAATGCCCAATGCCACAGGATCATCTCCACCCGACCGCAATCGCACAGCCAGATCGCCGGACATCGGCGGACCACTGGCGTAACGCCGAACCGCATCAGCCACGGCGGATTTGTCATCGCGGATCATCAAGTCACCGGGATAAAGCGGCTTCTCTCCTTCTTGCACTCCGGCAACTTTGCCAAATGCGTTGTTGAAGAAAAGAAAACGTCCATCGCGATCGGTTAGGGCCAGACCCAAGGGAAGCAGAGATAACATGGATTCCACTTGCTCCAGCGCCTTGCCGCGTTCGACCATCCCGCCATCATCATCAATCAATAAGATTAACGCCGGGCCTTTTTCCTGTGTCCGGTCCAAAGGAACATGAAAAAGCCGAACCGGTGTCCCATGCCGACCATCACGTTCGAAAAAAATTGTCCCTTTATCATCCGAACGCAGAAAATTTATAAAATTGCGTCCCGAAATATTCGATTCTTCACGACCGGTGGCGCGCAAAGCAAATCCCTGGTTGGAAGCCCGAATTCGTCCTTCGCCGCCGATAACCGTAGCCAACACGCCGGCTTCGGATAGCGCGCGACCAGTTGCGCCGCCAACCATCCGGATCGTATCATCCAGTACATCATTGCGCCGCTGGGGTTTGAACTGCCAGAGCAAATATTCATCGCCTTGGCCGGCACGGATCACTTTGGCGTTATATTCAGCGACACCGCGCTTCAAGCCCTCGGCATAACCGCGGCCGTCCCGCCATGCATTGCGGCCAGCCGTCGACAGCAGTTCATTGCCGCCATCTTGCAACGGCAATTGCGGCGGAATGGCCGGGCCATTAAACCATTTTGTGAACAATTCATTGGCGCATACCAGCCGCCCTGCTCGATCGGTAATAGCTAAACCGACGTCCGATTGATCCGCGACCAGTCGGGTAACGGCCCAATCCGCAAAAGACGCTGTCTCGTCATCGGATCCCGATCGTTGTGGACGCAGGAAATAGACAATCGCGCCGGTTGTGGCGGTCAACGCCAGAAAGGCCAGCAACAAAGCTGTATTTTGCACTTGCCAATATAACAGGCCCAGGGAAATGGCGACTGCGAGGACCAAAAGGAACGCCCGCAAGCGCGCGTCATTCGCGGTTTTCCGAGTACTCGGGCTTAGCAACCCGGTTGAATCTTTTGCTTCACTCGCCATCTTGACCGCCGTCTATGCCCAATTTTTTGATCCGGCGCTGCCATTTTCTTGCGGTCCACCAGCGCCATCCAAATGCGCTGACGACATAACCGATGGCGCCGAAAATAACACCGAGCAACACAAAGCCGAAAAAGGTCACGCCGACTTCCCGGACGATCCAGGCAACCCATTCTCCGAGCCCGTTCAGTTGATCATTGCCCGCTGAACCGTTGGCAATCCCGTCCATCCGCAAAACAAAGCGGCCCAACTGGTTCGCGATCGCCAACCAAAACGGATAAGTAAAGGGATTGGTGATAAATGTTGTCACCGCTGCAATTGGAACATTGGCGCGAATAGGCAAGGCCAGAAATAATGCCACAAAGGTTTGCCCGCCCAATGGCACCACAAAACCAGTAAGTAGCCCCAATGCCACGCCGCGGGGAACCGAGCGGCGGGTAAAACGCCACAAATCGGATCGCAAAAAACGGTGGGCAATGGGTTTGAGATAACGGTTATTGGCCATTCCAGCGCGGGTTGGCATTTTTTCCTGAAACCAGCGATAGAATTTGGTGATGGTGCGCGCACCCCAATCTTTGCCTGGTCCGCTATCCGGGATATTTGGGTCAGCCATGGTCACGCATCAAACGTCCTTGCTGACGTTTCCAATCTCGTTCTTTCTCCGTCGCACGTTTGTCCGGAGCTTTTTTGCCTTTGGCCAAAGCCAGTTCGATTTTTGCGCGGCCCTTGCTGTTAAAATAGACCGAGAGCGGGACAATCGTCATGCCTTTGCGCATAACCGCACCATAGAATTTGTTAATTTGCCGCCGGTTAAGCAGAAGCTTGCGCGGTCTTTTGGGTTCATGATTATGCCGGTTGCCGTGACTCCACTCGGGTATGTTTGCGTTGATCAACCAAACCTCATTATCTTTCACTTCGGCATAGCTTTCAGCAATAGCGCCCGATCCAAAGCGCAATGATTTCACTTCGGTACCCGCCAGCATGATCCCGGCTTCAAATTTTTCATCGAGATGATAATCATAGCGCGCGCGCCGATTTTCGGCGACGATTTTCTGTTTATCAAATTCCTGGGGACGGGGCTTCGCCATCAGATTAAACCGGCTCCTTCAAGCGCAGCATCAACCGCTTTGCGAGCGGCGTCAGAAGGCGGTGTCATCGGCAAACGCAATTCGACGGGAAAACCATCGACCACGCGCGACAGGGCATATTTCACCGGTCCAGGAGACGCATCGGAAAACATGGCTTTGTGCAATGGGTATAGCATGTCATTTAACTGACGGGCTTTTTCATAATCTCCGGCCGCACATGCAGCTTGAAAATCAGAACATAATTTTGGGGCAACATTTGCGGTTACGGAAATGCATCCGGCACCACCCGATGCGTTAAAGGCGAGAGACAATTCATCCACGCCGGACAACAGACAGAATTCATCCTCGCAAGCAAGACGGTGATCGGTGACCCGGTCAATTTCGCCGCTGGCATCCTTGATCGCAATCACGCTTGGCAGTTTCGACAAGGCGGCTACGGTTTCTGGCAGAATATCGGTGACCGTACGCGCAGGAACATTGTACAAAACCAGCGGCAGATCATTTTCTTTCGTCAATGTCTCGAAATGCGCGCAAATGCCTTGTTGATTGGGACGATTATAATAAGGCGCGACCACCAAACCAGCAGTTGCCCCGCATTTCTTTGAAAAATTCAAATGAAGCAAGGCGTTGGTTGTGTCATTCGAACCGCAACCCGCAATGATCGGAACCCGTCCCGCTGCTTGTTCAATACAAACTTCGATCACGCGATGATGTTCCGCATTGGATAATGTCGAAGATTCGCCGGTTGTACCGCAGGGAACCAGTCCACTGCTGCCTTGTTCGATTTGCCAGTCTACCAAGGCCCGAAATTCCGCTTCCGCAAACGATCCGTCGCGAAAGGGAGTCACCAGAGCCGGAATTGAGCCGGAAAACATGCAAATACTCCTTTAAATTTAGCTTAGAAATTGCCAAGGCTTGTCCAAGCTTAACAATCATATAGTTCTTCGTTCAGCGCCTGATAAGGAGCCTAACCCCAAAATGTCCAGTATGGTATCAAGAATAATTCTCGCAAGCCTGCTTTTAACGCCGGTAACATGCATCGCAGCCGAACAATCCGGCAGCGCCACTCTCTCTGATCCGACGCGCGGCAACGCGGTATTGGGTCTGCAACGCTGGCGTGTTTTGACCCAATCGGACAATTATTCTTTCGATGATTATGCCGGGTTCCTGGTCACCTACCCGGGCTGGCCTGATGACACCCGCATGCGTCGTAACGCCGAGCAGGCCGTTAATATCAATAGCTTTTCGGTAAACCGGGTAATGGCCTATTTTGATCGCTTCCCGCCGCTGACCAATGCGGGAGCGGCAAAATATGCCGTTGCTTTACAAGCCAAAGGACAAAGCTTGAAAGCCAACGCGATGGCGCAACAAGCATGGCGTGGCGGCACCTTGACGACCGAAGATGAAACCGCCTTACTCAATAAGTTTAGCAGCGCCCTCTCGGTCGACGATCACGACGCCCGAATGGATGCTTTGCTTTGGGCGCGTGCCACGAGAGCAGCAGCACGGCAAATTGGCTTTGCTTCGGCGCAGCGGCGAGCAGTTTTTGAAGCCCGTCTGGCACAGTTGACCGAATCACCAAATGCCAATGCCAAAGCCAGCGCGGTAAACAGCCTTGGACAATATGATGCAGGCTATATTGCCGATCGCGCCCGTTATTTGCGAGGCAAGGGACAAAGTTTCAACGCGCGGCGGCTGATGGCCAATCGTCCGACATTGCGCAATCGTCCGACCAGTCCCTCCCAAATTGCAACCTGGTACGAAGCCAATTTGATCAACGCCAAAGCCGCCGCCAATGATCGGCAATGGTCGCTCGCTTATGACATCGCCTCCAAAGTCGACGATGCTTATGCCGAACCCACCAATATTGCGGAAGAAAGCAGCCGGATACGCGACAAATATTCAGACCTTACCTGGCTAGCCGGCAATGCCGCTTTGTGGGGACAGCGCAATCCTGCCAAAGCGGTGCCGATGTTTGACCGCTATGCACGGTCTTACAACAGTCCCAATATCCGCTCTAAAGGTTATTATTGGGCGGGACGCGCTGCGGCAGATGCTGGACAAACGGCGGAAGCCACTGCCTATTTCGAAAAAGCGGCAGCTTTTCCTGACCATTTCTACGGACAATTGTCGCTCGAACGTTTGGGGCGCCCACTGCCCAACTTTGACCGCAAACCGGCCGTCGCCATCAGCCAAGAGGATCGCCGCGCTTTTGATCAGGAACCGTTGGTTATCGCAACCAAAGCATCGACACGGACGGGACCTTGGAAGGAACAGATCCGCTTTCACCGCGCCTTGGCCTATAATGCCAACAGCGAAAAAGATTATATGTTGCTCAGCGATCTTTCAACGCGGATCGGCGCGCGTGATTTGGGCGTAATCAAAGGCATTAGTGCGCTGGGCGCAGGCGTAGGTCCGATTGACCCTACCTCCTTCCCAACTATGCCGGTTCCGGCCGAGCGTCAGAAGGATTGGACCATTATCCATGCCATCACTCGGCAGGAAAGCCAATTTGCCCAAGCCGCGGTCAGCCACGCTGGCGCCCGGGGCTTGATGCAACTCATGCCGGGGACAGCACGCGAACAATCTGGCAAAATCGGTCTATCCTATAATTTTTCCGCTCTTACCCGCGATCCGCAATATAATATCCGGCTGGGAAGCGGTTATATCGAGCGGATGCTACGCTATTATGGCGGTAGCTATCCTCTGGCGGCAGCGGCCTATAATGCGGGACCGGGCAATGTGAACAAATGGCTTCGCCGTAATGGCGATCCGCGCATGGGCGGCATTGACTGGATTAAATGGATAGAAGAAATTCCGATTTCGGAAACCCGTAATTATGTCAAACGCGTCCTCGAAAATGCCGTGGTTTATGACACGAAAAACCCGCGTGGACCGACGATAAGAAGCGACACGCCACTGACGCGCTATATCGGCAAAAATTATAAGGGCTGAAAAGATGGCAAGACTGGGCGGGAGCATTGAAACGACCGTTATCGCTCCCTAGGCTAATTGGTTTATCGTCAATTCTCATACCCTAATGTCCGAAGAGCGACCAATTGCAACTCCTGCTACAGGATTGTGAGCTCCTCTTTTAAGGGTGAGCCATGACGGTATCCACCAAACAAGTCATCATCAGCGGCGGAGGGCCGAGCGGTCTCGCTGCCGCCCTTCTTTTTGCCGAGCAAGGCTGGCAAGAAATTCTGGTCATAGAACGCCGCGCTTCTCCTACCGATTTTGAAAAAAGCAAAGCGTTTAATTATCAAATAGATCCTCGCGGTCAAAAATTGCTGAAGCGGCTCGGTATTGCAGAGATGCTGGAAGATTTTGGGGTTGCCAATCGCGGATTCACCCTGACAACCATCAAGCCGGATGGCTCAGTGAACGAGGCTAGCCCACCGATAATCGATCCGGATCGACAAACTTCTTATTGGACCACAAGGCGCAATTTGCTGACGATGCTTCATCAGGTCATTCAAACCCGCAAAGATAGCCGCATCAAGCTGCTATATGGCCATGATTTCCAATCCATCACCTCAGACGCAGATGGAAATCCTAAAATCACTATCCTTGATAGCAACACTGAAAAGACGCTTACTTTTCAACCGGAATTGCTACTCGCTTGTGATGGCCTCTCCTCCCAAGTTCGCAAGAGCTTAGACAATTGGCCAGACCTGGCGAAGGATCAGTTTGAAATGATCCGTTATCCTTCCGCCAGCACTGGGTTGACTTACAAAGTGCTTAATCTGCCTGCTTGTTTCCCGATTGCTGGCTCGGACGCGGCTGTTGATAATCATCGCATGACCTATTCCATCCCATCGCAATTTAAAGACCGGCGAGATGCGATGGCGATGTTTGCTTTTCCCGTTACCGATCCCAATCACCCACGTAGCGTCAACATCATCCGTGAAGCCGACCATAATTTATGGACGATTGAAAGTGCCGATAATCTCATCAGCTATTTGCAAGAGGGATTTCCGCAACTGGACATTGCATCGATTATCTCACGCGAAGAAGCCGAGGATTTTGCATCACTTACGGCCGGACAATTTCCCGCACCGCAATATGCGAAATCAATCCATGCAACATTAGGAGAAGGGAAACACGCGATCAATTGTCTGCTTATCGGCGATGCAGCGCATGCTTTTCCTCCTGACCTGGGTCTCGGAGTTAACTCAGCCTTGGAAGACCTGTTTGTTCTCGATGGCATTATGTCTGAAGATAAGAGCAATCTTTCAGAAGCATGTGTTAAATTTCAAAAGGTTAGACTTCCCGCCAATGCCTCTCTCGCACGCCTCGTTCAAACTGTGGCGCCTTATCAATATAACCATAAGCCATGGCATTTCCGAAAATGGATTTTGACCTTCGTGATTCAAAATGGTCTTCATAAGACAATGCCCTGGCTCATCGACAAACCGACTTTTATTTTGACTCAGAATCCCGATTTGGATTTTGTTGAAATTGAACGCCGCCAAAAACAGTCAAAAACCATATTGAACATGCTCGGCTGTATCGTTCTTGGGGCAATAGCAGCTGCCATTTTAATGCTCTGGCTTTAAAGGTCCTAGAAAAGCGCAATCATGAGGCATCTATTATTTCCATCTGCAGCCCCTCAGACCAATTAGCGACGCGCTTCGTGCGCGAGTTTCGCGAACTCATGATCCGCGATGACGGGCAAAGAAAATTGCCGCGTGATGAGCTGAGCCAAGGCGGCATCAAGCAATGTTTCATCGACTGTACCGGATTGATGACTCCGGCCCGCTGACGGCCGCTGGCTGTCAATTCTAGCCAATTTCTTCTATTCTGCTTTATATCCAAACGCATCTTCTGCCATTTTAATCAGTTCAGGATCAGCCTCTGGCAACTCATTGGGGAGCACGTTCTCGAGCGTTTCCGCCACATAAGTCAAAGCCGCAATGCGAGCAGCCTTTTTATTGTTTCCATCAATGACCTTCCAAGGTGCCCAGCGTGTGTCCGTATGTTTGAACATGTCCTTCATCGCGTCGAGATAATCCCCCCGTTTGGCGCGATTACGAAAATCGTCATCCGTAATTTTCCAGCGCTTTTCGGGTGTGTTCAAGCGGTCAGCAAACCGGCGATCTTGTTCTTCTTGTGTAGTGTGGAAAAAGATTTTGATGACATTGGTCCCACCATCAATTTGTTGGGCTTCAAATTCATTAATTTCATCATAGCCGCGTTTCCACTCGGCTTTGCTGCAGAAACCTTCCACCCTTTCCACTAACACACGGCCATACCAACTGCGGTCAAATATCGCGATCTCGCGGCTGCCAGGTAACCGTTTCCAGAAACGCCACAGAAAATGGCGATCCAATTCTTCTTTGGTAGGCGCGCCAATGGGATGAACCTCAAAATAGCGCGGATCCCATTCCGCCGTCAGACGCCGGATCGAACCGCCTTTGCCGGCCGCATCCCAACCTTCGAAAACCAATATAGTCCGATTGCCGTGGATAATGTGCTTGAAATGCACATGGGCGAGACGTTCTTGTACCGCCTTAAGCGCATCAGAATAATCACCATCAAATTTCTTTCCGTCTTCATAGTCGGATAATTGGATGTTTTTGCCCATGGTCTGCCCCTATAGTCTGCTCGTGCGATCAAAAGCCCATCCTGGCTTAGCCACGCTATCTAACAATAGTCTATGCCCGCAAAAAGGACCAATAGGTTAACCCTGTTCTTAAGGATTGGAATTTTCAGCCACTATCGTTTCTTCGCCCGCGCCAGCGCTGGCATAACGAATTTCCAAATCTTCCAAGGCCCGTTGGCGTCCTTCCACTCGGCGAATAGCTTGACCAATTTCTGCCTTACTGCCCGCCAATTGCTGCGCCTCAGAATAGTGATCCAAAGCCTTTACAAGCGCGCCTTCTTGTTCAGCACATAGACCGCGATTAAAGGCGATTGAAACATGCGGTGCGCCGTTGGCGGCCACTTGGCCCCACATTCGGCAAGCTTCCTGTTCATCTTTTTTGGTCATTTTGACCGCAGCTTTGAAAAATTTGGATGTTGCCTTTTCCATGCCTTTACGGCTTTCCAACACGCGAATATTCTCTCTGCGTTCAATTGGCGCCAAGTCCCGCCTTACTGAATAGGCCGCCTTGTTGATCATCGCTCGAACCGCATCCTCGCTATTCGAAAGGCTCTCATTTCGGCCGCAATCCGTCTCCTCTTTGCTATCGGTCTTACGTTCCGCATAGACGGTCTGACCATCGCTGAACCGCGAAAGCCGAATTTGCGCTTCAAAATCAATGACCCTTTTCCAGCAATTGACCTTGATGCTTTTGCGGGTTTCGCATTTGCCATTCTCATCCCGTTCCACGCAACGTTGACGATATTCACGCGTTTCATATTCTTCGATATTGGTGCGAGCGGTTCCGGTCATGGTCGCTTCCGGCTCTACCGCGGACCGGCCTGCAATGACCTGAAAATAGGCAGCATTGTCTATTTCAACGCCGCTTAGCTGGTCCTCGATAGCAAAAGCCAATGCCGTACCATCGCTGCCGCCAAAACGGTCGATGGCGATCGATTGAATATCAGCAATCCCCGAAGAGCGAGCCGGATACAGCCCTTCAACTTGCAAGGTTTCAGCATGCGCATGGGCGGTCAGACAAAGAGTAAAAACCCCTGTATTTAGCGCCTTAGCAATAACTATTTTTCGAAGCATAAATCCCCCTAAATCACTGATGCCAATCACTAAATGAACCGGTCTGAACAGATAATTACACGCTTGTTCATCTATCGCAATCGTCAATCAAATGGTTGCGCGATATAGGCAGCAATGCGCTTGGGGTCTTGCATCGGCATAAAGTGCGATAATTCCGGAATATGAACTTCACGCGCATTGGAACAGATATTCACAAGCCCCGGCCATGTGGGACTATTCGCAAAATCGCGCGCGGCGGTGACGTCATCCTTCGAACTTTGTGCACGCAGGATCAAGACCGGCAAAGTCAGGCGCTCCACCAGTGGAAATGGGTTGACCGAACGAAAGCCTTCATAAACCGAAGCCTCGAGAAATGGCGGACAAGCCAGCACAAAGCCTTCGCCATGATCGTCCGGCAACAAACCATGATGACAATAATCGGCCAGTACATTGGGTTGCCAAAGACTAAAAGGATGGCGATCCTGAAAGGCCGCAAACATGGCTTCAGGCGATACCCAATTGTTCCGCCGCCGCGAAACCGGGTTTTGATTCGGATCAATATCTTCCAAATCTGGCGGATTATTATATGCCTCCGGCGCCGTGATCGTTGGATCAACCAAAACCAGACGATCAAAAA
The DNA here is from genome assembly GCF_039982415.1 of Parasphingorhabdus sp. Taxonomy (GTDB): domain Bacteria; phylum Pseudomonadota; class Alphaproteobacteria; order Sphingomonadales; family Sphingomonadaceae; genus Parasphingorhabdus. The sequence goes on from NZ_JBDWYL010000008.1 coordinate 159,764, forward strand.
CATGCGCCATGACATCTGCCATCTGCACCAGCACATGCGCGCCCATACTATGACCTACGCCAATCATATTTTCGAGGCCAAGTCCCGAAACCAGCGCCCCCACATCTTTGGCCATCAGGCTCCAGTCCGCCAGAGTGTTCGGTTTTGCGCTACGTCCATGGCCCCGTTGATCCACCGCAATGACATGAAAATTTTCGGGCAAAGCAGCAATGGTCTTGTCCCAACAACGCGCATGAAAGCCCGTCGCGTGGATCATTAAGATGGTTTGATGCTGCGGATCACCCCATTCAAAATAGCAAAGATCAACGCCCTCAGCCGCAAACCGCTTTTCTTTTGGATCACCCATTCTCCGCCTCGCTCTGCAATGTCTAACCCCTATTGCCGGCAACAAGCGATAAATCTGTCTTTATCCGCGCGCCACTAGCGCAATTGGGGTCATCCTTCTTTGGGCGGTTCGACCACTCTTATATGGAGTTCGCGCAATTGTTTCGGCGATACACCACTGGGCGCGCTCATCATCAAATCTTCCGCCTTTTGATTCATCGGGAAGAGGACCACTTCGCGAATATTGGGTTCATCGGCCAACAACATCACAATCCGGTCGACGCCAGGTGCGGAGCCACCATGCGGAGGAGCGCCATATTTCAACGCGTTGATCATGCCAGAAAATTCGGTATCAACGGCTGCCTTGTCATATCCAGCAATTTCAAAAGCCTTGTACATGATATCGGGACGGTGGTTCCGAATAGCGCCCGAAGACAATTCAATACCATTGCAAACAATATCATATTGCCACGCGAGAATATCCAGAGGATCTTTGTTTTCGAGCGCTTCCATCTCCCCTTGTGGCATGGAAAATGGGTTGTGAGAAAAGTCGAGCTTTTTCAATTCCTCGTCATATTCATACATGGGATAGTCCACCACCCAGCAGAATTTAAACTCGTCATCGCTGATCAGATCCAGTTTTTCTGCTGCCCGTGTCCGAGCCACACCGGCCAGCTTTGCCGCTTCGGCTTCTTTACCAGCGGCAAAGAATACACCATCATCCGGACCACAACCCAGATCAGCGAGCAATTTGGCGGTTCCCTCTTCTCCATGATTTTTGGCAATTGGTCCGCCCGCAACCCCTTCTTTCATATTTATATAGCCGAGCCCAGCAAAGCCTTCGCCTCGTGCCCAATTGTTCATATCATCAAAAAATTTGCGGCTGTTCTTGCCGGCACCGGGCGCAACAAATGCGCGCACCGTCCCGCCGGATGCGGTGATTTTATCAAACAGTCCAAAGCCAGAGCCTTTAAAATGTTCCGACACATCTTGAATGATGATGGGATTGCGCAAATCAGGCTTGTCAGAGCCATATTTGAGCATCGATTCTTTATAAGGAATGCGTGGGAATTCCCCGGCTGGCGTCACTTTTTTGCCATTGGCGAATTCTTCAAATAGTCCGGCCAGAACGGGTTCAAGCGCTTGGAACACATCTTCTTGGGTGACGAAGCTCATTTCCAAATCGAGTTGGTAAAACTCACCGGGAGACCTGTCTGCTCGCGCATCTTCATCACGGAAACAGGGTGCGATTTGAAAATAGCGATCAAAACCAGCAACCATGAGCATCTGTTTGAACATCTGCGGCGCTTGCGGCAAAGCGTAAAATTTGCCCGGATGGACACGGCTAGGCACGAGATAGTCGCGCGCGCCTTCCGGAGAAGAAGCCGTCAGGATCGGTGTTTGAAACTCCGTAAAACCTTGCTCGACCATGCGATTGCGAATGCTCGCTATCACTTTGGCCCGCAGCATCATATTGGCGTGCACTTTTTCACGGCGCAGATCGAGAAACCGGTACCGCAAGCGAATATCTTCGGGATATTCTTGTTCTCCAAATACCGGCATTGGCAACTCATCTGCCGGCCCTTGCATCTCGACGGTTTCAGCAACCAATTCCACTTCGCCCGTGGGTAGATTGGGATTGATCGTGTCCGATGAACGCGCAGCCACTTTACCGGTGACAGTAATCACGGATTCTTTTCGCGCGCTGTCGAGCAATTGGAAGGCGGGACTGCCTTCTTCGCTGACAATTTGGGTTAGACCAAAATGGTCACGCAAATCGACAAACATGAGATTACCATGATCCCGCACATTGTGAATCCAACCCGATAGACGGACTTCCTCACCCACGTCGGTGGTGCGGAGTTGCGAACAATTGTGAGTACGATATGCGTGCATGATGAACCTTTAATCAGTGAAATGTTTCGGATCAGGAAACTTATGACGGCGTAACACAGCCCACAGCCACTTTTGTCAAGGAAGAAGGTGCAGCGGTTACTCTTATTTCGGCCTTAGCAAAAGACAATCCTGTGTCATTGATAATAGACAAACTCTATCGGAAATGTTTGCGACACTCGTCTCAGCTTGTATAGAAGAGCGATGAAAATTCATCCTTTACTGACTGATAGTCAGGAAATTGCCGATATATGCGAACGTTTCTCGACCGCTGAATTCGTCGCTGTTGATACCGAGTTCATGCGCGAGAACACTTATTGGCCGGTGCTTTGTCTCATTCAGATTTCCGATGGTAAGGAAGCAGCCGCAATTGACCCGCTTGCCAAAGACATTGATTTGCAGCCTCTGCTGGACCTGCTCGTTGAAAATGAAAATGTGCTGAAAGTTTTTCATGCGGGCGGGCAAGATGTCGAAATCATCCACAATATGACTGGCAAAACACCGCATCCCATTTTTGATACCCAAGTGGCCGCCATGGCTTTGGGTCCTAGCGAACAAATTGGATATGCCAATCTCGTTGACAGCTGGTTGGGCGTGACACTCGACAAAGGTGCACGCTTTACAGATTGGTCACGGCGCCCTCTTAATGATCGCCAGATCGAATATGCGATTGGCGACGTCACGCATCTCTCGACAATTTTTCCCCTCATGCTGGAAAAATTGATCAAAACTGGACGCGGGATTTGGATTAATGCCGAAATGGAGAAATTGGCTGATCCAAATAATTATGTGAATGACCCCGAAAATTCGTGGCGACGTGTCAAATTTCAAGGACGCAATCTCGAAGCATTGGGTCGATTAAAAGCACTGGCAGCTTGGCGGGAAAAAGAAGCACAATCCAAAGATATGCCGCGCGGACGGATCATGCGAGATGAGACATTAGCAGACATCGCCGCCCATCCACCAAAAGATCAAACCAAATTGTCTCAAGTTCGCGGCTTGTCATCGGGATGGAAAAATAACGACATTGGCGAACGCTTGATGGACGCCCTCGCGGACGCTGCACCATTGACCAAGGCCGAATTGCCAGACCGCAGCGGTCGCCGACCCAAATTCAGCAAAGAAAACGCGCTCGTCGCGGACTTGCTGAAACTGCTCTTGAAAATCCGATCCTCCGAGATGAATGTCGCATCCAAATTGCTTGCAAGAGCGGATGATCTCGAGCGCATAGTGGGCGGAGAGCGAGACGGCGTCGCTTTGCTGCAAGGTTGGCGTTATGAGGAATTTGGCCGGGATGCGATTGATCTCATCGAAGGACGGATGAGTTTCACCGTGAAAGACGGCAAGCTCAAAATGACTCATCAGCCTGAAAATGAATCGGCGGGCATCGAATGAAATTTCAAATTTTATCCACGGCATCAGCAAGCGCGTTTTTGCTTGCATGCACAACCGCTGCTTCAGAACCAAATATTCCCGAGCGCGGCGTCACCGATGGCTATCTGTGCAACAGCGACGGCCTGAAAATTATGGTCGGGCAAGAAGCTGATGACCGCCTCGGCGAAAAGGCGCTGCGACAATCGGGCGCCAAACGCCTGCGATGGATCCCGCCGAACACGATGGTTACCCAAGACTTTCGCCAGGATCGTTTGAACATTGCCTATGATGACAAAATGATAGTCACCCGGATTAACTGCGGATAAATCGCGCCTATTGCATGACCAATAAGGGCTCCAGATCTAACATGGCCGCCAATTGAATATGCCGTTTAGAAACCGCATCGCCATATAAGTCCCGCAAATCCGCTGCCATGACAATTTCCAAGCGACCGTCAATTTTTCGCAATTGCGTCTGTTCCAAAGGATTACGTGTGCCGCCACTCAGCCGCTGGCCAAGACGCATCGCGAGCCCCCAGCAAATCGCGCGTTGAGTGGCTTTGTCGCTCGCCAATTTCCCGCCGCCGGGAAAGATATTATTGCCACCGCCGAAACTGGTGAACAAAGCTTGTCCCAATAGCTCCCGTTCCGCTCCATTGATCCCGATCCAATTGCCATGCAGGCCCATAACCAAGCCCCGTTCAGCCCGGAAATTAGGATTGGCCCGCCATGCAACATCACCAAGATTGCAGGCGGCTTGCCGGATCCGTTGCCATTCGGCCGGGTCTTCGGCAAATATCGGCGCAATCCATTTGCCCAGCAATTTGCTGTTGGCCGGAAAGCGCGCTTGAGCGGCGCCGGATTCTTCCGTAGCCAGCAATAGCGGATCGCGCTTACTTTCCGATTTGCTGACATTTTGGAACAACAAACCTTCGCGCACACCATAAGCGGACACAATCATCGTGCTGCTGCCGAGATAGCGAACAACGAACGATAGCAGCCAAGCGGCATCATCAAGCGTTGGAATTCGTGAAGTGGACAAACCCGGTACCGCTTTGAGCTTGGCTTTGTTCATGCTTGCCAATTGCCTGACCAATCGGCGGGCGCGCTGAGGCTGCATTTCATAATGATGAATCACGGGCAGCGGATAACCGCTATCAAACATGTCGAGCCGCGCCAGAGATCGCCACGAACCACCCACCAAGTAAAATGGCAAATCTTGCGCCTTTTGATCCCAACCGGTTTTTTTGAGCATTTTGCGAACCTGGCGTTTCAACTTATCCTTGCCCTTGGTGCGCAGATCCGCAACCCGCAAAACGCCTAGCGGGAAACTATGTCTTTCCGAAACTCTGCCATTGCCAACCAGAGCCAGTTCGAGGCTCCCCCCGCCCAGATCACCGACAATTCCATTGGCTTGCGGGATCGCGGAGAGAACACCCAGTCCAGCGAGCTCCGCCTCTTCCTCGCCATTGAGAACTTTGGTTTCAAAACCAATTTTGCCCGCCAATTCCAGCAACTCCGCTCCATTGCTAGCATCGCGCACCGCCGAAGTGGCAAAACATTCAATCGAGTCCACCTCCATTTGACTGCACAGGCGATAAAAACGTTGCAGCGCCATTTCTGCCATCGCCATGGAATCTTCGGCAATAGCACCAGTAGCGGCAAGTTCTTTGCCCAATCCTGCCATGACTTTTTCGTTGAACAATATCGCGGGAACACGAGCGGCGCCCTGATAAACCACGAGGCGAATGGAGTTGGAACCAATATCGATAATTGCAGTCCTGCTATTGGTCCGCAATGCCTTTCGCTTTCTGGTTATCTCTATCCCCCCTACTTGCATCAAGTAACCACGATCAGGCTTTTTTCTTGCGCCGACGCAAAGATAAGCGCGGGACGGCGTTGCTTTTATCCAATGCTTTGCCGCGGCCCGACAAGGATGGATTGGTCATAAAATAGCGATGCAAGTTGAATGATTTTTCCGAAGGTTCAATTCGGCTATAGCTGCCATCGCTGTTCAATTTCCAACTTTGCTCATTGTCGATCAGATTGGCTACCATCACTTGATCGAGAATCTGATCATGCACTGTTTCATTGGTTATCGGCATCATATATTCGACGCGCCGGTCCAAATTACGCGGCATCCAGTCTGCGGAACTAATGTAGAGATGTGCCTGATCATTGGGCAATTCTGCGCCATTTCCAAAGGCCCATATCCGGCTATGTTCAAGGAAACGACCAACAACCGATTTGACTCGAATATGATCAGACATACCGGCAACACCGGGACGCAAACAGCAAATGCCGCGGATGACGAGATCAATTTCGACACCGGCATTGCTCGCCGCATATAATTTCTCAATCAGCGCCGGATCGACGAGAGAATTCATTTTTGCCCAAACCACGCCCGGCTTGCCAGCCCGCACGTTGGCGATTTCATGTTCGATCAGACCCATGATATCCCGCCGCATCCACCGCGGTGACATGGATATCATTTCCAATTTTTCGGGTTCGACATATCCCGTAATATAGTTGAACAGTTGAGCAGCATCTCGCGCTGCCTTGGGATCAGCGGTAAAGAAGCTGAGATCGGTATATATTTTTGCCGTCACCGGATGATAATTACCGGTGCCAAAGTGACAATAGGTCCGATAGCCTTCCTGCTCTTTTCGGATCACCATGGAAATTTTGGCATGGGTTTTCCACTCAATAAAACCGTATACCACTTGGACGCCTGCCCGTTCCAGAGCACTCGCCCAAAGAAGATTCTGCTCCTCATCAAACCGAGCTTTCAACTCAACAATCGCGGTCACCGATTTACCTGCCTCTGCGGCATCGATCAACGCGCGAATAACCGCCGATTGTTTGCCAGCCCGGTATAGCGTTTGCTTGATCGCAACGACGTCAGGATCGGCGGCCGCTTGCCGCAAAAACTCGATCACAACTTCAAAGGATTCATAGGGGTGATGGACCAGAATATCCTTGTCCCGGATTGCCGCAAAGCAATCACCACCATGTTCTCGAATGCGCTCGGGAAAACGAGGACTATATGGTGTAAATTTCAAATCAGGCCGGTCCTCGTCGACCATCAGATCGAGATCTCCAATTCCGACCAGCCCATCCATCCGATATTCCGTCGCCCCTTCGGTCAACAGATTTTCACGCAACATCGCAACAACCGTGTCGGACAAACCGGGACCCATTTCTAAACGAATAACATCCCCGCGCCGCCGCCGTTTTATGGCACTGCGGAAATAGCGCACAAGATCCTCTGCTTCTTCTTCCACTTCGATATCGCTGTCGCGAATAATCCGGAACAGGCCGCTACTCACGACATTATAACCCGGGAAGATTTGATCAGAAAAATATTGAATGACGGATTCGACCGAAACATAGGTTGCAGCTTCGCTGGGCATACGAATGAAGCGCGGGAGACCGGAAGGGATCATCACCAGTTCGCGTATTCGCTGATGGTCAGAATTTCGAACCAAATCAAAAACGAGGCTTAGCCCCTTGTTTGGAATAAACGGAAAGGGATGGGCCGGATCCAGCGCCTGAGGCGTCAGAACCGGAAAGATCTGATCCAGAAAATGCTGTTCCAGCCATTTTTGGCCTGCCGAATCCAATTGCTCCGCATTCAGGACATAAATATCTTCCTTCGCCAATTTGGTCGACAGTTGATCCCATACAATCTGCTGATTGGACATCAGCTTGTCACTATGGGCGGCAATGGCTTGCAATTGCTGTTTTGCCGTCAAGCCATCGGCTGAACGCTCTTCGATATTCTGTCGATATTGGCCCACTAGCCCGGCAAAACGCACCATGAAAAATTCGTCGAGATTATTGCCCGAAATCGATAAAAATCGCAGACGCTCCAACAAGGGGTGAGAGTTGTTCTGGGCTTCTTCAATCACGCGGTCATTGAAGCCCAACCAACTAATTTCACGATTAAAATAGCGCTCTGATCCGGAGTCATCAACCGGAACGGGAGCGTCATCATCAGGGGAATCTGCGGTTTGGGGGACAAGGCTGTCCATTTATTTTTCCTCACCATTGGGGGTGGCGTTTGGGGCTAGAACATCAGAGCTTGTATCACTCTGGTGCTGGGCTAATATTTCCATAGCTATGGCGCGTGTAACCGGCTTTTTTTTCTCTATAGCAAGAATATTCATTTTTTGCGCCAAAAGCTGAACATTTTGATAACTGCGTTCGATACGCTTGCTAAGATAGGTCAGCGCATCTTCCGAGATAGAAATACCGCGCAGCGCAAAATATTTTTGGAACAGCCCAGCGATCATGGCTTCATCCGGTTCACCAATTTCAATCAACAAAGACGCCGCAACACGCGATTTCAGGTCAGGCAAGCTTATGTCCCAATCGGAAACGTTCCGAGAGGATAGAAACAACAAGGGAAAGGCCTCTGCTTGTGCTTGATTCCAAAGGTGGAAAAGTTCGTCTGCAGGAACATTGTCAGCATTGCGCACAAATTGCCCACCGCTGTGTTTTGCGAAGGCCTCAGCCATGGTGTGTTTGCCCGAGCCTGCACCGCCAATTAAAATCGCGCTGTGATTAGGCCAATGGCGCCAATCTTCCAATTTCGCATGGACCTCGGCATTGCACGCTGTCACCAGATATCCGCCAGCTTGGGCTGTTGACTCTATATCCAAAGGCAGAGCAAATTGGCTCACTGGCTTTGCTCTTCACTCCCGCCGTCATCTGCGGGTGGTGGAGCCGCCGCGGCACCGCCACGCGTGATACGCAGCGCGCCTGCGCCTTGTTGCACCTGCCAACCTTTGGCGCGCAATGCAGCAGCCAAGTTTGACAATTCGCCAGCATAAGAGACGCGCATGACGGATATGCCGCCCAACGCAAGGCTGGATGTCGCCGCGGAAGAAACACCCGGAACCGACCGAACCGAGGCTTCACCGCTGCTTACCGCCGCCACATCAGGCGTGTTAAATTGGACCATCACGGTTGCCACGGCGGCGCTTACCGCGGCTGTGTTCGTTTCCGCGCCAACGGATTCTGAGCGCTCGGAATTGGTGGATTCGCTGCCGCTTCCATTGCCCTCAGCGGCGAGTTCGGCTTCAATTTCTTTTTCCAATGCTTCCAGATCAAACGCATCTTCAATGATCAGCGATTTATCGGTTTTCAAAAGTCCTCGCGACAAGGCGCTGGTGTAAATCGTATCCATCCGCTTAATCGCTTGATCCATCATCGCGGGTATACCGCTTGTCGATTTGGTCTTCAGAGAAAATCGGTCAATAAACTTGCTATCTGGGCCATAGCGCGCGGTAAAATGCGCCGTTACTGGACCACCGGGGAATTCCCGTTCCATGCGCACGATGGGAATGATCACGTCCGCGGCGCTGAACTGATCCAAAATTGTTCGCCACCACCGTCTATCGCGGCGATCAGCCTGCCCAGCGGTCAAAACCAATGATTCACTGTCAGATCCATAAGGCCGGACATAATCAATTGCGCTGTCGCCCGACCTGAATCGGGCCCAAGCCTTTTGCCATTCGGTTCTATTTTCAAAAACTTGAGGCGATCCACCGCTCCACATGATTGGCAGAACCAACAAGGGCGGAGAGCGCAATCGGCGCCCGCTAACACCCAATATTTGCCCTGCCCGAGCGCGATCAAACATCACGCCGAGTGTCGCAATATAGCGTTTCGGGCCAACCTGCTCTTCTTCGACGATAATAGCCGAAACAATATTGTTCAGCGCGCCATCGGATAATCCGGTTGTTTTTCCACCCTGCGTCCTGGCGTAGAGCGTTTTCCATGCTTTGCGTTGGGCTTCTTCCCAGCCTTTTTTCCGGGCTTCAAAGGCATTGTCACCTTTGGTGTCGACCTCTACACCCAGAACTTCAAAATCTCCGGTGCTCGCAAGCGGCGCCACACCCCGGTCGCTGCCTTCCAGCTGTGCATAAACCACGCCAGCAACGGCCAAACCGATCACTAGAAAAATCGCAACTATCGACGTTTTAAAACTGGTCAAAAATTTCATTTCCGCTCTTTTGACGATTATGACGTAGAAATCCACCCGCGACTTGTCTAATCGCCTATTTTATGAGTGATAAACAAAATGACATGCGAAATGAACCAGAATCATACACCTATGCGAAAGCTGGTGTATCGATTGCGGCAGGCAACGCTCTGGTTAAGGCCATTGCCCCTTTAGCCAAAGCAACGGCGCGGCCGGGAGCCAACGCAGATTTAGGCGGTTTTGGTGGCTTTTTTGACCTCAAAGCAGCCGGCTATGAGGATCCACTTCTCGTTGCTGCCAATGATGGCGTAGGTACAAAACTAAAATTGGCAATCGACTATGACCGCCACGATAGTGTCGGAATTGACTTGGTCGCGATGTGCGTCAACGATCTTATCGTTCAAGGTGCAGAGCCTTTGTTTTTCTTGGATTATTTTGCCACCGGCCAACTCGAAAACGGTGTCGCCGAACGAGTCGTTGCTGGTATTGCCGAGGGATGCAAAATTTCGGGCTGTGCCCTGATCGGCGGTGAAACGGCCGAAATGCCCGGCATGTATGCCGATGGCGACTATGATCTTGCGGGCTTTTGCGTCGGCGCCGTGGAACGGGAACAAGCCTTGGTCGGTGCGACATTGGCTGAAGGCGACATATTGTTGGGCTTGGCATCCTCCGGCGTTCATTCCAATGGCTATTCGCTAGTTCGGCGCCTGGCTGACGACAAAGGCTGGAAACTCGATCGCCCTGCCCTTTTTGATCCCGAAATATTGCTGATCGAAGCCTTAATCGCGCCCACCAAAATTTACGTAAAATCGTTGCTTCCGTTGATGCGATCCGGCCAGATCAAAGCGCTGGCACATATTACCGGGGGTGGATTGCTGGAAAATATCCCGCGGGTTCTGCCAGATAATCTTCACGCCGATGTCGATGCCCGGAGCTGGGAACAGCCACGATTAATGGCCTTTCTGCAGGCCCAAGGCAATATTGAGCCTGAAGAAATGGCACGCACCTTCAATTGCGGTATCGGCATGATATTGGCGGTTGCGCCTGATAATGTTGCCGACGTCAAACGCGATCTCGAAGCGGCAGGTGAAACGGTTTACCAGGTTGGGCAATTGCGCAATGGCTCTAAAGGATGCACTATTTCGGGCGATGCAAAGACATGGTCTGCGCTCAACAATTGGTCGGCAACCCATAATGGCTAATCGCAAATGACCAATCGCGTGAAAATCGCTATATTAATCTCTGGTCGCGGTTCCAACATGGCCGCACTCTTATATGCCGCCAAGGCTGAAACCTGTCCTTTTGAAATTGCGCTCGTCGCGTCAAATAATCCGCAAGCGCCCGGACTGGAATTGGCTGCAGCCGAGGGCATTGCGACCTATGCTCATTCACACAAGCAGCTTAGCCGCGAAGATCATGATCAGATCATGCAAGGTGCCATCGTGGCGGCTGAAGCCGACTATGTCGTCCTTGCTGGCTATATGCGGATATTGAGCGATGATTTTGTCCGACGCTGGAACGATCGCATGCTCAATATTCATCCGAGTTTATTACCTAAGTACAAAGGTTTAGGTACATATCAGCGCGCACTGGATGCTGGCGATAGCCATGCCGGATGCAGTGTTCATTTGGTCACTCCAGAATTGGATGACGGCCCGGTCCTAGCGCAAACCAAAGTCGCGATTATGCCCGGTGACACCGCGGAAACTTTAGCCGACCGTGTGTTAATTGCAGAGCATCAGCTCTACCCGGATGCATTGGCCCAATATGTCACCCGACAATCCGATCCTGATTGGATTTTGGAACAAGTCAGAAACCGGGCACTGATGCTGGAAGAAACTTATGAAAGACCCAGTTTCGGGACACCGGGATGGCGGGTTGGCACCGAGAAGACTGGCAAATATTTTGCCTATTTTTCCCGGCGTCATTTTGGTGAAACTGGTACTTCGGTCTTTGTCAAAACTAGCGGTCTTGATGAACAAAATGCGCTCTTAGAAGCGGAGCCAGACTTATATTTTTCACCCAAATTTTATGGCAAATCCGGATGGATTGCGATCCGCCTCGATACCGGAGAAACGGATTGGGATCATGTCGAAAGCTGGTTGCGCAAAAGCTGGTCGATGGTCGCGCCAAAACGCTTGACCAAACTCATGGATATCGCTGCAGAATTTTAGAAATTTCGCATCGCGGGTTGGAATAAACTCAAGCAGCAAGGAGGAGGGAGGATTTGCTGCTAAAGAATTCGATCTGGGATGACTATTCCATCCGCGATGCTTGCACAAGGTTTAGGCCTATTGGTATGAAATTCAGATACGGCCATTGGACCGTAGTCAAAATGACTTACATGCCCGCCTCAACCGCCAGCCGAACCATATCCGCCGCGCTCGGCGCTTCCAATCGCTTCATCAAGATGGCTCGATGCATTTTAATAGTGCGTTCACTGAGATTGAGCTCATGAGCAATCTGCTTATTTAACAATCCCTTGGCGATATATCTTAAGACTTCTCTCTGTCTTTTCGATAGTTCTTTGACAATTTCGGTGGCGCGAATACGGCGCGCTTTTGCGAGGCTCGGGCCATCGCTGTCAATTTCCACTTGCGACCCTAGAAAAAATTCCAGCGTGCCCTCATCGTCAAATAGCGGTGCGACCAAAACTGCATTTTGAAACGGCGTTCCATCTTTTTTATAGTTTAATATTTCCACCAGCACCGGCTTGCGTTCCCGGACACCGCGGCGAATTTCTTCAGTCAGCCAAGGCTCGGTCGCTGGTCCGGAAAGGAAGCGGCAATTGCGGCCAATGATAAAACCCGGATCATAGCCGGTGAGCGCAGAAAAAGCCTTATTGGTTGCGACAATAGGATTGTCGGGCAATCTGGGATTGCTGATCACCGACGCGATTGGACTGTGTTTTATGAGCGCTTCCACAGAAGCTTTGGGCAAATCCACCTTGGGAATGGATTGCTGTGCCGCTGTGTTATTCTCTTCAGAAGTCATAAGATAATCGTAGTCCATCCCGATCTAGTAAGGCAAGCACTATGCCATGCGGTTTCACGTAAGATCATGTCTCCCTCAGCAGATTAAAATTGCGAGCGGCCGCGCAGTATCGTTCTAATCCGCGGTTCCAAAATCGAAACGGCTTGCCCCGAAAGTAACGCTATGACGACATGATCGCGCTGCTGAATTCGATGAATCTATTGAAAAGATCAGGGAACCACACCCTCCACTACCGATTTTGCGTTATCCACTCGTATCGCCGCGCCATTGATAAATTTGGATTCATCGGAAGCAAGAAACAAGACGGTATTGGCAATATCATCCGGTTCTCCCAATGCACTTGCGGCTGGTCCTTCACTGGCGGGCCGCAAATCATCTCGACCCATCATTTTCGGTCCAATTTCTTCAACCATCGGCGTCAATATGCCAGCGGGGTGAACGCTGTTGCAGCGAATATTATAGCCATTATTTGCACAATGCACCGCGATACTTCTTGTCAGGCTTTCCACGGCTCCCTTGGCGGCTGCATAGGCGGCGACCACGGGTTCTCCCTGAACAGAAGCAATTGAAGCCATATTGATTATAGATCCCCCACCAGCCGCCTTCATCGCCGGCACGGCATATTTGCAGCCGAAAAACGTCCCGTCTGCGCTCACGGCCATGACAAAACGCCATTCTTCAGCTGTTTGTGTTTCAATCGTTCCCGGTTCAACAACGCCGGCATTATTCACTAATATGTCCAGTTTCCCGTGACGCGACACGACATCGGCGATCAGATCTTCCCAACCCGACTCATCGCGGACATCCTGGAGATGAAATTCGGCGCTGTCGCCAATTTCAGCCGCTACGCGCGCGCCATTGTCGGCATCCATATCCGTCAAAACTACAGTGGCACCTTCTTTGGCAAACATGCGTGCATCGGCCTCGCCTAAGCCTTTTGCCGCGCCAGTGATAATTGCCACTTTGCCATCAAGTCTGCCCATTTTTGTCCCTCTCTCTTTTGCCAACTATCTATAGGTTAGCAGCGCATGCTATCGACTGACCCTAACAATATGAGGGAGAGGAAGATGGACAAGATCGATCAGCTTTTGGCACGCGAAGAAATGCGCGATATATTGCACCGTTATTGCAAGGGAATAGATCGCCGGGATTGGCCGCTCGTGCGCTCATGTTTTGCCGATGACCATATCCATAAGCATGCTGAATATTCAGGTCCGCCGGATGAATTTATCGGCTTTGCCAGCGAAATTCTGGAAAAGGTTCCCCATACCCATCATTCGATCTCCAACGTCCATTTCATTTTTGCTGACGATGGCAATAGCGCGACAACCGAAGCCAATTTTGTGGCTTTTCACTATATTCAAGAAGGAACGCCGGAATTTGGACCAGTGCCAACCAACGGCAAGGCTACCGATTGGGTTGTGGCGGGCCGTTACTGTGATCGATTTGAGAAACGTGACGGCGCTTGGATCATCGTTAGGCGCGAAGCCTTTCATGACTGGGAACGCTATGACGAAGCCAATCCCAAAGCCTAACCTGCCAAAGGCTTTGCCCTCTGATCAAAGAGCAGCAGATACGCCTTTTTTAAAATGCGGTAAAAGCCTTTAATTGCAGGCTTTCACCGCATATTTTATCCTACAATTTCATCTTCATTGAAGAAATAAGCAATCTCAATAGCAGCATTTTCATCGCTATCCGATCCGTGAACCGTATTGGCTTCAATGCTTTCGGCCAGCTCTTTGCGGATTGTGCCCGGCGCTGCCTCTGCAGGATTGGTCGCTCCCATAATGTCCCGATTGCGCTGCATGGCATTTTCACCTTCAAGCACTTGAACCACCACAGGGCCGCTGATCATGAAGTCCACCAATTCGCCGAAAAATGGGCGCTCTTTATGAACCGCGTAAAAGCCCTCTGCCTGCGCCCGAGTCATTTGAATGCGCTTCGAAGCGACGACGCGCAAGCCCGCTTCTTCAAGCATTTTAACAACCGCACCGGTCAAATTCCGTTTGGTTGCATCAGGTTTAATAATTGAAAATGTCCGTGTGCCGGCCATGATTTTGCTCCGTATATATGTCGTAAAAAGAGGGTTTGAATAAAAGTTGCGCCGCCCTTAGCCGCTGCACTGCAACATGGCAAGTATAGAGACGATCCTAAGGCCCTTCGACCCAGCGCCCCGCGTCCTGTTTCCAATAGCGCGGAACGACATCTTCCTTGCTAGACAAACTTCGCCAAGCAGCTCTCGCACCGTCTATCTGATCGGTGGTGAACAAATAAAAGACCCGGTCGAAATGCAAGGCTTCCTCTCGCCATTCCCCATCGGTCAAAGCAACAAATCGCGCAGCATTGTTGGGTTCACACTGACCGGAAATCAAAATAGGTTGTAGATCATCCTGGCTGCTTCCAGCCAAATCATGGGCCAGAAAACTGGTAGGACCGGCCTTCCACAGCGCATTGCTTAATTTTTCAAGCTGCCCGACGAAACTCGAAACCAATAATAATTTCTCGCCCGTATCCAGCGTCTTTTGTGCCAAAATCGGCACGAGTTTTTCCGCTGGATCGCGGGTCAAATGATAAAAGTCGACCTGCACCGGTCACACCATCCTGTGAGCCGTTCTATTGTTCAAAATTATCGGCTACAAACTGGTCGAGCAGGCGCACACCAAAACCGGTTGCACCTTTATCCCAAACAGGTCCAGGTTTGTCAGCCCACACCATGCCGGCAATATCCAAATGCGCCCATTTCACACCGTCTTGAATGAAACGTTGTAGAAATTGCGCCGCCGTTATCGAACCGGCACCCTTGCCACCAACATTTTTCATATCCGCAATAGGTGAGTTAATTTGCTTGTCATAAGCCGCGGTAAGCGGGAAGCGCCAGAGGGGATCCCCTGATGTTGTACCAGCTGCAAGGAGGGTGTCGGACAAGCCATCATCATTGCAAAAGCAGCCAGCATGTTCATTGCCGAGCGAGACAATAATTGCACCGGTTAAAGTGGCTAGATTAACCACCATTTCGGGTTCAAATGTTTCTTGCGTCCAATGCAAGGCATCGCAAAGTACCAGACGCCCTTCCGCGTCGGTGTTGATAACTTCAATCGTTTGACCACTCATGCTGGTCACGACATCTCCGGGACGCTGTGCATTACCATCAGGCATATTTTCAACCAGGCCGCACACGCCGACAACATGGGCATTGGCCTTGCGTCCAGCCAAGGCCTTCATCGTTCCAGCAACAGCTCCGGCGCCGCCCATATCCCATTTCATATCTTCCATGCCACCAGGCGGTTTTAAGGAAATCCCGCCTGTATCAAATGTTACACCCTTGCCGACCAAAGCCAGCGGCTTTTTTTGCGCGCCATTTGTCCCATCCCAGCGCATCGCTAACATCCGCGGAGGTCGAACCGAACCCTGAGAAACGCCCAACAGCGCTCCCATTCCCAGTTGTTCCATTTCTTCTTGACCCAATATGGTGATTTCGACACCCATGGACTGCAATTCTTGGCAACGCTCGACGAAGCTCTCAGGATAGATTATATTTGCGGGTTCGGAGACCAACTCGCGCGTTAGCGCGACGCCATCTGCAACAGCCGACAAATCCTGCCAGATTTTGGCGGATTCCATATCGGTATCAAGCACGGTGATTTCGGTCAGCGTTTGCTTCGCATTTTCCGGCATGGTTGTGCGATATTTATCGATTCTCCAGCTCCGCAATTTTGCGCCAAAAAGGAGTCGCGCTAATCGTTCCTGATCCAGTCCGCTTGGATGAATAGCCAAATGTTTGACGCCAGATGCAATAAGCTTCGCGACAACGGCGCCGCCTGCGGCTTCATTGTCTTTGCGATTGCCCTTCCCGGTGCCGGTTAAAATAACCTGGACCACAGCGTCGCCTTCGGTGATAAATGTCTGGAAAGTCTGACCCGTTTTGCCTTCGAACCGAGCCGCTTTCGCGGCCTTGCGAACAAGCCCTTCTTGTTCAAGCCCCAAGGCACTATTCTCTAATCCATCTTTAGGGATCGCAAAGGCAATGGCATCAGGCGTGGAAGCGGGGCTGGCAGCAAATGTGAATTTCATCGGTAAAACGTCCTTATCAATCGATCATCAGCGTCTTTATGCGCGACTTTATGATCTTCTGTTCAGCATCAATCAATGAAAGATTGGCTCTTGCATTGCAATGATCATTTCGCACTCAGTTCAAACCAAATTGGGGTAGATTAAAAATTCTGCCATAGAAAATTTGCAGCGAACGCAATCTGGTGCAATAGGGCGGTGGCGGCGTGATGGTAAAAGTCAATATGCCGATAATTTTTGGGGCCAAAGGTAGGTTAATTTCGTCAATGAAATCTTCCATCGCATTGATTGCATTGGCGCTTCCCCTTGCGCATCCTGAGGCTGCTATTGCCCAAACTGAGCCAGAAGCGGCTGCACCTGCCGCTGCGGATAAAGCCGAAGAAATTGAGTTTAGCGCGGATACGATCGACTATGATTTTGAAAATGATGTCGTTACCGCAAAGGGCAATGTCGAGTTAAACCGGGATGGTTACCGGCTGCGGTCCGATCGCGTGATCTGGAATCGGAAAACCGGAATCGTCCGGGCCGAAGGTGATATTCGCTCCATCAGCCCAGATGGCGATGTGGCTTATGGCGACGCTATCGTTCTGACCGACAGTTTACGCGATGGTATTGTCGATAATTTGCTTTTGGTTTTGGATGACGGCAGTCGTCTCGCCGCGAGCAAGGGGGAGCGTTTTTCCGATGGCTCTCTCGCTCTGGACAACGCAGCCTACACGGCCTGTGCGGTAACCACCGAAAATGATTGTCCCAAAAACCCCAGCTGGCAAATCAAGGCCGTCAAAGTGCGCTACGACCCCATAAAGAAGCGTGTGAGCTACGACGGAGCCCGAATCGAGATATTTGGCCTGCCCGTCATTCCATTGCCCGGCTTATCGCACCCGGTGAGCAATGAGAATCGTAGCGGTATATTGGTACCCAATCTGCGGTTTGATTCCACCAATGGGGTGTCGGTTTCCCTGCCCTATTACTTCAATTTGGCGCCCAATGAAGATGCCACCATCACCACCCAGGTCTTTACCGAAGTCGCACCATTGGTGAGCGGTACATATCGCAATCTCAGCGAAAAAGGGGCGTTCCAGCTCACTGGATATGCAACATACGGGTCGCGCATTCCCACTGGTGCAACTGGTCCTCTGCCAGACGCGCAAAAGGATTTTCGCGGATATTTTGCTACAAGCGGTCGGTTCATACTCGATGAAAACTGGACAATCTCGCAATCGGCGCGACTGGTATCTGACCGCACGTTTTTGCGGCGCTATGACATTAGTGACGATGACAGCTTACGATCGACCATCAACGTCGAACGCATAGATGACAGCAGTTATTTCTCTCTTGCGGGATGGGCTTTTCAAACCTTGCGCGCCGGCGATCCCCAAAATCGGGTCCCCATTGCCTTACCGGTCATTGACTATCGCAAACGGATTGCTGATCCGATCTTGGGCGGACAGACACAATTGCAGTTTAACAGTCTCGCTATTGGCCGCACTGAAGGACAGGATACCCAAAGAGCATTCGCTTCCGCGCGATGGGACTTGCGCAAATTAACGACTTTAGGTCAGGAAATCACTCTGACTGGCTTTGCCCGCGGCGATGTTTATCACAGTCAAGATAATGCGCTCAACGAAACCTTGATTTATCGGGGTCAAACAGGTTGGCAGGCCCGCGGTATCGCTACCGCTGCTATTGATGTAAAATGGCCCTTTATCGGCCAAGCCTTTGGCGGCACGCAAACGGTTACGCCGCGTTTTCAGGTGGTGGCGACACCGGCTATCTCCAATTTGTCGGTACCGAATGAAGATTCGCGATCGGTGGATCTAGAAGATACGAATCTTTTTGCACTAAACCGCTTCCCCGGATTTGATCGCTACGAAGATAATCTGCGCGCCACCTACGGGCTAGAATGGAATCTCAACCGACCTAATTTGCGCATCGATGCCATTGTCGGCCAAAGTTACCGGTTGGCCAATAAAAGCAATATAGTTCCGGAAGGCACGGGTCTTTCTGAACGCTTTTCGGATATTGTTGGCCGCACAGAAGTGCGATTCAAGGATATTGTGAAATTTACCCACCGTTATCGGCTGGACAAAGATAATCTTGCTGTTCGCCGAAACGAAATAGATGCAACTGTGGGCACGCGCGATACCTATGCGCAAATTGGATATTTACGGCTAAACCGCGATATTGGCGCCGGTATTGAAGATTTAAGCGATCGCGAGGAAGTGCGCATTGGTGGTCGCTACCAGATTGACAAATATTGGTCCGTCTTTGGATCAGCGATTATCGACCTCACCGATGCCCGCGAAGATCCGCTTTCGTCCGCCGATGGGTTTGAACCTGTGCGCCACCGCATTGGGGTCGCTTATGATGACGGTTGCTTGTCGCTTGGTGTGACTTGGCGTTATGACTATGAAGATACCGGTGATGATCAGCGGGGCAGCACTTTTCTGTTCCGGCTGGCCTTACGCAATTTGGGTGTGTAAGGCGACTGGTAGGGATGATGGATTGCTCATATTAGGTTCAGCCGAAATCTGATATAAAGCGCGTTCAACTTGATGTTAGAGTTTGAAAAGAAACGAAAAATGAATTTTATGCGTACAAAAATTATTAGCAAACAAACAAAATTTGCGATTGCTGCCAGCGCTGCATTATTTGCCGGGGTACAGTCGCCCGCGCAAACCGTAGCGGACAATAGCGTACCGCAAGCCGGGCTCAATATTCCCGAGCAGTTGACGATTTTTGGCAAAAATGATCCCAATGTCCGCCGGGCCACAGCTTTGGTTAATGGCGATATCATCACCGGCACCGATGTAGGGCATCGCTTAGCGTTAATTGTCGCGGCCAATGGCGGTAACGTTTCAGATGAAGAGCGCGATCGTTTGCGCCTGCAGGTATTGCGCAATCTGATCGACGAAACGCTGCAAATCCAAGAAGCGGAAGCGAATGAAATCACAATTTCACCCAGTGAAATTGACCAAACATTCAATCAAGTCGCGCAACAGAATTTCAAACAGGATATTAACGCCTTTGACCAATATCTGCGGTCACGGGGATCCTCAACCGATACGCTGAAACAACAAATTAAAGGCGAGCTGGCCTGGAGCCGACTGCTTCGCCGGAATATCCAACCCTTTATCAATGTCGGCGATGAAGAGGTGAATGCGATCATCGAACGCCTCAATGCATCCAAAGGCACAACAGAATATCGCATTGGCGAGATTTACATGTCTGCTGCACCCGAAGCAGCTGAGCAGGTCGCCGCCAATATGGCCCAAATTCTCGACCAGATTCGCAAAGGCGGCTCCTTTGTCGCCTATGCCCGTCAATTTTCCGAAGCGTCTACTGCGGTAACCGGCGGTGATTTGGGTTGGGTTCGGCCTGGCCAATTGCCGCAAAGCCTGGCTGAGACCGCAGCGCAAATGCAAATCGGCCAAGTGGTCGGCCCCGTGCAAGTTCCCGGCGGCTTTTCAATCCTTTACCTGATCGATCAGCGCCAAATTCTAACCGCAGATCCGCGTAATGCGATCCTCAGTCTCAAGCAATTGTCGATTAGTTTCCCAGCCGGAACAACGGAAGCACAAGCCACGTCGCGCGCGGCTGAATTTGCGTCTGCCACCCAATCAATCAAGGGCTGTGGAGCCGCAAATGAAGTCGCTTCAAATATTGGCGCATCTATTGTCGACAATGACCGCGTTCGCTTGAAAGACTTGCCGGGTCCATTGCAAAATACCATCGCCAACCTGAATATCGGCCAAGCCAGTCAGCCCTTTGGCTCGGTGGTCGATGGTGTGCGTGTGCTCATCCTCTGTGGCCGCGACGATCCGCAAACAGCCGCTGCGCCATCCTTCGACCAGATAATGTCGCAATTGGAAAATGAGCGCGTCAATAAGCGTGCTCAAATCTACCTTCGTGACCTGCGCCGCGATGCTATCATCGAATATAACTGATCGGTATTGGGGTGACAAAACCCTTTGCCATTTCGTGCGGAGACCCGGCAGGGATCGGCCCTGAAATCATCTGCAAAAGCTGGTACGAGAGGATAAACTCGGGTCTTGATTGCTTTTTCGTTGTTGGAAATTTTGAAGATTTCAAAGGCGCCGATGGCCAAGGTCTAGGCGGCATCCCCATTGCCAAAATTTCCGAACCGGCAGAAGCCAAATCGAAATTTGCAAATGCACTTCCAATTCTTGATATCCACCATGGCGAACCGACCATTGCTGGCGAGCCCACGCTAGATGGTGCGCAATGCGCATTGCACGCGCTCGAAATAGCCTGTGGTTTGGCGCGTTCCGGTGATGCCGGAGCGGTTATCACCGCGCCGGTTTCCAAGTCGCAACTGTACAAAGTCGGCTTTCGCTATCCTGGCCAAACTGAATTTGTTTCAGAACGATGCGGCATCGCCCGCGAAAATGCCGTGATGATGCTCGCTGGCCCGTCGCTGAGGGTCATTCCTATGACGATACACATTCCTTTAAAAGACGTTCCGGAACAACTCACTGAACCTTTGATAATCGCTCGGGCCCAAGCCGCCCATAAAGCAATGATCCGGAATTTCGGTGTAGAGAATCCGCGGATTGCGATTGCCGGCCTTAATCCCCATGCGGGAGAAAACGGAGCCCTGGGCGAAGAAGAAAATCTGGTTATGCGCCCCGCTATTGAAAGCCTGGTTGGTGAAGGTCTGAATGTTTCCGGCCCCTTGCCAGCCGATACCATGTTTCATGAAGAGGCGCGGTCTCGATATGATGTCGCCCTATGTCCTTATCATGATCAAGCCTTGGTTCCTCTCAAAACACTGCATTTTTTCGATGGGGTCAATCTGACGCTCGGGCTCCCCATCGTGCGCACTTCTCCCGACCATGGCACAGCATTTGAAATTGCCGGCAAAGGTGTCGCCGATCCCCGATCGATGATCGCCGCCATTCAGATGGCGTCGACTGCTGTATCAAATCGCGAAAAATACGACCTTTGAGCCGTTCGTCATCCGCCCAACCGTCTCTCCCTCCGCTAAGAGAGGTCATCAAGAAGCACGGGCTGTCCGCAAATAAGGCATTGGGTCAGAATTTCCTGCTCGATACGCAGCTTTTAAATCGCATAGCCGCGGTGCCGGGCGATTTACGGGAAAGCCATGTGTTCGAAGTCGGGCCGGGACCAGGCGGATTAACCCAAGCGTTGCTGTTGGCCGGAGCGAAAGTGACTGTTGTGGAGCGCGATGATCGCTGCCTGCCAGCGCTCCATGAGCTCTCAGACCATTTTCCTGATCAACTCAGGGTGATAAGCGATGATGCCTTGAAAGTAGATCCCTCAAGCCTGTTCGATCAACCCTTTCATATCCTTTCTAACCTGCCTTATAATATCGGTTCTGCCCTTCTCATCAAATGGCTATCGAGCGAAACATGGCCGCCGGAATGGCAATCGCTAACGCTCATGTTTCAGCGCGAAGTTGCCGATCGCATTGTCGCCAAAGAAGGCGACAGCGCTTATGGACGCCTGTCGATATTGGCTCAGTGGCGATGTGAGGCCAAATTGGCCATGACCGTCCATCGTTCAGCTTTTACACCGCCCCCAAAAGTCATGTCGGCAATCATTCATCTCACACCAAAATCCCAG
The DNA here is from genome assembly GCF_039982415.1 of Parasphingorhabdus sp. Classification (GTDB taxonomy): domain Bacteria; phylum Pseudomonadota; class Alphaproteobacteria; order Sphingomonadales; family Sphingomonadaceae; genus Parasphingorhabdus. Next base: position 182,012 of record NZ_JBDWYL010000008.1, read on the forward strand.
CCTGACAATGTTCAGCCGGCGCAATTGGCCAAACTGACCCAAACCGCCTTTAGCCAGCGGCGCAAAATGTTGCGGCAAAGCTTGAAGGCGCTTCCCGGAGGACTGGCGGCGTTAGCCGAAGTTGGCATTGACGGCACGCGCCGGCCAGAAACCGTCAGTGTTGACGAATTCATCGCCATGGCCCGGTGTCTATCCCGATAAGCGGACTGTTGGCTTAACCAGCCGCCTTTAACTTCAACCGATAGGCATGAAGCAAAGGTTCGGTATAACCGCTAGGTTGTTCGACACCTTTGAACACCAGATCCCGTGCAGCTTGAAAAGCCAGGCTCGCTTTGGGATCACTCGCCATCGGACGATAAAGAGGATCACCGGCATTTTGGGCATCCACTTTGGCCGCCATCCGCAAAAGCGCGGCATCCACTTGTTCGGCGGTGCACACGTCATGCAGCATCCAATTGGCCATATGCTGGGAAGAGATCCGCAAAGTTGCACGATCTTCCATCAAACCCACATCATGGATATCCGGTACTTTCGAGCAACCAATTCCCTGATCGATCCAGCGCACTACATAGCCCAATATACCTTGTGCATTATTGTCCAATTCGCGCTCAATTTCTTCTCCTGACCAATTATGGCCATCGGCCAATGGCACAGTCAGCAGTTTATCGAGCGAGGGAATATCTTGGTCCGCAACTTGTTTCTGGCGGTCAAAAACATCGAGACGATGATAATGAATAGCATGCAAAGTTGCTGCCGTCGGACTGGGCACCCAAGCGGTATTGGCACCGGTTTTGGGATGACCGATTTTTTGCTCCATCATATCAGCCATCATATCAGGCGCGGCCCACATTCCTTTGCCGATCTGCGCTTTTCCAGACATGCCGCAAGCCAAGCCAATAGCGACATTTCGGGCTTCATAAGACTGGATCCAGTCACTGGCCTTCATATCCGCTTTGGCAACCATCGCCCCGCCTTGCATGCTGGTATGAATCTCATCTCCAGTGCGGTCCAGAAAACCGGTATTGATAAAGACAATCCGGTATTTCACTGCGTGAATGCAAGCCGCCAAATTGGCCGACGTGCGGCGTTCTTCATCCATCACTCCAACTTTGATGGTATTGCGAGCAAGGCCCAGCAGATCTTCAACCGCATCAAATAAATCATTAGTGAATGTACATTCCTCCGGACCATGCATTTTGGGTTTGACGATATAAATTGACCCGGCATTGCTGTTGCTCAGATCGCCCAATTTCTTCAAATCATGTATCGCGATAAGGCTTGTAAACACGCCATCGAGCAAGCCTTCGGGTGCTTCGGAGCCATCGGCCAGTAATACTGCCGGATTAGTCATTAAATGGCCCACATTACGGACAAACATCAAGCTCCGCCCGGGAAGCGAAAATGAACCACCGTCCAGATCCTGATATTCCCGATCAGGATTGGCTCTGCGTTCCGATTCCTTTCCAGATTTCATGAATTTTGCGGCAAGATCTCCCCGCATTAGGCCTAGCCAATTGGTATAGGCCAACAGCTTGTCTTCCGCATCAACCGCTGCGACAGAATCTTCCATATCGATGATTGTGGTCAGCGCGGCTTCCATCAACAGATCAGCGATATGTCCAGGATCATCTTTGCCGATGGGATGATCGGCATTAATGACCACTTCCACATGCAATCCGTTATGTTTCAGCAGCAACGAGTCACCATTGCGACCAATCAATTGATCCGCGTCCACCAGGTTGGGAAGCCCCCCACAAAAATTGGTCCAGCTGCTGTCCCTTAAAGGAAATGTTTCATCCAAAAACGCTTTGGCTGCAGCGATAACCGCTTGCCCCCGAACCGGATCATATCCGCCCGGAATGGCCGGCGGCGCGTCGAGCGCATCAGTGCCATAAAATGCATCATATAGGCTTCCCCAACGGGCGTTTGCGGCATTAAGAACAAAGCGATCATTCAATGATGGGACCACCAATTGCGGTCCGGCCATTTTGGCAATCTCCGGATCAACATTTTCTGTGCTGATCGAAAAAGGCGCCGGCTCTGGAACCAAATATCCGATATCTTTCAAAAATGCCTGATATTCTTCCTGCACAATTGCTTTGCCTTGATGGGCTGCATGCCATTCATCAATTTGCGATTGCAATTTTTCTCTTTTCGTTAACAGGTCTGCATTGAGAGGCGCAAACTTCGCTAGCAAATCTGCGAAACCCGACCAGAAATTTTCTGGATCGACACCGGTCCCCGGTAATGCGCGATCATTGATAAAATCAAAAAGCAATGCCGAAATCTGGACATTATTTTTCAGGACATATTCGGACATGATAGTTCCTCTGATATACAAAAACAAAGCATAGCCCCGACAGCATTGCCTGAGCGTGCAGTGGTAATCTTCCGGGGAGGAATCGGTTGCACGCTATGACTGTTGAAGCCGTTTTTGTAAATGCCGGAAATCATTTCCTTGCCGAACATCAGGCGATCCTCCAGAAACGAATGCAGATGGATCTGAACAGAAAATTGAAATTGCTAGAAACCAGCCTTGAGCGTGCAGCGGGCCGTTTGGGTGACATCACCATTCCGGTTATGGAACGCTATTATGCCGAACACCCCGGGGCGAAAAAATCCTTTCAAGACCATGGCTTAGGCAACAGGTTTAAACTGGAAGCAGAAATGGTTGAAAGCACCGTTTATTGCCTGATGACTTGGTTAGAGCGCCCGGAGGAAATCCGGATCATGTTTGGCAGTACTGTTCCGCATCATGAAGAGACGTTAAAGGTTGAAAGCCATTGGTTTAACGGACTTGTCGACGCGGCCATCTATGTAATCCTGGCTACTATTCCTGAGGACAAGCCGGCTGAACGCGCCCTCTGGCAGGAAATTCAACAGGAATTAAATACTCTAATCGCTGATGCTCGATTGCACTAGTGGTCCTATTTCCGTGTCTGTCGGAAAAAGGTGACAGCAATTGATTACAAATGCTATCAGTTTGGAATGACCGTCCAAACATTGCAAGAAGCACCCATTCTCGAGAAAGCCCACGATATTCCGCTGCTCAAGCGCACGGAACAGTGGTCAGAAGTAAACAGCGGCAGCACCAATTTACAGGGTTTAAAAACCGTTGCGGATTATCTGGCCGACGCTTTTTCTGTACTTCCCGGCGAAGTGAGTTTGATCCAGCCTGAACCTGTAGAAGCAGTGCGGACAGATGGATCGATTGACAAAATTTTTCGCGGCCAACATTTGCTAACGGCAGTGCGGCCCAATGCTCCGATACGCTTATTGCTGACCGGTCATATGGACACTGTGTTTCCCGCAGATCACAGCTTTCAAAATCTGGAATGGATCGAAGACGGTGTGCTTAATGGCCCAGGCGTTGCGGATATGAAAGGAGGCATTTCGGTCATGCTTGGCGCTTTACAATTGCTCGAACAGAGCGACTGGGCCAGCTTTATCGGCTATGATGTCATGATCAATAGCGATGAAGAAGTTGGTTCGGCCTCTTCTGCGGCACTGATTGAACGAACAGCACAAAATAAGGTGGCCGCCCTGACCTATGAGCCTGCTTTACCCGATGGCACATTGGCCGGAGAACGCGGCGGTAGTGGAAATTTTTCGATCATCTTTACCGGGAAAAGCGCTCATGCTGGCCGCAACCCCGACGAAGGCCGCAATGCGCTGGTCGCTGCCGCTGATATGGCCTTGAAGCTAAAGGCAACCCATCGTGAGGGCTTGAGTGTCAATCCCGCAAAAATAGAAGGCGGCGGGCCGAATAATGCCGTGCCTGATCATGCCATATTGCGGGTGAATTTTCGGCCGAAAACTTTAACCGATCAAGAAGATGCACAAAATATTTTGGATCAACTGGTCGACAAAGTCGCTGCGGATCATGATCTCACCGTGGTTTGCCATGGCGGCTTTGGTCGACCACCCAAACCGATTGATCCGCAAGCGAAAAAGCTGTTCCATTTGGTAAAAAATTGTGGTGCGGACTTGGGCCTGGATATAAATTGGCGCGGAACTGGCGGTGTTTGCGATGGCAATAATATTGCCGCCTGCGGCGTGCCGGTTGTCGATACGATGGGCGTTCGAGGCGGCGCCATTCATAGCGCGGATGAATTTTTGATCGCAGAAAGTTTGGTCGAGCGCACACAATTGTCCGCGCTGACCATAATGCGCATCGCGGCAAAAGGGGGATTATGACAAATTTCAGGATAAGAGCTGCTCGGATTGAAGATCTGCAGCATCTTTATGAAATGGCAAAACTGACAGGCGGCGGATTTACCAATTTGCCCGCCGACAAAGACAGTCTGACTGCCAAACTCGAGCGGTCCGCACGGGCTTTTGATCGCAGTTCAGAAGACCATGGCAACGACCTATTCGTGATGGTCTTGGAAAATGTAGACACTGGCGTTGTAAGGGGCACATCACAGCTGTTCACCATGGTCGGACAAAGTTGGCCTTTTTATTCCTACCGGCTAAGCACCTTGTCGCAGACCAGCAAGGAATTAGACCGCACCTTTCGAGCAGAAATGCTTACGCTGGTCACCGATCTGGAAGGCGCCAGCGAAGTCGGCGGCTTGTTTTTGCACCCAGGCGAACGGGCGGGTGGACTGGGAATGCTGCTAGCAAGGAGCCGCTATCTTTTCATCAAAGAGCATCGCTCGCGTTTTGGTGATCGCTTATTTGCCGAGTTGCGGGGTGTGATCGATGAAGCTGGCGGCTCGCCATTTTGGGATGGTTTGGCCGGCCGTTTTTTCGGAATGGGGTTTCAGGAAGCCGATTATTTTAACGCCATTCATGGCAATCAATTTATCGCTGACCTAATGCCGAAACATCCGATTTATACGGCAATGTTAAGCGAAACCGCGCGATCTGCCATTGGCATACCCCATCCCAATGGCCGGGCGGCGATGCGGATGCTTGAAAATGAGAATTTTTCCTATGATGGCTATGTCGACATATTTGATGGTGGCCCAACCATGATCGCCAAGACCGATAGCGTTACCAGCGTGGCCAATAGCAATGCCGGAGTTATCTCAGATATTTCGAAGGATGAGAAAGGATCCAAATCGATTATTTCCTGTGGCCGATTGCATGAATTCCAAGCCACTTACGCCTTTATCAGCGACACCGAAAACGGCCTTATTATCGATCAAAATGCTGCCTCCAATCTCGGCCTGAAGGTCGGCGACAGCATTTGGCATATACCAAGATAGAAAGACACCATGTTGCAGGAAATCAACTTTGATGGGATTATTGGTCCCAGTCATAATTATGCGGGCTTGAGCCACGGGAATATCGCTTCTTCAGCCCATGCCGGTGATGCATCCTATCCCAGAGAAGCCGCGCTTCAAGGGCTGGAAAAAATGCGTCACAATTTGGCATTGGGTCTGGCGCAAGGCTTTTTCATGCCATTGGGTCGCCCTAATATCCCGTGGCTTTCCTCCCTAGGGACAAACTTGGATCAGGCACCCAGCCATATCCGCAGCGCCGCCTATTCTGCATCATCCATGTGGTCAGCCAATGCCGCGACCATTTCGCCCGCGCCCGATTGCGATGATGGAAAATGCCACATGACTGTGGCCAATCTGCAGACTATGCCGCACCGCAGCCATGAATGGCCGGGGACTCTTTTGCAGCTGCGCACCGCCTTTGCCAATCGCGATCATTTTACCGTGCACACACCCATACCCTCTCCATTTGGTGATGAAGGTGCAGCCAATCATATGCGGCTTTGCGCTTCCCATGACACGGCTGGCCTTGAAATTTTTGTCTATGGCAAAAGTGGCGGCCGATTTCCGGCTCGTCAACATATCGAAGCCAGTCAGGCTGTGGCACGCAAACATGGTCTTGGAGACAGTCAGGTCATATTTGCGCAGCAATCGGAAAAAGCGATAGCCGCTGGTGCTTTCCACAATGATGTGGTGGCCGTTGCTAATGAACATACTCTGTTCACTCACGAAGATGCTTTTGAACATCGCGAACAATTTTATAACGAAATATTGGACAAATTTCCTCAGGCCAACATCATCACTGTGCCTGCGAACAAGGTCAGTTTGGAAGATGCGATTCAATCCTACCTGTTTAATGCTCAACTGGTGTCCCTGCCAGAAGGCGCTGGCATGGCATTAATTTTACCCACCGAGGCAAAGGAAAACAAGGCGGTGTGGTCTTATCTAGAAGAATTGCTCGCAGGCAACGGAGCGATCCGCAAATTATGCCCAGTTGATGTTCGGCAATCCATGGCCAATGGCGGCGGGCCAGCCTGCTTACGTCTGCGCGTTGTCGCCGATAGCCGATGGGTGGATCAGCGGTTTATCGCCACAACAGAAAAATTGGATCTTATGGCAGATATTATCGCTCAACATTGGCCTGAAACTATCCGACCAGAGCAATTGAAAGATCCACATTTACGCGAAACCATCGCAGACGCGCGGATGGCACTTTTAAAATGCTGTTCGCTGACAGAACTCAACGTTTAACAGCGCCGCAACTGTCGAATTAACTTACAGTTAACTATAATTGCTTTTGCCAATCTCCCATATTTCTGGGCTTGGCACAGCCCTTGCTACTCTATTTTACATGTGGAAAAAATTTAAACGCCTATTCATAATCAAGACCAAATTTGAAGCTTATCTGATCACTTATGCGCTTGCCACAGGCGCCATCGCTCGTGGTCAGGATTATCTGATACAATATCCAGGATATGGCGGAATTTTACTCTTCTTGGCTTGCACGGGATCCGTGTTCATGGCGGGCGCGAAAATGATCGAAGCCATTGATTATCACAAAACCTACGGACAGGATTACTGAACCATAAGCGGCAGAGAAGTCGAGCGTTGAGTGAAGGTGGGGGTTTCTGTTGCTCGGCACCCCCAGGCCGCCGGAATCCCTTCTGTTGCCCGGTGGGTCCAACCGCGCTTTAACTTCTTAAGTTACAACCGTGAGGTCGTTGGCTTAAGCCGCTACTGCGAGTGCTTCGTTATCGTTTGCACTTATAGTTTAGAGCAATCACGGCATACTCAGGCCGGGTAAAAACAATGCTTTTCAACACACGTCGATCCTAGTTCGGCCCCTTCAGCACAGATATTTCGGAATATCTGAAGTGGTGGAGCCGCCGGGTACCGCCCCCGGGTCCGTTGTGCCTATTGCACATCGCAATTTATCACCATAGTCCGCCGAAGCCGACAGGCTCTATATAGAGGCTTAATTCTGAATGAAAAGACAATGACCAAAAAATAGGGGCGCAGACTGGATAGTCCACACCCCTGATTTCAAGTCAAATCTTTTTGAAACGAGATTATTTTTTCAAATTGTCCCGAATTTCGGTCAAAAGATCAATTTCGCTTGGACCGGATTCTTCTTCTTCGGCCTTTTTGACAACTTTATTAGCATAACGAACAATCATGAAAATGATGAATGCCAAGATGACAAAGTTAATGATAACCGTCAGAAATTGTCCCCAACCCAGCATCGGCACGCCCGCTTCTTTCAGCGCAGCATAGTCAGTTGAACCGGCCAGTTCTGCAGGCGGTGTACCCAATAATATAAACATAGTTGAAAAGTCAGGCGTGCCGAAAATGGCGCTGACAATTGGCATAATCACATCTTCCGTCAATGATGTGGTGATGGTGGCAAATGCTGCCCCAATAATGACCGCAACAGCCAAATCGAGCACATTGCCTTTTAGGATAAAGTCTTTAAATTCTGCGAACATATAGGATACTCCTCTTCCCCGTAAGAATGGGAGTAAATGCCCGATTAACTTCGATTTGTCGAGAGAAGTCATTGCAATCGGCGGCTTTCGTACCTATTTTTACATTTGATGAGGCGTTCAATCTGAATGTGGGAGAAATTTAATATGCGTGGCACAATAACCAAATTTTTGATCGTACCGATATTGGCCCTGGCGCTCAGCGCTTGCGGTATCAACAGTGTGCCAACGGCCGAGGAAAACGTTAAAGCGAAATGGGGAGATGTTGAAAGAACCTATCAACGCCGCGCTGATTTAATCCCCAATCTTGTCGAAACGGTCAAAGGATTTGCCGCGCAAGAGCAAGATACGTTGACCGCTGTGGTCGAAGCGCGTGCAAAGGCAACATCCATTCAAGTCAGTGCCAATGACTTGGGCGATGCATCAAAAATTCAGGAATTTGCCGCAGCTCATGGAGCTTTGTCGCAGGGTATAGGTCGCTTGCTCGCTTCAGTCGAAGCTTATCCCGATCTGAAATCCAATCAGAATTTCCTTGCTCTGCAAAGCCAACTCGAGAGCACTGAAAACCGCATCAGTGTAGCGCGCCGCGACTATAATGAAGCGGTTCGGCAATATAATACGACGATCCGTACCTTCCCGGATATTATCGGCGCCAAAATCATCCATGGCGCAGAACCTATGGAACCGTTTTCTGCGACCACTGAAGGGGCTGATGAAGCACCAGATGTTTCCTTTTAACCGGTGAATGCGCATCGCATTATAATGGGTTTGACGATCCTTTGGATCAGCACGATTAGCGGCGCCAGTAGTCCAGATTTATTGATCAACGCGGAATGCGCTGGGGTATCGCATAGGACAGCGGATTGGCGCTTTAGCAGCCAAGCTGCAAATCCAAAACAATGGTCCAATCGCAACAATGGTCACCCAACTGATCTGCAGGAGAGAATTACAACATGAAACTGATCCGTTCTTTGCTCCTCTTGATTTTATGCGCTGCTACCACGCCTGCAATCGCCCAGAATTTTCCGGAACTAACCGGCCGCGTCGTCGATCAGGCTGATTTATTGAGCCCGGCTCAAGAAGCCGCAATAACGTCCAAGCTTGAAGGGTTGGAAAACACAACGACCAGGCAGTTTGTCGTAGCCACCATCAACGACCTCGAAGGCTATGATATTGCCGACTATGGCTACCAGCTCGGTCGAGCTTGGGGTATCGGCCAGGATGGCGACGGTGAAACCGAAAAAGACAATGGCATTATTTTGCTGGTTGCTCCTAATGAGCGTAAAGTCCGCATAGAAGTGGCTTACGGACTGGAAGGCATTATGACTGATGCGCTATCAAGCATCATCATACAAAACAGCATTTTGCCGCGTTTTCGCGAAGGCAATATGGCAGCCGGCATCGAAGCGGGCGTCGATCAGGTCTTGCTCCAGCTTGTCCTACCGGAAGAAGAAGCCCGCGCAAATGCGGCACAAGCGGCAACCCTGCAGCGCGAACGATCCAATAGCGGCGAGTCTGGTTTGGCCATATTTTGGATTATCGTGATAATCGTCATCATTTTTATATCCATATCGAACTCAAGGGGTGGCCGACGCTATCGCGGTGGTTCCGGACCAGTGGTAATCTGGGGCGGTGGCGGTTCCAGTGGATGGGGCGGATCTGGTGGAGGATTTGGCGGCGGCGGTTTCGGCGGTGGCGGCTTTAGCGGCGGCGGCGGCAGCTTTGGCGGTGGCGGTGCCTCAGGAGGATGGTAATGAAAAAGGTCAATCAACTGTCCGAAGCGGATCACAAGCTTGTCACATCAGCGGTGAGCGAAGCGGAAAAATCCACAGATGGCGAGATTGTCACCATCGTTACGGATTTGTCGGACAAATATCATGATGCTGGCTTGCAGTGGGCGATCGGGCTGACTTTCCTATTCTTGTCATCACTTGCTGTCTTTCCCGCCTTTTATCAGTCTATGGTCAATAATCTATTGGGCGGATGGGAGCAGGATGTCACCACCGCAGGCGAGCAAATGGCGATTATGTTCATCGCTGCTGTCGCCCTATTCTTGGCCATGCGTTATCTCTTTGCCTGGATGCCACTTCGTCTTTTTGTCACACCCAAAAGTACAAAACAACGCCGGGTGCGCAAACGAGCAATCGACTTTTTCAAAGTGGGCGCTGAACGCCGAACAATGGGTCTGACTGGCATATTAATTTATGTTTCCTTGAAAGAGCATCGGGCAGAAATTGTTGCTGATGCCGCTATAGCCGAGAAAGTATCTCCAGAAGTCTGGGGGGAGGCCATGGTTGCCTTGATTGATGAAATCCGAGCAGGACGGCCGGGTGAAGGCATGGCTGCGGCTGTCCGACATGTCGGCGTGGTTCTGCAAGAACATTTCCCCAAGACGGATATGAACCCGAATGAGCTCCCAGATCGGCTGATCGAAATTTGAGCATCATCGATTCCGATGCGCCGGTGGAAACTATGTGGGAAGGTCGTTTCATAACCGCGAAACGCCAAGGAAGATGGGAATATGTTTCGCGCAGCCGCGGGATACGCGCTGCGGTTATCTTGGCAATTGATGAGGGTCATGTTTTGTTGGTGGAACAATATCGAGTTCCGCTTGGCAAAAATTGTGTCGAACTGCCCGCAGGATTAGTCGGCGATCAGGATGACAATAGCGATGAAGACGCATCTGTTGCGGCCATTCGGGAATTGGAAGAAGAAACCGGTTATCGTGCTGCTGAGATGGAAAATTGTGGTGAGTTTTATTCTTCACCAGGGATGGTATCCGAAAGCTTCTCGCTGTTTAAAGCCCATCAGCTCACTAAGGTAGGAGACGGAGGCGGTGTTGCCGGCGAGAACATCACCGTGCACCGCATTCCCTTACAAAAGCTCGACAAATTTATCGCCGATAAGCGTGCAGAGGGCGTCGCCATTGATGTGAAATTGCTATTGTTTTTACAGTTCAGCGGATCGTCGGACTAACGAAAATTATCCGCATAAGCTTGAATTTTTAGCGTTTTCTGCGGTGTAGGAACAACAGAATAGGCAATGCCATATTTGTCAGCATAAGCCTTGGCTGCATCGGCGTCAGGAAATTTCATTTGCACTTGCCGCTGCGTGTCACCGGAACCAGACCAGCCAGTTAAGGCATCTGCTTTTCGCGCTTCAGATGGTTCAAATTCCAACACCCATTTGTCGGTCAGTGCCCTGCCAGACTGCATTGCATTCATTGGTATCTGATAAATCCGCGCGGCCATTATCTGTTCCTTTGCTCGGCGCTTCAATAAGCCCGTGAGATGGCAAATTCAACCGCTTCGGTCATTGCTGCCTTTGCTTTTCCAGAAGGAAAGGCACCCAGCGCATCTATTGCCCGTTGACCATAATGACGCGCTCGCGAAATCGTGTCGTCAATCGCTCCGGTAGAATGGAGCAATTGCGTGGCAAAGGCCAGATCATCATCGGAGCATTTGTGGCCGATTATAGCTTCTTTCCAAAATTTGCGATCATCCTCATTGCCTCGTGCATAAGCCAATATGACCGGCAAGGTGACTTTCCCTTCCCGGAAATCATCGCCGACATCCTTGCCCATGGTTTCGCTATCCGAAGAATAGTCGATCGCATCGTCAACCAATTGAAAGGCAATGCCCAAATTCCGGCCATAGGAATCCAGCGCCATTTCTGCTTCTTCTCCGCGCTCCGCGACAACGCCTGATATACGGCTAGCAGCAGCAAAAAGCGCGGCGGTCTTGGACCCGATAATATCCAGATACCGATCTTCGCTTGTATCTATTTTACGCTGTGCGGTTAGCTGATTCACTTCGCCTTCGGCGATGATTGCTGAGGCGCTGGACAAGATTTTCAACACTTTCAGCGAACCATCTTCAACCATCAATTCAAACGAGCGGCTAAACAGAAAATCGCCAACAAGTACGGTTGCGGGATTGCCAAAGACCAAATTTGCTGTTGTTTTTCCGCGGCGCAAATCAGAACCATCAACAACATCATCGTGAAGCAAGGTGGCGGTATGGATAAACTCAACCGCTGCGGCCAATTTGAAGTGACGATCCCCTTCATAGCCAATTAATTTTGCGGCGGCCAAGGTCAGCATAGGACGCATCCGCTTACCGCCACCGGCAATTAAATGTCCCGCCAGTTCTGGTATCAAAGGGATTTCAGACTGCATGCGATCTAGGATCACACTATTCACTTGATTCATGTCACTGGCGACAAGAGCCATAAGCGGCTCCAACGAAGGGGTCGATTCACGCCCCAGATGATGGACTGTTGCAGACATAATCCATGCGATGTGGCAAGGGATTGATGATAAGGCAAGTGAAATCAAAGCATCTACAGGTGAAGTTTGCAAAACTTGCGAGCAAGTCTATCAAGCAAGAAATCAAAGCAGAAAATCAGGTGGCTATCTATGGACGACACGCTCAAGCAATATCGCGAAAGCATCAACAATATCGACGCCGCATTGGTATTCATGCTGGCCGAACGCTTCAAAGTCACGCAAGCCGTGGGTGAATATAAAGCGGCAAATAAGCTGCCACCAGCCGATCCGTCCCGCGAGCAAGAGCAAATTTCCCGTTTGCGCCAATTGGCCAATGACGCCAATCTTGATCCGGAATTTTCAGAAAAGTTTCTGCGCTTCATCATAGATGAGGTTATCCGCCATCATGAACAGATTCGGGAAGAATCCGCCTGAACCTTTTACATTGGAAATTTAAGGCCCAAAACACCTGAGACCGTATGGGTGATAAAATTGCGCACCCCAGGCCAGCGCGCAAAATTGTCAATCACAAAGTCCCGCGCCCAAGGCAATGTTTTGCTATTGGATTGGTAAAGCGGAGTGAATATGATGCTGAGCGCTTGATAAAGTTGAATGTGAAAAACGCGAGATTGATGATATTTTTTTGATAAATCGTCCAAATTGTTGGCGCCTTGTATTGCCTGGGCTAGCGCACCAGCATCGATCAGGGCCATATTGGCGCCCTGCCCCAATTGCGGGCTGGTACAATGCCAACTGTCTCCCACATGGTATAATCTTTTGGATGTTCGCGCTGAGCCAGTGCGATGGCCATAAATGGCCATAGTTAGCGCATCCATCGATTGAATCTGCTGCACAAATGGTTCGGCCTCTGGCCACAAATTACAAAATTCCGATCGAAAACGCCCAATACCTGCTGCGATCACCTGATCTACATTATCAGGCTGCTCCGACCAGAAAATGGCCGCCCCCTGGTTACCGGTTTCCGGATTGATGCCCACGGGCATTATCCCCGCCATTTTCTCAGCATGCCAATAGCGCTGATCCAGCGCATGGGACAATATCGCGTGAGAATGCGGCATATCCACAGTGGCCCAAAATGCGCCATAGCTCAGTTTTCTCAAGTTACCGGTTGCCAGCGGGCTGCGTGCACCGCTGGCGTCAATCATCAGGTCAAATTTTTCGGTCGCTGAACCATCTGCAAATATCGGCTGTATCGCGGATGGATTCTCTTCATAATGGACCAGCTTTTTGTCCACTTTTATCGCAATGCCTTCCTTTTGCACAGCGTCCATCAACACTTGGAACAAGCTGGCGCGGTGAACGCCCAGTGCAGATATCGGATTGCGGGCATGCTGATAGTGCATATCCAGCGCGCGACGCCCGTTCGCAACCGAAATGCCATGCAACTGATGCACAGGGCTGGCGCGCTGTTCTATGGCGTCTAATAATCCCAAAGCGCTGAGAATATGTTGACCCGATGGCTGAATGAGCAGACCTGATCCCAAAGGCTTCGGCTGAGAAAACCGCTCAAACAAGGAGACGGCATGGCCCTTTTGGTGGAGAAACAAAGCACAAGCCAATCCGCCTGGCCCACATCCTATTATCGCTATTTTTTGAGGGTCCATAGGCAAGTTATATGACCTGATTAGGGATGACCTGCGGCCAAAATCAACTCGCTGCTACTGATTTGGGTAAGCAAAGCCTGACCATCAACCCGCCCAAATCTTCGCTTTCTTCCAGCGAAACCATACCTTGATAAATTTCCGCAACGTCGCGGACAATCGCTAGTCCCAATCCCGTTCCCGGCTTTCCGGTATCCAAGCGGACACCGCGATCAAATATGCGTTGCCGCTCCTCCGCTGGAATGCCCATTCCATCATCTTCAATCAACAATTCAACAAATTCATCGCCGGTCTCGACCGTGACAAATACACTACCGCCGCCATATTTGGCCGCATTCTCAACTAGATTTCCGATCATTTCATCCAGATCCTGGCGCTCCACCGAAACCACCGCATCCTGATCCCCATCAATATCGATACGAACATGTTTATAAAGTCGACCCACAGCGCGCTCTACAGCTTGTAGACTAGGCCAAACGCGCGCGCGGCTATGCGCATGACCCCGGCGACCCACAGCTCGTGCACGCGCCAGATGATGATCGACTTGCCGGCGCATAACCCCGGACTCACGGATCACTGTATCGGCGAGATCACTGGCTTTGGCTGTCGCGCTATTCATAATGACCGTCAGCGGGGTTTTTAGAGCATGCGCAAGATTTCCGGCATGGCGCCGGGCTTCCTCAGCTTGTTTTTCATTATGGTCGAGCAGCTCGTTCAATTCGTCAACCATTGGCGTGACTTCATTGGGCATGGGCTCGCTCACACGCTTTTGCTGACCATTGCGCATTTCACCAATCGCTTTACGAATTTTCCGCAACGGCCACAGGCCATAAAGTGTTTGCAAAGCCGCCATTCCGATGAGGCCCAGCGCCAGCAACAAAAAGCTGTTGACCAAAATCGACCGGATCTCATTGACTTGCGCGTTCAAACCTTCTCGGCTTTGGGCAACTTGAAAGGCCCATTTTACCTCGGAATCCGGAAGGATCACACTCCGCTCTACCATGCGCAGTGGCTCTTCTGGAAACTGATCGCTGTCGTAAAGATGCGTTTCGAGATCATCATGCGGCACTTCTTGGTCGAGTGTGCGATCCCATAAAGACCGGGAAGTGAAATCCTCATGGCCTTCACCGCTAATCTGCCAATATAAGCCGCTATTAGGCTCGAGAAACCGCTGATCCCCAAGCGGTCGATTGAAAAACACTTCGCCGGTCGGATCAATTTCCGCCGATGCAATCATCGCGGTGAGTGTATATTCCAATTGATTATCGAAGTTGCGAGTCACGGCATTGACCAAAACCCGGTCCAGCGCAACGCCGCCGCCGAGCAATAATATGATGATCCAGGCCGCCGCGATGCCAATCATTCGACGGCTCAATGACCCGGTGGTCTGTGTGCCGATCCGGGCTCTTGGCTGGCTTATTGCTTCGTCTGTTGGAAGGTCTATTTTGCTTGTTTCATTCAGCTGTCCGGATCCTCTAGACTATAGCCCAGCCCCCTGATTGTCGAAATTACATCCGCCCCTAATTTCTTACGGATGCGCGTAACAAACACTTCGATCGTATTGGAATCCCGATCAAAATCCTGATCATAAATATGTTCGATCAATTCCGTGCGCGACACGACCTTGCCCTTATGATGCATTAAATAGGAAAGCAGCTTATATTCTTGTGCGGTGAGTTTTACCGGGCTGCCATCGAGCGTAACCTTCCCGGATCGCGTATCCAACCGCACGTCTCCAGCAGTTAATTCCGATGATGCATTGCCTGAAGCGCGGCGAATAAGCGCGCGCAATCTGGCGATTAATTCTTCTGTCTGAAAGGGTTTTGCAAGATAGTCATCGGCACCAGCATCCAACCCAGCCACCTTGTCAGACCAGCTATCGCGGGCAGTCAAAACCAGAACGGGAAAATTGCGCTCTTCTTTGCGCCAGCGATCGAGCACGGTGAGTCCATCTATTTCCGGCAATCCCAAATCCAGAATGACCGCGTCATATTCTTCGGTGGACCCCATGAAATGGCCATCTTCACCATCTGTGGACAAATCAATTGCATAGCCATTGCTTTCCAACGTCGCTTTTAACTGTTCCCCCAATGTGGGTTCATCTTCGACAATTAGCACGCGCATATGTTCACTCCAGAATACCGAATTTTATGATGATGTAGCTATATCACCATCAATAAATGTCACAATGATAAAGAGAAGATAGCTTAACGGCGCTCGCGCAAAATTGCACCCGTTCGTCCGTCAACGTCGACAAAGATAACGCGGCCTTGCTGAATGAACTTCAATCGATAGACTTGTGCAGCGGGGTCATATTCCGGACCCAAATATTGGCTGCCAGCCATGCGAGGCAAAACTTTATTTTCAATTGCTCGCAAGGATTTTCCTTTGCCTGCGATCATTTGCGCGCGGGCGGCTTTTTGTTCATTGTCTCGTTGAACCGCTTGTACAGGCACTGCCATACATGCCAACGCCGTCGACACAAAGAGTCCAGATAAGATCGATTTTTTCAACATAGGAATGTCATAGCCTTTTCGCTTTTAACACTATGTGAACAACAGGTTCAGTTTCAAACCGTTTATTGTGACAGGGGACTTGAGCCCAACGGCACGACACCCTAACGCACTTAATATGTCTCAACCACCCATTTTTGCTTATGAAGATCTATCCCTCCACCAAGGCGAGGGCTGGTTGTTCAAAAATCTCGATCTTCATGTCGGTCCGCGCGATCGATTGGCCTTAATCGGTCGCAATGGTGCAGGCAAAACAACATTGTTGCGTCTCATTGCAGATCAGATTGAAGCCGATAAAGGCAAAAGGATGATCCAGCCTGGCACTAATATTGTGATGCTGGAACAAGAGCCTGATTTCACGCCCTTTGAAACTTTATTGGATTTTGCCGTTTCGGGCAGCGCGGGACCAGCGGACCATGAAGTGCAAGCCATTGCTGATCAATTGTCGACCAATCTTGCCATTCGCGCCGACAAAGCAAGCGGCGGCGAAAAACGCCGTGCGGCGATCTGCCGGGCGCTCGCTTTGGAACCGGATTTGTTATTATTGGATGAACCAACCAACCATCTTGATCTTGGCGCAATTGATTGGCTGGAAGATTGGCTCGCGCGCTATAAAGGTGCGTTTATCACTATCTCGCACGACCGAACCTTTCTCACCCGCCTGACCAAGCAGACAATCTGGCTGGATCGGGGTGCGCTCCGCCGGCAAGAAGTGGGGTTCGGAGGCTATGATGCGTGGATGGAAAAAGTGCATGCAGACGACGCGCAGGCCGCACAAAAAATTGATGCTAAACTAAAACTGGAAGCCCGCTGGCTGGAACGCGGTGTCACTGCGCGCCGCAAACGCAATCAAGGCAGATTGGAAAAATTATATCAAATGCGGGCCCAACGGGCTGCGATGATCGGACCGGCGGGAACCGCGCAGTTAAAAGCACAAAGTGATGATGTCCGAACAAAGTCAGTCATTACCGCGGAACATATTTCCAAAAGCTTTGGCGAGAATGATGAGAAGCGAGTCATTATCCGAGACTTTTCACTGCGCATACAACGCGGTGACAGAATTGGCATCGTCGGAGCCAATGGTGCGGGCAAAACGACATTATTGAAAATGCTCACCGGTGAACTGGCTCCCGATACCGGTTCGGTTGTACTTGCCAAAACACTCAACGGCGTATTCATAGATCAGCAACGAAGCCTTTTGGAATCCGACAAATCGATCCGTGATGTGCTCGCAGATGGTAGCGACTGGATCGATGTTCGCGGCAATAAGAAACATGTGCAAGGCTATCTTAAGGACTTTCTATTCTCTCCCGGTTTAATCGATGCCAAAGTTGGGACCTTGTCTGGTGGTGAACAATCCCGATTGCTGCTCGCCCGGGAATTTGCGCACATGTCCAATTTATTGGTGCTGGACGAGCCCACTAATGATCTGGATCTGGAAACACTGGATTTGTTGCAGGAAGTTATAGCGGACTATGACGGAACTGTTTTGCTGGTCAGCCATGACCGGGATTTCCTCGATCGCACCGTCACAGTAACCTTGGGCCTCGATGGAAGCGGAAAAGTCGATATAATCGCAGGCGGCTATGCGGAATGGGAAGCCAAACGCAAAGCGGATAAAGATCAGGAAAAACCAAAGAACAGCGACAAACCAAAACCCACAAAAAATGCCGATAGATCAACTAGCCCCATCAAGAAGCTCAGTTATAAAGATCAACGAGACTATGATCTATTGCCCGCACGCCTTGAATCCATCGATCAGCGCATGATTGAGATTGAGGCCGCGCTTTCTGATGCGGATTTATACACAAAAGATTTTGCTCAATTTGAAGATCTCAGCCAAGAAAATGCGGCGCTTATCGATGAGAAAGAAGCGGCGGAGATGCGCTGGCTGGAACTGGCAGAAATGGTTGAAAACTTCCAAAGCGAACGAAATTCAAACAATCCATAGCCGCAAGATATAAGCGACTACCGCCAATATTGAGATACTCATGGCCCAAATGCCGGCCATCCAGGCCAGCTTTTTCCACAATGGGCTATCTTCAACCGATATCTCTTGCTTTTCGATCATTAGTGATAGCCCTCGGTGCCGACCTTCCCGCGAAAGACCCAATAAGCCCAACCGGTGTACACCAGGATCAGAGGGACAGTGATCGCCACCCCAAACAGCATGAAAAGTTGGCTACTTTCTGGCACTGCGGCGTCCCAAATCGTAATCTGATTTGGCACAATATAAGGGAACATGGATATTCCAAGTCCGGCCATGCCGAGCAGGAACAAGACGAGTGACAGGAGAAAAGGCGACGCTTCCCTCTTTTTAATCAGCCCGCGAAACAAGAAATAGCTCAATATGAGAACCATGAGGGGCACTTGTGCTGCAAATAAAATATTGGGCATCTCGAACCAGCGGGTCCAATATTGTCCATCAAGAAAGGGTGTATAAAGGCTGACCGCTGCCATTAGTCCTAACGTCGCCAGCGCAGCTGGTTTTGCCAACCGATAGGCCATGGTTTGGGCGCTATTTTCCGTTTTCCAAATCAACCAGGTTGCCCCCAATAGCGCATAGCCAGCAACCGTACCGAGGCCAGTCAACACCGTGTAGGGCGTGAACCAATCAAACCAACTTCCGGCATAAGCACGATCGACCACCTCTACCCCTTGCAGTAATGCGCCCAAGATCATGCCTTGTGAGAAAGCAGCGGCGAAAGAGCCGCCGGTAAAGGCCAAATCCCAAAAGGCCCGGTGATCTGGATCCCGCCACCGAAATTCAAAAGCCACCCCGCGAAATACCAAGCCGAGCAACATGATTATGATCAGCGGATAAGTCGCTGGTAAAATAATCGCATATGCCAACGGAAACGCTGCGAGCAATCCGCCGCCACCCAGTACCAGCCAGGTTTCATTGCCATCCCAAACGGGCGCAATACTGTTCATCGCCTGATCCCGCGCCTCACCCACAGCAAAGGCGGGAAACAAAATACCTATGCCCAAATCAAATCCATCCATGACAACATAGGCAAAGACGGCAAAAGCAATGATGAAGGCCCATATGATGGTTAGATCCATTACATTTACTCCGCCGGTTTCGGTTTAAAAGTCACGACATTTTTCTGCGCCGGTCCCGGTGCTATACCGGCCGTGCGAACCGGACCAGTTTCCGTCGACTTCACGCCTTTTTCGCCTGGTTCCGGTGCTTTGTGCATCAATCGTAAAATATACCAGCTTCCGGCCCCGAAAACGAAAAAATAGACAATGATAAAGGCCAGCAGCGAAGCTGCGACCGCGGGAGCGGCCAGTGGAGAAGCGCTGTCTGCCGTCCGCAACAATCCGTAAATTGTATAAGGTTGGCGTCCCACTTCCGTGGTGATCCACCCTGCTATAACCGCAACAAAACCGGAAGGCGCCATAAGCAGAGCGGACTTGTGCAAAAGCGACCAATCATAAAGCTTTCCACGCCATCGTGCGAGGAGGCTCCACAAGCCAATAGCCAGCATTCCAAAACCAATGCCGACCATGATCCGAAAGGACCAAAAGACCATTCCAACCGGTGGCTCATCGGCATCGGGCACCGTATCAAGGCCATCTAGGGGCGCATCCAAATCATGTTTGAGGATGAGCGAAGACAATTTGGGAATCTGGATTTTATAGTCAATCCGCTTCTCTTCACTATTGGGGATACCGAATAGGATCAAAGGCGCTCCATCGGGATGGCTGTCATAATGGCCTTCCATCGCCATTATCTTCACTGGTTGATGTTCCAATGTGTTGAGACCGTGCAAATCTCCCGCGAAAATCTGAACAGGGGCAACCAACGCTGCCATCCACATGGCCATAGAGAACATTTTCCGGGCATGGGCATTGGTTTTGTCTTTCAGCAAATGCCAAGCACCGACACCGCCCACCACAAAGGCGGTTGTCAGGTAGGTCGCCATTAATGTGTGGAATAAACGATAGGGAAAGCTGGGATTAAAGATGATCGTCCACCAGCTATCTCCCGGGACAAATTGCCCGTTGGCCGCAATTTCATGACCGGTGGGAGTCTGCATCCAACTGTTGACGCTCAATATCCAAAAAGCAGAAATAAAAGTCCCGACGGCGACCATCATTGTGGCGGTAAAATGCAGCTTTTTTCCAACTTTGTTCATCCCGAACAGCATCACGCCCAAAAAGCCTGCTTCGAGGAAAAAAGCGGTCAACACCTCATAGGCCATTAACGGCCCGATTACTGGCCCTGCCTTGTCGGAAAAAACCGCCCAATTCGTGCCGAATTGATAAGACATGACGATGCCGGAAACAACACCCATAGCAAAAGTGACCGCGAATATTTTGAGCCAATATTTGAACAAATCCATATAGATCGGCTTGCCGGTTTTCAGCCACAAACCTTCCAGCACAGCCAAATAGCTTGCCAATCCGATAGAAAATGCAGGAAATATAAAATGAAAGCTCACCGTAAACGCAAATTGAATGCGCGCCAGCAATATGGCATCAAATTGCTCAAACATCGTCGACAGCCCCCTTTTTAGGTGGATCGGAGTTCAAATCTATGGCTGCTATGTAGCGATTATTGGTCTCTTCCACAATGTCACAGCACTTGATAAGGGTCGTGTATTAGTTGCAAAATTTGCAAGCCAGAATTGGAACAGGATGAAGATATGAAAATTTTTCAAACATCACTTTTATGCATTACGCTGATGATTTCGATGCCGGCCTCAGCCCAATTGGAAGGCTTTACGACAGGTCCGATCTTTGATGATTTCGGACCAAATGCTCCGGTGGACAGCGACACATTGCTGGCCCAAGATACACAGTTTAAAATTGCCTTTGATCTCGCCAAAAAAGCAGAGACTGGAAAGCTTAATCGCTCTATCGAAAGCGCTGCTCGTTTCATCAACATGCATGTGGCAGCGGGCATACCGGTAGAAAACATCAAACTGGCAATTGTGGTCCACGGCAGCGCTTCAGTGGATCTGACACAAGCTGCCTTATACGGCCAGCGCAATGCTGGTGCTGCCAATGGGAGCGCAGATGCTATTGCCGCTCTACAGAAATATGGTGTCACCTTTCATTTATGCGGCCAGAGCGCGGCAGCCCATAAAATTTCAAAATCCGATTTATTGCCGGGCGTAAAATTGGATCTGTCTGCGATGACGACTCATGCACAGCTTCAGCAGCAGGGCTACACACTAAACCCCTTTTAACTGCTGTTGCTTAGAGATTTGTAGCCTCTTCATTGGCCATAGCCTTGCGTTTGCGCAATATTTTCATTGTCATCAAACCAGCCGGCAGAGCCAGAGTGACAATGCCGAAAACAATCCAGAACACATCGCCCAAACCGCCATAACCTCTCATCAATTCTCTGAGCGGTTCCCAGATAAACCAGATGGCAACGATCCACAAAAGCAACATGATATACACCGCCACTTTGTCTTGAAGCACGATTCCCAAGCCAGCCAATCCACCATCATCGGCTCCCGATTTGCCACCAGAAGCTTCGCGAAACCGTTCCAGTTCCGCTTCGGCCTCTTTTTGTCCCGATTGTGCTTCATCCAATTCTCGGCGCAAGCGGACCAATTCTCTGGCGTTGCTGGCGACCTCACCCGCTTGCGCCTTTGAGGCAGCGGTCAATTCACCCAGCTCTGCTTCCATGGCCGCGCGCTTTGCCCGTTCGCCGGCCAATTGCTGACTGGTGTCCGGCGTAGCGCTTTCGATGATCCGGTCAATCACACTGGGCGCTAATGGGTCAGCGGCATAGCGTCGCAACCAGTCTTTCCAGTCGTCACTGCTGCCTTTTTCTTTCAGCCGCGCATATTCCGCAAGACCTGGGCGCTCCAATAGCTCGCCAATGCGTGTGAGGATGTTCAACCAAACCAGATTGTCAGTTCCTTCGGCACCCTCTTCAAGTATTTCTGCTTGTACGGACCGAAACTCGAGTGGCAATTGGCATTCACGCAACTGAACCGCGATGAGCCCGCTACGCTCCTTGCCGGTCCGCGCTTCGTTACGAACCCAGTCAGATTCTACGGATTCTTCAGTCCACAACACCAGCAAGGCTTTCGCCGCTTCAATTTCACGTTCAATTTCTCGATCAAAGGAAGATCCTGCGCCGATGCCAGCATCAAACCAAACACTAACCTTCAACGCTTCGAGATGATCGCGGATGGCGGTACAGCGATCTCGATCATTTCTTGAATAGCTGATGAAAATGTCCGCCATATCCGTCCCTTATCCCTTTGTCCTGAGAGGCTTCATACTCTATTGTAGGGCGCGACAGCAATGTAAAATCACACGCCCCAGACAGCTGCTCCCTTGACCCGGTAGGAATGTTCTCTAAATTAGAACAAACCATGAACATAATCGATTCGAATATCCTCCAGCAATTGGGCGCGGGTAAATCTCAAATGCTGGACAATGCCTCGGCGGGCCATTTTACCTTTGGCGCCCACGCCATTGATACAGCGCTTGCCGGTGAACATTCCCGTCATGGCCTGCCATTGGCACAATTGCATGAAATCCATACAGCTGAACCCGAAGATAGCAGCAGCGCAGCCGCTACAGCGCTGCTCTTAGCGGCACGTGCGCGGATAGCCGCACAAACCGTTGAACAACCCATCGCATGGATACGTGACCATGGAGAAGCCCGGCGACAAGGCCGGCTCTACCCCCCTGGATTGATAGAATTGGGTCTCAATCCTGAGCATATATTATATATTGATGCGGCCGACAGCATCGCTGTATTACGTGCCGCTGCGGATGCCGTACGCTGCGCTCCAATTGGCGCGGTCATTGTTGAATTGACCGGCAAAAACCCCAAGGGCCTTGATCTAACAGCGACACGCCGCCTGGCTCTGTCTGCCAAAAAGTCCAGTGTGACGACTTTCATGCTGCGCAACAAGGCCGCGCCCATGCCAAGCGCCGCCTATAGTCGCTGGCAAGTCGCCGCAGCGCCTTCAAAGCCACTGGCAGCCAATGCAGTTGGCGCCCCTGTTTTTGACCTTATTTTGCTACGCCATCGTGGTGGACTGGATGGCCTTGACGCGCGTTTGGAGTGGAACCGTGAAACACAAAGCTTTCAGGAAGCGTCGGATATTGGCGCTATACCTACCTTATCTGGAATCAGAACGGATCATAAAAACACATCGGAAGCTCTGTCCGAAGACCAACACGCCCACGCCTGATGCCAGACTTGCGGCTCCTTTTGCTCTAATCGAGAAAGTAAAAGGAGCCATGATGCTCATGGCCGTGGATCAAGAAGCCGCCCATCTCGGCTTAGGCCCTGGCATGAAACTCGCAGATGCGCGGGCGCGTGTTCCCGATCTGCAGGTTTTTGACCATGATCTGCTCACTGATGCCGCCTTGCTCGATCAATTGGCCGATGCATGCTTGCGCTATACTCCGATGGTGTCCGTTAGTCCCCCGCATAGTCTGTTGCTCGATATTAGCGGCTGCACTCATTTCTTTGCTTCGGAAACCCAATTGGCACAAGATACCGAAGACCGGTTTGATCAGGCTGGGTACAGCATATTCTGGGCCTTGGCGGGCACGCCCGATGCAGCGCTTGCATTGGCGCATCATCGCTTACGGGAAGGCGCTGAAGCGCAATTGCCTGTCTCTGCCCTAGCCATGGATGATAAGATCCATCGCGCGCTCGAGCGCGCTGGACTCTACTATATTGGTGATCTGGTGGAACGGCCGCGCGCGGCTCTGGTTGCGCGTTTCGGTTCCGTATTAGGGTTGCGTCTGGACCGGATCATGGGGATTGAAGATCGTCCAATTGATCCAATCCGCAGACTGGCTAACATCACAGTTGAACAGCGCTTTGCCGAACCACTCACCCATATTGATTTTGCGATCCATTGCCTCGAAGAACTTTTTGCACAGGCTGTTCAGCAACTGGCCGAACGCGGTCAAGGCGCACGTATGATCCATATGATGCTGTTCCGTTGCGACGGAGATATTGCGCGCTTGGCGATAGAAACGGCTCCGGCAACCCGCAACATAGCTTTATTCAAACGCCTGTTGAAAGAACGGATTGGAACGCTGAACGACCCCCTTAATCCAGGCTTTGGTTATGATCTTATACGCCTGTCCATTGTCGCTACCGACAGATTGGAGCATGAACAATATCGCTTGGAAGGTGGCGAGGATAAGCAAGGAAATAAGGCCGCCCTCATCAGTCAGCTCAGTGTGCGGCTCGGGCGAACACAAGTGCAGCATTTCATGCCCGCAGACAGTCACATCCCTGAACAAGGGCTTCTCGCCTTACCCGCACTGGACAGCGGTCCGCCAAAACTATGGGATCGCCCGAAATCAGGAGAACCACCATTACGACCACTTCATATGTTTGATCCGCCACAGCATATCCAAGTCCTTGCAGAAGTGCCTGATGGTCCGCCTTATCGATTCACCTGGCGACGCAAGATCCACCGGGTCAGTCGTTATGAAGGCCCGGAACGTATCGCGTCAGAATGGTGGCAAAGGCGCAATGGTCAACAGCCTGGCAAAGGCGGCCTGACCCGTGACTATTATCGTGTCGAAGATATTCGTGGGCGGCGTTACTGGCTCTTTCGGCACGGGCTTTACGGGTCGGAAAAAGACAATCCGGACTGGTATATTCATGGCCTGTTCGCATGACCATTCGGCCTACCTCTTTATTTGCCGAGCTATGCGCATCAACGCATTATAGTTTCCTACATGGCGCTTCTTCGCCTGCTGATATGGTCACGCAAGCCTTGCTGATGGGCATGACTGGCATTGGTATTGCGGATCGAAACAGCGTTGCCGGCGTTGTCCGTGCCCATGTTGCCTTGAGAACCACTTATGATGATGCTGCAGAAGCAGATCTGGCATTACCCGATTTCAAACTGATCGTCGGTGCCCGGTTGGTCTTTTCTGATGAGACTCCTGATATCATTGCCTATCCTACCTCTCGCCATGGCTGGGGACGGCTTACACGGTTGCTATCGACCGGAAATTTACGGGCAGAAAAAGGCGATTGCTTTTTATACGAGGCCGACCTGTTTCAATGGGTCGAAGATATGGCGTTGATTGTTTTTCCGCCACAAGAGCAGCCCGATAAGCCTGTCCACGAAAATTTCTGGCCGCGCCTTCGCGCCCTGACCCCGCATTTGTGGATTGGTGCCACAATGCCCCGCGCGGGGTGTGACAAAAGGCGGCTAAATGCACTAGCAACATTATCCCAGACGACGTCTATCCCATTGCTCGCGACCAATGACCCGCTTTACGCCACAGCACAACAACGGCCGCTCCATGACATACTCACCTGCATCGCAGAAAAAACAACTATCGCCAAAGCCGGACGGTTGCTCGCCGCCAATGCCGAGCGTCATCTCAAAAGTCCGCAAGAAATAGCCCGTCTCTTTGTCGACTATCCTGAAGCCCAAGAGGAAACGCAAAAATTATTGGCCTGCATCGATTTCACCCTTGATGAGCTGAGCTATCATTATCCTGACGAACCTGTTCCGGACGGCTGGACACCGCAAAACTGGCTCGAGCATCTCAGCTGGTCAGCCGCCCGCAAACAGCATCCCCATGGCATACCCCAAGCCCTGGAAAAGAAAATTCAAGGCGAGCTGCGGTTAATCGAGAAACTAGAATATGCCCCCTATTTTCTGACAGTTTACGACATTGTAAAATATGCGCGCAGTGAAGGTATATTATGTCAGGGTCGCGGTTCTGCTGCCAATAGTGCAGTCTGCTTCTTACTGGGCATCACTTCGGTCGACCCTTCCAAACATGATTTGCTGTTTTCCCGCTTTATATCTGAAGAACGCAAAGAGCCGCCTGATATTGATGTCGATTTTGAGCATGAGCGCCGCGAAGAAGTCATCCAATATATTTATCAGCGTTATGGCCGTCACCGTGCGGGCATTGCTGCAACCGTTGTCCATTATCGGTCACGAAGCGCAATCCGCGAAGTCGGCAAAGCCTTAGACCTGTCCGAAGATATCACCGCCCGCTTATCGAGCACAGTATGGGGCAGCTATTCGAGCAAGGCGCCAGATAGCCGGTTCAAGGAGACTGGCCTCGACCCAGACAGTCCGGATATTGTCAGGCTTGGTGACCTCGTTCGTGAGATATTGCAATTTCCTCGTCATTTGTCCCAGCATGTCGGCGGCTTTGTCCTCACGCAGGACCGGCTGGATGAGACCGTTCCAATTCACAACGCGGCGATGGAAGATCGGACATTTATCGAGTGGGACAAGGATGATATTGATGCCTTGGGACTGATGAAGGTCGATATATTGGCTCTGGGTATGCTGTCATGCATCCACAAGGCTTTCGATATGATGCGCCATCATGATCTTGGTGATTATGCGTTGGCAACCGTACCCCAAGAAGACAAAGCCACCTATGACATGCTTTGCAAAGGCGACAGTATTGGGGTGTTTCAAGTCGAAAGTCGCGCGCAGATCAACATGCTTCCGCGCTTACGGCCTCGCGAATTTTATGACCTGGTCATTCAAGTTGCCATTGTCCGCCCCGGTCCCATTGAAGGTGACATGGTGCACCCCTATTTACGCCGCCGATCTGGCATAGAAAAGGTCACACTGCCCTCTCCTCACCCTCCACATGATCCAGATGAACTGCAATCAGTGCTGGGCAAGACTTGCGGCGTCCCTCTCTTTCAGGAACAAGCCATGAAATTGGCGATTGTCGCGGCTGATTTTTCGCCTTCGGACGCCAATAAATTGCGGCGCGCCATGGCAACATTTCGTAATGTCGGGACGATCCATCATTTTCAGGAGAAGATGATCGATGGAATGGCCTCACGCGGCTATCAGCGGGATTTTGCAGAGCGTTGCTACAAACAGATACAAGGCTTTGGCAGCTACGGTTTTCCAGAAAGCCATGCCCAGTCATTCGCGATATTGGTTTATATAAGTTCATGGATTAAATGCCATCACCCAGCGGTATTTGCTGCCGCATTGCTCAATTCCCAACCAATGGGCTTTTATGCACCAGCGCAGATTGTTCGCGATGCCCGCGAACATGGTGTTGAGATACGCAATGTCGATATTAATCACAGCGATTGGGACAATAGTTTGGAAGAGAATTCCGGTCACGCACATCCCCACGCGATGCGCATTGGTCTGCGACAAATTGACAGCTTTCGCGAAGAGTGGGCCAAGCTCATGGTTGCCGCACGCCCCTTTCGATCAATCGAACAATTGGCCCGGCGAACAAAGCTACCCGCTAGGGCCTTGCGGCTGTTAGCCGATGCCGATGCCTGTCGATCCATTGGTCTCGACCGGCGCAAAGCGCTTTGGGAAGTCAGAAGAACCGCTTCCCATACATTACCGTTATTTGAAGCTGCTCAGGCCCGCGAATTGGCGGAAGAAGAAGATGCCCGTTTGCCGACCATGACCAAAAACGAACATGTTGTTACCGACTATCAAACGATCCGATTATCTCTCAAAGGCCATCCCATGGAATTTCTGCGCGAAGATTTTCGGGCTATGAACGTGATGAGCTGTGCTGAGATTGCCAAAGCTAAAAACGGAAGCTTTGCGCAAGTGGCTGGTGTTGTCCTGATCCGCCAACGGCCAGGTAAAGGCAATGCTATATTCATCACCTTGGAAGATGAAACCGGTATATCGAATCTGTTACTTTGGGCCAGCCGTTTTGAAGCCATGCGCCGGCCGGTCATGGCGGCGCGGCTAATGCTAGCCTCTGGCGAAATTCAACATAGCAAGGAAGGTGTGACCCATTTGATGGTCAGTCGAGTGGAGGATTGTACCGCTATGCTGGATAACATTGTCGAACATGAAGAAACCCCCACAGCCATGGCCAGAGCTGATGAAGTTAATCGTCCGGTCTATCGCAACGAAGACAGACAAGCAGAGCAACAAAAGGCGGCGCGAAAATCGCCCAAGCCGAAATATCCCCGCAGCGGCCATCCGCGCAATGTCAGGATCATTCCGAAGTCCCGAGACTTCCATTAAACCAAACCCTAGAAGCGAGAATAATCGAGTCTGCAAACAATTATGATCGACTGCTCCAAATGCCCGACTCGGGTAGAATGCCTCTTGTTTCCGACGAATTTCAGCCATTTTTCACTTGGACCCACCGGCTGGTCTGCCTACCGCTAACTTCTGGCATGTCGCTTCATAAACACCATTTTTTAAATGAGCAGGGGACAACAATGGAGTTGAGTACAATGAAAAAACTACCCATGATTGCAGCTGCTTTTGGTGCTGCTACACTGGTCGCCGCCCCTAGTTTTGCACAGGATGCAACCGAAGCTCCGGACGAAGGCGCCGCAGCAGAAGCCGCACCTGCCCCCGAGCCCGCACCTGCTACTATCGACACTGATGGCGATGGTACGATGGATGCCTGGGATCAGCGCGGTGACGGTAAACCCGACAGTTGGGATACGGATGGCGATGGTGCCCCCGATGCATTTGACCAAGACGGTGACGGCGCGCCCGACCCGAAATAGTCTGAGCATTCAGGCCTTATCAGCCTAGCTGTGCCTAAATCGTGCGGCCAATAGAGCACCTCCCTCCCTGCTCAATTGGCCGCACTCATCTCTGATAAAGGAAAGAGATCATGAACAGAATATTATGGAAACCTGCCTTATTTTTAACCCCGACAATATTGGCTGTAACAGCCTGCGATGCTCCTCCTGCTGAGGATCCGGCCGGTGAAGGGCTGGAAGATGGCAGCACAATGGATGTCACCCCGATGGAAGAGCCCATCGATACCGGGCCGCTTGATCAAACAGTTCCGGTCGATGGCGGATTGGAAGGTGGCGGCGCTCCGGCCGATGATCTCTCTCAAGATGTGCCCGACACCGTTGCGCCAGCAGGCGAAGGCAATGTGACCGAAGAAAATGTTGAAGAGCCAAGCACGACATCGGCGGAAGACAGCACGGCTAAAGAATGATCCGTCGCTGTGCAATGTGCCAACGATAAAATGGAACCGAGAAATCTGAGGCGCAAGCCGGGGGCCGCTTCTTTTCGGAGAAACAGACCCAATGCCAAAGCCGATGAATATATGCCAATTACCGCTTAATGAATTGCTCTACACGCGCGATATTGCGGGTGAAGAGATTGAGACAGTCCAAACCTATTTGCGGTATTATGGTTATCTGCAGGATCGATTTGGAACATTGCACAACGGAGAATATGACGAAGCAACCGCTAAAGCGGTGCAGCTCTATCAAAACTGCTTTGGCTTGCCTGTTACCGCAGCTTTGGATCAAGCAACCCTATGCGAAATGGCAAAGCCGCGGTGCGGCTTTGTCGATATTCCTGCTATTGATGGAAATTTTACCGCCGTCAGTCGATGGGAAACCTCTGATCTGACCTATTATTTTAGAAGCTTCTCTACGAAATTGGCACGAGCAGATATTGAACGGGACGTAGCAGCTGCCTTTCTTTTATGGTCGGAGCAATGCGACTTGCGTTTTTCTGCAAGCACCAATGGCACTGCCGAAATTGAGATAGAATTTGCTCAAGGCGCCCATGGCGATGACAATCCCTTTGACGGTCCGTCTGGTGTATTGGCGCATGCCTATTTTCCTCCTCCCAATGGCGGTCAACGGGCCGGTGACACCCATTTTGATGATGATGAAAATTGGACAAGCAACCTAAATGACAGCCAAGCCATTGATTTTCTGACAGTGGCCGCGCATGAATTTGGTCATGCGATCGGGCTGGGGCATAGCCGAGAGAGAAATGCCTTGATGTTCCCCAGTTATTCCGGCGCTCACCGCTTCCTGGCCGCCGATGATATTAGCGGGTGTCAGTCGCTTTACGGACCACCCTCCAAGCCAACCGATCAAGAATGCGTTGATCCGAATCGCTGAATCGAAGCATTTGACCGATGACTGTAACCTTCTGTTCTGAATTGACGAACTTAATACTATCGTCACATTTTCTATTTTGGGCATAGCTGTGCTATTATGTCCTCAAATTGAAGGAGCCAGCATGCAGTATTTCAAAACAGCGATAATCTTAAGCGCCGCCTCAACGATCGCTCTGGGCGCGAATACGGCAATGGCCGCGGGCGGAGGCGGAGGCGGAGGATCAGCGCCAAGCAGCAGTGCCCCCCGTTATGATGCTGCAGCCGAATATCAAAAAGGTGTCGCTGCGCTGCAGGCAAAGAATAACAAAGCCGCCGTCCGCGCCTTTAAGCGCACACTGAGCGTGGCGCCGCGCAACGCTAATGCACAATATCTACTCGGCGTGAGCTATATCGGCATGGACAATTATAAAAAGGCGCGCAAACCGCTCGAAAAAGCGATTAAATATAATAGCGGATTGATCGGTGCACACCGCGATCTGGCCATTACATATCATAAGCTGGATATGGCGGACAAAGCACAGGCTTCACTCAATGCATTGACCGCCAAGGACAAAGCTTGCGGCAATGGGTGCGCCGACAAAGCGGAACTCACCAAAGCCATTGCCAAGGTCAAAGCCACTATGAACGGCAGTGACTCTGCGCACTATCAGCCAGCCGACAATATGCAATTTGCTAGCACCAACTCCGGTGACCTGGCCTATATGGGAGCCGTGGCCCTTATCAACGAAGAGAAGTTTGAGGAGGCGATAGCTGATTTGCAATTGGCGTCCATGACCTTTGGCCCTCATCCAGATATTCTGACCTATCTGGGATTTGCCAATCGTAAGCTGAAGAATTTTGACCGCGCTGAACAATATTACCAAGCCGCACTAGCCGTCGCACCGGAACATCTTGGCGCAACGGAATATTACGGCGAACTAATGGTTGAGCGCGGTGATATTCCAGGAGCAAAACGTAAGCTCGCTCGCTTGGAAAGCCTATGTGAATTTGGCTGCTATGAAGCTGAGGAGCTGCGCCGTTGGATTGGCGACGCATCGGTTTCCTAAAATATAGCGCAGCCGCCACTTTAATGTGCGCGGTGGCTGTCCAAGCTGCTGACCGGCCATTGATCAAGGCTATGGAATGGCTGTCGCCGCCGCAATATCTTGCGGCTTTGACAACCCAACCGCCGCGCGCCAGCATCGACCACGATCACCAAACGATCGCGGGAGAGGTGCTGTTTCACGCACCAACCATATTGGGTGGCCAAGCGGCAAAAGCGGGGCTTTCCTGTGCCAGTTGTCATGAAAATGGTCGTGACAATCCTGCCTTTCTTTTTCCCAATCTGTCAGACGCGCCTGGTACTGCTGATGTAACGAGCAGTTTTTTCAGTGCGCATCGCGGCAATGCCACATTTGATCCCGTCCCAATACCAGACCTGACATTGCCCGGGAAAATCTCGCGCAGTGCCGACAATAAAGACCTGGAACAATTTATCCGCGATCTCATTGTCGAAGAATTTGATGGTCAGGAACCCAGCGCGTCCACATTAGATGCACTGGCACGCTATATCCGTTCCCTTCGCAAACCCGAAGTTGAAGAACGAGTATCGTTGACCGCCGATGATCATTTTTCAGACATTGCGCAAGCCGTCCAGGCCGCACGTGTCGCACAGGAGCAAGATGATCCCGATCTGTCACAACTTCTGCTCGCGGCAGCCCGCCATCGCCTCGGATTGGTGCATGAACGTTTTGCGGGAAAGCGACTCAAACGCGAACGGAAAGCAATTGTCGCAGCCAGTCGGGTTCTGGGAAAAATCCAATATAATCCCGACAAGAATGCATTTCTTGAAGAGTTGGAAAAATGGCAGATGACATTTCCTGGGTTCCAAAAGCTGGGACAAGAAAAACAGCATTTGTCCCTTTATAATCCTGAGATATTGTCCGCGGCTCTGGCGCAATCCAAGCGCTGACTTGGTTCAGCCAACTTTGCCCAAAAGAAAAGCGGCCCAGAAACGCAATGTCCGAGCCGCCTAACTTTTTCAAAACCTGTCCGACTAATATTAGCCGAATTGATTCATTGTATTGTCCTCGCCACCAGCTTTCAAAGCCGCATCGCCAGCAAAATATTCTTTGTGATCATCACCAATATCGGACCCGGCCATATTTTGGTGTTTCACACAGGCAATACCCTGACGAATTTCCTCGCGCTGAACATTGAGAACATAACCCAACATGCCTTGGTCACCAAAATATTCCTTGGCCAGATTGTCGGTGGACAAAGCCGCCGTGTGATAAGTTGGTAAGGTAATTAAGTGATGGAAAATGCCAGCGCGCTTGGACCCATCAGCTTGGAAGGTCCGGATACGTTCATCCGCATCAGCCGCAAGTTCTGTGCTATCATATTCAACACTCATCAAATTGGCGCGATCATAAGCTGTGACATCTTTGCCTTCTGCTGACCATGCGTCATAAACCTGCTGACGGAAGTTCAACGTCCAGTTGAAAGATGGCGAGTTATTATAGACCAGCTTGGCATTTGGCATCACTTCACGAATACGATCAACCATACCGGCAATCTGCTCAACATGTGGTTTTTCAGTTTCAATCCACAACAGATCAGCACCATTTTGCAAGGATGTGATGCAATCAAGAACACAGCGGTCTTCTCCGGTATCCGGTCGGAATTGGAAGAGATTGCTCGGCAAACGTTTCGGGCGCATCATCTTGCCATTGCGGTTCAAAATAACATCGCCATTTTGCGCCGTCGCTGGATCAATTTCTTCGCAGTCGAGGAAACTATTATATTGATCACCCAAATCACCTGGTTCGTTGCTGACAGCAATTTGCTTGGTCAAACCAGCGCCCAAAGAGTCGGTCCGCGTAACGATGATACCGTCGTCAACACCCAGTTCGAGAAAGGCGTAGCGACAAGCCCGGACTTTCGCGAGAAAATCCTCATGAGGCACGGTTACTTTACCATCCTGGTGACCACATTGTTTTTCGTCCGACACTTGGTTTTCAATTTGCAATGCGCAAGCCCCGGCCTCGATCATTTTTTTAGCCAGCAAATAAGTGGCTTCGGCATTTCCGAAACCGGCATCAATATCAGCAATAATCGGCACAACGTGGGTTTGATGATTTTCTACTTCGTTCAGCAAACGCTTTTCGGTGACCATATCGCCTTTATCACGCGCCGCATCAATTTCGCGAAACAAACCGCCCAATTCACGCGCATCCGCTTGACGCAGAAACGTGTACAACTCTTCGATCAGCGCTGGAACAGAGGTTTTCTCATGCATGGATTGATCAGGCAGCGGGCCAAATTCTGACCGCAACGCAGCAACCATCCAACCAGACAGATAAAGGTAACGGCTCTTGGTGCTGCCAAAATGCTTCTTGATGGAGATCATTTTTTGCTGACCGATAAAGCCATGCCAGCAACCCAGTGATTGGGTGTAGTTGGCAGGATCCGCATCATAGGCAGCCATGTCTTCCCGCATGATTGCTGCGGTATATTTCGCAATATCCAGTCCGGTGTGGAAACGATTTTGCAGACGCATACGCGCAACCGCTTCAGAATCGATTCCGTCCCAAGTTCCATTTTGATTTTTGATCAGCGCATTGGTCTGACTGATATATTCCTGATATGACATAGGTCATGCTCCTCTAAAAATTCGGCGAATAGGCTGTGATGCGAATCGTCGTTTACGATCGCTATGCCTTTTTTTACGGCGGGAATGGCTTGCACTGAAGCGTTGCGCAGTTTAACTGTAACGCTTTACAAATATTTGTTGTATAGTTGTAAGAATCTTACAAACACCTTATGTGCTACCGGTCGGAGAATTTCTATGTCTAGCGAACGCCCAGTTTATATGGGGCCCCGCCTCAAACGGCTCCGCCGCGACCTGGGGCTGACTCAGGCCGATATGGCTGCGGATCTCGAAATCTCCGCCTCCTATGTTGCACTTCTGGAACGCAATCAACGTCCCTTTACAGCCGATATGTTGCTCCGGCTCGCGCGCACTTATAAAATTGATATGGCCGAACTTGCCGGTGATGGCGGCGAAGAATATACCGCGCGGCTCGAAGCTGTTCTGAAAGATCCGATGTTCGCCGACATTGACTTTCCGCAATTTGACACCGCTGATGTCGCCACAAGCTATCCCGGCTTTACCGAAGCCATGCTGCGTCTCTATACCGCTTATCGCGAAGAACAGCTCGCGCTCGCGGACAAGGACACAGTGTCCCGACCCGATGGAAGTAGCGTTGCACCGGATGCCGCAGACCCCGTTGCGCAAGCTCGTCGGTTTTTGGCTGCACGGCGCAATAGTTTTTCTAATATTGATGATGCCGCCGAACGGCTCGCGGAAACAGTCAACGGTCAGGCCAATATGATTGCCCATTTCAAGGATAAGCACGGGCTGCAAGTGCGCCGTTTACCCTCCGATGTGATGATGGGCGCCACTCGCAGACTGGATCGCCACCGGCGGCAGATATTGATTGATGACCAATTGGACAATGCCAGTCAGATGTTTCAATTGGCGCTGCAACTTTCCTATTTGGAACTCAATTCCGAAATTGAGGCCGTCTTGAAAGAGGGCAGTTTTACAACCGATAGCGGCGAACGGCTAACCAAGCGCGCGCTGACCAACTATGCGGCGGCTGCGATCTTAATGCCCTATTCGACTTTTGCTAAAGCGGTCGAAACGCGGCATTATGATATCGAAGCCTTGGCCCGGCAATTTGGTACCAGCTTTGAACAAACTGCCCATCGCCTCACAACACTGCAAAAGCCCGGCCAAGAACGTGTGCCATTTTTCTTCATTCGCGTGGACCCAGCCGGCAATGTATCCAAACGGCTCGATGGTGCTGGCTTTCCCTTCGCTCGCCATGGTGGCGCTTGTCCGCTTTGGTCTGTGCATCAAGCTTTTAAGACGCCGCGTCAGGTCGTCACGCAATGGCTGGAGCTGCCGGATGGCGAACGGTTTTTCTCGATTGTCCGCACCGTGACGGCTGGCGGCGGCGCCTTTGGCTCAGAGCGCGTAGAGCGTGCGATTGCGCTGGGCTGCGCGGCCGAGCATGCTGATCGGTTAGTTTATACCCACGATCGCCCCGATATTAGCCCCGACAATGCCACACCAATTGGAGTAACATGCCGCTTATGTCACCGGACCAAATGCCGCGCCCGATCGGCACCACCAATTGGTCGGCAAATTCTCTCTGATGATTATCGACAATCCAATACGCCATTCGGTTTTTCTCACAGTTGATCAGGAAGGAACGGAGATATGAACGCTCCAGAGCTAAACACAGAGCGCTTACTGCTCAGAGCATTAGACAATGGTGACTATCCGGTTTACCGGGATTTCTATGCCGATCCCGACGCATCCGCAGCTTATGGCGGACCTCTGGAACCAGGACTAGCTTGGCGGCGCCTGGCTTTGGATATCGGACATTGGGCGTTGCGGGGCTATGGCATGTGGGCCGTGATTGACCGCAAAACAAATCTCATGGTCGGGGGTTGCGGCTTGTTTTGGCCTGAAGAATATCCGCGTTCAGAGCTGACTTGGTGGATCGTGCCCGCTGCCCGCAGAAAAGGCATTGCTCTGGAAGCCTCCAAAGCAGTGATCAATTTTGGATATGATGTGCTCAAATGGGAACTGGTAGAAACCCATATGAACGATGACAATAGCGCAGCGCGCAAATTAGCAGAGAAGCTGGGTGGAACGATAATCGCCAGAGAAGAATTTCCGGACGGATTGTCTCGAAATATCTATGCCTTGCCGCACCAATCCGGAGATGAGTGACGCTCCGGTTGCCACAGCTGCTCGAGGCCCAATTATTTGATCACAATGCCCCCGGTGGCAGATTTACCCCGCGCCCTGTGCAATCTGGCCCGATCTTATCGCTCAAGCAATTTTCAGTTTTGATATTTCGTTGGCCATGGCTTTGCTGAGCCGCGGAGCAGTTTTGTGCACCCATTCAGGTTCACTGTATCTTATCATCAACCACAGCAGGGATTTTACGTCCCAGAATGTCGCGTCAATCAAGCCTGTTTCTTTGCGATCTCTTTTAAAATGCCAATGGATTGAATTCGGGAATTTTTTTCTCGAATATCTGCCAATATGCGAAATATAAAGGCCAGCGGCCGCGGATGCTTTTTCGACCAATTTCGCTACTTGATCAGGCGTCACACCAGCTGGCAATTCAATATGGAGATCATATGATTTCTTTTCCTTGGGCATTAATCCATCCTTTGCGGTTCATCAGAAAAACCAATCAAAATTAGCTTTGGTGAAAGCACAAGAGATTTTTCGGATCGATTGAAAGGCCAAGATATAGTGCCATTCCAAGCGCGCATCGCGAGGCCTCGTCAACCGCAGCGGTTCGGCAAAAAATAATGGACATCTCTAACTCAAATTGTCGATCAACATATCGATCATTGCCGCAGGGTCAGACCAAGGATAGCCGCTGATCGTTATGTGATTATGGGCAATGCCATGGAGCGAACCCATGACCAGGTCGATGGCGGTCTTTTCCAACATGCCATCGCCAACCTTGTTCAGGCCTTCCGTGATTATCTGTAAGAGCAGGTCAAAACCTGTTCCAACTTCCATCCCGTTGACGAACAAACTAACCTCGGACTGGGATACACCTTCAGCCATGAATACCATGCGATAATGTTCCGGGTGACGCACCCAATAGCCGACATAATGATTGCACGCGATGCGCATCCTTTGCTTTGCATCGGGCTCGTTGTTTAATTGTGCTCGAAGCTGATCAAACAAATCCTTAAACACCACTGCCCATAGCGTCTGCAGAATCGCTATCTTGCCGTCATAATATTTATACAAAGTCATCGGCGAACAGCCGGCCTCTTTGGCCAAACGGCGCATCGAAACTAACGCATAGCCTTCTTCTTGAAACAACCGTTGCGCTGTTTCGGCAATATGCATTTTCATCGCTTCGC
Organism: Parasphingorhabdus sp.; assembly: GCF_039982415.1. GTDB lineage: Bacteria > Pseudomonadota > Alphaproteobacteria > Sphingomonadales > Sphingomonadaceae > Parasphingorhabdus. The sequence continues at coordinate 218,909 of NZ_JBDWYL010000008.1, forward strand.
GCTCATCCTGGCTTTTAAACGGGCGTCCGCGACCACGTGATTGTTGATGTGCGGAAATAGGCATGACTCCATAGAGCCTATTGACAACGGAAAATCAACTATATAAATATAACGCGTATATTTTAATAAAGAAAACCGATTATGTTGACTCACATTTCCCGTTTTACACGCGTTAATACCGTCCGTGATGATATAATCCGATGACCGTCATGCTAAAAATAATTTTGGCTTTAGCCGGCTTGGCGATAATGGCCCTTGGCCTGAATATTGGTCTGGGTGGAATCGCAACTTTAGGGTGGCAAGGTCCGTCGGACTTTTTCCTAGTTACGAATGCAAAGGCATTTGCCGTGCAGGATAATCATATCAGATTCCTTGCGGGAATCTGGTTTGGCGCGGGCGCAATATTTCTGGCGGGAACCTTCGCACTCAACCGGTTTCGTTCCATTTTGTTCGCTCTTATTGCGATGATATTTATCGGTGGACTTGCCCGGCTCAGCTCGTCAGACCCTCTTTTGTTGCTCAGTTCCGATATTTTCCCATCCTTGTTTACAGAACTAATTATCTTCCCGCTGATTGCGTTTTGGATTTATCGCAGTTCCGGAAAAGTCTATGATTGACCTGCTCAATCTTCTAGCAACATTGGCCATCGGTTTATTTGCAGGGGCATTACTGACCGAGGGTTGTATTTTAGTTCCTTATTGGCGGGCCATGGAGCCATCAGAATTTTTGCAAAGGCATAGCGAAATGGGCCCCAGTCTGTTTCGCTATTTCGCCCCATTGACTACAGCGGCAGTTTTACTATCAGTCTTCGCCGCCATCGCTTCGCAATTCTCGGGCCCGGCTATCAATGGGCAAGTCCTCGCGGCACTAATGAGCGTCGCCGCCTTATCGGTCTTTTTCGTTTATTTCAAAACAGCCAATGAAAAATTTGCGTCACAAAGGATTAGCGAAAAGGAACTGCCGACAGAGCTTGCAAAATGGTCCAATTGGCATTGGCTACGAACGGCCTTAGTCATCGGCGCTTTTGCAATCAGTATCTGGGGACTCAAAGGCGGCATCTGAATGTGGATGATCACCACTTTTGCATTGCACCGCGTATTTTCAAAGATGCCGACAGACAACGTGTACAGCGCTCATTGGTTTTAAAGACAAGTTTAATCGCACCTTGTTATAGAGCTTTATGTCTCCATCCAAACATATGGCTGAACAGCAATTTGTCGATCAAGGTGATTGGTTGGATGCAATCATAGCGCTGGTTTTTGTCGTTATATTCTCCGCATGTATTAGCGCATTATGGCTGGAATCCCGGGATCTCGTGCCGCTCTCTATCATTCTGCCATTCACCGTGTTTTTTTTACTCGCAATGCCCTTCCTGATGAAGCAATTTTTGGTTGCCCGTACACGAGAATTTCGGGTCAATTGCGAATCTGAAGAAATTATTCTGGTAATCAAGCGCCCATTTCAGAATTCGATCGAACGCATTCCCCTAAAATCGGTGAGTAAATTGATTTTCCAGACCACCAATAATGATGGCGACTGGCATCAAGCCAAGATTGAATTCTGTTCACAAAGAAGGCTTAGCTTTGCCCAAGGCGGACATCAACAGACCGTGCGAGCGGAATATGACAGGATGATCGCTGCCATCAGAACGGTAACGCCGGACGTTCCAACCCAGCAGGTTCGCGATTAGATTATCACACCGGGAACATGAGCATAAAATTTGAGACTTGGCTGCGGGTGACCTTGTCACCCAAAGAGTGGTTTTTTCTCAGGTATCGCGATCAACTGCCACACACCGGACAGAATTTATTCGGGGTCTAAGGCTGCCTTTTTCTCTTTTTCTGATTGATCGGGTCCGAACACCTTTTGATCCAGTAGAAACGGCGCGATATATAATCCCGCCATCGTCATTGGATAATTGGGCGCTGTGCCAATACCTATGCGGTCGTGCGGGCGTTCACCCTTTACCTTATGGAAGGTTCCAAACAGAATATCGAAAAGGATAAACTCCCCACCATAGTTGGAATCTCCAACTTCCTTGTTGGGATAGTGATGGTAGCGGTGATTATCCCCAATTGAGAAAATATATTCCCAGTAACCCAGCTTCAAATCAATATTGGCGTGCTGGAAAATGCCAATGGTCAACTGCATCAAAATAGCAACCATAATGACTTCAGCCGGTGGCTGTAGCAGAGCATATGGAATTGCAAACAAAATCCCCTGCCCCACGACTTCGACTGGATGGCTGCGGATGCCATTGAGCCAGTAGAGGCGTTTCACGGAATGATGTGCGGCATGGAAGCGCCACAAAAAAGGAACCTCATGCAAGGCGCGGTGAAGCCAATAGCGGAAAAAATCCTTAACCAGGATGAATAGAAACACCTGCACCACAGCGGGCAATTGCACCGGCCAAAGGCCATGTCCATAGGCTTCCATAGCTTCGACAAGACCAACCAGTAAAAGCACTTGGATGAGATATTTGGAAAATCCGTTCCAAATAGCCCCGGAGATAAACATCATCAGGTCGACTGAGGTGTCGTTTCCGCCTTCTAGCCAGTTGCGACTGTAAGGCAGCAGCCGTTCCAACGGAGCAACGATCAGGCCGATTACGACCGGGATCAGCGCCAGCGTAGTGATGGACTGCAGGGACGCACCGGCTTGTGTGGCGGCAAATCCGATGAATATTCCCGCAAGCATGATCGCCGGGAACAAGATATGCTGCAAAACGATTTTTAGCTGGGTCTCTTCGAGTCTGTAAGACAGCCCATCCAAATGCCGCAACGCCCAATTCATTGGACGGACGATGATATAGGAACCAAGAGCTTCGATCAGGTTGAGCGGAACTCCTAACCATTTTTCGAGCAGCCGCGCTGTTCGCATATGCGCGGGCAGATGCAGATTCTGATAAGAATTATCAGCGATCCGAGCCGGTTTCTGTGGTTTAGGCAAGGTTTTTGCAGTCGTCATTGGATTTCTCACGGGCCCGAATATCAATATGGTGAACGCAATAAGTTATATAATGAACACGTTCAATATATTCAGCGAAGGCGCCTGTCAAGTACGGCGCCGATCACTTTCTCGTGATCATAGTCATGATGGATTCTATCATCGCAGCGGCAATGTCTTGCGGTGGATCAAAGGCAATCCGTTCGATATTAGTGGGGAGCGCCAATGCTCCATGCAACGCAGCCCACAGCAGCTGCGCCAACATCTTGGCGTCGCCATCAACAAAAATACCGCTTTGCTGGCCTTCCAATATTGTCGCCTTAAGGAGCCGAAAAAAAGGTTCCTCTTCCAAGGCGGTCTGCTCCGGTTTCTCTCGCGTTTCAGGACGGACATAAAGAAAGGCGCCGCGAAAAACCCGATGTTTTTCATCCGCAAATTCGGTGTAAGCGCTTAGCAAGGCTCGTATTCTTGCAGCCGGTTCAGCGGTATTTTCCGCGATATCAGCCATCTGCTGACGCAGAATATCAACGGGCTCTTGCCAAAGCGAACGACCGAGGTCGGAAATATCCTCAAAATATTTGTAGATCGTGCCAACCGATACTCCGGCCTTTTTCGCCACGGAGCGGATCGTGATTTTCTCCACATTGCCTTGCCGCACGAGAAATCCCGCCGCCGCTTTAATGCGTTCGCGCGTCTCCCGTCTTTGTTCTGGTGTAATGGCAGGTCTTGGCATGAAACTCCCTTTAAACGCCCAATATCACAAGCACCACATGTGTGGCTTCAGCATGATGCTTAATGCACTGCAACAAGATTCCAAATTTCTGTTGACAAGCATAGCAACAAATTCATAATTTGAACATGTTCATTAAATTGACTTGGCATGCATGATAGCTTGATCTTGTTCGGGAGATTTATTTGTATCGCGCCCTCCTCTACCCTTTGTTGACATTACTCGGCGGTTGTTCATTTTTGGTTTTCGGAGAAGCCTCCGAACGTGCTGATGACCCGGTGATCAAAGGTATTAATTATATCAGTATCACCGTCAATAACCTGGATGAGGCGACAAATATATTTGCTGATGTCGCTGACCTCCAAGTCGTTGATGAGCGCAAAATGACTCAAATTCCTGGATCAGAATCCTTGCTAGGTAGAAAGAAATTCACCGCCCAAACACGCATGATGCGAAGCCATAATGCGCAGCTGCGTTTTGTTCAGTTTGAGGATGCGCATCAATCCCGAAAAACTTATCCGAAAGTGGATGTCTATGGTCCAGGGGTGGCGCATGTCGCTTTTCAGGTAAACGAGGAAACTAGCGCTTATTCCAAATTTCTAACTGCAGGCGCAAAACCGGTCAATGGGACGCCGAATATGATTACGCTCAACCCTGACAATCCGGTCGAATATGCTTATGCCCGCGATGCCAATCAAACCATGTATGAATTTGAGCATGTCGACTTCAGCAAGCTGGATCGCGATACGCCCCCAAAATATGATTACCGGATCAGGCATGTAGCCCTCGCCACACCAGATTTTGATCGGATCGTAAAATTCTACTCGATCTTGCTGGAACAAAAACAACCAAGGCGATTGGGCCGGCTTATCAATCTTCAAGGAGAAAATTTTGATAACGTGTCCGGACTAGCGGATACCAAACTCAAAATGGCATTTTTCAATGTGCGGAATATGGAATTGGAGATTGCGCAATATGTCAGTCATCCAACGAAGTTACCAAAAAAACCGCGTCCATTAGATGCTCCCGGATTTGCCATGATAGTTTTTGATGTGGAAGATCTCGATGCCGCAAGGGCCATTCTCATCACTGCAGGCGGGTCCATTGTTAGTGAAGCCGAACGGATGGACAATGGACAAATGATGGTGGCGCGCGATCCGGATGGAAATCTGTTGGGTTTTCAAAAACTCGATCCGAAATCGATTTTTTCCTCCCAAAATTTCGACGGTGATGGAACGTCTTAAAAAATGCCTGTTCTTCCGGTTGGCTGGCATTATTTTCAATCAATCCAGCCGTTGAAATTTTTCAACACCAAAAATCAACATCCGCAAGCGTCCGCCGCAATTCAACTTATTGTGACCACAATAGCCGTTCAAATTCAAAAAAAAGGGGGAAAAGGTAATGACAATGATCAAAACAAAAATTATCATTGCTGCGGCAATGACAGCCACAATGGCGGCGCCACTTTTGGCGCAAGATGGGATTCGTGCATTGAACGGATATGGCCAAAATGAGACACGAACCATGCTTAGCCTCTCCGTTCCTTTTGGCGGTCAGCGCGAAGAAGCAATGCCGCGGATTGAGTTAAACATCCAAAATATCAATGGTCAGTCCAGCCTCGCTCCGTCGACTTATGTTACCTCATTTGACCGCATCCGCAGCGAGAACACAATTGGTTTCAGGTTAAACAACGAGCCAACATTGATGCTGAATGGCCGTCCGTTTAAGCCTGTTGATAATCAGCAGAATCTCAGCACTGGTGCTGGCATCGCCCTTGGATTGGGACTACTCGCGGGAGCCATATTGGTCGCAACCGCCGAAACGGCTGACGAAATTAGCGATTTGGTTGATCCGGATTGATCAAAAATATTGATCATTTCAATCCCGGAATTTATCCAAAATAGACCTTGGTTTTAAGCCCACAAACGGCGTTTTTTCGAATGTCCAACGCTTTCGCTCTTTGAATGGCAGCCAAGACGAACGGCGACGCAGCCATGTATCCATAGCGTAAAACCTTGCGAGCGTTGCTTATCCCCGTTTCGGGATCCTCTCATGAATGTGATCAGGCGCCGTAGCGTTCGTTCAAATAGACCAGCACAGCTTTCCGCCGACTCTCTCTAATCTTGAAACCACCAGCGCGAACAACTTCGGCAACTTTGGGTGCCGTGTCACGATTGAGTTTGTCATGATATTTACAGCTTTTGCAGGTGATATATTTGCGCACTTGAGCGCGCCCCTGACTGATCAGGCGATCCTTTGTCGAGATGCGGCTGTTGGTACCTTTTTTGACACTTGTGCCCCAATCGTTCCCGCCGGTTCCGAGGCCAGTCGAGCCCGAAGCCACAGCTGCGGTAGAGCTGGCAGCGAATGCTAATAATATCGCAGAAATTAGTGCTCTTTTCATCAGCCTTTATCCTTCCATCCAAACAAAAGGCCACTTACTCCATCACACGGCCTTTGTTGATTGGACAACTATTATCGGAAATTGGGCAATGAGGGAAGAATTATTGACTGAAGGCGGGTTTCTTATGTGTAAAATGGTGTGCTGCGCCGGTTTTTTGCGGCCATGGCAGATAGAGGATTTGGGCCAAAACATCCCGCAAGGACAAATGTAACCAACGGAAATCACGCCTTAGCCAGACGATGGATTCCCCTGTTCTATATCGAGTTTTTGTACTTTGGTACCAATTGCAAAAACCTGAGTTTCCGCTCCATTACGGACCACCCTGAACTTATTGGCGCCAGGCGCGATAGGCACAGGTTGGAAGGTTTCTCCGCCATCATCGGTATAAAAACCTCCAGCAAATGTCCCAACCCAACCGCGCTTTGCATCCAAAAATCCAATCCCAAACTGCCTTGCCCCGGCATTTTCTGTTAGCGGCAGCTCGCGCCAGCTTTTTCCGCCGTCGGTTGTTTTGATGATGAGCTGCTGTGCGCGTTCCTTGTCGTAGCTCTGCACGGTTGCATATCCTGTTTTATTATCAGGAAAGGAAGCCTTCCAGATTAACTCGCTGTTCCGCCCAGATTTGTAAACTTCGGTCCATGTTTGCCCACCATCTTCTGTTCTGAGCACGAGACCTTCATTGTCTGCGCCGCGGGAACTGCTGGCAAATACCAAGCCGGTCATCTCGTCAAAAAATTTAACGTCCAGGATCATCCCGGCTTGCGCTTGCATGTCGATAACGCTCCATGTTTTTCCGTTATCAACGGAGCGAATAATACCGGTGGGTCCGCCGACACGGCCCGCCGCATGGATTACCGTTCGGGGCTGCAATTTGCCCTGATAGATGCGCGTGCTTTCCAAAATATCGATCGCGCAAACGCCCTTGATGGTTTTCCCGCCCAATTCTACCGGAGTCCAGTTTACGCCGCCATCGTCGGTTCGATAAAGCGGTGTTTCATCAGTAACGCCCGGATAATAGTCCGTTCCGACATTGCCAATAAACCCGGTATTCTCGTCGATAAATCCAAGCGCCCGGATAAATGTTCCCGGTTTGCTTGCCACCCGTTGCCAACTATTCCCGCCATCGGTGGTCGCGTATAAATCACCCTTGCCAGTGCCGTACCAGCCGTGGGTTGGCGTTGAAAAACTAATATCGTCTCGCTTGCCTCTATAGGCGACCGTATCAAGAGTTTGCCAATCATTGGACAGCACAATTTGTGGGCTCGTCGCGGCCGGCGGGATTGTTTCACTTGCGCAGCTTGTAAGGACCGCAATTGCGGCGCCCGACAGAAAAAACGTTCTCATATTGATTGGCAACTTCATCGGTTCAACTCCCTTGCGATAATTGGAAAAGCGCCTCGGCAGCTTCAGGTTTACAATCAGCGAACCATTTCATCGGATGCCTCTGCGGAACGCGGGAGATGAACTCCCCATCATGCGGATAATACCAAACCGCGTTAAACGTGCCATCTGGCTTCAAACTGGCACGCCATTTGACGACTTTGTCAACGCCGCCAAACCGCTCTCGCCTCGGGTGATCGGATGGAGGATCTCCCAGCGCATTGAGGTTGATCATAAAGTCCCCGATCTGCGCTTCGATATCGCTGCTATCGCGAATGGCGATCCACATCGGTTCCGCAATATGCTCAATGGTGCGTGTGGCGCCTTTGCTGCCCCACGCAATTCTGATCCGGCATCCTTGGCGCACCGCATTGACAATGTGCTGGCGATCCCCTTGCCCGACTTTCCCATCGGCGTCATGCGCCAGAAGCAAGTGCCATCCGGTTCTGCTTGGTTGTTCAGGCTGCGGGCTCGGTATCTGCGAATATGACATATTTGCGGAAACTGCGAACAGTATCACTGCTGTTGGTAAGGCGATAAATCTTTGATTTTTCATGGGTCCCCTCTTCCTTCGGCGTCAGCACCAGTTTTATATCATCTCCATAGTAACGCAGCCGGACATCCTGATTGGTCAACAATCCGCGCCTTTGGAAGACGGATCGGACCTGCTCCTGTGTTGATTTGGGAAGCGGCGTACCGTTCATATAAACTTGCTGATTTCTAACAAGGATCATTGCCGGGCCACCCTGATCATATCGGGGATTCCAGTAAATATTATCGACCTCAAGTTGATCGCATACATCGTTTTTCAAACTTATCAGCAATATACGATTCACAGCGACGGGTTCGGTTTTCGCAACAATCGGTTGGGTGATCCCCCACATTCCAAACGTCAGAACAATAAACGCCACGCACGACAAAAGGCGGCTACGAACCTCCCGGTATCGGGGGACGGTACGCCCGCTCTGATCCAACGCGACAATACGACCAACCCGCATTTCCAAAGCCTCGACTTTCTCGGAAGGCGCAGCAAGAACCAACGGGTTTTCAGCGCGCAGCAGACCAGTTTTTAGCAATCCAGTCGCCAAGGATTTTGGGCTTTTGATAATCGCAGTAGCAAGATCATCACAAGCATGTTCGCGCTCCACAGATACTTGCTTGGAAATATAAGCGAATAGGGGATGATAAAAATAGACCGCTTCCAAAAAACACTGCGCATAACGGTGGAGGAAATCGAGCCGTTTGATATGCGCCAACTCATGGGCGATAATGGCTTCCAATTCGTCAGGGTTTAATCGCGTCAGACAGCCTGCCGGAATCAGAATCAGTGGCTTCCAGAATGATAAAGTGCACGGCGCCGTGATATGACGACTAATTCCAATCTTTACTTTGCGATTAAGTGTCAGCCGTGATGCCAGCCGATCGAGCATCGCCGTAACGTCGTCATTCACGGCTTCTCGTTCTGCATTTGCCAGCCGGTGCACCGCAAGGCTATCGATCGCTAGTCGTACCATCGAGACGGCAAAGCCAACCGACCATAATATCAATATCCCAATTAATACCGGCCCGGAATAATCCGCTTCTATCGCTGGTCTCGCCCTGCTTGCCATTTTTTCAAAGTGCAGCGCCGTCAGCCCAGACATTGCGGGGACAAGATATAGTCCACCAATTGCCATCGCATAGCGAAGTTTGGCGTTGCTGTTCGGAATGATTTTCAAACTTCCCCAAAGCAGCAAAGCTATGAGCGAAACTTGCCAGATACTGTGCAACAAGACTTGGCTGGCTATGGTCATCCAGGAAGCCACCTATCTCTTCTTTGCCTTGCTGGCTTCAACACGGTCGAGCAGATCACGAATTTCAACAATCTCTTTTGGAGAAAGATCCTGTTGGTCAATCGCGTGCTGGATCAGTGCATTAGCGGAGTTGTCGAAAGCACTTTCGATTAGTCTTTTAACCAACGTCTTACGTGTGTTCTTTGACTTGGACACAGCTTGATAGCGATGCGCTCGTCCATCGGTCGCGACGCGCTTCACAAGACCTTTTTCTTCCATCCGCTGCATGCGTTTCAGTACAGTCGTATAACCCACGTCCCCGGCTTTACAGATATGCTGATGCAATTCCGGAACCGATGCCGTCCGGTTTTCCCACAGATATTGCAACGCAACCATTTCAGACGGTGTTGGATTCTTGACAGCCATCCCGTCTTATAAATACGTCACTTGACGTAATGCAAGCTTAAATCTACATCTACGTCAAATGACGTATTTAAGGAGAAGATTATGCGTGCGGTAGCGATGATGATTTTATGTGGCTGTGCAATGTTCGGATCGGTCGGCATCCATGCGCAGGCGCCGACTAATCAAGTAGATCAGATTATTGATCGCGTCAGCGCCGCCTATAAAGTCGATCGGTTGAACCAGGCTAGTACCATTCGCTTTGAAGAAGAACGCCGATTTGAATTTCCGGATCACGAATATCGATCAAATTTCCATGAACTCTCCACCCAAAGACAACATCATATTCTTGATTTGAACAACCAATCAGCAAGCAGTGAATATTTGACACAGATCGCCAATTCTCATTGGCACGGGCGGTCCGTAGCAAAAGATGGAAAATCGTGGTTCATTCTTTACGCTCCGCAATATGTTCAAGAAGCAGAGGATCAGGATTTCTACGGCTATTATGGACGGGTCATCCGTTCCTCAGCGGCGCTGCTGGCTCGTGAACTGTTCAACGCCAAGGATACAGCAAAATATATCGGCGAAGAAATGTGGATGGGAAAACAGCATGATAAAGTGACATTCGAAATGCCCAATTCTCCGCCGCTTAATATTCTGGTTCGAAAAGATAGCGGGATGATTTCCTATATGGATCGCATCGTCGGTGAAACGTCCACCGTGTCTTATATTTATGAAAAATATGAGGTTCAAGACGGTATCCCAGTGGCTTATGAGCATAGTATCTACGGCAATGGAATCAGGCTCTTTCTCAGTCTGGATCGCAAACTGGTTATCGATGATCAAAGCGACAAAAACGCGTTCGAAATTGAGGCGGGAATAGTGCCAGAGCCACAGCGAGTCGATCAATCCGCTATGACCGTCGAAAAGACGGCCGATAATATTTTTCATGTCGGACAAAATGAACATTATTCGACCTTCATTTCAACAAATGATGGTGTGGTTGCTTTCGGAATGGGACCGGGTTTTGCAGATCGATTGCAAGCCTATCGCCAACAAACTGCGATAGACTTGCCGCTAACTCATGCCATCATATCCGATCATCATCGCGGAGAAATGGCCGGAGCCCTTGATGCCGCTAGCACCGGGGCAACCCTTTTGGTTACCCCCGATGCCCTTGACCGGGTTCAGCAATTGGTAGCGCAAGGCAGTCCTGCTGCACAGATTGAAACAATCGAAAATCAAACTGCCATTGGTGATTTGGTCGTCGCGAATGTTTCCACAGCCCATGCAGGGAGCAATTTGGTGGCTTTTCATGAGCCGAGCGGGACATTTGTGCAAACTGCGCATTTCTCCATTCTCTATAACAATGCAGCCTCCTTTGCAGAATTTCCGGCGGTGACGCTGAACGATGCCGTGACCAAATTCGACTGGACGCCAAAAATTATTTTGTCCGCGGAAAGCAGAAAGGCAGGCCCGTGGCAGGCGTTTCAAAAGGCCGTTTCGGAATTTGATCCAACGGCTTGCTTTCGGAATCGTAGAATTTGTCAAAACTGGCGGCAAGGATCGTGAACATATCCTCCGCTTGGTCCAGTCCCCATCCAACAAAGGAAGCTTGGTTATGCAAAAACTCATCCTGACGGCAATTGCGCTGGTTTTAAGCGGCTGCGCCACTTTGGGTACAGAGCCTGCTCCTCAAACTTATTCGCGCTGGCATTTGGTTTTGGCTCATGATGCTGAGGGTAATGCACTAGAAGGCTCAAAAAGTGATTTGATAGCAGCAGTGCAAAATGGCAAGCCGATAAGAATTTATACGGCAGGACGGCGCATTCAGCATTCTTATGATGCGCTTTTTCTGAGCGTTTTTGACGGAGAGATATTTGCACAATCCCACCCGATCGATGCGCAACAACCGGTCTCCGACCCGGCGCGCATCATCTTTCGTCAACCCGGTCAAAAATGGCGATCCATTATTGGTACCAATGGTGCCTTTATAGCCTTGATGGACGGCAATCCGCCCAATCAACGCCAAGGCGCAGCGCGCTGGTTTGTCCAAGATTGATCGGTGGCAAGCATGACTTCCAAACCCTTAGTCGGCATTAGCGCACAAAAAACCCCGCCAGATTGCTCTGGCAGGGCTTTTTTTCCATGTTTATCTCTTACGCATAGCTAACTTTTACGTTTGCTTTCCGCTGACGCCGCATGGCTCCGCCAATAGCGCCAAAACCAAAGATCATGAATGCCCAGGTTGCCGGCTCAGGCACGGCACTGCTAAAGTTGCTAAAACGAACATAAATCGTTTCTGGAACACCCATCAACTGGCCATTAACACCATCTGTCACTCTGCCGGCCGCGAAATCGTTCAAATCCACGTGCGTGAAATCGCTCCAATATTCTGAAGCGAACCGATAGACGGAATGATCTTGGAAAAAACTGTTTGCAGCCGGTGTTGCAAAACCTGGTCTGGTAAAGTCTTCCCAATCCGGCCGCGCGGCCCATTCTGCAACGGAGGCAACGCGCCATCCTTCAGTCGCACGAAAACTTGCCGGTTGAATATTACCGGGACCAAATTCGTTGGGTGCAATTGGTCCGGCATAAACCCAGTCAAGTCCGCTGCCATTAAAATCGAGAATAACCTCGGAATCCGGAATGACGATTGATTCGTCGAAAATAACGGCTTGAGCCGGTGCAGCCAATGACAGGCTAGCCAGACAAACCGCTCCAATAGTAAATTTGCGCATTCTTAGTCCCTCCAACACCACAAACAGCAGCGTTTTTTTCAAAAAATTGCGCGACCCCGAATGACGAGTTGCCTTACCATCCCAATTTTCCCGGGCGGAACAGCACTTGCATCAAGTGCCGGTTTATATACTTATCTTTACACTTTGTTAATGCTTTATTTGTCTTTTTTGACCATCTGGTGCTTTGTCTCAAAATGGGACGGATACAGCAGAGTTTCTAAAGAGTTTCGGTTTGGCCAAACGCTTTTGCACCTTCAGTCTTTGCTGAATAGTGGGAGCCCTATTCTTTCGGAAAACCAGTAGGGCGGATAGCCGGGTTGTGGCAAATCTCTTGACAGCATGGGCACATCAAAATATGTCACCAAATAGTGACATATCAATTTTCACAGGACGACCTGATCTGGAAAGCACTCGGCGACGGGCGGCGGCGGCTTATTGTTGAAGCACTCGCAACCGGTCCCAAGCAGACCGGAGAGCTGGTGAACCTGTTCCCTGATATCGGACGGACGGGTGTTCTCAAACATATTGATATCCTCCGGGAAGGAGAGATTATCCATGTCCGCCGGGAAGGCCGGATTCGCTGGAATCACCTGAATCCAAAGCCGATTAAATCAGTCTGTAACAGCTGGGTGGCCAAGCATATTGGCAATATGAAATCGTCGGCCGCAACATTGAAAGCAATCGCCGAACAGGAGATAGAAACATGATTGAAATAACCGATGCCAAGATCATCAAATATCAATTTGAAGTGCCGATTAATCGCAGCCCTGCTGATATCTGGGATGTGATGATCAATAAGATTGATGCTTGGTGGATGGATGATTTTCGGGCGCTCGGTAATGGGTCAATAGTGACGCTTAATGCCGAACGGGGAGGACAGCTGATCGAAAGCAACGCCGACGGTGCTGACCTGGAATGGTATCGCATCCAAATGGTTTCGCCGGGACAAGCGCTTTACCTGGTCGGCTATATGGCACCGGATTGGGGTGGACCAACAACTTCAATGCTGAAATTGGCGGTTGAAGAACGCAGCGATGGCGGTGCGCTTGTGGTTTCAGATGCGCTGCTCGGCAACGTCACCGAAGCGTCGGCCAACAGCGCGGAGAGCGGCTGGAAAATTTTGTTTGGGGATGGTCTTAAAAATTTCGCGGAAAGATAGCGACAAGCCTCTCGCGCTGCACTTTTGCTCACTGCTGGCATCGGACTTGCGCCTGATCAGCGCCCAAAGCGGCGATTAACTGGAATTTGGTGACATTGATCGAAAGCGATCTATTGCTGCCATCGCTTCGTCTAAATTTCTGTTTGTCCCGGTCAAAGACAATGCGATATCTCCACCGGTTAGTCTTTGATTGGCTTTGGCTAACCAGGCCAACAGGCCTTCACTTGGGAACATATCAGGGTTCCGGAGGTCCAATATGATAAACCGTTGCCTTTGATAGCTCCACTCAGTCACATTGCTAATTTCCGTCCATGGGATTAACTGGCCGGACCACTTTTTCCACCGGATACCTGTCGCGCCGATCCGCAATTGCTCGCTGTCATCGAACAGTTTCTTTGTCCAAGCGACAGCACAAAGACTGAAAAATATTATGCAGATCCAACCTATTGCGTATATCAAAACAGGTGAATAGCGGGTCGAACCTGGAATAGCGCCGAACGCGCCAACCATCCACGCCCCCAATATCACAAAAGCGATTGCGGCCATGCTCAGCAAAATCGTTTGCGAGCGCGAGGTATTTGCTACAAAATCATCCATTGGCCATCTCAATCTTCTTCTAAGCGGTGATTTCTCGAAAATCAGGAATTATCACGCCAATAGCCGTTTATTGACGATCTTTATGAATATGAATTGCGGGCAGAGATTCTGCCATCCCCTTTTCATGGGATTGTTGCACGATAGATTTGAGGGTGAAATTGACCATTGCAGGTTCAAAGGTCGAAGGCAGCTCAGCAGGTGCTGATCATCGCAGAAAACAACGGAACAAGTTCTAAATCTATTGTGCGGCCCACAATTTGATTTCTCCGAGTTTCAACTATCCGTTCCGCCCTTCGTTCATATTGGATGGTATTTATATGAACACATGCTAACAATCGGTTCAGATATAAGTAAATTCGTGTAAGCTAGGGCCGCCATTGAACAGGGGATTGTTCCAATTGCGGGACCAGGGGGGAATGACGATGCGTGAGAGAAACAGTTTCTATATTGGCAGCGCAATATTAGCTTTGGCGGCGATAGCTCCCGCTTATGCCCAATTTGCAGGCGGAAATGTTGATGTCGAAAACCGGCATAATTTCAAGATCAAGGTCTGCTATTATAATCCGAAGGACAAAATACCTGTCATCGGCAAAAATTGCCTGTCGGTTAATGCCAAGAGCACGGCAAGCTTCAGCAAGCTGCGCAGAGGCCAGACGTTCAAATTCAGGGTTTTCCGGGTGAACAGGGTTTTTGATAAGCCGCTGTGCAATATCGGTGCGACAACAGTTTCCGAAAGGCTGGACAAGTTTATCGCGGAGGGGAATTGCATGGCGGAATTGCTGCACCGCCCCAAACCGAAGCCGATTGCTCCGCCTCCGCCTCCGCCTCCTCCGCCCGCCCCAGTCGCGGAATATGCGGTTGGCGATGTCATCATGGTGGGCATTGTGGATAATCCCAGTAATAGGGCAAAACGCTATTTCCCGGCGAAAGTGACGCAGTTCTATGACATTGCGGGCAGCTACATCGAATATCGTTATCGGCTGCTCAACGGACGCAGTGGACGCGTACGCGACGCGGATGTTAAGATGGATATGGTCGGCGTGGGAACGCAGATCATTGCCAAACAAATCAATGGCAGCGGCGCCGGATTTGCCCGGGTCACCGAGCGTCACGGCAAATTGATCAGGGCTGAGTTTAACGACGGCACCGAAGGCTATCTCGATTTAAAAGACATCAAGGTGGATGAGGAAGATTACCCCGAAACCACGCAGCCGCAGGAAAAGCAACCGGCGTGGGTCGTGCGCATGTGCAATGAAAATTTGGGCACGCTGAAAGGCGCGATCGGTTTCGAATCGGCAAAGGCGGGTGAGGTCAGCTATGGCTGGTTCGATGCCCAAGCAAGTAAATGTGTCGACATGCCCATTGGCTATGCCTTTGAACCGCCGGAAAATTGGCACAAAGACGTGAAGTTCATTTACGCTTATGCCGAACGGATAGAGGCGGGCGGCGGGGTAAGGCGGCCCGTGATCGAAAAGCCGGGCAATGCCAAATCCTTTTGCGTTGGCCTGAAACAACAATGGTCGGTTGTGAAACAAGGCAGCTTCGACGTGGTTGGGGAACATTGCAACAAAAACGGGCAGCGGCTTGTGCCCATGCAGGGTCTGTCACTGCCCGAAGGCGGCGGCATCATCGATTTTAAACTGTAAGGGGAAAGCATATGATGGGATTTAAAACACGCTGGATCGGTAAATCTATGACCCGCATTGGCATTGCCAGCTTGGGTGCGCTTTCCTGCGCCCTTATGCTGCCAGCCCCTGCAGTCGCGCAGCAGGCGGATAAGGATTCGACGTTAGAGACTTGCAACAAAATTGATGAGACCGTCTATTTCACAATCGCCCATTTAGTGAAAACGGTTAAGCCAGAAGCAGGTCTAAATGGCATACAGTATAAGGCCGAAGGTTGGTGGAAACTCGAACCCGGTAAATGCCGCACAATCAATATGTCACAGCTTTGGGCAAAAAACGGCGTAGCACCTGAGTATTTTTATAAGCCGGCATATGCATCATATATATATGGTGAGACAGAGGGTTTTCTCGGCGTGGTCAAAAAGGCCTGGGAGGCTGAAGAAAGGACCAATAGCATCACCAGCAATGTGTTTTGTATTCGTATGCCCAAGAATCGTCCCTTTTTCACTTTGCGAGGATATAGCGACCGCGGAACGCGATTGAGCGATTCCTGCAGCGCGAGCACTTATGACAAGGTTGCTATGAATCTGCTGCAATTCAAGCTTCCTGACAAAACAGCGCGGTTCGACTTTACGGGTGAATAGCGAAGGCTGTCGCAAAAAAGAAGCTTCTGCCTTAGGCCCAGTTGCCGCCGTTAAAATCGATCTAAGCTGACGAACTCTTTTTTGGAGAGAAGGAGGAGGCAAATCGCGGCTTCTGGAACCCATAAATCGCCTATTTGGCACCTACTCGCGTCGCTTCCGCATTCAAGATCGCTTCGATACCACTGTCGATTCCACGGGCGTAATCGGAGAAAAGTAGCGGCGCTGATAAATCAACTTCGATAGGGCCAATCGCTATTCCAAAAAGAATATTGATCCAAAAGCAACGTGACCAATCACTGCACCCATTTTCCCAATCGTGATAGCCAGTTGAGGCAAAAAGTCGTATTTCAGAATTTGGCAAAACCATCGGGGCACCTCCCCCTTCTGCCCAAAACTGAAGCCCATCACCCATCGGTTGACCGACAAAAACTGCTCGGTCACCGGCTCCGTGCAGCGCGAAATAAGCGGTCACGATCCCGGCTGAGAATGTATCCCCGTCCGCAAGTATGTAGACACGTCCGTCGGGCGTCACCAATTCACCGATCTTTCGTGCGATCGACATTGCCTTTGTGTAGTCACCACCTTCGTTTGCTCTAAGATCTAGCACAAGATAGTCTGCCGGATTGTTTCGAAGGTGTTCTGCTTGCTCTTCAAGCCAAGTAGTCACGGGTGTGGCTTCATTGCCGATCACATTGCGCATGCGCCAATATACGCCGCCATAAGCAAGCTCATCACTCCACAGCACTTTTTCTGGATGGCGGCCATACCAGGTCGCTTCGGTCATGGTCCGATCGAGAAAACGCCAATCATGACCGCTATCAGTTTCGTTTTTGTCAACTTTCCCCAATACATAGCGCGAGGGAAAGGTGAACCGGGTTGGTTCCTCTTCCACCGTTATTGAACGCTTGACGGCTTTGCCATCTAATCCGACCAGTTCCATCACGATAATGCCGGGCTGATCGATAAGCCCTGCTGCATGTAGAGAAGCGGGCGCCGCGAAGAACAGGGCTGAGTTTTGGCGCAAGAAAGCGTGATTGCCACCAAAATAGCGGTCCATCTTCGGATACAGTACCTCAGGGGATTGCCCCTGATAAATAGCGACCCTGGAGCCGATTAAATCAGCGTGTTCTGCGCGCGCGCGGACGATGTGAAGGCCATCACCAAACCAGGCGAAACGAACAGGCAAGCTGTTCAAGCGGTTCATTGTGCCACTGACGCTGACCCCGGAATGTCCGTTTTCCGGTATCGCTCCTGCTGCCGATACACCCATGATAAATTCGGCGTCGGATAGCGTATCGACTTGCTCCTCTAAATCATCAATTAATGCGTTGAATGCGTTCAATTGTGCTGGGGAGAAACTCAGATCAGCTTCCGGGAAGCGCCGCAAATAATCGAGATCTTGCTGACGCGATTCTGATTGGTTGGTTGGCTCAGGATAACTGGCTTCGGGGATATCTGGAGTGAATCGCCAAATAAAGGCACCAAAACCTGCTCCAGCCGTCGTCAAAAGAGCGACTATGATGCAAAGACCAATACGTACCGATGCCTTCATTAGCCCGCTCCATTGAAACCAAAAAAACTCAATCCTATTGATATACTAACGAAACGGACGACACGAACAAGTTTGATCTCTATCTGCAATATTCCTTTGCAAATATCGACTAAGCAAGAGCGAGGATGCAGAAAACTGGTCCGCTAGTGGATCGAATATTGTTACAATTATCATGTCCGCTCTTGCATCCATAGCGGTCATAACTGCTTCATCCCGACAGCGGACGTTAGATTGCTCTTAAATACATTAGTGGTGAGACTCTTTTGCGTGGTTTATCTGCAATCCTTTCAATAAGGGAGGTCGATCATGTACGACACCATCATTAAAGGCGGCACGATTGTAGATGGATTGGGCGGTGAACCTTATGTCGGAGATATTGCGTTTCGTGATGGCATGATTGCCGAAGTTGGCGGCTCGATTGATGCGCCTACTAAAGAATTGCTCGACGCCGATGGCGCGATAGTCACACCCGGATGGGTAGATGTGCACACGCATTATGATGGCCAGGTAAGCTGGGATACCGAGCTCGCACCTTCCTCCCACAACGGTGCAACTACTGTTATAATGGGCAATTGCGGGGTCGGC
Organism: Parasphingorhabdus sp.; assembly: GCF_039982415.1. Classification (GTDB taxonomy): domain Bacteria; phylum Pseudomonadota; class Alphaproteobacteria; order Sphingomonadales; family Sphingomonadaceae; genus Parasphingorhabdus. The sequence continues at coordinate 237,449 of NZ_JBDWYL010000008.1, forward strand.
TTTGCACCAGTCAAGCCGGGGGAAGAAAAAACGCTGATCGAGCTGATGGAGGGGGTCGAGGATATTCCCGGTACCGCGCTCTATGAAGGCATAGAATGGGGTCAATGGGAAAGCTTTCCAGAATATATGGATTATATCGCTGGCCGCGAATATGCGATTGATGTCGCGGCTCAAATTCCCCACGGTGCGGTGCGTTACTATGTGATGGGCGAGCGCGGAAAACAGAATAAGGACGCGACCGCTGAAGATATTGAGGCGATGGCGGCCATAGTCGGGGAAGCGGTTGACGCCGGTGCTGTCGGCTTCAGCACCTCCCGGACCATTGGCCACCGGTCACTCTGGGGCACCGCGGTTCCGGGAACCTTTGCACCGGAAGAAGAATTGATGGCAATTGCTGGCGCGATGGGTGATCTAGACAAGGGTGTTTTCGAAGTCATCCCCTCCGGAACCGTCGGAAAACTCGAACATCTCGGAGGCGAACAAGCCAGGCCTGATGAAGAACATGAGTTGATGACGAAGATTTCGAAGAACAGCGGCCGGCCAGTGACCTTCACGCTCATCCAAACGCCGGAATATGAGCCTGATCTTTGGCGCAAGATGCTCCGCCTGTCCAAACAAGCCAATGAAGAAGGCGCGCAAATGCATCCGCAAGTGCCCTCGCGGATCATTGGCTATCTGACCGGACTGAGCAGCTATCATCCGTTCATGCGCAAGCCGACATATCTCGATAAACTGGCTCCATTGCCGCTGAAAGAACGTGTCGCGGCAATGCGCGACCCCAAAGTCAAAGAGGCGCTGCTAACCGAAAAGGAAATCAAGCACGAGGCTCCCGGTTCTATGGAGAATATCTCCGCGTTGCTGGGCCGTAGCGCCGCCATACTCTACCCACTGGGTAATCCGGTCGACTATGAAGCTGGGCCGGAAAACAGTTTAGGCAAACGCGCAAAAGCAGAAGGCCGCGAGCCGCTGGAATATCTGTATGACTACATGCTGGAAGATGACGGTAAAAGCTTCTGTTCAATGAGTGCGCCCAACCTGCCCAAGGGTATGGAAGTTTTGCGTGAATTGCTGGAGCATAGCGAAACCGTTACCGGACTCAGCGATGCCGGCGCGCATGTCACCCTGATCTGCGATGCGACGATGCCAACCACTCAGCTATCCTATTGGGCGCGTGACCGAAAAAAGGGAGAGCGCTTACCGCTCGAATTTCTGGTCCATAAACAGACTGCTCGTAATGCAGCACTTTATGGATTTGACGATCGCGGCTCGCTGGAAGTTGGGAAGCGTGCAGATATTAATGTGATTGATTTCGATAATCTTAGCGTCGCTTCGCCGGTAGCATATAAAGATCTGCCAGCAGGTGGTACCCGCGTGATGCAGCCAGTTTCCGGTTATATAGCAACCTATTGTAACGGAACGAAGATACGAGAAAATGATGCGGACACTGGTGCACGGCCAGGCCGACTAGCGCGGAGCTAGGTCACTAGTATCGAACCTCGATAAATGTCCGCTTCTGCGCCTTAAGCGGACATTGTCGCTAACGTCTGCTTAAACCCGAAAGCGGACACTCCTCAGTTTGATCGCACCTTCCTCTTCTTATTGCATTTTTTGATCCTAAATCGGTACATGTCTTTCTTGAAAGCTTGTGTAATCATAGCGAAACGGGCTTTCCGTAAATTTGGAATGCTGGGTGGATTCCGATGGACATGAGCAACATCAAAATCTTGATCTTCCAAGAGAGAATAAAGAGTTCTGCTATCGTGCTCTCGGGCTTGCAGTGTCCGATTTTTCATTATTCTGAATAGTTCGCCCCGTTTAAGATATATCGTAAAATCACTTCCTGTTTTCGGAAAGTCGATAATGTTCATTCCGGGCTTTAGCGATTCCCATCCCCTACTTTGCAGTTTTACATGCTTTTCACCATAAGTGAGAATTCCATATGCGACCGGGATAGGTTTCTTGCATGTGTTTTCAATACTCACCTTGTAAGTAACAGGCCTGTTGTGTTTGCGAACAATGATCTTTTTATCGCTTTTTCGAAGAGCATCTAATGATCCGTCTGGGTAAGGTGAAGAATTGGGACTCCGTCTTACTGGCGATGGCGACGAAGCATGCCTTTGTGTTTCCAGTTGTGGGGCATTTGATCGATCTTTAGCGTATGCACCGCTTGAACAATATTGATATTGCTGGGTGCAATAACCCGGTGACTTGCAGCTTCCTTGGCGGGTTGGACAAGCCTTCTGCAGATCAAAACGACTCGGATTTCGGCCACATGCCTTTAGGACCGCCTCCCGTTTAGCGCGGTCTGCGTTCATTGTTCTTTGCTGTTGGTTGGCACCAGGATGGCTTCTGGTTGCAGGCAAAGTTTGGAGCCGGCGGCTTTCGCAGCGCTTGTATCGATTCCGGACGTTCGTGCTGCATTGTTGGGTTACTCTATCTTCATAATCATAGTTGGATTTGCACCGGTTAGTGTTGATGAGGCCGGAAACAAGCTCAAACCAAAGACGATGGCAGCAAGAAACCCACCGAGTTTTAGTCCAAAGTGCAATATAAATCCCCTCTCGCCATGGTTCTAGCACAATTGGTCCGTCGTGGCATGTATGAACAGTGAATGCGAAATGGTCGGATAGTTTTCCGTCCGCTTTTGCGACCAAAGCAGACCCTAGCGTTGTGGCTGCAATATCCCGAAAGCGGACATTAACTTTGGCGGTTTTTTATGGGGACAGCTGGTCGGTCGAAGGATGGACTGTATTGGACCTGAGAAGGTATGGTTGGATCAGTCTGCCAATTGAAAGGCTTTTCCGACAGCGTCCGATTTCCATAGTGGTCGAGGAGCAACGATTTCGAACCGATCGGCAGAAAATATTTCGTCGTCCCGCCAACTCCAAGACTAGTTGCATTCTGATGCAGTTCCTCAAGTTCCTCGTAGAGGCAGTTTTCGTCATAGAGGCCCAGCATCAATCTGCAGTAGAGGGATACATAGGATTCTTCAGCACCCAATATATCAGGCAACCTAGCCAAGCATTCTCTGTATCGGTCTTTGGCTTCTTCATGGCGGCTTTCCTGAACCATCAGGCTGGCATCAAAAGCCAAGAGATAGTGTGGTGGATCGTCTTCTAAAGTGAGTGCGGCATTCAAACGTGTTCTTGCCTTTGAGATCCGACCGCGACTTTTGTGAGTACGTGCAAGGACTGAATTTAATACGAACTTTAGTTCTTTAATAAGCGTCGGATCTTGCATTCGGTATTTATGGTGGGTTTCTTGACAGTTGGCAACATAGCAAGAACGTCCGCTTTTGCGCCCAAAACGGACATGGCGGCAATATCTCGGAAGTGGACGTTAGGATGCAGATCGTTGTGGTGCTAATCTCAACCGATCGAATAGCCAAGGAGCACCCAGAATTCCAGCCACGCCAACGGCCGCATATTTTGTAAACCTAAGCATCGCTTCCAAGAATGTCCCCTCCGAACCAACAAAGCTGAACAGAGTATCAAAAACTAGAAGAGATCCTACGAGAACCGTCATCATAACGACGAACCTGGCCAATTTGACAGCTATTGATGAACCGAGTGGCGAATAGTTAAAATTTGTCGCTTCAATAGGGGCTGCGAGTAACACGCCTGTCAAAAACCCTAAAATACCCACAAACTCGGTCGGTAGCTCTGCTATTGGTCGTTGAGTTAAGATCAGCGTGGCAAACCAAATCACAGCGCCAAGGATGAGAGTTAATCCGAGCTGGGCCCCCATGGGGACAGCAATCCAACGGCTCCAAAGCTTGTCGATATAAAAATTTGCCAAAATGGCCATCCCGCCACCAATTAACCAGCCCAGAAGAATGTCCTCGACATAATGGACACCCAAAATGGGGCGCGAAAGTCCGACCAATATTGCGGCCACAATTAGGCTCAACCTAATCATCACATTTTCGGTTTGAAGCACTAGGAAAAGGTAAAAGGCCGCCGCCGCCATGGCGTGGCCTGAGGGTGTTGAATATTCAGCGACAAGTTCCACTGCTCGCTCTGGGGAAACGGCCCACTGAGCCAGATACGTCCCATCAGATACGAAGGGACGCGGGTTTTGAATCAATATCTTCATTAAGTGGTTGGCTATCATGGCAACCAGCACAACAATCGAAGATTGGACGGCTTGGCGTTTGCTGATCGCGGCAAACAGGATGGCTATCAAGATGAGATACCCTTCAACACCACCCATAAATGTAATAAACTGAAAAAAAGTCGTGACAGGTTCACTTCTGTGGTCAGCGATAGAGCTCAGAAGTCCTTGATTGAATTGTAACTTATCCATAGCATGCTCTACGTCTTCACAAACTGCTCTGCAAGGCTAGCCCTGACCAGTTTGCAAATGATCCACGTTGGCCTGAATTCTCAATCAGCCTTTGATCGCGAAAACCAACTTTTGGTTACCTTCGGTTAATCTTCGCTGTGCATTCAGCTCGCGGATAATCCTATCTTCCAGGTCTCGTCCTTTGCGCGACGCCATAAGTTCAGCGAGAAAGGGGGATTGTTTGAGCCACCTTATATCTCTCCAGCCCAGATTGACTGCCTGTGCAAGTAACCCGATCGCTTCATTTTCTTTGCCTAGCGCAGCGGCTACTTCTGCGAGCTGTATCCGATATTCAGGGTCGGGATCACCGTTCAATTCGGCCAGCTTAGCAGGAGAGAAAAGCTTGTTTGCAGGCGCTTGATTCCCGTTCATCGCGTTGAGCGCGGCCAGATCGTAATGCCCTCGTCGACCAGCGGCTCGCAGGTCGCGCTTTGCTTCCTCAACGCGCCCAAGTGCGAGATTCGCCCGCCCACGCAATTGCAAAATGGTCGGCGCTGACTGGTCCTTTCCTTTGGCCTGTGAAAGCGTTTCGAGCGCGGCGTTATTGCGGTCATGGCGGAGATGCGATCTTGCCACTTCGCTGAGGATCACAACTTGACCAGGATTGAGAACCATTGCCTTATCATGCCATCGCTTGGCTGCAGGATGGCTGATCAATTCCAAGCTTTGTGCAATCTGAATTTCGGCATAGCGTGATTGTCCACCTGCCTGCAGCACCTTAAACTCTAGATCTAGCGCCTGATAAAGCTGTCCCTGCACAAGGTGGACGTAGGCCGCACTGGAAGCTGCCGGGGCATTGTTCGGATCAAGCTGATAGGCGTATTGCAGCGCCGATAGGCTTTCATTCATCCGCCCTTGTGACCCTAGCGTATAGCCTAAAGCCGACCAGGCATTGCTGCTGTCAGGCCGTTCCGCGATCAGTGCACGCGCAAGCCCTTCAGCTTCCTTTTTTTCACTAGACCCACCATCAAATTTGGTGGCTTTCGTGGACAGCGCAAAACTCAGAGTTAGGCGTGCGCGGAAACTGTTCGGCTCCTGCGCCAACGCGTCTCGCAACATCGAAATGGCTCTATCGGTCTCCATAGACTGGTGGAGGCCCAGTTGTTCCTGTGCACGCGTTACAAGCAGTGAAGCCTCTGATACGCCAACGGTATCTGCAAAGCTCTCGCCTGTTTGCGAGCCGGAATTGGGAGGAATCCAAAACAGCAAACCGGCAAATAATATGGCGACCATGGCCGATACTGCCGCAATCATGCGAATGTTGCCCTCATCCGAACGTCGCTCTGATGCCGATTCGCACTCGAACCGCTTGACATTACCTGCGATCGCATATCCCGATCCGCGCACCGTGCGAATGTAGACCGGGTCTTTCGGATCATCGCCGAGGGCTTTGCGCAAGAGCGCAATGCGCTGTGCCACTGTTTCATTGCTAACATGCTCGGCGCGCCAAACCGATTGAGACAGGGCTGCAATACTCAAAGGTTCGGGAGCCGCTTCAACCAGCGCGATGAGCGTGTCAAAGCTCAGGTCTGGCAACTTGATCGCGCTCGTTCCGCGATAAACGGCGCGCCTTGCGGTGTCGATCGACAGATCATTTAAAACATAGTGCACGATGAGCAGTCTTATTGCGGCTAAAAGGCGATGCTTCAAGTTTCTTCAAATATCTTTAAGTGACGCGGCAGCGCTCAACAGCGATGCTTCCTCCATTGAAACGACATGATCGAACAGATTGAGAAACGCATGATGAGAAGACGCTTTGTAACCGCCATAATTTTCGCTGGATTGCTCTTGGTGGGCAATGCCGAACAGGAACACACGCAGGATGCTGTTGAGCCAGATACTGCGCCATTGGGCTTATGGCTGTGGAGCGCAGAAGAACCCGACAGCGAACGACGCCTATCGCTCGAAATGGTCGACGGTGTCTGGCGTGCTGAAATCGATGGCTCTGCGATCGCGTCCACGCAAAACAAGGGCGAAATATCCTTAGCTTTGCCGGACGGCCAGAGATTCCGCGGTGAACTGACCGCTGATAAATCCGAAATTCACGGCTACTGGTTCCAGCCTCCGTCTCCACTCGATTATCAATATGTCGCGACACCGGTCGTGTTGCCGAGGGTGACGAAGGATCAATGGCAGAACAGCATTGAGATCCAATCACGGCCATTCCGGGTGTTTCTGGATGTTTTCGAGAGTGACGACGACACCATAGCAGCTGTCATCAGAAATCCGGAAGGAAACAACACGCTTGGCGCAAGCCAATTTCGAGTCGAGACCGAAGCAAATGGAGGCTGGAGCCTGGTCAGCGGCAACGGTGACCGCAAAAGGCGGCATCGCTTCTACCAGCAGGGAGAACGCGAAGTCCTGTTGCAATATGATCGCTTCGAAGAACCAATCTCACTCACCCCTGCCAGTGAAACGGCCAAATCAGCTTATTTCAGTCGACTCGCCGGTCAGGCCGTTAAACCGTTTGCTCCTCCGCCACAGCTCGACGACGACTGGCGCGTGGCTGCACCAGAGCAGGCAGGCTTCGACCGTGCAGCGCTTGAGGCGTTGACCGAGAGGATTGGACGCCTCGATCCGAGATCGGAACCGCATCTGATCCATTCGCTGCTCATCTCACGCGGCGGATCACTGGTGTATGAGGAGTATTTTTACGGCCATGACAGCAAGCAGCGCCATGATGTCCGATCGCTTGGCAAGGCCTTCGGTTCGGTCATGGTCGGTGCATTGCAGCAGCAAGGACATGCGATCTCGGCCGATCATCGTCCCGTTATTGGTCTACTGAAAAATGCAGGGATGCGCGTCGATGACACGAGAAAGGCCGACATTACTCTTGGCAATCTGATGACCTTCACCAGCGGTCTGGATTGCGATGTCAATTCGAATGATTCAGCCGGCAATGAATGGAATATGTGGGAGCAAGACGAAGAGCCGAACTACTGGCTCTACACTGCCAAACTAGCGCTGCTGCACGATCCGGGGACGCGCTATGCTTATTGCTCTGGCAGTGCCAATCTCGTGGGAGCCAGCCTGACTGAATTCGGCCAGGTTCCGGTTTACGAGCTCTTCGGCGAGCTGATCGCGAAACCTCTGGGCTTTGGCCCTTATCACTGGGCGCTCTCACCGAATGGTGAAGGATATCTGGGAGGCGGGGCCTATATGCGTCCACGCGATATCCTAAAGATCGGTACAATGTACGCAGCCGATGGCATGTGGAACGGGCGACAGATCGTCAGCAGCGAGTGGGTCAAGGAATCAACAAAGGCTCGTATCGCGATCTCTCCCGAAACGACAGGGATGACTTCGGAGACTTTTCAGAATAGCTATTTCGGCGGATCACAAGCCTACATATGGGTCGTGAACTCCATAGATGTCGGCGAGCGTAGCTACATTTCGTATCAAGCCAGTGGCAATGGCGGACAATTGCTGATCGTGGTCCCGGAACTCGATATGGCGGTCGGCATCACAGGCGGCAATTATCGCATGGGCGGCATCTGGGGACGGTGGCGCGACCAGATTGTCGGAACCTACATCATTCCAGCGATCACTGATCTGCCTTGAGCCGAGCGTCGGTTGTAGATGCCGTTCAGCCAAAACGGGACGTTCCGCCATCGGCCCAGTCGCTGCCCTATGCGATGACAGCGTTTAGCGTCGGCATTTGGGCTCGCACTTATTCGACGCAAATGACCGGGATGCGGACAAAACGCCATTTCGCTGCGCCTGCGCAAGTAGCTGCTTTCGGGAAACAGAAACTGGATATTCCGTTGCTCTGGCGATACGCGCCGACTATCTAAATCACCCTATCCTGCAAAAAAACCTGCTCCTGGACGCCACGGAATATCCGTAGCACCATAATCAATACCCATAGTGTGCAACGCACTGGTGACTTGACTGCGATGGTGGGTTTGGTGGTTGAAGAGCTGCACCACCATCACCCAGCGTGGGATCGCGGGCAAGTCATCACCATGTGGGTCGCGTTTAGTGGTTTTCTCGGCCAGCCAGTCCTCAGTCCATTCTTGACCGCCTTTCGACAGAAGATCGTCTTGTTCAAGACGAACGGATTTTAACTCTTCCCAGTCAGGCCATACCGCGTGACCAGGTGGGTTTCGTTCTGGAAGGGTGCCATTGAGAAACGTCAGGATAGAGCGATTGACCACACATATGTGATCCAGCGTATTGTGGATCGAACCAAAGAACATGCCGCGATCCCGCTTTCGTTCTTCCAGCCCAATCTCTTCGCAGCACCTATAGATGTTATCGTTCTGCCAGCGAGCGTAGGTTGCCATCTCGTTGATATATTCATTTGTGATCATTGTTAAATTCTCAAACCTGCCTGATGGTTACCGACGCTATACAACGCCGTCGGGCTTTGACTAAGAACAGTGTTATCGTCGCCCACTAAGAATTGATAGATGCAGACATTCGAGCAGACCGCAGCATCGGTCAAAGAGGGCTCCAACCAAACGTCCGCCGCACCAGAAACAAACGTCTGCTTTATCCCGAAAGCGGACGCTAGCGGATATCGTGCCTACTTGGGTTACTTACCGCGGTTTGGATTAGAAAGAAGTGAAGCGAAGTCACTACTACTTGGCCGTTGCTCTGAGCATCCAAGCTGTTTTCTCGTGAATCGTGATACGCGGCGTTACGACGTCTGATGTAGCATCATCTTCTACTTCTTCAGCAACACGTAGCGTCTTTCGTGCAGTCGCGGCGATATGGTGATGTCCTTCTGCAAGATTGACAACCATCTGTTTCCAATCCGGCCTGCCGATCTCCTCGGGGACCGAAGACAGTTTCGCCATTTCAGAGTAAGAAGAGGGAGCAGGAAAGCCCAAAGCTCTTATCCTTTCAGCTAGCTCATCGACGGCAGTCCACATTTCGGTATATTGCTCCATGAAGAGTGCATGGAGTTGCTGAAAATGTGGTCCTTCAACGTTCCAGTGATATCCGTGAGTCTTCAAGTACAGAGTATATGTTTCGGCGAGAAGCACGCTAAGCGCATCTGCAGATCTTTTGCGGTCTTGATTAGAAATTCCAATATTCACGTCCATGATATCAACCTCAATCTAGCTTAGATTTAATCCCAATTATTGTGCTTATGTCATTTGAGCGCAGTTTCCTGAGTTACTGTTCAGTTTCGTTTGATTGCGGCAAATGCCCTGTTTTTACAAGGATAAGCGCACCTTCTTTGGAAAAAGGTTTGTGTGTTGAAAGGTGCGGATTGCGGAGCCATGTTCCCTTGGGGTAATCACCATGCTCATCTGAGAACACCCCATCTAGTACAAAAATCTCCTCACCGCCCCAATGGCGGTGCTCACCATGCTGCGAACCAGGCTCCCATTTCACAAGCGCTGTGTGCTCCGTGCCAAAACTATGTAGAGACAAAACGCTCAATCCGGGAGATGGTCCAGGGACAAACCGCTGGGCTTTGGTATCGATGCTAAATTGCTCTTTATCATCCACATCAAACTGATGCAGTTTTACCAATATCGTTGCCCCGTCTTTCGTAAAAGGGGAATGACTTGATCCGATTGGATTTCGAACATAGGTTCCGGCAGTATAATCACCTGATTCATCTGAAAAAGTTCCATCGAGAACAATATATTCTTCGCCGCCATCATGTGAGTGACGGGGGAACGACGAATTTGGCGCATAACGAACAATAGTGGTTGCTCTTGCTACTTCATCGCCAATTCGGTCAAGCATCATGCGTTCAACTCCAGCTGCGGGAGAGGGAACCCAGTCAACATCGCCAGGTCTAATGACAGCACGTTTTGAAAAGTCAGAGTTGATACGCATGATGCTTTCTCCTTTATTTGTCAGCGATGAGATGAGTTCCGTGCGTAACAGCAGCTCCGGCTCTCAAAGCGGCGGCAACAAAAGTTGCTTCAGCTATTTGCTCTTCGGTCGCTCCGGCCTTCAGAGCAGCGGCTTTGTGTATCTCAAGGCAATAAGGGCATTGGGTCGTCAGTGCGACAGCAATCGCCATGAGTTCCTTATATTTCTTCGGGATTTCTCCGTCAGCAAGCGCAGCTTCGTCAAACGCCATGAACGTCTCCCACGCACTGGGTGCTTGCGCACCCAGTACCGGAAGTTTCGTAATGTGTTTCATATCATACATGTTTCTTCTCCAAACCTAACAGTTCAATTCCTACCAGCCATTACACCGCCATCAACATCCCAGATTGCACCTGTGATCCAGGAACATGTATCTGTTAGTAAAAAGTCGATCGTTCCAGCAACATCGTCAGGCTGCCCCACTCGGCCAATTGGATGAAAGGCATCAAATGCGTCGGTGATGGTTTGCTCGATTTCATTCTCGTTGATAAATGCGCCGTATATTGGTGTAACCACTACAGCTGGCGAGACTGCATTCACACGTACACCAAACTCTCCAAGCTCCATCGCAAGATGCTGGGTCAGAGCGTGAAGGCCTGCCTTGGCCATTGAATATGCAGAAGAAGGTGTCGCCTTGATCGCTTGTTTTGCCCACATCGACCCGACATTGACAATCGAACCTTTGCCTTGAGACTTCATTTTTTCAGCGACGGCCTGCGTGATGAAGAACGTTGACCGGTTCAAATCAAAATATTTGTCATATTCTGCTTTATCGTGTTCAAGAAATGGCGTTGGCTTGAAAGCGCCGGCAGAATTGACGAGATAATCAATCAGTCGTGAATCCGACTTAATTTTGGCGACGAAAGCATCGACGTCACTTTCATTGTACAAATCGACTACTTCAATCTGAATATCACCGGAACCATTTTGCGCTATCTCGACTTTGGCCCGCTCCAGTTTTTCGAAATTGCTGGAGACCAGCAAAAGATTGATCCCGCGTTCGCTAAGGCGCTTGGCCGTTGCCAGACCCATGCCGCTTGATCCGCCGATGATTAATGCGAATTGATTTGCTTGTTCAGTATTTTGATCAGTCATTTGATGTTCCTATCTATCGTTAGGTAGTTAAAAGATGAACCCTAAATACACTTGATTCGAATTGAGTCAACCTCTATCTATCGTGTGGTAGATAGAGGTCTAAGGAATTTGACATGAAACGATCAGAAAAAGCAGACGAAATTCTTGATATTGCTGAGGAAATGGCAAGACAAGGTGGCTATAACAATTTTAGCTTTCGCGAGATTGCCAAAGCAGTCGGCGTAAAATCATCCAGCGTTCACTATCATTTTCCTACGAAGGATGAACTCGGTGCAGCAGTAGTTCAACGCTATACAGATAGGTTTTTGGACGCGCTTGGTGACCCAAATGACTTAGACAATCCTAAAGTGGCGATTGAGCGATATATTGATCTTTATCGCAAAGCCTTAATTGAGGACGAGTTGATGTGCCTTTGCGGCATTATGGGTGCTGAAATAGAAGCATTGCCGCCTTCCGTGGGTGAAGAAGCCAAGAAATTTTTTGAAAGAAACGTGACGTGGCTGATCGCCGCTTTATCGTACAATGAAGCGTCCACTCCTGCTGAAGATCTCAAATCCAGGAGTCTTCATATTATTGCCACATTGGAAGGTGCTATGATTGTTGCGCGTAGTCTGGAGGATCATAAAATATTTGAAAGTGTTGTTTCACAGATTCAGTACCCATGAGTTGGTCTCTAAATTGATTTCTTGTTTAACGCTGATGTCCGCTTTTGCGCCCAAAGCGGACATAAAAATATATGTTGGTGACCGCATCCTTGCCAGGTTCGGCGCTGGCCAAAGCTATCTTTTTGCGGGAGGCGGGATTCAGCAGAATTGGCTGTTCTAAAATAACCAAATATTTCCAATGCTCTAAAGCAATATTTGGAGGCCCGAGCCGGAATCGAACCGGCGTACACGGATTTGCAATCCGCTGCGTCACCACTCCGCCATCGGGCCGGAGAAGGGCGCAACTGCGAGTCTTTGACGCCAATGTCAACCCTAACTTGCCGCCTTTCACCAACATAATGTCGCAGAAAAGTCGCTACCTTGGGAAAATCGCTGAAATCCGTCTTGGCGACATCAACAAGTGCGGCTAGAAGCGGATGGAAAACAAACTTAGTGTATTGCTTAAATAATACAGGAATGGCATAGCACTGGAACAACAGTCTAAGGGTGAAACAGTGGGTCACGAAAATTTCGATGAAATGCGCAAAGCCATGGTGGTCAGTCAATTGCGGACAACGGATGTCAGCGATCCCCATGTAATAGCCGCAATGAACACTGTTCCGCGGGAAGATTTTGTTCCCGCTGCTTCGCGTGAAATTGCTTATTCCGATCGCGGGGTTGCGATAGGTGAAGGCCGGGCCCTCAACGCGCCATTGGCCACCGGATTGCTGCTCAATACCGCGGAATTAACGAATGAAGACAATGTCTTACTTGTAGGAGCGGCGACAGGCTACACCGCTGCAGTGCTCGCTCATCTGGTGAATCAGGTCGTGGCAGTAGAACAATCGGCTAAGCTGGCGACGAAAGCGAAGGCCAATCTCACCGGACTCGATAATGTCACGGTAGAAAAGGCTAGTCACAAAGATGGCTTTGCCAAAAACGCCCCCTATTCCGTTATTATTATCGACGGCATTGCTGACTCCATCCCCTCCAGTTTGACCGATCAGCTGGCCGATCAGGGGCGTCTTGTCGGTTCCACACTCGACAATGGCGTTGCGCGATTGGTAATTGGCCACAAAGCGGGCGGCACGGTTGGTTATCAATATTTTGCCGATTGTGGCGGCGTGTCCCTACCTGGCTTTGAAAAAGACAAGAGTTTCACTTTCTAATATGCCGGCTAGCCAGAACATCTATCCTAGGAGACGTCCTTCAATGAGTAAGCGCCGAATTTTGTTAAGCGCCGCCGCGATTGTCGCACTGTCGAGCCCAGCTCAGGCGGATACACTGCGCGAGGCCTTTGTTGCGGCCTATCAAACCAATCCAACTTTATCCGCAGCGCAGGCTGCGCAACGGGCGCAAGACGAGAACGTCCCCATTGCAAAAGCAGATGGCCGCCCCAGTTCTGGATCACAATTTAACTTTCAAGAAAATTTCCTGCGCAATTCCAACAGTTTCACTGCGCCGCTTCGACAAGTCAGTGCCGGCGGCGAAATTAATGTGCCGGTCTATTCTGGTGGCCGCGTCAAAAATGCCGTGCGCGCCGCCAAAACGCGCGTCACAGCTGGACAATTTGGTCTGCGTGGAACCGAAGCCAGTTTGTTTAGCAATGTTGTTGCCGCCTATATGGATGTGATGCGCGACGAAGCCGTGGTCAAATTGAACCGCGCAAATGTTGGTGTTTTGGCAGTCAATCTTGAAGCGACAAGCGATCGCTTCGAAATTGGTGATTTAACCCGGACCGATGTTGCACAGTCTGAATCTCGGTTGGAAGTGGCCAAGGGTGAGCTGGAATCGGCACGCGCGAATCTGATCAGAAGCAAAGAAAATTATATTGCCTTGGTCGGGCAGGTACCCGGTACATTGGAATCACCGCCCCCCCTCCCCAATCTGCCAGAAACGCCGGATAAAGCGGTGGATATCGCTTTGCAATTTAACCCCGATTTATTGGCCGCCAAAGAACGCAGCAAAGCCGCGGAAATTGATATCAAAACCGCGCGCGGTGCAAATAAACCGACAATTACCGCTTATGCCCAAGGGAGCTACGTCAATTTCCTCGATACTTTGGGTGGCAATATTCCGGGCGCAGATTTCGTCCAAGAGCAATCCAATGCCGAAGCTGGCGTGCGGCTGAGCGTCCCGATTTATCAAGGCGGTCGCCCGGCGGCACAGATTCGCCAAGCCCAGGCGCGGTCAGGTCAAGCCTATGAGCAACTAATCGAGACTGAGCGCAATATTATCTCGCAAACACGCGCCGCTTATTCCAGCTGGCGGGCGTCGGAGCGAGTAATCCAATCTTCTGAAAGGGCCGTGGCCGCTAGCGCCTTGTCGCTGGAAGGTGTGCGTGCTGAAAATAGCGTGGGCAACCGGACCATCTTGGATATTCTCAACGCCGAACAGGAATTGCTCAACGCACAAGTGCAATTGGTGACCGCACGCCGCAACAGCTATGTCGCCGGCTTTACCTTGTTGGCGGCTATGGGCAGAGCTGAAGCGCGGGATCTTGGACTTGAAGGCGGTCCGCTTTATGATCCGCAAGTCAATTATGATCGCGTCAAAGATCAATTTTATGACTTTCAGTCAGATCCCAATCCGGAACCAAAAGCAACGCGCACCGTCGACACGCCGGCTCAAACGGCTGATGTTGAGCCACTTCCCGAAACTCCGAATAAATAATCAACACCATCGGGCCGGCAAAGAGTTGCTGAGAATAGCGATAATGCGCTAAGGAGGAATTCTGACGCGTAATTGTTAGGTGTTTAGGGAGCAGAAATGGCAGAGCAAAACAAAGAATCTTCCATGGAAGAGATATTGTCTTCGATTAAGCGAATCATCGCTGAAGACAAAGCGATTGAACCTGGTCCCGGATCAACTGCACGCGACATGTCCGATGATGCGGAACAAACGGATGAAGAGGATATTCGTATCCCCAGCAATGTTACGCCCATTGCCCCGATGCCCAAGAATATTACTGCCAAAAAAGAGCGAACAAATAAATCCAGCGTCACGATAATCGATGATGATGACGGGGTCTTGGAATTGACCAATGAAGTCACCGACACCGCGCCCTCTTCTGCTCGCGGCGTTTTCGGAGACCGAAGAAAAGAAGAGCGATTGATCAACGATCAAAAGCTTGATTCTATGCGCCAATCCCTTTCCGCGCTCGTATCGATGGAAAGCGGCAACGCCACCATTGCTGCAAAACCAAGCCAGGGAACGTCACTAGAAGACTTAACGCGCGAGTTAATGCGGCCAATGCTTAAGCAATGGCTGGATGAAAACCTGCCGCAATTGGTGGAAGAGATGGTTGCTCGTGAAATTCAACGGCTAAACGACACATAATCTGGTGCATATGCCCGATTGATAAGATTGTGGGTCGTGCTAAACCCGGCTCATGAAAAATCTATCCAAAACCTCCACCGTCGCACTCGTTCTAACGGGTGCACTATTTTCCACTTCCATCGCATCAGCTCGGCCGATGACGGCACAAGATCTCGCCACGCTCAAACGCTTAGGCAGCGTTGCTGTTTCTTCTGATGAAAAATGGGCTGCTTTTGACGTAACCCAAACAGATCCGGATAGCTACAAACGCTCTACTGGGCTTTATTTGCTGAACCTGTCCAAGCCGAATGCCCCACCCCTGCGCATTGCCGATAAGCCCGATTCTAGCGAGCACAGTCCCTCCTTTTCCATAGATGGTACCAAGCTTTATTATTTATCTGACAGCAGCGGATCCGAGCAGCTTTGGCAAACCAAAATTGCAAAGGAAGGATCCGTAGGGGAAGCTTCGCAAGTGAGCGATCTCAAAGCGGATATTGCTGGCTTCAAACTTTCACCCAATGGCGACAGAGTGGCAATTTGGGGGGATATTTCGAAAGACTGTCCGACATTTGGCTGTGACAAAGAAGAAGAAGGTAATAGCAATCAGTCTCTCCCAGGACCAGGCACTGGTCGCGAATATGATGCGCTATTCGTTCGCCATTGGTCCAGCTGGGAAACGTCCGGCATTTATAGCCGAATTTTTTCATTTGATCTGAACGGCGATAAGTTAAGCGATAACGGCAAACCATTGGATGGCGATTTAATTGGCGATAGCCCGTCCAAACCCTTTGGCGGTGGCGAAGAGATTTCTTGGTCACCCAGTGGGACCGGACTGGCCTTTGTTCTGCGCAAGGCCGATCGCAATGAACCCAAATCAACAGATACGGATATTTATGGCGTTTCCGTTGCGACCGGTGCTCCGAGCCCAATGCCGGGCAATGGCAAGGCCACCGATACACTCCCCGCTTTTTCTCCTGACGATCGCTGGTTAGCATGGGCCGCGATGGAACGTCCCGGCTATGAAAGCGATCGTAAAGTCGTCAAACTATTGCGCAGAGGCGACGAGGAGCCGAAAGTAATTACTGGTGATTGGGATCGATCGGTCAGCTCGATTACATGGACACCAGACAGCAAAGCGCTTATTGTAACCGCATCCGAGATTTTGGATTATGCCGCCTTTCGTGTTGATATCGCTGATGGCAATGTAACCCGGCTGACGAAAAACGGCAGTGTCGGCAATATCACGCCGCTTCAAGATGGATCGATGATCTTCACCAAAAAGAGCCTTCACGCTCCCAATGATATTTACCGCCGCGCGGTAAATGGAACGGTGACACAGCTGACCAATGTCAATGGTGATGCGCTGGCGGAAATTGACGAAGTGACCGTAGAACGGTTTAATTTCAAAGGTGCCAAAGGCGATCAAGTCTGGGGTCAGATTATCAAACCGGCTGGCGCGCAGGGTAAACTGCCTATGGCGTTTCTCGTGCATGGAGGTCCTCAGGGCAGCTTTGGAGATAGCTGGTCAACCCGTTGGAATCCCAAGGTAATGGCAGCGCAAGGCTATGCCGTCGTGACGATCGATTTCCATGGATCTGCTGGCTATGGCCAGGAATTTATGGACAGCATCAATCAAGATTGGGGTGGCAAGCCGCTTGAAGATCTAAAACTGGGCCATGCGGCAGCGCTGAAACTCGATCGGCAAATTGACGGAACACGATCCTGCGCGCTGGGTGCCAGCTATGGCGGCTATATGATGAACTGGATCGCAGGCCAATGGCCGGATCAATTTGATTGCATCATCAACCATGCCGGTATTTTCGATTTGCGCAGCTTTGCCTTTTCGACCGAGGAGTTGTGGTTTGATCAATGGGATCATGGCGGCCCTTGGTGGGAACGCGTGGATCCGGAAAAATGGAATCCGATCCAGCATATCGACAAATGGAAAACACCCACATTATTCATCCATGGTGAAAAGGATTTTCGCATCCCCTACACCCAATCTCTTATGCCGTTTACCTATGCACAAGAACGTAATATCCCTTCTAAGCTGTTGATTTTCCCTGATGAAAACCACTGGATCTTGAAAGGGAAAAATAGCGTCCAATGGCATGATACGGTTTTCGACTGGATGGGCCGCTGGACAGAAAAAGGCAAAACGGAATGAGCTTTTTCCCGACCGAAACCGATGGCGACACCATTATTGTCACGCTCACCAATGCGCCGCGTAATACCTTGTCGACTGAATTGCTTCACGAAGGAACAGAAGTTTTCCAAAAATTGGCACAGGACAATCCCAGTGGCGGCGTGGTGCTCACCGGAGCGGGAGAACATTTCACCTGCGGTATGGATACCAAGATCGCAGCCGCGCTCGACGAAGCGGGACAAGAACAGGCAATTGCAGCCATCAACGCCTATGCGGCCTCGCTCCACCGCCTGCCCTGCGCATTGATATGTGCGGTGAACGGCAATTCTATTGGCGCTGGCGGGATCATGATGCTGTGCGCCGACTGGATTTACGCCGCTTCCGGAGACTATCGAATCGGCCTGCCAGAAGCCAAAGCCGGATTGCCCTTCCCACCGGTTGCACAGGCCATATTGGATCATTGGATGGAACCATCATGGCGCCGGCGATTGGCATTATCGAGCATGTTGTTGAAACCCAATGAAGCAATCGGCGCAGGCTTGGTCGAAGCCACATTAATGCCGGCGGATTTGATTGAAAAATCTGTCGCAAAGGCACAGGAGATAAACGCACAACCCGGTTTTGCGGCCTGCAAGCGCCAATTGCGTGCCAAGGCCAATGCAGAAATTGATGCGATTTTGGGATAGGCTGTTCGTCGCAATCTTCGGCATGGCAAATGAATTTCTGCGCAAGACTAGCGAAGATGGCCATCCTTCTCGATGCCGAGTCCTGCTCAGGGTGATGATATTACACGCATAACGGTGGTTGAATAACAACGCGGGCGCTGGCAAAGGCAGCGCATGACATTAGATAAAAATTTCGACCCAGCGGCGATCGAAGCGCGCTGGTATGCCCATTGGGAAAAATCCGGCCAATTTCGCCCTGAACGGAGCGATGCGGAACCGTTTACGATTGTCAATCCGCCACCCAATGTGACGGGAAGTTTGCACATTGGCCACGCGCTCGACAATACGCTGCAAGACATTATCATTCGCCATGAACGGCTGAAGGGTAAAGATGCCCTTTGGGTTGTCGGCATGGATCATGCCGGCATTGCCACACAGATGGTCGTCGAACGCCAAATGAACGACCGACAAGAAAAGCGCACCGACTATTCGCGCGAAGATTTTGTCGAAAAAGTCTGGGAATGGAAAGAAGAATCCGGCGGTGCCATTACCGGACAATTGCGCCGTCTCGGCTGTTCCATGGACTGGTCGAACGAGCGGTTCACCATGGACGAAGGCATGAACGCGGCGGTGCTCAAAGTCTTTGTTGATTTGTATAATGATGGACTGATCTATCGCGACAAAAGGCTCGTCAATTGGGATCCAGCTCTGAAAACCGCTATTTCAGATCTGGAAGTTGAAACCACTGATATCAAAGGCAGTTTCTGGCATTTCAAATATCCACTTGCTGACGGCGGAAAGCTCGACAACGGACAGGATTATATTGAGGTCGCGACCACAAGGCCTGAAACGATGCTGGCCGATATGGCCGTAGCCGTGCACCCCAGTGACGAACGCTATCAAAGTGTGATCGGCAAAGAGATTGAGCAACCAATCACTGGACGCCGGTTTAAGATCGTGGCCGACGAACATGCTGATCCGGAACTCGGCAGCGGTGCGGTGAAGATCACACCGGGCCATGACTTTAACGATTTCGAGGTCGGCAAGCGCGCCGGTTTTGCCGCGGGCGAGATGCTCAATATGCTCGATGGCGAAGCCAATGTTTGCCAGAGTGCCGATGGCTTGGTGCCAGATGAGTTTATCGGCCTGCATCGTTTCAAGAAAGACGGCGTGGATGGCGCGCGCGAACTGGTAGTGCAGCGGATGAAAGAACTAGGCTGCCTGATCCCGCATGTCTTCAAAAACAAGGACGGCGAAGAGGTTGAGCATGATGCCGAACCCCGTACCATCGCTACACCTTTCGGGGACCGCGGCGGTGTGGTGATTGAACCATGGCTAACCGACCAATGGTATGTCGATGCTGAGACACTTGCTCAACCAGCCATCAAGGCGGTGCGCGACGGCAGTATCGAGATTGTCCCAAAGACCTGGGAAAAAACCTGGTTCAACTGGATGGAAAATATCCAGCCTTGGTGCGTGTCTCGCCAGCTTTGGTGGGGGCATCGGATACCGGCTTGGTTCGATGATGCTGGGAATATATTCGTGGCAGAAGACGAAGCCGCCGCGCAAACGCAAGCTGGCGAAGGTATCCCGCTGACTCGCGATCCCGACGTCCTCGACACATGGTTCTCTTCAGCTCTCTGGCCTTTCGGTACTCTCGGCTGGCCGGAAGAAACCGAAGACCTCAAGCGCCACTACCCGAATGACTTGCTCATCTCCGGCTTTGACATCCTGTTCTTCTGGGATGCGCGGATGGCGATGCAAGGCATTCAGTTTATGAAAGACGTGCCGTGGAAGCGGCTCTATCTGCACGGTCTGGTGCGTGCCGAAGATGGTTCGAAAATGTCCAAATCCAAAGGCAATGTCGTCGATCCGCTCGGCCTGATTGATCAATATGGCGCCGATGCGCTGCGCTTCTTCATGGCGGCCATGGAAAGTCAAGGCCGAGACATCAAAATGGATGACAAGCGGGTTGAAGGCTATCGCAATTTTGCCACCAAGCTCTGGAACGCATCGCGCTTCTGTGAAGTAAACGGCATTGGGGCGAGCCAAACACTGCGCGCACCAGAGGCCGCGCTGCCGGTCAACCGCTGGATCATTTCCGAGGTGACCGAAACGCTGGCCACGCTCGACAAAGCGCTTGGTGATTTGCGCTTTGATGCGGCGGCCAACACCATTTATCACTTTACTTGGGATCGTTTTTGCGACTGGTATCTGGAGTTGATCAAGCCGCTGCTGCAAGGCGATGATGCGGCTGCAGCGGATGAAACGCGCGCAGTTGCTGGCTGGGTGCTCGATCAGATTATTGTCATGCTACACCCATTCATGCCGTTTATCACCGAAGAATTGTGGCACAGCATGGCGTCGGAAACCGGCGGCCGTAACTATGACCTGATCGTCGCGAAATGGCCGGAACCGAAGGCGGAAATCGATGTTGATGCGAAAGCGGAAGTCGATTGGCTCATTCGTCTAATCTCGGCCACCCGAACCGCAAAGGTCGAACTCAATATCGCGCCGGGCACGAAGATGACCGCTCATGTTCGTGACGGCGATGATGCTCTACAGCAACGTATTGCAAGACAATCGTCCGCACTGGATCGGGTTGGCCGTTTGGAAAGCTTCTCCTTCGACCCTGCACCGGATGGGGCAACCGCACAGATTGTAATCGATGGCGCAACCTATATCCTACCGCTGGCTGGTGCGATCGATATTGACGCCGAAAAAGCCCGATTGAACAAGGCTTTGGAAGGCGTCACCAAAGAAGCCAAATCTCTCGAAGGCCGTCTTGGCAATGCGAATTTTGTTGAGAAAGCCAAACCGGAAGCGGTGGAAAAGGCCCGCGCAGATCTAGCGGACAAAAGCGCGGAAGCGGAACGATTGCAAGCCGCCCTTGCGCGTTTGGGGTAAGCGGTTTCGATAAAATCGGCTAAACCATCTGCGTGGACATGAAGGCCGATCTTGAGGATTTAGTCAGCCGTGTAATTGATACGGCGATGAATGTGCATATTGATCTTGGGCCGGGGCTTTTGGAATCGGTCTATGAACAGGTGCTCGCCAACCGTTTGCGCAAGCAAGATATCAAAACGGATCGGCAAATGCCGGTCGGTGCCCGCATAGATGGGCTGGATTTTCCTGGTGCGTTTCGCGTCGATATTTTGGTCGAGAATCAATTGCTTCTGGAAATCAAAGCGGTCCGCCAATTGGTTCCGGTCCATACCCGCCAAACATTGACCTATTTGCGCCTAATGAAATTGCCCTTAGGGCTTTTGATCAATTTTGGCGGCATTACATTGAAAGAAGGCTTGAGGCGGGTTGCTAACAATTATCGCCTGTCTTGACGGGGCGCTGTTTTTGGGGCGCTAAGGGCGCTAAGATTTTTAAGAGGGTAGCGATTGGTGGACGGTTGGGGTTAGTATTTGAGGCAGTGATAAAATCTATTCTGGCCCGTCAAACTTATACCGCGAAGCGCTCATCACACCACATCAGGCTTAAAGAACCACCACCAAAACACGGAGCCAACCTCTTCAAAATCTTAGCGCTCTTTGCGTATTTTGAACGCGGAGAACGCTAAGATTATTAAGAGGGCGGCGATTGGTGGTCGGTTAGGGCTAGTATTTGAGGCAGTGATGAATTTCTTTTCCAGCCCGTCAAACTAACACCGCGAAGCGCTCATCACACCACATCAGGCTTAAAGAACCACCACCAAAACACGGAGCCAACCTCTTCAAAACCTTTGCGCCCTTCGCGCTCCCAAACAGCCTCCAAATTCAACCCTTCAAAAAACCCTAATTCGCATCACCATTGCGCATTTGTTCCGCCGCTTTTTTCATTTCCGCAGCCCCTTCTCGTAATTCCCTAGCACCCCTGCGAAATTCTGGGACTTTTTCCAATAGATCATCAGCGGTCAAAACGCCTTCATTCCATTTTTTCCGTTTGGCCGCTTCCGCTTCTCGAAAAGCCGCATCCGTTTCCAATCGACTTGCATAAGCGTCCATCTTATCCGCGCCGCGCAACATTTTTTCTGATGCTTTTTCCATGCCGATAGCCCCTTTGGTCATACCAGCTTGGACTTTTGCCTGAATTTTCTCGGCGAGATTTTCGCTCCATTTTTTGCTAAATTTATGCTCACTATTATGCGCATGACTAGCCGCCAACGGGATAGCCGTAACCATCACGGCCAGCGCCATTCCGGCCGTTTTACGAAACTTGCTCTGATTGATCATCGTTAATCTCCATCCTGTTGAGCCGGATATTCTTTCCGACCCTTCGACTACAGATGTAATCGGTTGGGATGGTGATGCTATGGCTGTTCGACCAACGATCGATGAAAAAAGACAAAAAGCCGCTGCAATAATTAGCGGCCCTGGCTTCTCCAGCGTTTGATAACGCGTTGGATAATTTCCTCTTCGCCGCCATTTTCGCGCCAAAGTTCACTAAACATCGGATCTTCCGATGCGGGACGGCGTTCTTCTACCAATGTATCCAAAGAGACACGAATAGGAATGGCCACACCTTCGCCGCAACAGATAATTTCGCGGTTTCTCAGTGCCGGGATGGAATCCAAAAATCCGCGCGCGCCTTCCGGCATTGCCGCTTTCACAAAGGCTTGGTCGCGGTCATTGTTCAAGCGCATCGATAAGATGGTACCGCATTGTGACAAAACACCTTCCGCCAAATCCGAAGGCCGCTGGGTAATCAAGCCAAGCGACACGCCATATTTACGACCCTCTTTAGCAATCCGGCTCAATATATCGCGGACGCTGCTTTCGCCGCCGACATCATCATTGGGAATGTAACGGTGTGCCTCTTCACAGACCAATAAAATCGGCCGCTGCGGCTCATTTTTGGCCCAGATGGAAAAGTCAAAAACCAGTCGGCTGAGCACCGCAACAACAGTTGGGGTAATTTCCGAGGGAACAGCGGACACATCAATGATCGAAATCGGTTTGCCATCTGATGGCAAACGAAAAATCTTGGACAAAAAGTCCGCCATAGTGTCGCCAACCAACATGCCAGAGAACATGAAACTATAGCGGGGATCCGCTTTGATCTCGTCAATCTTGGTTTTCAACCGCATGAACGGTGCGGTGTTGGTTGATTTGTCGAGCTTACCCATTTCATTTTGGATGATGGTGGTGAGGTCGGACAATAAATAGGGCACAGGACTGTCCACGGTGAGTTTTGCAACCCCTTGGGCAGCCTGGCTTTTGGCTTTTGCGGCTAGCAGACATTTTGCCAGGATATCGCAATCCATTTGTTTGGCATCGCCAGTCGATTGCACAAAGACTTCACAATGCTCGCGAAAGTTCATCAGCCAATAAGGCAAATTGAGATTGTTGACATCGAACAGCCGGCCATTTTGCTTAAATGCCGCGGAATATTCTCCATGAGGGTCGATCATCAAAATATGACCTTCTGGCGCAATGTCGCAGATCTTGTGGAGGATCAAAGCAGCTGATGTTGATTTACCGGTACCGGTGGATCCCAATAAAGCAAAATGTTTGCCGAGCATCGCGTCAACATAGAGCGCACCGCGAATATCGTCGGTTGGGTAAACGGTTCCAATTTCAACATTAGCGCGGCCGTCGGATGCATAGACTTGCTTAAGATCTGGCGTCGTCACTGCGTAGATGACCGAACCAGGCACCGGATAGCGTGTGACACCCCGGCGGAAATTATAAATATGGCCGGTCAACCGTTCTTCATCGCCTTCACCGAGAAAATCAATTTCAGCGGTAATCAAGCCTGATTGTCCCTCATATAGTTTTTGCGTGCGGATATTGGCGAGCAGCCATGTCTGACCGACACGAATTTTGACTTGGCTGCCCACTTGTCCAGCCATGGTCACGGTCGCATCAGGATGATCTTTCAATCCGGCGAGAACCGCCGCGTCCATTACAATGCGCGAACCGGATCCGGCAATTTCGATCACTTCCCCAATTTTATGACCTTCAGAGCGCTTCGGCGCATGTTGCGCCGCCGGTGCAGGTGCGGGTGCAGGCGCGGACGCTGCTGCTGGGGCCACCGGTGCAGCCGCCGTGGGGGCCGCGCTCGGATCCGCAGGTGCTGCGGGTTTGGCCGCCGTATCATCTGCCGAAGGAAGCGGACGAGCCGCGGGAAAATTGTGAGAACCCATATCTGACATGAAGGCGCAATCCTGTTTTATTTGATCGATTGCGAGGATTAAGCCATCATGGTTAAGGAATATTTACCGGCGGCGCAAAAAGGCGCTAGCCGATCGCAGGACGAAAACGCTTATATTTTGCGGAACAAATAGCCTGCCGCCCAACCCAGAATGACGGAAAGCAAGACCGCCAGCAAACCGTAGATAAAGCCATTTTGTTGCGACAAATTGGTGATGAACCGCCCCAATCCGATCTTCTCGATGGTGATGTCTTTTATTTCTGCGGCTTCTACCCGGCCATCAATGATCAAGAATGTTTCCGCCGAATATTCTCCCACCGGCACGCTGGCCGGCAAATTAATCCGCGCCTGATACAATACGGAATCGGTAATTTCGACGCTATTGGGCAGGTTTTTATAGAGCCGCCCGCGGCTGTTCAGATCCACCAGCCCATTAGTAAACCGGTCCAGTTCCTTGCTGTCGATCGCACCGGCCGGTGACAATTGTAAATGATCGAGACCCAATTCGTAGATATCTGCCGTCTTATCGTCGACAATCTCTTCAATCGGCCGCGAGGATGCAACCGCATAATAGCCCGGCGCCGAACGAAATTCGCTGCTCGCAGCATTGACCCAAATTCCCGCCACTTGCTGCTTCTCGCGCAGGACTATAGATTCGGTCGGCCCCTTTAATACCACGACAATATCCGCTTGATCGCGATTGGGTGTCCCCGGCGGATAGGTTATCGCTCCAAATAATAAAAGCTGCGCCCCGTTAAAATCACCCTGTATGCTGATCTTGTCTTGCGACACGTCGGGCACCAGCACCGGCGCGTTGCCAGTGGTAAGGAACAGCAAACTCAAACTGGCTAAGAGCACCGCCCATGTGTTGCGCAAGACCATCATAGCGGCTGTATCGTGAAAATTTCGTCGGGTTGAAAACCCAAACCCAAGGCCATGCGGATAGCGACCAACAGCACCATGATCGCAAGCGTAAGCCGAAGATATTCCGGTCGCATCCGCTGCGCAAATTTCGCACCCAATTGCGCCCCGGTGACACTGCCGATCAACAACAAGCCTGCCAGAACAATATCCACTGCCCGCGTGGTCATGCTGTGCATCATTGTCGATGCAATGGTGACGAACAAAATTTGGAACAGCGATGTACCAACCACAACCTGCGCGCCCATTCCTAGCAGATATAACATGGCAGGAACCATGATGAAGCCGCCGCCGACCCCCAGCAACATTGTCAAAATACCAGTGATCAAGCCAAGCAGAAAGGGCGCGATCGGAGAAATATAAAGGCCCGATCGATAGAAACGCCAACGCATGGGCAGATTGGCCACCAAAGGGTGATGCCGTCTTTTGCGCGCGGGCAACGGCTTGCCCGATCGCACTGCCTTCACACTGGTCCAGGATTCACGGGCCATCATCGTGCCAATGCCGCCAAGCATCAGTACATAGAGCACCGAGATCACTGTATCAATTTGTCCCAGACTTTGCAGGAGTTGGAACAGGACAGTCCCAAATAAAGTTCCAAATATACCGCCCACAACCAGCACGGCACCCATTCGGAAATCGACGCCTTTGCGCCGCATATGCGCCGCTACGCCGGAAATACTAGCACCCGTTACTTGGGTCGAAGCGGATGCCGCCGCAACCGTTGGCGGGATACCATAAAAGATGAGCAAGGGTGTGGTGAGAAAGCCACCGCCCACGCCAAACATGCCTGACAAGATGCCTACCAACCCGCCAAGCAGCACGATGACAAACGCATCGACCGATAAATTGGCTATTGGGAGGTAAATATCCATATTTCCAAGGACTAATCCCTTTTCGTGACAGGATAAAGGGACTTGAGACCAAGTCGGACAAGAAAGTTCAAATTTTCTTGTTCAATCGTTGCGATATACCCTTAGAAACTGGAGCTAATAGTCAACGCAGGCCCAGAGTCGGGAAGAGCCTTGCCGTCTATACGGTGCCGCCAATCAACGGAAATGTTGAGTTTTGTTTGGCCTATCGGGAATTTGATAGCGGCGCGCGGACCGATATCAATTCGGTGCAAGCCTTTTTGTCCGCCAGTCCAGATCCCTGCGCCTGCAGAAAATTTTATTTTATCGCGTGACGCTATTTCTCGCTCGGTTGTCACCGCAGCATCGAAAAAATAACCATTCTCCTTCGCCAAAACAAATCCGACCTGACCATAAGAATCCAATCTGATCTGAACCGGAAGCTGATCGACCTCCAATCCGCCAGCGACAAAAACGGCGGTGCCGCGATTAGAAAAATTTTGAGCACCCAACCGTTGTTCAGCAAATATCGACAAGGGCACATTGGCCAGTGGTTTGGCGGACAGGCCGAAAGCGACTTCCTCTTCGCCGGCGGCGGCCAATGCGGTGGATGTCCCTATATAAGCAGATAATGATTGTGAGCGATGGCCAGCCAACCGATAGCTTAATTTTGCTCCGGCTTGGCTCCCCCCATAAGGACCGGCCGCAGATGGCAATATCAAAGGCGCTGTTGCGCCTAACGGGATGGATAGATCATCGCGCGCAAACAACCAGAAATAGCCTGACAACGCCGATGGTTTATCGATCCCACGGGATGCGGGATCAGCCGACAATGATGATGGCGATAAATAGGCCGCGACATCCATTGGACTGTGGACTGAGCTATCAGCCATTCCAATTGTGCGGACCGAAGATGGCGATTTGAGGCTCATATCAAAGCGCGCGAATGGATCCTTTTCATCCAAACCAACACCTGTGCAATTTGCACAATTCTGCCGGACAGCAACTGACCGATGCAGCAAACCAGTATGATCAGCATTATGCGACTGAAAAGCCCATGGACGCTCTGGTTGCACCGTCAATTTGGGTGCCCGCTCAGCCGCCGCAGCTGGCATGACGCCGCTGAAACCGGCCCAATATTGCCACAAAACCCGCACCGCAATCCAAGCCATGGCGATGCCGAATAAGATTTTCAAGGGCGCGCCTTGGCTTGCTGATATAATCATCATCCCAAGCCAGAATCACTATCGCGCGATTTTAAACTTTTAGCGGCAGACAAATTGGGATGGAAATGCTGTGTTTTATGCCAATGCAAACGCCCACCGCGCAAGCTTATCCAATATTGTATCAATGCATGTTTGGCCGCCAGAATATTGATGACATTGGCAACAATGGTTCGGGGCACTGACAAAATCGCTTCACGCCAACCATATATTCCACCGACAAAATAAGCTTTCACGGCCAAGCGCCATGCCAAAAAAATGCCATTTAAGGCCAATAACGCCAGCAATTCTTCGGATATGGGTTGGGCAGCATAAAAACCGGCTTTGTCCAAAGCACATAAGAAAGCGGTCAACAATATCGTCAAATAGGTCAGCGCCAGAACCAGTGCGGCCAAACTGGACTTGCGATCCCGGAGACGCATCCAATTTTCCCGCCAGCAGGCGTTCCAGCCCAATCGATCCCATCCAGCCAAAGCAATGCCAGTCATCCATCGGCTCTTCTGCTTTACCGCGGCCTCGAGCGTGTCGGGGAAAAATTCCTGCGTGGCAATCCATTGGCCATGTTCATCTTGTACACGCGCGAACAGACCGCGCTCTTCGCCTTCCGTTAGCTGGATTCCCAATTCATAATCTTCCGTCAAACTCTGAGCATCAAAAGGCTGGCCATGGGAATCGGCCGATAATTGCCCCAACGCATCCCGGCGCAAGGCGCAGCCCACCCCCGCTGATGGTATGGAGACGCCCATTGCCTCGCGCAGAACCATTTGTTTGCCGTGCATTTCAGCAAACTCATCGCCATAATGGCCGGCAATCCAAATTGATTGCGATGCCCGCCGCGGAATAACAGGAATTTGCACCAAAGCAGCACGTTCGATCAAAATATCAAAAAGCGTGAGCGCTTGAGGATGCACAAGATCCTCGGCATCTTGCAATATGATGGCCTTGAACCGGAGGGATTGCGCCAATTCGTCTTGGCACAATGCGCGCCATAGTCGGTTGAGACAATCTGCTTTGGAAGTTGGTCCAGCCCTATCGCAAATGACAATGCGAATATTGTCCGCAGCGCTAGCAACATCAACCACTGCCGCAATGGTTGCATCATCATTCGGGTAGCATCCGACATAGATGCGATAATGGGGATGGTTCCATTGCGCCAGACAGCGACGCAGCATGGTTCCGATAACGGCCGCTTCCCGCCAAGCCGGGACAAATATCGCAAGCGGCTGCGCATTCGAACCAGCAGCCCAATTTTCAGGTATCGGGCTATTGGCTTCCGCGTTATCGCCTTTCGGCAGGTGCCATGGCCGGCCACCGGACCATTTCTTTTTGATGATATGGGTTACCCACATGGAATCAAAAACTAAATCGTCAATCGATCCTACCAATATGGCGAGGCTGGTGAACAGCAGCAGCTCCTGTTGCAGGAGTTGAATGACCATTAAAATATCTTGTTGCAAGAGCGCCGGCACTGTCATTATCTGCGCCATAAAGACCGACGCACCGCATCGAAACAGCACTGCTGCAATCAAGACTTGCAAAAATCCGCATACTGCGCCCGATCAGCACCGTAACGCCCGAAAAAGCCAGCGCATTCAATTTATTGCATGCGCCGGCAATGGGTGCTGGACTTGCAGAGCAGATGCCGCCATCATCAAAAAAAACAGATCTAGGAGACGAAATGAGCGCAACCCAGGCCCAGGGCTCGCCCGCAACCAATACCGGACAGGCATTTGGTACCAGCGGATATCGCAATTATGTGATCATATCGCTCATGTTGCTCTACACGTTGAACTTTATCGACCGCATATTGATCGGCGTGGTGGCTCAACCGATTATTGAAGAATTTAAGTTGCAAGACTGGCAATTTGGATTGCTCTCCGGGTTCGGCTTTGCCTTGATGTACACGGTAATGGGTATTCCCATCGCCCGATTGGCAGAGAAATGGAACCGCGTTAGGATCATTGCCGCCAGTGTGGTTCTATGGTCGCTCATGACGGCTTTGTGCGGTATTGCAGGAAGTTTTATCGCCTTGCTGGTATTTCGCATTGGCGTGGGCATCGGTGAAGCTGGGCTCACTCCAGCCGCCAATTCCATCATTTCCGACTATTTCCCGCCGCGCAGTCGAGCACGCGCCATCGCCATTTATACCATGGGTATCACGCTCGGCGGTGTGCTGGCGAATGCTTTTGGCGGCCCGATCACCGAAATGTTTTCTTGGCGCGAAGCGTTTCTTGCGCTGGGCATTCCTGGCGTGTTTTTCGGCCTGATCTTTTTGTGGACGGTAAAAGAGCCGCCTCGCGGCTATGCCGATCCGCCAACTACGGAAAAGCCTGTCAAAATGGGCATGGCCGACACGATCAAAGAATTGTCTGCCAAACCGACATTCTGGATCAATATGTTCGCGGCGGCTTTTGTTGCCTTTGTTGGCTACGGCGTGAGCAATTTCCAAGTGGCATTTTTTCAACGGGCCCATGAAATGTCAATTTCGGAAGTGGCATTGCAAATCGCAGTTCCATTGGGGCTTGCCGCGTCCTTTGGCGCCTTTATAACCGGTTACCTTACCGAGAAAATGAGCGGCCGTTATCCCAATGTTGTAGCCTGGCTTCCCGGCGTAATGTTAATTGTGTGTGTTCCGCTCTATTGGATCGGATTCACCACCGAGAGCGTACCGTTTGCCGTAGGCGTTTTGATCGTTGGAGCCATTTTGCATTATGGCTATCTCGGGGCGCAGTATACGATATGCCAAGGCGTCGCGAGCCCACAATCGCGTGCGACGGCCGTTGCCTTGTTCTTGTTTGTTGTCAATCTCATCGGCTATGGTTGCGGACCTTTAGCCATCGGTATTTTAAGCGACATTTTGATGAATGCTGATCTGGCTGCATCTCAATTTGCCGGCGAACTGACACCGCAATTGTGTAAAGGCAAACCGGATGATTTGATTGCAGCGCTAGGCGCGGACAAGGCGCAAGCCTGCATGACCGCAAGTGCTGAAGGGTTGCGTTGGTCGATGATCTATATCGTCACGATTTTTGCCCTTTCTGGGGCCATGTATGTCTATGCCTGCAAAACCCTGCAAAAAGATCTTGTCGCTAAAATGAACTAAGCGCATAGGCTCCGCTCATGTCCAAACCAGAAGCTTGGCAGCTGCTGCCAGCAAACTATCCGTTCGCTCTGATCACGCAAACCCGTTTCGGTGACATGGATTTGCTTGGGCATATAAACAATGTTGCCATGGCGGATTTGTTCGAAAATGGCCGTGTGCGCTTTAACCGATCTATCGGGATGGAAAATCGCGCAGAGGGCGACCGATGGCTCATCGCCGCGGTCCAGATTAATTATCTACGCGAAGCCCATTTCCCGGATGATGCCAAAATTTGCAGCGGTATCGGCCGCATCGGGTCATCCTCTTGGGACATACTTTCCGCCGCATTTCAGAATGATCAATGCGTAGCGACATGCACCACAACACTGGTGTTGACCAACCAACAAAGCGCGAAAAAAATGGACGACGCTTTTCGCGCAGTGCTGGAAAGCCAATTGGTTGACCGCGGCGCAGCCTAGTCGTTAAAATTAGCGGCGCGTTTTTGCATGAACGCCATGACCGCTTCTTTCTGGTTGGGGTTTTTCCCAACCTGGGTCTGTTCAACGCTTTCCATCATTAGAATTTCGTCTTCATTCATATCAGGCAATTGGTTCATGAGCCGTTTGGCCGCTTTAATGGCATCGGGATTTTTGCTCGCAATTTCATGCGCCAATTCCATCGCTTTGGCGAGTGGATCCTCTGCAAGATGAGAGACAAAGCCGAGCTTTTCGCCTTCTTCACCGGAGAAAATACGATTGGTATAAGTGAGCTCGCGCAATATATCATCCCGGACAAAGCTCCGCCAAGTGGAGTAGCTTCCCATATCGGGGATCAGGCCCCACCGCATTTCCATAATCGACAATTTCGCATCGGCGGTTGAAACACGCACATCACCGGCTGATGCGAATTGCAGGCCGCCTCCCACACAGGCGCCATGAATGGCTACAATAACCGGCGCGGGCAGACGCCGCCATTGCAGGACGACATGCTGATATTTATTCGCATTGCCATAGGTCCGGTCAACCAGACTGCCGGTTGTACTCGACTGTGTGAAACTTGCCATATCAAGCCCGGCGCAGAAACTCTTGCCATTGCCGGACAGTATGATTGCGCGCACATCCTTCATGGCAGCAAGCTGATCAGTGGCATCAATTATCGCGTCAATTTGTTCAGGATCGAGCGCGTTCATTTTCTCCGGCCGGTTAAACCGAACGTCGGCTACATGGTTTTCAACCGAAATGGTAACGCGTTCTGACATGGATAAATTCCTTTTCATCAATCCTGATTCTGATGCAGTTTAATCGCTCGCTTAACAAGCGGCAACTGATCATTGCCAAAATACATACGTTCACTGTTTTCATAAGGCACAAAAATACTAGGTGACCCGTAGGACCCACGCGCGATCGCCGTTTCGGTATTGGCCCGCAAGCGATCTTTCACCTGTTGCTCTTGCGTCCGGGCAACCAGAGCATTGCCATCAAAACCAATCTCATCCGCTATCGCGACCAGAACCGCCGGGTCATCGAGATTGCGTTGGTCGGTATAATAAGCATTAAAGGCGGCGGTCGCAAAAAGATGGAGACGGGTTTGATCGTCTTCCAGCGCACAGCAAGCGCGCATCGCATGGACGGACTTGACCGGGTGATGCGGGCTGGGAAAGTTCATCGCAATACCGGCCAGCGCCGCCCAGTCCTTCATCACCCGAAAGCTGTGCACAAATTTCGGATTGTCAGGATTTTCGCGGGCTGCGTAGACCGTCGGATTAACCGCATTGAAAACGCCGCCAACCAGAAACGGTTTCCAGATGATCTGCGCGCCGGTTTCGGCGATAATCGGTTGGATATTGTGAAACGCCAAGCAGGTCCAAGGGCTTGAAAGATCAAAGTAAAAGTCAACCGTCGTCATTGTCATTCCTTTATTCCGAATAGAGTTTTGCGCACCGCTGCATCGTCTTGCGGATTGCGATTAATCTTGTCCCGGCCCACAGCCATCCCGCGGCGCAGGCCTTCCCGCTGTTTCAAATTTTCATACCAGCGCTGCACATGCGGAAAGTCGGTCAAATTTATTTCCTGACGCTTATACGTCTGGATCCATGGGAAACAGGCCATATCGGCAATCGTATATTCTGTGCCGGCCAAATAGGATTCCTGCGCCAAGCGCCTGTCCATCACGCCAAACAGGCGGAGCACTTCATTGCGATAGCGATCGGTCGCATAAGCAATTCGATCGGGAGCATAGAGTTTGAAATGACCGTGCTGCCCCATCATCGGCCCGAGGCCGCCCATTTGCCACATCAACCATTCGGTCGTCGCAATTTGACCGCGCATATCGGCGGGCAAAAATTGCTCCGCTTTGTTCGCGAGATAAAGCAAAATTGCGCCGGTTTCGAAAATGCTGACAGGCGCATCGCCTTCCTCTGGATCATGATCGACTATAGCGGGAATGCGATTATTCGGACTAATTGCCAGAAAGTCCGGTTCAAACTGCTCTCCCGCTCCAATATTCACCCATTTGATACGATAATCCAAACCGCTTTCTTCCAGCATCACGCTGATTTTCCAACCATTGGGTGTGGGTGCAAAATATAGATCAATCATGGCCGGCATCTTCCGCTTAAGTTGAGGATAAGACGTGTATAATTCCCGCCATCGAATCTCTCGACAGACGGTTTTGTAAATGTATTCATACACAGAATAACCCAAATCACCGCCACCTTTTCGCGCCTTTCCATTTCCGTGAAAACCGCTTTTTCCAGGTTGAAGTGAAATATTGTCTGATTATTTTGCTTCTCCTAGCGGAATTGCGCTAGTTCGGACAAAAGCTATCCAACTGCACATCCACTAGCGGAGACCTTATGGGCGCCTTTTATATCGCAAATGAATATTGGTTTGCCGTTTTCCAGCTGGTCCTCGCCATGCTCGGCATGGGGGCAACGCTGACACCAAAAGATTTTCGGGAAATTCTTGTCGAGCCCAAAGCCGTTACGAGCGGTTCTGCAATTCAACTATTGCTCGTACCGCTCATCGCCTTTCTGTTTATCCAAGGCTTTTCTATTGCTGGTGGCGTGGCTGTGGGCATTGCCCTTATCGCGGCCATACCCGGCGGCACGACTTCCAATATATTCACGCATTTTGCCCGCGGAAATGTTGCCTTGTCCGTGACCATCACGGCCTTGACCACCATCGCCTGCTTGGTGACCACCCCGCTGATATTGGAACTGCTCATCGCGCAATATATGCCAGATGATTTCGTTATGCCGCGGCAAGCGATCATGACTGAAATTGCATTGACCTTATTGCTTCCGCTTACCATTGGCATGGCTTATCTGCGCTTCTTTCCCAAAAGCGCCGCAACCTTTTCCAAATGGTGTGTTCGCGGAACCCTATTGGGCATATTGATGATTGTGATCGGATCGTCTTTGTCGGGACGTCTC
Source organism: Parasphingorhabdus sp. (assembly GCF_039982415.1). GTDB lineage: Bacteria > Pseudomonadota > Alphaproteobacteria > Sphingomonadales > Sphingomonadaceae > Parasphingorhabdus. Next base: position 271,153 of record NZ_JBDWYL010000008.1, read on the forward strand.
GACATCAACCAATTTGGCCCTTCCAATCTGCTGTTGATCCTGTTGCTGATCCTTGTTTTGGCTGTCGCTAGCTGGCTGGTGGGTCGGGGCCTGGGACTGTCTACAGCTGACGCTACGGCGATTGACATGGAGGTGGTGGTTCGCAATGTGAATTTAGGCTTGATGCTCAAAGCGTCCCTTTTCCCAGCCATTGTCGGCAAACCCGATGCGCTTGGTGATATGGTTCTATTTTCACTTTTGGCTTATGGTGTGATGCAAATGCTTATTGCTGCGGTCATCATCATTTGGAACCGCAAAAAAATCAGAAAGCTCGCCGTTTTATAGAAATGGAGAATCTCGTGCGTCGAACATTCCTATCGCTTTTCTCGCTAACCGCCTTCCTCGGCGCGACACCCATTGCGGCACAATCTGAATTAAGATCCAATGGTGACGACACCACCGCCATCGCGCAATTTGATCAATTTTTGAGCGATTATCGCGACAAACATCGCATGCCCTCGCTGTCGGCTGTCATATTGAAAGAGGGAAAATTATATTGGGAAAAAGCTTATGGCTGGTCGGATGATGAAGCCGAAACCCCCGCAACGACACAGACCACCTATTCTATCGCATCGGTTACCAAGCCCATTGTCGCGACAGCTCTTCTCGCCGAAGCAGATAAAGGCAATTTGAATCTGAACCTATCGATGCGGTCGGATCCAGGCTGGGCCGGTATGTGCGCCTGGCTATCGACGAGCGGCATTTTATTTGGCCGGGGCGGTGTAGAAGAAGATGGGACCAAAATTCCGGCCATGGATTGCAAACGCGATTTAAGCCTCGGTGACATGCTCAATATGCGTGCCAATGGAGACGGCAGCCGGTTTGTTTACAATCCGATCAGCTTCGCGCGTATCGATCGTGCCATTTCCGGTTCCGGCGGCCGTGCATTGCGTGACATTGTCCGTCAACGAGTCATGGACCGAGCCGGCATTAGGGATATTGCCCTTGGTTGGCGGGATCCCAAAGGCGGCTCGGCATTGCGTTTGCTTGCCCTGCCCTTTGATGTGAAAAACGGTAAAAGAACCCGGTCGAGCATATCAGATGATGATTTCCGAGCATCAGCCGGCATCAAAGCCAGCGTACGCCATGTTGCGCAATTTGATCAGGCGCTTGAAAAAGGACAATTGCTATCTTCAAACTGGTATCGGCGCATTTTCGAGGATCCCATCGTAGATGAAAATGGCGATTATCGCTGGGGATGGTTTGTCCAAAATTGGCAAGGCCATCAGCTCGCATGGCATTCTGGATGGGATCCCGGTCGCTATTCCGCACTATATCTTAAAATACCCGAGAAGAACCTCACCTTGATTTTATTGGCCAATACCGAAGCCCTTTGGTGGGGTAATAGCCTAGCGCGAGCCGAGATTGAAACCAGTCCAATTGCCGCCAAATTTCTATCTGAATTTGTCAAATAAGCGCGCTACCGGTCTCGGGAATAGGAAACCGAGTATATCTATAATCGCTATGCTTTGGCCAACTGTTTGCTTTCCAAACCGCTGGCCAAAAACAATGCGATGCCATATTAAAAGCCCCGATGGCCGAAATGGCCCCGTCCAAATCCGCGATGTTTATAGCGGCTATGGCGGAAACTTTTATGCTTGAAACTTTTATAACGTTTCAGTCCACGACGATGACCAAAATGGTGGCGCTTAAATCCACGGCTTCGAAAACCACGGTGACGCAAGCCCCGTCCGCTCCGGAAAGACCGACTACTCCGTCTGAGTTCGGCAGCCGCTTCTAAGCTTTCAACATCGGTTATGTTGATGCGCGATGCGTTATTGTCATAAGCCACTGACTGCGCAGATGATACATCAATTTTTGCAGCTTGTGCGGGAGCTGCAGCGAATGCAACAGCAAGACCCAATAGCGTAAATAATCCTGTATTCTTCATTTTGTGTCTCCTTGACTGGACAATAGGAGCTTCGCCAAATCACCAGATTCGGTTACAAAATAAATCGAATAAATAGCTTATAGATTGATTTTTAATCAAAATAATCGATACAAAAATGACCAAAACATGGTGCAAATCGCCGCGTCTAGCCGCCGATAAACTTTTGATTAAATGGCATCGACCAAGTTTAAAATCTGCTGGTTGCGCGGCCGAACCGTATGATTTCCCGAAATCGTTTTGTTCAATATCCGGCCAGTCTGACCGATGACCATGACAGCCGCATAGGGCACACCTTCGGCTCGTCCTTGTGTAAATTGTGGATCCCGCAATTCAAATCCATCGATAAGTGAGGAGGATTCATCCGACAATAAGGTGATATTCAATTTCTGATCTACGAGAAATTTCGATTGAACATCGGTCGGATCATAGCTCACCGCTATTGGTCGATAGCCGCGGCTTTCCAGGTCAGGAATAATTTGTTCCACCGCTTTGAGTTGCGCCTGGCAAAAACCGCACCATTCAACCGAACGCACAAAAAACAGAACGATCGGCCCGTCTTCCAGTAGCTTGGCCAGATTGGTCGCCTTGCCGTCGACTTTTACTGCGATGTCCAATGGCACCCGGTCGCCTACCGAAAGGCCAGAATCATATTGGAAGATGGCGGCATTTTGCTCCAAGCTTTCCGAACTTGGCTGGCGAGCATTAGTGTCTTGCTCTGCGTTGGAACAACCCGCGATCATGGTCAGACCGCTCAAAATGCCCAAATAGCCGATTTTTGTCATTGCTCTATCCCCATGAGCTTTCTGAATTAGCTGGTCTGTTCTAATGATGTAAACCTGTTTTCGCATTGTCAAATTTAACGATACACGCAGCGTTTATGTGGCCTTTCAAAATCAACTTATCCTCTCGACTCTTTGCGTCCCGCCTCCATGAATTTGCATTTCTTTCTGTGACCATATATTATGTTAAATCATAACGACTTTATGGAGTGACTATAGCAGGAGAGACAATATGCCCACTTATCGGCCAACGTTCCGGCAGCACGGGATCCGCACATCCCATACGCAACCAATGTCGCAACTCAACATCACGCCCTTGATTGATGTTCTTCTGGTTCTTTTAGTGATGCTGATGCTCTCGATACCAATAGCCACGCACAAAGTGGCGGTGGACTTGCCTCCACCCGGCCTCGCTTCCGGTGAACCCGCAAAGATAAATATGCTCCGCATCAATCAAGCCGGCCTGGTCTTGTGGAACGACGAAGCCGTCACCCAAGCCAGGCTTGAATCATTATTAGCTGAAATGTCCAAAGATCCGGACCGGCCGCAGCTACATATGCAAACCGACGGTTATGCGCGATATGAGGTTTTTGACAATATAATCGCCACCGTCAAACGGTCCGGAGTCGAAGCAATTGGATTTGTCGGCAATCGCCAATTTGCAAATTGGGACAGCGCGGCGGATTGACCCGAGGCAAACGCTCTGGGCATTTTTTCACCTCAATTTGCGAAGACGTCCGATATGAGCAAAAGCGATAAACAAAGTACCGATGACCGTGGTCACCGTTTCTGAGATCGCAAGATGTTCTGCAAACAGACCGAGAATGACAAAGCCTATTCCCAGTCCGACCGGAACAAGAAATCTGGGATTCCGCGCCGATTGTGAAGCGATTATAACGCTGGTTGACGCCAGAATTGCCAAGACTGCAGAGACCGCATGGATCCATTCATTCTGTGCCACAACCGATAAAAAGGGAGCCATGATGGCAAGTGCCGACAAGAGCATACAATGGGCTAGGCAAGTCAGGCTGAACGCGACGGCAGCGCGATCGCTATAAAGAACAGGATTCAAGGAGAAGTTCCACTTGTGATACGATGTGATGTTATATCATAGGATAGTTGAGATAGCATCCGCGTGTCAACCAACCTCCGCGGAAAAAGATCATATGCCATTGTGCCAAGCCGCTTCAATTGCGGACTGCGCGGCATCTGCCTCCACATGCGCAAGCTTCATAATTGTCCAACCCCGTTCGCCCCATTTATTGGGAACGGGTTCAAATGCGTCCGGGTGAATTTCACAACGCAATTCTTGTTCTTCTGGCAAAAGCAAGAGATTTACCGTCAATTGATCAGCCGCCAAAGTCGCAAAATTGCGCTTGACCTTGAAGCCCGCGCGATCAAAATGCGGTTTTTCTATCACGCCTTCCAAAGCCAGAACAAATGTCCGTAACTGGGCTGCTGATATTGCCATAATGCCGACGCTCTCCTTTTGCCGTCTCCCGCGACGAAGCCTGTTGTCAGGCCGCGCTGATCCGGACCGGTATAGCGCTTTGTATGGCTTGACCGGTGATCGGGTCAATCCGATCATTGTCGACAATCAACCGATTGGTCGATCCGCCCTTGGTCATGACATCATCTTTTCCGGCTTCACTATCGCCAAAAGCATGGCTCATTGAAATCACACCGGGGCGCACTTTTTCGTCGGCTTTGGCTAATCCAAATATCGATGCAGTCGGAGACTGAATTTCAATAATCGCGCCATCATCTATACCGGCTTTGACCAGATCATCAGGATGGATAAATGCCGGATTGGTCGGCATTTTTTCAACCAATTTGGGAAATGGGTGGCCATTGCTGTTATAGCGATGTTTGGATCTCCGTGAAATCAGCCGGAAATCAAAACCATCTTTCGCCGGATCCTTGTCGACATAGTCGAGCACCGCATCAGGCATGGCGCCGGCGGTGAGGTTGAAACGGTTTTGAGCATCCGGATCGGCAGGACCAATAACAGGATGCAGATCGTCATAAGTAATTGCAGCACCTTTGCGATCCAACGCCGCCGCATCAGCTTTGGCCTTACTGGGTTTGAGCAGCGATCCCTCGCATATCAAATCCAGGACAGTTGCCTTGTCCGGACAGCTGTCCATCGAAACTGGCCCGCCAGGATAGTTCATTTCAATACCTATATGTTTGGCAAGCCACCAAAGCATCTCATATTCGTCCATCGTGTCACCGGGCGGCGGAACCATTGCTTCAGTATAATGTGCATAAGCCTCTTCGGTAAACGCGTCGGAGACATTGTTGATATCTTCGCGTTCCAGACACATGCTCGGCGCCAATATCAAATCGGCCCGTTTGGCACTGGCCGACATCCAAGGATCAATCTGGATGAACAATTCACATTCCTCGAGCGCGCGGCGGACCTTATGTTGATCAGGAAAGGCAATTTCCGGATTGCCGCCAATTGAGATAAGCGCCTTAATCTGCCCTTCGCCTGGCGTCAAAATTTCATCCGCCAGGACATTGCAAGGCATTTCCTTACCCAGCATGCCCAGTCCGCGGATGCGGGACTTCGTAAATCCTTCGCCAAACATCGGCATTGAGGGTGCGACGCCCGCCTTTTTGGGCGCGCCGCTGAGGGGATTGAAAACCATCGGCGCGGAGACTTTCTCGCCCTCCTGATTAAACCGCGCGCATAAAATATTTAGCGAAGCGACAAGATATTCAGTCAGCGTGCCATTGCCCGCCATTTCCGGTCCGGTCCCGGTAACCACGCGGCCTTTATTGGCTCCAGCAAACATCCGCGCCGCTTTAATCAGTTCATCCTTATCCACCCCTGCCCGCGCAGCCGCGACCTCGGGGGTCATTGGCTGCACGGCGGCTTCCAGTTCAGCAACCCCATCGACATGCGCTGCGACAAAATTCTGATCAAACAGCTTTTCTGCAAATATCACATGGAGCATCCCCGCCAGCAAAGCGGGATCTTCCCCCGGCTTGACCGGTAAGTGGACATCTGCGCGCCGCGCCATATCGCTGACCCGCGGATCAGCAACAATCAGCTTCAAACCGCGTTTTTGCGCATCTTGCAAGCCGCGTGATGGCGACGAAGTGGGCATTCCGCCGGAATAGTGGGACACAATCGGATTATTGCCGACAAACATCGCCACATCGGATTCGGTAAAGGCATTGCCGCCGCCCATCCACATGCCATAACGTGCAGTGGTGAATACTTTTGCCGGCTGGTCTACGGTCACGCTGGTATACCAGTTGCGCGACCCGATACCTTGGGCAAAGGCGTAAGAAGTCCCGAGCACCGCACTATTTTGGAAAGCATTGGTCCCGCAATAGACTGCAACACTATGCGGCCCGTGCTCTTCGACCATTTTTTTCATCTGCGCGCCTGCCAGAGCCAAGGCATCGGCGGTCGCGATATCCTTGAACGTCCCATCGGCCTGACGGATTTTACTGGTGAGCATCCGATCTGGTAAATTGTGCATATCGGTGAGCTGGCGCCCTTTGATACAAGTATAGCCTTTGAACAAATGATCGTCCTTGTCGCCACGAACGGCGGTGATTTTATCATCTTCCACATCCACCAGCATCGCGCAGCTGGCATGACAAAAACGGCAAAAACTGCGTTTGGTTTCGACGGCCATTATCTTCTCCTCAAGCCGCAACTGTACCAGAGGACTGAACGGGAGCGACTGACAAAACTGTTCAGAGAAACCGATCTGGATCAGCAATTGTTCGCGCAATCAAACGCTGCCCACCATATTGACCTATATACAGTAGATGGGATGAAGCTGATGCGAAGACCATATGTGCTTCATACCGTTGAAAGCCCGGCATCTTTGACGCTTAGTGCGCGTTGAAATATTCGGTCCGATTGTTAAAAATTTGGGGTGGTTCCTAACGTCCGCTGTCGCGCCCATTGCGGACGTTAACTATCCGACAAGTAGAGGCCGGTTTCTGCCGATACGCCTCCATTCCCGGTTATAATCTGTTTGTTAGCCGCCGACATTATTTGCGACTTCAAAACACTAGAAACATCAAAGTCTATTGTCGCGGATGTTCTGATTTGATGATAGACTTCCAGCATTGGCCCAATCTGAGATATTCCCTTTTTCTTTAGCATTTGCGATTCAACAGCTTTGAAACTCTGTTCGAATGATGCGTGTAGAGATTGGACTTTTGCAGCATCTATTTTCGCAACTAGGTCTTGTTCCAAAGTTAAAAGCAACTCGCCCAAAGACCGAACCATTATCAATCGATATACTAGTCGTTCGTTATGGGCGTCGATCCAATGCCCTGCACTGGAGCCGACATCTATCATTCCGGAGAGAACGCCGAATTGCATTTTTTCAACTGCGTGATCTAAATGGATCCGCTCTCCCGTCGCCAAATATAGTTGCGCCAGAAAAGCGACCGAGAATGCGTTATAGTTGAAATTTGCGGATAGCGGTTGGCCCGATACCCACGTTGCGGCATCATCAAGCCATGCTCTATATCGAGCGTCACCAGTAACTTGATAAAGCTCTGAGAGCGCTTCACCAACTCTTCCCGTATCAAACAAATATTCTTCTGGGACCGCTTCAACAACAAACCAATCTTTGCGAATAGCATTATCTAGTGCGCCACATTGTTGTAGCATTTGCGCGGCTTTTTCCGACAGTTCGCCAAGACGCCCTGATTTGCCGCGCCAATAGGGAAACGGAGCATAGGGTACACCGGCTTGATCGCTCGCCTCGACTAGATAATCGCCAGTCCGTTTTGCCATATCCATTGCTCGTGCGCGATGCATTGGATGATGCCTTGCGATTGCTAGCAACCCTCTTATCATATCGGCAGGAACCCTCAGTGCAGCGGGGCTTTTCGATGGCGACAGGTCAGGATTTCGAATCCACCAATTCTGCTGTTCAATTTCGTCGAGATATTGAGTGACAGCTTCATCGATCTGACCTTTTTGCAAAACAGTCAGTACTGAAGAGAAAGCTCGATATCGCTCCTGTACTTCGGGCTCAGGTGGTTTTCCGTCTAAAGAAATTCTTGCACGCATATTCTGAATAGCTTGCCCGTTCCGTGACGCGATAACGGCGGCAACCATTTGCTTTTGTTCATTTGGCGCAGGTTTACATAAGGTATCGCCAGCTAATTTTTCGTTTTGAGCACAAGCGCTGCACAGAAACATGCTTGAGAACGATAAAAAAATAATGTGGCGCATTTTTTAATGATAGCAGATGTGTCTTGTGCCGAAAAGCAAGCGTCCGCTTTTGCGCCCAATGCGGACATTAGCTTATGTCCGCTTCATCCCGAGAGCGGAAACTAGGATAATAGCTAAGCAGGCTGTTTTTCTTTAAGGAGACCATACAAGCCAAAAGCGTAGGCTAATCCCAACGCCAATACAAAAAACGACAATGATCCATGGAAGATGTACAACGGTGAATCCCACTTCCAGTTTGGAAGGCGTGGCAGAAAAATCAAACCTCGAAAGAGTAATATGAAAGCTGTTACGCCCAAAAAGGATTTCAGAAATGGTAGCCTTCGAAACTTATTCGCTCCGGAGAAAGCATATAGGGCCCAAACAATTAGTAGCGCTGTAATGAGCAACGTCACGGCAGGGCCAATCCAGGTTCCTTGACGAACGGATTCTACCGCCCACTCGGGAGCCCCGGCAAATGCCACCCATTCGGGGCCGCCGATTAAACAGACTACATGAAATATTGCTCCTGCAATCATTCCAAAACCTGCAAAAATGAGTGCAGATTGAGAAGGTTTGTTTAATGCCATTTGATCAATTCCTACATTTAAGTTCACAAAACATATGTCAGTGACCGATACTTGTCACTGTTGAATAATATCAAGGATGTCCGCTTGTGCGCCCAAAGCGGACATTGGCTCACGTTTATGAGCGCGACCGGCTCAGGAGCAAGCGAGCAGGCGATGCAGAAGTGCCTATTTCACGCGCACAGTTTTGACTAAATATCTGCTGACAGCGCGCGAATTGCTCCGCGTATCTCGGCAAGGCCTTTCATCCTCCCAATCGCGGAATAGCCAGGATTGGAGTTTTTGGTAACATCTCCCATCATCAGATGGCCATGGTCGGGCCGGATGAAAATGTCGCGACCCGTTGCTTGCTCGTTCTCAAGCAAATTGTGGATCACGCGCAGCATATCGATATCGCTGTCGAGGTGGTTTGCTTCCGTGAACGTGCGCGGTTCTTCAGGATCACGCGAGACACCGCGCAAGTGAGCGAAGTGAATCCGCTCGCGAAAATCGTGCGCCATTTGCGGAAGGTCATTATCTGGTCGGCTGCCGTAAGTGCCGACGCACAGCGTCATGCCATTGGACGGGCTGGGGCTGGCCTTGAACAATTTTTCCAAATCAGCGGGTGTGCAGATTACGCGCGGCAATCCAAACATATCCCATGGCGGATCATCAGGGTGGATGGCGAGCTTCACATCGAGTTTTTCGGCTGACAAAAGCACCTGTTCCAAGAAACGTACAAGATTGGCTCGCAGCTTATTGTGGTCGATCCCTTCATAACGCCCCAAAGCTGCGCGGAATCCATCGAGCGAATGGGCAGCATCGGTCATCTTGCCTGGAAGCCCGGCGATGATCGTCTGTGTGAGATGCGAGATTTCTTCTGCCGACAGCGCCTCAAATGTAACTTTTGCGCGAGCAATCTCATCCTCGTCATAGTCGAACTGGCCGTTTTCACGCTTTAGAATGAACAGATCGAAGGCGGCGAAACGGTCCTGATCGAATTTCAGAGCATAGGCGCCATTGGGCAGCCGGTGCCGCAGGTCCGTCCTCGTCCAATCGATGACTGGCATGAAATTATAGCAGATGGTTTTAATGCCTTCTGCAGCGAGATTCTCCATGCTCTGGATCCAGGCTTTGATATATTGCTCGTGCCCGGGTGCGGCGAGCTTAATGTCCTCGTGGACCGGGATACTTTCGACGACTGTCCAATGCAGCATTGAACCGGGCACATTATGTTTTTCGATCAACGCACGATGGCGCGCAATCCGCTCTTGCGGCCATGTCTCACCAATAGCGATATCGTGAAGAGCGCTTACAATATCGGTTGCGCCGGTTTGGCGTATCTCCTCGAGGCTCACAGGGTCGGTTGGTCCAAACCAACGCCAAGATTCGCGCATTGTCCTCTCCCCTTTCCTACCTTTAAACCATGGCTAACAGGCCCTGAAAGCCCATATAGCCCGTCACCAGCGAGAACAGGAACACGCCTACAAGCCCGGCATTGGTTAACCAAGAATGGCGATACGCGCCCATCAAATCCGCTCGATTTCCTAGATATAGGATACAAGCAACCGTTGCTGGCAACAATACGACATTAAATGCCTGACTCAGTATCAGGACAAGCACTGGCCGGGCGTCAAATAATGGCACAATCAAACCAAGCAACGATATCAGACCGACAAACAATCGGTACTTCCACAATGTCATATCGCGCGGCGTACTGCGATAGTCACACAGGAGCCACGGGATCAAAATCAGGTTGGGGAATTGCGAGGAAACTCCTGCGGCGATAATGCCAATGGCAAAAATCGAAACCGCCAAAGGCCCTGCGAGCGGTTCGAGCAATCCGATCATCTGGGATGCCCGATCAAGCCCGATGCCTTCGGCAAACAGACTGCCCGCTGCTGCGGCCATAATCGAAGCGCTGATAACAAACATCATGATGGCCGCGAACGCGGCATCGCGCCGCTGCTGTTTATCCTCGGCAATCGTCCAGCCTGCCTCTTTGACCAAGCTCGTACGCATGATGAACAGACCTGAAAATATCGTCGTGCCGACCATCGATGCAATCAGCAATAAGGGACTGGTTTCCTGTCCCGAAATATCTGGTACCGAAGGAACAAACCCTGCAGCTATGGTCGATAGGGGCGGCATCAGAATGAAAAAATTGAGAACGAAACAACCGCCCATTATGGCCACGACCACGGCCAGAATACGCTCGAATACTTGCGTGCGACCGCTCCAGAAGATAAAATAGGCCACAGCACAGAAAAACGCTGCCCAATAAAGCGGATCGATCCCGCCAGCGATAAAAATCTTCGACCATTCGTAGCTGATTTCAGCCACAATGCCCATCACGCCCATAAGGCTTGCACATACCCCCACGCCCAGGGCTATGACAAAGAACAAACCGATGGCCGGGTGAATATGCTTGCGGAATGCCTCGAGCGCGGTCTCCCCCGTTACCAATGTAAAACGGCCATATGTCGCAATCATCAGATAGGTCGCACAGCATGATATAAGCACGGTCCACAACAGGGCCATTCCATGGTTAGCTCCAGCGGTAGCCATGGTCGTAACGCTGCCGGTGCCGATGTTGAAGCCGATGAGGAATATTCCGGGCAGGAATAGTGCGAGACTTGATCTCCAACTGAACGCATTCCCAGCGGCTGTCACCTGATTGCCTTGCAGATTATCATTGACGCCCCCGAATATCCGAACCAGCCCAAGAGCGTACCGCTATTTGGTTAGACTGTCTACCAGCTCTGGTCTGGTCCATTGGTCTGATCTCCGTGAAAAACTTACCGCCTATCTTTCCTCGGATCGGCAGCGGCCATTTCGATCGGTCCACGAGGATATCCGCTTTTGCGCCCATAGCGGACATTAGCAAAACGGCTACAGTGGATCGGAAAATTGATAATGACATTCGAAATCGCTGCATAATATGGTCATGTGAACCAGTCGATTTATTCAATACCATCGCAGAGCATCCGCATATCAAACATCCCGCAACTTTAAAAATCTTGGATCATCATGGAAATTGAAACACAACGGTTACTGCTACGTTATCTTCGTCAGGACGACTTCGAGATATACGCAGAATATTATGCAAACCCCGAAACAGCTCGATTTGTTGGCGGTCAGAAAGACCGTGCATCCGCCTGGAGACATATGGCAGCTGTAGCAGGGCATTGGTTGTTAAAGGGATTTGGACAGTGGGCTGTGGAAGAGAAGTCTTCCGGTAAAATGATGGGCTTGATCGGGCTATGGGAACTGGAAGGCTGGCCGGAACTGGAAGTCGGCTATTAGCTTGTCAATGCCGCGCATGGCAAAGGCTATGCCACCGAGGCGACGGAGCGTGCTCGGAAATATGCCTATCAAGAACTGAGAGCGACAACGCTTGTCAGCTACATTCATCCAGCAAATGAACCATCCAAACGCGTCGCTGAAAGAGTGGGGGCAAGACTTGATGAGACAATTGAGCTTTTGGATCTCGGGCCACATTGTGTTTATCGCCATCCAAGCCCCGGGCCTTCGTAGACAGATAAAACATGTTTTTCGTTACGAGCGGATTTTGCGCAAATCAGTGGCTGTCCGTTTTGTTCAAGACGCAAAGCCGAGATTGCGGTAGTATCCAACAATGGGATGGCCTGGAGAAATAGTTTTTGGCGACACATATGTCGCGTATTTTGGTGCTCCGGATCAGAATGATATCCATGCGCACGCTGTCTATCAAATCGTCCTTAGTGCGAACAAACCGGCCACGGTGGTTGATAAAAATGGAGTCCATCACAATGGATCGGCATTGCTCATCCATCCGCTTGTACCCCATGCAATTTTGGGGAGCGACCCGGTCACGTTGATCTTTCTGGACCCTCAATCTGCGTTCGCCTTGGATCTCAAATTATCTGACGACGGACACAATGAACTTGCTCCCACGGCACTACCAGGTGTTCGCTAAGATCGTAACAACCCAATTCTTGCCAAATTTCCTGCTTAATGGCTCGACCTATGGAATCATAAAAAACAGAGACTTGTGACATAATTTCCGAGGATAGTATTTCCTCTATCGACACAAGCGCTCGATCTCTTCTCCGAAAAAACCCGATCCGCTTATCTGACATAACTTGACCGTAATAATACCAACCCGCGTCGACGGAGATCGCGTATAATGTACCAGTGATCAGATTCTTGGGTGTGTTGTTTCTACCATCAACCATTTTCTTTCTGCCCTAATTCATCACGACATGCAGATACCGACGAAGATCATGCAGATGCCTCCCCCAATGGGATTCATAACCGAAGCGAAACATCCAAACTGCTTCGTTTTCACTAACATTCTGCTTCAACCAAAGCACTTCGGACAAATCACGGGCGATGTCGGCAATATCGTCAATTGCATCACCCACTCCAATTTTCTGTTCGATGCTCTCGTCAGGATCAACATCGCAATAGTAGCCAAGTTCAGGGAAAACCTCAGAGGCTCGTTTTGCCAAGAGATCATAGTCGGACTGTGGATTGTCCACATCATCCGTATCCGGCTCGACATCTGATGAATGATTATAAGCCCATACAAGGCTGTCGAGAGCCATTGCGAGCTTCGCAAGCCTGCCATCAGAATCTTTTGAAGTGCCGCTTAGAAGGCTCAGGAAGCCATTTATAGAGGCTTCTATATCATGCCACTGCGGATGCACTTCACTCACGGCAGATGTGGTCCCATAGTGTCGGCATATTCTAACAACTCAGCATCAACAACATCTCCACCCATATGCTCTATGAAGGCAGCTTTAATCGCATCCTTATGGCGCTTCCAACGATCTGGGTCGGAGTTTGGGTTCATATTATCTGCAAGAAAAACCCATTCCACAAACTGATCAGCGGTAACCTTGCCGGTATCAGGAATCAGGTCACTGACATGCAAAGGTTTGTCGTTCTTAATACACCCGCAAAAACCCCATCCTACACAGACTTCGTGCATAAGCGCATCGTATCCGGTCTCGGGACCATCGCCATCATCGGAACCGAGAGGCATATAGCTCTTTTTGTTTTCACTCATATCGCTGTTCTTATGCACAAGAAAATAGAACAACAATATAAGAAGTTTTCGACAACTACTTTCAGTTCGGATAGCTTCATCCAAATGATGAAATACCTCTTGGCTGTTATTCTACTGATCTTTGCGCTTGGCGCTTGTACCGACCGTATTGAAGTTGACACTCTCGATGGAGAGTATTTCGAAGCTACCCCAGAAAAGCTCTCGGGCAAGAACTTCATTCGGTCTGGCAGTGCAAAGTCCGGACATCATCAAATCGCCGTTACTGCGCTTGTTGACGAAAATGGTAGGGTTATTGATACATCTACAAGACCAGACAAGTTTGGAACCAAGGAAATACGAAGAGAAGACCCCTATCGCGCCCGCGCTGAGATTGAAGCAAAAAAATGGAAGTTTGAACCATATACTCAATCTGGCAAGCCGATCAAAATCAAGACTACAATTTATATCAATGTCTATCCCCCTGAAATCTTGCCCGAACGCCATGTTCCCTTCCCCAAAGTCGATTACGGAAAATTGGAGATTACACTCGAACGAACCGGCTGTTTTGGAAGCTGCCCAGGATATATTGTGCAGGTTTTTGGAGATGGAAAAGTCAAATATAAAGGGGGATATTACACGCTGGTCGAGGGTGAGCAGACCTATTCTATTCCCAAGAAATCGGTCATGCAATTGGTCGATGACTTCCGCAAAGCTGATTTTTGGAGCTTGAAGGACGAATATCGATACCAAGTCACTGACAATCCCACTTACGCCATTACATTCAAAACCGGGTCGCACTCAAAAACGATAGTCGATTATGTCGGACTTAGGTCTGGAATGCCTTTTGTCGTGCGTGAATTGCAGGACAAGATCGACGAAATCACCAAAACTGAAAGATGGCTGAGAGGTAACTCGAACACTATACCTTCTCTGGAAAAAGCAGGTTTCGATTTTGGTTCGAAAGAAGGGCAGCGCGCTTTCGTCGCAGCGGCAGAATTTGCACCAGAGAACATCGCCATTAGTTTCTTGGACAAAGGAGTGCCTTTAAATGGGGAATGGTCTGAGTTTCCAGATTGCTCAGATTGCGGTCCAAATGAAGAGGTCTATGCACACGTTCTGTCGGTGGCAGTCCGATTGGGTCGATTGGAGCTGTTCAAAAGGATCGAGAAGGACAGCTTTTTGAACCAATTGACACAGGAGCAAAAAAATCGATTGCTCATGGGTGCTGCCAAATCCAACAGCCTTTACATGGTGTCTCAGCTTGTTGAGATTGGTGCTGATCTCAAACAAGATCGCTCATCGCCACTTATAGCTGCGTTGGATAATGATTTTAGCCCTCTTTCTCCTGATGCCGACAAGCTCGGACTAGTTAAGTTCCTTTTGGCAGCGGGCGTCGATTTGGCAGCGAAGGACTATATTGATTACACTGCATTGCAGCATGCCCATGACGAAAATCCAAAGATTGTGAAATGGTTGTTAGATGCGGGAGCAGATGTAAATGCGGGAAGCATCGATGAGCTAAATGCCATTGAAAATACCAGTTCGTCGCTGCTCTACATCACCGACGATGAAGACATTGCCATGATGGCGATAAAAGCAGGCGCTGACACAACGTTGAAAGCTGATCAAAATCGAACCCTGAAAGAGCTTGCACGAAGAAAATCTTGGAATCGGGTGCTTAATTACATTGCAAGGAAGCCTGAATGAAGAAGCTGTTAGTGAGATTGATTATCGCCATCCTTTCGAGTGCATGGATAGCGCCGCTCACTCTATCATTTTGGGCAACATACCATTTCTTGTTTGAGGTCTTATGGATAGAAAAAGGCGAATATCGAGGCTCTTGGCATCCAGTAAGCAATGCAGATGAATTATTTTATTTCAGCATGGTATGGCTTTTCATCGTCGTCTTTGCATGGACATTTCATCTAACGGGAAAACGAACAAATGCAGATTGATAATGCTTTCGACAACTACTTGCAGTTCGGATAGCCTCATCAAAATGATGAAATACCTCATAGCCGTTATTCTAATGATCTCTGCGCTTGGCGCTTGCACAAATTCCGGAAACTCCAATCCCTATGCGGGTTTAGCGGTCAAAAACCATATGGAAATGCTCGCGAACAAGAAGTCCGGCTTAGACTTTATTCGCTCTCCCAAGGTTAAGTTTAAGGGCAATGAGGTTGCGGTCGATATCATTGTAGACTGTTCCGCGTCAGCGATCGATAGCTCAGGTCGTTTTTAACGACTGTAACTGGGCCGATAGCGGAATGTCTGGTTCTGGCGGCTTAGGGCGCAAAAGCGGACTCTAAATTTTACATGTAGAACGACATTTGGAAAGTTTGATTTTCGACGTAAGTGATTTCTAAATGGTGGACTGAGAACGAAAATTGATTTATTTATCCATAATATCAATAGCTTAAATGGTTGTTGGTGACCCCTACGGACACCCAAATACCTTCTCACCACTGCTCATGAAATCTCAAATACACAAAACAAATCAAACAGATAAAATTGATCTTCGGCCCAAAAGTGAACATTTGGTACCACATGATCTCACAAAAAATGGTGGACCAAATGATGGAATGTACTTCAGAGAAGTGGGAACTTCGAGCGCGAGCACGGTCTTACTGCTGAGTATCAAAAATCGGGGACTTATGACAGCTTTTTGGGCCGATTGCGGAAAGTCCGGTCTTAGATGCCAAGGTGCAAAAACTGCCGGCTGGCTAGCGATCCAAGTGTGTCATACCGCAATCATTCGAAACTTCTTGGGTGTTAGATTAGTCGCCAATCTGAACTGACGCGTGAATGAACTTTGATCGCTATATCCAGCGCTTAGGGCGACATCGACAATCGGCAGGGCGGTTTCGCGCAGTAATTTCTGCGCATGGTCAATGCGCTGTTTGATAATCCATTGTCCGGCGCTGAGACCAAATATCTGTTGGAACCGGCGATTGAGTTTAAACTGAGACATTCCTGTTTGTTTGGCCAATTGTATGACGGATGGCACGTTCGGAAAATTGTCCAGAGCCCATTTGATTGCTCCAGCGACCTCATCATGCTCGCTGCGCGACACATTGGGCGACTGCAGGTCTTTCGAAATACCCGCGACGCCGGTGACATTGTGCTGATCATCGAAAGTCGGTTGCTTGGCGGTCAAGCACCAACCGACCGACCGGTTCGCATAAACATGCATTTCCAATCGCTGTTCAATCGGCTGTCCGGTTCGCACAATAGATCGATCTTGCTTCTCAAAGCTGCTGCCTAGCTGTTTCCCCAGAACCTCTGACGGGAGGCGTCCAATCAGTTGCGCTTTGTCTGCGAGACCGGATCGCTCAACCAGAGTGGTATTCACGGATTTATACCGACCTTCGACATCCTTCTTAAAGAAAACAACATCGGGTAAATGGTCAAACAAATCAGCGACTATGCTTAAGGGAAGCGTTTCTTGCATGATGAGTGCCATACTAAAAATATACCAATATTCAAGTCCACTATTGATCATCCGGCAAGACCCGGCCGCTTGGTAGGCGTAGAGAAGGTCCAACATCTCGCGCCGCGACTGAACGGTTCTGGCGTACGATTTTGCAAGTTCGGAGAGAAAGCATGAAGCAAGCAAGCCAAGTATTTTCCAGTTGTATGCCGGCCCTGATGACACCGTGTGACGCGAACGGAAAGGTGGATTTTGATGCTTTGGTCCGAAAGGGCACTGAACTGATCGCGGCAGGCATGGATGCCGTTATCTATTGCGGTTCAATGGGCGATTGGCCGCTACTGACCGATGAGCAGCGCATGGAAGGCGTCGCGCGTCTGTGCGCAGCTGGAGTCCCAGTGATTGTTGGAACCGGCGCGCAAAATTCTGCCCGAGCCGTTGCTCTGGCGCGTCACGCGCAACAGGTGGGCGCCGCTGGATTGATGGTAATCCCACGGGTACTTTCGCGCGGAATATCGTCTGCTGCGCAACGCTCGCACTTCGCCGATATTCTGAATGCGGCCCCTGATCTTCCTGCAGTGATTTATAACAGCCCCTATTACGGGTTTGAGACCAAGGCCGATTTGTTCTTCTCGCTGAGGAGCGAACACAACAATCTGGTCGGTTTCAAGGAATTCGGCGGTGCGGAATCGATGCGCTATGCGGCGGAGAATATCACTTCGGCTGATCCCGATGTTGCACTGATGGTCGGCGTTGACACCCAAGCGTTTCACGGTTTTGTGAATTGCGGGGCGGACGGCGCGATTACCGGCATAGGCAATGCACTTCCGCGCGAAGTCCTGCGGTTAGTGGAATTGTGCCAACAAGCTGCGGCCGGAGATGCTCAGGCCCGCGCGCTGGCTTGGGAATTGAACAAGGCGCTGCATGTGCTCGCAACCTTCGATGAAAGTCCGGACCTCGTACTCTATTACAAGCATTTGATGGTGTTGGAGGGCGCCCCCGAATATGCACATCAAATCTATGCTTCGGACCGTCTAAGCCCGTCGCAACAGGCTTACCTTGAAGCGCAGTGGAAACTATTCCGTACATGGTGGGATAGTTGGCCGGGCGCAGTTTAACGGAGCTGCGAAGATGCGTGTCATCGATTCACATACCGGAGGGCAGCCGACCCGCGTCATCGTCGATGGAGGGCGCGATCTGGGGACAGGCCCGCTGGCGGAACGGCGTGAATTGCTTGCCCGCAACCACGATGATTTGCGCCAGAAAAGCATCCTCGAGCCCAAATGCTCTGAGGCGATGATTGGTGCGCTTTTGTGCGAATCGCCCAATCCGGATTGTGCCGCAGGAGTAATCTTCTTCAACAACACCGGATATCTTGGAATGTGCGGTCACGGCACAATCGGGCTGGCGGTTACACTTGCCTATCTGGGGAAATTGGACCTGGGGTGGCACTTGATTGATACGCCAAGCGGCGTAGTCCGCGTCGATCTGAATGGCCCGGATGATGTCACGGTCGAAAATGTCCCAAGTTACTGCTTCCGTAAGGGCGTGAAACTGACGGTTGCCGGCCTTGGTACGGTCAGCGGGTCCATCGCCTGGGGCGGGAACTGGTTCTTTCTAGCCGACAGCGCGCCTTGCGAACTGTCGCGCGACAATATCCCGCAGCTCACGGAGGCGGCGAGCAAAATCAAACGTGCACTTGTCGAGCAGACGATCTTTGGCGCAGATGGCGGAGAGATCGATCACGTTGAATTTTTCGGCCCCGGCCAAAGCCCGGGCGCTAACAGCCAGAACTTCGTTTTGTGTCCGGGCCTTGCCTATGATCGATCGCCTTGCGGCACGGGAACCAGCGCGAAGATCGCCTGTCTGGCTGAGAGCGGCAGGCTCGCGCCCGGTGACGAATGGGTTCAGGAAAGCATCATGGGAAGCCGTTTCCGCGGGTCCTACCGGCTTGACGATGACGGCAACGTGATTCCGTCGATTGCCGGAACCGCCTATGTGTTCGCTGACGCCACATTGGTCGATCAACCCGGCGACCCCTTCGGGCGAGGTTTTGGCTGATGGCCGGGCCAGAATCGGATAGTGTGGTGGTTATTGGCGGCGGTGTCATAGGGATCGCCTGCGCGCATTATCTCAACGAGGCAGGTTATGTGGTCACCGTGTTGGAAAGCGGTACGCTAGCGGCGGGCTGTTCCTACGGTAATTGCGGCTATATTTGCCCCAGCCATGTTTTGCCTCTGGCGACGCCGGGTGCACTACGCGAAGGCGTGCTGTCGGTATTGAATCCCTCGGCGACGTACCGGATTAAGCCGCGCCTTGAGACAGCGTTCATCCGCTGGCTATGGCAGTTCGCAAGACGTTGTTCGACCCTTCAAATGTTGGAAACAGCGGAGCATTTGAGCGCGATCTTGGAATCGTCGGCAGCGGAATATCGCCGTCTTCTGGCAGACGAAATCGACGGAACAGAATATCGACAATCAGGCCTTCTCTACGCTTTCCAAACCACCAAAGCCGCCGAGGCGTTTTCCGCTAGCGAACGCACCGTAGCCGCACGCCATGGAGTCCGATCAAGCTGGATCGACGGCGTTGATCTCAGCGATTTCGATGGCGCACTCAAACCGGGTCTCGCGGGAGGTGTGCTGTTTCCAGACGATGCCAGCTTGCGGCCCGACCGGCTTACCGCGCAATGGATCGCTCTCCTCAAAGACAGAGGCGTGATTTTTCGTGAGGGTGTTCGTTTTGAGAATGTAGTGCGATCAGGCCGATTGATCACTGCGATCGAAACCTCCGAAGGCCCAATGAAAGCTGATCATTTTGTGTTGGCGGCGGGTGCCATCAGCGGGCGCTTGGCCAGTCACTTTGGCAAGGCTCTGCCGGTTGAACCGGGCAAGGGATATTCAATTACCTTGGATCGGCCCGAAGGATCACCGCATGTCCCCATGCTGTTTCTTGAGCATCATGTCGGCATCACGCCATTTGATACCGGTTTCCGCATCGGATCGATGATGGAGTTTGCAGGTTTTGACACGTCCATTCCGCGCCGCCGCCTCCAGCAGCTACGTGCTTCGGCATCGCACTATTTGTCGGGCGATCTTCCCACAGTCAATATTGAAGAATGGTACGGATGGCGCCCGATGACTTGGGATAGCCTCCCAATTATCGGAGCAATGCCGGACACTGACAATGTCAGCCTTGCCACCGGACACAATATGCTTGGCCTGACGCTTGCTCCCGCCACCGGGAAGCTGGTTGCTGAGCATGTGCAAGGCCGAACACCGCATATCGACTCCTCCCCATATTCCGCCGCCCGTTTCAACTGAAACACACAGCTGCGACCCCAAAAAGAAAGAAGAAGCTATCATGTCAGTTCACAACAATTTCATCGCCGGTGAGTGGATCAGCTCGGTTGAGCAGATCGCCAATATCAACCCTTCCGATACCAACGACATTGTCGGAGAATATGCGCAGGCGGACCGCGAACATGTGAAGCAAGCTATTGATGCGGCTTACACAGCTTCTCCGGCTTGGGCGCAGAGCGGAATTCAACAGCGTTTCGACTGTCTCGACGCCATAGGGACCGAGATTCTCGCGCGTAACCAGGAGCTCGGTACGCTGTTGTCGCGGGAAGAGGGCAAAACACTGGCCGAGGGGATCGGAGAGGCCGCGCGTGCCGGTCAGATATTCAAATTCTTCGCCGGGGAAACGCTAAGGAATGCAGGTGAGCTGCTCCCATCAGTGCGGCCGGGTTTAGGCGTGGAAATCTCCCGAGAGCCGGTTGGTCCCATCGCGATTATCACACCGTGGAACTTCCCAATTGCCATCCCCGCATGGAAGATTGCGCCAGCTCTGGCTTTTGGCAACACAGTGGTCTTCAAGCCCGCAGAACTCACCCCCGGCAGCGCATGGGCCCTCACCGATATTATTGCCCGCTCAGGCATTCCTGAGGGAGTATTCAATCTGGTGATGGGACCGGGTGCTGAAATCGGTGCGCCAATGCTCAACGACCGCCGTATTCGCGCGGTCAGCTTCACCGGGTCGACCAATACCGGACGGATTGTTGCAGGGGCGTGTAGCGCGCGCAATGCCCGCTATCAGCTTGAGATGGGCGGTAAGAACCCGCTTGTCGTCTTGAACGATTGCGATCTCGACAATGCGGTCAATTGCGCTGTGAACGGGGCCTTCTTCTCTACTGGCCAACGTTGTACCGCGTCATCTCGGTTGATTGTCGAGGAATCGATCTACGACGCATTTGTGGCCGCGCTCGCCGAGAAAATGGAAGGGTTGGTAATCGGAGACGCTTTGGCCCAGGGGACGGATATCGGCCCGGTCGCGGACCAAACGCAGTTGAACAAGAACCTCGAATATATCGAAATTGGCAAGCAAGAAGGTGCAGAGCTGCTAACGGGCGGCGAAGTGGTAGAGCGTGAGAAACCCGGTTTCTACCAGAAGCCTGCTCTGTTCATCGACACCGACAATTCCATGCGGATCAATGCGGAAGAGATTTTCGGCCCTGTCGCTTCAGTGATCAAAGTCTCGGATATCGATGAGGCAATGCATAGCGCGAATGATACGCAATTCGGACTGTCAGCGGGCATCTGCACATCATCCCTTCGGTCAGCCGCGCGCTTCAAACAGGAGAGTCAGGCCGGGATGGTCATGGTCAATGCGCCAACAGCGGGGGTTGATTACCACGTCCCATTTGGTGGAACAAAAGGATCAAGCTTTGGCCCGCGCGAGCAAGGCGGCTATGCCCGTGATTTCTACACCACGGTCAAAACAGCATATACGCAGGCGTAAAAATACTTCGCCAAGAGCGGGGTGCGCGCACAATAGTGCGACAGTGTATAGTTTGGAGCGCTCACGATGACGAATACCAGTGTCAATTTTCCAGCCTTCATTACAGATGCCGAGCGGAGCGTCCGTCGTGGCGGCCTGAGGAAGAAGATGAAGGGTACCGCACACCAGGGCGCCATCCTTACCCCTGGTTCAAATCTGCAGTACTTCTTCGGCGTCCAGTTACATGAAAGCGAGCGGTTCATTGGTGCTGTCATCACGGAAACCGAAGCCGTGTTCATCTGTCCCAAATTTGAAGACACGTCGTTGACGGCAAAATTGAACCAGCAATACAAAACGCTATACTGGGAAGAAGACGAAGATCCGTACTCGCTGATCGCCTCCTATCTCAGCGCGAACTCAGTTAATCGATGTGCAATCGACCCCAATTGTAGCTATGAACATGCGTCACGCATTGGTGATACGCTCGATACAACGATTGGCATTGGTTCAGCTCAAAATTTGATTTCATCCCTGCGGTCCTACAAGTCTGACACAGAACTCGCTTTGATGACCTCCGCCAAACAATTGACGTTGGGCGTTCATCTGACAATATCACGCTGGATTAAACCCGGCATCGCTTGCAGCGAAGTAAAGCACCAGATTGACCGGCTCCACCGCGATGGCGGCGCGGATAATGGTAGTTCCTTCTGTGCTGTGCAATTTGGCGAGGCCACAGCACACCCGCATGGTGTCCCGGGTGATCCGGTTTTGCAGCCTGGAGAATTGATTTTGATCGATACTGGTTGCACAATCGATGGTTACAATTCTGACATCACACGAACCTATGCGCTCGACACTATGAGCGAAGAAGTTGAAAGGATGTGGGCACTCGAAAAGCAGGCGCAGCAAATTGCCTTTGATCGGGCTGTTCCGGGAGTTGCGTGCGAAGAAATTGACCATGCCGCTCGGCAATTTCTTACAGATCACGGACTTGGCCCTGACTACCAATTGCCTGGCGTTCCGCACCGAACTGGCCATGGCATTGGCCTTGATATCCATGAAGGCCCTTACCTCGTACGTGGAGACAAGACGATTTTGGCGCCGGGCATGTGCTTCTCAAATGAGCCGATGATTGTCGTTCCGGACAAATTTGGCATCCGGCTGGAAGATCATTTTTATATCACGGAAGCGGGTGCCGCTTGGTTTACCGAACCACAGCAAAGTCTGTATTCGCTAACACAATAAAGGTTGCCTGCCAAACTGTTGGTTAGCCTTGGCTGTGAACCGCCAGTATATTCAGAATCCGCTTTTCGTCCGTGGTGGTGCCCGCTGCCAACCATCGGACGACACCGACTACCGCCATCTAGATCGACTGAAAAAACGCTTCGGTCCGCTTTTCGCACCGAAGTTCCATGAGGTGCGGTTTTGAGTCGCAGGGTGTATTGTGAATATTTCATTTACTTTCTCCTCTGTCGGAATGACCAAGAAGAATGTCCGCTTTTAGGACCTAAGAAATTGGGTCGCTACGGCTTAAACTGGGGCGCAAAGCAGACGTTCCGCTTTGCGCCCCAACTTCGGACGCTCCGGCGGCTTCCGTTTCATCCCGAAAGCGGACACTATATTTTAGTCACGTTCCCTTTTTGATTGCGTTCGACCAGTAAGATAGAACGACCAAGAAACCACGACAATGAACAGCCAACCCATGCCGAAATAGAACGCTTCATCTGCTCGATCAACGGGATGCCATGAGCCCTGATATTGGCCTTTAGCCATCCACATGACTTCGAACATCCAATCATAGGAAGCCCAAAAAGAGAGGCAGAGCGGGATAATCCAACCGCTGGAAGCCAATGCAATCAAAATTCGTAACAATAAGCGTAGCATGTGGACTCAGTAGATCGCTGAGGTGACGTTGTCCAATGAGCTAAGATTGAAGCGGCCGCTTCATCCCGAAAGCGGACATTAGGATTGTACTGAAAATATCCCCATCAACACATTATCTTTCACGCTGGTTCTGAAAGTTTTTCCGATATCGCGAGGGAGTCATGCCGGTGTTTTTCTTAAAGGCATGATTGAACGTTGCTTTTGATCCAAAACCGCAATCATAAGCGAGGTTTATCAAGGGGAGTTTGCTGTCACCAGCTCGGAGGCATTGCTTGAACGCTTCGATGCGATATCCATTGATGTATTCGTAGAAACTGGCTTCTGCTTGAGAGTTAATTACTTCCGATAGCAATCTCTGGTTTATCTGCAGGTGGTCAGCTAGAACCGTTAGGTTCAAATCACTATCGAGATAAGGTTTCTCTCGAGACATGACACTTTCAAGTTCTTCAAATAGTACGCCCAATCGCGCCCGATCATTCTTTTGTTCCGTTTCCTTTTCCCGGTCTTGGTCAAATCCAGCCGTTAAAACCTGCGTGTGCAAATAGCCTTGTGTACCAATCCAGTAAGTGCCCAGCGATAGAAATAGAAGGAATGGATAGTAGTTTGAAATGTCTAGATTGTCATCGAACTGTGCGACGTCTATCGTCCTTAAACTGAACCATAGAATAAAAAAGATTGTGTATAAAAACACGGGTTTCTGCAACCAGCTCAAAGTTCTTTTGTGAATATCGGAATGGTTTTCTCTGATCCATTTTGAATATTTCATCAAAATCCGATTGGTCAGGAACAGATAGACGAAAACGGATATAATTCCTCCTGTTTGCTCCACCATCCAGATGAAATGATCCGTATCAATGGGCTCGGCAAAAAAGTAGAATTCGTGCCGTTGATAAAACGGACTAGAATAATAGATAATTTCCAGCGCAACCGGGAAAAAGTGAAGCAAATCCGCCTTGCCGGGATGAAATCGGGCATGAGTGAGCGTTTTTGTGTAGAGATAAAGCGATGGGCCCAGACCGTATAATAGCTCCACAGACAGAAACGAGTAACCCAGCGATCTTATGAAACCCATGTCGTGCAGCACTACGCGCAACACCGGTAAGGTGTAGAATAGCAGCATCAACGACAACATGATGTTGCCAGACTTGCGGTTCCTTCGAGACAAGACGAGTAACAAGCTGATCATCAGACCGTGTAACGCCCCGATCAGGATGATCAGATTCCAAGCATTAAGGTTGAGAGATGAATCCATAAAGTCAGATAGCTGCCGGTTAAGTGATGCAGTGTCATCACTCTTAGTCGAAACGGTGTCCACAACGAAACAACTACAACAGGTTTATTTCGTCTGGCTGCATCCAGGTGGACGCCGCTGGCTCGTTTTTGAGCTAACCGACAAGCCGCATATCAAACAAAGAGGCTGCCAGATGCTAAACAGAACACTCCGCTTGGCCATTTTACTTTCGTTCTTGATGGTGATGGGAAGCTGTTCCTTGCACGATTCAAAAATCGGTTCTGCCAGCCAATCTGCTTCAGTTCCCCGGTCAGGCTCTCACGCGCTAAGAGAGAATGTAACAATCATCCGGGACGAATTTGGAGTACCGCATGTGTTCGGACCTACGGATGCAAGCGTTGTTTTCGGCGCTACTTACGCGCGCGCCGAAGACGAATTTCATTATATGGAGCAGGCATATATAAAGTTGCTGGGGCGCGCCGCATCTGTGAGCGGGCCTGACTGGCTGCAGTGGGACATCTTTTTGAGAAAGCTCGAAATCGAGAAACATTCCAGGCAGGAATATTTGAAAGCGTCACCTGAAATTAAAGCGCTCTGCGATGCTTTTGCTGACGGAATGAATTTTTTCTTGAAGACCCGGCCGGATATCAAGCCAAAGCTAATCACGCATTTCAAACCGTGGCATGCTCTGGTAGGTTATCGACTGTTTCATGTTTCGGGCATTGATGGAGAAACCCAAAAACAGATTGGGCAACCCAATGTTCTCGCTGCATTTTCCGGATATCTTGCCTCAACCATGTGGGCGATTGGAACATCCAAAAGCGCATCGGGGCATCCTATGCTGTTTATCAACCCGCATATCCCGCTTGATGCGCCTTATGAAATGTCTCTTCACAGCGACGAAGGTCTAAACGTCTCGGGCCAGTTGGCTTATGGAATCGGAATCTTACCGATTTCTGGACATAATAGAGATATGGGTTGGTCGATCACCGCAAATGATCCTGACATCAACGATGTCTATCAAGAGAAATTCGTCGATAGCGCGTCCGGCTTATATCAGTATGGCAGCAAGATATTGACAACAACGAAGTGGACTGAAACGATTACCATTGCCGCATCGGATGGCATCATTCATCAAAATTATATTTTTGAAAAATCCCGACACGGACCGCTGTTTAATGACCCGGATGGCAGGCGCCTTGCGCTAAGGGTAGCTAAGCTTTCCGAAGGAGGGGTGCTGGAACAATTTTTCAATATGAGCAAGGCCGGCAATCTATCGGAGTTCAAACGTGCAATCGCGCCAATGAATATCACCTACAATAATTTGATCTATGCTGGGCGAGATGGTCATATTTTTTACGTCTACGGCGGTGCTATCCCCATACGTAATCCCGAGTTGAACTGGTCAAAGCCTGTGGATGGCAGCAACCCTGAGACAGACTGGAGAGGGTTTTTCTCTCTCGCGGATCTTCCGCAAATTGAAGACCCGGATTCGGGCTATTTACAAAATTCCAACAGCTCGCCCTTTTTTACAACAGACGGCAGCAACCCGGTAAAGGCTGACTACCCCGCTTATATGTTTGGATCAGACCGCGATACCGCGATAGCAAAGCGATCCAGACAATTGATCTCAGCAGAAGAAAAAGTCTCCCTGGAACAGTTATCGCGATTTGCGTTCGATACCTATCTACCCACCGCTGCTGCTGATATCGGGAAACTAAAGGCGGAATGGACAAAATTTTCGCCAGACAACGAAAACGCGGAACCGGAATTGAAGGAAGCGTTAAATACCCTCAATGATTGGGATAGACGGGCAGACGCTGACTCAATTGGTGCTGCGCTCTATGTCACGATGTTCCACATTCGCGGTGATGATTCCGCTTATCCGATGATCGGCCGGCTCCGAAAGGCAACTGCGTTTCTGGAAAAATATCACGGAGACTGGCGAATTCCATATGGTCGTTTTAACAGGCTCGGAAGGTCAGAACATAATGGCAAGACCAATGAGCCGTTTTCGCAACATGACCTCTCATCACCCGGCACGCCGTTTTATATGGGCGCGATCATGACGTTCAATACCGCAACCGAAGACGGGTCGAGCAAAAGTTACGGCAATCATGGGCACTCCTATATAAGCGTAGTGGAGTTCGCGCCTAAGATAAAAGCACGATCTGTGATGGCTTATGGACAGAGCAGAGATCCAAAATCTGTTCATTATTTCGATCAAGCGAGGCTGTACACAGAGCAAAAGCTCAAGCCAGCCTGGTTCGATGAAAAAGACATCAAAAAATCAGCCGTAAAATCATATCGTCCGGGTCAATCAAACTGACAATCGTAAGATTAGGTTTCGTTATTGAGAACGAAAAGTTCATAGAAAGAGTGCCCGCTTTTGCGCCCTTCGCGGACATTAACGTTGCGGCAACTTCATCCCGAAAGCGGACTCTAACCCAATGTTTTCGGAACGACCGAAACGGAGGTGAAAGCGGACGTTACTCGAGAGCGAGAGATACGTTGTCTTCGGGTTCGTCACCAGACGGGCCGTGGTGTCGAATAATCTCGACTAGCCAATCAAAGACAGTTGGGCCCCTACATTCTTTCGCAGCTGCGAGCTCGGCTCGTACCTTCTCTCGAGCTGTCGGATGACATTTTTGAAGTCTGATTTCCAATTGTCGGACAGTTTCCTTGTAACCGAGGTATTTTTTCGCATCGGCTGAATTGCTCCAGCGAATCCGAAATCCGTCCTCCGGCGTGCCAAAACCCCCTCGCAAAATATCGTCGAAGGCATCCAAATTTCTGCCCCATTCTGCGCCAGGAATAAGTATCTCGCTTATCTCGTCGTAGAATGCTTCGAGAGAGTTGGTTCTGACGCCGTCGATGTTGTAGTCTCGTGTCATTGCCAAGACTTACCGTTTGCGGTGAGTGTCCGCAACTGGGTCGCAAGCGGAACGGCAGCTACATTATCTGTAACGTCCCCTGTTGCGCCCATTGCGGACATTAGCGTTGTGGCGGCTATATCCCGAAAATACCACATATTTTTGCTGCTGAGTTCTTCAATCGGAGTTATTGATCACCTAGCTGCCAGATATGCTGGATTCCGTCAGGTTGACTGTTTTTGAAAAAAGCTGTTCATTTTTGAAAGCGATCAGCTTTTTTCGGATTTGCGTAGATATCAATATCGAAATCGTGTCTCATTACCTTCATTGGCAGCAATAACAGCATGTAAATTGCAGTCTGAAGAAAATTATCAGTCAGATTCCACCGTAGGATAAGGGGCAAATCATGAAACAACGAAAAACAATCATCATAGTCGCTTTGATGTTATTACTAATAGGCGGGGTGCTAGTAACTATTATTCCCAAATATGACCGGATGGCGCAAATCGGAGTGGGATATCAAACCAAGATAATGTGTTCAGAAGTCTTTGTTGCAGGTCGTGCTCCTGAAGACGTAGCCGCTACGAATTTTCAAAATATTGACCCACTGATGGACTATGTCAGTCTTGACGTGGACCCGGTTGCGCAGACAGTAACGGGCAGTCTCTTGGGGTTGGGTAAATCAAAAACGATTTATCGTGATAAGCTTGGTTGTACCGTAGATATCGGGAATGGTGTCTTCGATATAGACATCAAAGATCAAGGTGAAATAAACGCTGATAACACACATACATATACCGTTGCATTGAAACCCGAAGTGCAAGCTGCAGTTGCGGAGCTTTTTGATGATAATGAACTGGCTCACCCCATTGT
Organism: Parasphingorhabdus sp.; assembly: GCF_039982415.1. Lineage (GTDB taxonomy): Bacteria > Pseudomonadota > Alphaproteobacteria > Sphingomonadales > Sphingomonadaceae > Parasphingorhabdus. The sequence goes on from NZ_JBDWYL010000008.1 coordinate 299,724, forward strand.
GACACGTGGCGTGGTGGTGGTGCAGAATGGTGAGATTGTGGCTGAACATTATTCTGACGGGTTTGACAAAGACACCCGTCAGCAAAGCTGGTCTATGGCCAAAGGCGTTACACAAGCTCTCGTTGGAATATTAGTTGATCGCAAGGTCATGTCCCTCGACGATAAAAACCTAATGGCGAATTGGCCCGAAAGTGATCCGAGAGCAGATATTTCGTTGGGGCAGTTGTTGCATATGGCCAGTGGATTGGAATTTGCCGAAGAATATGGCGACGCCGAATCCGATGCTACGCAGATGCTGTTCAACAGTTCCGATATGGGAGTTTATGCTGCTGAAAAGCCGCTTGCTGTGGAGCCCGGATCGAAGTCACAATATTCAAGCGGCACTACCAACATTGTGTCTCTCGTCATGCGCAACAAACTTGAAGCAAGCGGCGAGAACTATCACGATTTCCCATATGATAGTCTGTTCACGAAAATCGGCATGAATTCGGCAATATTTGAGGTTGATGCGAGCGGGACCTTTATTGGTTCATCCTATATTTACGCAACGCCAAGAGATTTCGCCCGATTTGGTCAGCTTTACCTGCAAAATGGAATGTGGGATGATGAACAAATATTACCGGAACGCTGGGTAGACTATACCGGCCAGCCTGCACCTGGATCAGATGGGAAATATGGGTCTCACTGGTCAATCAATAGGAGCGGCAAAAATCTACCTGGCATGCCGAATGAGGTTATATATCTGGGTGGCAATGACGGCCAGTTCATCTTTGTTATTCCTTCAAAGAATGCGGTAATTGTAAGGTTAGGTGTGATGCGTGAACCGGCTACTTTTGAGAATGAGCTATATCCTCTGATCCGAAGCGTGTTCGATAAACTCTAGTGTCCGCTTTTGCGCCCTTAGCGGACATGGCTGCTATATCTCGTTAGCGGACGTTAGCTTTCGTTCCATCGAATGTCGGAAACCGGGGGTGCAAACGGACCTTGCACCGGAGCTCTAATATAACCAAAGTGCAGCGATGGAATGGAATAAGATATCAGCTGATTTTGAACCTGATGGA
>NZ_JBDWYL010000009.1:0-15725 GCF_039982415.1 Parasphingorhabdus sp.
GAAAGCTCGTTCCGAGCTGTTCTTCAGCTGATGCAACGTCTTTTTCCGATACCGTTTCAGGGGGAAAATCGGACGAAGTCCATAACTCTATAAATCGCTCCATGCTCATCGACACAATCCATATGGCTTGCTCCAAATTAATTAAACTTTTTGTGATTTATGGATCAACCAATGTCCGCTTTGGGCGCAAAAGCGGACATTGCAATTCATGGCAAAACCTTCAAAGCTATCAGAATGGGTAACTAGCCTGATCGGATGCCTTCAATGAAAGAATATTATAACTGGCTCAACGGATCAGTTAATCGCCTTTTTGGCATTATGCTGGCTGTTGCTGTCCTGTTTCTAATCGTTGTTTTGGCAGATAGAACCTTTGATTTGGGATGGGGGTTATCGAGCAAAAAGGAGCTCCTACTGGCAATAATGCTGCCTATATCATTCGGTATTTTCTTGTTTACGAAGGGAATTATTGGGTTTGTTGCCGATATTGAAGATCACCGAAACCGTTAGCACGTAAAGTTCTCAAATTCTGGTTTAGGGGACGATTCGAAATCAATGAAATGTAGAAAACACTTGATTGCGTTGATCATCTTGGTTGGCAGCCTCTTGATGGTATTTGCAGTTTACAAATTGTATGTCGAACCACATTACATCAGCGTTTTACCGTGGGATGGTTCCTAATGTCCGCTTTCGGGATGAAGTAGCCACAACGCTAGTGTCCGCTTTGGGCGCAAAAGCGGACACTAGAAATGCAGAAGCCAACAATCGGATATGCGCCCCAGTTTCAGACGTTAGCCCCGTCACCGCATTGTCCCGAAAGCAGACATTGGTTCCTCGACTTTTCGTTACATTGCTAGCTGCGGGCAAATCAGGAATTTCGAGCCTGTAGACTTGGCGTTATATCGCGCAACAATTTCGCTATCCAAAGCATCCGAAAGTGAAATTTCATCGGTATAGTGGCTCGCAAAAGTGGTTTTCAGTTCTTCTGCAACGCGCATACGCAATCGTTCTCCAATCTCCAGATCTGCCTTTGCGAGAAAGTTTGGAAGCAACCACGCTCCTATGCTCCAGGCCATGCCATAGCTTCGCGGCGCAAACTCGGTTGGTGATGTGTCGAGGCCACCATAGAGATATACCTGCTTGTGCTTGGTTGAACCATAAATACTGAAGGCAGTTGGTGTGCGAGCCGCTGCCGCTTCCATAGCAATCAATATATCAGATGCTAGCGAACCACCTCCGGTTGCATCAAAGGCGATGGTTGCTCCAGTTTCATCAATGGCATCGACCAGTTCTTCTTTGAACGCATCACTGCTGGAATTGATGACATATTTGGCGCCGAGATCCTTCAATATATCCACCTGCTCCTGACGGCGAACTATATTGACGAGTTCAATACCGTCAGCCTGACAGATTTTGTTGAGCATCTGACCCAGATTGGAAGCCGCTGCAGTATGTACAATCGCGCTATGCCCCTCCAAACGCATTGTTTCGACAAAGCTGAGTGCGGTCAACGGATTGACAAAACTGGATGCACCATCTTTGGCCGTGCAGTCGGGTAAAAGCGGCATGGCTTGAGCGGCAGGGACGCAGCGATATTCTGCATACATGCTAGCGCCGCCCATCACGGCGACCGTTTTACCCATCCGACTTTGTGCATATTCACCTTCGCCTGCTGCCACCACAGTGCCGGCACCTTCATTGCCAACCGGCAGGTCCTGGCCAACCCGCGCTTGCATTGCCAACATTGCCGGTGGAGACACCGGAACGGTGAGAACCTTGTTCGCACCGTCTCCGCTGGACTCGGCCTCAGCCATGTTGGCGCCACCAAACATAACGGCATGATCGGAGGGATTAATTGGAGTGGCTTCAATCCGCACAATAATCTCGTCGGCTTCCGGTATTGGCATTGGTTTGTCATGCAAAGCCAATGTCAGTTTTCCATCCTCTGAAACGGTCGAGAACATCTGTTTGTAGGATTCTGGCAGGGTCATTGGGGATCTCCGGTTGGTTTTGTTGGTGGTGAAATTGAGAGGGTTATTCGGGTACGGGAGCAGGTGCCATTCTTACGAGCCGCGAATCTGCTACGGCGGCACTGCGGTGAAATGCGTGTTTCTTATATTCAGGATCACCAACAAGCGCCAAAAAGGAAGCGAGGTTGGGATAAGACACAATGAAGATAGCATCCCATTTTTCATGCTCTGGCCCAATTAGAGTTAGCTGTGGTATTCCAAAATAGGCGACTTTACCACCGGTTCGCGTGGCAATGGGACTGGAGTGACGACTATATTCTTCGTAAGCCTGCTCACCCGTCCAGCCCTTCGCAGCAAATTCGCTTCCTTTTTCGTAGCTCGCCTTGTCTTTGAACCGGATCATGTTGAGCATATGCAGCGGCTGATCGACAGGAAGCTTCTGCATGGCCGCGTATGCTTTCGCATCGGAGTTTACGTAAGCTGCGGGTGTCGTTTCTATATCTTTGGCATTGGCGGGCAAGGCCGATAGTGAGGCCATCGATATTGTCACAATGGATGTGACCAGAGCGGTATATATTTTCATGAGGTGGATATCCTTCAAATGTTTGACTGAATTGAGCATGCTTTTGCACAAAAGATCATGCTGCTACTGTTTGGGAGTAGGCGCGGGAACCATGCGAATGAGTCTGGAATCCGCAACCCCGGCCTTCCGGTGAAAGGCATGTTTCTGATATTCTGGATCTTCGAACAAAGCCTGCAATACAGTGACATTGGGATAATATATAATGAAGATCGAATCCCATTGCTCGCCTTCCGGGCCAATCAAAGTAACCTGCGGTAGACCGGTATAGTGGGTGCTGCCGCCCAGCCGTGCCACAATTGGTCCGGCGTGTCGGCGATATTCCGCATAAGCCTGAGCGCCAGTCCAATCCTTTTTCGCAAATTCGCTGCCCTCCGGATATTCGGCCTTGTCCTTCAGCTTGATCATATTGAGCATATGAATTTCTTCGTCCATCGGCAGTTTGAACATTTCACCCAGCGCCTTTGGATTGGCATCGATATGACCCTGGGTCGCTGCCACTTCATGATGCTCAGCGGCGGCAGGTGTTGCGAATAAGGCTAAGCAAGAGGTCATGATCGGGGCAATGAGTTTGATTGCGAATTTCATAATGTAAGCACCTTTTGTAAATTGGTTTTGTAGCTCGCTAGTCGCGGTTATCGGCGACCACAGTTTTCAAAGTGTCGCCAGCAGATAAGCGAGATACAGACCGAGTGCGATGCCGGTTAGGCCAGTGCCCATCGCACCGATCATTCTGAAAAATACAAATGGCGTAAATGCGCTGCCGTCGGCATGGGAACCGGATAGTGATGAAAATCCGATGGCGTGCGATATACGTGCGACTACAAAAGCCGCTGCAAAAATTGTCACTGCTGTGCCGCCTCCGGTAAATCCTTCGACAAGTGCAAGAATGACAAGGAACAGTGCTCCATTCTCGGCGAGATTGCCGTGACGCCGAACCTTCCGTTCAAGATCCTGATCTTCAGAATAGCCTACACCAATTTTGGCTTTTGCCCGGTGCGAGCCCGCATTCATCATCAAAAACTGTTGCAATATAATTAGGAAAGCGCCTGCCATTGCTGTGGTAAGAGGATAAACCATTTTTGTACTCCGCCATTTTCTTGGTTGGATTTGAACGTCCACTGAGGATCGTTCATCCGTTATTGGCGGTGCGCTAATCCGTTGTCATTTGATTGTTGTGCAACTTGGTGGCTTACCTGTGCGCCATTAGATTTTGCTCAAGCGCAATTTGCCGCCCATCTAAGTGGTTCCCAAAAACTCATGCTTGGCATCACGAAGGACCTTTTCGGCAAAAGTCATAAACGCCTTGATCCGCGCTGTCCGCTTTAGATCACTATGGGTGAGCAACCAGATATCGCGTGCCTTGATCGGTTTCTTTTTTGTGGCCCGCACCAATAGAGGTTCGCGGTCTCCTATAAAGCAGGGTACCATGGCCAGGCCCAGACCGCCTTTCGCCGCCGATAACTGCATCGCTGCACCAGGAAAGCATCCCCACATGGGCACTTTGCTAAACTCTGTTTCCTTGGTCCAATCCGGAAATTTATCTTCACCTGCATCCCATGCCAGCCATCTTGCCGTTTCCGGATCATTTTCAAAATCCTGCGAATCCAGATATTCCTGTGTGGCATATACCGTCTGATTGTAGGTAATGATGCGCTTTCCAACGAGCGACTGCGGCGGGTTGTTGTCGATACGGATCGCGATATCGGCCTCGCGCCTCGAAACATCCAATATACTGGTCGTTGCGATCATATGTACTTCAATGCCCGGATGCATATCGGTAAATTCTGATAATCGGGGGCCAAAGGTATGCACCGCAATCGGCTCTGCCATTGTTACCGTAACAACACCGCTCATATCGCCGTCTTGTCCAGATATGGATCGTTCAGCGCCGTTCAACCGGACACCGCAATCGCGGACGGCGGTGACAAATTCCTCGCCAGCAGCGTTCAGGACAAAGCCCTCAGGTTGCCGATCAAACAGCTTTGTACCGAGTGCATATTCGAGATTATCGATCCGCCGACTAACCGTTGAATGATGTACGCCAAGCGCGCGGGCCGCCCTTCGGACCGATCCGGCATCCGCCACGACGGCGAAACTCTTCACCTCTTCCCAGTCCAGATGTTGCGCACCAAGCATAGCCATTTCTCCTGATATCCCGAACTAGTGGCTATCTGGTGCAACGGCAAGTTGCGATATGAACTGCTGACGGCTAACTGGTGAAGCGATATCAGCGATTATCAAATCAGTAACCGACGGAGTTTTCCCAACATGACGCTTCAAACCCTTCTTCAGGAACAACTAGCCAACTCCGTCGCACAATTCCCAGCAGAAGCGCTGGAGATAATGCGCGCTGCAGACGAGGAACTCAAAGAACGGAAGGTTGGCGAGGATGCGCTTAAGGCTGGAGATTCTCTACCCGATGCATCGCTCAGCGACGCTACCGGAAAATCTGTTTTGCTATCAAGCCTGAATGAAGAAGGGCCACTCGTCATTACCTTCTATCGTGGAGGATGGTGTCCCTACTGTAATCTGGAGCTCAAGGCCTATCAGGATATTCTTGGAGAGATTACCGAACATGGCGGCCAATTGATTGCGATTTCACCAGAGAAGCCAGACAATTCCATGACCACCATTGAAAAAAATGCACTCTCCTTCCCAGTTTTGACCGATACCGGAAACCAGCTTGCCAAGGCTATGGGCATTGCGTTTGAACTACCTGCCGGATTGCAGCAATTATTCACCAATTTTGGAATGAACCTGGATGATCTGAATGCTGATACCGGCTGGGCATTGCCGATTCCGGCAACTTTTGTGGTCGATGCCAATGGTCGGATCGTTCTTGCCGATGTAGACATCGAATACACCCGGCGGCTCGAACCGTCGGAAGCTCTCGCTGCGTTAAAATCTAGTGTCACCGCATCAGCTTGAGTTCGTCCCCATTCTACTCAATGATCATTGCGTGCATCAAAAAGGGAGAATGCAATGATTGATCTATACACTTCCACGACACCAAATGGTCGCAAGATATCAATAGCTTTGGAGGAAATGAGGCTGTCTTATGAAGTGCACGCCATCAACCTCCAAAATGACGAGCAATTTGCGCCGGACTTTTTGAAAATCAGTCCAAACAATAAAATTCCCGCCATTGTCGACAGAGATAATGACCTGAGCGTTTTTGAATCCGGCGCGATCCTTACTTACCTCGCTGAAAAGTCAGGGCAGTATCTTCCAGCAGACGGCCCGGAGCGCGTTAGAGTCCTGGAATGGCTTGCATGGCAAACGGCAGGTTTGGGGCCCATGCTTGGGCAACTCAATCACTTCCTAAATGTTGCCGATGAAAAACTCCCTTATGCGATCAAACGTTTCTCGGATGAAATGATCAGGCTTCTCGGCGTTCTCGACAAACAACTGGCGCAGCATGAATATGTCGCAGGCGAATATTCCATTGCGGATATGGCCATCTATCCTTGGTCATCGGCAGCCTATGATGGTGCCAAAGGCTTGATCGGAGACTCGTTCAAAAATCTGGAAACCTGGCATGCAGTCATGGCCGCGCGACCAGCCGTGCAAGCTGGCATGGCGGTTCCAGACATCTAAATCACATTCGCGCATTGTGGCGCGACAATTCCAAACGGGGGATCGGACAGTGAAGAAAATATTATTAAGTATATTGGGGATAGCTGTTCTTGCTGTAGCGATCTCCAGCTTTGTTCTGACCCGAGATGGAGAATTGAAAACGCCAGCTGGCGAAGGAACGATAGCATTGGAAGCGGGGAACTTTGAAGCCTTTCCTCTGCCCGACTATGCGGCCAAATTTGCTGGCGATGACTATAAAAGTTATTTCGTCGAGGTAGAGACCGGCATCAAAGTGCATGTGCTAGAGGTTGGCTCCGGCTATCCTGTCTATATGCAGCACGGTCTTCCGACGAATGGGTTTCTATATCGCAAAGTTGCCAACATACTGCCGCGCGATCAATTCCGCGTCATCATGCCGACAATCGTGGGCCTTGGTTTTTCAAGCAAAGTCCCGGCCAGCCAGCACACGCTTGAAAACCATCTGCGGTGGATGAATGCTGCACTGAAAAAGCTGGCACTTCAGGATGCCATTTTTATTGGCCATGATTGGGGGGGACCCATTGGCATGGGCGCGCTTGCCCGCTCCCCTGAATTGTTGAAAGGCGCAGTGATCCTGAACACCGTGCTCGATTCAGCAAAAGAGGAACGAGATCTGGCGGCGCCCCTTGTCATCGCGAATACTCCTGTGGCTGGTGAGATTTTATTTGAAGGCCTTGTCTCTATATTCGGTCAACTACCATCCTATCAGGCAGATCCTGCATCGATGCCGGACGATATCATCCAGCTTTATGAAAAGCCTGTGCGAGATAGCGGCAACGCCAAGGGCCTATTGGCGATGATGCGGATGTCCGCAGACGGCCCTGATCATCCCAGTTCAAAACAATATAGAGAATTTGAAGAATATTATCAGGGACGCGACTTTCCGACGGAAATAGTTTGGGGAATGCAGGATTCCATTTTGGTCAAAAGACTGTCTGACATGAAAAAGAATTTTCCAAATGCGGCCGTCACCGAAACCCAGGGAGGACATTTCCTGCAGGAAGAAACGCCCGAAGAAATTGCCGCCGCTGTACAACGGGTTCACGCCCGAATTGAAGACGCCGTGGAAGAATAAAACCAAAGGAAATCCGAGATATGAACTCAGTAAAATTATACGGGTATTCAACAAGCCCCTATGTTCGAAAAACGGGAAGCTTTCTTTACTATAAAGGCATTGATTTCACGCATGTTCCGGTCAATCCGGTGGAACCTGAAGTCACCATTGGTTTTACGGAGCAAACTCAAGTGCCGGTATTGGAAATTGACGGTGAATGGCGATTGGAATCGTCTGCCCAAGCATATTGGCTTGATGAACTGTTTCCAGAGAAGCCCCTTTGCCCCGAAGCGCATAAGGCGAAGATCGAGCAAATCGACAAATGGGTTAGCGATAGCTTTTTGCTCGGTATTTTCCGCTATTCGATTGACGGTGAAATGAACCACCGCTTCCGACAAGTAGGTTGGCGTTTGGCCGCCATCTTGAGCGCACAGACACCTCTGCCTGAAAAGACTCGCCATCTTTGGCCGGAAGCGCTCCAGAAAGCGCCGTTCATCCAAAACATGGCCAAGCATATGGATTTGACCGAAAACTATCAGGATATGCAGCTTCGGATAGCGAGCGAGCTTGTCAGCCATATCGGCGAAGGACCCTATTTGGGCTCGCTCGATCAACCGACTATGCTCGACTTTGCAGTATTCCCGCAACTCGTCTGGGGATATATGTTCGGACTCGAAGAACATCTAAGTGCAGCGGCACATCCGGTCGTCAAAGCTTGGTTGCAGCGCGTTGCAACCCATCTTCCTGACAACCCCACACTATCGGCTGATTTTATGCTGGTAAACTCAATCGCTGACGGTCTTATGTGAGATGCCTATTCTAACGTCAGCTTTTGCGCCCTTCGCAGTCGAACGCAGACAGTCCGTAATCGGTCCAGTTGCTGTCGTAGAAAACGACCTAAGCTAGTGTCCGCTTTCGGGATATTGCGGCCGCTAGAGATTGAATATTCTTGTGCAAGGCATTGCTAGATTGCAGAGTGGTCTAATGACCAAGAAGGCGATCGATAAATTACAAGAGAAGCACCAGAAAACTGGCTTGGAAGATTCTGATAGATCGCTGTTACGTAGCCTCATTTTATTCTCGCAAGATACTTCGGAGCTTGAATCGGCTATCTACATTTTTGCTTATTCGTTCTCTCGTGACCCTGAAGTTGAAAAAGTTTGTGAGCGATTTTGTTTGCAGGAATTCTGGGAGCCCGGCCTTACAGCCGTCTGCTTGAAAGCTCTTATTCGATACTGGGACAATGAGCCGATACGTTACAAACAGACAATAGATGATCTTAAAGGTGCAGATGAAGATATCTGGTATGACGAAATCTTCTTTCTCAGTAAGATTAAGCTTCCAGAATATGTCTATATAGAGACCCCTTTCTAACGTCCGCTTTCGGGATAAAGCAGCCATGACGCGATTGTCTGCTATGGACGCAAAAGCAGTCATCAATCCTTCCACCCGAAAAACCTGGATGTCTGCGACATACTATTGAAAATGCCGTGAGCAAAGATCAGTGGTAATATGTTTTTGCGGCCAAACCATAAATAGAGCATTCCAAAAGCAAATCCGGCAGCACCTGTGATCAGCGCGCCGTACATTCCTTGATAATAGTAGTGGCGATATCCGAAAAATATCGATGAGAATACTACCGCGATTAGGTCGGCCTTGAGTCCTCCCCCCAGAAAATGACTGGTTCGACTGATAACAAAGGCCCGGAATAACAGTTCTTCAAAGAAGGAAGCATGGGTCCAAGTAAGAAACATTATTCCGATATATGCTGGTAAATTTCCTTCGACATGATCAAATCGCCCGCTGGCACCGACATTCTCAAAGAAATATTCGGCCACCAGCTCCATGCTTTTTACAGCTACTATGAACAGGAACATGGTGAGCAGTGTTAGGCCTGCTGTTTTTAGCCAGTTTTCTGGCCAACGCAGCCCTATATCGTTCCAACTCATACCCCTGCGGCGGAGCAATATCGTTCCAACCACCATCGCGCTAAAAGTCGAAGTCGGGCCAGCATACAGGAAACTATGGGGCAGCACAGATTGCTTCACGATGACAAGTATGGCCATCACAATCAACAAGTCAGCAAGCGCGCCGAAATTAAACGCGTGCGAGCTTTCGAAAGATGTTTTTGCTATCATGGTCACTCACTCAAAAGGTCTTTGATGGATGTAGAGAGGCTCTTGCGGCTATAGACGACACCGATCCCGCAAACAGTAACGCCGATCGCAAGCATGGTGCTGACAAGCCAAGTGGGATCGGGCTCATAGGTCATAGAGAATTGCGATTGATAGATCAGCAAACCGGCGAGCCAGGTCCCGGATATCGCGCCGATACCGGCGATCAACGAAACGGTTAGCCAATCATAGAGAGCCAGTTTCACGCATGATTTTTTGGTCACGCCCATGCTCATTAAAAGGCCGTTTTTTTGCCGGTCTTCGGCCTCAAAGCCTTTCATTGATGCTGCTATTACCAGCGCGGTCATTATTAACACCATGGTTGCGTAGCCAACCACCAGCTTGGTGACCATCGTTAGGGTATCATCAAAACGTTGGGTGAGTTCTTTCAATGGGACCAGCGATAAAGAGGGATGCTTTTGCCAAAGCGAACCAAGTTCGTTCCATGCTGCATCCGGGAGTTCTATGCTTCCCATATAGAAGACGTCAGGCTTGATGGCTTCAATCGCCCGCTCGGGTATCTGGAACCAGAATGTCACCGAACCGCCTCCGGGTTTAAAGGCATGGCTGGCGACCAATTTGAATTGCGTCGCTTTCCCATCGATCATGAAGGTCAACTGATCCCCATAGTTCAGACCCAAATCCGTCATCACCTCATCTTCAGCAGATATCTGATTCCAGTTCGATTCTTTTTCAGACCACCAATTCCCACCAACCAATTGGTTGTTTGATGGGATGGCATTTGACCAGTGGAGTCGGATCGAGTTTTTAACAGTGGCTAAAGTCTCACTCGGTGTGGAAATCGCCTCGTCAATGGGCAGGCCATTAATTTCAGATAATTTCGCGGCGGCATATGGCCGTAGTTGCCGGATTTCACTCTCATTCTCGAGCGCCCAATTCTCAAGCGCAGGCTTATCTTGCGCTTGCAGTTCTGCGACCATCAAATTGCCGTTATTTGCGCGCGTGTAACCCTCCATGGTGGCACCGATATCTTTCATCAACATCAGTGTAAAAAGCAGCAGCAGGCTGCACAGACCCAGCCCAAGTATCTGCGATGATTTACTCAGTATCCGCTGTTTCATGATGAAGAAACTGAAGGACAATAATCCGGGATATTGTCGCCCCCAAAATTCACCTGCCGTTAGAATAATCCAACTCAAAATTACCATTAGCAAGAGAGCAGCGCCCAGCGCGCCCAGCGTTAATCCTGTCAGTAGAAAGTTGTCTGAATAATATGCGGCGAGCAGCGAGATGCTTGCAAAACCCCAGAATAACCTCAGCAACTGTGTGGACGGGTATTCCACAGCGCGGATCAAGCTAACCAATGATGTGCGACTAAGTTGCCACAACATGGGAATTTGAAAAGCGAGCAATAGTGAAAATATCAGACCTGTAGTCTTGGCAATTGTAGCCAGATGCCAGCCCGACGCTATGCCTGGAAATTGATCGGCGAGTTGGCCGATCAGGAAATATTGCGCAACATAAGCGAGGCCAATTGCGATCATGAAAGAGAGGAGAAAACCCAAAAGCCACTGCAGCAGAGAAAGCTTGAGGCAGGCCGCCAATGTCTGTCCAAAGCTGAGATACACAGCCAAACGCTGCTTTTGCCGTTCCAGATAACGGCGATTAGCCATATCAATTGCGATCGCAGCAAGGAAGAAGAGGATGACCGAAGCAAGACCGAGAAAATTCTCCGTTCGTTGCCAGAATAACGCCAATGGATGACTACCGCTCGCTTTGGTTAAGAGGGTAAAATCACTTAGCTTACGAGAAGCCCAACTTTCAATGCTTCCTTGCTGACCAGATGTTGCGGTTAGCAAATAACGATACAGAGTTTTGCTACTCCTAACATCGTCAATGGAAAGAGATTTACTGTTGATCAGCGCCCGCATGGAAACGGAATGACCTTCCATTAGCCGATCAGGCTCGTGGTATATGATTGCGCTAAAACGGTATGTTTCCTCGCCAATTGCTACCCGGTCACCAATATTTGCATCGATTTTGCTGCTTGCTCTGGGCCCCAACCATATTTCCCCGGGTGGTGGTCCATGTCCGATCGTCTTCTGGATCGTTTGATCTTGAGCCATCCCAATTTTGAGGCTGCCTTGCAGCGGATAGCTATCGTCGGTGATTTTCAGTTGCACCGGAATAGTTTCCCCGCGCAAAGAAATTGCCAGCGGGGTCAACTGTATTTTTGCGAAGTCTGTTGCCTTGTCCGAGAGCAGATTTTCGTCGCTTCTTGATAAAGGGCGAGGTCCGGAAACGGAAATATCTGCACCCAGCATATTATTGAGATTGTCATCCAGATACTGCTGCACAGACGCACCGGTTAGCGACAGAGTGGCGAGGAACAATATCAATGTGATCTGGGTCAGTAACACCAGACGCCCATCGCTGGACTTGCTGTCGTTAAGGAAATTATCGAAGGCGAGTGTAATCCAGCTCATTTGATTTTCTCGAGATTCGCTTCGGAAAGTGCGAAAATATTGTCAGCGCGCTCCGCAAGTGCACTACTGTGCGTCACAATGATCAGTGCCGATCCTGTATCCTTCGCGAAATCAAACATAAGATCGGTAACATCGCTCGAAGTAACTTCATCAAGATTTCCGGTCGGCTCATCGGCGAAAATAAAGGCGGGGCTGGAGACAAAAGCTCTGGCAATTGCCACCCGCTGCTGCTCACCGCCACTAAGCTGTGTAGGCTTGTGATTGGCACGATCATCTAGGTTGATCTTCTTCAGCCATTTTCTGGCGATATCATATGCTTGTTTGTTGCCGTTCAACCGCAGCGGCAGTGCAATATTTCCGAGCGCATCCAATTCCTGCATGAGGTGAAATTGCTGGAAAACGAAACCTGATCTTTGGCGCAGTTTAACGGGTGGCACTTGTTCACCATCACAAGCAAATATTATTTCACCCAAACGAGGCAACTCGAGACCGGCAGCCAGAGACAACAGGCTCGACTTGCCCACGCCCGACGGGCCAACAATGGCGTGCGTGCTTCCACCCGAAAATGTGAGCGACAATTTGTCAAACAGCGAGATACGGCCGTGCGGCGTATCAAAATAATGACCAACGTCTTTCAATTTTATTTGATGATCCATGCAGTCCTCGGAGTTTCTGAATTTTTATCGTGAACATTTGGATAGGCTGTCCGGTGTCAAATCGATGTGAAGTGCGTTTTGACAGTTTTTTGACATTGATTTCGCTAAACAAAAGGCCGGGGGAATAATGCGTTGACTTGTGTTAGTTTGCGCCACGAGATTTGGAGATAGGCACACTGATGCGAGTTTTGGTAATTGAAGATAATCTGGGTATTCAGGCCAATATCGCTGATTTTTTGGAACCCGACTGTGTTTTGGATTTCGCCTATAACGGCGATCACGGACTAGAACTGGCACTCGCCAATGACTATGATGTGATTGTCCTCGACCTGATGCTTCCAAGGCGTGATGGTATCGGTCTCTGTAGGGCCTATAGGAGCGAAGCCAATCTCCAAGCACCAATATTGATGCTGACCGCCCGCGATACATTGGAAGATAAAGAAGTCGGGTTTGCCGCTGGTGCAGATGATTATCTTACCAAGCCCTTCGCATTGCGAGAATTGAAAATACGGATCGATGCTCTTGCAAAACGTCCGAAAATCAAAAATGCTTCGTCGCTGAATTGCGGTGACTTAACGTTTGATCCTGCCGACAATATTGTAAGTCTTGGATCGTCTTCAAAGCCGCTCAATAACAAAGAGGGACTCATTTTAAGGCTTCTGATGGAGGCCGCTCCCAATGCTATTTCTGGCGAGACGATTTCTTATCGCATTTGGGGCGAAGAACCGCCAAATTCCGGCGCTCTCAGAACGCATATATATAATTTACGCAAGATATTGTCATCGCTGAAAACCCGCTGCGAGATCGAAACTGATCGCTCCCGCGGTTATCGCCTCAAAGAAAGATCATTCGATGAATAGACGACCGATAAAAGTAAATGATCTGGTGCTGCGCAATTTTATCACATCCATGGCCATGTGTTTTGCGATTACGGTGTTTATGGCGGTAATGTTTGGCTTTGATCTTGAAGATCGGATTTTTGAAAATCAGGTTAGCACGAAGGCAGATCAACTTTCAGAATCTGTTCAACCGGAATCTGGAACGAGACAAACCGTTTCCGGATTGGAAATGGAGTATTTTCATGGAACTAAGGCGATGCCCGAGTGGCTCACCAGTCAGATAAAGCCAGATTGGAAGCCAGGGGAATATGAAGTTTTTGGCGGTGAGCACGGGCACTACCACCTAGCCGTGCGCGAAAACGATGGAGTAAAACAATATCTGATATTTAATGCGCGGTCCTATGTCCGATCAACAAGTCAGGTTTGGGGTTTTGTGATATTGATAGCTTTACTGGGTGGGTTGATGCTGCTCGTGTCCATATTCTTCATGCGGCGTATGACCAGAAAGCTGACTATGCCTATCGAAAAAATGGCGGAAGCTGTGACCTCTCACAGCTCGTTCGAACCGGCAACATTGGGTTTAGGAAACGGGCCCGCCGAAATCGATATATTGGCAAAAGCAATCGCCGACAAAGACCGAAATATCGAAGATCTGATGCAACGTGAGCGGCAGTTTAACAGGGACGTCAGTCACGAACTGCGCACTCCGCTAGCCGTCGCGGTTGGCGCTGCCGAGATCATCGAAAAAGATGGTCATAAAAGCTCTGCCTTCACGAGATTGGAGTCTGCGCTCGGCAACATGCGGCTTCTCACTGAAGGAATACTGTGGCTCGCCCGAGAACCGGACAGCACAAGTTGCAATGCCTGGAAAGCAGGCGAATATGCCATTGAAACAAACAAACATCTGTTGCGCAGTGTCAAAGTCGAAACCAGTATCTTTGGTAATCGAGATATCGACATGCCGGTCCCCGAAGCTGTCGCTCAGGTCATTGTCGGCAACCTGATTCGAAATGCGATCAGCTATACAAGCGAAGGCACGGTCTCGCTATCGATATCCGAAAGAAGCTTGAGCGTTAAAGACACTGGCATTGGGTTCGATGAATCACAGAATGACAATTCCGGCTTTGGCATAGGCCTTTCGTTGGTAAAAAGGTTGTCTTCGCATTTTGGTATGAAGATCGCTATTGCGGCACGAGAAGAAGGCGGCACCATCGCGACCGTTTCCTGGTAGAACGGCAGCGTCAGAGAGGCGGCGCCGATCTTTCGCATATCTCCTTGAGTTTTGTTTGACACTGGTTTGACGTTGCCAAGGCTAATCGGTCTCCAAACATGATGGAGATTCCAATGAAAAAAATATTGGTAGCAATAATGGTTGCCTTGGTAGTCCCGGCGACATTCTTGAACAGCGCCGTTGCATTTGCACAAACCAATGTTCAACAGCTTGCTTTGGAAGCACCTGATGGGAACCGGATTACTGGTTTCATTTATCAAAATATAGAGACAGAGAAAGACGCGCCTCTAGCAATATTGATGCACGGCATGACCGGTTCCAGCCTGGGTTGGCTTGCCGATAATCACGGTGCCTATACCGACCTGATCACCAAAGATTTGATCAGCAAGGGATATCGGGTTGTGGCATTGGACGCGCGATCCCACGGCGCCCGAAAAGATGATATGAAACCGCTTGAACGGCTCAAAAACCTGCGCTCAGGAAAGCCGGAGCCTTATCTGGCAATGATTGAAGGTACTTTGAGCGACTATGATGTATTACTTGCTAAAGTGAATAAAAATTTCGGACCACCCAAACACATATTGGCAGCCGGATACAGCATGGGCGCGCAAATGGCGGTGCTATTCGCGGCGAAACATAAGGAAGTGACGCATATTGTCACCATGGTGCCGCCTGCGGCGCAAAGTGCCAAGATTGTTGCGCCGATCACTCATGCCGGCAAGGTCCAGGCCCAATGGCTCTTGATCACCGCAAGCCAAGACCAGTTCGCCAGCCCGGCCGATAATGATGCATTGGAAAAAGCCGGTGGCGAACATCTGACTAGAGTGGAGTTTGACAGCAAACACAGATTGCCGCGTGGTTATGTGGATGCCGTGATCGATTGGATTGCAACCATAGAGTCGAGAACCCAAGCTCAGATCAAACAAAATTAGTCCAACATAATTGTGCAGCTAATGCGGAATGAGGTGGTATTCCTAACGACCGCTTTGGGGATGAAGTAGCCACAACGCTAGTGTCCGCTTTGGGCGCAAAAGCGGACGTTGCGATAATATGAAGCAGACTTTCCGCTAACGACCGAGTTTCGGACAACTGCTATCCGAAGGTTGGGCCGACATAGTCCACTCGTCCAGAGGCCGGTGCGAACCGCATAATCTCGGCC
>NZ_JBDWYL010000010.1:0-24696 GCF_039982415.1 Parasphingorhabdus sp.
TCCATCAGGTTCAAAATCAGCTGATATCTTATTCCATTCCATCGCTGCACTTTGGTTATATTAGAGCTCCGGTGCAAGGTCCGTTTGCACCCCCGGTTTCCGACATTCGATGGAACGAAAGCTAACGTCCGCTAACGAGATGCAGCGGTCATTAGAAAGACCAAGAACATCCGCTAATCCTCCAAAACCAGCCTTGGCCCAGGCCCTTTTAATCCCGCCCGATCTTCCGGATTATAGAGTTGGCATTTCTTCAGGCTCAGGCAACCGCAACCGATGCAACCGTCTAGCCGGTCCCGAGTCCGCTCCAGTTCCGCGATCCGCGTATTGATGACTTTTCGCATCCCCTGGCTTATCCGCGCCCAGTCCGCCTGTGTCGGTGTCCGGCCATGCGGGAGGCTCGCTAGCTGGTGTTCAATCTCTCCGATACTTAGGCCCAATTGCTGCGCGATCAGGACGAACGACAGGCGTCTTATGTCAGACCGCAAAAACCGCCGCTGGCCGCCACCGGAACGGAAGGGTTCGACGAGCCCCTTTTCCTCATAGAAACGGATGGCCGAGACTGACAGGCCGGTCCGCGCCGCGAGAGCACCGATGGTCAAAGCTTTGGTTTCCGGCATGAATTTCCCTTTCAAAACGGCAATTAAAATAATCTCTTGACCTCAACTTAACTTGAGGTTGTACGAATCGCAAGTGAGGGAAAAAACCTCACATTGTGAACGTTTTTAGGGAAAGTCAGATTATGAAGCTAAATCAAGTCACCGTCGGATGTCTCGACTATGACGCGTCAGTCCAATTTTATCAGACGCTTGGTCTTCTCCATATTGTCCATGCCCCGCCTCGCTATGCTCGCTTTGAAACGGACAGCGGAGAGACATTCTCCATTCATCAAGTGGAGGAAATCTCAGCCTCGACCAGCATGATATATTTCGAAACCGATACGCTCGATACAGACGTGGCCAATCTCGAAGCTAAGGGCATTGTCTTTGACAGCCAGCCGACTGACCAAAATTGGGGTTGGCGTGAAGCGCGCCTGCACGATCCAGCTGGTAATGGCCTGTGCCTCTTTGATGGCGGCAACAATCGGCGTTTCCCGCCTTGGCGAATCACCTATAACAACGAAGGAAAAGGATATGAAAAATGACAAAAGCAACGCTGGAACATGTGAACATGACCGTGAGCGACCCACAGCGGTCCGCAAACCTGATGCGCGATCTATTTGGTTGGCATATCCGGTGGGAGGGGCCATCAATGTCGGGTGGTCACACGATCCACGTGGGCAGTGATGACCAATATCTCGCGCTTTACACCAATGAGAATGTGAAGGCCGCCGATCCAAGCTTCCGCAAGGGAGAACCGATGAACCATGTCGCAATGACCGTTGATGATCTGGATGCCCTTGAGGCAAAGGTTGTCGCGGCAGGACTGAAGCCCTTCGGCCATGATGATTATGATCCGGGCAAGCGGTTCTACTTTTTCGATTGGAATGCGATTGAATTTGAGATTGTCAGCTACGCCTGATCGGCAAGCACTTCCCCATCGGACCGCCAGCGCGTAGCCGTTCACGGTGGCGGTCCAAACCAGGCGGTGGAAATAAATCATGGCTTATAAATTTCTCGATATGCTCACCACTAACAGCGTCCGTGAAGCCCAGTCCGAAATTGGAGTCCGCGAACAATGGGGAGATTTTCGTGGTAATCGGCAATATATCGTCCCGCGCTTCACCAAAGATATAGTCGATCTTGCAGGCAAGCCTTTGCAAGAGGAAATTGCTAGATTGACTGCTGAAAATCAGGTGCTCAAAGAAAGTTTAGTCTAGTTATGGCGTCATCCCGAAACCTATCAGGATGACGCCTTATTTTGAAAACAAGTCTTAAAGGCTTGGATTTACCAGCACCTTCTCACCCGTCGCTTTCTTCTCATAGGCTTTGGCAATGTCCGGATCGATCATGTCCATCAGCGAAATCTCGCTCGAATAATCGCTATGGAAAATGCCATTGCGTTCGGCGACGGTGAACATCCGCATTTCCATCATGCGTTCCATGCCAACTTCTTCGAGATGCGGGGTCAGCAACCAGCCACCAACACCCCAATAAAGGCCATAGCCCGCGCCAAGGATCGTATCACCAGTGTCGAGCCTGCCATAAATATAAACCTGCTTGTTGACGGTGGAACCATAGACGCTGAACTCGGCGCCGCGTTTCGCCGCGGCCTGTTCCATTGCGGTCAGGATATAATTGGCCATCTTACCGCCGCCAATAGCATCAAAACCGAGGGTTGCGCCGGTTTCCGCTAGCGCATCCACAAGCGCGGGCATGAAGTCATCCTTGCTGCTGTCGAGGACATGTCCATCGGGCAGACCGATATCGGTGAGGATCTTCTTTTGCGCGTCGCTCCGCACAATTGCGACGAGGGGAATATTTTCCTTCAGGCACAATTTGGCCAACATTTGTCCGAGATTGGATGCAGCGGCGGTATGGACCAGCGCTTCATGACCTTCCGACCGCATGGTGTTGACAAAGCCTTGTGCTGTCATCGGATTGACGAACAGGCTTGCTCCTTCTTTCGCGGGAGCGCCTTCTGGAAGCGGCACACACATCATTGCTGGCATGATCCGATGCGACCGGTACATTTCGCCTCCCACGATGGTCACGGTTTTTCCTAGTAAAGCCTGCGCAGCATCGGAAGCACCTGCGGCAACGACCTTACCAGCTCCTTCATTACCGGCGGCAAGTTTCTTACCTTTACGACCGGCAAAAATGCGCATCATTTTAGGATCGATATCGGCAACCAAAGCCGGGTGGCCATCCACTTCTTCACTGCGCACCGTGTCCATATCTGCCGGGGCCGTCAGCAGTCCCAAATCGGATGGATTAATCGGCACAGCTTCCATCTCCACAATCACTTCATGATCAGCCGGTTCCGGCACATCATAAGGCTCTACAGAGAGCACAAGTTTGCCATCCTCGGTTACTGTGGTAAAAAGTTGCTTGGCGTTATCAATGCTCATCTGGGGTTTTCCTCTCTTAAAATAGCGTGTTGGTTAAAAGCTTTTAGCGGTGTTGAGCGCGCTCATGCGCTCGGTAATTTCAAAAAATTCAGCGACCGTCTCATCAATAATCTGCTTGGCGGTTTTTATCTCGTCAATCAAGCCGGATGACTGCCCAGCAAGGCCAACAGCCGCCTCCATATCGCCGCCAAAATAGACATCCAAAATACCTTTGAAAGTGTCGGGCGGCATCAAGCCATCTTCATATATTTTTGCTGTACGCTCGGTTTTCAACGCACGGATGCATGGGGTTGCCTTCTTGTTCAGGACATAGGTGCCGGTTTCCTTCGCATCCAATATCGCTTGCTTGTAATTATGGTGAACCGGGCTTTCCGCGCTCGATACAAACCGCGTACCCATTTGAATAGCCTCCGCACCCAAGGCAAAGGCCGCAGCCATGCCTTTGCCATCCGCAATACCGCCAGCCGCGATCATCGGAATGTCGGACTGGTGGCGAATGGCTTGCAACAAAACCAAGGTGGACACTTCTTCCGGATTTTTAAAACCACCGCCCTCTGCACCCTCGACCACCAGGCCATCAATGCCAGCTTCTACACATTTCATCGCAGCGTCAACCGTCGGGACCGCGTGATAGACGGTGATTCCGGCTTCTTTCAGCGGGCCGATAAATTTGGCCGGACTGCCTGCCGAAGTGGTAACAAATTTCACTCCTGAGCCGCAAATATGGTCTAATATTGCGGGGTCTTTCAAAAACATGATCGGTAGGTTCACACCAAAAGGCGCATCGGTAAGTTCACTCATCTTGGCAATTTCGGCCAAGCAATTATCCGTCTCCCCCGATGAAGTCTCGATAACTCCTAAGCCACCAGCATTGCAAACAGCCGAAGCTAATTGGGAGCGAGCAATCCAGCCCATGGGCGCCTGTACAATCGGATATTTCGCGCCACTATGGTTGAGAAAACGGTTCATCATTCTATCTTTCGTTACGGTTTTCGAAGGGGATCAACCCATCGGATACATGATTTCTCGGCTGATTTTATAGATCCGCTTCATTACATCCGAGCTGAGCTCGACATCGGCTGCGGCAAAAATATCGGCAAGTTGATTGCTATGGGTTGCGCCCACAATGGTGGAAGCCACAAAATCATGCTGCTTTGACCAGGCCGTTGCCAATGTCACGGGCGCAATTTCCAGTTCTTTTGCAATATCCATAAACCGCTTGGTCGATTCTTCACTTTTTGGATTAACAAAGCGCTCTGCCATTTTCTTTTGCCGCCCGCCCATTTTGAGATAGGCAGAAAAACGGGCACCCTCCGGCGTGGCGCCATCATTATATTTGCCTGACAAAGCGCCGCCGCCTAGCGGTGAATACGGGATGAGACTAACCCCTTCTTCGCGGCATACTTGCGCGAGTTCATCCTCGAAGCGCCGATTATTCATGCTGAAATTATTCTGGATGGTGCAGTAACGCGCTACCCCCAAACGCTCTGATGCTTCCAAAGATTTCATCAACCCCCAGCTGGTCTCATTTGAGCAACCAATGGCGCGAATTTTCCCAGCGCGAATCTGCTCATCAAGAACCTCCATGGTTTCATCATAAGCAATGCCATGATCGGGCCAATGGGTCTGGTACAGGTCAATATAGTCCGTTTGCAGCCGCTTGAGGCTGGCATCGAGCGCTTTGACAATATTGTGCCGATCTAATGCGGTCATTCCTGCGCGCTGCGCCGACCGTATCCAGCCATGGCTCGGCCCCGATACTTTTGTCGCAATGATCAGGCTGTCACGATCTTTGTCTTTCATCCAGCGCCCGACAATTTTTTCAGTCTCACCTGCCCATTCTGGTTTGGGCGGCACGGGATAATTTTCGGCAGTATCAAAAAAGTTGATCCCGGCATCCAGGGACATATCAAGAATTTGACGAGACATATCTTCATCAGCACCACTGCCGAAGGTCATTGTCCCCATACAAATGTCAGAGACATAAATCGGGCTCCGACCAAGACGGCGTTTGTTCATGCAATATCTCCGGGAATTGGATGATTTAACTATGCAATTAACGATGCCATAATCTGTATAGGTTGCAAGAGACAATGTAATTAAATTGGAAACGATTGCGCTCAGCCAGCTTGGCCCAGTACAAAACAGGCCAGGAACATTAATAAACCAGCAAAGCGATTGGAGCGGAATTTTCGCAACGCATCTTCACCATCTTCGCTATTGAGTGTGCTGACTTGCCACAAAAGATGCAAGGCGACGGGCAATAGAGCGACCAAAGCCAGCCCTTGCGGGCGCAGCATCCAAAAGGCTCCGGCCCAGCCGGCCAAGGCGACGAGATAAAAGCCCAACACTCCAAATCGCAAATTATCCCCCAAACGCAAGGCGCTGGACCGAATACCAACCAAGGCATCATCTTCGCGGTCTTGTAGGGCATATATCGTATCAAATCCGATAACCCAGGCAATTGAGCCGCCATAAATTAGCAGCATCGGCAAGGAGAATGCGGCATCGATGGCGAGCCAACCGACTAAGGCGCCCCAAGAGAAGACCATGCCCAACCACGCTTGCGGCCACCAAGTGATGCGCTTCATGAACGGATAGCCGGCAACCAGCGCCAAACTCGCCAATGATACCAATTTGGCGGTCAGATTGAGTTGCAACCACACCAGCAAACCGATCCCGCATAACAGCAACAACCAAACCCACGCGGCTTTCAAAGATATTTCGCCACTGGCCAACGGACGTGTTCGGGTGCGCTCAACCTTTTTATCAAGATCACGGTCAACAATATCGTTATAGACGCAACCCGCCCCGCGCATCGCGACAGCCCCCAATAAGAACCATAGGAGCAATGTCCAGTGCGAAAGCGCTCCGCCAGCCAAAGCGACACCCCAAGAACAGGGCCAAAAAAGCAGCCACCAACCGATTGGGCGGTCCAATCTGGCCAGCAATGCATATGGGCGAACACGGACAGGCAACAGGCCTATTAAACCGCGATATTCGGTATCCGGGACAGTGGTAGGATGATCAGATGACATATCGCTTCTATAACGTTACTCCTGCGCATGTCGAAAGGCGTTTTATCGCAAGATAAAACGGCAATTGGCAGAAACCCAATAAGGGATCCGCTTAACTCATGCCTGCCACACCTGCTTATCCACCCCATAGTGCGCCACGCCTTTATGTCGACGTCGAGTTGAGCGATGGGGCGCAAATTCGATTGGATGGTCCGCACGCCCATTATCTGTTGAACGTGATGCGGGTCAAAGAGGGCCAACCGGTCAAATTATTTGATGATCGAACCGGCGAATATTTGGCCCATGTCACAACAACCGGGAAACGCGATTTAAAAGTATCAGTCGACGGAAAAACCCGCGAGCGCGAACAGACACCGGATCTGTGGCTCCTATCCGCGCCGATTAAAAAAGATCGCTTCCATTGGATCGCAGAAAAAGCGACGGAATTGGGAATATCGAAAATGATACCGGTACAAACACAACGCACTCAAAAACATCCAGTAAAACCAGACAAGCTGCGTGCGCATATGATCGAAGCCGCTGAGCAATGTGAGCGCACTGCGCTGCCACAATTAGACGCCATAACAAGGCTGGATGCAATTTTGGAAGACTGGCCAAATGATCGACATCTTTTTTTCGCTGACGAACGTTTGTTTGAAGGCGAAGAAGCCAGCTTCCGTAAAGCTTTGGTTGCCCATCCTGGACCCGCTGCAATTTTAATTGGCCCTGAAGGTGGCTTTACTGACGCCGAAAATGTGACAATCCGCGCCAATCCGCAATCCGTTCCGATATCCTTGGGGCCGCGCATTTTACGGGCGGACACAGCGGCGGTGGCGGCGATCAGTCTGTGGATGGCCGGTCGCGGAGATTGGGCAGGCTAAACCTTGAGATCGGCTTGTTTTTCAGGGCTTTGAATTGAAAATGGATCAATTGTAAAATTTTGTGTTATCAGTCAACGTTACCAGAATTTTACCAAATATTAGCCACTGTCGAATAATGCCAAATCGATGAATAGGGGTTTAGAAATCCAGCAGGAAAGCAGGAAGCAATGGCAGACTGCTAAGGTGCGGGCTTGGTTGCTCGTGCTGCTGCTTGGTTTTGTCTATATTCTGCCCGGCACCGCTTATGCCCAAACGGTAAACCAATATACAAACAGTACGGACAGCGCCGCAGGTGAAATATCCGGAGCTGATTCCTGCACCGTGGGCATAACCTTTCAACGCGATATTTTTGTATCCGATGATTTTAGCGTTCAGGATGTCAATGTCGGGGTCTTAATGTCCCACGATACACGTTCCGAATTCGCGCTGTTTTTGCGCTCACCTGCCGGCAGTATTGTTACAATGAAAAATCTTGTTGGCGGAACCGCCGACAATTTCAACGTGCTGCTTGATGATGATACAGCGACCAGTGTCGACACGCATACAGCTAATGACACGGCCACTGCGGGAACAGTGGTGCCGCCTTATCAACGAACCTTCTCGCCATCAAATAGCGTCGATGCCGTATTTACCGGACAAGGTTCTTTCGGAACTTGGACGCTTTTTGTTTGCGACTTTGTCGACAATGGCGTCAACGGTACGTTTTTCCAGATGGATTTGTTCTTGGAAACCCCACCGCCAAGTGCCGATTTGTCGCTCGCCAAAACCGTTGCTTCCAGTTCACCCAGCAGCGCGGTTTATACATTGTCGGTCACCAATTCGGCCGGTTCGGATTTGTCTGCAACAGGTGTCACAGTGCGAGACATATTGCCGGCCGGGGTTACGTTTGTAAGCGCTTCCGGGACCGGGTCTTTTAACAGCGGAACCGGCATATGGACGTTGGGAACAGATATCGCGCCTGGCCAAACTATGTCGATTGACTTGTCGGTAAACGTGACCGCTACCGCCGGCAGCACGATAACCAATACGGCTGAGATATTGACGGCTTCGCCGACAGATCCCGATTCCACGCCCGGCAATGGCGTCACAACGGAAGATGATTTTGCATCGCGAAGTTTTACGGTCGGTGGACGATTGCCAGGCATACCTCCAAATATTGGGGGAATTTGTGCTGCTGCTGGATCGGGTACAATTTTACTAGATTGGAATAATCACAGTTGGACATCGGGAAGCACAACTGGCAGCGCGACCTTGGCCAATTTGGGAACCGTCAATTTTGCTGTCGCGACCGAAGGCGTATTTTCCGTCCCGCTCAACCTAACGATAGACAATAGCGGTGGTTTTGGAAGCGCTGGCTTGTCACTCTATCAAAATATTGAATATGCGACGCGCGATGAAGTCACGACCACCATTGTTACATTACCAACTGCAGTTCCCGGCGCTCAGTTCACCGTATTTGATGTCGATTTTGCAGCTAATGATTTCGCCGACAAGTTAACCGTCACCGGTACTTTCAATGGTGGCGCCCCGTTTAATGCCACTTTGACCAACGGTGTGGTGAACTTCAACCTTGGCAATGACATTGTCGGTGACGGCCTGTCAGGTGGCACGAGTGATGATGGCAACGTGGTCGCAACCTTTGCCCAGCCGGTTGATACAATCACTATCACTTATGGGAACCATACCACCGCGCCGAATGACCCCATGGGCCAAGCCATATCCATTTATGATTTTACCTTTTGTACGCCAGCGACCACGTTAAGCGTCACAAAGTTAAGCAGCGTGCTCAACGATCCTGTAAATGGGAATACCGATCCGAAATCCATACCCGGCGCGACGATTCAATATTGCATCCTGATTTCCAATGCCGGCAGCGCTACCGCTTCCACAATCAGCGCAACGGATACGCTTCCTGCCAATGTCACATTTGTTGCTGCATCCATGCAAAGCGGCAGCAATTGCGGCTCCGCTGCGACAGCGGAGGATGATGACGCCACCGGTGCGGATGAAAATGATCCCTTTGGTGCCTCATTTAGCGGCGGCACACTGACTGCGACCGCTGCCTCTTTAGGCCCTGCCGAAGGCTATGCGCTTACCTTTCAAGTGACGGTGGACTAAGAGCTGCGTTTCAATCGCACGAGCATCTCGTCCAAAGAAGATAAAAATCTCGATCGGTCATTTTTACCAAATGGCGGTGGGCCACCAATATTTTCTGTTCCCATGCCAGCCCGTAAGTCTTGCATAATCGCGCGTGTCGCAACCGCGGCTCCGATTGAATTTGCGGTAAATGGCTTGCCATTGGGCGCAAGCACATCCGCGCCCGCTTTGATGCAGCGATCAGCCAGCAAAATATCGGCGGTAATAACGACCATCCCGGCTGCTATTATGTCAGCGATATAATCATCCGCCGCATCAAATTTATCGCTGACGATTTTCTTACTGATCAGGGGATGATCGGGAATTTTAAAATGGCTATTGCTAACCAGAATGACGGGCACTTCATGACGATAGGCCACCCGGTAAATTTCTTCCTTCACCGGGCAGGCATCCGCATCCACATAAATTTGAACGGTGTTGGTCATATTCCTCGACTATCGGGGCTCAATCCTTTTTCGGACCCTGATCACGCGCGCCTTCAAAGGGACGTTTCCCGCGATGGAGCTTTTTCTTCTTGCCCCCACCCTGTTTATACGGTGCTGATTTGCTGCCGCCCTTGAATTTGGGTTTCTTTTTGTAATTGTCCCCCGCTTTGCCGGCGCCCCCTGACGCGCCGGTGTCATCGCGATTGCCGGTGGTTTTTCGTTTTACATAAGGTTTTCCGCCTTCAACTGACCGGTCGTCTTTGGCCTTCCTGCCGCCATCATTGCGGTCCTTATATTTTTTGGCTCCAAATTTCTTACCGCCGAATTTTTTGCTGGCATTGCTGTAGTCGCGATCCCGTCCGCCCCGCGCATTGTCTCGGCGGCCACCTTTGCGATTCCGTTTTGCGGCATCTCGCGGTGTACCTTCAAATTGAGTGATTGCAATATCATCCGTGTCATCACCGCCGGTTTCCCGTTTTTCGGCAATCGCTTTGGTAAATTTACCAACCACATGACGCGGAATTTCAAATAGCGTGTCATCGCCATTAATGCGAATAGCACCAATTTCATTCTTGGTCACATGACCGCGCCGGCACAGAACCGGTAAAATCCAGCGGGCATCGGCGCGTTGGTTGTGGCCGACATTCATTTTGAACCAGACTGTATCTTCAAAGCCCGGGCGCGGGCCGCCCGGCGCTGGTTTCGATTGGGCACCGCGGTCCAGCATCTGTTCCGGCGCTGGCATTTTGGAACGATGTGATTGGACTAGCATGGCCGCAATTTCTTCAGCCGATTTTTCCGCCATCAATCGCTTGGCCAGCTCCAGATCATCATCATCAATTTCCACTGGAGCGAGCAGTGTTTCCATCAATCGTTCCGCATCATTTTTGCGAATATCAGCCCGCGTGGGTGCATCTTTCCATTCGGCGTTGATTTTTGCCCCGCGCAACATTGATTCCACGCGCTTGCGCCGCTGATAAGGTACAATAATTACAGCAGTTCCTTTTTTACCTGCCCGGCCCGTTCGTCCTGAACGGTGCTGCAAAGTCTCTGCATCTCGTGGAATTTCGACGTGGATCACAAGCGACAATGTCGGCAAATCAAGACCGCGAGCCGCGACATCTGTTGCGACACAGACTCGGGCGCGTTTGCTGCGCAATGCTTGCATTGCTTGATTACGCTCAGCCTGAGTATGTTCACCGGACAAAGCCACCGCGCTGAATCCTCGATCGGCCAAACTGGTATGGAGCCGGCGCACGGCTTCGCGTGTTCCGCAAAACAGCATGGCGGATTCCGCTTCGTGGAAGCGCAGCAAATTGACCACGGCATTCTCTGTATCAGCCGGGGCAACCGTTATGGCTTGATAAGCAATATCGCCATGACCGCGATCTTCGCCAACAGTTGAAATTCGCATCGCATCATTTTGATAACGTTTCGCCAAATTGATGATCGGCTTTGGAATGGTGGCTGAGAAGAGCAATGTCCGCCTGTCCTCGGCAGTGGCGTCTAATATTTCTTCCAGATCTTCGCGGAAACCCATGTCGAGCATTTCATCGGCTTCATCAAGCACCGCTGCGCGCAATTTGCTAAGATCCAAGGCGCCGCGCTCCAGATGATCGCGCAAACGGCCTGGCGTGCCGACAATAACATGGGCGCCGCGCCGCAACGTGCGCCGTTCTTTTGAGGCGTCCATACCACCCACGCAGGTTGCGATTTGCGCACCGGCTTTCGCATAGAGCCAATTGAGTTCACGGCTGACTTGCAGTGCCAATTCTCGCGTGGGCGCAATGACCAACGCCAAAGGTTCGACCAGAAACGGAAATCGTCCGCTATCTTCCAAGAGTTGCGGGGCCATGGCGAGACCAAATGCCACGGTCTTGCCGGAGCCGGTTTGTGCCGAGACGATGAGATCGCGTCCTTCGGTTTCAGGTTCGAGCACCGCCGCTTGCACAGCGGTAGGCTTTTCATATTCGCGTTCGGTAAGGGCTTCAGCAAGAAGCGGAGGAAGTTTGGAAAAAGGCATGAAAATCCGTTCAGTGGCAAAAATAAAAGACCGCCGGAAATGCCATTTGCCAGCGGTTTGCGATAAAATATCGTTGGTCTAAAGAGTTTGAGCTGCAGCCCAGCCGCTCGCCCAAGCCCATTGAAAATTATAGCCTCCGAGCCAGCCGGTGACATCTACAGCCTCGCCAATAGCATAGAGTCCGGGCATTTGCCTAGCTTCCATATTTTGCGAGGATAACTCGGCGGTACTAATGCCACCTGCCGTCACTTCGGCTTTGGCATAACCTTCCGTCCCATTGGGCATGAAGGACCAGTGGGAGAGCCGGTGCGCCGCCTCTTCCAGCTTGCGATCGGCAAGATTGCCAAGGTCTCCGGACAACGCAATCCGGTCCAAAAGAGTTTCGCAGAGGCGGGTTGGCAAATGCGCATTCACTGCGCTGCTGAGCGAGATACGTGGTTTTTCGCGCTTCAATTGCGTCAACCAATCCGGTTTTAGGTCGGGCACAAAATCCACTTTTACCGCCTCGCCGTGCCGCCAAAAGGAGGATATTTGCAAGATCGCCGGACCGGACAAGCCCTTATGGGTAAACAAAGCGGCTTCCCGAAAAGCGGTTTTGCCGCAACGCGCTATAATTGGCGCCGATACACCCGACAGGGAACGGAATAATGTCTCTTCACCGCCAAGGGTGAGCGGTACCAAAGCGGGACGGGGTTCAACGATTTTAAGACGGAATTGCCGTGCAATCTCATAAGCAAAACTGGTTGCGCCCATTTTCGGGATAGAAGGTCCTCCGGTTGCTATCACCAGAGACGGCGCGGTTGCGGACTGATCGCCATAGTCGACTTGATAAACGCTATCGCCATGGCGGACATTGGTGATTGATTGGCCAAGCGAAACGGTAACGGTCTCGGCCGGACATTCATCCATCAACATCGCAACAATCTGTTTGGCTGAACCGTCACAAAATAACTGGCCCAAAGTCTTTTCGTGCCAAGCAATATCATATCGGTTTACCAGAGCGATGAAATCATCGGCCGTGTATCGGCTTAGTGCAGATTTCGCAAAATGCTTATTGGCCGAAAGATACCGATCGGGCGCGGTATGGATATTGGTGAAATTGCACCGCCCTCCACCGGAAATCAGAATTTTCTTTCCCGGCTGATCAGCATGATCAATCACCAGAACCTTGCGGCCGCGTTGTCCAGCAACCGCCGCGCACATCAAGCCGGCACCGCCAGCACCAAGAATGATCGCATCATAGGATGTTGGGGTTCGGATCGTAAAAGCCTTTTCGTTGCAAATTCTCGGACCCGACCGCCCTTATATTCCAGGCTATGGTGCGATGGTCGAGTAGCCTGGAAGCAGAGCAGCAATGGATCACATGGAGACGCTGAAGCGGTTGGCGTGGACCGAAAATTGTGCAGTGCACAAAAAATTGGTGGAGCCTAGCGGGATCGAACCGCTGACCTCTTCGCTGCCAGCGAAGCGCTCTCCCAGCTGAGCTAAGGCCCCTTAAGCGGCGCGTTTAATCCAAGCGCGCCGCTTATTGCAAGTCCCAAATGACACTTGCAACAGTGAAACTTAAGTTTCGGCGTTATCGTCGTCGTCACCTTTGCCTTTGGTTACGCCCAAATCATCATCACCGCCCAAATCGACTTCATTGTCTGGCGATGGATCATCGTCATCAATATTCACATCCAAATCATCATCCGCCACTTCGTCTTCTTTTTTGGCGTCTTTCTTCGGTGATTCTTCAAACGGCATAGGCTGTTTTGATTTCAAGCCTGGCTCGGGCGTCCATGTCTCACCGCATTCAATGCAATTGACGGGGTCTTCTTTGCCCAAATCGTAAAAACGTGTTCCGCATTTCGGGCATGTTCTCTTCGTGCCCCATTCTGGCTTCACCATGGCTGGTTCCAAATCCTTATTTGTCAGTAATATATAATGACCGCTCGCATAATTTACGGATTCGATCAATCAATCGGGCCGCGCCTTGCCATAGCTGAGCCGCGCTGTCAAAAGCCGTTTCACATCCTGAAACGAATCAACCGCGAATCATCCGCGTGCGACCGCATCATAAAGCCCAAAAATGACCAGCAAACCAACAGATCAGACTATCGCGGAACCCAAGCCGGATTCCTTTAAGCCCGGGACCGCCTTGACCGGCGCGATCAGCGTGCCAGGAGATAAATCCATTTCTCACCGCGCACTGATTCTCTCTGCCCTTGCTATTGGCGAGAGCGAAATTACGGGCCTGCTGGAAGGAGAAGACGTGCTCGCCACAGCCAAAGCGCTGCGCGCCATGGGTGCCCAAATCGACAAAAGCGGAGACAAATGGACCGTATTTGGCGTCGGTATTGGCGGGCTGATGGAGCCTGAAACGGTCATTGATCTAGGCAATAGCGGCACTTCGGTCCGGCTGCTTATGGGTTTGGTTGCAGCGCATGATATCAGCGTCACTTTCACCGGTGATGCGAGCCTTTCCAAACGCCCCATGGGCCGGGTTATCGAACCACTTTCAGCCATGGGCGCTGATTTCACTGCCCGAATATCAGTGGATGACAAAGCCTGCCTGCCGCTCACCGTGCGCGGCTTATGCCCAGCTATCCCATTGGAATACCGGCTGCCGGTTGCATCAGCGCAAGTCAAATCGGCAATATTGCTTGCCGGATTGAATATCCCCGGCGTCACCCGGGTCATCGAGCCGGTTCCCACGCGCGATCATAGTGAAACAATGCTGAAAGGCTTTGGCGCGAATGTGACAGTAGAAACCGATGCCAATGATAATCGCATAATTTCATTGGTCGGAGAAACCGAATTGTCGCCGCAGAAAATCAAGGTTCCCGGCGATCCTTCTTCCGCGGCATTTCCGGTCGTCGCTGCCTTGCTGGTACCGGGATCCGATATTGTGGTTGAAAATGTCGGTATCAATCCAACTCGCGCCGGCCTGTTCACAATATTGCAGCAAATGGGCGGCGATATCCGCTTTGAAAATGAACAAATTGTCGGCGGCGAACCCGTGGCTGATATTCATGTCAAACATAGCAAGCTCAAAGGCATCGCGGTACCAGCGGATATCGTACCCAGCATGATTGATGAATTTCCCATTTTGTTTATTGCAGCAGCAATGGCAGAGGGTACGACGATAACCAGCGGCTTGTCGGAGCTGCGCGTGAAAGAATCAGACCGGCTGTCACGAATGGCTGAAGGCCTTAACCTTTTGGGCGCCGACCTAATCGAAAAAGAAGATGGTCTCACCATCAACGGCCGCGCTGGTTTCCTCCCTGGCGGAACAAAGGCCTCAGCCATAAAAACGGCATTGGATCACCGGATTGCGATGAGTTTTGCCGTTGCTGGCCTTGTAACCGAAACCGGCCTAACAATTGATGACATGAGTCCGACCGAAACCAGCTTTCCCGGTTTTGCATCAATGCTTGCAGCCTTGCAGGGCAGCGCGCAATGATTATCGCCGTCGACGGTCCCACTGCTTCCGGCAAAGGCACGATTTCCAAAGAGCTGGCAAAACATTTTTCTTTGCCCTTTCTTGACACGGGATTGCTCTACCGGGCGGTCGGATGGACGCTTCGCCTGCAAGGTGGCAATGCGGATGATCCGATCGATGCGCTGAACGCCTGTACATTTGACGGACAGCTGCTCGATAATCCAGATTTGCGCAGCGAGACTATTGGCGGCCTTGCCAGCCGGGTCTCGATCCATCCACAAGTGCGGCGGGCTCTGGACAAGCGACAAAAGGATTTTGCGTACCAATCCGCTGGCGCGGTTTTGGATGGCCGCGATATCGGAACCGTGATTGCGCCTGATGCCGATGTAAAACTTTTCGTAACCGCATCATCCGAAGCGCGGGCTGTGAGACGATTTGAAGAAATGAAACGGCGCGGCGAGCCCGTCAATTTTGACGATATTCTGGCTGATATCTTGAAACGGGATGCGCGTGATCAAAATCGCTCAGCAGCGCCGCTGAAACCCGCCGAAGATGCGGACTTGCTTGATACGACTGATTTGACTATAGGCGACGCCATTCAACAGGCAATCGCCTTGGTGAATGCGAAGATAAACCGCCGGCGCGACAAAGATCCGGCATAGCAAAAAATCATGCGCAAGACGGAACGGTGAATAGCCGCTCTGGCTTTGGCGTAGCTTTTGCTATTTTGGGCTTATCTTTGCTTTTACCATTTTCGGCAGTTTTCTGGGGAATATGTCAGTCACATGCGGTGGCGGACATGTTTTGGTCCAAGACCAGCGGAACCAACCGCTTGGCCCGAAAAAATATTGTTAAGGAACTCTTATATGGCCTCTACGGCATTTCCCAGTCGCGACGATTTCGCGGCATTATTAAACGAATCAATTGGCGGTGAAGATCAAGGCTTTGAAGGCCGTGTGGTCAAAGGCACCGTTGTCGGCATCGAAAATGACCATGCAGTCATTGATGTCGGACTGAAATCAGAAGGCCGTGTGGCGCTGCGTGAATTCGCCGCTCCCGGTCAAAAAGCCGAACTTAACGTCGGTGACGAAGTCGAAGTCTATGTCGACCGCATCGAAAATGTAAATGGCGAAGCCATGCTATCGCGTGACCGCGCACGCCGCGAAGCCAGCTGGGACAAGCTTGAAAAAGAATATGACGAAGGCAATCGTGTCGACGGCATCATCTTCGGCCGGGTCAAAGGTGGCTTCACCGTGGATCTGGACGGCGCTGTGGCCTTCTTGCCCGGCAGCCAGGTTGATGTCCGCCCGGTGCGTGATGTCACGCCGCTGATGGATATTTCCCAGCCATTTCAGATTTTGAAAATGGATCGCAAGCGGGGCAATATTGTTGTTTCACGCCGGGCTATCCTCGAAGAAACCCGCGCAGAACAGCGTAGCGGACTTATCGAATCTTTGGCCGAAGGTCAGGTTACCGAAGGTGTGGTCAAAAATATCACAGATTATGGCGCCTTTGTTGATCTCGGCGGCATTGATGGCCTGCTCCACGTCACGGACCTGAGCTACAAACGAGTGAATCACCCGAATGAGATGATCAATATCGGTGACACGCTGAAAGTTCAGATCATCAAGATCAACAAAGATACGCAGCGTATTTCCTTGGGTATGAAACAGCTCGAAAGCGATCCATGGGAAGCCGCTTCCGAAAAATATGCTGTGGGCACGAAATTGTCTGGTTCGGTTACCAACATCACCGAATATGGTGCTTTTGTTGAACTGGAAGCGGGCATTGAAGGCCTTGTCCATGTGTCTGAAATGAGCTGGACGAAGAAAAATGTCCATCCGGGAAAAATCGTTTCAACCTCTCAGGAAGTCGATGTTATCGTTCTCGAAGTCGACACCGAAAAGCGTCGGATTTCCTTGGGTCTCAAGCAAGCGCAATCCAATCCATGGACCGACTTTGCGGATGCCCATCCGGTTGGCAGCCATGTCGAAGGCGAAGTCAAAAACGCCACAGAATTTGGTTTGTTCATCGGGCTCGAAGGGGATGTCGATGGCATGGTTCACATGTCGGACATCGCTTGGGGCATTTCCGGTGAAGACGCTTTGAACCTGCATCATAAAGGCGAACAGGTGAAAGCCATTGTTCTCGATATCGATGTTGAGAAAGAGCGCATTTCACTGGGTATGAAGCAACTGGAAAAAGGTGCTCCAGCCGTTGGCGGTACCGATACAGGCGGTCTGAAGAAAGGATCTGTCACCACGGTTACTGTCCTTGAAGTGCGCGATGGCGGACTTGAAGTGCAAGTTGGTGATGATGGCATTACCGGCTTTATCAAGCGCACCGACCTTGGTCGTGATCGCGATGAGCAACGTCCTGATCGCTTCCAAGTTGGCCAAAAGCTCGATGCCATGGTCACCGGCTTCGATCGTTCCAAAAAACCGAATTTCTCCATCAAAGCCCATCAATTGGCAGAAGAGAAACAAGCGGTTGAGCAATTTGGATCGACTGATTCAGGTGCCAGCCTCGGCGATATTCTTGGCGAAGCGCTTAAGAAGAAAGACGACTAAGCCCAACGGGCTTGGCCCGGCATAGTTGAATGAAAAAGCCCGTTCTCCCTCAGGAGGCGGGCTTTTTCATTGGTTGATGGATTATTTACCGAATTGGCAAAGCGACAGATGCGTCCCAGATCAAGACGTATTGCAATGTAAAATCCAAAGCCCATTGAAAACACGCAAATTTTCTGTCACTATCTGATCATAATCGCTAAGCAACTGACTGCGATTGGCACGCAGCAAAAGCATAATTCCGTGGTTGCCCCACAATCGGAAAGGCATGCGTATGATACGTTCTGAACTGCTCGAAAAATTGGCTGAAGAAAATCCAGATTTGAAGCCGGATGAAATTGAGAAGATTGTTGACTTATTTTTCAATCAGATAAGTCAAAAATTGGCCGAAGGCGGCCGTGTTGAATTGCGCGGTTTTGGCGCTTTCTCGACCCGTCAGCGCAAGCCGCGAACCGGACGCAATCCGCGCACGGGAGAATCAGTCGAAGTCCCGGCCAAGCGCGTCCCCTATTTCAAGCCCGGCAAAGAAATTCGCGAACGGCTGAATAAGGGCTAAGCGCTCAAAAGAACGGCCGAAACTGTCAAATACCCGACGGTCCATTGAAAAACTTGAATTTTGCGCATCTCAGCACTTGACCTGCTGCCAACAATGATGCTTGTCGCATGTTCCAACTTGATTGGATCTACCGGTGCGGACGTGGCGAAATGGTAGACGCAGCAGACTTAAAATCTGCTATCCGAAATGGGTGTGCGGGTTCGAGTCCCGCCGTCCGCACCAGATAGATGCATATACCAAAGAACCATTGGCATTATCTTGGAACCCAATACTTTCTCACGCGAGAATGAGCAGCCATTTCCAGAAGCGGCGATTATAATTGGTTTCCACGATCGTTCGTTCCATAGGCCAATATAGGGGCCAATATATAGGATTGCCCATCGCAGATGTTTTCCTTTCCAATAGCGGACTATTGCGAATTCCGGCGATAGTGCTTGTTTCCTGCAACAGATTGAATTGCCTCCGGTTGCAAATAAACATATTTTGTTATTTTGCATCCAAAATTTTATACTTCAAAACTACATCCGAAATGGATGATTCTGTTTATTGACTATCGAAGAGGAAGGTTACAGTTCTGTAAAGTCTAAAGGGGGCTTTATGGAATTTGCGGCGTTCACCGATTTTCACATTGACTATCTTCACAATATTGAACCCAGAATAGGTCTGTCGCCTCCCTCCAAGAAATTACTCAGTTTGCCGCTGGCAGCATCGCTGGTGCTGGGCTTTAGCCCGGCCATTGCCAGTGAGACAGTCATTTACACCTATGATGAACTGGGGCGTTTGGTTCGTACGTCTCAGACCGGTTCGGTCAATAATGGGGTTGTGACTGATATTGATTATGACGATGCGGGCAATCGCACAGGCTATGACGTGACCGGATCTAACGGATCAGGAACCGATGGCGGTGTTACAGGATCCCCTGGGTCCGGCGGTGGTGAAACACCGCCGGCATTCTCGATAGGCGATGCAAGCGCTGTAGAGGGAGGATCCCTCACTTTCACAATTAGCAAAAGTGCGGCTACCAATCAGAGCTATTCTGTCAACTGGTCCACGGCGAACGGCTCTGCCCTTAGCGGGTCGGATTATACGGGCAATAGCGGCCTTTTATCATTTACCGGAGCTCAAACCAGTAAAACGATAACCATTCCGACCATCAACAATAATATTTTTGAGCAGCAAGAAACATTTTATGTGAATCTGACGGCTGCATCAGGTGGAGCAACTCTATCCGACAGCCAAGGAGCTGGCACGATATCGGATGATGAGGTGCCCAATACGCCGCCCGTTGCCAATCCCGATAGCTATGGTATTTCCTGTCTCGCCGGGACATATCCGGTAACAAATAATGACACGGATGCCGATGGCGATACGATTAGCATCGTTTCTGTATCAGGACCGCTGGGCGCCGCCATATCAGGCGGAACATCGATTAGCGTCACCGGAACAACCAACCCGGGCACCTATACCATCTATTACACAATTCAGGACACGCACGGCGCCACAGCAAGCTCGAACTTAACGTTGACCTGGGCATCCAATCCCGCCTGCGGTGGCGGAGGAGGGCCATTTCAATGATGATTTTTCCTACCTGCCAATATTCAATCACTTCACAGCTGGCCGGAGAAACTCGCGTGAATATTAAGTCTATCTTAGTCGTGGGACTAGCTCTGGCTGGCCTGTTTTCTGTCCCTCAAGCCTGGGCGCAACAAGATCCTCGGACACAGTTCCCGCAAGTATCTACTATGTCCCCCCATGGCGTAGATCTGCAATCCGGGAGGTTCGTAAAAGAAGGCGTTGATCTCACTATGGGTCCACTAACGGTGGATCATTATGTGAAGATGGAAGAGCCATCGGCGCAAAATGGAGTGATCCCTCCATATGTCTACGCCACAAGCCTTCATGGGCATAGCAATCACTTTGAGAGCTCTGCGCCAGGCAATGGCGTGAATGTCTATGAAAATATCTATATTGGTAAGCAGAAAATCACATTTACCGTCTTGTCCGCTGGCGGATTTTTCCCTTTTGATTCCAGTAATACCGGCTGGCGGATGGTGACAAGTGGAGCGGATTGGGTGCTGACCAATAAATCTGGCGATACCTATATCTTCAACACCCATCCCGGCATTTCTTCCTTCAGCCGCCGCTTGACTAGTATGACGAGCGCCAACGGCCATAAGCTTACCTATGCTTATGACAGCGCTGCCAAACTTAAATCTGTCACCAGCAATCGTGGATATGCAGTTGTTCTGCAATATTCCGGCAATAATGTCATCGTCTGCGGAGTTAATTTGACCGTTTCCGCATTGCCGTCTTCCTGCAGCGGATCCAATTATAAGGTGACCTATGGCCGGGACAGTGCGGGGAAGTTGACGTCAATCACTGCGGTCGATGGCTCGGTGGTGAATTTGCAATATGTCACGTGGCAAAACTTCCCCTATTTGAGCTGCGTCACCCTGCCGATCAGTTCAACCTGCGCTATTCAGAACACCTATACGGGTGTGGGCCAAGGCGGCCAAAATGCGGATCAGGTGTCCACCCAGATAACCGCAACTGGCGACATATGGTCCTATACCCATTTGCCGATTGAAAATAATCCCGGCGACTATGTTCCTGGTTTCGGGGAAATCAGGAGGAGCTATGCACTGATGGCGCCGCCGGGCGGGACGACCTCGTCTCCCGGAGCCACCCAAGCGACATTTGGCAATGGTTTTGTCGAATCTATCGTCTCACCCGATGGAACATCAACTTATGAATATTCCACACAAGGCGCCTATGCGATAGCCTATTCAACCACGCTTACCGGACCCCATTATTACAGCGTCTATCCTTCCAAAATCACCTATCCGGAAGGCAATAGCATTTCTTTCACTCGCGACTGGGCGGACAATGTGACCACCCGGAGCGAGAATCCCAAGCCCGGTTCTAGCGCTACCAGCAATGTTACCACTTGGACCTATCCAACCGCCAATCAGTGGGCCGGGCCGAGTATCTGCAACGCACCGGATGTCCTGTGTGACAAGCCGACAAAAGTCACGGACCCGCGCGGCTATGCGACAGACTATACCTATAGTGCGACACATGGCGGCATGCTCACGAAAACCGAGCCGGCGGTCAATGGCATTCGTCCGCAAACCCGCTACACATATACCGCTCGCTATGCGCGCGATGTCAACGGCACAGCGCTGCAGCCACCTATTTATGTTCTGACTTCCGAAGAATATTGTAAGACCACCGCTGCATCAGGTTCCGGCTGTGTCGGCGGCGCTGCTGATGAAGTGGTAACCACTTATGATTATGGCCCGACCTCTGGCCCCAATAATCTTCTCCTGCGCGGAACCGTTGCAGACAGCACGGGCCTGGCTCTGCGCACTTGCTACCGATATGACCAATATGGCCGGAAGATTGCTGAGACCCAGCCCAAAGGAACGGGGAGTACATGCCCATGAGCAAGCTCCGTTTAAACCTGTCTGAACATGCGCTGCGCGCCGCTTTCGCCGGGCTAACGCTTTTCGGTCTTAGCGCCGGTCTGATTGCGACTTCGGCTTACGCGCAGAGCTCGGCTTCCGCTTATACCAGCGCCACCCGCTATGATATTAAGGGACAAGTTACGGGCACGATTGCGCCTGACCCGGACGGAGTAAGTGCTCTTAAATATCTCGCTACCCGCAATACTTACGATATTCGAGGCAATGTCATAAAGACTGAATCCGGCGAACTGTCATCGTGGAAAGCGGAAACCATTGCTCCAGCCAATTGGGGCAGCAGTTTCCGTATTGACCGCACGGTTCATAGCAGCTTTGATACGATGAACCGCAAGCTGAAAAGCTGGGTGGTTGGCAGCAACGGCGTGACCGCCACGATGACTCAATATAGCTACGATGGGCTGGGACGGCTAACCTGCACAGCGCAGCGCATGAATCCAGCACAGTTTAACAGCTTGCCGGCGTCGGCCTGCACCCATGATACGCCCGGACCGGATGGCAAAGATCGGATAACCAAAACCGTTTATGCGCTGAATTCCAGCCGCGTTTTACAAGTGCGTAAAGCTGTGGGGACGCCGCTGGAACAGGCTGAGGTGACCTATAGCTATACCGGCAATCGCAAGGTTCAGTATGTTATTGACGCCAACGGCAACAAGGCAACGATGGTCTATGACGGCCATGATCGGCAAAGCCATTGGTATTTTCCATCTCCGGCCCAACCCAGCAACTATAATGATGCGACATGGGCAACCGCGCTGGCGACAGCGGGTGTTTCAAATACTGCAGATTATGAGCAATATAGTTATGATAAAAATGGCAATAGAGAATGGCATTATAAGCGCGATAGTCTCCGCATTCGCTATTGGTATGACCCGCTTAACCGGCCAATCCTCAAAGGGCATACGTCAAGCAGCGGCAGTTGGCTGCCCGGGTCAACCAGCATCACGCGCTATGGGTATGATAATCGCGGATTGCAAACTTATGCGCGCCATGGCCATACTTTAGGCCAAGGCATTACCAATGTTTATGATGACGTTGGCCGCCTGACTTCGACCACCAACAATATGGGTGGAACTGCGCGAACGCTATCTTATCAATATGACAAGAACAGCAACCGAACCCGCATCACCCATCCCGATGGGAAATATTTTAGCTATGAATATGATGGGTTGAATCGATCGACAATCACGCGCGAGATGGGTAGCGCAGGATTGGGTCACAACATATACAATTCTAAGGGGCAATTTTACTATAACTACCGGATTTCAGGGCTATATAATACGCATTATTATGACAATGTAGGTCGGATAAATATACAAGTAACTCAATTGTCAGGCGCGGCCGAAGACAATAATTTTACCTTCGCCTACACGCCCGCCAACCAAATCAAATCCCGCACAACCACCAATGACATTTATGCCAATACCGCCCATTATGACGTGAACCGCAGCTATAATGTCAACGGCCTCAACCAATATACGCAGGCCGGGCCAGCAGCATTTACCTATGACCCCAATGGCAATCTGACCAGCGATGGCGCGGTGAACTTTACCTATGATGTCGAGAACCGCCTGATCAGCGCTAGCGGCGCCAAGAACGCGACGCTGAAATATGATCCGCTGGGCCGGCTTTATGAGGTTAATGGCGGCAGCGCTGCGACCACCACACGGTTCCTTTATGACGGCGACGCGTTGGTGGCAGAATATAATAGCGCTGGCACCATGCTGCACCGCTATGTGCACGGCAATGGCGTGGATCAGCCGCTGCTCTGGTATAATGGCAGCGCGGTATCCACCGCCACCCGCCGCCATTTATTCGCCAACTGGCAGGGCAGCATCACGGCGATAACGGATCATCAGGGCAATGCCATTCAGGTCAATGCCTATGACGCTTATGGCATTCCCAATGACACCAATATCGGCCGGTTCAGCTATACCGGTCAGATCATCATCCCGGAACTGGGCCTCTACCACTATAAGGCCCGCGCCTACTCGCCCTATCTGGGCCGGTTCCTGCAGACCGATCCGATTGGGTATGAGGATCAGTTTAATCTCTATGCGTATGTTGGGAATGATCCGATGAATAAGATTGATCCGACAGGAATGGAGAGCTGTACCGATCCGGAAACTGGAGACACAATAATATGTGTAACGGCTGAACCGGAAGAAGAGGAAACTGTTGATCAGCCCTATCGCTTTGTTCCAAATCTTATTTGGGTTAATCCACGATGCAACAGAGTGCCCTGTGACATCAAGCCAGAGTACAAACGCCCGTCTAAGCCCGAACCAGAATCAAATGACTATTGTGGTTCCAATGGATCTGAAGGAGTCCCTGATGGAAATTGGGGGGCGGCTTGCAAAACGCACGATGAATGTTATGCTACGCATGGGGCCAGTAAAGAGAAATGCGATCTAGCATTGGCTAAAGACATTGCATTGGTATGTTCAGCACAGCAACCAAATTTAGCTTTGGTGTGCGCTGCGGTTGGAGTGGCATATGGAGAAGGTTTGATAATTTTGGGTTTTCCAGGTGGACCTTCAAGAAATGCTTACAACAATGCTCAAAAAGAAGAGCGATAAACTCGTGATCAAAAAAATTCCAAGATGGTTACAACTGATTCTGCTAATTTATTCTCCCATATATATTTTGGTAATATTTTTCATTATTGCGTATTCCTATGATGCTGGATGCTTATTTTGCTATAAACCACAGGCGAACGAATATGTTGAGTATTTTACAAACCCGATTGTTATTGGGGTATACATATTTTTAGTTTGGCCTGTTTTTGCGGTATTTTTTTATCTTATTAGAAACACGAAAAAAAATAAGAATTGAATTACGGTGACAGTGCACTAATTTCCTCTCTCAGTTGACCGTTACTGACAAACACTGAATATTTACCGGCATTACGGTGACAGTTTACTAAATACATTAGAATTACGAATTACGAAATTACGAATTACGGTGACAGTGCACTAATTTCCTCTCTCAGCTGACCGTTACTGACAAACACTGAATATTTACCGATCAGCGCCACGTCTCTACCCCATGGTCATGGCCCGCCTTGCCCGAACAGTGCTTCCTGACATCCCTCACCATGTGACACAGCGCGGTAATGGCCGGGCCCAGACATTTTTCTGCGATGAAGACTATGCGT
>NZ_JBDWYL010000011.1:0-405123 GCF_039982415.1 Parasphingorhabdus sp.
GATGGTTCTGCGGTCTGGTTGGTCTATCCGAAATCAAATGTCCTTACGGCCAAGGTCCGTGTGTTGATTGATTTTCTTGTTGAGAGAATTGGTTCCCCA
The DNA here is from genome assembly GCF_039982415.1 of Parasphingorhabdus sp. Lineage (GTDB taxonomy): Bacteria > Pseudomonadota > Alphaproteobacteria > Sphingomonadales > Sphingomonadaceae > Parasphingorhabdus. The sequence goes on from NZ_JBDWYL010000011.1 coordinate 100, forward strand.
CCAATCTGGGAAGAAAAGTAACTTATACTGCGATTGGAAAACTTCCTCTCCGTGGCAATCGTCTTAATGTCCGTTTTCGGGATGAAGCGGACGTCAGGTACAAGGCTTCTTCACACTTCACAACCCACCCCGAAACTCCGCATAAGCCGCAATCACATCCGCTGCGCCTTCGGTCTGCGGATAATGACCCAGATGGTCCAGCCGCCACGCCGGGACGTCAGGGTTTAGCGCCGCGATCGCATCCACCAGATGGCCGCCGGAGACCGGGTCTTGGGTGCCGTTGATCAAGGCGATCGGGCATGGCGGGGCTTTCAGCACCGCTTCCCAGCGCGCGCCGTGGGTGCGGCGATCGGCGATATAGTGGAGCAATTTATGTTGCAGCCGGTTGCCGCCCTTATGGCTGATGACCGTCCAATAGGCGTCGAGCTCCGCCGCGCTGGGCTGTGTGTCCTTACCGAAAACCTGACTGAAATTTTCGCCAAAGCTTTTGCGGTTCATCAGGTGGACGATCAACCCGCCAAAGGGCCCGATGAGCAGCTTTTGTATCCGCCTTGCGCGATGCTGCGCGGGGAGCAGGCCGCCATTGAGGAACGCGCAGCTGAGTATGCGATGGGCCATGCTGCCTTCGCCGCTGCGCGCCAGCAATTCTTGCCCCGGACTAACACCATAATCATGGACGAGCAGGTGGAAATCCTCACCCAATAATGTCTCCGCAAGATGCTCCGCGAGGTCAGTCTGTTCCTGCAGATCATAGTCATGCCGCCTCGGCTTGTCGGAATAGCCAAAGCCCAGAAAATCAAATGCCAGCACGCGGTAACGCGCCGTCAGATCTGCCCACATCGGCAGCCAGTCGAGGCTGGACGTCGGAAAGCCGTGAAGCAGCAGCAGCGGCGGCGCGCTGTCTTCGCCGCCCGTGCGGACGAATATCTGGTGGCCTTGCCATTCGAAAAGCTGTCCGTCCTCTTGCCATTGGGTGGCGCTTTGCGGGGTGATGGTGGTGCTGTTATTTATCATGACAGGAGGCTAGCACGGATGGATCCTGAAACAAGTTCAGGATGACGATTGGGGCAACAGCGCAAGTTATGCGCAGATGCGTTTGGCTGCGTTTTTACCTGCCCGACCCGTGTTCTTATTTGCTTTTGCGCTTTGGCTTGTCTTTTCCCTTTGCCTGTTCCAGCGGACAGGGAAAATCGACGCCATAATATTTTAGCTGTCCGATATTGCCTTCTAAACGAAAGCTGACGTCTTTCCCAGAAAACTGAAGGGTTTTGCTGTTGTCACTGGACCGCTGCATGATCGTGGCGACCCCGCCTTTTCCCCAACCGTTCGGGATGTAAAAGGCCAGAATATGGAGAGCGGCCTCCTGCGGATTAGCAGGCTGCATGGTTACAATATAATCCTGGAACACTGCGGGCGGCATCTCGCAAACATAGCGCCGATGGCTGCTTGGCGGCCGCGACAATATCTGATGATCCGGTGAATTTTGCACAGCAATGGCCGGAGCGGCAGAGCCCACCACAGCCAATGATATTGCCGCTACTATGCTAATGACACATCACTCCGCTGGTTCCAATATCCGTGGTGTGGCGACAAAGGGGCGATCTTCCAATGCGCGCAGGCCATTGGATATCCTCGTGCGATCACTGATCAGCCGGACATATTGATAGTCACATCCTGAAATCGGGTGGGGATATTCAGAAATATCTTGCTGCAGCAATGCGCGCGCTTTTTCGAGTTCCGCGCGGGCCTTATCCAAGGCCAATTCATAAGCTTCCTGCATAATGCTCTCCTTGTTGAATATTGCCATGGCATAGCATGAATAGGCCTGTCACTAGCCTACCTCCGAGGTAATTGCATTAGCGCTGCCGCGATTATAAGCGAATAAGTTTAGAAAAGGGGCGCGCACATGATGATGACGGCAATAATTTTAACGGTACTCATAGTCTATGTCGTGCAGCTGTTCTTGCAGGAAATGTCGCTGCTCGGGGTTGATCGCAAAAAATTGCTAGGCAATCGTGATAGCTTGCCCGAACATACGGTTGTGTCCGCGCGGCTGGAACGCGCAAAGAATAATATGATGGAAGCACTGCCCATCTTTTTGGGTCTGGCGCTGCTTGCGATCATCAAAGATGGCGATGATAGCGCTGCTACAACCGGCGCGCTGGTTTTTCTGGTCACCCGGATACTCTATGTCCCTGCCTATGCGAGCGGCATACGGGCGGTGCGCTCGATATTATGGACGATCAGTTTGATTGGCTTATTGATGATGGCGCTGACGCTGGTGTGATCAGCCGTTAGGGCGCGGCGCGATCAAATGTTCATTCGGCCGGTTTTGAATCCTTTGGCGTCAGACGCGCCGTAATCTTGATCTCTACCAGTCCATCGGGCGTGAACAGACGGTCAATATCAATGGCCGTCCACGCTGGAAACGGCGCTTTCACAAACCGGTTCTTGGCAGCGGCAAGCGGCGGCATAGATTGCTCGATATCGACATGATAGGTGGTTATATCAATCACATCATCCCAGCTCGATCCGGCGCGCTTTAAAATCGTACCGAGATAAGCGAAAGTGCGCGCATAGCTTTCCTCATCGGTCATGCCTTCTGGCGTTGGCCCAGCGATCACGCCTGATAGATAGACCGTATCTTTGTGGATAACGGCCTCAGAAAAGCCGAATTGCTCCATGAATGCGCGGCCCTGTTCGCTATCGGGCATCAAGGTCTGCTTCGGTTCCGCCTGCGCGGCAGGGGCGGCTGCGATGATCGCCATCGCGGCGGCCCAGGAAGTCAATATTGTTTTCATGATAGTTTTCCTCTCATCCTCTGGTAAGCGCGATCAGCGCTTCGAAATAGGCCGCCTCTCCCCGATATGCCGCCCCAATCTCCCCCAACATTCTGAACTCCCAACCATTAAAGGCCTGAAGACGGGTGAGCAAGGCTGCAGCAGACAGGTCCATGGGGTGAATTTACTCCCTGGGTTTGTTGACTTCTTCGGCCGACTGATAGAACTCCGGTCGCTTGTCACGGTCGAACCGACCAATTGCACAGCTTACCAAACTGTAATCTTCGGTTCAAATTTCTGATCGCCGGTTGAGCTCCAAACCTTCATGTTGATCACGGCAGGCACCAGGCTGTCCCCCTTGTAGGTTGGAACGACGTCCATCTTGTCGACTACTCCATCTTCAATGTAGAGGGTCAAAGTGTCAATCACCTGCTTTTGGAACCTGGCGGCTGCAGGCGTCACATACGCTATATTCTCCTTGACGTCCGATCCGCCAAATTCTGTCGGAAAAATATGGATCGACACCAATTCCCCAGCGTTAACTCGCTGCTCGATATCGGCAGTGGTTAACACATCGGAAAAGTCGGGCGGAATCTTGGCAACCATGGCACCTTCTTCCACCACATCGATATGCACAGTGCTTTTGGCTGTCACTTTGGCGTTGACGTCCGTTATAGCCAATTCCAACCGATAAGCCCCCAACTGCTCGCCATCCTCAACACGCAAACCAAGGCCTTGTGGTGCGAGCCGAATGACATTTCGGGTACCAGCAGGAGTGGGAGGCAGAGCATCATAGACCATAGTGTCGCCATAGCGGCTGCCGTCGGGCGCATAAATATCCAGTGCGGCTTTGAGGTGACAATCGCCGGCCTCGTTGGTTTTGCAATTGGCATACAGGATGTACTGCTGGATCGGTTTGTTGCGTTCGGTTTTAGTGGTAGTCGGCAAGCTCGGTGGTGTGGGGCCGTTCCAGGCTTCGATAAACTGATCGGGTTTTGTCGACCACAGATGCAGTATCCTGAGATCGCCTGCCGTTGCTTCGACATTGTCACCTTCTTTAGCCAAGGCCGTATTGGTCAGTGCCAATGCGGCAAGAACAAGCATCCAAAATGCGCCCAACCGCGCAATCACTCCGCTGGCTCCTGCTTCACTTCATCTTCCGGCAAATATAATCGGTCACCCTTGTCCTTATAGACTTTCGCCATTTCGCGCATGCCTTCTTCCGCCGCGGCCTTACTTGCTGCTGCGGTGTCTGCGCCTAACTTCTCGCTCGCGATAAAGCCTTCGGCGCTCTGGTTTTGTTTGCTGGCAAAGTCGCGCACTTCCTGACTGATTTTCATGCTGCAGAATTTTGGTCCGCACATGGAACAGAAATGCGCGGTCTTGGCGCCTTCTGCGGGGAGAGTCTGGTCGTGATATTGCATCGCCGTATCCGGATCGAGCGACAGGTTGAATTGATCGCGCCAGCGAAATTCGAAACGCGCCTTCGACAACGCGTCATCGCGGACCTGTGCCGCCGGATGACCCTTGGCAAGATCAGCGGCATGGGCGGCAAGTTTATAGGTGACCACGCCCACTTTCACATCGTCACGGTCCGGTAGGCCGAGATGCTCTTTCGGCGTGACATAGCAAAGCATCGCAGTGCCATACCAACCGATTTGTGCAGCGCCGATGCCGCTGGTAATATGGTCATAGCCCGGTGCGATATCCGTGGTTAGAGGCCCCAATGTATAAAATGGTGCCTCGCCGCACACTTCAAGTTGCTTTTCCATATTTTCCTTGATCTTGTGCATTGGCACATGGCCAGGCCCTTCGATCATCACCTGGACATCCGACTTCCACGCGCGATGGGTTAGTTCGCCGAGCGTGTACAGTTCAGAAAATTGGGCTTCATCATTAGCATCAGCAATCGAGCCGGGGCGCAAGCCATCGCCTAGACTATAGGCAATGTCATAGGCTTTCATAATTTCAGTAATGTCGTCAAAATGCTCGTAGAGGAAGCTTTCTTTGTGATGGGCAAGACACCATTTCGCCATAATCGACCCACCGCGCGAAACGATACCGGTGACGCGTTTTGCGGCCATCGGAACATAGGGCAGCCGCACGCCGGCATGGATGGTGAAATAATCAACGCCTTGCTCAGCCTGCTCGATCAACGTATCGCGGAAAATTTCCCAGGTCAGATCTTCGGCGACCCCGCCCACTTTTTCCAATGCTTGATAGATAGGCACTGTCCCGATTGGCACGGGAGAGTTCCGGATGATCCACTCGCGCGTATCGTGAATATTGCGGCCGGTGGACAGATCCATCACCGTATCGCCGCCCCAGCGGATTGACCAGACCATCTTGTCCACTTCGCTCGCCACATCCGATGCCACGGCGCTGTTTCCAATATTAGCGTTAATCTTGACGAGGAAGTTCCGACCAATGGCCATCGGTTCGGTTTCCGGGTGATTAATATTATTGGGAATAATCGCCCGACCACGCGCCACTTCATCACGGACAAATTCCGGCGTGACATAGTCCGGGATGGACGCGCCAAAGCTTTCGCCATCACGCTTATATTCCTTCAACCGTTCGCGCCCGAGATTTTCTCGCTCCGCAACATATTCCATTTCCGGTGTAATAATGCCTTTGCGCGCATAGTGCATCTGACTGACATTCATACCCGACTTGGCGCGTAAAGGGCGCTTCACCACATGCGGGAATTGCGGAACGCCGCCACTGCGATCGGGACCCAGTTGACCATTATCCTCCGGTTTGATTTCGCGGCCATCATAGCTCTCAACATCGCCGCGTGCCTCAATCCATTCGCGGCGCAATTGCGGAAGGCCAGCATTAATATCGATGAGAACATCAGGGTCGGTATAGGGACCAGAAGTATCATAAACCCGCACCGGCGGTTCACCGCCTTCGAGTTGAATTTCCCGCATCGCGACACGAATGCCCGATCCGCTATGAGCAGCCACATGTATCTTTTTGGATCCAGCAATTGGACCGGTGGTTACGCCAATTTCAGTTTTTGCAGGAATGTCAGCCATAGTCTTACTCCATAAGGCGGAGTGAAGAGGCGGAATTAAAGGTAACGCCGCTCCCTCCCTCCGCCCGGGTTAACGGGATCAGGTTCAACGGGTCGCGGTTTATTCCGCTCTCAACCTGCTGTTGCGCACAGGCTCCCCGGGGATGAGTCGCAGGTTAGTGCGCCCGGACCAGAAGGTCCAGCGAAGAAATAAGAGTCGGTGTGATTATAGCTGCGTGACGAGCGCGAATATTCTACCAGCCAGGTACAAAATATTTTGGCGGGACGGCGCAGCCCCAATAAAATCCTTGCCCGAAATCTGCTCCCAAGAGACGCGCCTGTGCCAAATGATGTTTGGTTTCAATGCCCTCAATCACGGACCGCGCCTTTCGGCTGCGGCAAAATTCTAACATCGAAGCCAATAGTGAAATTGGAATATCCCCGTCATAGCAGGCATTAAATATCGTCTTGTCAATTTTCAGCTCATCAAAAGGGATTTTGGAAATGCGATCCAAATTGGCAAGCCCCGTGCCATAGTCATCAATCGAAATACTCAATCCATGCCCGCGTAATAAGTGACAAACCGCCGCCAAGCGATCCACATCAACCACCCGAGATTCCTCGGTAATTTCCAGCATCAGCGCATTGGGCGGCACATCGGCATGTTTCAACCGGCTAATCAAAGCATCAACAAACCGGCGATAGGTCATCATGATTGCGCTGCAATTAAACGAGACCGGTACCGATTGTCCGCGCTTCGCCAAAGCGGTTGCGAGGCGAATGGATTCGTCGACTACGACCATGGTTGCTTCGACTTCAACCGCAACATCGACCAGATCGGAAAAGATAATCGCCGGGTTGAGTGCCCGTCGCGTCTTTACTCTGGTGAGCGCCTCATAGCCGACAATTTTGTCATTTTCCAAGGACTGCTTGGACTGAAATTCCACCGATAAGTTGGGCAAGAGACGATCCGTTTCGACCAAGGCGCACACATAATCGAGATCGTTGACCGCATGGCCGCTGACATCAGCCATCCGTCCGATCAAATTGCACAAGGTCGGAATCGCATAGGGCTTTTGCAGCCGTTGCACGATACTGGCGGCATCAAAGGCGAGATCATCATCGCCGTTATCTTTTGGATTGGGTGTCAAAATAACTGGCATGGAAGTTCGCAACCCAGAAAATCGATCGAGCAATTCGCTGCCATTTTCGCGCATTGTTTTTGGATCAATGATCAGTGCGTCAGGACCGAAGACGAGACTGGCTTCTTCATCGAGTTTTGAAAACACACAGGCAACAGCAATGTCATTTGCTTCCAGATCATCTTGCAACGATCGCGACAGGGCATTTTCTTCTTCGACAATGATAACTTTCGCGCTCGACGTGGTGAACGACGGCGCAGAGGAGGATGTTGTGGGCATTGGGGGTAACCTTGATGATTGGGTGTCGCAACAAGAGGCCGTAAGGGAAGGCGTCCCGTGCGAAAGTTAATATAGATGAAGAAAAGCAGCAGCAGTCAGGCGGCGGGACCAGAAAACCCTATCAACCGCCTGCACTGCGCTCTTGACTAGATATCTCGACTTTGACCTTGGTCGCGATATTCCTGCAAATGGGTAATCCGCAGCCCGGACATGCCAGACCGATGGATAGCCTGCTGCCAGGAAATCAACTCTTCCAACGACAATTGATAGCGCTCACACGCTTCATCAGTCGTCAACAGTCCGCCATTAACGGCGGCAACCACTTCGGCTTTACGCCGAATAACCCACCGCGTTGTGTCTGCGGGTGGCAAATCATGTTCGGCTAATGCTTCCCCAAGCGGACCGATCACCCTCGTGGCTTTTGGTATTGTTACGTGCTTCATATGGAACCTCATTTCTGCCTTGCGGCGTTACCCTGTTCCTATGCCCGTCCATGAAAATGCCGCCGGGATATTAACCGCATTTCAATGGCTATGGTTACCAACAATTAATGCTGTTAAGCGCTTCAAAAACCCGAAAAATCAGTAAAAATAGACTAGTCGCGTTTTTGACCTCAAAATTTCTACTGTACCTTTTTCTTGCTGAATTTAGTTGGCATCTGAGGGAAGCCAGTCGATCCAAAGCAATTGAATTTCCCCAGTGCTCATCGGGTCAGCGAGGGGATCTGGGCGTGAAAGGTAAGATTTCAAAAAGCTGCTTGCCTTATTCACCAAAATGACCAAAACCCTCTCCTATGTCTGGGGAATTTGACGCAGCTGGAACAGCCATTGAAGGCGCCTTGATTGCCAAAGCAGTCGAGAGCGAATCTGGTGACAGCCCATCCAAAAAGGGTGGCGAATGTCTCAACTGCAAAGCAATTGTGACCGGAAGCTTTTGCAGCAATTGCGGCCAACCTCTGCATATTCATCGATCAATCGCCGCTATCTGGCACGACTTGTTGCATGGCGTTTTGCATTTCGAAGGAAAGATCTGGCGCACCCTGCCCATGCTCGCATTCAAACCTGGTCAATTGACGCGCCGCTACATTCGAGGAGAACGCTCTGGGTTCGTTTCACCCATGGCTCTGTTTCTCTTTTCCATTTTTCTGATGTTTGCTGTGTTTGCATTTATCGGCACCAACAATATCAAATTGCCAGAAGATGCCACCTATGTAGAAAATTTGGAAATCCAAGATGCCAAGCTCATTGAGAAACTAGAACAGTTCGAATTGGAACTTGCCGCCCCAACACTTACTTCGGCAGATCGGGAAAAGATCGAAGAGGAATTGGTCAAGTTAAAACATGGGCGCAACGGCCTATCTTACGCCCGAGCCAAACCGATACCCTATCCCGAACTCAACCAAAACCCCGACAGCCCTATTCAATTTAGCAATGATGGCGAGATCGATACCGGCAGTCCCTATTGGGATAAAACATTGAACGATGCGCTAAAAAAGGCACAAACCAATCCCAGCTTATTGCTCTACAAACTGCAATCCAATGGGTATAAATTTGCTTGGCTGCTTATCCCCTTATCGCTTCCATTTGTTTGGCTGACCATGTTCGGCAAACGGGGTTATAAGCTCTATGATCACGCCATTTTTACAACCTATTCCATTAGCTTCATGTCATTGCTGTTCATTTTTGTTGCAGTTTTAGGAAGCGCCGGATTCGGCGGAATAGTTGGTCCTATTGCTGCATTGGTCCCGCCCCTTCATCTCTATAAGCATCTCCGCCATAGCTACGGTTTGTCGCGCCTGGAAACGCTGATCCGATTAGTTGTCTTATTGATCGGAGTTGTCTTAAGCCTGACATTTTTCCTGCTTATATTGTTCCTTCTTGGTCTTTTAGGATAACACATGACAACATCTCTTAACCGCCGCCAGCTCATCCAGCTAGGCACCTTTGGGCTTGGCGCTATGTCTGCGTCTGCATCGGCCAGTATCGCGCGTGCCCAAGGCTTCACGCATGGCGTTGCAAGCGGAGAACCTTCGCAAAACTCGATTTTGCTTTGGACTCGTTTTGTCGGTGATGGCGATATTAAATTGACCGTAGAAATGTCGAAAAATGCCGCGTTTGAAGGCGCCAATATAATCGGTGAAGTCACCGCATCGCCGAGCCGTGATCATATCGCCAAATTTGTGGCAACCGATTTGCTCGAAAATCATTGGTATTTTTTCCGTTTCATTGCACCGGATGGCGCAATATCCGCCATCGGCCGCACACGGACCTTGCCGCAAGGCCCAACAGCAAAATTTAACATCGGAGTGTTTGGCTGTTCAAATATGCCCTTTGGCTATTTTAACGCCTATGCACATGCCGCGACGCGTCAAGATTTGGACCTCACAATCCATACGGGCGATTATCTTTATGAATATCCTGTCGGGACCTATCCATCAGAGAAACAGGCTCTGGCTGGCCGTGTTATTGATCCCGGTCATGAAATTGTTCAATTGGCAGATTATCGCTTGCGCTATGCCGCCTATCGGAGTGATCCGGATTTGCAACGTATTCATCAACTCTACCCGATGATATCGATGTGGGACGATCATGAGTTTACCAATGACGCCCACATGACCGGAGCGCAAAATCACCAACCCAAAACGGAAGGCGATTGGAACGTTTGTAAGCGGGTTGCCGAACAGGTTTATAGAGAATGGATGCCGGTTCAAGACAGGGCTGACGCCGATCCGCTTTGGAGCGCCTATCAAATTGGTGACCTGGCAACATTGTTCATGACCGAAAGCCGGATCGGTGGACGCGATGAACCCGCCGATCTTGCGGCGGCATTGCAGGGCCAAGAAAATTTGCAAAAGGCTTTGGAATCTTTTCGCGATACCACTTGGCAAGATCCAGCGCGTCAGATGCTTGGTTTTGCGCAAGAAACCTGGCTCAGCAACTCCATGCGCCAATCACGGGCAGCCGGTACAAAATGGCAGGTTTGGGGTCAGCAATGCGTCATGGGTGAATTGCGTCTACCCCAAGATGCGGTCAATTGGCTCGCCAGCGATGCGCCGGCTTTTGCAAAATCCAGAATCGCGATCGGTGCCCTGGCATCGCAAGTGGGTCTCCCGATCAACCTGGACAGCTGGGACGGTTATCCGATGGCTCGCGAACGGGCCTTAACCGGGGCCCAGGAAGCGGATGCCGATCTGATTGTGTTGTCAGGCGATAGCCACAATGGTTGGGCCTTTAATCTCGAGACCAGCAATGGCGCGGTTGGAGTTGAATTTGGTGGTCACAGCGTAACATCCCCAGGATTGGAATCTTATCTGTCCGGAACAGATCCACAAACCATGGCGCGTGCGGTTCAAGATACCAACGGTCAATTGCAATGGTGCGATACATCGAACCGCGGCTATATGACGGTTTCATTGACACCGGACAAGGCCATCTCGACATGGCATTTCCTCGACACGATCCGATCGAAATCCACCGCTTTGAAAGGCAGTGAGAGCCGGACTGTGCTGCACGGACAACGCAGTTTGATGGCCTAATCAATGTCTGAAACCCTGTCTCCATAGGTCCAGATTTGCTATCTCAAACGCATCTACGTCCTGTTGGTATTCAAGAGATCAGAAATGAGGTTCTGCAAACGGCCGCGAAATATTAGTAAATTGTCCTACAATCCTCGACAATCCTATCAAAGTTGCGCAAAGCAGCCATTACTTAAAACGAACCACCGGAAACGATTATAAAATGTCTGAAGAATTTTACCGTATCAAACGCCTACCGCCTTATGTCTTCGCTGAAGTGAATGCCATGAAAGCGGAAGCGCGTGCGCGCGGTGAAGATATTATTGATCTGGGTATGGGTAATCCAGATGGCGCGCCGGCACAGCATGTGATTGATAAGTTATGCGAGACGGCAAATGATCCGACCGCCCATCGGTATAGCGCTTCCAAAGGCATAAAAGGACTGCGACTGGCGCAATCCAACTATTATAAGCGCCGCTTTGATGTCGATCTTGATCCGGAAAGCGAAGTCATTGTCACGCTTGGGTCCAAAGAAGGGTTAGCCAATCTGGCGCAGGCAATAACCGCGCCTGGCGACGTCGTTCTCGCTCCCAACCCGTCCTATCCCATCCATACTTTTGGGTTCATCATTGCTGGCGCGGCTATTCGGTCAATACCAGCGGCCCCTGGGCCTGACTTCTTTACGCGGCTTGAATATGCGATGAGCTATTCGGTGCCCAAGCCGTCTGTGCTCGTCATGGGCTATCCATCCAACCCAACAGCCTATGTGGCCGACCTAGATTTTTATCAAAAAGTCGTCGATTTTGCGCGCGATCACAAACTCTGGGTGATCAGTGACTTGGCCTATGCCGAAATCTATTATGGCGATGTTCCCACCCCATCTATGCTGCAAGTCGAGGGCGCCAAAGATTGCGTGGTCGAATTTACCAGCATGTCAAAAACCTACTCCATGCCCGGCTGGCGCATGGGTTTTGCGGTAGGCAATCAAAAGTTGGTCGGCGCATTGACGCGCGTCAAAAGCTATTTGGACTATGGTGCGTTTACCCCAATCCAAGTTGCTGCCACCGCTGCGCTCAATGGACCGCAGGATATTATTGCGGAAAATCGGGCCTTATATAAACATCGCCGCGATGTGATGGTCGAAAGTTTCGGCCGCGCTGGATGGGACATCCCTTCTCCCGAAGCCAGCATGTTTGCCTGGGCGCCCGTGCCCGAGCAATTTCGCGAGCTGGGCTCTATGGAATTTGCCAAACGACTGCTCGCCGAAGCGGGCGTTGCCGTTGCACCCGGTACGGGATTTGGCGATGAAGGCGAAGGCTATGTCCGGCTCGCTCTTGTCGAAAATGAGCAGCGCATTCGGCAGGCGGCACGCAATATGAAAAAATTTCTTAGCCAAGGATAGATGCTGAATTTTATCTAGCGGCATCGACCGTAAGAATTTTGCCCATAGACGCCAAAAACGGCCATAAATCATGTAAATCACAAGATTTCCGGAATTGTTAGTTCGATTTTACTGGTGCAAACCGAATAAGCAGGCTTATAGTTAATCCATGTCGGGTCGCTTGATTTTCCGAATTACAACAACTGACGGCGTTTGAACATGGACGAAATTCGTGCCGAAATTGCGTCAATAAAATCAGCATTGACGCAAGCGGCAGAAAAAGTAGATGCTCTCGACGGGCTTGTCGCCCGGCCAGAACGCTTAGTAAAATCCGAAACCGCCGAAACACCTCAACAATATTCAAATGCCCAGCTCATCGCTCGCGCTGAACAACTGCTTGCATGGAGCCGGTTCAAAGCCAAGACGCTGAGCCTTGGCTCCGGTCTCTTTGCGGATTCTTGTTGGAATATGTGTTTGGACATTTACATTTGCGATCTGAAGGAAGAACAAATCACTGTGTCTTCCATTGCACATAGCTCAGGCATTCCGATGACCACGGCCATGCGCTATATAAATGTTATGGCGGAAGAATTGCTTTTGGAAAAAACGCCCAATCCATCCGATCATCGGATGATTTTTGTCTCAACATCGACCGCCTGCAAAGAAAAAATATCTGGCATTTTAGCTAATTTTTCCGCCTGAACCATCTCCTGATCAGCAGTAAATAGGCATTTCTCGTCACGAAGAAAAAACTGGGTCGGCACGTTAACTTCAACTTAACCATCTTTGTTCATTTACGTTTTTACCAGGTGACGGTTCGGAGATTGCGGGATCTTCGAACCACCCAACCCCGGCAATGCCGGATTTAGTGGTTTGTTATCTGGGCGGTTTTATGACTGATGCAAATTTAGAGACGCTTCTTGCTTCAAAGCTGATTGGCAGCAGTCCAAAGATGCAGCAATTGCGAATGCTCATTAAATTTGCCGGTCGCTGTAACAGCTCGATACTGATCACTGGCCCATCGGGCAGCGGGAAAGAAGTCGTGGCCGATGCCATCCACAGCATTTCCAACCGAGCACCCTCCCCTCATGTCACTGTCAATTGTGGAGCACTTCCGGAACAATTGATTGAATCTGAACTATTCGGGCATGAAAAGGGCAGTTTTACCGGCGCATTTAACAAACATGTCGGTTTATTCGAACAGTCGAATAACGGCACGATCTTCCTTGATGAAATCGGGGACATGCCGCTCAATATGCAAGTTAAATTGCTCCGCGTTTTGGAGACACGGATTGTCAATCGGGTCGGCGGCAATCAAAATATTCCAATTGATGTTCGCGTCATTGCAGCAACCCATAAAAACCTAGCGGATTCTATTCGCGGTGGTTCTTTTCGTGAAGACCTTTTCTATCGGCTTTGTGTCGTGCCGATTGAAGTTCCTGCCCTGCAGGAGCGCACGGAAGACATTCCAGCCTTGGTAGCGCATTTTCTCGACAATCAACCCAATATCGAGCGCCATCCGACTTTTACATCGGAAGCTTTCGCGGCGATGCAAAATTATAGCTGGCCAGGCAATGTCAGGGAATTGCGTAATGTCGTCGAGCGCGCAACCGTGTTTTTTGCAGGCAAGCCGGTCAATGCTCAAGATATTGCCACCTTGATCCAATCCGACTTGAACAAGCCCATCATGCCATCGGAGCCGGCTACTTCTGCACCCGCCTTCCACGTCCTCCCTGCCCCAATGACCGGGCAACCAATTGCTCCGGTCCCACCAGCAACAGCACAGTCTTCGTTTGCAGAAACATTCGCCTCAGTCCATCAAGCGTCAACGCCTGTGATCAACGATCTCAACGCCCATCTGCAAAATGAAGAACGACGGATCATCAAACATGCACTAGAAAATTCTCATGGCGTGGTCTCAAAAGCAGCCCGTTCAATCAACATAAAGCGGACCACTTTTATCGACAAAATGCGCAAATATAATATCGACAAAGAGATCGAAGCCGTCGTTGCGCCCATGGGCCGGGTAGAATTTGCTTAACCTAGTCCCGTTTTTTGACTATCAATGAGGGCGAATTGCCAGCCATGCCTTTTCAATCTCATGCAGCATTTCACGGGCGGACTCAGCCTTTTCGATAAAGGAAACGCCAATATCAGCCTGAATACGGCGGCCGGCCTCGCGGTATATTGTGTGAAGGGTTTGGGCCAATTCACCTGCCGCTTCGAAATCTAATGCTTCATCCAATCCATTGAGAATAGCCAAAGCTTTCGCTCGATATTGGAACATCTTTCCATGATCATTGCGCCGCGCGCTTTCGATCATCACATCGAGACTGTCCCGCAATTCGGCAAATAGAACCGATACCAGGTCATAAGGATTCGCCGATAAGACGCGGCTATTTTTCTCAATCGATTGATAGCTCGTTGCACGCCGCACATTGGTTTGGAAGGTCATTTTACTGCTTTCTAAGATCAATTATCATCAAAATTGGCGAATTGCTGGTCGACATAAGATTGGGTGGCGCGCAAAATCGACAGCTGCCGTTCCAAGCCGGCAAATGTGGTTTGCAATTGCTCGCGCAAACGATCGCCTTCATCATTGATCTTCACGCGTCGTTCTTCAATTGATTCACGGATGGAATCCAACCGTTCCTGGGCTTGTTTGAGCGCCCCATCTTCTTCTTGGAGGCGAGTTGAAATCGCGTCCAAAGCGCCGCTCAATCCGATGTTGGTTTCGCTCTCCAATACCGGCTCCAACATTAATTTTATCGCCCCGGAGTCAAGCTCCAATGCGGCATCCAACCGGGTGTCATCGATACTCAATGTGCCATCGGTTTCGGTGCGCACACCAATATCGGCAAGGGTTCTAAAGTCACCGCTATCGGTCAATTGCGTCGAAGTGAGCTGGCTAAGCTGTCGTTTGACCTCGCGGGCCCCTCGGTCTCCTGCAAGCGGTCCTCCGCTACCACCGAGTAAGCCGGGCGCGGTGGCGGCGTTGAGCGAACTGCGCAATTCATTATAGGCGGTGACAAATTCTGTTACCAGACTGCGAACGTCTAACGGTTCAGCATCTCCGCTGATGGTCAAATTGGTGCCAGGCTCTGCCGCCAATAATGACAGTTGGACGCCAGGTATGGCCCCGGTTACGATATTGCTATCATTGGTCAGTTGAATACCGTCGACAGCAATAATGCTATTGGCGGCCGAGGCGATATTTGTCAGGTTCAAGGCTGTCGGATTGCCAGATTGCGCAATAGTGAATGCGTTATCAATCCCTTCTTGCGCTTCAAACACCAAGCGTGAACCGGAATTGTCCGTTAATATTGAAGCGGTGACACCGCTGTTGCTAGCGTTGATCGCATCTTTCAAACCGGCCAAACTATTATTGCTCTCATCGATAACAATATCAAAGCTACCAGCGCTGTTATTGATGGTGAGCGTTCGCTCTCCAATCGGATCCGAGGCGCTCGCAAAGACATCCGTCATCTCTCTTTGGGCCAATGCCAATTGGATAACTTCTACCGTCGCTGGCAATCCTTCCGGTCGGGCATCTTCCAGCACTGTTGCATTGGCGAGTTCCGCACGACTGGAGATTAATTCTCCAACAAAACCTTGGCCATTCAATGTTTCTTTTACCGCATCGGAAAAGGTAGACAGCGCCGATGCCGTGGCAGCCATGGCCGAGATTCGTGTGCTGTTCAATTGGCTGCGTTCGTTCAACTGACTGAGTTTTACCCCAGTGGACGCAGCGACCAGATCTGCGACCAATTGTGCAGAGTTTATTCCGGAACCGGCGCCGATACTATTGATGACATCACTAAACATAATTTGCTCACCTTTGAAGAGATATACGGTGCTTTGATCGCCATATTAAGACAGGTAATTTCATAGCCGATCAGGCCAACCGACTGCCATCAGCGCCATATTGCATGTCTTCCGGCACCGATATTTTTGGCCTGTGCAGAGGGCTGACCATCTTCTCGTCCAATTGGATCAAGAAGCTCAATATTGCGGCTACAACCGCATAGAGGCGGTCATCAATTACCTCGCCAACGTCCGACGTATAATAGATGGACCGGGTTAAATCTGGATATTCCATGATCGGTGTACCCACCTCTGTCGCCATTTCCCGCATGGCAAAAGCAATAGAATCACAACCTTTAGCCAACATGATCGGGGCGTAATCCTGTTCGCGATCATAACGTAAAGCCACGGCAAAGTGGGTCGGGTTCACCAGAATAACCGTCGCTTCGGCAACCGCTTTCCGGGTCGAATCATTCAACATTTCGTTGCGCCGCTGGCGCTGGACATTGCGCGTTTCAGGCGATCCTTCCGTCTGCTTATATTCGTCTTTCACCTCTTGTTTGGTCATTTTCAAACGCTTGGTCCGTTGAAACATCTGAATCGGAACATCGATCATGGCAATCAGCATCAAGCTCACCGAAATGCCGACCAGCAATTTCATGAACAATGCTGCATAGCTTGCCACGGCAGAGGAGAGGTCCTGCGCCGCCAATTGGGACAGATCGTGAAGATGAAGATAGATAGTCACACTGCCGACAATTCCGATCAGCAAAACTTTCATTAAAGACTTGCCCAATTCCATAACGCCATTGGTTCCAAAAATACGACCAAGGCCCTTAATCGGGTTCATTTTTGATGGCTTGGGTTTCATGGCCGTCCAGCGAAATCCGAAAGACCCCAGCAAAGCCGGCGTAGCTATTGCCGCGGCTAGAAGTATGACGAACAAGCTTAAAAATGTCGGTAGCAAGCCAGTGATGAGAGAGAAACTACGTTCCTCCATATCAAATTTTTCAACATCTTGGTGGTCGAACACCAATGCGCTGGTCAGCATATCTGCCAGCGCCTGATACAATGTTCCCCCAAAAATGAACAATGCAGCTGTTCCAATGAATATGATCACTGCTCCGCCCAGATCTTTGGATTTGAGAACATCCCCTTCTTTCGCGCTGTCGATAAGCTTTTTTGGGGTCGGTGCTTCGGTTTTTTCACCGCCACTGGGAGATTCTTGCGCCATTATCCGCCTCCAGATAGCATTGCGGCTTTATCCAGCCCCATGCCAATTGATTGAATAATGGTATCGGCCATAATCGGCGCCGTAACCGCCAGTGCAACGAGCCCGGCCGTAATTGTTACTGGAATACCAACAGCAAAAAGATTGAGTGCCGGTGCTGTGCGCGCCAGGAAACCCATGATAAATTGAATGAGAATTAAAGCACCGCCAACCGGCAAAGCGATTAAAACACCCATGGTAAAAAGAGTACCACCGAATTTGACGATGCCGAACAGAATATCAGCGCCCAAAAAGGCAAAACCCGGCGGCAAGGCTGCATAGCTTTCGACGATGGTCGCCAAAAGCATCAAATGGCCGTCAATTGCCAGCAAAAGCAATGTCGCAAAGATCGTCAGGAATTGACCGATGACCGGCGTAGATTGCCCGGTTTGCGGATCTGCCATACTTGCAAATCCAAGGCCCATGGAATTGCTGATTGTTTCCCCGGCAATTAACACGCTCGCATATCCAAGTTGTAGAGAAAATCCGATGGCCAGACCCAGCAGGACTTCTCCCATTACAAAAATTATGTTGCTCAAACTAATGGCGCTGTCGGTCGGCAAATCAAAGCTCACGCTATTGGTCGCCACCATCCCGATCATGAACGCCAAAATGATGCGTATCTGCACCGGAACATTGGCGGCGCCAAAGACAGGAGTCACGATCATCGCGGCGCCGGGCCGGATCATCGCCATCATCCACATCCACATCTGGCCTTCAATTTCGGAAAAACCGGGAATGATCATAGAAGCAAGTCCGGAATTCGCGTATAAATCTCGCGCGTGAAATCGACAATCAGCACCAAGATGGAACCGCCGAACACGGCTGCAACAACGGCCACAATCACAAGCTTGGGGACAAATGTTAGCGTCTGTTCATTAATTGACGTTGCGGCTTGAACCATGCCGAGCAGCAAACCCACCAACAGAGCGGGAACCAGAAACGGTGCTGCTGCAAGGGCGGTGACCCACAAAGCTTGCTGGGCAATGCCTACAAAAAAATCCGCGTTATCTGTCATTTTCTAACTCGCAAATGAGGCGGCCAAAGACCCCATGGTCAGGGCCCAGCCATCGACCAAAACAAACAGCAGGAGCTTGAATGGCATAGAAATAATTACCGGAGATAGCATCATCATCCCCAAGGCCATCAGCACAGCGGCCACCACGAGATCGATGATCAGAAAGGGCAAGAAAACGAGGAAGCCAATTTGGAACGCCGTTTTTAACTCGCTCGTCACAAAGGCCGGCAACATGATAGAAAAGGGAATATCTTCGGTGCGTTCAAACCCCTCTTCATTGGCCAGATCCATGAACAACCTAAGGTCGGATTGCCGGGTTTGTTTGGCCATGAAACGATGCATGACTGTGCCCGATCTTTCAATCGCTTGCGTTAGGGTGATTTCATCCGACGAATAGGGCGTGATCGCCTGTTCATTTATCTTCTCGATGCTCGGCGCCATCACAAATAGCGAAAGAAACAAGGACAAACCGATAAGAACCTGATTAGGCGGTGTCTGCTGCAATCCCAAAGCGTGCCGCAAAATCGACAGCACAATTATGATACGAGTAAAACTGGTCATCATCAAAACGATCGATGGCAATATCGTCAGCAAACCCATGACGATTAGAATTTGCAATGTCGTACTCAACGGCTGTCCGTCTCCAGAAACGTCATCCAAAGCTCGCTCCAAAGCGGCCGAAGCATCCGGCGCGGTACTGGCCGTGTCTTGAGCAAAGGCCGGATCTGCAACCGTTGCAGAAGCCAGAAACGCCAATATCGCCAGTAAATATTTGAAACTATTGCGCATGTGTCGATTCAATCTTTGCGACGCCATTGCGGGTGACCGAGAGCAAAAGTTTGCGCCCTTCAAAATCAACAACTGCAAGCTTGTTATTCACACCCATGGGATGCACTTCCAAAACTTGAAGACTTTGCGACTTTTGGCGCATCATCGATTGTGGTTGATATTTTCGGTAGAGCCACATCGATCCGTAAATCAGCAAGCCAATAAGCGGCAGCATGATCGCCAGCTTGAGGATATAGAAGGTCATTAATTGCGCCTCTCGACCCGGGCACGAGCCATCCCGTTGGACACAATTTCCGCGATGCGCACCCCGAATTTATTCTTCACCGGTACAACTTCGCCGCGCGCCACCAATGTACCGTTGACGTTGATATCGATCAGTTGATCAACTTGCCGATCCAACTCGACCACAGACCCTTCTTGCAGATCCATAATTTCCGAAACCGTCATCGACACACTGCCCACTTCTACGGATAAGCGAACTTTTATGTCAGCGAGAAAGGCATAATGATCTTGCGTCTGGCTGACATTTACATCGGCCGGAGTAGCGGCTTCCAAAGCCTCGTTATCATGAGTCATATCGTTCATTTTCTGGTCCTATAAAAATTGTTTGATTTTAAAGGCGACACCGCCATTTTGTTCACCAATGCTGCCATGGGCAAAAACCCGATCACCGATGATCAACGGGACATTGTCTGTGGGCGAAACAGGCAAGACATCACCCACGGATAGTTGCGACAATTGCGACAAATTCATGGTCGGCCGCGCGAGAACCGACCGCACAGGCATATAGACCTGATCAAAAGAGTCCTTGAGCGAGCGCTGCCACACCGGGTCGACACTGTTGGTCTCTCGGCTAACTGGACGATGCAATTGCGGTTCGATTGCCACCAGGCCATCAATCGGTTGCGCGAAATGAAAGGCCTCTACAGCATGCCCGCAAAGCGTTGCCGAGGCTGCACTGATGAGAATATTTGGATCATCCAGATCCATTTCCAGATCATCTTTGTCCTGAATATAGCCGGCATATCGGAAGGATGTCTCGCAGATGACCGACCAACCTTCGATCAGACTATCACCAATGGCTTTGCCCAATCGTTCAATAATCGCGGTTTCTGATCGCGACAATTTCCCTGAGGCGCTACTGTTGCCGTCAAACTGACCACCAAAAAAACAATCAACGCATCCAGATAGAAACGTCCGCGATATCCGGACCCATATCGGCGGCCCGGACGGCCCGTTATGATATTCCAGATAAACCGCATCTCCTTCGATAGACTGAAGCCATTCGGGAAATTGCAATGTTTCATTGCCGGTCATTTCAATCGCCAGGTCAGCGCTGACAAACGCCATTAACTGACTTTTCAATTGATTGGCCAACCGCTTTTCAACTTTGCGATAGGCCGACAATAGATGATCATCAGGACCACCTTTTTTCAACAAACTATGCTCGATCGGCGGCGCATTGGCAGAGTCATTGTCGGTATCAGCAGAGATAGTTTCAGATGGTGCATTGGACATGGGATTTCCGCTTTCTTTAAAATTTACTGCACAACCATGCTGGTAAAATAAACGTCCTCAATACCGCCAAATCCGGCTTTTTCCTTGAGGGTCGCATTGATCACACCGCGGAGTTTTTTCTTGAGTTTGACCTTGCCTTCCGACGTGTCCAATTCGAAAGGATCCTGCTGACCCAATTCCATCAACACTGCCGATCGAATCGCAATTTCGTGCGCGGTTACATTTTCCACAACGCGCTCGTCATAATAGGTGGAAATCGCCAGGGATAATTGCGCAAAACTTTCTGAGTTAGAAAGATTGGACGTAAAGGGTTGTTCAATCTGATGATAAGTCACTTTAAACTTGCTATCATCTTCATCGAGTACCGCTGTCTTGGCCTCTTTCTCGCTGACTGCGGTGCCATCTTTCAGAATGATCTTCGGCTTGTTGGGGTCTTCCGGTTCGCCGGCTTCACCGCCCATTGTTCCGGCGACATAATAGCCGCCAGCTGCGCCACCACCGCCCAGGACAATAATCGCCACCAATCCGACAATTAGCCCTTTCATTTTGCCTTTTTTCTTAACCGGCTTTTCTTCTTCTGGGTTGCTTTCTGACATTCTAACCTCTGGGTTTAATGTAAATTATTGGGGGTAACGTTCTCAGGCGTAGCGACTTGTATCAGTGGCTTCGTCTGCACTATCTTCAGATTCCGAGAGTTGAGATTGGCTCTGGCGAATTGCTTGCTTGGCATCGCGATTATCTGCCGTTTCATTGTCATGCCGGTCGAAAGCCATGGTCTCGTTGTGACCTCCAGCAAGACCATTGTCCCGCAGGTCGATACGCAATCCAAGATCCGTCCGACCTTGCGATTTCAACAAATCCTGGATGGCTTGACCATGTTTTAGAATCATATCGCGAGCGGCTTCATTGTCCGCCTCAATCATCAGCATTTCGGTTCCGCCGCGCGTCACAAAAGACACTTCAAGGCGTCCTAGATTCCGCGGATTAAGCTCAAATTTCTTGAGATCACCGTTGATTTTCAAATCTCCAATTTCCGAAGCGAACCGCTCTGGAAATTGCGGGGCATTGCTATCAAAGTTCACAGACTTTTGTGTTAAACTTGATGCGCCTAGGGTTGCAGCAGCGGCAGTAGCCGTGGGCAGATCCACCTGGTCTTGCAAGCCCAAATCAACGGAGCTGTTTTTTCCATCAACGGCAAACGGTTTCAAACCTGTTGTCATGGATTTTTCTGCCGCAGCCGGCAACATAGGCTTCTTCAATTCCAGTGCATCGGATCCCTTAATCGGATCAAATTTTTGGGCCGCGGATGCTTTGGGATCAATATTGTCGAGGGCCGGTCTGGTTGGCCCGACAGAGATTGAAGGCGCTGCTGCACCGGGGGTTTTTCCGCGCAACACGTCGATAACAGCACGGGCATGAATTTCAATATCCGTTGCGGGTACAGAGTTTTTATCCAGTCCGCCACTGGGACCGTGGCTCGGCACGGCGCTCTCTTTTCCATTATTGCCAGTCACGGCACCGATTGGGTTCGCTGGAAGATTTTGCAAAGTCGGCTTCAGCGCTTCAGGAGATCGGTTCCGCACTATTGCGTGATCCGACAATTTAATCGCGCGATATTCTTTGGAGCTTTCATCACGCGGTTCTCGTGTTTCGGAGATGAGACGAGATGATAAATTCACTTGCGCAATTGCCTTGCGCCCTTCCCCTTTATTTTCTCGCTGCGCCGCGGCGTCCCGACCAGAAACCATGTCATCGGCTGGCAAATTTATGGGCGGCGTCGGAATTTTCGCGACACTATCAATATTTAGCACGGCGTTTCGTGAAGGGGGTGTCGCATCGGTTGCGATAGGTGTCGAGCGATTTACGCTATGTTCTGGCGCCAGAGGCTGCCGTTGCGAAGAACTCAAATTCTCTGCCTTTGCTCTATTTGCAATACTCGCATTGGCAGCATTGAAACTACCAGTGGAATGAGAGGTGTTATCCGAATGTGTCCGATCAGCTGCCAGCATGGGAGATGACATTTTCGAAACAAAAGCTCCAATGTCTGTTGGCAATTCTGTAGCAATGATCTGATCGGGACGATGATCCGCATCATCCACTATTTTGCCAACCCGGGTTTTCGAAGGTTGTGCGGTAGAGATGGACACCTGATCAGGGTTGATCATTTGTTCCAAAAACGCATCACTATTAGGCTCTTCAATTGTCTCAGAATCATCGCGAAGCAAAGCAACATCCGGACGGCTTTCACCGCTGGTCAAAAGGGCGTTAAACGCGTTATTTCCAGTTCCTGTTTCCATGTCCAAAGGCTTTGCAGAAAGCATGCCAATTATAGAATGGGAGGCCTCAGTCATGATCTTTCCAATCATCGCGATAGTCCTTTTCTCTTATTTTTATCTATGTTATACAATATGTTATGCCGTATGTCGGCATTGTAACGCTCTGCTTTTTGCGCTTTGTGAAGGTTGGATTGCAGCAGTTTTTCTGTGCTTTCATAGGTTGTTCGGGCGGCAAGATTTTGCCGCTCGGCATGGGCAAAATCTTGCCTTGCCGTTTCGATAGAAACACTGAGAGTTTGCTCGGCATCAATAAGCCGTTCGGTCAATTCCATTCGGGCAGCAAACATATCCGCAGGTATTGCTTCAACGCCTGCCTGAACATCAGTTTGTAAGTTACGGATTCTGCTCGCATTATGCTCTAAAGCCGCACAATGGTTTCCGGCTTTTGCAAGCGCGTTTTCCTTTAAACGCTTTTGCGTGTCGCGGATCTTTAAAATCCGCACGAGCGATGTGACCTTCCGTTTCACGGATCGAACAAGTTAAACAAGTCACTGATACTGGATTGAAAATTGATCAGTTCGCGGGGTTTCTGTTTGAGATATTTGACCATGACGGGCCATTGCGCGAGCGCTTCATCAATTTGCGGATCGCTACCCGCTTGATAGGCGCCCATTAAAACCAAGTCGCGATTTTCCTCATAGACAGACCAAAGCCGACGAAAATGGATTTGCGCATCCTGATGGGCATCATCAATAATATCGACCGCGACCCGGCTGATCGATTTACCAATATCGATGGCCGGAAATATTCCCTGCTCTGCTAAGGACCGTGATAGAATAATGTGTCCGTCCGCAATCGCACGAGCGCTGTCGACGATCGGATCGTCCAAATCATCACCATCCGCGAGCACGGTATAAATGGCGGTTATCGACCCTCCGGTTTCGCTATCATTACCGGCCCGTTCGATTAATCGCGGGATCATCGACAAAGCTGATGGCGGATAGCCTTTCATGGTTGGCGGCTCTCCTGCCGCCAGGCCAATTTCGCGTTGGGCATGAGCAACCCGCGTCAGACTGTCGATAACCAGTACCACGGACTTGCCCTGCGACCGGAAATGTTCTGCGATTGCTGTGGCCCGATGTGCAGCCTTCAACCGTGATGGCGGAGAATGATCCGCTGGAACAGCAACGGTAATAGTAGGAACACCATCTCTTTTCTCTTTGCGCCGCTGGACAAAGTCGTTCACTTCTCGGCCGCGCTCACCGATCAGACCCACAACTACAACATCAGCGACCACACCATCCAAGATCTGATTGATCAGCATCGACTTACCAACGCCTGATCCAGCGATGACCGCCACCCGCTGACCTTGACCGATAGTCAAAAGACCATTGAGCGCTCGGATACCCATATCTATGGGTTTCTTCACGCTGGCTCGGCGCATAACGCTGCCTTCTATACCTGATAAGGGAATGGTTTCAGTGGCTAAAATGGGTCCTTTATCATCCAACGGTTCGCCCATGGGGCCTATAATTCTTCCGAATAATGCATCTCCAACAGCCGCTTCATTTGATTTAACAAAGGGAAAGACGGGGCTGCCACCACGCAACGGTGCATCTTGAACCATTGGGATCATCAGCGTACGTGCGCCTTTAAAACCCACCACTTCAGCGTTTATTTCTCGACCATCTGTCGCGATGACACGGCCAGAATATCCTAATGGATACGGAAAGCCGGTGACTTCCAACATACCATTATCATGAGCGGATAATTTCCCAATATGCCTTGGTTCATTGTTGATCTGTTCAATCCGAGCAAGCAATCCTTGGATGCCCTTTCCGCTATTGGGATCATCTACCGTGGCAATGTTGGATCTATTTCTCATTGGGCACCACCGCCTGATTGCTAAACTCATCGACCAGTCCGCGCAGTTCATCCAGAACGATTTCAGAGCCTTTTTCAATCCAACCGCCAGCGTGATTCAGACGAATATTCCCGCGTAACATTTGGCTATCGCCGGTGATTGGAAGCTTACAATTATTCTGATCGATCAATCCCAAATCGTCCGGGTTCACCGACAGGCTTGCGCCTTTTTGATCCTGATCAACTTTATCTGCCAGTTGCGTAGCCCAGGCTTGCAGCAAGATGGGATCAGGCACGGCCAGTTCAGAGCACCGCCGAAAAAGGTCTTCAATAGCTGTTAGAATGAGGGAGAAACTACCGGTCGAATAGAGATCGTTCACATGCTGAATGGCATCCGCCAACTTGGCCGTTGCCTGTTCATTCGCTGTTTGCTCTCCGGCGAGAGCGGCCTGCCCGTCTTCCCATCCCTTGCGATAAGCGGCTTCGAAAATATCGTCGTCTTGACCGCCATGAGAAGATCCACCGCCATCTGAATCGACGCCACTGAAACTTTGAAATTGCGCATCTGATTGCGCAATTTTCTCGGGATGCAAATCTTGGGTCCAGGCGGCAAATTCCTTTTGCTCTATGGGCATTTGCCAAAGCGGAACCACATCATCGACGGAAAGAGGATGTTGAGAATTGGGCGCGCTATGCAGTTCAGACATAATCGGCACCACCGGTCGACATGCTGATTTCACCATTGTCGATCATCAGTTTTGCAATTGCAATAACCCCTTTTTGGGCGTCGATAACCGCTTCCATTGGCTGCGGCGGTGCTTCGTCCATTTCATCCTTGATGGTTTCTGCTGCCCGCTGCGACATAGCATCGAAAATCTTCGTCTTCAGTGCTTCAGAAGCACCACGCAAGGCGGGAACCAAAATGGCGCTATCAACTTTGCGAACAACGGTACCAATATCCTTTTTCGAGAGATTCATCAGGTCCGCGAATACAAACATTTCATCTTCTATTTGCTTTGCAACTTTGCGATCTCTTTTGGTGACACCCTTCAGCACAGCCTGACTGATCGTTTTGGGCAATCCGTTGATGATCGACGCGCTGTCCATCACACCTCCTATTTCCATAGGCGGGGCAATTTCTTCAGCCGACGGACCGTTGCTTTCGAGCAAATTGTGAATTTGCGCTAGCGCATGCGCGCTCACCGGTCCCAGAGTGGCCACCCGATAAACCAGTTCTTCTTGCAAACTCGTTGATACCAATTGCAGCATCTCAGCGGCAGCATCCGGAGTCATAAATGAAATCATCACCGCCGCAATTTGCGGTGGCTCATTTTCAACCAGTTCCGCCAGATCTTTCAACGGAACCCATTTTAGCAAATCTGCAATGTTGCTCGGGCGTTTGGGAGCGAAACGGTTCATCATCGTTTCCGCTCGCGAGGTGCCCAGCGCTTGACGAAATACTCGACCGACTTTTTCATCGGACTTATAGGTCACCATGGTTTGATTTTGGGTGAGTTGGAGAAACTTGTCCAAAGATCCATCAATTTGCATTGCATCCACATCAGCGACACTGAACATGGCTTCTCCCAAGGCTTCTGCTTCTTGCGGTTCCAGCCTTTCCAAAATTTTTGCAGCCTCTTCATCATCAAATAGCAGCATCAATATTGCTGCGGTCTGGCGACCGGTGACCAGTTCGAGCTCGCTACTCATATTTTCGGCTGACCCGCTATCGGTCATTGCTGTTTCAGCCATCCGCCTCCTCCATATCTTCTGCCTCTTTCAAAAGTTCTTTGACGACCAACGCAGCATGATCCGGATTCTGTCGAACAAAGTCCTGGGTCAACATTGCCCGTTCTTGATAACTCGGCGCGGACTGGATCATGTCGACGGTTACTTTGCCGCCGGCATTTTGCACCGCTGATCCGGTGTTGTGATCCATATTTGCCAGCGCATGTGATGATTGCGGCAGGCTACGATTTTGCATCATCAACTCGGCCGGAATGGCCTGACCTTGCGCTGCCATGATCGACTTTCGGTCCTTTTCGGCTGTCAACCAACGTTTCAAAATCGGCCGTGCGATCAGGAATATTATTAACAAAGCGACAATCAGAGCAGTGATATTGCGTGCGATAACCGCAAACCAGGGCGATTCGTAAAAGGCCACTTCCGTTTCTTTTTGGGTGACCGGACGGAACTGACTAGCGGATACAGCGATCTGATCCCCCCGTTCAGCGTTGAAACCTATTGTTCCTTTGACCAGTTTTTCAATGTCCTGGATTTCCTTGGGTGATTTGGCATCCTTCAAGGCCTTATCATCAATGGCAACTGCAACAGAAAGGCGCGAAACTTGACCAGTCGCTTGATTGGTCACCGCTATTTCTCGGGCCAATTCAAAATTACGGCGATATTCTTCGCTGGATTTGCGTGGCTCCGTTTCGACCGCGACTTGTTCCTCTTCACCATCAGGTTGATCGTCCACTTGCGCAGCCTCGGGAGGCCGATTGGCCAATGCGCCAGGAATTCCACCAACTTGTGAACCGCCTACGGGCTCTTCGGAACGCATGCCCTGCTCGGACCGCAAAACAGAACCTTCCGCGGGATAAGTTTCACTGGTTGCCTGCTTCTCATCAAAATTCACATCTGCAGTCACCTGCGCCACGAAATTTCCCGGCCCGACAATGGGCGTCAGCAAGCTCGCCAAAGATTGGCGATAGCGATCTTCAATCGCGGCCTTTATCTTGAGCTGCGTGTCATTGCCTCGCGTGTCGGCTCCGTCGCTGCTTGACAATAAACGGCCATTTTGGTCGATGACCGAAACATTGCCAGCAGATAGGCCAGGCACCGAACTGGCCACCAAATTTAATATCGCCTGGGTTTGGCGATCATCCAATTTTGTCGCCCCACTTAATTGCAGGATAACCGAAGCAGCGGGCTCGTTGCGATCGCGGAGGAATATGCTGGGCTGTTCCACTGCGAGATGGACGCGCGCTGAAACAACATTGTCCAAAGCTTCAATCGAACGCGCAAGATCCATTTCTCGCGCGGTACGCAATTTTTCAGACTCAACCGCTCGACTGGCACCCATGGGCATACTGGACATAACCGTGTCGCCGCTCGGCGCCGAACGCGGCAAGCCTTGCCCGGCCAATTGAATTTTTGCATCATGATAGTCTTCATTGCTGACCATCAAAGTACCGGTTGTGTCATCAACTTGATAAGGAATATTCGCCGTCTGCAGGGCCTGCATGACAGCTGATTTGTCATTATCCGGCAGACCGCGGAAAAGATCGCGTTGCGCAGGCTCCCGCAGCATCAACCAGGCAGAAAAGGCGGCCAGAAGAACAGCCGACAAGATGATAAGCGGCATTGCGCGGGCAATTGCCGGTTGCCGGGTAAGCGATTGCATGGAGCCAAGAACACCGCCAGCATCGGGCGCTGCCGCTGGCATCACTGTCGCATCATTGGAAGGGGTTTCTGCCATCTTATACCGACATGTTCATGATGTCTTTATAGGCCGACAATAATTTATTGCGGACCTGCAAAGTGGATTCAAAACCAATGGATGCTTTATGTTTGGATAGCATTACCGCCGCTACATCATTGGTCTCTCCCATTTGATAGGCGGCGGTATCGGCCTTTGCCGTTTGCTGTAGTTTGTTCACTTCCTGAATTGCGTCCGTCAATTGCGCTGCAAATCCTGCCGGATCATCCGCCTGCTCAGATGGTCGCACGTTTCCAGGACCAGTGAGACCGCCTGTTTTGCCAGCAATATCTTGCAGAGCATTGTTGCGGTTCAAAATCGCATTACGCGCGGCCATTAAGCTGTTCATGTTTACGGAAGACATATCCTATCTCCTGCTCAAGCCGCGAGTGCGCGCATATCAGCCATCCGATAGCGCAACGTGCGTTCGGAAATACCAAGCTCTTTGGCGGCTTCTCGTCGATTGCCATTTGTCTGCTCGAGCGTTTTACTGATCGCGTCATATTCAACGCTTTTGGAAATGGAGTGCAGATCACGGCCGCGCACAAAACGCGCTGAGCTCCCTGGTTGGACGGCATCTTGCTTCGGTTGTGATACAAGACATTGGCCAGAGAACATTAAGTCTTCGGCCTCGATGCGATCGCCGTCACACATTACCAAGGCGCGCTGCAAAACATTGGCGAGTTCGCGCACATTGCCGGGCCAATTATGGGTCTTTAACCGCTCGACGCACGATGGCGACAGGGTAACAAATTTCTCGTGCCCTTTTTGAAAGCCCATCATCATGAATGTGGAAATGGCAACAATATCATCCGGCCGTTGCGCCAATGGCTGCAATTCAACGGGCATCACATTTAGGCGCCAGTAAAGATCTTCTCGAAAGGTACCGGCCTTGACTTCTTCGGCAAAGTTGCGGTTAGCCGCACAAATGACGCGGACATCAATTTTTTCATGTTGTGTCGCGCCGACTGGAAGAATTTCGCCTTCCTGCAAAACACGCAATAGCTTTGATTGGCTTTCTAGCGGCATCTCGGTAATTTCATCAAGAAATATTGTTCCGCCGTCCGCTTCTTTGAACAAACCAACCGCATTGGCATAGGCACCAGTGAATGCGCCCTTCTTGTGACCAAATAGAATGGACTCGATCATTGTTTCGGTGATGGCCGCACAATTGATGGTCACGAGCTGTTTATCAGCCCGCATGCTATGTTCATGGATGTAGCGAGCGACGCCTTCTTTGCCAGTTCCGGTCTCACCGGTAATCATGACATTGGCATCGCTGCGGGCTACCCGGGCGGCATATTTATATAAGGCAATGGATTTAGGATCTGCAAAGGCCGGCCCGATACCTCCGCGCATCGATTCAACAATGCATGACAAACCAAAAGATTTATCTGCAGCGCCAAATTCAATACGCGGAGGTTGGCTGAGGGTAGCCGGAACGAAACGGAATGGGCCATCGCGATAGATCACGATGGGATCGTGTGCACCACCATTAGCATCTGTTTTTGCTGCGCTGTCAATGTGGGGTAGTGGCGAAGCAGCAGATGACAATGTGTGGTCGGAGTGGAAATTTTCGACACTCCCGAGCATATCAACAAGCTCTGGAAACCTAGAGACCAGGCTAGATTTTTTCGCGTTGTTAATCATCTCATTCCCTCACGTTTTATTCTGAACACGGGATCCTTGTTGTGTTCACCCCACACTTCGCAATGAGTGTGCCAACTTTTGGAAATGGCAGAAAACCGGCTTTTTCTAATCCTAACCTGTCGGATTTCCGATGATATTGCCGGAAAACCGACAGCTATTTTGCCGGTCTGTCGGAGAACCGACAAAAAATAATATTAATTATCGCAAGTCCCGCCGTTAACTCCAATGAGGCCGCTTCAACCGACGAGGTGACCCGCAGTATCAAGTAAGTAAATTGTGAAAAGGATGTCACCATGACTGTTATAGGAACAAACGTATCGGCCTTGCGCTCCAGCTACGCTTCTAGCCAAGCTGAAATGGGCCTAGCCAAATCAATCGAACGGCTTTCTACGGGTCGCCGGATCAACTCTGCTGCCGATGACGCAGCCGGAAATGCAATCGCAACCCGGATGACTTCAGAAGTTCGCGGCCTCAATATGGCCATTCGAAATGCCAATGATGGTATCTCGGCAGCGCAAACCGCTGAAGGCGGCATGAATGAAATTACCAGCATGTTGCAACGTATGCGTGAACTGTCTGTTCAATCTGCCAACGGTACATTGTCTGACGGTGACCGCACCAACCTGCAAACTGAGGTTACCGCTCTGATCGGGCAAATTGGTGATGTCGCATCCCGGACCACTTTTAACGATGTTGCTTTGCTCGATGGCACCAATGCTTCGATCGCAATTCAAACCGGCAGTGACGCAAGTCAAACCGTTTCCATCGCTTTGACCGATGTTGATGCAACCGCTCTGGCCGTCAACGCCGTCGATATCAGCACCGCCGCCGGCGCCAACAGCGCGTTGACTGCTCTCGATACAGCACTCGATACAATCACCACTGCACAGGCCTCTTTGGGTGCTTCGCAGAACCGATTGCAGACCACCGTCTCTAATCTATCTGATCGAGTTGCTAACATTACGGAATCTCGTTCGCGTATTCAGGATGTAGATTTCTCTGCTGAAACCACCGAACTGGCCAAGAACCAGATCCTGAGCCAGGCATCTACCGCGATGCTCGCCCAGGCTAACCAGTCTCAGCAGTCGGTATTGAGCCTGATCCGGTAGTCTGATCAATTCAATATCGAGGAAAAGCCTCCCCCCAGAATTGGGCGGAGGCTTTTTTCGTTCTCCAGAAGTTTCTTAATAATGCGCCCTAAGTTTGGCTGGCAGTCATTGCGACCTGCAATTTTTCCAGCGCTCGTTTCTTGATCTGACAAATCCGCACAGATGAAACATCTAACACCGCACCAATTTCTTCCAATTGCATCTCTTCAACAAAATAGCTGTTGAGAACCAGCTGCTCTCGCTCATTCAACTTTTTCAGATTGGACGAAAGCAGATCAACCATCTGACTTTTTTCTAGAGTTTCATGTTGGTCGTCTTCTTCATTGGTGAACCAGCTGCTGGAATCGCAATAGACTTCGTCCAAGGAATCGACATGTACATCAATCGCGCGATCAGCATTTTTTCGAAACTCAGCCTGTTCCATCCCCAGCGCTTCAGCAAGTTCGACTTCATTGGGTTCTTGACCATTTTTCTGCGACAGCTCTTCTTTAATGCGCCGCATCTTTTTGTTCCACTCCACCGAGCTTCGGCGCAGGCTGCAGGTTGTACGCAGATAATCGATCATCGCACCACGGACACGGACATACAAATAGGTACTAAAACTATGCCCTTGGTCGACATATTTTCCAGCCGCTTCCACCATCGCCACAAGCCCAACTTGGATAAGGTCTTCGACCTCTATTTGATCCGGTGAAAAAGATTTGATTTGCCACGCAATTTTGGTCACCAGACCCTGATGTTCCTCGACCAGTTTGGTCTCGTCAATCTGCATGGCGCCATAAGCTTGAGATGCTTTGATTTTTGATTGAAACATAGTTTTTTCCACTCGATCTAATATGTGGGGTTCGCTTCGACCTGAGGAGGTTCGTTAGGAATTTGAGGGACACCGATTTTTGCCAAAACCTCGATGGATTTGTCTTCTGGTAGTTCTTGATAAGAAAGCACCGTCAAATCTGGGAAACGGTTTTTGAGCAGTCCGCCCAATGGACGGCGCACAATCGGAGAGGTGATCAGTGCGATATTGCGCGCTTCCATCGGCAAAGTGCGCGCGGTCTCATCAACGGCTTCAACCAATTGCTGCGCCAATTGCGGTTCGATCGGGAAATTCGCATCTTCACCGACTTTCAAAGCTTTGACGAGCAGGCTTTCCAATCCTGCATCTAAGGTGACTACTGGTAGAGGGAGGTTGATGGGAACCATAGTCTGGATGATCAGATTCCCAATTTTTTGCCGAATGGCATCGACAATATGTTCAGTCTCAGTGTGATGGTTGGACGCTTCAAGCATCGCCAAGCAAATTTTCTGAAAGTCTTTGACGGGGACTTTTTCCGTCAACAATTCTCGGCAAATGGATGTGATGGAGAATAGCGACAATGGTTGCGGCGTGAGACTATCAACCAGCTGTGGAGAGCTCTCCTTCAACAAGTCGAGCAACTTTTGGGCTTCGTCCATACTGAACAACTGGGCAGCGTTGCGGCGCACAACATCGTTGAGGTGCGTGGCCACCACTGTGGGTGCATCGACGACCGTATAGCCTTCTGCCACAGCCTGCGATTTCTTTTCTGGACCGATCCAAAGCGCATCCATTCCAAAGGTTGGATCTTTGCAGGCGCGTCCGTCGATAACCGCATCAACATGGCCGTCATCGAGAGCCAGAAAATCATTGGGCCATACTGTTCCTTCGCCCAATATCATGCCGCCCATCATGATCCGATAGCTATTGGGTTCGAGCTCCAAATCATCCTTGATCCGGACCAGCGGCACAACAAAACCAAGCTCTTTCGAAATCTGGCGACGGATGCCAGTAATCCGTTTCATTAACGGCGCGCCTTTGCGATCCTCGACCATCGACACCAAACCATAGCCTATTTCGATGCCCAATCGGGCTTTCTCAGATACGTCTTCCCAATCAATCTGCTCAGGTTGCTTTTCTTGAACCGGCGCGATCGGCGCTTCGACAGCCTTGGGTTTGCGGATCAAGTAAATGGCGAAAGCTGCTGCTGCGGCGGCGGCAGGCAAAATGACAAAATGTGGCATACCTGGAAGCACACCCAAGATGGTCAAGATTGCCGCTACCGGGACCCAAGCGGCACCAGCACCAAATTGGGAAGTAATTTGATCCGGTAAATTCTTACTCGAAGCGACACGGGTCACAATTGCAGCGGCAGCGATAGACAAGATCAAAGCAGGTACCTGAGCGACCAGTGCATCTCCAATCGCGAGCATGGAATAGGTGCTCGCCGCTTCTGCAAAGGACAAACCATGCATTGTGGTCCCCAAAACAATTCCGCCGATAATATTCACGGCCAGAATCAATATGCCTGCAACAGCATCGCCTTTTACAAATTTGGACGCACCGTCCATTGAACCATAGAAATCGGCTTCCGTTGCAACGTCCGACCGCCGTTGTTTCGCCTCTTCCGGTGCAATTAGTCCGGCGTTTAAATCGGCATCAATGGCCATTTGTTTCCCAGGCAATGCATCCAATGTAAACCGGGCGGAAACTTCGGAAACCCGCCCCGCCCCTTTGGTTATTACGATTAGATTGATGATCATAAGAATGGAAAAAACGAATATGCCGACGACATAATTTCCGCCCAGCAACAGACTGCCAAAAGCTTCAATAATCTGACCGGCGGAATCGCCGCCCTCATGCCCTTGCACCAACACAACGCGGGTTGAAGCCACATTCAGTCCTAAGCGCATCAATGTCGCGAATAACAGCACTGTGGGGAAGCTGGAAAAGTCCAACGGCTTATTCGCATTTAGCGCGACCATTAATATGGCCAGAGAAATCATGATGTTGGAGATGAAACCAATATCCAACATGATCGTCGGCAACGGCAGCACCATGAAAATGACAAGGAGCAAAGTTGCCATAGGCAACAAACTGGACTTCAGGCTACTCGCGACGCGGTCCATCGAAAAATTTGGTCGGTTCATTATATTCTACATCCCCAGGGTGGCGAGCATCAAGTAAGCCGCACGGGCCGGCTCACTAAATGGCTTTGATTGTGTGGTTGTTTCGTGATCTCGGGCATGAGCCTGAGCAATTCTGAGATAGTCTTCCGGTTGCACCATGCGGGCCGCTCCATCGGACGACGGCAACATATTTCCGTTTGTCGGCAAGCCATTGCCGCTACCCACCAAGGTGACAGCATCGGCAAGTTTCTGTTCAAACCGATCCCGAATGGATTCAAAGCTGTGTGCTTCTCCATGGCGGTTAAAAAATATCGAGCGATTGGCGCGCGCTGCTGATTGGAAATGGGAAGCCGCCGCCCCTTGCGGACTGGCGTCCAGATGATTGAGAAATTTGGCGGCGCCAGCCGGGCCCAAAAAATGTGCTAGATAGAGATCTACCGATTCAGGCTCACGGCCAATTCGGTCTTCAAGATAGGCTTTATTGTCGCTTGCAAATTCACCCGCCATATTCGCAGATAATTGGGCGTCGTTTCTAAGCGCAAGAATGGCATTTTTCTGGGATTTATCGGCTATAGAAAATTGACCGTTGCGGTTACGGGATATGGCTTTTTCCGCCCAGCCCAACCCATATTGATCACCTTTTTCTTTGATCAACCCCATCCAGGTTTGATCAATAAACTGATAGAGACCGGTGGCCGAAGAAGTGGCTGCCTTGGCATCCGGCCGCAAACCGCTTTCCAATTGTGCTTGCGCAACCAGATATTGGAAATCAACACCCGTCTGCTGAGCGCTCTGGGCAATGATGCCGGTTAGGCTGCGTTGCTGTGAAAGCGGGGGGATCGATAAATGGAACATGACCGTTTCAAATTCTCCTGCACAGAAGAAAAGCAATGATCGTGCCAAAAAATATTGATGCTAACGGGCGGACTTCTCGCCTGCATTACTCCAAAAAAAAAGGCCGCGATCTGAAGCGGCCTTGTTCTGAGTTTGGATATTTGGAATAGGCTGGGTGCTATTGCCCCGCTCCGGTTCGGGTATAGACATTTGCTGAACTCTCTCGGAAACCCGATAGCAGTTGCAGCCGGGTTGCGCTGTGATCTCGCAAAAAGCGGAGACGATAGATTGAAGCTTGCATCAACTCCCCGGCTTCCGACATCAGCGGTTGCAATGAAGGATCGATGTCTCTCGCATCAATAGCGTCCAGTTGAGCGGCTGCCTCCCCCAATTTTTTGCTCGCTTGGAAAATAGCGTCGCTGTCATGACCTTCTAGGGCTGAAAAAAGAATATCTTGAGAATGGCGGAAAGATTCCACTATCCGCTTCATTGTTCCGTTCCCAAACCAAACACGCCCATATCGAGCATTTTCTGTGCCAAAGCAGCGGTATCGACGCTGTAGATGCCTGATGCTATTTTTTGGCGCACTTCAGCCACTTTCTGTTCATCAAAAGGTGGGTTTTGCGCCGCTAATATAGAAGCCGTCGTGGTAATTGCTGGCGTGTTTTTACCGCCGCCGGCCTCTGCGCCGGCCGTAACTTTGTTGGATGCTCCATCTTGCAGGACGGAACGATCCAACCGCGTATTAATCGCTGTATAGCTTTCTACTGGTTTCATTTCACTCTTTCCTCGTTGCGCTGGATGGCCACTTTCTTTTTGCCAGGCCAACGCTTAAAACTTCTGTCATTACAATTTACGGCTTGTTGAGAAAAAATTAATATCTGCTTTAAAAATATTTTATTGCGCCAGTTCCACTTCCCCTGATCCTGATACTTTAGCCATTAAAACCTTAGACTTACGGCTAGCACGGACGGGAATAAAATCACCTATTCGGCCATTTTTTTGAGCGACAACGCCGTAACTTATGCTGAAATTGGCGCGCCGAACGACCAAAGTTAGCGGTTGATTGCGGCGAATTATAAAATCGTCATTGCGTGATACGACATTCGTCGCGGGTAATGACCGGGATCGAATAGGGACAAATATTCGCCAACCCTTATCCGCGCAGCTGACAAGAACCGCATTATTATTCGTATCGGATAATTGGACTGGGCTAGGGCAACGCTTTAGCCGCAACTTGCGATCAATCTCAGCGCGTGCGCCGCCAGCCGATCCGATCGTCGCGTTCAAGTGACGCGCCACTTGGCGATCGAGCTGCGCTGTATCTTCGAAGGTCGGGACCGCGCCAATCGCGAAAACGGACAAAATTGGAACGATAAATCGGTAATGAGCCATATTGATTTCCTATAAATGTATAGGAGTTTCAAAGCAGGTTCCATGCCAACTCAGTGAGCGTCCATTCTATTTATTGACTATATCATCAGCAGCGGCGGTAAACACCAAGTGGATATGACTCTTTCTCTTTGCGTTAGAAATCAGAGTTTCGGGCATATGAAGTTTTATTTTTCTACCGTCTTGGCCGGCTTTCTCAAATGCATCTGCTATGGCAGCGGATCGAGCGGCCACTTTTTCCCATTGGCGCAATCTAAAGTCGCCGTCTTGATTAACGGCAGCGGGGACCATGATCGACAATAAGTGCCCT
Source organism: Parasphingorhabdus sp. (assembly GCF_039982415.1). Classification (GTDB taxonomy): domain Bacteria; phylum Pseudomonadota; class Alphaproteobacteria; order Sphingomonadales; family Sphingomonadaceae; genus Parasphingorhabdus. The sequence goes on from NZ_JBDWYL010000011.1 coordinate 36,451, forward strand.
TGATGATCGGATTGGATATTGGCAATTCGATCACGAGCAAAGTCTGTCAGCAATGCATTACTTTGACCAAAAAACTGTTCCGCTTTATATTCGTAATGCCCCAATATTTGGGATGGCTTCGCTATGGTCTGTGATACGGAATCATCTGCTTTCTGATCTGCAATGTTGAAAAAATGGGCATAGGCAAAGGCACTTAATAACATCAGTGCCAAATCCAGAAATGATAAGGTAGTCCGCCCCGCGTTCATGGTTCAACCAACGGCTCGGGACGGCTTGTGTGGTGAAAAATGCACGGGCCCCAATATGACCAGCTCCCGCTTTGCAATGGCAATACTATGCTGCACCACGGCGTCACGATAGCTATTTAATATCTGCGCTCTGGCTTGGAGGCGAACATGAATCGGAAAGGCGATGATATGCGAAACAAAAAGTCCATAGAGGCTGGTTAGCAGCGTGAAGCTCATTGCCGGACCCATTTTCATCGGATCGATTCCGGTGGCAAAAAGTTGTATCAAACCAATAATTGTGCCGATAAGACCAATAGCTGGTGCAATTTCTGACGCTGCGCTCCAATAGCTGGCCGTGACATCTTGCCGCTTTTGAACAATATTTTGTTGCAAGCGCGCCCATTCTTCAAACAGCTTCGCATCCTTTGAATGCAGCAATTTTGCAATAACCGATGTGACGAATTTATCTTCGCTGCGCAGACTTTCTAATCCCACTAGTCCCCGTTCCCTGAGAACAAAATCAATACGGCGGCACATGAAAGTCGCATTTTCACCGGATTCCGAAAAGGGATCGCGCCCGCTATTGAGCAGCGCGGCAAAAGCCAATCCAAGAGAAGAGCGGCCATTTTGAATCCAGGCCATGAGCAGGACCCCGCCCAACACCAAAGCAAATAAAAGCGGATCAAAAAAACGCGTCAAATTGTCCAGAACAATATCCACTATTTTACCACCCTGTCGAACGCGGCAAAATTTTTCCGGTGGGCGGCAAATTTTTGCCGGTCTTGTCCAAAAGGAAATATGTCTACGATTGCGATTGGCATAAAACCCCCAAAAACCACCATTTCAATCATACTGCGCCAAAACTGGCACAGCCTTTGCGAAGTATGATCCGAGTTTATCCAACCTGGCCATCTCCACACCCAAGTGACGGTTGTCAGCCCGGATGATTAAGACAGGATTTTAGAACGATGCCCAATCTGGACGAAGTATTTGCATTAAACGGCGGTGCGCTGAAATTGCGTTCGCAACGTTTGAATATGCTTGCTTCCAATATCGCCAACGCTTCGACCCCGGGATATAAAGCAAAAGATCTCGATTTTGATCGTGCGATGCAGCAAGCCCAAAATGGCAGCTCGATCAACGCAGCCATGAATGATCATACCGGCTACCGCGTTCCGCTACAGCCCTCCCTTGATGGGAACACAGTCGAGCTTTCGGTTGAACAAACCTTGTTCGCAGAAAATGCCATTCAATATCGCACCACCTTGTCCTTCCTTCAGGGACAAGTGTCGTCGATCAAACGCGCCCTAAAAGGAGAGTGACATGAGCGGTAACATGAATGTTTTTGACGTCGCGAGTCGCGCTATGTCAGCCCAGATGGTGCGGTTAAACACCACCGCATCCAACCTCGCCAATGCCCGCACTGATTATGCCAGCAAGGATGAAGCCTATCGTGCCATGCGCCCGGTTTTCCGTTCCGTTATGGAAGAAAATATGGCGACCATTGACGTTGAACGGGTGGTCCAGACGGATGCCGAACCGCAAAAACGCTACGACCCTTCCAACCCCATTGCCGACCAGCAAGGCTATGTTTGGGAGGCGGCCGTCGATGAGACAGCCGAGATGATCGACATGCTCGAAACCGCCCGAAATTACAAAAATAACGTCCAAGTTTTACAGACCGCAAAATCACTTATTCTAGAAACAGTAAGGAACCAATAATGGAAATCGCTCCACAAGTTTTTGAAAATACGACCAATAATATTGCAGGCCTAGAGGCGGCACAACCCGCCAACGCCGTTGGCAACAACAGCCTGGGACAAGATTCCTTTTTGCGACTAATGACCACACAATTGAAATTTCAAGATCCGTTCGATCCATTGGATAACCAAGCCATGGTTGCGCAGCTCGCACAATTTTCGAGCGTTGCTGGTATTTCAGAAATGAACCAGTCGCTGACCGATATCGCTTCGATGCTGGGTAACAATCGCCTGTCTGATGCCAAAGAATGGATCGGACATACTGTTTTGGTGCCCGGAACATTTGCTGTTGCCAATAAAGATGGCGTCTATGCCGGTGAGTTTGAATTGAACCAGGCCAGCGACAACTTGTCGATCGACCTGCTCAACGAAACCGGTGAAATCGTGATGTTCGCCGAGCTCGGTCGTCAGGATGCCGGGCCGGTAGAGTTTAGCTTTGATAGCAAAAACGCCAATGGAGAACCGCAAGATCTTGGTCGCTTGAGAGTGCGCGTCAATGGTGGTTCCATATCCGATTTGGCCACTTGGGTTCCGGTTGCATCGGTACAAACATCTCAGGCAGACGAACCACCAATTCTGGTGACCCCTATCGGCAATGTGCTTCCCTCTGAAGCTTTGCGCATTGGCTAGAATAACCCTGCCCCACAATATTTAAACCAGGAGAAGAAACTATGTCTTTCTTTACATCGCTCAGTGGCTTGAAAGCCGCGCAAACCGATTTGAACGTGATTTCCAACAATGTCGCGAACACAAATTCAACCGGCTTCAAAAAAAGCCGCGCTCAATTTGGCGATCTGTTTGCCGCATCCCCAACCCAATCCGCCAAAACGGTAGCTGGTCAGGGCGTTCGGCTAAACGGAATCACGCAACAATTTACGCAAGGGACATTGCAAGCCACTGAAAAAACACTGGACCTTGCTATTGCCGGTGACGGGTTTTTCTCCGTTCGCGGACAACCGCCGCGCCAAGATTTATCGTTCACCCGGAATGGATCATTTTCGGTCAACAATAATCGGGAAGTCATCGACACAACCGGAGCCAAAGCGCAGCTATTGCCAGTGGATGCAACGGGCGTTGCAACATCTACAAATGTAGCGGACATGTTTGACTTCATTCTTCCCGATTCAGATCCATCCGATCCCAGCGCCCTACTCGCCAATATTTCGATCAATGGCGAAGGCGTTGTCAGCGCAACATTTTCTAACGGTAACCAGTTGAATATTGGTGCATTGGCCATGGCCAGCTTTACCTCGATTGAAGGATTGCGACCGATTGGAGATGCTCATTGGCAAGCCACTGGTGATTCCGGCGCAGCGCAAATTAACCAGGCTGCCAATGGTCCGCTCGGTCAAGTTCGGTCCGGTTCACTGGAACTCGCCAATGTCGACATAACCGAAGAATTGGTGTCGCTCATTTCCGCTCAACGGAACTTTCAGGCCAACGCCCAAGCCATCGAAACCGCCAATACGTTGAGCCAGACCATCATAAATCTTCAGGTCTAAGATCTGAAGGGGATAGCGATCTAGGAACTGCTCATGGATAAGCTTGCATATACCAGCATCAATGCGATGAAATCATTGATGAACCGGCAAACGGCCATTGCCAATAATATGGCAAACTCCAACACCATTGGGTTTAAAGCCGATATGGTTTCGGCAGAGGCCAAATATCTGGTTGGACCGGGGCATGACAGCCGTGCGATGGCGGTGCAGCGCGATATGCAGGCCGATATGAACAGCGGATCCGTGACTCAAACCGGACGGTCCCTAGACATCGTATTGGAAGGCGACGCGCTGATTGCTGTCCAATCGGCCGAAGGCAATGAAGCTTATTCCCGTCGCGGCGATTTCCGGATTGCCGCGACCGGGACAATGGTTACCGGTGATGGCCACCCCGTTTTGGGTCAGAGCGGTCCAATTACAGTGCCACCATCCGAGAGCATTAATATCGGCGCCGATGGAACGATATTTTTCGTCCCCCTGGGCGGTGACCCGACCCAGCCTGAAGAATTGGATCGGATAAAATTGGTCAGCATGACCGGAAGCGCAATCTCCAAAGGATCAGATGCCTTATTCCATGCCGCTGATGATGGCGTCCTTCCAGTTGATGAAAATGCTCGAGTCATTTCCGGGGCTTTGGAAGAATCCAATGTCAACATGACGGCAGCATTAGTCGATATGATCGAGACCAGTCGCGCTTGGGAAACCCAAGCCAAATTGCTGCGAACCGCCGAAGAGCTGGATGAGAGCAGCAGTAGCATCATGAACATGCCGCAAGGATAGTCAGAGCGCTAGTCGCACTAAGGAGAATTTAAATGAGCAATGCAGCCCTACAAGTCGCACGGACTGGTCTTGACGCCCAAAACACAAAAATGCGTGTCATTGCGAACAACTTAGCCAATGTGAACACCACCGGTTTCAAACGCGATCGTGCCGATTTTGAAACTTTGGCTTATCAAAATATCGTTACGCCCGGCGCACCATCTGATGCCCAAAATCGGTTCGCCAGTGGATTGCAACTGGGTACGGGTGTGAAGCTTTCTGGCATTGGTAAAATCAGCACACAAGGCACATTGCAAATTTCTGAAAATGCTTTGGATATGGCGATTGAAGGGGCTGGATTTTTCCAAGTCGAGCTTCCGGATGGCACGACTGGATATTCTCGCGCGGGAAATTTCAACCTGACGGCAGAGGGCAATATGGTGACCAGCGATGGCTTTCCCTTGATACCTGCAATCCAAATCCCACAAGGCGCCACCAATGTAACCATCGGCAATAATGGAACCGTTACCGCTACACTGGCGGGACAAAATGAGCCCAGCGAGCTGGGTCAAATTGAATTGGCGAGTTTCACCAACCCTGCCGGTCTGCTCTCAGTCGGTAATAATATCCGATCAGAAACAGCAGCCAGCGGTCCACCTCAGGTTGGCGAAGCCGGCACGGAAGGCATTGGTTCTATTCGCCAAGGTGCTTTGGAGCAATCCAATGTCAATATTGTCGAAGAATTGGTCAACATGATCGAGACGCAGCGGGCTTATGAAGTCAATTCCAAGATGATTTCGGCCACCGATGAAATGCTGCAATTTGTGAATCAGCAGCTTTAATATTTTCAATGAAAGATAATTTTCTCATGCCCCAATTCCGTATCTCGAAAAGTTCAATCATGGTGATGACAACACCGTTACTCCTTATGGGATGTCTTGGTGTCGGAGGATCAAAGGCCGGGCCAGGTTTCCAAGCCGCCACGGCCCCTCCGCTTGCGCAACCCGGCCCGGTTGCCGCCAATGGCGCGATCTTTCAGCAAGCCTCCGGCTATGCCGCGCTGACCAGTGGCATGCGCGCCAGCCGCAAAGGAGATATCATCACCATTTTGCTAGTGGAGAATACCAGAGCAGCAAAATCGAACAGCGCATCGGAAGATCGCAACGGAAGTATCGGGTTAACACCTCCGACAACCGGATTATTCTCACTATTTTCTCCCAGTGATGTGGGCGCCAGCGGTTCTCAAAATTTCGCCGGAACCGGCAGCGCGGCTCAATCCAATTCCTTGCAAGGACAAGTGAGTGTCACCGTCGCAGAAAGCTATGCCAATGGCACAATGTTGGTCCGCGGTCAGAAAATGACTTCGCTTAACCGAGGCAATGAACATGTTCAATTCAGCGGTTTAATCCGTGCGATTGACGTATCTTCCGAAAACACCATCCCGTCGAGCAAAGTAGCCGATGCACGTATCATTTATGGCGGTACCGGCGAAATTGCTTCGGCCAGCAAACAAGGTTGGTTGCAGAGATTCTTCTCCCGAATTTCTCCTTTTTAGCCCTCATACAGGCAAGACATTATGACCCTATCTTCTAAACTTCCTCGCATCATTCATTTGATCGCCGCACTAGCGATCACAATGTTTATCGCTGTGCAACCGGTCCAGGCTGAACGCATAAAAGATCTTGGACATTTTGCTGGGCTGCGCACCAACCAGCTGGTTGGCTATGGCGTTGTTGTAGGGTTGGCAGGAACTGGTGATGACAGCTTGGAATATGCGACGCTCGGCGTCAAAGGAGTAACCAGCCGCTTTGGCTTATCTCTACCTCCCGGCGTTAATCCCGCCACTAAAAATGCAGCCGCCGTCATGGTCACCGCAGAAATGCCGGCCTTTGCGAAACCCGGACAACGAATGGATGTTACCGTATCGGCACTTGGTAAGGCGAAATCGCTCCGCGGCGGGACCTTAATCCTGATGCCTCTCTATGGTGCGGATCAGCAAATATACGCCATGGCGCAGGGTAATTTAGCGGTTGGCGGATTAGGTATATCGGCTGCCGATGGCTCTAGTCTCACCGTCAATATTCCCTCCGTTGGGCGAATTTCGAGCGGCGCGACGATCGAGCGCACTGTTGCTACCGGATTTGAAACACAACCCTATTTGAGCTTCAACTTAGCCGATGCTGATCTAACCACATCGTTGCGCGTGGCCCAAGCCATTAACACGGCGATTGGCAAAGACCAGGCGGTTGCAGCAGATGCCGTAACGGTGAGGATCAACGCTCCTGTTGGTGTCCAGGAACGCGTCATGTTGATGGGTATGATCGAGAATTTGGAAGTCAGCCCAGCAAAAGCCAGAGCCCGCATCATCGTCAACGCCCGAACCGGTACTGTCGTTATAAATGGCGCAGTGCGATTAGGACCGGCGGCCGTCAGTCACGGAAAGCTGACCGTTCGCGTCGAAGAAAATCCCACTGTCGTACAACCGGCACCGTTTAGTCGCGGACGGACAGAGACAGAAGAGAATAGTGATATTCTATTGGAAGATAGCGGCGCTCCGGCGTTCGAAATTGGCCGCCGCGCTTCCCTGTCGGAAATTGTTGAAACTATTAATTCCATCGGTGTTTCACCGTCAGATCTAACAGCGATCCTCGAAGGTTTAAAGCAAGCCGGTGCATTGAAAGCGGAGTTGATAATCATATGAACCCTATACAATTTCAGAACCCGCGTTCAGTCGATCAGGTCCCACAAAATGCCCATTCATCTGACCGCAACACAAAGACGCAAGTCGAAGCGATGGCTGCGGACTTTGAAGCAATCTTCGTTCGGCAGATGCTAAAAACAATGCGTAGCGCTTCACTCAGCGAAGGCTTGTTTGACGGTCAAGGCACCGACCAATTTCAAGATATGCAGGATTCCATGCTTGCCGAGAATATGGCCGAAAAAGGCGTTTTCGGCGTTGCAGAACTGCTAAGCCGGCATGTGGAGAGCAAAAATGTCTGATCTATTGGCTATTGGACGCTCCGCGCTGCAGGTTAATGCGCGCGCATTGGAGGTTGTGGGTTCAAATATCGCAAACGCGGAGAATCCCGATTATGTCCGCCGATCGCTCAATGTTGGTGACACAACTATATATGGGTCCACCAACCCGCTTTATGGAAAATTTACTGGCGTCGGCGGGGTTGAAATTAATGGCCTTGTGCGCGCCAGCGACAAGTTTCTGGAAGCTGCAACCCGTCAGACCGGTGCCGATCGGGTGCGCACAGATGTGTTGGTTCAATGGTTGGATCAAGGTGAGATTGCGCTCGCAAATAATCAATCCGATGTGGGCAGCCAGCTCACGCAGCTATTCGGTAGCGCAGAAGAGCTGTCCGCAATACCCTTTGAACCAGCGCTTAGAGGTCAATTTCTTGGCGATATAGAAGATACAGTTGCCCGGTTCAATCAAACCGCATCCAATCTGTCGGCCACGACGACTTTAATCAACGGTGCCGCCACTCAAGAAGTATCAGAATTAAATCTGGCCCTTGCGGAACTCGCTGAGGTTAACGAGAAACTGCAGCCAACCCAGCCGGGCACCGCTCAGCATGTTGCATTGCTGGATCAACGCGATGCAGCCTTGACTGTGATCACTGAAAAACTGGATGTTGAAATAAATTTTGGCGATGACGGTTTGGTTGATGTTTCTCGTAATGGTACCGATCTGGTGGCATTTAATACCGTCAGTCCGGTGAACTTCATCGCCAATGCGGGCGGTGCATTTGATATTGATATTGGCGGTGTCGTTCAATCTGCTCCCACTAACGGGACATTGGGCGGTCTCCACCGCGCGCAATCAAACATTGCATCCAGTGCTTCTGAATTGGATGCTCTCGCGGTCCAATTTGCCGACGAGTTAAACGGTTGGCAGGCCAATGGCCGAACGGATGGCGGCGCGGTTGGCGCAGCGGTTGTTTCTCACGGCGGCGGCGCAGCCAGCTTAGCGATGACCGGATTGACTATAGATGATCTGGCCTTGGCCTCACCAGCCGGCGTTGCAAATGGCAATATCCTTGCCTTTGTTGACTTGCGCACTCCTGGTGGCACCGAGCAACAATTTGAAGGCTTAGTCCTTACCCAGGCTCAAAATCTATTGTCAGCACGAAGTGAAAGCGAAGCGGCGACTGCTTTTGACAGAGCCACACGCGAGTCCAGGGATCGCATATCCGTTGTCGATCTTGATCGCGAAGCAGCGGACTTAATCCGTCTCCAGCAATCTTACGAAGCATCGGCCCGCATTGTTCAGGTCGCGCGCGAGACGATTCAATCCGTTTTGGCCATATTCTAGACTAATTATATTCACACGCGCCAAAGGGGCTTAAAATGGAATCCATTAATCGCACCAGACCAGCAGATGCCATTCAGATGCAGAGTCAATTGGCTGACCTGATTGCGCGCAAGCAGGAAACCATCGCCACGGGGATAAGTTTCAACCGTCCATCGGAAGCGCCATCAAGCTGGCTGGAAATTTCCAGTATCAGCAGACAGTCAACCATTGAACAAAGCTGGTCGAACAATATCGGTCGCGCCCGCATTTTGGCGCAGCAAGCGGAATCTACGATCAACACAATGTCTAACGGAACCACGCGAGTCCGAGAACTTATGGTATTGGCGAACAATGAAACATTAGCACCCCAAGATCGAGACGTGATCATTTTGGAGCTTGAGAGCTTTCAACAACAATTCAGCCAACTTGTTCAAGTGGATGATAATTATGGCGGGAAGCTATTCCATAGCGGTGATCCCATAGAAATGCGGATTGACAATAATGTTTTGGTCACTCCGGCCCCCACTCTTGCTGCCGTTGCTCAGGGCGTTGATATTGGCGGCGGCATGACCGAAAGTTTGGATGTCATATTTGCAAATATGATCGACGCCGTCCGCTCGGGAACGCCAACCGAACGAGGGGAACAGCTAGATCGAGCAAAGGCGATGACCGATCATTTTGCTTCGTTGCTGGGCGCTCAAGGGGTTTTGGTCAACCGGTTGGATGAGCAAGAGCTGCGCCTGCAGGAATCAGAATTGAACACACTGGAACGGCGTTCTGCTCTGGAGAATACGGATATTGGCCAGGCTATTTCTCAATTCCAATCCTTGCTGGTCAACTTGGAGGCTGCCCAACGACTCTATGCGCAAACCGCGAGTAACTCCTTGGTTCAGTTGATCGGATAACTGCCGATAATATGCTTATTTGTCCCTTAACCACGGGGCATTTTTGCCGTTCACCAATATGATCGTCCTTCTGTTTCAGAGGGATCGAACAAAATTTAACGGACCTGTGGATTGGAACGAAGATGTTCGCTGGAATTGGTATTGTAGTTTTACTCGTCATGGTTTTTGGCGTTTTTATGATTTCCGGCGGCGATCTGGGTGTTGTAGTTTCAGCCTTGCCAGTTGAAATGGGCATTATCGGCGGATCCGCCGTCGGCGCGCTTATCATCGGCAATAGCAGCGGACAGTTAAAAGCATTGATGGGCGGCTTTGCAAAAGTCTTCAAAGGTCCAACTTACGTGAAACAAGACTTTATGGACTGCATATTGCTGGTTTCAAAACTGACCAAAATTCTCAAAAGCGAAGGCCCGGTTGCACTGGAGCCTCATATTGAAGATCCCAAATCCTCTCCCATTTTCAGCGAATATCCCAAGCTGCTCAAGGACGATACGTTGATCCATCTAATCGCGGATAGTTTGCGCCTGGTGGTGGTTTCTTCCGGCACACTAGATCCCCATGCTGTTGAAGATGTCATGGACCAGGCTATCAAGACTCATCATCACGAAGCCATAGCACCCGCAGACAATCTCCAGAACCTAGCTGACGCGCTCCCGGCACTCGGCATTGTTGCTGCGGTTTTGGGTATTATCAAAGTCATGGGTTCGATTGATAAGCCTCCAACAATACTCGGCGGAATGATTGGCTCTGCATTGGTTGGAACATTCCTTGGTGTTTTACTGGCTTATGGTTTGGTTGGCCCCATGGCCAACCGAGCGCGATCGGTCATTGAAAGTGATGCGAGCATTTATCATGTTGCCAAACAACTGATAATCGCCAGCCTTCACGGCCATCCTCAGCCGCTTATTATTGAGGCAGCGCGAACCAGCTTACAGCACGACAATCAACCCAGCTTCTCTGACGTCTTTGATGCCATAAGGGCAAAATAACATGGCAAAAAAAGCTGCGCCTGAACCCTTGCAACCGATCATTGTCAAAAAAATCATCATGGAAGATCATGGTGGTCACCATGGCGGTGCGTGGAAAGTCGCATATGCCGACTTTGTGACCGCGATGATGGCGTTTTTCTTGCTCATGTGGTTGTTAGGAGCAACCGACGAGAAACAGCGCAAAGGCATTGCCGACTATTTTGCTCCGACCCTTGCCCAAGTCAAACGAGACAGCGCAGGCGGCAAAGATATGTTTGGCGGCTCTTCGGTCACTGATCCGGATAAATATCCCAATCCAAATTCCAATACTGGTAACGCTGCTATGGCGGTTCCACGCAACAATACCGGCGCCAAAGCGGAACAAAAAAACAAGTATAAAGAAAAAGGCGAAAGCCAAGGCCAAGGAAAACTGGCGCAAGTGAAAGAGCTGGATGCCAAAGAATTTGAGCGACTTATTCGCGAACAGCTGAAAAATAACCCCGCGAGTTTGGAGTTGCTTTCCAACGTCAGGTTTACAGATACGCAAGAAGGTTTGCGCATCGATATTGTCGATGAAGCCGACTTCAGCATGTTCGCATTGGCAACGGATGATCTTAACCCCGTAGCCGCGGAGTTAATCGGTCAGGTCGCGCGCATTATCAAAACAGTCGATAATGAACTGATCATTAGAGGTCATACCGACAGTCTACCTTATGCCAGCGGTCAAAATATGAACAATTGGCTGTTATCTTCTGCGCGCGCCGAAGCGACCAGACAGGAACTGGTAAAACGCGGCGTCTCAATGGTTCGTACCGCCCGTATTGAGGGCGTTGCCGACACAGAGCCCTATAATCCCGCTGAACCGGCGGATGATAGGAATAGGCGTATTTCCATAACGATGAAGAAAATATAAGCCGTTTCATCCCGCACTGGCGATGCGATAGACCCAGTTTGGAAGTAAAACGGACCGGTCCACTCAGATTGGATTGAATATCCGTTGCTATCAGGCGTCTGGATTCGGATAACACTATGTGAAGGGTTTATATCTTTCATTCCAAAGCCATCGCAGCCCCCGCAGGTTGTGGCTTTGTTAAACGTAGCGCACCTGGTCTGCGTTATTATTGATTGGGTAGAGTTGCTTTGGTTACTCTACCCAATCGCTTTTGGGGCTCCCTATTCGGTCATCTTGGAACGATGCGTCGTCGATGTTCAGCACAGTGGTCTGAACCGGGCTGCCTGTGATGCAGATAATGATGCGGACAATGGTGTGGGCAGCTTCAATCCAAGCTTCAATAGATTTCGTGCAGATACCAAAAAGCCAGAGAAGAGTATTTCTACTCTCCCCTGGCTGACTGATTATCAGATCGATCGTTTGTCACCACCGCAATAGATACAGCGTCAATTAGCCGATCCGTTTATTCCGCCGAATATTGCAATACGGTATTGCGTCCCTGAGATTTGGCTTCGTAGAGCGCCAAATCTGCTTTTCGCAACAATGAGCGCTTGGTATCCGATTGCAAACATTCTGCAACACCGGCTGAAAAAGTCAGTTTACCGAGCGATTGGCCTGTCTCGAGATCAACCAATGCGCGGCGCGACAAAGTCTCACGGCATTGATCAACCAGTTTGCAGGCTTGATCGATAGACTTGTCTTCAAAAATCATTGCAAATTCTTCACCACCATAGCGTGATGTGTGACATTTGCTGTTCGACATGGTCGACAATTCGTCCGCGACCAGACGCAAGACACGATCGCCGCACTCATGGCCGAACGTGTCATTGACCTTCTTGAAATGATCAATGTCAATAAATACCAATATTGGGGCTGCACCGCCTTGAATCAGCTTTTCGAGCAGATCATCCAAAGTGCGTTCAAATTTCCTTCTGTTCGGCAATTTTGTTAACTGATCAAAATCTGCTTCATTTCTGGCTTGCTCCAACTCGGTCTGCAATTCTGCCAGTTTCTTGTTGGTTTCCGAAATTTGTTCCCGGTTTTCGCGGGTTGATTCAACCATAAGATGCGACAAATCCAAAAGTTTCTGTATCGCGTTATCGAGATCACCCGGTTGGGTGCGGATATGATCGGCATGCTCGATCAAATTTGTTTCGGCCTCGATCGAATTTTTGGTGCCATCATCAATGATTTGGCTGGTTTGATGAATCTGGGTAATGGCCTCTTTCAATATTTTGTCAATTTGCACCCCAATGTCTGAACGCAAATATTTGTCGTGCAATTCTGCCGCGGACGAATTGTTTAACCGGCCGGCCGATGATAGGCCTAATATTTCATTTTTCAGAACGCTTTTGCCGCCACAAATATATTCCCAAGCGAGTTCCAAATTATTAGAAGACAGGGACAGATTATGCTGTCGGATAAAGCTCGCGATCGCGAAGAGGGGCGTTCGCTGACCATCCTCCTCAATGCAGACCGGGCAGGATTCCTCATTGTCATTATCGCGGAAATAACCGTCCAATATATTTTTAATATCTAGTTTCACGTTATGCTCTCATTCTGGGTTGTGGCATACGGTTATACGCATCAAGCGCAGCGACCTTATATGCTTCGGCTAGGGTGGGGAAATTGAAGACAGTGTCGGACAAATAGTCGATACCTCCGTTGAGGTTCAAAACGGCTTGGCCGATATGAATAAGTTCTGTCGCGCCCTCTCCGACAATATGAACGCCCAAAAGTTTTCGATCGTGAAGATCAAAAATGCATTTGAGCATCCCTTTGCAATTGCCTAAAATATGGCCACGAGAGGTTTCTTGAAATCGCGCGATGCCGATTTCAACTTGCAGATCATTGGCACGCGCTTCTTCTTCCGACATGCCAATACTGGCGATTTCTGGAATAGAATAGATTCCCAGAGGGAAATTATGCTCCGACGTGTGGATCGGATGATTAAATGCATGGCATGCGGCTAGCCGCCCCTGCTCCATAGAAGTGGAAGCCAATGCGGGGAAGCCGATGATATCACCCGCTGCGTAAATATGCGGCTGTGTCGTTTGCAGCGTTTCGGCATTGACAGAGAGCCGACCACGGCTGTCGGCTTCGATGCCTACTTTTTCCAATCCGAGCTTGCCAACCGCACCAACCCGGCCGGCCGTGAATAAGAGCATTTGTGATCGTAATTCTCGGCCATCATCCAGCACAACATGCGGGCTGTTATTTTTGTCCAGTTCGATATTTTTTATCGTCCGGCCCAAGCGCAGATTAATGCCGCGTTCGGACAATTGATGCGTGAAGTTGGAAACGATATCACGATCAATAAATTCGAGAATATTTTCTCTTGCTTCGACCACGGTAACCGGAATTTCCAGGGTCGAGAATATTGTTGCATATTCGAGCCCAATGACACCGCCGCCAACGACGATGATAGATTTGGGCATGGGCATATTGGCGGCAATACAATCGCTGTCGACCACAGACGTACCATTGAATGGGATATGACTGGGACGATAAGGTTTCGTGCCAACCGCGATGAGAAATTTTTCAGCCGTAACCGAATAGCTTGTTTTCTTGCCTTGAACCGTTTGGGAAACAGCAAGCTTATTGGATGCTGAAAATTTTGCACGCCCTTTTAACGTTGCAATATTATTGCGACACAGCTGGCTGTCGATAACCTCGACCTCATCGCCCAATGTGGTCGACAATCGTGACGCAATTGAATTTTGCGTTACGTTGGCACCATGACGTTGCCGCCCCGATTTAAAATGTTGATCACGCCACCCAGTAACCGACAGGACGGACTCCCGGATTGTTTTCGACGGCAGCGTTCCGGTATGCACTGACACACCACCAATTTTCTTTTGGTCATCGACGATCGCAACAGACTTCCCAAGTTTGGAAGCCTGGATGGCTGCGCGGCGACCAGCTGGCCCACCTCCGATTATTACAAAGTCATAATCAAAATCAGTCATCTATTTCCCTTTCGTGTGATGGTTAACGGCACCTGTGGAAAATATTAAACGGAAGGCAGCATTATTCCTGTAATTCCGGTGACTTTGAGATGCGTTAGCAATCACGAAGGAGCTGCTTCAAATTGGGACACCAGCAATATATTTGTCGGAATTGGCCAGTTTCCGGTAATTTTGGTTGTAATTGCAACCGGTTGCAACTAGTTGGATTTTTTGTTGAGCGCTGTAACCATTTGATTTCATCGTTCGAATAGAGCGTATGGAATCATCAAAAAGCACATTTGCCAATAGAAAGGCACTCTCGATTGACATGAGTAACAGCAATGTTGACATGCTAGACTTAGTCGAAAAACTCGAGAATGTCCTGTCCCTGTTAGATGAAGGTGGCCACGCTCTTGCGGCGATAAAAGTCGAAGAAGCGATCAACGCTTTGCAACGGGCGGACGCCTCCGAAGCGGAAAATGATGAATAGCAAATTCTTCTACTGAAGTTCATAAATCATCAAAACACAGGCGTCGATTTGCTGGCCGGTTTCGGCATTGCATGTTTGAACACTTATATCCGCTAACTTTTCTCCGCGCCTTCTCGGACGTGCCACAAAATTATCGGGCGCAACGCGAAACGGCTTTGCAATTCTCGCATAGGCAAGAACGGTTGCGCCTCGGACGCCGCTATCATCTATTTTCTGCTGGGCATTCGCCGATGAATGAAGAACGGCAAGCAACAAGACAGCCAGCCAATATCTCCACTGGACCTTATCACTTAACTGCGCCGCTGGGCGAAGATAATTCATTCCGCACAATCCCGATACCGGAGGGTTCAGTGTGAATTACGGTCAACGGGAGGCAGGATTAAGGGTTAGATCAAATAAAAAATAGGCCGATCAAATCTAAAGTAGCAGCACCGCATCGAGATAGGCAGCGCATTCTGCGCGGGCAGAGTCGGTCATCCGAATACCAACTTTACCCTGCTGCTCACATTCAACAATATAGTCATTGTCCGAAAAAATATCGATCCAACGCGATGCTATGGCCGGTGTGGTTGACAAATCCACCAAAAGTTCACTCTTCATCACACATTGATCGGACTCCGTTGCGATAAATATCCCAAGCAATAATTCCCAAGCCGGGTCACCAAATATCCCGTCATTCTCAAAAAACAGGTTTTGCTGACGTTGCATCGCCAGGTAATTTTTAGCTCGTTCCACATAGCTATCCAGAAGTTGCTCGGTCATAACAGCCTCATGTTCCGAAAACTGGACCATTTATTGTCAGCAATGATGATGTGATCGTGTAATTTGATCTCTAGTTCGCCGCACAGATTTTTGATCAATGTCGTAAATTTGATATCTGACGGACTGGGCTGCAAATCACCGCCTGGATGGTTATGCACAAGGATGATAGCACTGGCGTTGAGTTCCAATGCGCGCTTCAAAATGCATCGCGGCTGCACGATTATCTTGCGCGGTGAACCGCTACCAAATTCTTCATCTTTAAGCAGATGATTTGCATTGTTGAGAAATAAAACACGCATGGTTTCATTCGCCAACGACCCCATGGTTGCTTGCAGATAGTAGATCAACTTTTCGTCGGTTGCCGACACTAGTTTTTTGGGTAAGTTATTTTGCAACTGGGTTGTTAAAAGTGTCTTGGTTGCCACCAGTAAATTGAGTACCGATTGGTGCGATCCAATGACCCGTTTCAATGCTTCTTCGGACTCCGAAAAAATACGCCCGAGCGAACCAAATTCAGCCAATAAAGCATCGGACAAAATACCGGCCTTTTCCGGCAAGACCGACGCGATGAGTTGCGCTAAGACAGATCGGTCCTGTTGGTTAGAAGGCGGCGCTGGTGGCAATATATCCCGAGTGCCAGGATTAGCAGCAAGGGATAAAAAGAAGCGGCTTGCGTGATGAAATATGCCTGCGGGTGTATCGACACTTCCATCTGCTTCGCGATAAGAGCCACCAGCGCTATGGTTTGCAGCAAAGTTACCCATGGCAACCAAAACCTTTGGGTGTTGTGCGACACGTTTCACTACATGATTTGAGAAAGAGGATAAAAGGACGCGTGTCTATTTTAGACTTTTGCTGCGCCAAGACGGATCGAAACCATTTTCTTTTAACCGTTTTTGATGATTGTAAGTTCCAAAAGCCAGCAATATCAAAACTGGAAATGAAGATGCAATCTGCATTGTCAAATATGCCCTTGGGGCAATAGTTACATCCAAAAACTTCGCCGAATGTGCTACAACCGCAATTGTTTGTAATGAGGCTAACCATAGTGGCCAAAACCTTTTTGCTCGCATGGCAACTGTAAAGAATGCCACCCAGATGAGAAGGTCAATGACCAAATGGCCAGGATCCAATTCTGTAAAATCCGATGCGTAGACAAAATGTAAAGCTTGATCCAACAACCAGATCGAGAAATAGGATCCCGCCACCGCGCGTTCAGGTGCCCCTCCACGCCAAAGTGCATAGGCTGTGCAAGAAACGAACAGTATATAGAAAATTGCGATCCGCATTCAGTGCAAGGACCACGATAGCGGGATTTAGTCAACATATTGATCGACTAGCTTACTATAGAAAGTTGAGTTTTGTCATTATGGCTCGCTTGCGCGGGCGGACAATCTTCGCTGCCATATCCTGCATATTCTTTCCCTATTTTCTTCAATTCGCCATGGACCCGCAGTACATCACTGCTGGCGTCAACAAGGGCCATTTGTGCTTTGGCGAGACGGAGGATTGCAGCTTGACCTGTCGCGGCCGGAACGCCTGATGAGATACGTGCATTGACCAAAGTGGCCATAAGGGTGGATACAGAGATAAGTGCTTGATCGATACTATACTCGGTATTCGGCATGTCTTTGCCGATTTGATCTTTGGCTTTTTTAATTTCGTAAGACATAAGATTCCCTTTCCGCGAAACGCGAATTCCAAAAATAAAATTTTAGCTTAGGTCTGGTTTTGGCTTATCCGCCCAGCAGACCTGAAAGAGACTGAGAGACAGCAAGACCGATCAATACTATCGCCAATATACCGACAGTCATGCCGACAATGATGGCTAGTCTTTGAATGGTCCCGAGATCGCCACCCGGTTCCTTCAGGGCTTGCATCCACAGGCTCGAATCATGGTTGGATTTGAAGTCGTATGGAACGGCTGCTTCTTCCAACATGGTCGATTGTGTTTGTTCGCCCTGATTCGCTCTTGCACCTATTTCTGCGGCTGAGGGAAGATAGGCTGGATCATATATGATCCGATCATAGCCTCCGACAGCCCTAGCAAAGATGATCGCAGCTTCATCGCGGGTCATGACATCCAAAGTTCGCCGGGCGCCGTCCAGCCGTTGGTCTACCGCTGGTTTGGAAATGTCTAATATGCGGGCAATTTCTTTGGAGGATTTTCGTTGGACTACCAGATGCAGGCATTCCCGCTGTTTCTCGGTCAGCTTTGCAACGCGCTCGGCTTCGATTTCAAACTGGCCCACTTGTGATCCCCAAAAATGCAAGATTAATATATATTCACATTACCCGTTAAGCAACTAACGAAAAAACTATAGCTAATTTAGACAGAATAACGACCCGCTTCAATCAACGGTTCGATTGATAGCATGGCGGTAAAGCAATAGAATTTATCGAAAAGTATATTAACAATATTGTAAGTACTGATAGTCAATTACTACAGTATTACATGATGTTACATTTTTTTACAAATTAGAGCTTTTCGACAGTGTAGGTTAATATTAAACAGATTAAGCGGCTTACTGTAATTTTTTGTTCCGAACGATTTGCGTTCGATGCATGTGCATAAAACCAACGGGAACGAGTTGATGAAAGAGCTTGATCAAACAGTCTCGCCAGACAGCGGATCCCAAACTGCTGAAGTATTGGCCATGCTCGAACAGCTATTGGCACAATTGGACAATCTCGAAATGGCCATCCCGGCGATTAAAGTCGCGGAAGCCATTGATTGTCTGGAAAATCCCTGACCACAAAACCCCTTATTCTGCTGTAAATCGGATCGGGTTTAAAATAATACATCCCCACTGTTAAGCGGCGCTGCATTTAACCGTAAATCTAATCGGGCAGAGAAAACTGCCCATTGGTTAAACTCCGCATTAATCATCCCCACAATGAGCGGTCCGTTTAACACGCGTTGGAAAGAGGCGATCCTGTCTGCTGGTCCTTACGGAATCGCCTCTTTTTCCAATCTTCCAATCATCAGGCCCCATCTGTCCCAACAGCGCCTGCACCAACTGCGCCGGCATCAAAGGCTATCGTCAATCGTTCTCCCCGGTCGATCGGCCGCGTTCCATGATATAAAAAACTGGGGAAAAGAACCAAATGCCCAGCTTTCGGTTGAAAATGCGTCAAAGGTTCCACATCGCAGGCCAGATCAATCGGCGCACGCCCTAGCTCTAATGCTCCACCGCCATTGCCCGTCTCGCTCTGCTGCGGTATGCCAATATGGAACGCGGAACTGATCAACCCACCATCATGGACGTGGCTCACATGATGACCCGGTGGTTTTATCAAAATTGACCATCCGGCCGTTAATGCCATTTTCTGATCGCGATGGTGCAACAAGGGATGGTCGGGATCCTCGGCAGGCCATGACCCGATATAATCTGTAATGGCAGCCAT
Organism: Parasphingorhabdus sp.; assembly: GCF_039982415.1. Taxonomy (GTDB): domain Bacteria; phylum Pseudomonadota; class Alphaproteobacteria; order Sphingomonadales; family Sphingomonadaceae; genus Parasphingorhabdus. The sequence goes on from NZ_JBDWYL010000011.1 coordinate 55,432, forward strand.
AAAACTCTGCTTCAATTCGGCAATTTCTCCATTGCGCCGGAAAAAAAGATTGCCCCGCGTCTGGCTGCCGTGGCGAACAGATTGGCTCAGCGGTCGCGATTTACTATGATGCCATTTGTGCAATAATTGACTGAGAGACTGCACCAAAGCTGCATCGCAATGCAGATTGATTTGTACCGGCATTAATGGCTCGGGCAATAACCAACTATGACGCGGGTCATCCATGATACGCCAGCACAATTCTGTCAAAGCCCAGACGGTAACCTGTTCGGAATTTTGATCGCGCAGCACCTGCAGCAGCTTATCGGCCTTAGCAAAATCCTGAATGCGCATTTGATGGCGCGTTTCGTCCAGATTTTTTATTTCCCAATCGCCGGGCAATTGCGCGAATAGACGGCCGGCGCGATCATGCAATCCAGCCAATCCTGCATAACGCGCTTCAAGCAGCATCAATTCCTTAGCTGGTGCACCTTTTTTGCGCAGCGATAGCGCGGTATCACAGGCCCTTCGGGCTTGTCCGCCATCAGCCAGCAATTGCATATAAAGTCGCCAAAGTGCAGCCTTTGGCCCTGACAATTGCAACGCTTTTTCGATCTGCGCCAGATAGTCGGGATCGGCTTTTTCAAAGCGGAATTGCGCCAGCGCGATATGGCCATCAATCCAATCCGGTGCTTGATCCAGAACAGCCGTCAAATTATCCAGCGCTGCCTGGTCATCTTGAGCAATCAGTGCCCCTGCTTCACTGATGAGCAAGCCGCCATCTAGCGGCAAATGGACACGGGCACTTTGCAGCAGAGCGAGGGCATTGTTGGCATCCGCCTGATAGGCGGCAATGGCCTGATCCCGCCGCTGTTGATCCGCTTCGCTATAGGCCACGGATCACCCTGCCCTAATCTGCCAAGCCGTCCCAGGCTTCTTTGATTTTCGAAAAGAAGCCGCTGCTATTTGGGCTTTCATCGCCGGTTTCGGTTTCCTGAAACTCACGCAACAATTCTTTCTGGCGCGTTGATAATTTGGTCGGCGTTTCTACTTCGATCTGAACGACCATATCACCATGGCCTCGTCCCCGCAGCACAGGCATACCGGCGCCACGCTGTCGGATTTGTTTGCCAGATTGAATGCCGGGCGGGATCCGAATTTCATGCTTACTGCCATCCAGCCCTGGAATAACTATTTCACCGCCCAAAGCGGCAACCGAAAAACTAATCGGAGCGCGTGTGAACAAAGTTGTACCCTCGCGTTCAAATATACCGTGGCGTGCCAAATGAATGAAAATATATAAATCACCGGTTGGCGCGCCGCGCGCGCCGGCTTCGCCTTTTCCAGACAAACGGATACGTGTTCCGCTATCAACACCGGCGGGGATTTCTACTTCCAAAGTCTGTGGCTTATCGACCCTGCCTTCACCATAACAGACATGGCAGGGACTCTCGATGACTTCTCCGCGTCCTTGACAGCTGGTACAGGTCCGTTCGACCACAAAGAAGCCTTGTTGGACACGGACTTTACCGTGACCATGGCAGGTGGTGCAGGTATTAACGCCTGTTCCCGGTTCTGCTCCGGATCCATCGCATGCGTCACAGCTTGCCGAAACATCTATTTCAATTTCCGTCTGCTTGCCGTGAAAGGCGTCTTCGAGGGAAATTTCCATATCATAGCGTAAATCCGCACCGCGTGCTGGACCGCGTTGCTGCTGCTGTCCGCCAAAACCGCCGCCTCCGCCGCCGCCGAAAATCGTTTCGAAAATATCCCCGATATCGTTGAAACCGGTACCGCTAAAACCGCCGCCGCCAGCATTATTACCACCACCATTGGTAAAGGCAGCATGGCCATATTGATCATAAGCCGCGCGCTTTTGCGGATCTTTGAGCACTTCATAGGCTTCGCTGATCGACTTAAACCTGGCTTCCGCAGCCTCATCACCAGGGTTTTTATCCGGATGATATTTCATAGCGAGCTTACGATAGGCCGATTTCAGCGTTGCTCCATCACAGCCGCGATCGACTTGGAGCTGCTCATAATAATCTGTTTCGGTTGCCATTGCTCTACCTCAGCCCCCCAGAAGCCGAAAATCTAAAAGGCCGTTCTGCGTGAAATTGCTTCAGATAATTTCGAGAACGAAATTTCTATCGCTATTCCAGACCGAACGGCCTTTGGGATTCATTTATTCTGCTGCTTTTTCTTTATCGTCAGAATCGGCATCATTGCTATCATCAACTTCGGAAAATTCAGCATCAACCACATCATCATCCGCCTGCGCTGCTGCGTCGGCAGCCGCGGCATCAGCCGCATCCCCGCCCGCGGCTTGTTCGGCTTCGTAGATTTTCTGGCCCATTTGCATGGAGACCTGAGCAAGCGCTTCGGATTTGGTCTTCATCGCTTCCGGATCGCCGGATTCAATGGCTTCCTTGGTTTCTTTAACCGCTTCTTCAATTTGGCCTTTTAGCTCGTCGTCAATCTTGTCACCATGTTCCGACAATTGTTTTTCGGTGGTATGAACAAGACTTTCGGCATTATTTTTGGCTTCCGCCTCTTCCCGACGTTTCTTGTCTTCTTCAGCAAATTTCTCAGCATCTTCAACCATTTGATCGATATCACTATCGCTCAATCCGCCTGATGCCTGAATTTTAATCTGCTGTTCTTTACCGGTACCTTTATCCTTAGCTGAGACGTTCACAATACCATTGGCATCGATATCAAAGGTGACATCAATTTGAGGAACGCCGCGAGGTGCCGGAGGAATGCCGACCAAATCGAAATTGCCCAACATCTTATTGTCAGCGGCCATCTCGCGTTCGCCCTGGAAGACCCGAATTGTCACGGCGCCCTGATTATCATCAGCGGTGGAGTAGACTTGCGATTTTTTCGTTGGGATTGTCGTGTTACGATCGATCATCCGTGTGAACACACCGCCCAGCGTTTCAATACCCAATGACAATGGCGTCACATCCAGCAGCAAAACATCTTTCACATCGCCTTGCAAAACGCCGGCTTGAATCGCAGCGCCCATGGCCACCACTTCGTCGGGATTAACACCGGTATGTGGTTCTTTGCCAAAAAATTCCTGAACAGTTTCGCGTACTTTAGGCATGCGAGTCATCCCGCCCACCATCACGACGTCGTCCACTTCCGATGCGTTAATTCCAGCATCTTTCAGTGCTTTTTTGCAGGGATCCAAAGTCCGCTTGATCAAATCGCCAACAAGCTTTTCAAGATCAGAACGTGTAATCGACTTAACCAAATGTTTCGGGCCGTTTTGATCAGCAGTAATGAAGGGCAAGTTCACTTCTGTGGTTTGCGCAGATGACAATTCAATTTTCGCTTTTTCCGCCGCTTCTTTGAGACGCTGCAGAGCCAGCTTGTCGCTGGTCAAATCAATGCTCTCTGCTTTTTTGAAATCTTCAGCGAGAAACTCGACCAATTTGGCATCAAAATCTTCACCACCCAAAAATGTATCACCATTGGTTGATTTCACTTCGAACACGCCATCACCAATTTCAAGGATGGAGATATCGAACGTACCCCCGCCAAGGTCATAAACAGCGATAGTTTTGCCGTCATTTTTTTCCAGGCCATATGCCAATGCAGCAGCGGTTGGTTCGTTGATGATCCGTAAAACTTCTAGGCCAGCAATTTTACCGGCATCTTTGGTCGCCTGGCGCTGTGCATCGTTAAAATAAGCGGGAACGGTGATCACCGCTTGCGTAACGGTTTCGCCCAGATAGCCTTCAGCCGTTTCTTTCATTTTTTGAAGCGTAAAAGCTGAAATTTGCGCGGGAGAATAATCTTCTCCGCCGGCCTTCACCCATGCATCGCCGTTGGAACCTTTGACAATCTCATAAGGCACCAACTTCATATCTTTTTTCGTCATCGGGTCATCGAACCGGCGACCAATAAGGCGCTTCACTGCAAAAATCGTACTTTCCGGATTGGTTACGGCTTGGCGCTTTGCCGGTTGTCCAATCAAACGTTCGCCGTCTTTGGCAAATGCGACAACCGATGGTGTCGTGCGAGCGCCTTCTGCATTTTCAATAACTTTTGGCTTACCGCCATCCATAACTGCAACGCAGCTATTGGTGGTGCCCAAATCAATACCGATAACTTTAGCCATTTTTCCCTCAATTCAATTTTCAAATATTCTCTAAATCTAGCAAAATAGCCGCCCAGCCCTTTTCGATTGGCACTGTTACGGCTTCGAGATGGGATATAGGTGCCATTTTCTTCGGCACAAGCCTTGGCATCGAGATGCGGAAACTATACATAGAGAAGTAGAGTGTTTATGAGCCAGAATTCAGGAGTTTTCAGCCAATCATGACAAAACAGCTTTCGATTTTTTTTGCTGGCCTTGTTGCAGTTTTTTTAGCCTCTTGTGGCCAAGGCGACGTTTTGCTGGTCAAAGATGTTGTGGTCAATATCTCTCCGGTTGAAGGCAATCCATCCTCTGGATATGCCACAATCTTGGGCGGTCCTGACGATGTAACGCTGGTCGGGGTCACTTCCGACGATGTTATGCGCATGGAAATACATGAAACAACGGATGATAATGGCGTGGCATCTATGCAGCCGGTGGACAAAGTTGCGATACCTGCAGGGGGCACGGTTAAACTAGAACCCGGTGGCAAGCATTTGATGATTTGGGGCGTTGGAGGCGGATCTGTCGCCCAAGGATCGCTTAGGATGCTATTCATTTTTTCCAATGATGATCGAATTGAAGTCAACGCAGTGATAAAACAAATTGGCGGAGCCGCCCCGGCCAATGCGGACCCGGATAGCGCTGAATAAGTGACAGCTCCAACTGGTTCATCACGCCCGCTCAATCCGGCGGAAATCGAATTGTCCCACTCTGTTTTCGGGGATGCAATTGATTATGATAAAGTTCGGATATTTAACCGCAAATGGTGGTTTTTTCATCCTAAGCGGGTCACGATGGCACCCGATGGGAATTTATGGTTTCATCCCAAAGGCGGGCTCTTTCGAGACGATTATAGCGAAGCCGATCTCAACCTAAAAGGCTTGTTCATTCACGAAATGGTCCATGTCTGGCAGCATCAAGCCGGAATATTCTTGCCGATCGCCCGTCATCCGTTTTGCCAATATGACTATCAATTGGTTCCTGGTAAACCTTTCGCAAAATATGGGATTGAGCAGCAAGCCGAAATTGTCCGTCACGATTTTTTGCTCAAGCAAGGCGCGCGGCTCAAAAATGGCTACACGGCGAAACATTTTGCCGGGCTTGTGCCTTTTAACGCCCAATATCTCGGCAACTGACCACGCCATTGAGAGCAATGGCCTGTTTATAACGCCAGACTCAAGGCAGAAGTCCGATCCGCGCGCGCATCAACCAGCGCGCCAACATTAATATCGCAACAATGCCCAATCCGCTAGCCAAACCGGTCCAGACTCCAATGCCTTCCCAACCTTGCCAAAAAGCGAGGCCAGCTCCAACCCCAATACCAATGAACCAATAGCCCATAAGCGCGAAGATCATCGGTACCGTGGTATCGTGAAGCCCGCGCAGCATCCCAGCACCGACAACTTGTGCACCGTCAACTATTTGAAAAATCGCTGCGATCGCTAGAAAACTGACAGCGAGAGCGGCAACTTTTTCGTTGCCCGGTGCTTCGGCATCAATGAATATCGCAATCAGGAAATCCGGAGCGAGCACAAACACCAAGGCCATGGCTGCCATGAATCCTGTGCCAATTACAAAGCTGACCCAGCCTGCCCGCGCGATACCAGCATGATCGCGCCGACCATATTGAATGCCCACGCGCACGGTTGCCGCTTGCGCTAGTCCCATCGGTACCATGAACGTGAGCGACGCCAGCTGCAGGGCTATAGCATGTGCTGCGACAGATTCCGCATTAATCCAGCCCATGAGCAATGCGGCGATCCCGAAGACTGACCCTTCCAGCCCCATCGTCACCGCAATGGGCAAGCCCAGCTTCCACAAGGCCCCAAAGCGCTGCCAATCCGCTCTCCAAAACCGGCCAAACAAATGATATCGGCGAAACCGTTTGTGCAAGATGACCACCAACACCATGCCTCCGAACATCAACAAGTTGGTCATCACACTGCCAATACCTGCACCAACGACACCGAAAGCCGGCACGCCAAATTTCCCGAAAATAAGGGCATAGTTGAACAAGGCATTGGCGAGCACCGCGATGATGCTAATGATCAATGCCCAAACCGGTTGTTCGAGCGCCGACACAAAATTACGCAAAATGATGAAACACAGAAACGGTAATATCGACCACATATAGGCCGATATATAAAGACCAGCATTATGTGCCAGGTCCGGCTGTTGGCCAGCAAAGACCAATATAGTTTCGGTTTGCCAGAGCAACATCCAAAAGGGAATTATCACGGCTATTGCTGACCAGATGGCTTGCCGAAACGTGCGGCGGACATCGCGGACGCTGTGGCTCATCCGCCCTATCTCGCTTGCCATCATCGGCGCAGACGCGGTCACAAGTCCCATGCAGAAAATCGCGCAACTCATGGCGAGATTGAACCCCAAAGTCGCTGCGGCCAATTCACGGGCGCCAAGCCAACCGATCATCAGCACATCGGTCGCCCCAATCAGAGCCATGGTGAGATTGGACAAAATCAAAGGCCAGGCGAGTTTCAAGGTCGTGCTCGCCTCGCGGCGCCACGGATGAGGCGTTGGGGAAGAATATGCTGCGCTAGCCATGATTGCCCGTTAGCCCAGCCGGACAGGCGGCGCTAGCGAATCCTGACATCGAGGCCTTAGTTGTCCTTTGCGCGGTCGATCAAGTCCATGAAATCTCGAGCAGAATCACGTTCAGCTGGATCTTCAAAAACCTCATCGATATCCGGACTGGACCCCAGCATGTATAACACAGTCCACAAAGCAAAGCGTCGTCCGGAGTCTTTTTCCAAGCCCAGATCTACGTGCATTTTTTCCAGGCCAGCCTGCAATGCTTCAGCATGGACGCTGGCTAGGTCTGCGGTTCCAAAATAACGGTGCAATTGATCATCAAAATCCATTCCTTCCGATTAGGCGAAGACCAAAGACAACACTATTGAAAAATTGATCACGTCAATCGATCGGATTGGTTGCAAGTTGATATTCTCCTCGGTAGGGCGCTGCTGTGAGTGTTTCAATTGAAATAGGGTCTGATGACACGGGACAAGCCGTGCATGTAAACATCGAAGAGTTGCTGGCAACGCGGCTCCTGGTGCAAGGCAATTCAGGCTCGGGAAAATCTCACCTTTTGCGCCGTTTAATGGAAGAAAGCGCGCATCTGGTTCAACAGGTCGTGATCGATCCAGAGGGCGACTTTGCAACGCTGGCCGATGCCTATACTCATGTGGTTATTGATGCTGGCGATTATAATGAGCAAGAAATCGCGACAATGGGTGCGAGAATTCGAGAACATCGCGCCTCAATAATTCTCAATCTCGAAGCGTTGGAACTGGAAGCACAAATGACCTGTGCGGCGGCCTTTTTAAACGCCATGTTCGATGCGCCTCGTGATCATTGGTATCCCGCACTGGTGGTTGTAGACGAGGCACAAATGTTCGCACCTTCTGTCGCCGGGGATGTTCCCGATGCCGTCCGGCGCGCCAGTCTCGGCGCGATGACCAATCTGATGTGCCGTGGCCGGAAACGCGGATTGGCGGGTGCAATTGCAACCCAAAGGCTAGCCAAATTGGCAAAAAACGTTGCCGCAGAGGCCAGCAATTTTCTCATGGGCCGAACCTTTTTGGATATTGATATGGCGCGCGCCGCGGATCTTTTAGGGATGGAGCGCCGACAAGCAGAACGGATCCGCGATCTCGAACGCGGTTGCTTTTTGGGACTGGGCCCCGCCATTTCGCGGCGCCCAATATCGATGAAAATCGGCCCTACCCATACCAATACCAAAATGGGCACGCACAGTCTCTTGCCTATGCCGGAGGCACAACCTGAAGACTTACGCAACATGCTATTCGCTGAAATGGAAACAGAGCCAACAACCGTTGTTGAGCAGCCGCCGAAGCCATCCATTGCCGCCGAAGAGTTGATCCGCCAGATTGCCAAGCCGGGCTTGGATTTAGCACCTCAATCCGAAGGCAATGCCGGTCCAGAGGATAGAGATGCTAAGAAGATCGATCAGGATCCGGTAATCGTAACAATTTTACAGGAAATGCTCGCAGACGCTGACAGCGCTTATCAGCCAGACGCTCTGCTTTATCAGGATTTTTCGGTGCGTTGCCGGATGGAACAGCTTTTACCGGTCCCGTTAAACCTGAATGAATTTCGGCGCAGATTTGCTTTTGCCAAAGGCGGAATAATGGATCCGGAAAACCCGCGTTGGGATCCCCTTTTGGACGCAGCATCAAAACTCCCAGAAGATATGGCGGCACCATTTCTGCAAATTGCTCGCGCTGCAATGGACGGTAATGCTTGTCCCGACGATGCGATATTGGGACGCGCCTATGGTACCCGTTCTCCCGGGCGCATAAGGCGACTGGTCGATTATATGGAAAAACAAGGTGCGATTGTCGTAAGGGACGATTTCGGCGGCAAACGATCGATCGGCATTCCGCAATTGGGACTAAGCACCGAAGCACAATAGTTGTAAAAAAGTGCAACGCCAGCATATTGATCTGATTCCTAGGTTTTTTTTGACGTTTCTTAACCTTTGCCGCCCATGCACTTTGGCATGAGCGAAACTGTAGTGAAAAACGATAAATGGTGGCAAAACTGGTCACTCGCAGGCGTGATAGGCATCGCTTATTGTGTCGCAGCAAGCCTTGCACTCGATCTAACGCAAGGCGCCGGAGGAATCGCAACCATCTGGCCGGCAAGCGGTATTTTCGTCTCGGCCTTACTATTGGCGCGACCGGGACAGACTTTTCCGCTCATCGCTTCTGTCGGCATGGCCAGCATGGCCTCAAATTTACTATATGATGTCCCAGTTAGCACCGCCCTTGCCTTCACATGTGCCAATCTCGTCGAAGGACTGCTGATTAGTCAACTGATCATCCGGACTTGCGGCGTCCCGAAGATGCTCGAAGATACGCGTCTTCTTGCGACATTTTTTGGTGCCACGCTCGTTGGCAGTTTGGTCAGCGGCGCGATCGCCACCGGGTTGGGCGGTGATTTTTCTATCACTTTTTTCGTCTCCTGGTTCTTAACCGTCTGTTTGGGCACATTGATAGTGACGCCCGTGGTTGTCACAATTGCCCATGAACGACGAGATGATATTGTGAAATCGCCCTTGGGTCCGTTCGCCAAACTGTTTTTGGGTCTCGCTATCGTCGCCACAATCGGATCCCTTTTGCTCTCTTCTATAGACGGCCGCTTTCTGTTTCTACCGGTTATCGGCGTTATTGCCGCAACCTATTTTTTCGGTGCTCGTGGAGCAGCGATCAGCATCAGCTTCATCGCAATTCTATCTATTGGGCAAACGGATTTCTCGTCGTCCAAAAGCGTTATTTTCGGCTTGCATAGCAATACACTATTCTTGCAATTTTATCTGCTCAGCCTGTTGTGCGCGGTCTGGCCGTTATCGGCTTTGATGGCAGCAAAGGCGAAGCTCATCGATCAATATGCGCAAACCAATGCCCTGCTCAAAATGGCGGAAAACACCGCACAGGTTGGTCACTGGTATCTCGGATCGGACAATAGCTCATTGGTCTGGTCAGAAGAGGTTTATCGCATCCATGGCATTGACCAAGACAATCTTGAAATAGATGAATCGATGGACTTAGAAGAATCCTCGTCCCTTAAGCTCTATCATCCAAAGGATCGCGAAAATGTCAGGCGCACGCTGTTGACCGCCATGGAAAATCAGGGAGGCTTTGCTTACCAAGCGCGGATCATCCGACCCGATGGCACAATCCGGCATGTTTCCAGCATTGGTCAACCGCGCTTCTCCCCCACCGGAGAATTTGAAGGGCTGTTCGGAACTTTCCAAGATATTTCCGAGCAAACAGAAACGTTGGAAGCCCTGCGCATCGCGCGAAGTAACGCATTGCGCGAAGCTGCAACAGCGCAGCGTCTTGCCGAAACCGATGAATTGACCGGAATTGCCAATCGCCGCAAAGCATTGGCGCGACTAAGAACGGCTGCTCGTGCTGCGAAGCGCGACAATACACCGTTGACCATTGCAATTTTCGATATCGACCATTTCAAGTCCGTCAATGATCGTTTTGGTCATCAAATGGGCGATAAAGTGCTACGCCGGGTTGCAAAAATCGTGACCAATCAATTGCGCCCGGAACATCTCGTCGGCCGAATGGGCGGTGAAGAATTTCTGGTTATATTGCCAGGTGAAGATGCGCGCAGTGGGTTTAAGATCATTGAAAAACTGCGATTGCTAATTGCTAATCAACGCTGGAATACCAGCGGATTATCCGAGGTCACGGTTAGCGCTGGCTTGGTATCACTCGATGAGAATGACGACATTGATGATGCTTTGCGGCGCGCTGATGAGGCCCTATATAAAGCCAAACAAGACGGCCGAAACTTACTCCGTCTGGCGGCCTAATATCTTCTGATGTTCAACCCAATTGCGCCAACGCTTGCTTCATCAGGCCAGCGAATATAGATGTGACTATGTCAAATTATCCGCTGTTTCACTCGGTGCTGCCATGGTCAGACGAACTATATTGCGAAAGCTGTTCATTATCGGTCTGGTGACCACTATACCCGCCACCATTCAAGCGCGCTCGTCAGATAGCCCACCATCCAAAATTTGCGACATTGAAAAGCAAACCGCACCATCTTTAATCACGGTCGCTCCAAAAATACTGGCCGACCGCTTTGCAAGCTTGGCCCAGCGTACCGATGAGCTGGAACAAGCCGGCGACGATCGAAAAGCAAAAAAGAGTTTTGAGCGCATATGGCAGCTGCAAGTAGAGCATCCGTGCACGGATTTTTTGGGCATGGATGAAATGCTGAATCGCTATGGCTTACTCCTTGAACGGAATGAACAGCGCCATAAAGCCCAGCAGGTTTTCGCCGATACAATAGATTTGCCGCCCAGCAACTTTGGAGCGTCCGGGCGGTTGAAAGCACGGTATAATTTCGCGCGAATACTGGCGAGAAATGGAGATATTTCGCAAGCCCTAGAGCAATTGAAAATATCAACGGAGGAACATCGCTCGGAATTCGGTGATCGATCATCGAACACACAGATTGTTCGCGCAAAATATGCTCAATATTTAAGAGATGTTGGCCAGTTCGATAAGGCCTATTCGCAAATTCAAAATGTTCTTATTGAACGCCGCAAGCAATTGCCTGACGGTCATCCCAAAATGTTGGAAGCTCTCGATATTTTCGGACTGATTTTGCGCGATCGCGGAGAATTGCAGGCCGCGAAAGATATTCAATTTGATATCTGGGAAAAACGGCAAGCCGGTCTTGGGCCCGATCATCCCCTCACTTTGGCGAGCAAAAAAAGACATGCTCTAACCTTGGTAAAGCTGGGGCAATTGAACGCTGCCAGAACCGCGTTCGAACAATTGCTTCAGTCCTACGGTCAGACACTGGGCGATCAACATCCTGAAACGCTCAACAGCATGCACAATTATTCCTTCGCATTGCTGAAATCACAAATGCCCGAACCCGCTCTTGCTTTCGCCAAAAAGTCGCTTGCTGCGCATGAAAGTAAATTTGGATTAGACCATCGACTAACTCGTTTTGCCCAACAAGCTTTTGCAGAAGCCCTTATTGCCAACGCTCGCTTCGGTGAAGCTGAAAGCCTATTGTCAAAGCTCGCCACAGATCCGTCGAAGGATGGATTGCCCGTGAACACAAGAATGCTGAGCTCTCACTATTGGCTCGCCCGATCAAGATATGAAATTCCCGGCATGCTATCGGAGGGACTCTCATCGCTGTCGGAGGTTACGGACTATTTGTCTGCCCAGTCTCAAATTGCTGCTCTTTCTCCGGCAAAAGGATCCAATCCCTTAAGCGCGATCAAAAGCAAAAAGTTTTTTGAACTTTACGCAGATATCGGCTGGAAATTATTGACCCAGAATAAACAAAAATTGGGCGATGATATTCAAGATTTTGCGGTCATAAAAGATGATGTTTTTCAAAAACTGCAATCCGTCCAGAATAATCCCGCAGGTCGCGCTTTGGCCAAATCCGCTGCTAAAGGCCATGCCGCCGCGCGCAATCTCCTTCCGGTTGTGGAGGAGCGCGAACAGGTCATAGAAGATATTGCTTTGAATCGGAGCCAGCAAACCAGCTCGCTGTTGGGCGGCGACAATATCGAAGAACTTCTGGTTCAAAATGCACAAATGTTGGCAAAATTGCAGTCGTTGAATCAACGTTTGCGCTCTGCGGCCCCTGACTATTTTTCGTTCATTCTTCCGGCAAGCTTATCCCAACAAGCCCTTGCCCCGCTTCTGCGCGATGATGAAACTATATTGCTTGTTATACCGACCGATTTGGGCACCCATATAATACTTGCCGACAAGGACCGGATAACGTGGCATAAAAGTTCATGGACGCGCGAGAAAATTGATACTGCCGCGCGCCGGCTCTTGTGGGACATTGGTGCAAATGTCGATGTCGGCATCAACGAAAGCCTTGAATGGGAGGAAGAAGGATCTGGCGCATATCCTTATGATTTTGAAACCGCGCATAGTTTATACCAAGAAATCATTGCTCCCATTGCCAAAAATTTACAGGGGAAATCCCATATTTTTGTCTCGGCATCCGGTTCGTTGTCCAGTCTTCCTTTGGGCATTTTGGTCAAACAAGTACCGAAAGGTGACGATGGAAATCCGGCGGTATTGCGATCAGCAAAATGGCTCGCGGATGACTTTGCTATTGTTCAAATTCCCAATGTCAGTTCGCTCCGTTTCATTCGCGCTGAAGGAAAAAAAGAAAATGCCATTTGGCCGATGCGCTTCTTGGGGTTCGGTGATCCGGTTTTGCAAGGACAGTCCCAATCGAGAGGAAATCTTCGCAGCCTAAAAAATCGCGCTAAAACGCCTGCAGATATGTCCGCGTTGAAAAAAATGGCCCGACTTCCTGGAACCGCCACCGAACTGGCTTCTATCTGGTCATCCTTTGGAAAACCATCCAATGCATTATTCTTGGCTGACCAAGCGACAGAAACACAAATCCGCAACATGGATTTAAACGCAGAGGTGATTGCTTTTGCTACTCATGGCTTATTGGCAGGCGAAATTGGGACGATCGCCGAGCCAGGGCTCGTATTGACGCCACCGGCGCAACCTGGTCCTGCAGATGATGGCTATCTCAGTACGTCGGATATTGCCCAACTGACAATTAAAAGCGATTGGGTCATCTTATCGGCCTGCAATACCGCAGGCGGCGATGGACGCGCCGGCGCGGATGGCTTGTCCGGATTGGCGCGGTCATTTTTCTACGCAGGAGCCCAAACGCTGCTGGCTTCGCATTGGCCTGTCAGAGATGATGTGGCCGCAAAAATAACCGTACGCATGATAGAAATTACCAAAAACGATCCAAGAAAAACACGTGCTCAGGCATTGCAGCAAGCCATGCGAGAAATTCGAAACAACCCGGTTCAAGATACCGACAGTGATAGCTGGGCACATCCTAATGCCTGGGCGCCATTTTCCCTCGTCGGTGAACCTTAGACCTGTGTCAGCAGGCAAAGGCGATGCTGCCAGCCCAAATTTCGGCGCCGGAATATGAAAGCCGATCTGTTTTGCGCGGACACAAAACCTCGGATTCCATATCCCAGCGAAAGTTTTGGTTAGTCCGGATAACCCGCTTTGCCGCGGCAATCATCATCCAGATCGCCATTATCATTATACCCGTCACAATCGTCATTTTTGTCGACAAAATAACCTGCTGCCGCACCGGCAGCAGCGCCGATAGCAGCTCCTTTTAAGGCATCATCTGTATCGCCGGTCACCGCGCCAATAATCGCGCCGGTCGCCGCCCCAGCGGCTGCTCCTTCTCCAGCGTAGTTACCCGCACAAGCGGACAGCGATAGAGCCGCTATGGCGGTAAACGACAAGCTGGTATATTTATTAGCCCATTTTTGCATGGTCATACTCCTGAGATAAACTGCCCCCAGAGAAAACAGTTAAATGGCAAGGAAACCGTCTATTTGCTGAACGAACTGTGTTTTTCCGACGAATGGCGCTGACGGTGCGGTAATCACCAAACTCATGACGGTTAACCGCCTTTGGACCGTACAGATTCTCCTCCTATTTCCAGGACATTCAGTTGCGCATCAACCCACTCGCGGCTGTTTCCAGCTTAAAGAGAGTGCTGCTTTTGACACCCATCTAATTTGATCCTTGCCGCCTGTTCCCTTCCTCTGCCAAAAGGCACGCTCGAAAAGGGGACACAAGCATGATTTCGGCTATTGGATTAATCAGCGGACTGGCTTTGTTGATCTATATGACAGTGAAAGGGGTGAATATTCTGATCGCCGGACCCATTGCTGCGGCGCTGGTGGCGGCGACCAGCGGATTGGCCTGGTTACCACCTCTGGCAGCAGAAGGCGCACCGGATTTTGCAACCGCCTACATGGATGGCTTTGTTAGCTTTTTCAAAAGCTGGTTTTTCATGTTTTTGCTGGGCGCCATTTTTGGTGAAATCATGGGAGCTTCGGGCGCCGCAGCGAGCGTCGCGCATTGGGTGATTGACAAAATCGGGATCAAACATGCCGTATTAGCGGTCGTCGCGGCTTGCGCCATTCTAACTTATGGCGGCGTCAGCGTTTTCATCGTGTCTTTTTCGGTTTACTCGCTCGCTGTCCATCTGTTTCGCGAAGCCAATTTGCCGCGTCGTTTTATCCCGGCGGCACTCGCTTTTGGATCTGTGACCTTTACAATGACCACTGCGGGCAGTCCGGAAATTCAAAATCTGATCCCGATGGATTTCCTAGGGACCAATGCCTATGCGGGTTGGGAAGTCAGTCTGGTCGTCGCTCTGTTCATGGCCATATCCGGACAATTTTGGCTGAACCATATGGTGAAACGAGCGGTTGCTAGAGGAGAAACTTTTATCGGCCGGGAATCGGATGACAATAATACCGACTATGGCAATTTGCCCGCTCCGCTTCTTTGTCTATTGCCGCTTGTCGCCGTGCTGGGCATATTTCTGATTTTCCAATATCCGCAGGATATGGGGCCCTTATCTGCGATCTTACCGCAAAACTCATTGGACAAATGGGCTCTGGTTGCCGCCTTGGGGTCCGGTGCTGTGGTCGCATTGGCCGTCGGATATCGGAAGTTGACAGCCATGCCCGAAGCTTTTTCCCGCGGTGCCACCAGTGCCGTGGTTGCAATTACCAATACTTGTGCGGTAGTCGGTTTTGGAGCGGTTGCCAAACTCTCGCCCGCTTTTCAAGAAGCGTTGATCATGGTTCAGAATATTCCCGGCAGTCCGCTTATCGGGGCCGCTATAGCGGTAACGGTTATCGCAGGATTGACCGGCTCGGCATCGGGCGGCCAAACCATCGCCTTGCCGCTAATAGCCCCTCATTATCTCGATGTCGGTGCACAGCCAGATGAACTGCACCGGGTTGTCGCCATTTCTTCCGGTGCGCTCGATAGCTTGCCGCATAATGGCTATGTGGTGACCACTATTCGTGCGGTTTGCGGGGAAACGCATAAAGATGCCTATGGTGCGGTCGGCGCCTTGACCGTCATTATCCCCGTCATTGGAACGATCATGGCTGTCATGCTCTTTACGCTGTTCTGATGTCGCTGGTTACCCGCCAATATATCCCTGCCGACAAACCGGCCTTTATTGCACTGAACCGCGATTGGATCGAAGAATCCTTTACGGTGGAACAGAGCGACACGGATCAACTGGAAGGCTTGGAAAAAACCATTTTAGGTCAAGGCGGCCAAGTGATTGTCGCAGAACTGGATGGCCAGATTGTCGGTACAGGTGCCATTCTTCCGCCACATCACAATCCACAAGATGGAAAGAAATGGCTCGAAATCGTTAAAATGGCGGCCCAGAAAGAATTGCGGGGACGCGGGATTGGCAGAGCGGTTTTAGAAGCGCTTATCTCTGAAGGCCGCGCCATGGGCGCCAATGCCATCTGGTTGGAGACCAACAATGATCTGAAAGCCGCGATCCGCTTATATGAACGGTGCGGCTTTCAGCATTTGACCGAAGATGCATTATGGCCAACGCCCTATGCACGGTGCAACGTGCAAATGGTGTTGATGCTATAACGGTTACTTCAATCGTTCGATCTTGCTGGCCGCCTCGTCAATAATGGCTGCCACGTCGAGAATTCTCTCCGACCCTTTTTCTTCTTCCGCCAAGCGAATCCGAATAGCCGTTTTCAGATTATTGGTGGCCCGGCGAATCGATGCACCGTCAGAAGCCCGATCCATTTCGGCAATATCTTCCAGCCGTTTCAAGATGGTTGCAATATGCTTCTCTTCATCCGCCAACAAAGCCGTTCCGGCTTCGGTGACCGCATAGATTTTCTTGCCACCATCATCGGCTTGCTCCGCAATCAGATCCATCTCCGCCATCAAAGTCAAAGTGGGATAGACTATGCCCGGGCTTGGTGCATAGTGACCGCCCGTTAGCTCTTCAATTTGCTGGATCAGATCATAGCCGTGGCGCGACTCTTGAGAAATCAAATGCAGCAGAACCAGGCGCAATTCTCCGCGCTGGAAAACACGCGCACGGCGCTTGGCTTTGGCACCTTCAAAAGCAGCAGCGGCAAAAGCCCGAGCAAATTTCTGTCCATTCATATAGCCCCATTGCTTACCGCGGCGGCCCCGTGGTCCGCAATCATTATAGTTTGCATATCGCATAATAGACCCTTCTTTTCTATCTAAGTAATTTCTAAGATATATCTTTATACAAGATGTGCAAGGCGGTACGAGCCACAAAATTGCTAAGCGGCTTTAAACAGACAATAATTTTCGTAAAATCAGAAAATCTATTCGGGCTTTTTGGCGACACCGACAAAGGCAGGCCGCAAAAGGCGATCTTTAATCATATAGCCAGCTTGCATTTCTTGGACAACAACGCCGGGTTCGTGCTCGTCGGTAGGCACTTCGACCATCGCCTGATGCTGGTTGGGATCGAGCGGCAATCCAACAGAGGCAACGCGTTTAATGCCGTTTTTCTCAAATACGGTTTCCAGCTCTCGGCCAGTGGCTTCAATGCCGCCGATCAAACCTTTCCATTTTTCTTCATTCTTAATTTCGGTTGGGATTGCCGCCAATGCGCGCTGGAGATTGTCCGAAACACTCAGCATATCGCGAGCGAAACCAGTTGCAGCGTATGCTTTCGCGTCTTGCGCGTCTTTTTCCAAACGGCGACGGACATTTTGTGTTTCTGCCTGAGCATAGAGAACCTGCTGCTTGGCTTCTGCCAGCTCATTTTCCAGACCTGCAATGCGCTCTTCAGCAGTGGGTTCGTCAGAAGCGGTTTCACCGCCTTCTTTCATCGAATCCGGAACGCCTTCCAATTCGGCTGCCGCCGCTTCATCCAATTTCGCGTCTTCATTGTCCTGCGGTTTCGTATCACTCATTATTTCGTCACTCATTTTAACAATCTAGATAAGGTCTGTGCGGTAAAATCTACCATGGGTACGACCCGGGCGTAGTTCAAGCGGGTCGGACCAATAACACCAACCACACCGACGACTTGCCCATCGCCGTCTTTATAAGGGGCCGCTATCACAGATGAGCCGGAAAGCGAGAATAATTTATTCTCTGCACCAATAAATATTTTGGCGGCCTCTGCATCTCGCGCATTATCCAATAGCCGGGATATTTCCTGCTTCCCCTCTAATTCGTCGAGCAATTGACGCACCCGGTCGAGATCTTCCAAAGCGCTGTCTTCCAGCAAATTCGCTTGTCCTCGCACAATGAGCACCGGGCGTTCTGCGGGGTCTTCCGTCCAAGTTGCAAATCCGCGTTTCACAAGATCTTCAGATGCTTTGTCGATCGCCATCCGCCCGGCGTGGATTTCATTGTCCAGACGTCCCAACGCTTGAGACAGTGTCATCCCGCCAAATTGCGCAGTCAGATAATTGCCTGCTTCGACCAATGCAGATTCGGAAATTCCGATGGGCAAATCAAGCACACGGTTTTCCACGGCTCCATCTTGCGATACTAGGATGGCCAGCCCCTGCCCTTCAGATAATTTCACGAAACTAAATTGCTTCAGTGTCGGCTCGCGTTTGGGCACCATGACCAGGCCAGCGCAAGAGGACAGACCAGACAAGATGCTGGTCGTGGCTCTCAGTGCATCTTCGACCGGTCCTCGCTCACTAATCTGGCTCTCAATGGCATCGCGTTCTTCCCGCGAGGGTTCCGCTGCTTGCATCATCCCATCGACAAAAAGCCGCAACCCCAATTCGGTGGGCATGCGTCCCGCGCTGGTATGCGGCGCGGCGAGTAAGCCGAGTTCTTCGAGATCCTGCATGACATTGCGGATCGAGGCGGGAGAAAGTTCAAGTCCCGGCGCCTTGGATATGGTCCGTGAACCAACCGGTGCACCGCTATCAAGATAGGATTCCACCACCACGCGAAAAATATCACGAGTGCGATCGCTCATTTCTGTGATGGGTGTAGTAGTCATGATTTGCTATATGGCCAATCGCGCCCGCAATTCAAATGCCTAAATTGCAGTCCGCGAAGCTGTGTTTTTTTGTGATCCGAAACAATATTGGATCAAGATCAATATTCAGCGCACAAATATTTTTTTGCTTCTCGTCTATCGCGGCCTTTAATGGTCACGATACGATGGTTTGGTTCGACGGTGAATTCCATTAGAAACGCGCAAATTTGTGTTTAACCGTTGCGTCGAAGACCGATGGCACTATGACACCGAAAGAAGCCACAGGAGAATCATAAATGCGCCCATCAGGACGCGCGCTGGACGAGATGCGCGCTATTTCTATCGAAACTGAATATACCAAACATGCAGAAGGCTCATGCCTGATCAGCTTCGGCGATACCCGTGTTTTGTGCACTGCCAGCATCGAAGAACGCATTCCGCCATGGCTTCGCGGCAAAGGCGAAGGCTGGGTTACCGGCGAATATTCCATGCTGCCCAGAGCCACGCACACACGCGGATCCCGAGAAGCAGCCCGCGGCAAACAATCCGGTAGAACACAAGAAATTCAACGCCTTATTGGCCGTTCTTTACGCGCCGTAGTCGACCTTAAAAAGCTAGGCGAACGTCAAATCACATTGGATTGCGACGTCATTCAAGCCGATGGCGGAACCCGCACGGCCTCGATTAGCGGGGCTTGGGTTGCGCTCCGCTTGGCGGTTAACGGTCTGCTCGATCAGAAGTTGATCAGCGAAGATCCCATCGAGCAGAAAATCGCAGCCATTAGCTGTGGGATTTATAATGGGAATCCAGTGCTCGACCTTGACTATGATGAGGATAGCAATGCTGGGGCCGATGCCAATTTCGTGCTCACCGGTGATGGCAATATTGCCGAAGCTCAGGCGACAGCCGAAGGTGAAACCTTTGATGATGAAGGCTTGATGCGCTTGATGCGGCTCGCCAAGATTGGCTGCGGTCAGATTTTCGAGGCACAAGACAAAGCCGTTTCCTAGAGGCGAATATGACCGCACATCGCAAGCTTACGCCCGGGAAATTGATCATTGCCAGTCACAATCAAGGCAAAGTTCGAGAGATTCAGGCATTATTGGCTCCATTCGGGATTGAACCCGTTTCCGCTGCTGAGCTGGACCTTCCGGAACCCGAGGAAACGGGAACAACATTTGCGGAAAATGCGTTGCTAAAGGCGCATGCCAGCGCACAAGAGGGCGATTGTGTCGCATTGTCTGACGACAGCGGGCTATGCGTTGCAGCGCTGAACGGGGCACCTGGCGTATATACGGCGGATTGGGCCGAAGCCGATCAATATGAAGGCGGTCCCGGTCGGGACTGGTATATGGCGATGGGCAAGGTCGAAGGAAAATTGGCCGAACTCGGGCCGGATACGCCGCGCAACGCTTATTTCGCCTGCACGCTGGCTCTCGCTTGGCCCGATGGACATGCCGAA
Organism: Parasphingorhabdus sp.; assembly: GCF_039982415.1. Classification (GTDB taxonomy): domain Bacteria; phylum Pseudomonadota; class Alphaproteobacteria; order Sphingomonadales; family Sphingomonadaceae; genus Parasphingorhabdus. The sequence continues at coordinate 75,414 of NZ_JBDWYL010000011.1, forward strand.
GTTTTCGAAGGAAGAGTCAGCGGGAATTTGGTCTGGCCACCGCGAGGGCAAATGGGATTTGGCTATGATCCAGTATTTCAACCCGTTGGGTTCGATCAAACCTTTGCCGAACTGGAACCTCAGCAAAAGCATGACATGAGCCATCGGGCTGATGCATTTCAAAAGCTGGTCGCCGCCAGTTTTTAGATGAACTTATGTCTTTAAGGTACTGATCTACCAATAAAGTTACCTGGCGGACTATAGCGACAGACCAGCACATCTCGCTGATTATTACTCGCTAAGCCACATCCTATTGTCGTGGTTTGGCGCCAGATTATCTGTGTATAATGGCCCACATCCTGCCAACGACCGGTTGTACTGACATCGGGAAATGTGCCAGCCACAAAAAATTGTTTCTCATTTATCCAGCCGTCTACCATTTCCTGAAAAGAAAAGGCGTTCGCGGTACCGGTCCACAAATTCTCCCCTTGATTGGGGCGTGATGATCCCGGACTATGTTCGAAACGGCCATTGGCAACTAAGGTTTCAGCATAATCCTGCGCAGCGGCGCTCAGCGCAGCGTCTAGTTGAACGGCTGGTACACCAACTTCTTCCCGCTCAACATTATGCGCGCTCAGCATCACTTGCAGCAATGTATCGCCCGGAGGTGTAGGTGTGGGAGTGGGAGTGGGAGTGGGAGTTGGAGTTGGAGTTGGTGTGGGAGTAGGCGTCGGTGTTGGTGTCGGAGTTGGCGTAGGCGTAGGCGTAGGCGTAGGATTATCCGGCAGAGTCACTGGAGGGCTGCTCTCACCGCTTTGTCCGCCACAACCGACAATTAATACAAGCATTGCTGCTTGCACCAGAGTTCTGGGATATCTACTGACATGTCGATGCTTCATGATTCACCCTCCAACAGCATCGCAAAACCGACAGATGATGATGCAATGGCGCTGTATATTCATTGGCCCTTTTGCATCGCAAAATGTCCTTATTGCGACTTTAACAGCCATGTGCGTGATCAGATTGATCATCATGCGTGGCTATCCGCTCTTCTTGTTGACCTGAGGCATGAATATAAAGTTAATCAGAAGCGCCAGATCAGTTCGGTTTTTTTTGGCGGTGGCACTCCATCGCTCATGCCCCCTCACCTCGTCGCAAAACTCATCGAAGAGGCTGATAAACTATGGGGCCTAACGGATCATTGTGAGATAACCTTGGAGGCCAATCCTTCGTCGGTTGAAGCCAGCAGGTTCGCAGATCTTGCGCAAGCAGGCGTCAACCGTGTTTCCCTTGGATTACAGGCGCTTGATGACAAAATATTAGAGTTTTTAGGCCGGGCACATAATGTTGCAGAAGGGCTTGTGGCCTTGGACACTGCTCAGGAAAATTTCGACCGTGTCAGCTTTGACCTGATTTATGCACGCCCTGACCAATCTCTGAAAAATTGGCAATCGGAATTGGAGCAAGCGCTGCGCTTCGGCACGGATCATTTGTCTCTCTATCAGCTGACCATCGAACCCAGTACGCGTTTCGAAACCTTGGTGCGCACCGGCGCCCTAATTCCAGCCGATGACGATCATTGCGCCGATATGTTTGCGCTGACCCAAGCCATTACGCAGGCCCATGGGCTGCCGGCTTATGAAATTAGCAATCACGCCAGGGCCGGTCAGGAAAGCCGGCATAATCTAACCTATTGGCGCTATGAAGATTATGTGGGTGTCGGACCGGGTGCTCATGGTCGTCGTTTAAACTGCGCTACGGAACGTCATAAAAAACCGGAAAACTTCCTATCCGCCATCGAGCGGAACGGGTCGGGCATAAAGTCAGAACAAATGCTATCCGGCGCGGTGCGGGCAACTGAAGCTTTGATGATGGGCCTGCGATTGACCGAAGGGGTCGATCTCAACGCCCTCAGCCGCAAGACCGGCCTTGCGCTTTCGCAAATGATCGACGCCGCACGGGTTCAGAAAATGGCAGCGCTCGGATTGTGCGTCCTTGATGCGGACCGCCTGACTGTGACTTCAAAGGGCTTACCATTGCTCGATGCTATATTGGCCGAACTCATTGCTGATCCTTCCGGGAACTGAGACACAAACCGGCACCATGCCTGCCGGCCCCATTTGGATTTTCCTGCTATCGCTGCTAGTTTCAACCTAATGTCCGACACCATCGCTCTTATTGACCAATTTTCTCAGCATTTGCGGGATGGCCGGCGCCGGTCTCCGCATACAATCCGGGCGTATATCATCACCGCAGAACGGTTTTGCACCTTTCTCAAAGAGCATCTCGGACAGACTCCTAGTCGCGGCGCAATCAAGGCCCTCGCGCAGACTGACATCAGATCTTATCTCGCCTTTCGCCGGTCTGAACATTTGTCCAATAACAGCGCCGCCCGCGAGCTTTCCGCTATTCGTGCTTTTCTGAAATTTGTCGGCGGCGATGGCCATCAAATTCCGAAGATCAAGGGGCCCAAGGTCACGCGCGGCGTGCCGCGCCCAGCCTCCCCCGATGATATTGTTGCAATGGCGCAGGATATTGCCGAAAACGCATCCGATGATTGGATCGGTGCGCGAGATTGGGCGGTTCTTCTGCTCTTATATGGATCTGGCCTGCGGATTAGTGAGGCGCTCGATCTCACTGGTGATGCCCTGCCCTTGTCTGATATATTGCGGGTTACCGGCAAGCGGGGCAAAACCCGTCTCGTTCCCCTTCTGCCGCAGGTTCGGGATGCGATTGATCATTATTTGAGCCTTTGTCCCTATCCCGTCACCGCAGAACATAATTTGTTTAGGGGCAAACGTGGCGGCCCCTTATCGCCCAATATTATTCGCCGAGTGGTGCAGCAGGCCCGCGGCAAACTGGGTATTTCCGATAAGACAACTCCGCATGCCTTGCGCCATAGCTTTGCCACCCATTTGTTGGCCGGTGGCGCGGATCTTAGAAGCCTGCAAGAACTGCTGGGCCATGCGAGCCTAAGCAGCACCCAAGTCTATACCGCGGTAGACACAGCGCACTTGCTCGATGTTTACCAAAATTCCCATCCGCGAGCAGACTAATGTTACTTGATGATCCACAGCAGATGGATGAAATTCGGCGGTCCACGCAATCCGTATATGAACGCCAAGCCGATAACTGGGACCAGATCCGTTCTACTTCGCTTTATGAAAAACCATGGCTGGATCAATTTTTATCGACGCTTCCCGCACGGGGAAGATTACTCGATCTGGGATGCGGTTCCGGCATTCCGGTCGCAGGATATTTTCTGGCGGCTGGGCATGATCTTGTCGGTATTGATTATGCCCCGACCATGATCAATTTGGCGCAAAGACATTATCCACAGGCCCAATGGCATGTGCAAGATATGACTCAGTTCCATGTGGAGGGCAAGTTTGATGGCATTTACAGTTGGGATGGTTTTTTTCATCTTTCCATCCCACAACAACGCCACCTTTTGCCCTTGCTCAGTCAAAAGGTAAAAGCCGGTGGTGCGATCCTCCTTACCGTCGGCACCGGTGAAGGGGAAGTTACCGGCACAGTAGCCGGTGAAACGGTCTATCATGCCAGCCTGTTCCCGGAAGAATATCAAAGGCTTTTACACCAATATGGCTTTGAAAATGTCAGCTATGTTTCAGAAGATCCAGAAGCGCTCGGGCGCTCGATCATTCTGGCATCGCAAAAATCCTGCCCTTAAGACCACTTCCGCATCAGGCCAAGGCAGCGCCTTTGGACGCTAGCCTAAGCTGATCGCGCGAGGTAAATATTGCCATCACGCTCCATAATTTGCGGTGCGGCCTTGAGCGATCCGCATTGTTCGCCAATATTTTTCCCCGATTGCACGTCAAAACGATAACCATGCCAAGGGCAGCGTATTTGCCCTTTGGCATCAATCGTGGCTTCCTCAAGTGGACCCAGCAAATGCGGGCATATCGCACTATGCGCTATCCACTGATCTTGCCAATATCGAACGACAAATCGGTGTCCAGAAAATATCACAATATAAGAATGTTCCCGATCCATGTCCGCGCGCGCCGCGACGAATTTTTCGCTTTCTGCATGTGCATCGCTGGATTCGCATTTCTTGCGGTCTAAGGCTGACTGGCGTCCTTCCATCAACCCCAGATCTTCATCATAAAGCTGGCGATATTGATTTTGCATAAAACCCAATATCATATCAGATTGGACCGCAGGTTCGGGTGCTTGTGGAAGATAAAATTGGACGTCCACTTCAATATCATCAGCGGATATTTCGCTAGCCTGTGTATGAATTTCTATGCCAGCGCCCTGCCCTTCCAAAACCGTTGTTGCCCAATAATTTTGGGAAGCATCGACCAATAGTTCTAAAATTTGATAATTGTCGCTGTGTTCTGGCGGCAACCCAACTTTTGCACGCCAACCCCAAGCACCAGAATCGATCAAGGCAATATTGGAAAAGGAAGTTTGATGAACAAAAGGAAGATGTTCCCAATCATAGGCATTTTCTATCATTCTCGGCATTTTAACCGGCAGTTTGCGGACGTAATTTCCCAAATAATGCAGCTGCGCAATCGCGTCATAATCCACATGATTTGATCGCTCGGCGAAGCGGGTATTGTCTCTATCTTGTCGCATAACACCCTCTGATGATTTATTGCCAAGGCCCTGCGTCCGGCACAAAATCTTTATCAAAATCTGCAGGTTATTGGAAGGGCATGGTGGCCATATCCACCGTGTGAGCCGAAGAGAGCGGCAATCACTTTCGGATTGATGGAATATCTACGACAATCGCGCTTCAATTGCATCCCAGATCATCCCGGCAGTATCCGTTCCATTAAATTTATCAATCGCTACGATACCGGTAGGTGATGTGACATTAATCTCGGTGAGCCACTTGCCGCCAATCACGTCAATACCGACAAATAGCAGACCTAGCCGCTTCAAATCAGGCCCCATAGCCGCACAAATTTCTTTCTCTCGTTCAGTCAAATCCGCCGCTTCCGCATAACCGCCTTGCGCCAGATTGGATCGGAACTCTCCTTTTCCGGGTTTGCGATTAATGGCGCCGGCCACTTCCCCATCCACTAGGACAATACGTTTATCGCCATCCTGCACTTCGGGAAGAAACGGCTGCACCATATGCGGTTCAGGCCAAGTCTGATTAAAGACTTCAATCAATGCGCTCAAATTGCTGCCATCTTCCGGCACAAGAAAAATAGCCTTTCCGCCATTGCCGTGCAGCGGTTTCACCACCACACCGCCATGCTCAGCCTGAAAGTCTCTGATTTCATCAATATTGCGCGATATCAATGTTGGAGGCATAAACTGCGCATAGTCCAGGACATAGACTTTTTCCGGCGCATTGCGAACGGACACGGGGTTATTGACCACCAATGTTTCGTTTTCAATCCGTTCAAGCAGATGCGTAGCGGTGATATATCCAACGTCAAATGGAGGATCTTGACGCATCAGGACGACATCCACGTCACGCCCGAGATCCAGACGGATCTGCTCGCCAAATTTAAAATGATCCCCTTCGACCTGCTGCACCTTTACCGGATGCGCCAAGGTGGTCAGACGACCGGCTAAATAAGTTAGATTTTTAACGTCATAATGAAAGAGATCATGCCCTCTTTTTTGCGCCGCAATCATCAGAGCGAAACTACTGTCACCAGAAATATTCACGCCTTCCATAGGGTCCATTTGTACGGCAATTTTCAGAGTCATAAGATCGCTTTCTCACAAGATCGGGGCGGCTGGATCAAAATCCATGCCAGACATTAGGTAAATGGGTTGGCAATCGGCGCGGTGCAACCAAAATTACATCAATGCGCGCATCTTCCCCATTGCTGCAATATTTTGCATATAGAATTTCTGCCGCGGCTGCGACCCGTTTGAGGCGATGATGATCTATTGCCGTTTCAAGATCTTTGACCTTAGAGCGGGCTTTGACTTCGACAAAAGCCACTATTGAACGGCGCTTGGCAACCAAATCAATCTCACCGCGCTGAGTCCGGACACGCTGCGCCAAAATGCGCCAACCGTGCAATCGTAGCCATCCCGCAGCAATATATTCGGCGCGGCGCCCTTGTTTTTCAGCCTCCTCTCGTTTGGTGGCTGAGCCCTTCATTGCTGATTGTCCGCTTTCCAACGATTTGCCAGTTCATATAAGGATTTTCTATCAGCACCAAAGGCGCGGGCGACTTCTCCGGCCGCTTTAGAGGCAGGCAACCGCTGCAACGCTTCACGCAGCGCATCTTCAATCTCCTGGGCACTAGCCGGTGCCGCCGCGCCCGGTGGTCCGACGATGACAACAATTTCACCTTTCGGCTTCTCCGCCGCATAGCGACCAGCCAATTCGGCCAAAGATCCAGTCACCGTCTCTTCAAATTTCTTAGTAATTTCTCGGATGACCGCTGCTGGGCGATCGCCCAATTGGTTCAAAGCATCTTCCAGCATGGCGCCCAAACGGGATCCATTTTCGTAGAATATCAGCGTAGCCTTTATCGCGCCTAACTCTGCCAACGCCTCTCCGCGCGCCTTTTTCTTGCTCGGCAAAAATCCTTCAAACAGAAACCGATCGCTGGGCAGGCCGGACAATGTCAAGGCTGCGATCACGGCGCTAGGCCCCGGTATCGTAGTCACATAAGCGCCTTGCTGGCGGGCATCGCGAACCAGTTTATAGCCAGGGTCTGAAATTAAAGGCGTACCGGCATCGCTAACAAGTGCGACAATTTTACAATGTATAGCGGCTAAAATTTCTTCACGCTCTCGCAAGCCTTTATGGTCATTATAGACTCGCATATTTCCCTTTTTTTCTATAAAGTTCAATAGCTTGCCGGTCACTCTTGAATCTTCAACTAAGATGATATCGGCCACTTGAAGGATATCTGTCGCGCGCTGAGATAAATCTCCAAGGTTGCCGATTGGTGTAGCAACGATATACAGGCCATGTTCAACGGGAGCAGACATAATGAACGCCATGACAGATAGTTTATGTGTAGGACAAGATGAAAAATCATCAACCACCACACCAACCGACCAGACGCGTCGCAGCCGTCGCAATGTGTTGAAACATGCCGGATTGGCATCAGTCATTTTTCTTGCGGGTTGTGAAACCGTCGTCCCCCGGGGTGCCGAACCGCCCCCGGCACCAACGCCGACGCCGCCTCCTGTAACGGGAAACCTGCCGACGGATCAGACCCATCACCGGATTGCTCTGCTTGTTCCTCTTTCCGGAAAAAATGCTGGGGTTGGACAATCCTTGGCCAATGCCACAACGATTGCCCTGCTCGATACCAAGGCGCAGAATATTCGCATGACCAGCTATGATACCGCAAAAGGCGTGACCGCTGCTGCGCGCAAAGCGGTCTCCGATGGCAACAAGCTGATCATCGGCCCTCTATTAAGCGATAATGTTGTCGCGACAGCCAATATCGCCCGTCCAGCGGGTGTTCCCATTTTAAGCTTTTCGAACGACGCCGGTGTAGCCGGCAATAATGTGTTCCTGCTGGGGCACATTCCGTCGCAATCCATTAACCGTGTCGTGGGCTATGCAAAGTCAAAAGGAATGAACCGCTTTGCCGCCTTAGTGCCGAATGGCGTTTATGGGCAGCGAGCATCATCGACATTATTGCGGTCGGTGAAAGATGCCGGTGGAACGGTGGTTTCCATTCAAAATTTCAATCGGGATTCCAAATCAGTTGAAGCCGCGACCAAGAAGCTTGCCCAAAATGGAAGTTTTGATGCGGTCTTATTGGCGGATAATGGGACAATGGCGATCAAAGCTGCGCCCTATATTCGTAAAAATGCGAGTGGAACCGCCAAAATTCTTGGCACCGACTTGTGGAATACCAGCAGCAATCTAGCCGGTGCTCCGGCCATGCGGGGCGCTTGGTTCGCCAGTGTTTCAGATAATTTATACCGGCAATATGCAACGAAATATCGTAACCGCTATGGCCGTGCGCCATTCCGTCTATCCAGTCTGGGATATGACTCGGTACTCTTGACGGTTAAAGTCGCGCAAAACTGGAAAGTGGGAACTCCTTTCCCGATCAAGCAACTCACGGATTCGGGAGGGTTTATCGGTCTGGATGGTGTGTTCCGTTTTCGTCGCAACGGGATTTCGGAACGCGCTCTTGAAGTCCAAGAAGTACGCAGCGGCAGTTTCACTGTCATTGATCCTGCACCGCGCGGATTTTAGTCGAAACTTGCCGTCACTGGAACTAGCCAATCTCAGATGAGATCGGGCCCAAACTGCTTATCGGACTTTAGCCGATATTTTGACCTGTATCCGCCCAGTCTTTCAGAAAACCGTCAATACCCTTGTCGGTTAGGACATGCTTGAACAGGCCGCGAATGACATTGGGCGGCATTGTCGCCACATCGGCGCCAATCCGTGCTGATTCTAAGACATGAACCGGATGTCGAATGGAAGCGACCAGAATTTCCGTATCATAGGCGTAATTATCATAGATTAAGCGGATATCATCAATCAGCTTCATCCCGTCAAAGCCGTTGTCATCGTGCCGGCCAACAAAAGGTGAGATAAAACTCGCCCCAGCTTTTGCGGCCAGCAAAGCTTGATTGGCCGAAAAACAAAGCGTGACATTGACCATTGTGCCTTCGCTGGTCAACGCTTTGCAGGTTTTCAAACCGTCAATTGTCAACGGCACTTTAATGCAGACATTATCGGCGATTTTGCGGAGCACTTCGGCTTCCTTCATCATGGTATCATGATCAAGAGCGACCACTTCGGCAGAGACTGGACCATCGGTGAGGCCGCAAATCTCTTTGGTGACTTCGACAATATCGCGTCCGGATTTTTTGATCAGCGACGGATTGGTCGTTACGCCATCGACCATACCGGTCGCAGCCAAATCGGCTATCTCGGCAGTATCAGCGGTATCAACAAAAAATTTCATGCGGTCTTAGCTCCTGATAAAAATGGGATGGCAAGCGTGCGAGTCGCCTAACGGCTTTCCTAGAAAGGCGAAACCGGCCTTGCCGTCAACCTGTGCAAAAATCTGTGGATAGTGTGTGGGCCAACACCGCTAGCCTAACGGTTTGTGAGTCCAAAGACTCCAATAAGCAACGGATCATTGGTCGCTTGCGGATTGGCCCGGATCTGAGCCTCTTGGGCACCAATAGCCTGATAGATAGACTCGCTGACTTTACCGGTGACATCACGGCTAAGGTCATCAAAATTCACGGTTGTGATTTGTGACAGAACCAAGTTTATCACCTCATTGTCGAACAGGTTAAGCCCTTCGCTTACGCCAGGTAAGATACGAGTGGCCAATGCTGGCCCCAATTGGCTTTGCAACAAACTTGTCGCCGCTCGATCGCCGCCGTTAATAATCGCTGCCGCATCGGCAATACTCATGTTTCGAATGGAATCCGCAATCAAAGGCGCGGCCAAATCAGCACCTTTCTCGGCGGCCCGGTTGACTTGCTTTAACAGGCGTTTCTGAATGGCATTGGACCGCAACAAAGCAGTCGCAATGCTGGTTACCCGCGATCCACCCAATTTGTCCGGCACCGCAATACGAGCCACTTGGCTGTCGAAAAAGCCATTGGGTTGCAACAGTTCGGCAAAGGCATTTTGGGATGACAATGTCAAAAGGCGTTTAATCGCCTCCGTCAAACTCAATGTGGGTAGACTTGCACATGCCGGAAGAGTCAGCGCGAGCGCAGCCGGTCCAATAGCCAAAATATTCCGTCGATTTACATATTGCATAATCTTGCTCCCCTATCCCCAAACTTTCTATACCAGTTGGTGACGCATTGCCAAAGCCTCCTTATAGGTAGGCTATGAATCGCACGAATAATCGCGTCAGAATTTTGTTGCTCAATGCCGCGTTAGGGCCGCTCGACTACCGCGTGCCTGATGGGATGCAAGCTCCCCCCGGGACGATTGTGATAGCGCCACTTGGACCGCGCAAAGTGCCCGGCGTGGTATGGGAAGCCGAAAGTTTTCCAAGCGATGAGATTGCATTTAAGAAGTTGCGGCCTTTGCTGGAAATCCGCGATGTCCCGCCGCTTGCAGCTCCGCTGCGTCGACTCATTGAATGGACAGCGCAATATTATTTTGCTTCGCCAGCTCTGGTCTTGCGGATGGTTTTGTCCAGCGGTGCAGCTTTTGCAGACAGTCGCCCGATAATCGAATATCGGCTGAACGGCAATATTCCAGCTCGAATGACACCGCAAAGAGAGCAAGCGCTCGCAAAACTCAAGGATGAACAGGGCACAATCAGTGAGTTGGCATTTAAGGCAGATGTTTCGGTCGCTGTTATCCGCGGTCTAGAGAAATCCGGCGCGCTGGACCGCAAAGAAATATCCACCATTGCATCGCTATCAACGCCACAAGCTGATTTTGGCAAGGTGAAACTGAGTTCCGATCAACAACGTGTAAGTGATATTTTAATCAGTGCGGTAAAGGCTTCAACGTTTAAAACCTATCTCCTGGACGGCGTAACCGGATCGGGAAAAACCGAAGTCTATTTCGAAGCCATTGCCGAAGCCTTACGCCAAGACAAACAGACATTGATCCTTCTCCCTGAAATCGCTTTGACGGAACCATTTTTAGATCGCTTTCAAACGCGATTTGGAACAGAACCATTGGCTTGGCATAGTGGTCTCAAGCAGTCAGAACGTAAAAAAAATTGGCGCGCTCTGGCCGATGGCCAAGCAAAAGTAGTCGTCGGTGCGCGGTCTGCATTATTCCTGCCATATAAAGACCTGGGCCTCATAATCGTTGATGAAGCCCATGAGGTTAGCTTCAAGCAAGAAGATGGTGTCCGCTATCATGCACGGGACGTTGCTGTGATGCGAGGTCTAAAGGAATCGATACCGGTAGTCTTGGCATCGGCAACACCTGCAATTGAAAGCCGCCATCAGGTTGAACAAGGCAATTACGAGCTCTTGGAATTACCGGCTCGATTTGGCGCCGCGACATTGCCCAAAATCGAAGCTCTTGATCTCACGCAAAACATCCCGGCAAAGGGCTCTTGGCTCGCACCGAATTTGATCAATGCGCTAGAGGAGAATCTCGATAAAGGAGAACAGTCGCTGCTGTTTCTCAATCGTCGAGGATTTGCGCCGCTCACCTTGTGCCGAACTTGCGGATTTCGAATAAATTGCCCCAATTGCACAGCTTGGATGGTGGAGCATCGGCTCACCAAACGGCTTGCATGTCATCATTGCGGCCATGTAATGCCGCAGCCGGAAACTTGCCCCGAATGCGGCGATGAAGACTCGTTGGTCGCCTGCGGTCCCGGCGTTGAAAGAATTTGCGATGAGGTAAAAATGCTATTCCCTGCGGCACGAACTGCGATTGTGACGTCGGATACCATTTGGTCGCCAGCTAAAGCAGGTGAGTTTGTCGCTCAAATGGAAGCCGGATCGATCGATATTGTAGTGGGCACGCAATTGGTGACCAAAGGCTATCATTTCCCCAACCTGACTTTGGTAGGCGTTGTCGATGCCGATATAGGTCTGGAGGGCGGAGATTTGCGTGCGGCTGAGCGCAGTTTTCAACAAATTGCACAGGTCGCTGGTCGCGCTGGTCGAGCCGAAAAGCCCGGCCATGTTTTTGTTCAAACCCGCATGCCAGACGCTGCGGTGATTCAAGCCTTGATAAATGGTGACCGCGATGGCTTTTACGCGGCCGAAACCGAATCACGCCGCATCGCTGCTGCGCCCCCATTTTCAAGGCTGGCGGCCATTATTATTTCATCGGAAGACAATGCCGAAGCCATGGAGACGGCCCGACTTATCGGTCAAACCGCTCCGCAATTTGATGGGTTTGCCGTTTATGGCCCAGCTCCCGCGCCTTTAGCCATGTTGCGCGGTCGCCATCGGCACCGCTTGTTAGTTCATGCACATCGCGCTGTCGATTTGCAGGATATTTTGCGCGATTGGCTCCATCAATTAGAATGGCCCCGTGCCGTCCGCGTGGGAGTTGATGTTGACCCTTATAGCTTTGTCTGACCACCAGAAAATCGAGAAAAAGCGAATTGGGCGCTTGCTGCGCAACCACACGGGATGGTAGCGCTATTGATGATGACAGCGCAGCGACATTTGCTGGGCTTGAAACAGTGAAGGCCCGGTGATGAATCGTTTATTTGCTTTGTTGATTATTGCCTTATCTGCGCTCGGGACAAGTCCAGCCCATGCAGATCCTGCCGATATCGCTGCTGCCAGCCGATCTGTGGTGCGGGTTGTTCTGGCGGCTACCGATGGCAACAAAGTTGCTTTTGTCGGCCATGGCAGCGGTTTTGCTATCGCTCCCGACAAAATTGTGACCAATGCCCACGTCGTTGAAATCGCACGGAAAGAAAAGTCTGTGGTGATCGGTATCGTGCCTTCACAAGGCGGAAAAAGCTACGGCGGTAAAGTTATCGCCTATTCGCCCGGAAACGATCTTGCTCTTATTCAATTGCAAGATGGTGGTCGTCTTCCCGCAATGACGGTTTTCAGTGGCCCTGTCGGTGATGGCGCTGATGTCGTTGCCATTGGATATCCCGGTTCCGTCGACCGGGCACAGGGCTTGAATCTTGATGATTTGATCAACCCTATGTCGCCTGTCAAAACCCGTGGATCGGTTTCTGGCGGTCGCACGACCAAAGAGTTTGATACTATTTTGCACACGGCCCCAATCGCGAGCGGCAATAGTGGCGGACCGCTGATCGATCATTGTGGCCGAATATTGGGTGCCAATAGTTTTGGATCACTTTCTGACGGCAATGACGCGGAATTTGGTTTTGCGGTATCCAGCCGTGAAATATTGTCTTTTCTCCGCAAAGCTGGCGTAAAACCCGGGCTGACCGCTGCACCCTGCCGAAGCGCTGCTGATATTAGCCAGCAAGAACGTCAACGGGAAGCGGCCGCTCGCGCCAAAATTGAGGCAGCAAACAAGGCGGCGGCGGCTGCTCGTCAACAAGCCGAGACAAAGCTGCGGACAACCATTTCGCAAGATATTATCACTGAACGCGAAAACCAAATGGCGATAGCGGCGTTAATGCTGGTCCTCTCACTCGTCGCGGTCGGCGGTGCCGGCTATCTGATGATTCAAGGCAAGCGAACGGCCGCGATCGGAACAGCAGGAGGAGCTGCCTTGCTTCTCGTTGGCGCGATACTTGTGTTTCTCTCGCGGCCCGCATTTACTGAAATTGAAGACCGTGTTGCTGCTGCCCTGAAAGAACAGAAATTGGACACAGATGCCGACGGAAAAACAATGACGATCGCAACCAATGGCAAATATCAATGCCGTATCAATCCGGAACGGAGCCGTATCACGGTTTCTCAAGTCGACAATTTGGATATTGATTGGTCCGAAAGCGGTTGTGTGAATGGTCGCACCCAATATGGACGAGATGGAGTAAGGTGGTCGCGGGTCTTCGTGCCCAATGAAGAACAAACGGTAACGATTAGCAGCTTTGATCCGACTCGATCTGAATTTACCACCGAACGATATTTGTTGGGATTGTCTGCAATGACAAAAGCCCGCGCGATCAGAAGCCAATATGGCAATCGGGCATGCACGTCCGATCAAAAAGCACTGTCTGATATAGACGAAATGGTCAAAGCCATCCGCTCCGAATTACCGATGCAGACAAACGAACGCCTCGTTTATGAATGTGAAAAAATGCCGCAATGATCGAAAAGCGGCAACAGCGTTCAGCCACGCGTTTCATTCTATTCACCGTTTTCATCTATTCGGTTGGCTTTGGAATTATCATGCCGGTCCTGCCCGAGCTCATCCAAGAATTAGAGGATGTAAGCTTGTCTGAAGCCACTTTAATTGGTGGTTTAATTAGCGCTTCCTATGCTCTTTTCCAATTTTTAATGGGACCGTTGGTTGGCAATCTCGGCGACAGATTTGGCCGTCGTCCGGTGTTTCTGGTTTCGCTTCTCGCCTTTGGCATTGATTTCGCTTTGATGGGTTTCGCCCCCTCAATCATATGGCTGTTCATTGGTCGTTCCATTGCCGGCGGCCTCGGCGCTATATTTGGACCCGCCAATGCAGCCATGGCTGATATTTCAAGCAGTGAGGATCGCGCCAAGAGCTTTGGTCTGGTGGGAGCTGCCTTTGGCATCGGTTTCATTGTAGGCCCCGCTCTTGGCGGGTTTTTGGGCGACTTTGGTACCCGGGTTCCCTTTTTCGTCGCTGGCGGATTGGCTTTTCTCAACTTTATCTATGGCTGGTTTGCATTCCCAGAAACAATGGCGGCCGATGCCAAACGCCCCTTTGAAATAAAACGAGCCAACCCCTTGGGCGCTTTGTTGAATTTGGGGAAATTACCAAATCTCTTGGGCGTCGCGATGATCTATTTTTTGTGGATGCTCAGCAGTTCCATCTATCCAAGCAGCTGGTCTTTTTTCGCGCCAGCGCAATATGGTTGGGACAGTCGCATGGTGGGACTCTCGCTCACCTGTGTCGGACTTTCCATGGCGCTCGTACAAGCCTTGCTCATTGGCCGCTTTGTCAGCGCTATTGGCGAGCGCAAAACAGCGATATTCGGGATATTTGTCGCCGTTGTTATTTTCGTTTTCTATATGGTTGTTGATATCAGCTGGATGGCGATAGCGCTTTGTCTGTTTGTGGGCGTCCAGGGCATGGCAATGCCAAGCATCAACGCTATGATGTCTCGTCGGACACCAGCAAATATGCAGGGTGAATTGCAGGGTTTTAATGGCAGTCTGGCGGCTTTGGCTGCAATGATCGCACCGCTTTTATATAACGGATCATTGTCCTATTTTACTAGTGACGCTGCTCCGTTCCGTTTTGTCGGCGCGCCCTTTGCCATCGCGGCATGCATAGGTTTGATTCCGTTGATTTTGCTGATCATCATCAAGCCGGCTGCGGATCGTAAACCGGATCCAGACATTCAAAACTAGTTTCGATATATTTGCTGCGCCTCCGCTTCAAACGCCTCCATCGCCGCGCGCCATGGTCCTGGTCCATAGCTAATCCGTGCAACACCCAACGCTGCCAGCTGCGCAACAGACAACATGTCTGGCATTTTCATAATATTGACCGGCAACGGCGATTTATCACAAAGTAGCCCGATTAATTTTTCGTCCGAAAGAAAGGGTACAAAGAAGCTCCGCGCGCCCGCGTCGGCATAAAATTGACAACGTTCAAACGCATCCGTGACCAGTTTTTCATCATGATCCGCAATCGCTGTTTGAATGAACAAATCGGTTCGGGCGTTGATAAACAATCCCGTATCTGCTGCAGCTTTTAGTCGCTTTTCCTGATCAGCGGGACTTCGTAAGCCACCGGCAGATAAGTTCTGATCTTCCACGTTTAGTCCCGCGACGCCAACAGCTTTCATCAATAGAGCGCTCTCACCAACGGCCGTAGGCTCTGCGCCATATCCGGTTTCCAGATCAACCGTAACCGGAATATCCACTGCCGAAGCAATATGGCTTGCGTTGGTTTGTGCAAAGGAAAGCGGTAGTTTTTCGCCATCTTCAAACCCTTGTGCTCCAGCCACTGAAAGACTGCCTGTGGCAATGGCCTTGGCCCCGGCACGCGCCACAATCTGGGCGCTTCCCGCATCCCATATGTTAAACAATAGCAAGGGATCTCCCGGTTTATGCAAATTGGCCAATGTTTGAATCTTGTCACTCATTTTGCTGTTTCCTTTTTGAGCAAACCCTCTTTGATTTCGAGACCATAAGCATAGCCGCCGATCGACCCGTCGCTCCGGACAACCCGATGACAAGGTATCAACACAGCCACATTATTGGCGCCATTAGCACTACCCACAGCCCGCACCGCTTTGGGCTTACCAATAGCTTTGGCAATAGCTGCATAGCTGCGGGTTTCGCCAAGCGGGATTTTCTGCAATTCCTGCCAAACAGCTTCTTGAAATGCTGTTCCTTGGACGTCGAGCGGTATCTTATTGAAACCTTTGGGTTTTTCGACATATTCGGTGACTTGCTTTACAAGTATGTGAAACTTCTCATCACCCGGTTGCAAATCGGCCAATGGGAAACGCTCCCGCAAGGCTTGTTCGCCTTCGTTAAAAGACAAACAGCAAACCCCTTTATCGGTCGCTGCCACCAACATCTCACCTAAAGAGGTGGATATAATAGCCCATTGAATGGAAACGCCTGCTCCACCATTAATCCAAGCACTAGGTTTCATACCAAGTCTCTTTCCATTATCTGCGTAAAATCGGGATGCGGATCCGTAGCCCGCTTTGTAGATCGCCTCGGTTACAGAAATACCATCTTCCAAAGCTTGTTTCGCCCTTTCGGATCGCAACGCCCGCAAATAAGCAGCTGGTGATAATCCTGTTTCGCGCTTGAATATGCGCTGCAAATGCGTTGGCGAATAGCCGGTTATGGCCCCAAGTTCGTTAAGCGTTAGCGCCGATTCCGCTGTTCTTATGGCATTGATCGCTGCTTTGACCGCGGCTTCATCCCGCATCACATCTTTGGGCATGCAGCGTAAACAAGCCCGCAACCCCGTGGCCTCGGCTTGTTCAGGCTTTGCAAAAAAACGAACATTCTCGCGCTTGGGATGCCGCGCAGCGCAAGATGGGCGGCAATAAATGCCCGTTGTCAGCACGCCGGTGACAAACTTGCCGTCATAAGACCGGTCGCGGGCGGAAACTGCCTGCCAAGCTCTATGCTCGTCTATCAAGGAATCATCGTTATTCATGCCAATCTTTTGCCAGCCTTTTGTGATGCCCGCATCCCGTATCTTGCGATCAAAGCAAAATCTTACCTGTGAGATAATCCAATCGCTTGAAAAACTGCCTTTTTTCCTATTCTTCAAAAAGCCATTGAGAGCCATCTTGCATCGCAGCAAAATGGTTGCTAGACGCCGCCCAACTAAAGGCAAGGCGCGTTGTAATTCGCCTGCCAATGGGCACATATCACTTACCAGTTTTTTGGCCAGATTATCAGGTCAATAATACAGGCACGGAGTAACGAGCGCGTGGAGAATTCCAGCGGCATTAGAGCGAGTTTAGCAGGGCGTTACGCCACTGCTCTGTTTGCTTTAGCCACCGAAAACAAAGCCATTGAAAAAGTCGAAGCCAGCCTCGCCTCGCTTCAAAAATCGATGAGCGAATCGGACGATCTAAATGCATTGATCAGCAGCCCAGTCCTTTCTCGCGCAGACGCTGGCAAAGCGATTGCAGGAATCGCGAATAAAATGAAGTTGGATGATCTAACAACCAACGTTCTAGGAGTTCTCGCGACCAATCGCCGTTTGGATCAAATTCCTGCAGTCATCAGAGCCTTTTCAACATTGGCATCCGGCCACCGAGGCGAAATTACTGCTGAGATCACCTCGGCTCATCCCCTCGATGACACGCAAATTGATGCGCTCAAAGCGCAGCTTAAGAAAAGGGTAGGAAGCGACGTTTCGGTCTCTACCCTCGTTGATCCCTCTATTTTGGGCGGTTTGGTTGTAAAAATCGGCAGCCAAATGATCGACAACTCAATTAAAACCCGTTTGAACACGCTATCTCAGGCCATGAAAGGCTAAAGGAAGAAACATGGATATTCGCGCAGCAGAAATTTCAAAGGTCATCAAAGATCAAATCGCCAATTTTGGCAATGAGGCTCAGGTCTCCGAAGTAGGCACCGTGCTGGCAGTCGGTGATGGCATCGCCCGTATTCACGGCCTTGATCAAGTGCAAGCCGGTGAGATGGTAGAATTCTCCAACGGTACACAGGGCATGGCCTTGAACCTTGAAGCTGACAATGTCGGTGTGGTTATTTTCGGTTCTGACGCCGACATTAAAGAAGGCGATGTTGTTAAGCGGACCGGTACAATTGTTGACGTGCCGATTGGCAAAGAACTTCTCGGCCGCGTCGTAGACGGATTGGGCAATCCCATTGACGGAAAAGGTCCGATCAAAACAAAGGATCGGAGCCGCGTTGAAGTTAAGGCGCCAGGCATTATCCCGCGTAAATCAGTTCATGAGCCTGTCCAAACCGGCCTCAAAGCGCTCGACGCCCTGGTTCCAGTGGGACGTGGTCAACGCGAATTGATCATCGGTGACCGCCAAACCGGGAAGACGGCTGTGGCGATTGACACATTCATCAACCAGAAAACCGTCAACACCGGAGATGACGAAGGCAAAAAGCTTTATTGTATTTATGTTGCGGTGGGCCAAAAGCGCTCAACCGTTGCGCAAATTGTTCGTCAGCTGGAAGAAAATGGCGCGATGGAATATTCTATCGTTGTTGCGGCTTCTGCTTCCGAGCCTGCCCCGCTGCAATATCTTGCTCCTTATACCGGTGTGACAATGGGCGAATATTTCCGCGACAACGGCATGCACGCTTGTATCGTTTATGACGACCTTTCCAAGCAGGCTGTGGCTTATCGCCAAATGTCCCTGTTGCTTCGTCGTCCTCCGGGCCGTGAAGCTTATCCTGGTGACGTTTTCTATCTACATAGCCGTTTGCTTGAACGGGCTGCGAAAATGAACGAAGATAATGGTTCTGGTTCTTTGACGGCATTGCCAATCATTGAAACGCAGGCTGGTGACGTTTCTGCTTATATCCCTACCAATGTGATTTCTATCACCGACGGTCAGATTTTCCTCGAGACCGACTTGTTCAACCAAGGCATCCGTCCTGCGATTAACGTGGGCCTGTCGGTTTCGCGTGTGGGTTCCGCTGCACAAACGAAGGCAATGAAAAAGGTTTCCGGCTCGATTAAACTCGATCTCGCGCAATATCGCGAAATGGCGGCCTTTGCGCAGTTCGGTTCTGATCTTGATGCGTCCACCCAGCAATTGTTGGCGCGCGGCGAACGGTTGACCCAGCTACTCAAACAAGCGCAATTCTCTCCGCTGGCTTTTGAAGAGCAAACCGCTTCTATCTATGCTGGTACTAATGGCCATCTCGACAAGGTCGCTGTTAATGATGTTGTGCGCTATGAAGAAGCAATGTTGGCGCATATGCGTTCCGACCATGCTGATATTCTCAAGACCATTCGCGACAGTGGCGATCTGGCAGATGATACCAAAGCCAAATTGGAAGACGCTTTGACCGCCTTTGGCAAGAGCTTTGCCTAATGGCTTCGCTCAAGGAACTTAAGGATCGGATCGGGTCGGTCAAATCGACCCAGAAGATCACCAAGGCCAAGAAAATGGTGGCCGCTGCCAAATTGCGCCGGGCGCAGATGGCAGCTGAAGCGGCGCGACCTTACGCAACAGAAATGGCGAAAGTCATGGCTAGTCTTGCTGGAAAAGTGACGGTGGATGAAAATTCACCGAAGCTTCTTGCCGGAACGGGTAAGGATCAAGTGCATCTTCTGGTTGTCGCAACCTCCGATCGCGGCCTGTGCGGGGCCTTTAATGCCAATATCGTCAAAGAAGCCCGCGTGAAAGCCGAAGAGCTTTTGGAAAATGGCAAGACCGTATTGTTCTACATGGTTGGCCGCAAAGGCATACCGGTGATCAAACGTCTTTATGAAGATAAAATCGTCAAACATTTTGATACTTCAGACGCAAAGACACCGGGTTTTGAAGAAGCCAAAGCCATTGCCGAAGATTTGACCACCATGGTTGAAGAGGGCAAGTTTGATGTCGCTCATTTGTTCTTTTCAAAGTTCAGATCGGCTCTGGTTCAAGAACCAACAGCGCAGCAGATTATTCCGGTCGCATTGGACAGTTCTGGTGAAGAAGCATCCGGTGCATCAACGGAATATGAACCCGAAGAGGAAGCCATTCTTACCGAATTGCTCCCGCGCAACCTGACCACCCAGATATTCGGCGCATTGCTTGAAAATATGGCATCCGAACAAGGCGCGTCGATGACCGCCATGGACAATGCCACGCGCAATGCCGGTGATCTGATTGATAGCTTGACCATCGAATATAATCGTAGCCGTCAAGCTGCTATTACAACCGAATTGATTGAAATTATCGCTGGCGCTGAAGCGCTTTAAAGCAAGTACGCAAGGAAAGAAAAATGGCAAAAACCAACAATGTAGGCCGCATTTCACAGGTTATCGGCGCTGTCGTCGACGTAACTTTTGATACGGATATCCCGGCCATTCTCTCGGCATTGGAAACCGACAATAACGGCAACCGGTTGGTGCTCGAAGTTGCACAGCATCTCGGCGAAAACACCGTGCGTACAATCGCTATGGATGCGACCGAAGGTTTGACCCGCGGTCAGGAAGTGACCGATACGGGCGCGCAGATCAACATGCCTGTTGGTCCTGAAACACTGGGCCGGATTATGAACGTGGTTGGCGATCCTATTGATGAGCTTGGCCCAATTGGCCACAAGACCACCGCCCCTATCCACGCAGAAGCGCCTGCTTTTGTGGATCAGTCCACGGATAGTGAAATTCTTGTTACCGGCATTAAAGTTGTCGATCTGCTCGCACCATATGCCAAAGGCGGTAAAATTGGCCTGTTCGGCGGCGCCGGCGTGGGCAAGACCGTGCTTATTCAGGAACTGATCAACAATATTGCTAAAGGCCATGGCGGTACGTCCGTTTTCGCTGGTGTCGGGGAACGGACCCGCGAAGGCAATGACCTTTACCACGAATTTCTCGACGCGAATGTTATCGCCAAGGGCGAAGACGGTAACGCAACCTCCGAAGGTTCCAAAGTGGCCCTCGTATACGGTCAGATGAACGAGCCTCCAGGAGCGCGTGCTCGTGTGGCTTTGTCCGGTCTGACCATCGCGGAATATTTCCGTGACGTTGAAGGCCAGGACGTTTTGTTCTTCGTTGATAACATCTTCCGCTTCACGCAGGCTGGTTCGGAAGTGTCCGCGCTTCTTGGCCGCATTCCTTCGGCTGTGGGCTATCAGCCAACCCTGTCCACCGACATGGGTCAGTTGCAAGAGCGGATTACGTCCACCAACAAGGGTTCGATTACTTCGGTTCAGGCGATTTATGTTCCTGCCGATGACTTGACCGACCCTGCACCGGCAACCAGCTTTGCCCACTTGGACGCCACCACGGTTTTGAACCGGGCGATTTCCGAATTGGGTATCTATCCCGCGGTTGACCCGCTTGATTCAACTTCTCGGGTTCTCGAACCCCGCGTTGTGGGTCAGGAACATTATGACACCGCTCGCGCTGTTCAGGAAATCTTGCAGAAATATAAATCGCTGCAAGATATTATCGCCATTCTTGGTATGGACGAGCTGTCCGAAGAAGATAAGCTGGTCGTCGCCCGTGCGCGTAAGATCCAGAAGTTCCTGTCTCAGCCTTTCCACGTTGCGGAAGTCTTTACCGGCATTTCGGGTAAGTTTGTTGATCTTGAAGATACGATCAATTCGTTCAAAGCGGTTGTGGATGGTGAATATGATCACCTTCCAGAAAATGCCTTCTATATGGTTGGCGGCATTGAAGAAGCGCTTGAAAAAGGCAAGAAACTGGCAGCAGAGGCAGCCTAAATGGCAGACTTGCGCCTCGAAGATTGCGTCAATGAGATCTGTCCTTGGTCGGGAGACCCAGTTTCGGCAGACTCTTTGACGGAATATAAGGGAGCGGTCGTCGGCTTTTGCAATACGGGGTGCCGGGACAAATTTGAGAAAGCCGCATCCATGTTTGATGCAGCGATACAGGACTGAAGAAAATGGCGAACCTACATTTCGAACTCGTAACCCCAGAAAAACTGGTCCGCTCGGATGATGTTTACATGGTGGTTGTTCCCGGAACCGAAGGCGACTTTGGCGTCTTGCAGGGCCATGCACCGTTCATGTCAACGGTTCGCGATGCGGAATTGATCATCTATGCCACGGAAGGTGCAGAAGCAGAGACGATCGCAGTTCAAGGGGGCTTTGCCGAAGTGAACGAAAAAGGGCTGACCGTTCTCGCTGAGGCGGTTTCCTAACTCCATTATTGGATCCATTTGCTGCGATCCACCATTGCTTATCTTTAAGAATTATAGCGGCTGTTAGCTGGGCAACGTGGGTTGCTGTGCTTCAGCGGCGGCGGATCTGCGCTCGCTCAACCACAAGAATAGACCACTGAGCAGAATCAACGCGCCGCCCACTAAAGCGACGGGATCGATCACATCCCCGAATATGAATATGCTAATCAGGGTTGCGATGATCAATTGGATGTAAACGATCGGGGCGATAGCAGCGGCGGTTGTTCGCATGGTGGCCATATAGAGAAGAAAATGGCAGCCAGTGGCGGTTATCGCAACAATGGCGCAGCGGATAATCACATCCCAGTCCGGCGCACCCGGTATATACATGACTGGCAACAAAAAATGCCCAATTCCAGCGGCAATAGACAGAAAAATAGCGGCCCAAAAAGCAATGTAAAATTGCGCTGCAAATATTGATCTTTGACTCGAAACCATCCGATTGAGGATAAGCATGGAAGCCATAGCGACGGCTGCGAAAAGCGGCAAAATGGCAACCCATCCAAAGGCTGCAACATTGGGGCGCAACATCACCAGTACACCTCCAAATGCAACAATGGTCGCCACCCAAGTCACAGGCCTCATTTTCTCTTTAAGGAACCAACCGGAAAACAAAGCTGTCAAAATTGGGTTCACAAAGGATATCGCCACTGCATCTGCTAATGGCATAATGTAAATGGCCGAGAAAAAAGTAATAGTACCAATGGCTAAAGTCAGTCCGCGGGCCGCGTGCAGCCATGGTCGGTTAATCTGAAAACCCTTTGCGCCCTCTCGCCAGAATAGGATAATCGCTAGCGCAAAAGCGCCAATGGAAAAACGCAAGGCCGCGACTGCCGGAGCCGGCCAGTCGCCTGCCATCGACTTGATAAAAGCATCACCAATTGGAAATCCGGAAAATGCAATCAGAGCGAGTAAAATACCGCTACCCGATATCGCTTTTCCAATATTGTTATTCGCTGACAATTGCGTTCCTCTCGACTGGAGCTCTGTTCCACCGACTGCAGACATTTTTGAAAACACACAAGCACCATTTTCAGGTGTAAATCGATGTCCAAAATCAAAACTGTCCCACTACCATTATCCAAACATTAACCATTTTCCCCGAAAGAGATGTCTGATGATTTGGGAACAAACTATTTCCGGCGGAGAGACATGAGCGCATTTGGCAAGAAAAATGGATTGGGTGGCGGCAGACCGTCATTTGGTGTTGCGAAACCGATGTCTGGCGGCGGCAGTGCAAAACCCAATGCCGATCAGGAAGAAAACGAACAAAAAGACGGTGGTGGACAATTCCCGCCCATTGACGCTGTTCCCTTGCCTGGAGAAGAAATAGCCGCAGCGGCTGAGCCCGACAAAGGCGATGCAATGTCGCGGCTTGCTGAGCGATCCAATCAAGTTTCAGCTGAAGGCGACAAGGATGAAGGCTTCGGTGCCTCCGTTCATAAAATTAAAGAACAAGTTTTGCCGCGTTTGCTGGAACGGGTTGATCCCGAGGCCGCTGCAACATTGAACAAAGAAGAACTTACCGAAGAATTCCGGCCGATCATCATGGAAGTGTTGACCGAGCTGAAACTGACTTTGAACCGCCGCGAGCAATTTGCGCTCGAAAAAGTTCTGGTTGATGAACTTCTGGGTTTCGGGCCGCTAGAAGAGCTTCTTCAAAACCCTGATATTTCGGATATCATGGTCAATGGTCCGGAACAGACCTATATCGAGATTAAGGGTAAGCTGGAAATTGCACCGATCCAGTTCCGCGATGAAGAACATCTTTTTCAAATCGCGCAACGGATTGTGAACCAGGTTGGTCGCCGCGTCGACCAAACGACACCGCTTGCCGATGCCCGCTTAGCGGATGGCTCTCGTGTGAACGTGATCGTTCCGCCGCTTAGCCTCAAAGGTACCGCAATATCCATTCGTAAATTCTCAGAAAAACCGATCACGCTTGATATGATGCAAGGCTTTGGTTCCATGTCCAATGAGATGTGTACCGCACTGAAAATTGCAGGCGCGTGCCGATTCAACGTTGTTATCTCTGGCGGTACAGGTTCTGGTAAAACGACCATGCTCAACGCTATGTCGAAAATGATCGACCCGGGTGAACGCGTGCTGACCATTGAGGATGCCGCCGAGCTTCGTTTGCAACAACCACACTGGTTGCCGCTTGAAACCCGTCCTCCTAATCTTGAAGGCGAAGGTGCCATCACCATTGGCGACTTGGTGAAAAACGCCCTGCGTATGCGTCCTGACCGGATTATCTTGGGTGAGATTCGTGGCGCCGAATGTTTTGATCTTCTCGCCGCGATGAACACGGGCCATGATGGCTCCATGTGTACGCTTCACGCCAACAGTCCGCGCGAGTGTCTTGGCCGGATGGAAAATATGATCTTGATGGGCGACATCAAGATCCCGAAAGAAGCTATTTCACGCCAGATTGCCGAATCTGTTGACCTGATCGTTCAGGTGAAACGTCTGCGGGATGGTTCACGTCGGACGACCAATATTACCGAGGTTATCGGGATGGAAGGCGACGTGATTGTGACGCAGGAATTGTTCAAATATCAATATCTGGACGAAGATGCTGACGGTAAAATCATTGGTGAATATCAATCCTCTGGCCTGCGCCCCTATACACTTGAAAAAGCGCGGCAATATGGATTTGAGCAACCTCTATTGGAAGCTTGCCTCTAAGCGATTTCCAAAGCTTCGGCGAAATATTGGCCGTTTTCTGCGAGAAGATATTCTGTTGTCGGTGGAAATCCGTCCAGTACCGTTCTTTTTACCAGCCGCTGTGCTGTTGTCGTCTTTAGGCTCAATGAAACCGCACGTGGCGACGCTTCTGGCAATGCGCGCTCTATCCCACTGAACCGATTCTGACCGGCTGCTAGAACGTGAACCAATGGCAGGGTCCACCGGGTCATGCCCTTTACCGGAATTTCAAGACGGCTCTGCGTCCTCATGATCGCGCACGCCACCCCTGCCATCGCCTCACCGCTTTCCGTCAAGAGATATTCGGGACGCAGCGGATGGCCATGACCAGGATTGCGGATTATCCAACCCGCATCAATTAGTTGTTCCAGTGCCCGAGACAGACTGTCTCGCGACAGACCAACCCGATTTAATATCTCCACAAATCGTGCACCTCTGCCGGAAAGCGCAGCCAATATCGCAATGGTCCAGCGATAGCGGCTGAGCGCGAGGACTGTCGATAGGGACAAAATTGACATAATATTTTATCTACTATACTTTTCTGACTATAAATCAACTGCGACTCGAAAAACAGGAGAGTTCAATATGACGATTAGCTATGACGGAGACCTCACCGTTTCCATGGGCGTTAGCGATATCGATGCATCGATCAAATGGTACGCGGAAATCTTGAATTTTAAACTTCTCTACAAAGATGAGGACATTGCGTGGGGCGAAATGTCCACGGGGTTGACCAACGTCAATTTGGGTCTCAGCCAGCTTGAAAAAGTAGAAAAAGGCGGCGGAGCAACTCCTGTCTGGGGTGTGAGAGATATCGTAGAGGCCAAGGCTAGCCTAGACGCGGCCAAAGTTAAGCAGGATGGAGAGATTCAACATATTCCTGGCTTGGTAAAATTGCTGACCTTCTATGATCCTGATGATAATGTGATGATGCTGTTCGAGAATGACAGCGAATGATTTTTTCCTTGATATTGCTGCCCTTGGTGCTGGCAAGCGAAATACCGGCGCCAGTAGACAACAAGGCCACTCCCGATTGGTTGCTTGGCAATTGGTCCGGTAAAGGTTCGTTATTTGGTCAGCCAGCGCATATGTCGCTTACTGTTTGCCCCTTGGCTGGAAATCGCGGGTTGACGCTGGACTATCAAGTCAAAGGAGAAGGCCGTTCGACCATGCAATTTGCAGGTCATGCGGACTATGTCCCGGACGGAGAGAACCGGTGGCGTGGTCAATGGACGGGCAGCAATGGCGTGGATCATGATCTATCCGCACTGGTTTCAAAAGATTCCTTCACCGCCACTTGGCACAATGCAGCGGTCGAGACCGGGCGCACCCATTATCAACGCACTGGACCAGAGCAGCTAAGGGTGACCGATTATGTTCTTCGCGAGAATGGCCGCTTTGAACAATTTGCCCGTGCCGATTATGATCGCAAAATCGCTTGTCCGGGTTCACCCAATACCGATTAATGACCTTTAAACGCTAGGCCGACGCTGATCGCAGCAAAGAGCAGCGACATCAGCATGACAAAGGGCCAAGGCATGAAGCCGACTTTCTCGATATTCTTGCGATTATTGCGCCGCCGCTCTGCAATTGCAGCAATAACTGCAATCACCACGGCAACGCCTCCGGCTATCGCCCATCCACTTAAATCTGGTAGAAAGTCCAAGGCTGATCAATCATCCAGCATGTTGATAATGCCGGAGAAATCCATAGTGCCTTGTCCGTTTGCTTCGGCATATTGCTCATAAAGCGTGCGTGCTTTCTCGCCCATCGGGACTTGTGCACCAGCGCTTTCGGCCGCTTCCATAGCAAGGCGGAGATCTTTCAGCATCAAGGCTGCAGCAAAGCCGCCTTCATAACCATTGTCCGCTGGACTTTGGGGTCCGATACCCGGCACAGGACAATAGCTTGTCATCGACCAGTTCTGGCCCGATGCTTTCGATGAAATATCGTAGAAATTCTGAAGGTCGAGCCCCAGCTTCTCGGCCATTTTGAATGTCTCGCAAGTCGCAATCATGGAGGCACCGAGCAGCATATTGTTGCAGATCTTAGCCGCCTGCCCTGCGCCATTGTCACCGGCATGAATGACAGCCTTGCCCATATCAGACAATATCGGCTCAGCCCGCTTAAAGGCATCCTCGCTGCCGCCAACCATAAACGTCAGCGTACCGCCATTGGCCGCGGCGATACCGCCAGATACTGGAGCGTCGACCGGCACGATATTTTTGGCTTTAGCCATCTCTGCGACATCGCGCGCGCTGTCGACATCGATGGTTGAGCAATCGAGCACCAATGTACCCGGTCCGGCATTGATGATCACATCATTGGCATAGACAGAGCGAACATGTTTCCCGGCTGGCAGCATGGTAACCACAGCCTCCATATGACGAATGGCATCGGCGGCATCACTCACCGGATGGCATCCTGCTTCACCAGCTTTGGCCAAAGCTTCGCCAGAAAGGTCAAAGGCGTGCACCTCGTGTCCGGCTTTTGCCAAGTTAGCAGCCATGCCGCCGCCCATATTGCCGAGACCAATAAATCCGATCTTCATTTTCAACGCCCCTTCCAATTGCCTTCCCGCTTCTCGATAAACGCGGCCATACCTTCGGCTTTGTCTTCGGTAGCGGTTAAAATCTGGAACAAGCGGCGTTCATGCAGCAAGCCTTGGTCCAGCATTGTTTCAAAGGCGGCATTGACCATTTCCTTGTTCACCTGAATGGCCATAGGCGGCATCGCGGCGATGGTGCCCGCGGCCTTTAGGGCTTCGTCGACAAGCTGGTCATGCGGCACAACCCGCGCCACCAGACCTGACCGCTCCGCTTCCTCGGCATCCATCATCCGGCCGGTGAGACACATATCCATCGATTTGGATTTGCCCACCGCTCGGGTCAGACGCTGGGAACCACCCATACCCGGCGCTACGCCGAGCTTGATCTCTGGTTGACCGAATTTGGCATTTTCGCTGGCGATGATGAAATCCGACATCATGGCGAGTTCACATCCGCCGCCCAAGGCAAAGCCGTTTACCGCCGCAATCCAAGGCTTGCGCGTGGTCTTGACGATTTGACTGGTCCATTTGGAAAAGAAATCCTCGAGATAGAAATCTGCAGCCGACTTATCATACATTTCCTTGATATCGGCTCCGGCCGCAAAGGCCTTGTCGCCGGAACCCGTAAGCACGGCGCAAAGTTGGGTTTCATCCGCTTCAAAAGCCGCAAAGGCATTAATTAGTTCATCCAGAACCTGACTGTTCAATGCGTTGAGCGCTTTCGGCCGGTTCAAGGTGATCAGCGTAACTTGACCCTTTTTTTCGGTCAGAATTGTTTCATAGCTCATAACGGTTTCCATTCCTCATCTGCCGGTAACGGCGCAAAAATACTGTCGATCAATTCGTCACTGGTTTCTTCGGGAGTCGCAGGATTCCATTTGGGATCATTATCCTTATCGACAATCAACGCGCGAACACCTTCAATAAAGTCGTTGCGGACCAATACTCGCGAACCGATGCGATATTCGTTTCGCATTTCATCGGCAAATGTTGTCATCACCGCGCCTTCTTTCAGCTGGCGAAGCGCCACTTTACAGGTCTGCGGACTCTTCGTACCAAGCGTATCGCGTTCTTTTGCCGCCCAAGCGCTATCATCCGCGTCCAAGGCAGCCAAAATATCTTCATATATGTCTGATGCGAAAAATTTGTCTATCTTGTCCAGATTATCGGTGATCCGAGCAGTCGGTACAGTATCCGATAGCTGACCCAATATACCGTCAATCCGATCCGGATTTTCACTAATGCGTTGCTTGGCTTCTTCCAAATTCTCCGATGGCAGATAGTGGGTTGCCAAACCCACTTCCTTGCACTCGGCTCCATCCAGCCGCGCGCCCGTCAGCGCGAGAAACTGGCCCAGGCGCCCTTCGAGCCGCGATAGGAACCAGCCGCCGCCAACATCCGGAAATAGTCCAATGCCGGTTTCCGGCATGGCAAAACGGGTATTCTCGGTTGCCACGCGATATTTGGCAGGTTGAGAAATTCCTACGCCGCCGCCCATTGTGATGCCGTCCATGAATGCGACCACTGGCTTTGGATATTCGAAAAGGAGGTGATTGAGTTGATATTCCTTATAGAAAAATTCTCGCCCCTCTTTGCCATCTTTTTTGCCTGATTCCTGCAACATCGCAATATCACCGCCAGCACAAAAGCCGCGGCCTTCACTATGGTCGATCATGATCGCTTCAACACTGTCATCGTCACGCCATTCGATTAATGCATCACGCATGGCCTCGCACATGGCCAGGTTCAGAGAATGGATAACTTTTGGACGGTTGAGACTGATATGCCCGACGCGGCCAATTTTATTGAGGATGAGATCTTCGGTCATGTTATCTTTCTTTATGGTCAGCAATTGTAAGTTACTGACGGAGCATTTCCCGTGAAACGATCATTCGCATCACTTGATTGGTGCCTTCGAGAATCGAATGCACGCGCAAATCGCGCCAAAAGCGTTCGATAGGATAGTCTTGCAAATAGCCGTACCCGCCAAATAGTTGCAACGCGTCATTGACGATTTTGGAGCCATTGTCCGTGGCTAGGCGCTTCGCCATGGCAGCAAATTTTGTTTTGTCCGGGGCGCCATTAGTGACCTTGACGGCCGCCATATATAATAGCGCTCGCGCCGATTCCAGATCAGTAGCCATGTCCGCCAACATGAACTGCGTGTTTTGAAAATCACTGATGCTTTTCCCAAATTGCTTGCGTTCTTTTGTATAGCCAATGGCTTCGTCGAGGCAGCGCTGCGCCCCGCCTAAAGAACAGGCGCCAATATTCAGACGGCCACCATCCAGTCCCGCCATAGCAATGCGAAAGCCCTCCCCTTCACCGCCAACACGATTTTCCTTGGGAACGCGAACATTGTCGAAATTCACCTGTGCTGTGGGTTGCGAATGCCATCCCAGCTTCTTCTCATTGGCGCCAAAACTGACGCCCTCCATGTCCTTTTCAATAACCAGACAAGTTACACCGTTCGCACCCTCATCTGAGGTTCGCGTCATGGTCACATAAAGTTCATTCTCGCCGCCGCCTGAAATAAAGGATTTAGAACCACTAACAATATAGTCATCGCCATCCCTGACAGCCTTGGTCTTCAGTGAAGCGGCATCCGAACCTGCGCTGGGTTCGGTCAGACAATAGCTGGAAATCTTATCCATGCTGATCAAGTCGGGAAGATATTTGTCCTTTACGGCCTGTGCGCCAAATGTATCGATCATCCAGGCCGCCATATTGTGGATCGAGATAAACGCACTGGTCGACGGGCAGCCATAGGCCATGGCCTCCATGACTATCGCGCTTTCGAGCCGCCCCAAGCCAATGCCACCGGAGTCCTCTGAGACATAAATGCCGCCAAAACCCAGCTCAGCGCTTTGCTTGATAACATCGCGCGGAAAGATATGCTCTTCATCCCATTTACCGGCATGTGGCGTAATCGCATCAGCGGTGAATTTCTGGGCCATATCCTGAATGGCCAATTGATCGTCCGTCAGCGAGAATTGATCCGTCATTTCTTCGAGTTCCATTTTTCGTTCAACACCTGTTCGGAAAAAAGCCGGTTGAGAACCTTTTCGTCGGTACGCTCATACACAAGTTCGCGCGGCTTGAAGCCCTTTATATGAGCCAAGGCTGCGACCCGCCCAGAACCGAGAAACCAGGTATCAGGTTCAACCTGAGCGATCGGATCTGTATAAGCTTCATCCATCGTGATGATCGTCCAACCATCGGCAACCAGTCCGCGCACCATATCCGTGATGAAAAGGGCCGCAATATCTGTCTCGTGCAAAAGTAGCACATGAGCAGGCGACCGGCCTAAAGTTTGCACCGCAATCTTATCGTAAAAATTCGCTGTATCCACCATGGTCTCAACATAAAGATCCCGCAATGCCTTCATATCTAGAGCTTTGCCCTGCTGTTTGGCTTGCGATGCAAGCGAGTCCAGATGCCAGTCATAATTATCTATTGTGACATAACCATTTGCGAGCCCACGATCCGACAATGCGTTGCGAATAGCGTTGCGCTTTTGGCGATCGCGGCGGCCTTCATCGAGATACGGAAAGCGAAACCAGGGGCGATATCCAGACTGCCTCTTCAGCCATTTCTCGGCTTCATCTATTTCGGCAATATAGTCTTGAACATTGGTTTTCGATAACCAAGGATGAGATTTTGTGTGATTTGCGATAACGTGGCCAGCAGCGACATAGGCACGGACCCGGTCTTCACCGCCGATGCCTGCTTCTTTTTCCAAATTGCCAGTTGTGATAAAAAAACCAGCTTGTTTAACCCCTGCGTTAGCAAGAGCTGCTATCAATTTTATGGCCCGCTGATCCGGTGTGAAAAAGCCGCCCGCGTGACGCGGAATATCATCAAAGCTAATCGCGATGCGTTTCTCGGCATCAGCAGGCTGCAAGGCAAAACCCAAGCTCGCCATCAGGATCAATAAAAAGCGTATCATTGCAGGACCATTGCCCCTTCGATGTCAGAAAGGCTTGCGCTCAAGAAATACCGACGGAAGTTTTTTAAGCCAATTTTCGCATCACATCGCCAAACAGCTCTTCATCGGAAGGCAGCTCTTTGGCTACCGTCAGAGGTTTTGACACCCAGGTTTCGTTGATCAAATCCCGCCATGTAATATTGTTATTGGTTCCATTGCCGCCCCAGCTTCCGCACCCAAGCGAGAATGTTTGCCGCATACCATTCCACAAATTGCCGCTATTAGATGCTGATTGTGGTTGATTTACCATAACACGTGATGTCCGGGTTATATTGGCCAATTTCATAATATTGGCATCGGACTGGGAATAGATACCGCAGCTATGTCCCTGCCCTTGATAAGCTTGGATATTATTGGTCAATTCAATCGCATGATCCAAATCTCGCGCCCGGTACAAAGCCATGGCTACCGTCATTTTTTCACCGGAAAAAGGATGATCCGGTCCGTAGCCGGTTTCAGGAATAATCAAAAACTGCGTGTCGCTTGGAATTTCAAAGCCCGCCATACCAGCGATAAATTCCGGGGTCTGCGCGACGACTTTGGCGTTGATATGGCCATCAATCCAGAGCACTTCTTCGAATTTCTTTTTGTCATCGTCGCTCATAACATAGCCGCCTTTGGCGACAAGCTTGGCCAACATGTCATCATAAATGGCATCGACAAGGATAACGCTATTGTCGGATGAGCAACTGGCCGCAAGGTCGAGAGTTTTGGACATCCGAATTTTTTCTGCGGCATCGTCCAAATCAGCAGTTTCATCCACGGTGATAACGGCATTGCCAACGCCTACGCCCAAAGCTGGCGTTCCGCTTGAATAAGCTGCCGTGACCATCGCACCGCCACCTGTGGCTAGAACCCGGTCGCATTGCCGCATCAGTTCATTGGTTTTTTCCACCGATGGCACGTCTATGCTGATGACCAAATCCGCCGGAGCTCCCATTTTAGCAATGGCATCTCGCATGAGATCACAAATCATCTTATTGGTCAGCTTCGCTCGCGGATGCGGTGCAACTATTATCGAGTTGCGGCCCTTCACCGCTGAAATCGCTTTAATGACGGGAGTGGCTTCGGGATTAGTCGATGGCGACAAGGCTCCGATGACGCCCATGGGCTTGGCGATTTTAACAATATTCCGATCGACATCTTCTTCGATGATCCCGACGGATTTATCGTCGATAATATCAAACAAAGTTGCCCGTGTTTTCCGGAAGATTTTCAAATATTTCCCATCATAGTTGCCCAATTGGGTTTCATCGACCGTATGTTGAGCGATTTTCTTAGCGGTTTCTTCTTCCGCAACCGCCCAGACCATGGCGGTGATCAGTTCATCAACTTGCTCTTGCGTATAATTTTCTATCTGTTCTTGCGCCGCACGAGAGCGCGCCACCAATTCTGCGACTTCATCCACAATCGGATCCTGAGGGTTTGTGGTTTTGTCCAACATGTAACGCTCCTGAATTAATATTTTTGCCAAATATCTGCCAAGATTAGACTCGCAGTATCGGCATATTTCTTAAGCCTCTATATAAATCACCACCAATGGGCATGCAATGGCTGCCAACATTGCCAGCGCAACTAAATTACAAAAGCAACAGTGCCATGCTGCAATGTGCAATTGCATTGTCCGCTGCATTGCGCCTATCAGGGCGGCAAATACAAGGGGTTACGAGCATTGCACCGGCCGCATGACAACTGATGTTTTAGATAAACCGGTGCCGCAACACCCTGTTTTAGGCCAAGATCGCCCCTTTGCCGGGATTGTGACGCGGCTTGCTGCCATGCTGTCTTTGGCCATCATGTTCGCTTTTGTGAAATTGGCAGGCGAGCAAGGAGTTCATGTGACGGAAAGCTTATTTTACCGTCAGTTAACGGCGATGCCACTTATCTGTTTTCTAATCTGGAGGAGCAGCGCAGGCTGGCCAGCGATTAAATCGGACAAACATAGATTGCATATCTTGCGATCCATCCTCGGAATTTTTGCCATGGGTCTCAATTTCTGGGCGATGACTTTATTGCCGCTTGCCGATGCGACCACAATCAGCTTCACGGTTCCTATATTTGCAACCTTATTCGCTGCGCTTATTCTTCGTGAAAAAGTCGGCATTCAGCGCTGGTCGGCCGTTTTGATTGGCTTTATCGGGGTGCTTGTTGTTATCCAGCCCGGCGGAAGCCTAATTCCCGCATTTGGCGCGACTATTGCGCTTGTTGGCGCCTTAGTGACCGCTTCGGTTACGCTTGTCATTCGGATGCTAGGGCGCACCGAGACGAGCATCGTGACGATATTCTGGTTTTCCGTCTACACCTTACCGGCATTGGCAATTTGCACCTATGTTTATGGCGGCGGGCATGATGCCACGACCTGGGGCTATTTGCTCGGTGTCGGAATATTTGGTGCCATCGGTCAACTTACGATCACCCAATCGTTGCGGTTCGCCCCGGTATCCACGGTTATGCCGATGGATTATAGCGCGCTGGTTTGGGCAACAATCATCGGAATTGTGATATTTGGTCAATGGCCCGGCCTATCAATCTGGTTTGGCGCACCGATAATTATTGGCTCTGGCCTGTTTATCGCTTGGCGCGAGCATATCAAATCTAGCAGCTAGCCGGACATTCTTATTTAACGCTTGCCCAACCTCTTCTCCTGAGCCTAGTCTTTTAAAAAGGGGAGAACATTGTGAGAAAATGGATTCATGGCGCTATCGCCATTTTGGCGGCATTGGGTTTTAGCAGCTTAAGCATTGCATCCGAAACACCCAAAGCACCGCCCTATCCTCAAGTAACGGTTTACGAAGCGGCCAAAATTGTCACGATGGAACCTGGATATCCCGAGGCGCGGTTTGTAGCGACAGCCGAAGGGATCATCCTTGGATTGGGTCAAACAAAAGAAGATCTCAGCGCTTGGACCGATGGCCGCGATGTGACTTTTGATTCCCGATTTTCCGATCAGATTTTAATGCCCGGATTTATCGAGCCGCATGTCCATCCGATGCAAACTATCATGATGTTGCCAATCCCCTTTATCAGTCCAGAATCTTGGGAATTGCCAGGAAAAACCTATCCAGCAGCCCGCGGCAAAGCCGCCTATGAACGCCGACTGCGAGAAGAATTATCCAAAAGCCAGGACGCGCTTTTTATAACCTGGGGCCATCATAAACTCTTCCACGGCGAGATGGATCGGACAGCGCTTGATACGATTGCTCCAGACCGAGCGGTGGTGATTTGGCAACGCAGTTTCCATGAGATTATCGCAAATTCTAAGGCACTCGAGTTGCTCGACATCGGGACCGCCGCTGCCTTCCAAGCGGAGTTTAACAAACCGCAAATCGACCCCGATCACGCTGACTATGCCAGCGGTATTATCCACGAAACCGCATTGTTCAATGGTATTGCAAAGCTTCGCCCCTATCTCTTCTCACCCGCAAAGGTGCGGCAAGGACTGAAGGATATGCGCCAAATGATGCTGGAAAATGGCGTGACAACGAGCGCCGATTTAGCCTTTGGAGGATTTGGCGGACCTGAGATGGAATCGCAATTGTTTAAGAGCCTCTATGATCAGCCGACAACCCCATCACGAATATTGGCCATTCCCATCGCGCCCCTAGTACTTGGCGATCCCAACAAATGGCTGGAAGACATGAAATCCAAGTATGAAAGCGACAAGTTTTTCTTCTCAAATCGAGTGAAGCTATTCGCTGATGGTGCCTTTTTCGCGCAATATATGCAGATGAATCCCCCTGGTTATAGCGATGGTCATGAGGGCAAATGGCTTACAGAACCGGATGAATTGTTGCAGCAAACCAAAAGATTCTGGGACGCGGGATGGAATTTGCATACCCATGTCAATGGCGACAAAGGGTTGGATGTGGTGCTTGGTATCACCGAACAGCTCAATCCGCGCAATGGTCAGGATATTGTCATGGAACATCTTGGCTATTCCACAGAAGCGCAAAACCGGCGGATCGGCAAAATGGGTTTATATGTTTCTGCACAACCCAATTATATTCGCATCCTGGGAGACACATATGCGAAGACGGGACTGGGCCCGGATCGTGCGGCACAAATGAATCGTTTGGGATCTTTGGAGCGCAAAGGCGTTCCTCTCGGTCTCCATAGTGATTTTAACATGGCTCCGATCGACCCGCTATATCTCGCTTGGGTCGCAAGCAACCGCATTACACTCGACGGCAATGTCAAAGCGCCAAAAGAAAGGCTCTCGCTCGACAAAGCCTTGCGCGCAATTACCATAGAAGCGGCCCAAATCATCGGATTGGATGCGATGGTCGGTTCGATCGCGACCGGTAAAAAGGCTGACTTTACCATTTTGGATCGCAACCCTTTTGAAATAGGAGCATCCAAGTTGCAGGAGATCGAGGTACAAGGCGTGATATTTGAGGGAAAATGGTTTCCGGCAGGAGGGTGATTAATCACCTTCACTGCACCCCGCAGACCCCTTAAATCGGTCAGCGATTTTCTGAAGCCTCGCCTCTAACGATATCACAACGATTATACGCGGGCCTAATTCACGCCGCGCTCTTTTCCTTCCCAATAAGGGTCGCGCAATTCGCGGCGCAATATTTTGCCGCTTGCGTTCCGGGGTAGTTCGGCAATCACATCGACCGATTTTGGAACCTTGAATCCGGCAATCCGTTCCCGCGCCCAGTTTATCACGCTGTCAGCATCAATCTCGCCCGCATCGGGTTTCGGTGAAACGACGGCTTTAACCGCCTCCCCCCATTTTTCATCAGGGATACCGATGACGGCAACTTCATTGACCTGCGGATGTCCGAAAATCGCATTTTCAACTTCGGCTGGATATACATTCTCGCCACCGGAAATGATCATGTCTTTTACGCGGTCCTTGATATAAAAATATCCATCCTCGTCCATAATGGCTGCATCGCCGGTGTATAGCCAGCCATCTGCATCAACGGTTTCAGCGGTTTTCTGTGCATTGTTAAAATAATGCAGCATGTTGAGACCGGAACGAGTTGCGATTTCACCAATTGTGTTGGGCGGAACTTCCTGATGGTTTTCATCCACTATCCGCAATTCAACCCCGGGGAGCGGAATACCTATACCGCGCATCCGCTCATTTCCAGCTGGATCATGGTCCTCAGGGGGTAAGATACAAACCGTGCCAGTCGTCTCGGTCATCCCATATTGCTGACAGAATAGCGCCTGGGGCATGGTCTGAATACACTGACGAAGCAATTCCAAAGGTATCGGCGCCGCACCATAGGTGACCGAACGAACCGATGAGAAATCCGTGTCTTTGGCGCGGGGCCAGTTGACCAGCATCTGCAATGCCGTAGGCACAAGAAAAAACTGGTTCAATCCCTTGTCGATACAATCCAGAACACTGTCAGGATGAAATTCGGGGATCACCATCATCGTTGCTCCATTGTAAAAGGCGATGGGACCAATACCCGACCCGGCAATATGAGCACAGGGCATAACCGCTAAAGTACTGTCTTCCGGTCCAATATGAATCCAAGCATGCTCCGGTTTATTTTCAACCAGAGGGCGCATTTTAAACAGATTGTCATTAGTTAAAACTGCACCTTTGGGATTGCCAGTGGTGCCTGATGTATAGAGTTGCAATACCCCTTCGGATGGATCTGTATCCGGCAATATACCAGGTTGGGTTTCAGACACCCAATCATCCAATGATTTTAGCCCCTCAGCGTCTCCGACGACCAATATTTCTTTCACCGTCTCCGCGACCGCTGCGGCTTGCTGAGCCACCGCGGCAAATTCCGGTTCACATATGACCAGAGGAGCCTGCGTATCAGATAATACATACGCCACTTCGGGAGCAGCCAAACGCCATCCGATCGGAGCAATGACCGCACCGGCGCGACTGGCTGCGGCAAATAGCGTAAAATAGAGACCATTATTCTTGCCCAGCCAGCAAATTCGATCCCCTTTTTTGAGACCCGCTCCAATGAAGGCTTGTGCATATTTCGTCACAATCTGGTCCAACTGTGCATAGGTGACAGTGCCGGCCGGATCATCAAGCGCAATATTATCGGGCAGTCGTTCCGCCCAATACGCGATGGATGATCCCATACAACGGCGAATCTCTGCTGTTTCGTTTGACATTCCCACTCCCATTTTTCTCAAATGTAAGCGGTCGGTTAAATCAAGGCAAGAGGATTGAAACGATCCCGCCTTGTTACTGACGACGATAGACGAGTGACAAATTATTGGCGGGCATTTCGACAAGCTCGGTACGCGCAAATTGATTGTCTGCCGCTAACGCATCCATATCCGCAACCTCTCTGATCCCCCAACGCAAATCGCGGCTTTTCAAACTGCGATCAAAGTCCAGATTCCCCTGTGCTGTGGGGGCATCACCGCGAAAATAAGGGCCATAGAGATAGAATAGTTCATCCGGTTCCAGCAAAAGGGCGGCCTTCCGGAACAATCCAATTGACGCTTCCCATGGCGCAATGTGGATCATGTTAATGCACAATATGGCGGCAGGTTTAGCAATATCCCATTTTGCCGCCAGCGCATCGAGTTGCTGCGGCGGCAATAGATTCGCGGCGTCCGCGCGCTTGGTCCACGCTGCAATCGAACGGCAGGCTTCCGGGTCAGGGTCGCTGGGCTGCCACAAAAGATCTGGAAACTGCTCTCCAAAATAGACCGCATGTTCGCCAGTGCCGCTTGCGACTTCTAATATCGTTCCCTGTGCCGGCAAAAGCTCTCGCAACAACGCGACAATCGCATCGCGATTGCGCAAGGTTGCAGGCGCATGTTTCTCATCTTGTGGCCCCGCCTTATCGCGGAACCAGGGACTGGAATCGGCCTTTTTACCCATGATCATCACCGTTCATGGGTTGGCGCCGCCAGACCGCTGCCAAAACGCTACCGATCACCACATGATATATAGCTGATATTGCGCTGGGAACCGGAGCCAGCGCCGCTTGCAGCGGATTTGCAAATTGCGCAGCAAAACCAGGCGATGCGGCCAGACTCGAACCCAGTCCGCTATTTTGCATGCCCACTTCTATACTGATGGTCCGGCGCTCTCCCAATCCAAAACCAATGAGTTTTGTGACTATATAGCCAAATCCAAAACCAAAGATATGCAGCAGAAAAACGGCCAGCATTAAAATCCCAAAATACTCTTCAATGAGCGCTTTGGAATTGGCAATAATCGCACCCACAATAAGCACTATGACAATCACGGACGCAAGCGGTGATATAATCGCTATCTTCGTGGTTATCTTTGGAAAATATCGATTTAGCAACAAACCCGCGATGAGTGGCAGCAAAACGATCGAGATCAAATTGACGAACAGATTCCACTGATCAATCTCGACATATTTTCCAGCCAATAAACCAGTTAAAATCGGTGTCGCGAAAACAGCCACCAAAGTAGAAACCATTGTCATCGAAACGGACAAAGCGAGGTTCGCATTGGCGAGATAGGCCACAACATTGGACGCTGTGCCACCCGGGCAGCAGGAAACGAGGATAAGGCCTACCGCCAATCCGGTCTCCAAATTACTGATCATTGCAATGATGACACCGGCAAGCGGCATGATCGTAAACTGCAAAAGCACACCTGCAGCAACGGCCTTGGGAATACGAGCAATGCGTTTGAAATCATCAAAGGACAAGGTTAGGCCCATACCCAGCATGATCAAGCCTAACATCACGCTGATCAACGGCTGACCCAAAGGTTTAAATCTTCCGTCCACCACCCACAGAAAATGCTCAGGGATAAACCAAGCCCAAGCTGTACCGAGCACGGTCCACAGCGCGAATAAATTGGTTAAGCGCTGCAAGATCAGTTTGCCCCCCTCTATCGCCGGCTACTCACTCGGCCGCTTCAGCATATTCCTCTGCTTCTTGCCAGACCAAAATAGGTTTCCGAGCAGCTTGTGTTTCATCGAGCCTTTTGAGCGGCGCAAAATGAGGTGCGGATTTCAGAAGCTGATCACCGGTTTTGGCGCGCTGCGCAACCGATCGAAACGCCCCGATAAACTGGTCTATTGCGGCCTTGCTCTCAGTTTCGGTTGGTTCCACGAGCATCGCGCCATGCACAACGAGCGGAAAATACATAGTCATCGGATGATAGCCTTCATCGATCATACCTTTGGCCAAGTCCAAGGTACTCAGACCATCCGCAAAGCCATTATCTGAAAACAATGCCTCGTGCATACATGGTCCGGATTTGGCAAATGGTGCCTCCAGCAAATCTTCCATGCTGCGCAAAATATAATTTGCATTGAGAACCGCATCTTCGGACACTTGTTTAAGGCCGTCGGCGCCATGGCTAAGCATATAGGTCAATGCCCGTGTAAACATTCCCATTTGACCGTGAAATGCCACCATCCGTCCGAAGCTGCTGCTATGTTCATCCTGTGCCGTTTCTTCTTCAATCAGGTGGAATCGGCCATCCGCTGTTTTCTCCACAAATGGCAAAGGTG
Organism: Parasphingorhabdus sp.; assembly: GCF_039982415.1. Lineage (GTDB taxonomy): Bacteria > Pseudomonadota > Alphaproteobacteria > Sphingomonadales > Sphingomonadaceae > Parasphingorhabdus. The sequence goes on from NZ_JBDWYL010000011.1 coordinate 114,927, forward strand.
CAAATGGTTCCAACGCTTCGGAAAATACAACCGGGCCCGAGCCAGGACCACCGCCGCCATGCGGGGTGGAGAAAGTTTTGTGCAGGTTGATATGCATCGCATCGATACCAAGATCTCCCGGCCGCACGCGTCCAACTATGGCGTTAAAATTGGCGCCATCACAATAAACGAGACCGCCAGCCTCATGCACCGCATCAGAAATTTCTTTCATATCCGGTTCAAACAATCCGCAAGTATTCGGGTTGGTAATCATAACTCCAGCAACATCCGGACCGAGACGCGCTTTCAAAGCAGTCAGATCAACCCGTCCATCCGCATTGGCCGGAATATCTTCCACCTTGTAACCCGCGAACGCAGCGGTCGCGGGATTGGTTCCATGTGCACTTTCAGGTACCAAAATTACTTCACGGGCGTCTCCGCGCGCCTCTAGCGCTGACCGTATCGCCAAAATACCGCAAAGCTCGCCATGCGCTCCGGCCTTGGGGCTCATCGCTACAGCCGGCATACCGGTGAGAATTTTCAGCCATTCTGCCAATTGGTAAATTGTCTCCAACGCCCCTTGCACGCTATCAACCGGCTGCAATGGATGGATATCGGAAAAGCCCTTTAGTCGCGCCATTTTTTCATTGAGGCGCGGATTATGCTTCATGGTGCAGCTGCCCAGGGGGAATAATCCAACATCAATCGCATAGTTTTGACGGCTGAGTCGCGTGTAGTGACGCACCGCTTCCGCTTCTGAAAGGCCTGGAATACCGATCGGTTCATCACGATCAAGACCGCCCAATCGTGATGCAACCGATGGTGCTTCAGGCAGATCCACTCCGCTACGATCAGGCGAACCAATTTCAAAAATAAGCGGCTCATCAACAATCAAGGCGCGATTGCCGGTATGAGTTTGCAGATCATTGGCGTCTGGAACGATCAAATCGCCTTCCTGTTTGGTCGGACGCCCTTCGGTCAACATGGTCATGCCAATTCTCCCTCAAGCGCCGCCGCCAGTTCTGCAACATCCTGATCACTGGTGGTTTCAGTCACAGCGACAATCAATCCATGCGCCAAACCATCTTCGCTCGGATAGAGCCGGCCCAACGACACGCCTGCGAGAATTTTCTGATCTGCAAGTTTGCGAACTATGGGCCGCGTGTCTTTATCAAGAACCAACGTGAACTCATTGAAAAAGTTATCATTCAAAAGTGATACGCCATCAATCTGCGCTAAACGATCCGCGGCAACGATCGCCTTTTTGTGATTGAGTATGGCTAGGTCTCGCAAGCCTTTTTCGCCGAGCAAGGTCATGTGTGCCGTAAAGGCGAGAGCACAAAGCCCGCTATTGGTGCAAATATTGGATGTCGCTTTTTCTCGGCGAATATGTTGTTCGCGCGTCGAAAGCGTCAAAACAAAGCCGCGCTTTCCTTCGGAATCGACCGTCTCGCCGCACAACCGGCCGGGCATCTGCCTTACATATTTTTGCTTGCAACCAAATAGTCCGACATAAGGTCCGCCAAATTGCAAGCCCACTCCGAGCGACTGGCCTTCACCGACAACAATGTCTGCGTCCATTTGCCCCGGCGAACGGATTGCGCCCAGAGCCACAGGTTCTGTCACAACAGCAATAAGTAAGGCTTTATGATCATGCGCTTTTTCTGCAAGAGCGGACATATCCGATATACGGCCCAATATATCAGGATATTGAATCACCACACAGCTCGTCTCATCGTCAATCTGGTCGAGCAGATCCGTACCATCTGTTTCAGCTTCCAATTGCGGCGCATGATAAACCAAATGATCCTTTGTGAAGCGTGCCATTGTCTGCGCCACAGACACATAATGCGGATGCAGTCCCGAAGAGAGAATGGCTTTACCGCGCTTGGTTATGCGGCGCGCCATGACAATGGCTTCCCAGCAAGCGGTAGAGCCATCATACATGGATGCGTTTGCAACATCGACGCCAAACAGCCGAGCAACCTGGGTTTGAAACTCAAACAGGGTTTGCAATGTGCCCTGCGCAATTTCGGGTTGGTAAGGCGTATAAGCCGTCAGAAACTCCCCGCGCTGGATGATATGATCAACGCTGGCTGGAACATGATGTCGATAAGCCCCTGCTCCCAGGAAAAACGGCATATCACCGGCAGCCGAGTTATTTTTTGCCAATGCTTTCATATGCGCTTCCACCGCCATTTCTCCGGCATGCATTGGCAAATCGCGAATGGGGCCATTGAGGCGTGCTTTCTCAGGAACATCGACAAACAGATCATCGATAGTGCTGGCACCAATAGTGGCGAGCATGTCCTGCCGGTCAGAAGGGGTAAGCGGAAGATAACGCATTTTTTATTCCTATTTCTTAAAGTCCGTCGACGAACGCTTTATAGGCTTTTTCATCCATCAGATCGTCCAATTCGGCCTTGTCTGACAAGGTGACACGAAAGAACCATCCATCTTCTTCAGCGGAGCTATTGACCAGTGCAGGTTCGTCTTCGAGAGCATCATTCACCTCCACAACCGTGCCCGAAACAGCCGCATATACGTCTGATGCTGCTTTCACTGACTCGACGACGGCCGCATCGTCGCCCTGAGACAATTCCGCCCCAGTTTCCGGGGTTTCCACAAACACGATATCGCCCAATTGCTCTTGCGCGTAGTCGGTTATGCCAACGGTCGCGGTTTCGCCTTCCACGTCCACCCATTCATGCTCATCGGTATAATATCGGCTCATAGTCTCGTCCTTTTCCCTCTTCAAATCTTCTATAATTTTGGTTTGCGGTGATAGTTATGCGGTACAAAGGGCATATCTACGACGGTGCATATTATTTGTTTCCCCCGTTGTTCGACGAGGATCTCAGTCCCTGTTTCGGCCTTGTTCATCGGCACATATGCCATCGCTATTGGCTTTTGCAGCGTTGGAGAAAAACCACCGCTGGTCACCGCGCCAATATTTTGCCCATCCGTGTCAACCACCTGCGCGCCCTCGCGAATGGGTTGCCGACCGTTGATCAAAAGACCAATTCGCTTTTTCTCAGCTTGTGCAGGATATTGAGCAAGCACGCGCGCAGCGCCGGCGAAACTTCCTTCCTCCCGCCGCGCTTTCGATAAAGCAAAATTCAAATTAGCTTCCACCGGAAGAATATCTGCATTCATATCATGCCCATAGAGCGGCAATCCTGCTTCTAGTCGCAAGCTGTCCCGGGCTCCCAAGCCAATCGGTTTAACCTCTTCCAGTGCACATAAAGCCGCGGCCAATTTCTCTGCATGCTCTGCAGAAACGCTGATCTCGAAACCGTCTTCGCCAGTATAACCGGAACGGCTAATCCCCAAGGGGACATCTCCCCACAGGAAAGGTCCGGCTTCCATGAAGTATAGATCTGTCGGTAAAGGCCACTCGGGTTGCATCGGACTAATGTTCAGCTTTGAAAGAGCTTCATTGGCTTTCGGTCCCTGTAAGGCCAACAGCGCCTGATCTTCCAAATGGCTTAAAGTAACACCGGACGGCAATTGCGCCTCAAAATAGGCGATATCATCATGCTTTGTCGCACCATTGACCACCAGATAGAGATTACGGCCAGTATTGGTCACCATCAGATCGTCCAATATTCCGCCATCTTGCGCGAGCAAAAGCGTGTAGCGGATTTTACCGACCGCCAATGCCGATATATTGCCCGGGACAATCGCCTCGAGCGCCTCTGCTGCGCCCTCACCAACAAGCTGAAGCTGCCCCATATGACTGACATCAAACAGTCCGGCATTTTCGCGAGTCCAAAGATGTTCCGCCATAACACCTTCATATTGGACCGGCATTTCATAGCCGGCAAAGGGCACCATCCGGCCACCTTGCGTCCTATGCCATCCATCCAGTGGAAGTTTTTTCAGATTTTCGGTTTTATCATCGCTCATCAAAAATTCCGTTAGTCGCCAGAGTACAGCTTGCAGAAAAAGCCTGCAAAACTGCCCCCTCTGTCACGGAACCTGAGAGTTTCATCCGCCTTCGCTATGGCTTAGACGGACAAGTCCGTTTGTGCATTGCGACGGGAATTTACCCCTTCGGTGGCCCTCCATAGCTTTCGCTGTGATGAGCGCTTTCCAGAGTGCTTATGAAACTTATGCGGTCCTTCGGCCTGAGAGTTTCCGGGGCGGTTGCTCCTTCGGCGGCCAGTTGATTGCGAGACTGGCACTCTCCCGCACAGCTTCGAGATCTGCACCTCTAAGGCTATGATCAAAAGCAGATGAAAGCGTGACCGACCCGGTTGCGGGAGTCAATGATTCGATGGTGCAGTGCGACAAATTTACGAGATAAAACGAACAAACTGCTCTTTAACGGCCCGACTTGGCCAGCGCCCAAATCGCATCATTTTCATGAATATACGCACCTGCAACCTCTGTCTTCAGCAAGGCGGCGACGGCCATTGCCACTTCTTCGCCCGCGATCGAACGATATTTACGCAAAGATCCGCGCAGCAACTTGTCCATTAGCGGGCTCGCAATAATGGCAAGACTTTCTCCCAATCGGACATCATTCGTCCGTTCGCCTTTCAGCAAACCGGGGCGGATAATATCTAATCTATCAAAATTTTCAGCGCGCAATAGCTGTTCGGCTTGTCCTTTTACCTTCAGATAAAAACCCGAAGCTTCCGCATTGGCCATTGTCGAGGAAATCGTCACAAATTGCTCGGCACCGGCGGCCTTGGCGGCTTTTCCAACCGCACCGACCAAATCCCGATCAATGGCTGCAAAAGCCTCTTTCGATCCGGCCTTTTTCATGGTGCTTCCGAGACACGAAACAACCCGCTGCGCTTGAATGTCAGCAATGGTATCAAGCCATTTTTCTGGTGCCACGATATGCACGTGGGCCGCACCAAATTCGCCCGCCAACGGCTTGCGCACCAAAAGATGCAATTTTTCATCGCATCCATCTTTGACCAATTGACGCACCAACAAGCTTCCAATCAAGCCCGTTGCACCGACGATTAAAATTGCATCTGCCATAGCTTCATCCAAAAATTGCGTGATGACATTTGCTAGCATAACGATCTGTCATTCCGGCCATAAAATCCGCAATATGCCGGATGCGTTCAGGTTCAGCAGACGGAAGAGAATGAGCCCAACCTTGCGGCATCAAACTGGGTTTCTCGCGATAGACCTTGACCAGATCAGCCACAACAATTCGTGCTTTGTCAGCGGCTTCCAATTGCTCTGGATGATTGTAAAGATTGGCATACATGAATTTCTTCAAAGCGCGTTCTTTCACCGCCATGGTTTCCGAAAAACCGCCGATCATCATTCCTGCAGCGCGGACATCATCGGCGGTGGTGACACCGCTTTCGGAAAGCCGTTTTTGCGTGGTTTCGATCACATCATTGACCATCAAACCAATTTGATCCCGAATGAGTTCAAACACCAGCCGGTCTGGTTCAATATCGGGGAAACGATCACAAATGTCCTCCCAGCGTTCGGCAATGAAGGGCAGCGTCACCAGTTGATCGATGCTCAAAAGTCCGGCCCTGATGCCATCATCAATATCATGATTGTCATACGCTATATCATCCGCAACGGCCGCTATTTGTGCCTCCAAAGAAGGCCAACTGTTCAGATCCAAATCCATGAGACTATTGGCTTCGTCCAAAGCCCAAGTGGGCTTGGATACTGGTCCATTATGCTTCGCGAGCCCCTCCAACATTTCCCATGTTAGATTGAGACCTTGCCATCGCGGATAAGGTCGTTCCAGTTGAGTCAGGGTTCGTATAGTTTGCGCGTTATGATCAAAACCACCATGATCCGCCAGCGCTTCTTCCAGCGCATCTTCTCCGGCATGACCAAAGGGAGGATGGCCAATATCATGGGCCAGACACAAAGCTTCTGTCAGATCTTCGTTTAATCCCAACGCTCTGGCAATGGTCCGTCCAATTTGCGCAACTTCAAGGCTATGCGTCAATCTCACGCGAAAATGATCGCCATCGGGAGACACAAAAACCTGCGTCTTGTGGCGCAAGCGACGGAAGGAAATCGAATGAATGATACGGTCGCGATCGCGCTGAAAATCATCACGCGGACCGCGAATACCGCTGTCTATTTCGGTCCGGCCTTCATCATGAAGGCGACCACGACTAGCCCGTGGATCGCTGGCATAGCGGGCCATGTTGATCATCGGATGACAATCACCATCAATTCAACTTATTCACTTCGGTGCCATTGGCACTCACCCAAGCGAAACCATCACCGCCGCCTTTACGAAATCCGGCTTCAAATTTCTTTGCTGTTGAAAAATCTGTAAACGGACCAACGACCAAACGGCGCGTTTTCCCCCATGGAGAGGTCCAGCCATTTGTGTCGGCGAATAAATCTACATTTTTCCGCGACATCCGGCCATAATCATATTTCAAGGCCTTCAAGTCCGATCCGGTCGCAATTTGCACCCAATAGCGTTTGGGATGCTTTGGTGGTTCGGGTTTAACTTCTTTCTTCTCGATCGTTTTGGCCACAATCGGCTTGGGTTTTGCCGGTGTTATCTTGGCCAAGTCGACGGGGACTACCGACAATTCGCGTTCTTTTTCGGGTACCGCGATAGATCCAATTATTGCAGATAGCGGGCGCTTGGCATCATTATTCGCAACATTGTTCGACGACGCTGCCGAAGCCGGCGCGGCACCATTGGCCTGTGCAAGATCGAAAGTCACCAATTGTACCGGCTTCTGCGCTGGTTTTTGGACTGGCCTTTGAACGGGTTTTTGCTCTGGTTTCTCGGTCGGCGGCGTCACCGGTTTCACATTCCCGATAGGCACTTTTCTGGTCACTTTTTCTGAGACCAACGGTTTCGCAGCCGTGGTTGGCTGCGCTGAGGCAAGTTTTACTGGCTGCTCTCCACCTTTTGCAGATCCCCCAACCGTGGTTTCAAATCCCGGTTTGGGCACATCAACAACTGTCGTTTTTAAACCGTCCGACGGTTTGACTGCCTCTTCGACCGCAGGTTTCGCTGCGGCTGGTTTTACCAAGGGTCGGGCCCGCGTTGGCACCGGCAATCGGCGCATCGAAAGCGGCATTTTACTGTTCGATTCAGCCCGAGAAGCAACGCGTACCACTTTCTTTTTCTTGCTTTTTTTGGCTCCAGGCCGCCGCCGAGGAGACGTATCCGGCATTGCCAATATTTTGGGCTTTTCGGCTTCTTGTCCCAATGGTTCGCCAATCGGAATAAGCCCAGCATCCGCGCCATCTCCGCCGCGTACCGCATTTTGCGAAGCAAAACGCACGGAAGCGACATCCACACCAATATTTTCGCTAGCCGGAAAATGGCCAAAATGAACGGCGGCTGCCTTTTGCGCCGCAGTCAATTTTGGCATTCGATCGAAAAACGGTTTAATGGCTTTGGCCATCTGCTTGCGCATCGTCTGTTGAGCAATTTTATTCGCTTCTTTTTCCTGGCCGTTCATCGCCAGAATAAAGGCCCGGTTGCGCCATGCATCGCGGTCGCTTTTTTGCAAGAGCGGTCCCAACTGGGATTCCGCTCCGGCAACATCACCGCTAATCCCTAGCGATATGGCATAGCGTTTCAACAACGTGTCACTCTGGCCATTGCTAAGCGCGAGCTTATAGTCTTTTTGTGCATCGGCATTACGGCCGATAAGATCGTAAGCTAGCCCTCGATCAATCGCGATATCCTTGGCCGGAATCCCGTTCGCAGTGGCCTCATCAAAATATCGGATCGCTCCAAACGGATTTTGTTCCTGTAACAATGCCCGTGCCAAGCCGACTTTAACCCTTCCGCTGCGTGGGTAAATTTCATTCGCCCGCGCAAGAAAACCTAAAGCAGCGCGTGTGTCACCCAGATCCAAAGCGGCAAGTCCCGCATCGGCGAGTGCGCTTGAATCATTTGAATTTCTGGCAATACGACGCAAGGCATCTTGCAGGCTACTATTGGCCGATTGCGTATTATTTTGAGCCATGGCCGGAGCGACAGGCGCAGACAGAGCGGTGAGCGGCAAACTCCCCAGGATCATATATTTTACGATGTGTTTCACAGGTCTAACAATGGTGAGTGCCAGTCCAAAATCAACCATCTCTCAAAATTTGCAAGATCAACTGCCCTTGCCGAAAGACAAGGGTCAGCAATCCGATCAAAAGTTAGAAAAAGAAACCGATCGATGGCATCACCCTCACTGGTTATTTTGACGATTTAAAAACCTTGGAATATCGAGAGGATCTCCTGAGCCATCTTCTTCCTCATCCCCTTCCTCTTCCGCTTTATTTCCGCCGCGAGTGAGATTGGACATACGTTCAAACAAGGTGCCGCCGCCGCTGGCAACGCGAGGTGCAGACTCACCAGATGCTGGTGCCTCTTCCTCAACCGGTTGCATCGTGTCACCGCCGAGCACCAATTCATCTTCTTCCAGTTCGTCATCCGCAACCATGCCAGGGGTCAGCGATGCAAAGGATGGCGCTGCGGCACTTTCGTCTGCCAAGTCGTCATCATCCGAATAAGTTGCCGCTGGTGCAGGAGCCACTTCCTCCTGCATTTCTGGTTCGGCCTCAGGCTCGGGTTCGGGCTCGGGCTCTGGTTCGGCTACTGGTTCAACAACCATTTCCGCTTCAGACGCTTCCAAGCTTTCCGCCATATCCAATACTGGTTCTTCTGGTTCCGCAACATCTTCAGGGATGCTGGCGGCAAAAGACGGCGCTGGAGGCGCAGGATTGCTCATCGCGAAAGAGGAACTGGGCGCAGGCGCTGCCACGGACCCATCGCTGTCGATGCCCGTTGCCACAACAGATACTCGGATACGGCCATCAAGGTTTTCGTTAAAAGCGCTACCCCAAATAATATTCGCATCAGGGTCAACCAATTCACGAATATGATTGGCCGCTTCATCTACCTCCATCAAGCGCATATCTTCGCCGCCGGTAATGGAAACAATAACCCCTTTTGCTCCTTGCATCGACACGCCGTCGAGCAGCGGATTGGCAATAGCTTTTTCAGCCGCTTCCAATGCACGGCCATCGCCTTCTGCTTCACCGGTACCCATCATCGCTTTGCCCATTTCGTGCATAACAGAACGCACATCGGCAAAATCAAGGTTGATCAGACCTGGCATAACCATCAAGTCGGTAATACCGCGCACACCCTGCTGAAGCACTTCATCCGCAAGCAAAAATGCCTCTTTGAATGTCGTGTTTGGATTGGCCACGAGGAACAGATTTTGGTTTGGAATGATAATCAGCGTATCGACATTTTTTTGCAATTCTTCGATACCGGCATTGGCCGATTTCATCCGCCGTGTGCCTTCAAAAGTAAACGGCTTGGTCACAACGCCAACTGTTAGAATGCCTTTATCTCTTGCCGCTTTAGCAATAACGGGAGCCGCACCGGTTCCGGTACCACCACCCATGCCGGCCGCGATGAAACACATATGAGCGCCTTCCAGCGCCTTTTCGACGAGATCCAATGTTTCTTCAGCCGCCGCGCGCCCAACTTCAGGACGAGACCCTGCTCCCAATCCCTGGGTAATGTCCGGGCCAAGTTGGATCCGTTGTTCTGCCGGAGAACTATTCAACGATTGCGCATCCGTATTGCTGACGATAAAATCGACGCCCTCAACTTTGGCTGCAATCATATTTGCAATAGCATTGCCGCCGGCACCACCAACGCCGATAACCGCGATGCGTGGTTTCAATTCTTCCACTTCAGGTGGGCCGATATTGATGCTCATTTTATTGTCTCCCCAGACATAAACTCTATGTGTAACATTTGGGTAACGCTTTGCACAAAATTGATGTTGGAATCACCCCAAAAGTTAATTTTTTTCGTAAATTCTTAAAAATTCCCTCGGATTGCCGACATTAGCCGTCCAATTACCGCAGGACCGGTATATTTCTGGACGTTTTGATGGCTGCCTGAAAGCGATCTGAGATCGACAGGTTCTTGCACCGCATAAAGCGCGAGGCCAGCCAAGCCTGCAAATGCCGGACCACTATGCGCATCCGGTAACGCGGTTAATCCAGTCGGACGCCCGATCCGTACTGTTTGCCCCAATGCCGATTGTGCGTAATCGGCAATGCCTTTTAGTTCAGCGCCGCCGCCGGTTAAAACGACTTGCCGGCCTACCGGGCCGGTAAAACCCAATTCTTTTAGGGTTTGCCCGATTTCACCGATGAGATGATCCAGACGCTGACGGATAACACCGATCAACTGGGCCTTGGTGATACGGCCTTCTTCCTCTTCATCTGGCCCGACTTCGTCGAGCTGCAAATCGATCACGTCATGATTGTCACGCGGGCTGGTTGTGGCGGAACCATGAAAACATTTTATCCGTTCAGCTTGCGCGCGGCGGAGACCGAAAGAAGAGGCGATATCATCGGTAATATCCGCAGCGCCATAAGGCAGCGTCGCCAGTCCAACCAACATTCCTCCGGCAAATAACGACACATTGGTCACTTCTGCGCCCAACTCGACCAAGGCGACACCCAATTCGCGTTCCTCTTTGGAAAGGCAAGCTGTGCCGGCGGCAATAGGCGAAGCAATGATTGATTTCACGTTGAGATGAGCACCACGAACACTCATATCAATATTTCGTACCGGCGATGCGTCGGCCAGAATAACGTGAATATCAACGCCGAGCCGGTCCGCGTGCAGACCCTTTGGTTTTTTCACACCAGCCAAGCCATCAATCGTATAAAGAGCAGGCTGCGCATGCAGAACCATTTTTCCTTGCGGATCAATGCTCTTGCGTCCCGCTTGCAACAGATGATCAATGTCATCTTGTTCGATCCGATGCCCGCCCAGTTCGGTCTCCACCGCGGTCAACATGCTGGTCAATCCGCCTGCTGAAAAGCTGACCCAGACGTCGTCAATATTTGTACCGGCAATCCGCTCGGCTTGTTCCACCGCGTCGCGCACATCCAGTTCGGTTCTTTCGGTATCGGCGATATAACCGCGCTTTACGCCCTTGCTGGCGCGCTGACCGGTGCCCAGCACGGTGATGTCCCCATTGTCCATTCGGCCAGCAATCATGGCTGTGATTTTAGATGACCCAATATCCAATGCGGTAAAAATCTTTTCTACCCGTGCTACCATTTGCCTGTTCCTCTATTTCCTTTTCGCTGCGTCATGGTGCCCCCAATCGATAGCTTATATTTAACTTTCCGGCGAAGCCGAAACTTTTACTTTTGGCGGCATACGCAAATAGGCTCGCTCTGAATCCCTAAGATCAAAATGCACAACCCCGCGGCCAAGCAGGCGATTAACGCCATCCATTCTGGCAAAGTTCAACAAGGCCGCTGCGGCCGTTTTTTCCCCCTCTGGCAATGCCAAAGTTTCGCCGCTGTCAAATTCCAGATTCCAGCGCCGATTACCGATCCAGGTCGCGCCGGTCACCATCGGACTCAGCGCCGGTGCCACGTCGAGTAATTTGGTCAGTTCAGGCACGCGTTCATTGGCCTTCTTGCCCACAATCACAGGCAGATCGGGAATTTCGTCACTTTCTATCTGTTGTAGCGGATAACCGGTCTTGTCGATAAGAGACAATTTGCCATTGCGCTGCCAAACCGCCGCGGGCTCCCGTTCGATGATTTCCACGACCAATGTATCCGGCAAACGTCGCGATATGCGCGCATCTTTGATCCAGCCATTATCCATCAGATCATTGCGCACTTGGTCGATATCAACCAGCATCATCGAACGATCTTTTTGGGCAAGGGTGATTTCGTAAACCTTGAGCTCGTCAATCCGATTGACCCCGGTGACTTCAACACGCTTCACTTCAAAACCAGCATCGCCAACACTGGTGGCAATTTGGCTGCTAATCCGTTCGTTTATCCCAGTATAATGCGCAACGCTGTAGGCACCCACGACAAAAACTCCGACCAGTCCCCAGGTGAGGCCTTTTTGAATTTGCGCTTCTGTGACCGGCATCGCCCTTAAGATTTTATCAAAAAACGATACTTTGCGGACTTTACGCTTATTGGTTTTGCGCGGCTTGCCTTTTGATTTTTTGTTGGTTCTTCTGACCGATCCTGTTGTCATAATGCCTCTCTAACGATCATTTCGACCAGTTCTTCATAGCTAATACCCAATTGCTTGGCCTGTTCAGGAACAAGGCTAAGCGGTGTCATGCCTGGTTGGGTGTTTGTCTCCAGGACGAACAGGCCTTCCGCGCCCAATTCATCATCCCAACGATAATCCGTGCGCGACGTTCCCTTGCAACCCAAAACCTGATGCGCGCGCAGCGCATAGTCCAGGCAGAGTTTCTCAATATCAGCCGGAATATCAGCCGGACAGATATGTTCAGTCAGACCTTCAGTATATTTCGCATCATAGTCGTAGAAACCGGCCTTAGTCCGCAATTCGGTGACACATAGCGCTTTGCCGCCGACAACTGCAGTCGTCAGTTCGCGCCCTTTGATAAATGGCTCTGCCAGCAAAGCATCAAATTCTTGCCAAGGCCCTGTGACATCACGGCCAATCGGGTTGCCGTAATTGCCTTGATCGGTAACAATAGCCACGCCGACTGACGAGCCTTCATTAACAGGCTTCAGCACATAGGGTCGCGGCAATGGGTCGGCTTCAAAAATTTCCTTGCTTTCAACCATCTTGCCTTCCGGCATCGGAATACCGGCTGGCACCAGTTGCTGTTTTGTCAGCTGCTTGTCGATGGCGATGACCGATGTCACCAATCCGCTATGCGTGTACGGGATCTGCATCAAATCAAGCATGCCCTGCACGGCGCCATCTTCGCCCGGGCAGCCATGTAATGCATTGAAAACAACATCGGGTTTTACGCTATCCAAAACCATAGCCAGATTGCGGTCCATATCGACGCGGGTCACCTTATGGCCATTTTTCTCAAGCGCATCAGCAACGCCATTGCCGCTCATCAATGAAACCTCGCGCTCGGCAGACCAGCCACCCATCAGAACAGCAATGTGGAGTGTGTCACTCATGCTTCGTCCCCCACGCGTTGAATCTCCCATTGTAGTTCAACGCCGCTATGCTCTTTCACACGCCGTCTCACTTGTTCGCCGAGGGCTTCAATATCGGCCGAAGTTGCACCGCCCAGATTGAGCAGGAAGTTGCAGTGTTTCTCTGACACCTGCGCTTGCCCGACCTGAAGACCGCGACAGCCGGCTTCATCAACCAATTGCCAGGCCTTGTGCCCTTCGGGGTTTTTGAAAGTCGAGCCGCCGGTTTTGGAGCGCAGCGGTTGGGAGGCTTCGCGCTCATCTGCAATACGTTTCATTTCCGCGCCGATAATCTCAGGATCTCCCTCGGTTCCGCGCAACTTAGCACTAACAACGATCGCGCCTTCCGGCAATTGGGAATGGCGATAGCTATATCCCATGTCCGCTAAAGGAATGGTTTTGCATTCTCCTGTCCGCAAGACCACATCCGCGCTTTCCAATATGTCGCACATTTCGCGGCCATAAGCGCCGGCGTTCATACGCACCGCGCCGCCAATTGTTCCCGGTATACCGCGCAAAAATTCCATTCCTGCAATGCCGTGATCGCGGGCCATGCTCGCTGCGGAAATACCCGGCGCACCGGCACCACAAATCAACGCATCGTCAATCCCAAATCGTCCTTTGCCAACCGTTTCAATGCCAGCAAAGGCCTTGCCCAACCGCACCGTCACTCCGCGCTTTCCGCCATCTCGAATGATAAGGTTCGATCCCAGCCCCAAAGGCCAAACCGGAATAGCGGGATCAAGATCGCGCAAGAAAACTTGCAAATCTTCGATATCCTTGGGTGCGAACAACCACTCTGCAGGGCCGCCACTTTTGAACCAAACAAGCGGTGCCAACGGCGCTTCGGCGGTCAACTTGCCGCGCGTATTGGGAAGAGCTGTGGCCACTGTCATGACCGCGCCGCCTTTATGCCTTCAGCCAGACCCGCCGCCCATTTGGTGATATCGCCAGCACCCAGGCAGACGATCATATCTTTTTCCTGCGCCACTTCGGCGAGCCTGACAGTTAAATCCGCTTCATCTGCGACCGTTTCAGCAATCCGGTGACCACGCTTTCTCAGACCAGCGGCCAGCGCCTCACTGTCCACGCCTTCAATCGGATCTTCTCCGGCAACGAAGACGGGCGTTACATATACCATATCCGCATCGTTAAACGCTTGCTGAAAATCTTCCATATGGTCGCGCAGGCGCGTGAAGCGATGGGGTTGAACCACAGCGATTACACGCCCTTCGGCACCTTCGCGAGCCGCCGATAGCACGGCGCGAATTTCAACCGGGTGATGTCCGTAATCGTCAATGATCGCCACACCGTCGACTTCACCCACATTGGTAAAACGTCGTTTGACGCCTCCAAATTGATCAAATCCTACGGCAATTTGCGCATCGGTCATGCCCATCTCGAGACCAACCGCAACGGCTGCAATGGCATTTTGGACATTATGCCGACCGGGCATTGGCAATTCTATACCTTCAATCGTCCGCGTCGCACCGTCGCGGTCACGAATAACAACATCAAAACGATTGCCACCAGCAATGGGAGTCACGTTCACACCCTTGACATCGGCCTGCGCTGAAAAGCCATAGGTGATCAGGCGTCGATCCCGAATCCGGGGCAATATCGCTTGCACCTCTGGATGATCGAGACATAAAATCGCGGCACCATAAAAGGGAACATTCTCGATAAATTCGACAAAACAATCTTTGATTTTATCAAAGCTGCCATAGTGATCGAGATGCTCTGGATCGATATTGGTAACAACCGCGATTGTGCCATCGAGCCGGAGAAAACTACCGTCGCTTTCGTCGGCTTCGACAACCATCCATTCGCTGTCACCCAGCCTGGCGTTGGAGCCATAGCTATTGATAATCCCGCCATTAATTACGGTCGGATCAATCCCGCCCGCATCCAGCATGGCAGCAACCATTGATGTTGTGGTGGTTTTACCATGGGTTCCAGCAATGGCGATTGTGCTTTTCAACCGCATCAGTTCGGCGAGCATTTCAGCGCGGCGGACCAATGGAATTCTGTCTTCCAGGGCTTTTTCTACTTCGGGATTGCCGCGCTTAACCGCCGTGGAGGTTACCACCACGGCCGTGCCTTCGACATTCTCCCCGCTTTGGCCAATCATTACTTTAATACCCTTGGCGCGCAGGCCTTCGACAATATAGCTGTCGGCAATATCAGACCCTTGAACCTGATAGCCCAGATTGTGCATCACTTCGGCAATACCGGACATACCGATACCGCCAATACCGACGAAGTGGATCGTCCCAATATCGGTGCCAACACCCTTCATTGGGTATTTTCTTTCGCGAGCGCCGGGCGCGGGTTAGAGTTAAGTTGCAGCTTATCTGACTTCACTTTCAAGGATTTGGACAATGGTGATGTACCAATACTTTCGACCAAATCTGCAAGATCGCTTACCGCATCCGGCCGACCGCATTGCTTGGCAAAGCGCGCAGCATTTTCTAGAGCATCCGGTCCCAGAGCCATTTTTTGCATTTGCTTTGCCAACTCTTTGGCGGTGAATTGCGGTTGAGCAATTGCGCGCGCGCCTCCTGCTGCCACCATTTCACGGACATTTTGGGTTTGATGATCGTCTGTCGCAATCGGCAATGGGATCAAAATGGCTGGACGACCAGCGGTGGTCAATTCAGCAATAGTGGAAGCGCCTGCTCGCCCAATAACAAGATGCGACCATCCCAGCCGTTGCGGCAAGTCCGGCAAATAGGTTGCCAGTTCAGCTGGGATATCATGCTCGGCATATTTTTCGCGGACGCGCTCAATATCTTGTTCGCGGCATTGCTGGGTGACTTGCAATCGGCGGCGTAAATGCATTGGCAATAGTGCTAGTCCATCAGGCACAACATCGGACAATATCGTTGCGCCTTGGCTCCCGCCGGTGACCAATACCCGAAAAACACCTTCTTCGCTGAGCGGAGGATAAGGCTCCTCCCGCAAGGCGATAACTTCTTCGCGAACCGGATTGCCCACAAGATGAACTTTTTCTTCATATTTGGGTTTCAGCTTCAAAATGTCGGGATAGGAAGTCGCAATGGCATTTACCGATCGCGCAGCCAATCGGTTCACTCTGCCCAAGACCGCATTTTGCTCATGAACGATAGTCGGGATATTTTTCCGGTTTGCAGCAAGCAATGCAGGAAAAGCTGGATAGCCCCCAAAGCCAATCACGGCTGAAGGCTCAAAAGTTTCGTACAACTGCATCGCCATCTTGCGGCCCTTCAAGATGGCGCGAGCGCCAAACAGCCAACCGCGAGGATCTTTTGTAATCCGTCCTGCCGGCAGGACATGGACCTGCCCATCATCGACCATGCCAGGAATTTTCTCACCGCGCTCATCGGTTATCAAAGCAACCCGATGGCCCCGTTGAACCAGCTCAGCCCCGAGCGCATAAGCGGGGATCATATGGCCGCCCGTGCCTCCGGCTGCGAGAACATAATGTTTAGAAAAGCTCATTTGGCCACCATTCCATTCGTGACATAAAGGGAGCGATCTAAATAGGGGTTTCTACGCGTAAAGGCCAGCAGGAGTCCGACGCCAAGCGATAAAGCCAAGGTTGATGATCCGCCATAGCTGATAAACGGCAATGTCATCCCTTTCGACGGAAAAAGTTGCAGATTGACGGCCATATTGATCAATGCCTGCCCACCGAATTGGGCCGTCAGACCTGCCACTGCCAAAATGATAAAATTATCCTCTTCATCCAGTAATCGCAAAAAGACCCGGACGATAATCGCGAGATAAACAAGCGCAATCGCGACACAGGCGAGCAATCCAAATTCTTCACCAATAACCGAAAAGATGTAGTCCGTATGCGCTTCCGGCAGCTTGAACTTTGCCGTACCCAATCCCGGGCCAGTACCAAGCAAACCACCACCTGTCAGTGCTTTATGCGCAAGCATCACTTGATCAAACTCATCGCCGCCAAATAGCCATGTGTTGATCCGCTGTGTTGCAACCGGATAAAAGAAATAAGCCGCTACTATTCCGCCAACACCAATTGCGCCCATTGCTGCAATCAACCGCGCAGACAAGCCGGAAATCATCATCAAAACAAACCAAATACCGCAAAATATCAGGGTCTGCCCGAGATTGGGCTGCATCATCAGTAGCAGCGCAACCACGCCGGTCAGCACAAAGGACAGCGAGATGACAGGAAGCGATGGATCCTTGACTCGCAAGGATAACAGCCAGGCCAATGATACGGCATAAAAAGGCTTTAAAAATTCACCGGGCTGGACCGTTGCAAATCCATAGCCAATCCAACGTTGTGCGCCATTGACCGTTTTTCCGAAAATTGGAACCAGAAATAACAAGGCAAATGCAGCAATTGCGGCCAAGATCGCAAAACGCCGCGCTTGCTCTTTAGGGAGCATCGAAACGATGAGCATGATCGGGATGCCGACAATCACCCAACCAAGCTGGCGATAGAAAAAATAGAGAGGATCAAGTGTAATGGTCGCCGTGCTGTGTTTCAAAGCCGAAACCGGAGAAGCCGCGGCGACGGCAATTAATCCAATAGCCACGAGCGTCATCATCAACGCCAACAACACCCGGTCCAATTCCCAAAACCAGATAGCGAGCGGTGATCGGTCACTGCGTCCCAATCGCGATTCCAGTTGAAACCGTTTCTTTTTCAATCCCGCGGCAATTTCCGGCAACGCATTGCCCGGTGACGCCTGAGGTGATGTGGTTCCATCGGTCATGATACTGAGCCCCCAGTTGCTGTTCCGACTAAATTATTTTCGATGACGCTGTTCACCGCACAGCGAAAACACTCTCCCCGTGCTTCAAAATCTTTAAACTGATCAAAAGAAGCGCAAGCGGGCGACAATAGAACAACCTCACCGGGCTGAGCATTAGCTGCGGCATGCTGGACCGCGGTTAACATCATCTCGCAGGGGTCGACCGACATATGTGGTTCCAACAGGTTACCGAACATCGGCCCTGCGTCACCAATGGTATAAGCCTGAACAACATTGCCAAAAAAGGCTTCGCATTCTTTAAGATCATCACTTTTGGGCAAACCACCAACAATCCAGTGAATTTTTGGATAAGCGCCCAAAGCCGGTCCGGTTGAAGCGGGATTGGTCGCCTTGCTATCATTGATGAATAGCACACCATCTTGTTCCGCAACCCGTTCCATCCGATGAGCCAATCCGCGAAAACTTTCGATGGCAGCACTAATCTGTTTTTGCGATATGCCCAGTTTCTCTGCCACACAGGCTGCGGTAATGGCATTTTCAAGATTATGCGGTCCTTGTAAAGACGGCCAATTTTCTTGACCCGCAGCAGTTGCACCACTGAGATCAACAATATCATCGATCCGGCCTTCTTCGCGCAAATAGCCAATAATCAGTTGCGACTTTTCATCCGTTCCGGAAATAATCGCCTTATGCTCGGCTGATGTCATATCAAAAAGCCGAGCTTTTGACGCGGCATAGGCGTTGAAACTATCATAGCGATCCAGATGATCGGGTGAGATGTTCAACAATACGGAAATGTCACAATCCAGACTATAGGTGAGATCAATTTGATAGCTGGATAGCTCGAGCACATAGACACCGCCGGCTGGCAAAGGGCTTTGAGACAAGATTGGCAATCCAATATTCCCGCCCATATGCGTCGGCAACGCAGCGCTTTGAATGATGTGGTGAATCAACGCTGTGGTTGTCGATTTTCCGTTAGTACCGGTAATGCCGACAACCCGGTGCGGCGGCAAAGACCGGCGCGCTTGTGCGAATAATTCAATATCGCCGATAATCGGAACCCCGTCATCACTCGCTTTGTCGCGAATTGGATGGGTGTTGAGCGGAACGCCCGGTGAAACCACAACCGCATCATAGTCGCTTAAATCCACTTCCAGAGGATCAGCAATAATTGCCTTCTCGCTTGCCTTCTGGCGCAAATCTTCCCTTGCATCCCATGCGAGGATCCGCGCACCGCTGGCGTGCAGTGCGTCAAGCGTAGCCATGCCAGAGCGCGCCAAACCCAAAATGGCATAACTTTTATTGGCAAAGGCGGAAGAACGGATCATCTGAGCTTGAGTGTCGCCAATCCGGCCAGGGCAAGAACCAGGCTGATGATCCAAAAACGGATCACAACCGTAGATTCCGACCAGCCTAGCTGTTCAAAATGGTGATGAATGGGCGCCATTCGGAAAACCCGTTTTCCCGTGCGCTTGAAGAAGAAAACTTGGACAATGACCGAGACAGCCTCGAGTACGAAAAGCCCTCCGACAATAGCCAAAACGATTTCATGGTGAATAGACACTGCGATTGCGCCCAATGCGCCGCCTAAAGCCAAGCTGCCCGTATCGCCCATGAACACCGCCGCTGGGGGCGCGTTAAACCACAAAAAGGCAAGACACGCGCCAATAATACCCGCACAGAATATAGCCAACTCACCAGCACCTGGGACAAACGGAATACCGAGATATTTTGAAAATACGGCATTACCGGACAAATAGACCAGAATAAGGAATGTTGCGCTTGCGATAACCACAGGCATTGTCGCCAATCCATCAAGCCCGTCAGTCAGGTTGACGGCATTACCGGAACCGACGATGACAAACATGGCAAAGGGCAGATAAAACCAACCCAAGTTGACTTCCACATCATTGAAAAATGGCACATATAAGTTGGTTCCAACCTGCTGCACAATGATCCAAGTTGCAAATCCGGCGACGACAAATTCCATGGCCAGCCGGACCTTCCCGGATACGCCTTTGTGACTGGCTTTGCTGACTTTATCATAGTCATCCATAAACCCGATTGCGCCAAACCCCAGTGTTACAAAAATACAGACCCAAACGAATATATTGGAAAGATCCATCCAGAGCAGCACGGAAATCACCAAGGAAATCAATATCATCAGCCCGCCCATGGTTGGCGTACCGGCTTTTTTGAGATGCGTGATTGGCCCATCTTCGCGGATCGGCTGTCCTTTGCCTTGTCGCATACGCAGCATGTTGATGAATTTTGGCCCGATCAACATACCGATGAATAGCGCCGTCGCGATGGCGGCGCCCGAACGAAAACTCAAATATCGAAAGACATTGAATATGCCTTCAAATTCGAGCCATTGTGCCAATAGATAAAACATTAATACTCCCCACTCACCAAAGCCGATACGACCTTGCCAAGCCCCAAATAATTTGACCCCTTGATTAAAAGCATATCGTCATCGCTCACTTTTTCCGCGACCAGAGCCAAGGCTTCCGAAGAGCCCGCGACATGAAATATTTCCGGCTTAGCATCAAGGCTTTCCGGAGCTAGTTTTTCCAGTTGGGCTGACGTGTAAGTCATTTCATCACCAACCAAGATTATGGTTTGCGCACCCGACAAAACTATATCTTCGACCAAAGCCTCATGATAGGCTTGGGCTTGATCCCCCAGTTCGCCCATGGCCCCTAGCAAAACATGTTTCGCACCCCGACAATTTTCGCTGGCCAATTGCCGCAAGGTTGCTTTCATCGAAACCGGATTGGCGTTGTAGCTTTCATCAATAAGCAGCAGTTGACCGCCATTCTTCAATTCTAGCCGGTGGCGTTTGCCGCGCCCATCGAGCCCAGAAAGTTCTGCAAGGGCCAAGCCTGCCGCCGCCAAATCGCCATCGACCGCCCGAACAGCGGTCAATATGGCCAGCGCATTGGACACCCAATGTTCTCCTGGCTCTGCAATGGTGAAGCATAAACTGCGCTCGCCGGTCCCATCGTCACGAAACCGCGCGGTGACCAGCGATCCGCCGCCTTGCGCGGGCACAATATCAACCGCACGGACATCCGCTTCAACACCAGTGCCAAAAGTTATGACTTTCTTGGTATAGCGGTGCGCCGCTTTGCTGAGCCGATCCCGGTGGGGGCTATCATAAGGAATTATGGCCGTTCCTTCAGCCGTCAGACCTTGAAAAATTTCAGCCTTGGCATCGGCAATCGCGTCCACACCCGAGAAATGGCCAATATGTGCCGGTGCGATTGCTGTGACAATCGCTACATCGGGACGCACCAATCGAGTCAATTGCGCCAATTCACCAGGGTGGTTCATACCCATTTCGAAAATGCCAAATTGCGTATCTGCGGGCATTCGCGACAGGCTGAGCGGGACCCCCACATGATTATTATAGCTTTTCACCGAGCGATGGGCCGTGTGGGAAGGCGATCGGCTCAAGGCTGCGAACAACGCTTCTTTGGTTCCAGTTTTACCAACCGAACCGGTAACCCCAATTGCTTTGCATTGGCTGCGCGCGCGCGATGCAATGGCCAAATCATTTAGCGCTTTGGTCGTATCCGCAACCAAGATATGCGGTCCGTCGACAGGTTGGCTGACGACAGCGCCTGCCCCGCCCGCCCCGTAAATTGAATCGACATAAAGATGTCCATCGCTTTGCTCGCCCTTGAGCGCAAAAAACAAATCACCCGATCCGATTTCGCGCGAGTCAAATGCGACGCCGCTGATGTTGAAGTCCGCACTTGCTTCACCGCCTACGGCTTCAGCAATGGCCTTTGATGTCCATAATTTGCTCATGCGGCCGATTCCGATTGCGGCGCTGTACTCGCTTCTCTTGCGCATTCTCGTGCCACTTCCACATCATCAAATGGGATGATGCGATCACCAATAATTTGGCCTTGTTCATGGCCCTTACCAGCAAGCAGGATAATATCTTCCGCTGCGGCAAGCGAAATCGCATGGGTGATTGCAGCCCGGCGATCGCCGACTTCCAATGCTGTTGGAGCGCCTGACAATATATCAGCGCGAATGGCGGCCGGCTCTTCTCCACGTGGATTATCATCGGTAACGATCGCAATATCCGAAAGCTTTGCCGCGACTTTACCCATTTCCGCGCGCTTGCCTTTATCTCTATCGCCGCCCGCTCCAAAAATCGTTATGAGTTTGCCTTTGACATGCGGACGAAGTGCGTCGATCGCAGCGCGCAAACCATCAGGTGTGTGGGCATAATCAACATAGGCCGGCGCGCCGTTGGCTGTAATGACGGCACGCTCCAAACGTCCGCGTACCGGCTGCACCCTTTGCAGATGATCAAATACATCTTCAACCTGACCTCCCGTGGCCAGCACTGCGCCTGCTGCGCATAATATATTCGCCGCCTGATAAGCGCCAATTAACGGCAGTGAAATCCGATGGGTATTGCCTTGCGCTTTAACCATGAGAACTTGGCCGAGCTGTGTTGGCGTCCGCGATAGAAGGCGAAGAAAAGTGCCTTGTTCGCCAACTGTCGACAAATTGAGACCGCGGTCCATCGCCCGTTTAATCACCGGTGCAGACCATTCATCATCAGCCCAAACAATAGCTGTACCCGCAGCATCCACAACTTCATCAAACAGGCGCATTTTGGCTTCAAAATAGCTATCCATATCACCATGATAGTCGAGATGATCCCGGCTCAAATTTGTGAATATGCCGACCTGCACAGGCAGACCTTCGGTGCGATATTGAGACAAGCCATGGCTTGATGCTTCAAAAATTGCGTGGCTAACGCCTTCCCGTGCCAATCCAGACATATTCGACAAGAACGTCACAATATCAGGCGTTGTGAGGCCGGTTTTGACTTGCTCATCAGCAGTTGTCACACCCAATGTGCCAATAGATGCGCTGTTCAATCCGGCCATCCGCCATAATTGGCGAGTCATTTCAGCTGTTGACGTTTTGCCATTGGTTCCCGTGACCGCGGCAACATATTGCGGCGTGGGTGTGAAATAACGGGCCGCCATCAGCGCAAATAGGCGGCGCGGTTCATCATCAACCAGATGCACAGCGCCTTCGACTTCAGCTTCCGCGCGAGCGACCACGGCAATAGCACCTGCCGCGATCGCCGCTTCAATATAGTCTTCACCATTGAAACGGGCGCCTTGAAACGCTCCGAAAATATTGCCAGGTGCGATTTTGCGATGATCAATGGCAAAGCCCGTGACATGAGCCTCGCCCCCTTCGCTTTCTAAAGCCGCATCGTTTAAGCCGGCAATGAGAGCACATAGTTTCATGGCCTATCCCTTCGGTGACCAGAGCAGCGGCGTTAACTCCGAAACATCAACATCTCTATGTTCGTCAGGCACAACGCCCAGCATGGGACCAACCCGTGGAACCACTTTGCGGACCACCGGCGCTGCCGTCCAACCCGCTGTTCGTTGAAAACCCGTTTCGGCATTGCCTTTTGGTTCATCCAACATCGCAATCACCACATAACGGGGATTATCCATAGGGAAAGCCGCGGCAAAAGTAGAGACAAGCGATGTCTTATTATAGCCGCCATTAGAAGGTTTTTCTGCTGAACCGGTTTTTCCGCCAATGCGATAGCCCGGCGCATCTGCCTTACGGCCTGTTCCGTTTGACACAATCATGCGAAGCAGCTGTCGCATACGGGCGCTGGTTGCTGCCTTGAATACGCGGCGACCCTCCGCCTCTTCTCCTCGCTCCACTTTCAGCAATGTTGCCGGGCGCCATATCCCGCCATTGACCAAAGCCGCATAAGCACTGGCCAAATGCAACGGTGTCACGGCTATACCATGGCCATAGGCAACGGTCATGTTGGTGACACGTCCCCAACTTTGTGGCCATAGAGGTTTGCCGCGTTCGGCCAATTCTATATGCGGCCGTTCATCGAAGCCAAGGCGGCGGATCATATGCTCCATGCCTTCTTTGCCGAGATTATCGGCAATGCGGGCCGTGACGATGTTAGAACTGTGGACCAACGTTTCCGGCACATTAAGATAGCGGTTTTGACCATGATCATCTTTGATCTTAAATCCGGCAACCTTGATCGGCTCGGTAGCATTATAGCGAATGGCTAGATCCGTCACTGTGCCAGCATCGAGCGCCGCAGCTACAGTCAGTGGCTTAAAAGTGGACCCCAATTCGAAGACACTTTGAGTGACTTCATTGGTTTGATATTTCATCGTTGCTTTGCGAATTTTATTAGGGTCGAAAACCGGCAAAGACGCCAGCGCCATGACTTCACCAGAATGAACATCGAGAATAATCCCAGCCGCACCGCGGGCATCATTGGTCGTCATTGCGACCATCAACTCACTTTCCAAAGCCGCCTGTACTCGGCTATCGATGGACAGCGCCGCGGGCGCACCCCGCAGACTTTCGTCTGTTAGACGATCGTTCAGTGCCCGCTCCATTCCCATCACGCCTTGGCTGTCGGCATCGACATATCCCAGAACATGGGCAGCCAAATCTCGCTGCGGATATAGGCGCTCATTTTCTCTTGGAAATTCAATACCAATTTCGCCCAACGCATGCACTTGTTTAACTTCATGCGGCAACGCGCGTCGCCGCAGATAAGTTGGGCGCGGGCCGGATAATTTAGCGAAAAATTCAGTTGCCGTCGTGTCTGGGAATAACTCGGACAATTGCCGCGCGAGCAATTCCTTATCGCCAAGAACACGTTCAGGCACAACACGAATGGCATAGCCCTTCATCGTGCGTGCCAAGGGCACGCCGTTGCGATCAATAATGTCGCCCCGCGCGGGGACAAAGACCGAACTGGACATGCGGGTGGGCTTGGCATCTTCCAAAATACTAAAGCTGATCAAACGCCCTACGATAATTGTGAAAATCGCCAAAAATACGAGCAGCAATACCATCAATCGGAAATGCGCGCTCCCTACCATTTCCTTGTTCTTGCCGGAAAACTGCACTTTTCTGCTGCTTGCCAGAAGAGTGGTCATGGAGCACGTCTCCCGGACCGCTCGGTATCAGCCCGCGCTGCCAACTGTTTTATTAGCCCATCATCCAACAACTTTTCTTCCATAGTTGCCACACGAGCCGTTTTCGTTTCACGCAATTGGTCAGCACTGGGTTCCGTGCCGGATTGTTCCGACTTGTCCGCGTTCAATTCTACCGCCGGCGTTTTTTCGGAATTTTCTTCACGCGCCTTTGCAGCAGCTTGCGGGAAAACCGATCCAATAATGCCAGCCGGCGCAACCTTGTCCATCGTGCTGATCACAGCGACTTTTACAGGCTTGCGTAAATCTTTACCGCCAAGATTGGCCAATGCCCGCTCGCCATCTAAATATTGAGCGGCCTTGGGAGATACGTAGCCATATTCCAACTTGTTCCAATGTTCCAACTGACGCAAATTAGCCCGCGCGCTAAACTCGGTTTCAAGATACCGAATTTCTTTTTTGACGGAGACAATCTTGCTATCCGTTCGCGTCAAGTCACTGCGTAACGTCGCAACACTAAGCGACAATGGATAGAGCAGGATTGCCACTAAGAATACAAGCGCAAGCCATCCTATCCCTTCCAGACGTTTGACCGCTAGCTTCATGCCTCGCCTCCCATCGCTTGCGCCGGTGCATCAGAGCGCACGGCTGATCTGAGGGTGGCGGAGCGGGCTCGGGGATTAGAGACCTGCTCCGCCCCGGCCGGACGCACCAGTTTGGCTGGTTTATGAAAGGTGGGTGCCGGCCGTTTTTCGGGAACTTGTGGGAGATGCCGGGAACCAGCGGACTTCTGACCGCTGCGATCTCGGAGAAAATTTTTGACAATGCGGTCTTCCAGACTGTGGAAGGTTACCACCGCGAGGCGACCGCCAGGCCGTAACAAGCGCTCTGCAGCAACCAACCCGTCTTCCAATTCACCAAGTTCACGATTGATGTGAATACGGATGGCTTGAAAGGTTCTGGTGGCCGGGTCTTTCTTGTCGCCCGGTTTTTGCCCCAAAGCCTTGCGAACAATATTTGCCAATTCTGATGTCCGCGTCAAAGGGCGCCCATTTACAATCGCCTTGGCAATTTTCCGTGACCGCCGTTCTTCACCATATCGATAAATGACATTGGCAATTTCTTCTTCATCAGCTTCGTTCAGAAATTCCGCTGCACTAATGCCGCTTTGCGACATCCGCATATCCAATGGCCCGTCTTTTTGAAACGAAAAGCCGCGCTCTGCTTGATCCAGATGCATGGAAGAAACACCTATATCTAGCGCCACCCCATCAATTGCATTTTCGCTCAATATCTCAGCCATTTGGGAATAGAATGCGTGGTGCAAAACCAATTGGCCCGCCGCCGCTTCCACATGGATTTCTCCAGCCGCAATCGCATCAGGATCTTGATCAAAACCATGAACCCTCGCCCCGGCCGCAACCATCGCCATGCTGTAGCCTCCGGCGCCAAATGTACCATCGACATGCGTTTCACCCGGGGTAATGGCGAGCGCATCGATGACTTCATCAAGCAGAACAGGGACGTGATGTTGAAGGGATGGAATAGCAGCGCTCTCCGGGGTCATTTCTTTTTCCCCAGTTCGCTTAAGTGAAATTCCACCAAGCGCTTATCGACCGGCACATCGTCGGTTGTATCAAGCAGGGCTTGCGGAGCCCACAGGCAGAAGGTCTTGCCGATACCATGGAAGATGACATTATCTTTTAGGCCGCCAATTGCCTGCAGCATCGGCGGCAGCACGAACCGCCCACTGGCATCAAAGCTTAATTCTTGCAGAGAGGAAAATTTGCGTGCACCGGCTGCATCCCGATCATAAGGCTCGGATCGCGCGATGGCGATTTCCTCTTCCTTGTCGATTTCCGCTAACATGTCGATTTTCCGGCTTAAACCAAAGCCCACCAGACAATCCCATTTTTCATGTTTGCCAAGACACAAAACCCGGCCGTCGCTGCTGGCAATTAAATCTTTACGCAAAAAGGCGGGAACGGACAAACGACCTTTGTCGTCTATCGCGGAAATTCCCGATCCTGAATATGCATAATTGCCAGACACAGCCTACATCCCTCAACTTTATCGGTAGGCAAAACTCTCCCGTCTGGAGAAGCGCGCAATGAGCCACTCCCGAAACCATAGAATCCCGGACAGGAAATTTACCCCGATAACGATATAGGGTTAACAGGGGTCGAGTGGGGATGGAAGGGGATTTCGCGGGAATTTACGGGAATATACGGATCAAAAACACTAACCATTTGTATTTATTGTATTTTATTTTCCCTCCTGTTCGACAGATCCGGCCAAATTTCGGTTTAGTTGTTGGAAACACGAAAAATATGTTGCGAAGATCGTGGTTCAGGAGTGTGAATTTTAGGGTTTTTGAAGGTCATCAATCAATATATCCACCCATTTGCGCGCATCACCAGTGTCATTTTGCGGCTTTTGGTCCCACAGACTGTCATTTAGAAAATCGGCATCCGCCACGATGATGGCGCGGCCTTTCCCAATGTGACAATGCGCGATGAAATTTGCCGCACTCATTTCACATTTGACCGGCGCTGGTTGATCATTCGCTGTGTTTTTATCCGGTAAGGTCGCCAGAGCACCGATGCCGACGGTAGTAAACGCAATGTCTGAAAATTCCAGTTCGACTTGGCCTTCGCCTTGCTCACTCGGCGCCTCTAGTTGCAACCCCCAATGATTAAGCAACGGAGACAATAGCCCGGACGCCAATGGCCTCCGTTTATCACCGAGCGCATAAATTGTATGCCAGTCAAGCATGGGGTCGGTAAAAATGAGCGCCCTACCCCCTGCCCTAACCCATTTGTCCACCGTAGCAATATCAGCAGGATCCATAGCGGGTGGTTGCGCCAGTAAAATGATGTCGGGCGAAGATTTTTCCAGCGCTTCAAAGCTGTCCACCGCAACAATGTCATGTTGCTCTTGCCAGTGACTATATATAGCAGCGGGATTGGCTTCCCCAGAAATCACCGCCTCCATGGAAACGGCTTCTCCCCAAATTATGGGAAGGCTGGTCATCATTGTTATTTTGGCGCGTGCGGTTTCTTGCTTCGGCGCCCCGGTTGACGCTGGGCTGCATTGCAACAGCAAACCCGCAACCGCGAGCAATAGAAATGGTGAAGCCACGCCGCGCAGCAATGCCTATCGCTCCTGATCCATGGGCGCTTCAAGCTTGGGATCGGGTTCCAAATCAGGCACGACTTGCGCGCGGTTTTCAGGGACTTGTGGCACGGGTTGCACCACCTCATCTTCAGGAACCGGTGCCGGCGTGATGCCCAATTCGGCTAAGGGTTCTGCCGGAGGCTGTGCCGTCGGCGGTGTGATATCTTCAACCAGCTCGCGCGAACCATTGGCCGCTTCTGCTTGAATTTCCTCTATGGCAGTTTGCTCGTCGCTGGCCCGTTGCAACACAAAATTAGCGACGCTGACCAGAAGTAATACTGCAACCAGACCCACCACGCCCACTTGGATGCGCTGGACCGTGTCCTGCCGGTTACCATTTTTTTTCTGATCATCACTCATCATCTAACAACCATGGGAAAACCGGCAATCCTTTCTCTTTTAACCATGCCGCATTATACAGCGAAGACAAATATCGGAAACCGGTATCGCACAAGATTGTCGCCACCTTACTACCCGGTCCTAGTTCTTTTCCAAGCGCAATAGCACCAGCCACATTAATCCCCGATGAGAGCCCTAAACATAGGCCTTCTTCTTGCAGCAAACGCTCAACCCACTTCAACGCTTCTTCATCGCTGATACGATATTGCGTATCGATCGGAGCTTCTTCAAGATTGCCTGTAATCCGGCCTTGCCCAATACCTTCAGCGACACTGCTGCCTTCAGACTTAAGCTCTCCATGAGCGTAAAAATGATAGAGCGCTGCACCATGGGGGTCGGCTAGGCCAATGCGTACCGCTTCATTTTTGGCCTTTAGCCCCATGCCGACACCGGCAATTGTTCCACCTGTGCCTGCCGCACAGACAAATCCATCCACTTGGCCATCCAATTGCGTCCAGATTTCTTCGGCTGTGGTTTCAATATGCGCGCGGCGATTGGCGACATTGTCAAATTGATTGGCCCAAATCGCGCCTTCAGTTTCTTCTGCCAAGCGCCGGCTCGTATGCACAAAATGTCCCGCATTGGCATAGGGAGCGGCAGGCACCAGAACCAATTTTGCGCCAAGCGCACGCAACGTATCCATTTTTTCCCGGCTTTGCGTCTCGGGCATCACAATGGTGGTCTTATATCCTTTGGCATTGGCGACAAGCGCAATTCCAATGCCTGTATTGCCCGCGGTCCCCTCGACAATCATGCCACCCGATTTCAACAAACCGCGTTCTTCTGCATCCTGCACAATGAATAAGGCAGCGCGGTCTTTGACTGATGCGCCGGGATTGGCAAATTCACATTTGCCATAAATATCGCAACCAGCCTCGGCACTGGGACCGGCCAGTCGCACCAATGGCGTATTTCCAATTAAAGCGAGCGTGTCATTCAATATATTCATGAGCCCTTCCATAGGCGGCGTTGTCAAAAGCGACAAGCGGAGACAATTTGGCAGGGCAATAGCGTAGCTTTAGTCGTCTGAAAATATCGATGATTTGAGCGCCCGCTATATGCGCAATCCGGATGGTAGTTTCTCGATAGATTTGGGCCTAGAAACCAAGCCCTTTGACCTTTAGCGGAATACGGGCGAGCCGATCGCTGGAGGTCAAATAGAGCATATAACCATCATTGCCAAAAGCGCAGTTGGCAGTTGCTTTTTCTGCCAAGATGCGGCCCAAAAGCCTGCCCTCAGCCGACAAGATCAATATTCCGCCGGGGCCGGTAGTGAATATATGACCGCTCTGTGCAACGCACATGCCATCGGGAAGACCCGGCGCGTCATCCGCCACCAGCGGCTGGGCATCAAAAAATATACCTTGATCCTTAATCCCGCCATCCGCAGCAAGGGCATAGCTTTTCAATATTTGCTTTTCGCGATCAGACTGAGCCACATAAAGTGTTTGTTCATCGGGCGACAAAGCTATGCCATTGGGCCGAGTCAGACTGTCATCAATGAGGATGATGCTGCCATCGGCTTTTCGCTGATACACACCGTTTACAGACAGTTGTTTTAAGGGGGATTGGTCACCACCATCCAAGCCATAAGGGGGATCGGTAAAATAGATTGTCCCATTTTTTGCTTCGATCAGATCATTCGGACTGTTAAAATTTTTCCCGTCAAACTGATCAGCCAATATCTTGTCCTCGCCGCTATCCAGATCAATAGCGGTAATCGCCCTTTTACCGTGATTAGCAGTAAGAAGCCGGCCATCCCTGGCCATGAGCAAACCATTGGTTCCTTCCCCATCAGCGAGGCCAGAAGGCTTTCGAAATACCGCCAATCCTTGCTCTTCTGACCAAATATAGGCGGTGTTCTGAGGAACGTCCGAAAAGTATAGGCGTTGGCGTTCGCGATCCCAAGCTGGTCCTTCCGACCATTGAAATCCATCCGCTAGTTGCTCTAATTGCAGCGTGCTATCGATGACGCCGTCAAGCGCCGGATCTATTCTTTCCACTTTCCCGAACATTTGAACCCGATCCGCGCCTTGCGAAGCGGCGGTCTTTTGATCCGTACAGGCCGTTAATGCCGTGGCACCAATTGCAGCCAAGAATAGCCGCCGATTAAAATAAGGTTGGTCGATCATCTCACCTCCGTTTGGGTTGCAATAGCGGCAGCGGGCACATTGCTTTCCACTGTCCGGCTCAATTGGAAGCTCCCTCTCTGCCTTATATCTTCTGCAGATGCACCAATCATAACATCAAACCGCCCGGCTTCGACGCGCCATTTCCCATCTCTGTTATAATAGGTCAACTGATCGGCAGAAAGGGTGAATGTGACCGTTCGGCTCTCGCCCGGCTGCAGCAACACCCGTTTAAATCCCCGCAACATCATTTTGGGTTGCGCCTGACGAGACACCACATCGCGCACATAAAGTTGCGGCGTTTCATAGCTGGGCCGTGTACCGCTATTGGTCAACCTTACCGAAAAATCGATAGAATCGCCCGGATCGATAAACGGCGTGCTTATGGTAAGATCGGTAATATCTACCGCAGAATAAGACAGGCCATGGCCGAAGGGAAAAAGCTGCGTGATCGGTAGATCCTTGAAGCGGTTGCTATCTTTTACAGGATTGGGATGAGCGGGCCGTCCGGCGGGATATTCACCATAGCTATAAGGAACAGCGCCGGTGGTGCGCGGAAAGGCAATCGGAAGTTTCCCGCCGGGCACTGATCGCCCAAATATAATATTGGCGACGGCAGGCCCGGCCTCATTGCCGAGCAACCATGTCATCAAAACGGCATCAGCTTTTTCCGCCACATCGGGAATGGCCAGCGGACGACCACCGGTAAGCAAAATAATCACCGGTTTGCCAACCGCAAATATCGCATCGGCCAGCGCTTTTTGCGATTGTGGTAAAGCAAGAGAGGAGCGACTCCGGGCCTCTCCGGACAGATCATAATCTTCGCCAATGACGAGCAGCACGACATCGCTAGATTGCACCGTGGCAACGGCGGCGGCAATTCCGCTTTCATCTGCGCTTTGCGGTGCAGCACCAGGCGCAAAGCGAATAGTCGTACCTTTTGGCGCGCCGGCCTTTATGCCTTCGAGAATTGTGACAACTTCGGTTTTGTCACCCCGTGCGCGCCAACTGCCCAATTGGCTTTGCTTGTCCGTTGCCATCGCACCAATGACCGCAATCGTCTCCGCCCCGCTCGTAAGCGGCAAGGCAGCCTTGTCATTTTTCAACAGAACCATGGATCGTTCCGCTACCAAGCGGGCTTGGGCAATATGGTCAGCCGAACGAATTTCTGCTCTTTCCATATCCACATCATGATAAGCCATCGGATTGTCAAACAAACCCAACCGTTCTTTGGCGGTCAAAACATTGCGCACCGCATTGTCGACATGTTGAACCAGGTTAGGATTGATCATCACCGCTTTGGTCAAGTCATCGGCATAGACCAGGCTCATCATATCCATATCAACTCCCGCTGACACGGCCAATGCGCCTGCATCCGCGCGGCTTGCTGCAACGCCATGATTGATCAATTCCGCCACGGCATTCCAATCACTGACCAGCATCCCGTCAAAGCCCCATTTTGCGCGCAAGACGCCATTGATTAAATCCGCATTACCCGTGGTCGGCTGCCCGCCTACATCATTAAAAGCCGTCATATAACTGCCCGTCCCGGCTTTCATCGCGGCATAAAAAGGCGGCAAATAAATTTCATGCAATGCCCGATCGCTAATCTCGGCCGAGCCATAGTCACGGCCACCCAAAGGCGCCCCGTAAGCACCAAAATGCTTGGTTGTCGCCATCATCGTGCCTGCACCGGACAAAGACTGCCCCTGATAGCCCTGCACTTGTGCAGCCGCCATAATGCTGCCGAGATAAGCATCC
Source organism: Parasphingorhabdus sp. (assembly GCF_039982415.1). Classification (GTDB taxonomy): domain Bacteria; phylum Pseudomonadota; class Alphaproteobacteria; order Sphingomonadales; family Sphingomonadaceae; genus Parasphingorhabdus. The sequence continues at coordinate 147,039 of NZ_JBDWYL010000011.1, forward strand.
TCGCCGGCCCCTTCGACTACTCGGCCCCAGCGCGGATCACGGGCAATGTCTACCATCGGAGCAAAAGTCCAATGCAATCCGGAATTGCTGGCTTCTTCGGCCGAGACACGCGCTGTTCGCTCCCAATCATTAGGGTCCCAGCTCGCCGAAATTGCAATGGGAACCGGGAAAATAGTCCGATATCCGTGAACCACATCCATGGCAAAAAGCAACGGAATCTTAAGGCGGCTTTCTTCTACTGCCACCCGTTGTAACTCACGCAAAGGTTCGGCGCCCGCTACATGGAGATAAGAACCGGCCCGCCCGGCTCGCACGCGATCCAGTTCTGCCGGTGTCAATTTTGAATTGAGCGTTTTTGATCGCCCGCCAGCTGCCTGTGTTAATTGCCCAACCTTTTCTTCCAGGGTCATTTTCTTGAGCAGTTTTTCCACTCTCGGACTCGACTGGGTTGGAATGGGTTTAGAAAGAGGTAACTTGCTGGCAATGTCGACAACATGCGTGGGCAATGGGCCCGGATCCTGGTCTTGTGCTTGCGCGCTTGCAATAACGGTTGTCGTCATCAAGGCAAAAAGCGCCATATGGGCCGCCGGGCCTGAAACTGTCATCATTCTCTCCATCTGTTTTTGAGATGATAGCCGACAAACCAATATCATGACAAGGTTGTCATCTATTATTTGTAGATGCTAGTGGTTATCAGGGAGTCGGAATGGCAGTTAGACTGAATCAAAATGATCTTGTGATCGTCATGGGCGTTTCCGGTTGCGGGAAATCGACAACGGCCGCGCATCTTTCTCGCCAAACGGGTTGGACAATGATCGAAGGCGACCATCTGCATACCCAGGCCAATAAAAGTAAGATGGAAGCCGGTATCCCCTTGACCCATTCAGATCGCTTGCCTTGGCTCGATGCGATTGTGGCTACAGTCAATGCTGACAAAAACGGACCGCTCATATTGGCCTGCTCCGCTCTCAACAAAGCGATACGCGATTATTTGGCGGAAAGGGTCGAGCGTGCCTGCTGTTGGATATTGCTTGAACTCCCAGAACAGCAGCTCCTCCAACGGCTCGAACAACGCCAAGATCATTTCATGCCTTCGTCCTTGCTGCAATCCCAACTGGAAGCGCTCGATCCGCCTTTAGATGCAATAAGATTGGACGGCACATTACCAACCCCGCAACTCAGCGCGGCGCTTTTGACCGCGTTAAACGAACGGATAGACCAGTAAAGCCAAGAGGAAACCGGTCCCACCGGTCAAGGTTGCGCTGATTGTCCAGCTTTTCAACGTCTCCGCCGTTGTTAATCCGAAATAGCGATTGATCAGCCAGAATCCACTATCATTGACGTGGCTACAGGCGGTTGCACCGCCCGCTATTGCGACCGCGACCAATGCCAATTGCGGCTGTGATAAGGCCGCCGCAGAAGCAATTGGATAGGTTAAACTGGCCGAGGTAATCATCGCTGCGGTAGCCGAACCCTGTGCGATACGCAGCAACAAAGCGATAAAGAATCCGCAAACCAAAGGTGTCAAACCCCATGCTAAAGCCGCATCAGCCAGTGACTGGCCCGCTCCTGTATCCACCAACACCTGTTTAAACGCTCCACCTGCACCTGTGACGAGTAAGATAATACCTACCGGTTCGAGAGATTTTTCAATCGCTTGGCGCAAGGCTGCACGATCCTCTTTTTCGCTTTTACGCATCGCCAACAATGCTGCCGCACATGCGATGAGCAAAGCAATAACTGGCGTCCCAGCAATCTCAAGAATATCTCGGAACAAGCCGGCCGGAAGACCCAGCGGACCGACAATGGCGCCGGTTATGATCAAGAATAGTGGCAAGATTATCAAAGCTAGCGCGGTTTTAGCTATTTGGGGATCAAAGGATTGGGTGCTGCCAGATGCCTGTGCCAAAGTCAGTGGCTGACCCATTGGCAGCCAATTTCTGCGCAGAGCATAAGCAGCAAAAATAGGCCCGCCCACCAAGGCTGCAGGAATCCCTACAAGAATTCCAAAGACCATCACCCAGCCGAGATCGACTTGCAACTGCTGCGCCACCGCAATCGGTCCTGGCGTTGGCGGGATAAAGGCATGCGCGGCGGCCAGTCCTGCTAATAAAGGCAATCCAAAAGCAAGGGGAGCCTGTGAAAAACGCCGGGAAAAGGCCAATATTAATGGAAACAAAATGATAAACGCCACATCGAAGAAGACGGGTATGGCGATAATCACGCCGACAAAACCGAGCATCCACCGAGTGAGTTGCGCGCCTCTTCCGCGGGTTACATATTGCGCCAAGGCGGTTATGCCGCCGCCATGTTCAACCAACATTCCGAACATTGCGCCCAGTCCGACAATTGCCGCAATGCCTCCCAATGTTCCGCCCATGCCTTTGCTTACCGCTGCAATGGCTTCATTGGGAGCAAGGCCCGCTCCCAATGCCGCAGCAATGGCGGCAATGAGCAAAGCAGGGAAAGGATGCATGCGCGCCCTCATGATTAATATCAACAGAGCAATTATGCTGAATATCATCGAAAATAGCGCGCGATTTTCAATCAACCATGCGATAATGCTTCTCCCCGCGCTTGTCTTGAATCGATATTTATGACAACGTTGTAATGAACGTTTTAAACTGCCACAAGTGTGCTTGCAATAAGCTTGTCCGAACAAGATTATTGGCAGCGGAAAGGAGAGAATGAGGATGCCAGCAGGAGCGACGCCGACCACATGGGTCAGTGCTATCACAGCCGTCCTATGGTTGATGCTAAGCATGAACAATGCCCAAGCCGCACAATCGCCTGCGCTTCCGCAATGGAAAATCATTCCCACGCAAGGAATAATGGCCCCTCGTCACGAAGCCAGCTTGGTTGCCTTTAACAAGAAATTATATCTGATTGGCGGGCGCGGGATCAAACCCGTCAATGTCTATGACCCACGAACCAATATGTGGACCGCAAAAGCTCAAACCCCCATTGAATTGCATCATTTTCAAGCCATTGTGCATGGCGACGCCATTTATATTCTGGGTGCTATGACGGGCGGCTGGCCCAAGGAAAAGCCGATTGATCGGATCATCATCTATTATCCGGAAGAAGACCGGTTTGTTGACGGACCGCTGATTCCGGCCGAACGGCGACGAGGCGGCGCGGGTGTCGCGATTCATGATGGAAAATTCTATATGATCGGCGGCATAACCAATGGTCATCTCGATGGCTATGTGCCCTGGTTCGATGAATTTGATCCAGCCACCGGACAATGGCGCATCTTGCCCGGCGCACCGCAAGCGCGCGATCATTTCCAAGCTGTTATAGCCAACGGTAAGCTCTATGCCTTTGCCGGCAGGCGAACAGAATATGCCAAAAACCGGAGTTTTGAACAAACTCTGTCGATCGGCGATATCTATGACTTTGAAACGGGCCAATGGCAGCCGATGAACAGCGCCTTTGCTATTCCAACAGAGAGAGCCGGCAATATGGCGCTCGCCTGGAAAGGGCAAATCATTGTCGGTGGCGGCGAAAGCGGATCGCAAGAGACTGCCCATGATGCCGTCGAAGCTTTCGACCCGGTTACAAGCACATGGCGGCAATGGCCGGCATTGCGGCGTGGACGCCATGGATCGGGCTTCGCCGTTCTTGGTGATTATTTGTATACGGCATCAGGCTCTGGCAATCGCGGCGGTGAACCTGAATTGGCCAGTCTTGAACGATTGAAGCTCTTGCCTGTTTTGGAAGATGCTCAAACGCTTACAACCAAGACCAGCGCACAGATGGTGACCATGCAATGGCATGAATGGGAACAGTCTTTCGTCGGCCCGGCCCTGTCTGAAACCAGCGCCGATAATCCGTTCACCGACTATCGGCTAACCGTTACTTTCACTCATGAACAAAAAAAACATATCTTGCGCGGCTTTTATGCAGCTGATGGTCGAGCAGCAGAAACAGGTGCGCAAGCCGGAAATATTTGGCAGGTCCGCTTCACGCCCGATCAACCGGGACAATGGACATGGCAAGCGCGCCTCTCTCGCGGGCCGAATATCGCCATCGATCCAATAGCAGATAGCGGCGAGACCATCGCGCTAGCAGAAGATCACGGCCAGTTCCTGGTTGTTGGGTCTGACAAATCTAATCCCGATTTCCGTCACGCCAACCGCGGCAAGTTGGTTGCGGACAAAGGTTATTTCCGGTTTGTTCAATCAGGACAATATTGGCTAAAAGGCGGGACAAATAGTCCGGAAAATCTTTTAGGCTATCACGAATTTGATAATAGCTTTCGCATGGCCGCTAACGCCCGTGATGGCGAATCTGATGGCGGACTGGCTCTCCATAAATTCACACCACATTTGCAAGATTGGCGCCCTGGCGATCCGAGTTGGCGGGGCGGTAAGGGCAAGGCCTTGGTCGGTGCCATTAATTATTTGGCTTCCCAGAAAATGAACAGCGCCTATTTTCTGACGTTGAACATCATGGGTGATGGCAAAGATGTCTGGCCTTATCGCAGCCCCCAGGATTTTACCCGCTTTGATGTGAGCAAGCTGGATCAATGGGAGATTATTTTCGATCATATGCAAGCCAAAGGGATCCTGCTTCATATCGTCCTGCAGGAAACCGAAAATGAACTAATGCATGATGCTGGTGACACCGGGATAGAACGCAAATTATACCTCTCCGAACTTATCGCTCGCTTTGGCCATCATAATGGCCTGGTCTGGAATCTGGGCGAAGAAAACGGACCGGTACATTGGCGGCCTGAAGGGCAAAATGATCAGCAGCGCAAACAAATGATCGACTATATCACTGCCATCGATCCCTATGATCATCCAATTTTATTGCACACACATAGCGAAGCGGCGGACAAAGATGCGATTGCAGGTCCGTTGCTCGGCTATCCGAACCTAGATGGCCTGTCCTTCCAAGTATCCGAACGAACCAGCGTCAATGATCAAGTCCGAAAATGGCGATCTTTATCGGCCGACAACGGTAAGGATTGGCTGATAACAATGGACGAAATCGGCAAATGGAATGTTGGCGCCCTGCCCGACAATCTCGATCAAACCAATCACGAATCTCTCCGCCGGCATGCTTTATGGGGGCACCTTCTTGGCGGTGGTGGCGGGGTTGAATGGTATTTTGGTGCGCATTATCCTGCTAATGATCTAACTTCGGAAGACTGGCGCTTGCGCGAAAGTCTATGGCGACAAACTGCCATTGCCTTGGACTTTTTTGAAACCAACTTGCCCTATTGGGCCATGCGGCCATGTCAGGTGCAACCACCCAGAAGTGCGGTCTATTGCTTTGGGCAATCTGCTCAACTTTATGCTCTTTATTTGCCCGATGGTGGATCAGTACAATTGGATAGCGGCCTGACCAGCGGCCGATATAGAGCTATTTTTCTTGATCCTGTTACGGGAAAATCGCAAGCCGGTACACCGATAGTAGCTAGCCCGAAGGGCCAGTTGCGTATCACCGCCCCAACAGCAGAACGCGGCCGCGACTGGGTTGCGTTTCTTCAAGCGCAATAGAATGAATTTAGTGCCGAAAAATCCCCGCCATCATCCGTTTAAGTCAATTTTTTCGGGCACCATTTTGGCAAGCATCTTCTGACAGCTTTGCAGATTTCTCTCAAAAACCGGATGCGTGTTCATGGCGGATAGAAACGCAGTCAGCCCGGGCCATTTGTCAGCGTCAAACGGTGCCGCAATCAGGTCTGTCTGCATGAGCTGAGCGGCAACCGCAATATCCGCAATCGACAATCGGTCACCGAGAAAATATTGTCCACCATCCAACTGGTTTTCGAGATAGTCCCACAAAGGTGGTAATTTTTCGTTCCAGGTTGTCCGCGCTGTTTCCAGATCGGGTTGCCCACCGGTCATGGCGGCAAAGACTATTGGCCGAAATACCCCGCCGCCACCATTCATTGCCATTACACTATCGGCAAATTCTTCCAACCATATGGCCCGGCCATAGGCAAAGGCATCGTCCGGAAAAGCGGCAGGTTCTGGATATTTTTTCTCCAGATAAGCGCACATGGCCGAGCTATCGGCAATCGTCCCAGCCGTGCCTTCCGACGCGATGGATTTATCCCGCAAGGCCGGGATGCGCGCCAAAGGGCTGATTTCCAGATACCAGTCCGGCATTGCCATGATGTTGACCGCTTCACACTCATAGTCGACCTTTTTCAATGCCAGCACAGCTTCAGTTTTGCGCTGAAAAGGAGACAAAGGGGAACCATAAAGAATAATGTCGGCGGCCATGTAATTTCTCCAAAATGTTGAACCGCTTAAGAGCGGACAGTTGCCCTTAAAGTCAACCTCGATTTCAACTTGTTATGGCATTGATCTTGAGGGCGATTACTTCCCATAGATAAGCGTTCAAAGCCCGATCAAAGATACTCTATGCCCGCGGCATCAGCAGCCTTCTTGGCCAGCGAGCGCGCCGCATCTGTGGTTGGCGCCGTTGCTAACGCCACTGCCATTCTGCGATAGGGACGCGTTACCGGTTTGCCAAAAATACGGATATCCACTTCGGCGCCATCCTTACTCATCGCCAAAGCATCGGCGATGCCGGTAAAGCGGAATTGTTCGCTATCTCGATCAGCCAGAATAACAGCACTTGCACTCGCCGGAGCGGTGAGTCCGATACGCGGAATTGGCAACCCCATTATCGCGCGGGCATGAAGATCAAATTCACTTAGATTCTGACCAATTAGGGTAACCATTCCGGTATCATGCGGGCGGGGACTCAATTCGGAAAATATTACGGTCCCATCTTTTGTAACGAAAAACTCAACCCCGAAAAGCCCGTTACCCCCAAGATTATCAACAATCTTGCGGGCCATATTCTGCGCCGACAAAAGCGCGTCTTCCGACATCTCTGCCGGTTGCCAACTTTCTTGATAATCCCCGCGCTCCTGGCGATGACCGATCGGAGGACAGAATAATATGCCCTGCTGTGTTCGAATGGTCAGCAATGTGATTTCATAGGCAAAATCGACAAATTGTTCGACAATGACACGCGCGCGATCGCCTCTCATATTATCGACTGCATCGTTCCAAGCGGCCTCAAGCTCTTCCGGGCTATCGACTTTACTTTGCCCCTTGCCGGACGAGGACATAACAGGCTTTATCACCAATGGCAGACCAATATCATCCGCTGCCGCCTGCACTTCAGAAAAATTCTCTGCATAATGATAGCGCGATGTCGTCAGGTGCAGGTCTTTAGCCGCAACATCTCGGATCGCATCCCGGTTCATCGTCAATTGCGTTGCACGGGCAGATGGGACGACCTTAAAACCAGCGGCTTCCACATCCGCCAAAATTTCGGTTCGAATGGCTTCAACTTCCGGAACAATCAGGTCCGGCTGATGTTTTTCAATTGCTGCGCGCAAATCATCGCCATCGAGCATTGAAAAAACTTCGCAGGCATCGGCGACTTGCATTGCTGGTGCTGCAGCATAGGAATCGCAGGCTATCACATAGGCGCCGAGCCGTTTTGTGGAGATCGCGAATTCGCGGCCCAATTCTCCGGAACCAAGCAACAATATTTTTTTGGTGAAGATCATGCACGCTTTATGAGAATATCACCCTCTCAGTGCAAGCTAGAATTAGAGCGTTCAGACGCGTTTATCCCCGCCTTTGCAGCACCGAAAATATTATCGACTAGCCGTTTTCACCCGCCATCATTTCGGCCATACGGCGGTTTAACTCGGCAGGACTTACATCTTCAATATGCGTGGCTATCGACCATTCATGGCCAAATGGATCTTTCACCCATCCCGAACGATCACCGTAAAATTGATCCTCTACCGGCCGTATCGCTGTGGCTCCCGCTGCAACCGCTTGTTCAAAGGCAGCATCACAATTTTCGACATAGATCATCAAACTGTTGGTGGCTCCGCCCCGACTTGTTGGGCTCAGCTTGTCCATTTCAGGAAATTCGTCGGCTAGCATGATATGCGTATCGCCAATCACAATATCGGCGTGGCCAATTTTATCGCCCATCGGCATGCGCATGACTTCCTCGGCGCCAAAAGCTTTTTTATAAAATTCAATCGCTGCTGCGGCATCGTCAACCGTCAAATAGCTGGTTACGCTATGATATCCGTCTTCCTTCCATTGCGTCATATCTTCCACCTCTCCTTGCACATCCCATTGTAGCAAAATTGCATCAGTCTGGCGAATTCGGTAAATTTGGTTTGATATAACATATCACGCCTATTAAATGAGGCCCAACATTCATTCAATTTGGAACATCCCTATGGCTCATCGTAAGCTTTTCATTTCTGCTGCCGTTCTGGCACTCCCGATTTCTCCTGTATTTGCCCAAGACACTGAGGCTCAAGCCGATGCGCAATCCGGTCTTACGGATGATTTTCACAATCGCCAGGCCATTGTTGTGACGGCCCCCTATGTTGATGAACTGGACATTTTGGCTGGAACTTCCGTCTTGTCCGGCGACAAATTGACCGAAGATCTGCGGGGACAAATTGGAGAAAGCTTGACAAAATTACCGGGCGTTTCGGCGACCAGCTTTGCCCCTGGCTCGTCTCGCCCCGTTTTGCGTGGCTTTCAAGGCCCGCGGGTGCGGGTGTTAACCGACGGTATCGGAACCTTGGATGTTTCCAATACATCGGTCGACCATGCGGTGACCATTGATCCCTTAACAGCACAGCGGGTGGAAGTTCTTCGCGGACCCGCCGTTCTCTTATTTGGCGGCGATGCCATTGGCGGCGCAGTCAACGTTATTGACAAACGGATCCCCCGCGATGTGCCGAAAGAAGCGGTTCACTTCGACGCGCTCGGCGGATTTGGTAGCGCCGCGGATGATTATAGCCTTGCCGGTTCCGTCGACGTTCCGCTCGGCAATCGACTGGTTGTCCATGTAGATGCCAGTTTTCGTGACACAGCCGATCTGCGTGTTCCCGGCTTTGTCGTTGCGCCAGAATTTCGCGCGGAATTGTTGGAAGAAGCGGCTGAAGAAGAAGCCGAAGGGGAGTTGGAAGAAGCGGAAGAATTTCGTGAAGCGGCCAATCAGCGAGATCGGATAGAAAATTCGGCAACCCGAACATGGACCGCAGGCGGCGGCATTGCCTTCATTGATGACGGCGGCAATATTGGCTTTTCTGTCAGCTATTATGACAGCGATTATGGCGTACCTGGACGTCCCGGCGCAGCCCATCACGGTGAAGAAGAAGGCGAAGAGGAAGAAGGCGAGGAAGAGGAAGAAGGTCCAGTCACCATCGGTCTTAAACAATATCGCGCTGACCTTCGCGGCGGTGTCAATATTGGCGGCTTTTTTGAATCATTGAATTTCCGCGCGGGTTATTCCGACTATGAACATACTGAATTTGAAGGGGACGAGATTGGCACGCTCTTCTTCGTAGAAGGCATCGAAGCACGCGCTGAACTCGTTCAAGCGGACCGCAATGGATGGCGCGGTGTGATTGGCACCCAATATGTTGGAAGAGATTTCAACGCGATTGGAGCAGAAGCTTTTTTGCCTAAAAACACGGTGGAAAGTTGGGCTTTATTTTCGGTTCAAGAAATTGATTTTGGAACGGTGGAAGTCGAAGGATCTTTCCGTTTCGAAAATACGGATATTACCTCTCAGGCAGTGAATTTTGATCGTGACTTTAGCGCCTTTTCTGCTGCTGTTGGCTTGGCCTATGCGCCGGGCGACCAAGGTCTTCGTCTAGGCGCCAACTTATCGCGCTCGGAACGGGCACCTTCGGCGGAAGAATTGCTTTCTGACGGACCGCATATTGCAACTCAAGCTTTTGAAATTGGCAACCCCAATTTCACCACAGAAAAAAGCTGGGGTGGAGAATTATATGCGCGCTGGAATACGCCCGATGTCGAGTTGAGCGCGACTATTTATGCGAATTTCTTTGATGATTATATTTTCGAAACCGAAACCGGGGCTGAAGAAGATGATTTGCCGGTTTTCCAATATTTTCAGCAAGATGCGACATATTACGGATTTGAAGCATCAGCTTCCGCGGTTGTTGCGCGTACCGGCGGATTTAAAATTGTGGCCGATGGCGTTGCAGATTACGTCCGCGCGAAAATCCGCAATGGCGGCGGGGCAGTGCCGCGCATCCCACCCTTGCGTCTACTTGGTGGCCTTTCAGCGCAAAGCGATTCCATCGATTTGCGGGCAGAATTGGAATGGTCAGACAGTCAAAACCGTGTTACAACATTTGAAACGCCTACCGATAGTTTCACCTTGGTCAATGCATCAGCGGCCTGGCGGCCTTTGGGCAAGGATGGCGGTGTCACCTTGCTGGCATCGGCCAATAATATTTTTGATGTGAATGCGCGCCGTCATGCTTCGTTCACGAAAGATTTTGTACCGCTGGCGGGTCGCGATTTTCGCATCAGTGCGAAATTTAGTTTCTAGCAGATCTGAGGATTCCCTCCTGATTCTGTTATAAACGCAGAATCAGGAGTATTTCACATGCGCAAAATTTTAGTTTCCTTAGCTGTTTCTTCAGCCTTTCTGTTGGGCGCTTGTAACACGGTACAAGGTGTCGGGCAGGATATAGAATCCGTCGGCCGCGCTGGCGAAGACGCTATTAATTAGGCCGTATTTTCGGCCTTTTTCCGCTTTCTTTCGGTAAACCACATGATCGCTAACGACACTTCGTAAAGCATGATCAATGGGATACCGAGAAGAAATTGGGAAACAACATCCGGCGGCGTCAATATAGCCGCCAGAACAAAAGCGGCGACGACCATGTATCGGCGCAGCCCCTTCAGCTGATCCCGCGTAACCAGGCCCGCGCGGTTGAGCAACAGCAACAGCACAGGCAACTGAAAACAGACACCAAAAGCCAGCATGAACCGCATCACCAAATCGAGATAATCGCCCATCGCCGGCAAGGCTTCTTGGGTCATGCCGCCCACTTCTCCTTCAAAGCCCAGGAAAAACCGGAATGCCGTCGGCATAACGATATAATAAGCCAGCGCCGCACCGGCGGTGAACAAAAGCGGCGTGGCGAACAGGAAGGGCAGAAACGCTCTTTTCTCATTGGCATAGAGACCGGGTGCCACAAAAGCCCAAAGCTGATTAGAGATTACAGGAAAGGCGAGCAGGAAAGCCGCGAACATCGCCACCTTAATTTCCACGAAAAATGCCTCGTAAAGCTTGGTATAGACCAATTTTCCTTCACCCGGCGGAAATGCATCCGTCAGCGGGACCACCAACAGGCCGAAAATCTCATCGGCGAAGTAAAAGCTCACCGCGAACGCGATGAGCAGCGCCACCACAGCCCATACCAGGCGTTGGCGCAATTCGATAAGATGCTCCAACAGCGGAGCTTTGCTATCGTCAATATCGGGCGCCATTTGTTCGTTCATGACCCTGGTTTTTCCGTCGGCGTTTTTGGCGGCAAGGGTTCTAGCGGCAGATCCGCTTGGTCCGTGAGGGTCTCACCGGTATTGTCTGGTGTCCCATCAAGCGGTTCCATTTGCGGCGCGTCTCCAGAAGCAGATGGATTTTCGAGCATGATACGCTCATTTTCCGCCGCCCACTTCTTTTCCATTTCCTGCAATTCGGCCTCGCGCACCATGGCATCCAATCCAGTGCGGAAATTGCCCATCACACCGCGCGCCTTGGCTATCCACCGGCCAGCCGTAGCCAGCGCCCGCGGCAATTCCTTAGGCCCTATCACCACGATAGCGATAATCACGATTATCGCGATTTCCGAGATAGAAAGATCAAACATATCGGTTGCCGCCTATGCTGGCGCGCCGGTCTCAGCTAGCGGTTTTGTCGGATGTGGCAGCTTTATCTGCGCTCAGATCTGCGGTTTTGCTATCAATTTGTGCCGAAGCTTTTGCGCTTTCCTCTTCTTCGGTAATGCCCTTTTTAAAGGACCGAATGCCTTTGCCAACATCGCCCATCATCTCCGAAATCCGGCCGCGACCGAACAGGATCAGCACCAAAGCTGCTACAATTAAAATCTGCCAAATACTCGGTTGCATCGAAAATCTCCTGATCTATGCCTATTACTTAGGCGCTTTCCGCCGCATTTTCCAGTGAATCGGCGGGTTGATCGTCATTTTCTTGTGCACCATCTTCGTTAAGCTCTGATTGCAATGGCAATTCTTCTTCCGCTTCCATTTCCATACGCTCCAGAGCCAAATCGACTGGATCCAGCAATCCTGCGGCTTTGAGATCATCCAGTCCCGGTAATTCCTTGCGGCTTTCCAGGCCAAAATGAGTCAGAAACTCAGCAGTGGTTGCATAGATTAATGGACGACCCGGCACTTCGCGGCGTCCAGCCGGACGTACCCAGCCCGCCTCCATCAAGACATCCAATGTGCCTTTGGCAACTTGCACGCCTCTAATAGCTTCTATTTCGGCGCGGCTTACGGGTTCATGATAGGCAATGATCGCGAGTGTCTCCATACCCGCACGGCTCAGCTTGCGCAGCTCAGCGCGTTCGCGGCGGAGCAAATGTGACAAGTCATGAGCAGTTTGAAAATGCCAACGGTCGCCAGCATTGACCAAGACAATACCGCGTCCGGAATAATCATTCTGCAAATTGTTCAACGCCGCCCGGATATCAACATTCTCGCCAACATATAATTTGATATCCGTCACTGTCATCGGTTTTTCAGAGGCAAATAAAGTCGCCTCCACCGCTCGCGTTGCTTCATCCATATCAGCATTTATTCCCATGATCAGATCCCGATCGTCTTGTTGCTGTTCATTCATCACCAACCGCTTTCAACTTTAACGGTGCAAAGCTCTCTTCCTGTGCGAGAACCAATTTGCCTTGCCGGGCAAGTTCCAACGCCGCGACAAAACTGGAGGCCAAAGCAGATTTGCGCAATTGCGGCGGCGCACCCGGAGGCAAAAAAGACCGAATATCTGTCCATTCAATCGCTTCGCCAAGCATCAACGATACCCGGGCCAATGCGTCTTCCAACGTCATGACCATCCGTTGTTTCACAATATGCACGGGCGGTACGCTGCGCAGTTTCACCCGGCCATAAGCTGAAATCAGATCATAATATTCCGCTTGCCAATGGCGGTTTTTGACCACCCGCAAACCTTCTGGTGCACCGCGGACAAAAACGTCTCGCCCGATCCGATCTCGCGCCAACAACCGCGATCCAGCCTCTCTCATAGCATTAAGGCGTTCAAGGCGCATTTGCAGCCGCAGCGCCAATTCTTCTGGCGACGGGTCCACTTCGGGATCCTTGGGTAACAAAAGTCCCGATTTGAGATAGGTCAACCATGCCGCCATCACCAAATAGTCGGCAGCAAGTTCTAGCTTTAGACTTTGCGCATCAGCAATATATTGCAAATATTGCTGGACCAGCTCGAGAATGGAAATTTCGCGCAAATCCACTTTTTGATTGCGAGCCAATGCCAAAAGCAAGTCCAAGGGACCTTCCCAGCCATCAATATTCAAAGTCAATGACGCGTCTTCATCTGCCTGCGACGAAGGGAAGAAAAATTGCTCGGTCTCCGTTTCACTCATCAGGCGGCCGCCAATAAAGCGTCACGGCGCGACAGCAGTTCGGCCAATTCGACAGATTGCGTCGCTTGATCCAAAGTCGCCATTGCGCGATCGAGCCGGTTTCGTGACGGGGTGCTGATATCGTCCAGCAAATCGGCAATGCCGATCATCTCATCCATCCGCCCCCAACAGTTAAGCGCAATATCGCACCCGGCTGCTACGACATCCCGGGCGCGCTCCGGCACAGCGCCCTTCAAAGCTTTCATATCGAGATCATCTGAAAAAAGAAGGCCATCAAACCCTATGGAACCGCGGATAATATCCTCAATCACGGTAGGCGAAAGGCTGGCGCAGCGGTCCTTGTCCCAAGCCGAATAGACAATATGCGCGGTCATGCCCATCGGCGCATTTGCAAGTGACCGGAACGGGGCAATATCAGTTTCCAAGGCTTCGGCTGGCGCGTCCACTTTTGGTAGTTCCATATGACTGTCGACAACCGCGCGGCCATGTCCAGGCATATGTTTGACAACGCTGACCGCACCACCTTTGGTTTGCCCATCGATCACAGCGCGTCCCAAGGCAGCAACTTGCAAGGGTTCACTGCCCATGGCGCGATTGCCAATCGCATCGGCAGTGTCCGGTTGGCGGACATCCAATAGCGGCAGGCAATTGACGGTAATCCCGACTTCACGAAGGCTCTCAGCAATAGCTTGCGCGTTTAATCGAGCGGCCTCAATCGCTGTGGCCGGCGCGCTGTCATAAAGCTTGTCAAAAACTTCGCCCGGAGGAAAATTCGGCCAAATAGGCTCTTGCATACGCGCAACACGTCCGCCCTCTTGATCAATCAAAATGGCAAGATCATCACGGCCATGCAAAGTTCGCAGTTCGTCGGTCAATGCGCGCAATTGGGCCTTGTCTTCGACATTACGGCCAAAAATAATATAGCCGGCGGGATCGCTTTCCTGAAAAAACGCTTTCTCATCCTTCGTCAGGCTTAACCCTGACATACCAAAAACAACCGGCTTCATAACCAAACTCTACCCAACAGCACATAATATTTGCTGGGCTTATCATGCGGAAAATTGGCAGTTTGGTAAAGCGGAAAGCGCCGTTATCCACAGCGCTTCCCCGGTTTTCATCAGATTCTCGCTACCACAGGATGGGGTATTGATGGAGCGAAACGGTTTGTTCCTATTGCGGAACGACAATACAGCTTTCGCCTGCGGCCTTTAAATTATTGCACACATTTTGAGCCGCGGACACATTGGGTGCTACGGCATTTAAGCGAAAGATCGTGCCCCCTTCAACCGAACCTTGAACAATTTTCTTTGGCAAGGCACCGATATCGGAAAAGCGACGAGAAAAACCCGACCAAGCGTTGTCGGCTTGACCCGCTGTGCTGAAAGCACCCAGCTGGATCATCGCACTGCCCGGAGCCGAAGGGGCAGCCGAAGTGGTTTTCTTGATCGGTGATTCAACAGGTGGTGCCGTGCCAAGCTTTCCGGGCGTTCCTTGCCCTTCAGAGGCTGCAAAACTCGCATCACCTTCGCCTTCAAACTGCTTGGCCTGTGGATCATCGGGACGAACTTTATAGTCGCCTTCTTGCGCTGCGATCAGCGTTCCATCGCCGCTGAGTCCGCCGCTATCGCGCTTCTGCATCCAATAAATGCCACCAACAATGGCGGCCAATAGCGCAATGCCAACCGCCAAAAATATAGCAACACGAATAGGCGAATATTCATCCTCGCCTTCATAATCTTCCGCAGATTCCAGCCAAGGCAGACGATTTTCATCATCCAGATCCAGACTATCACTATTTACATCGGACATACTCAAACCCCACACACAATTTTCGAGCGCTTACATCTTGTCAGCGGCGCTAACCCCCATCAGCGCGAGACCGTTCTTAATCACTTGCCCTAAATATTTAGCTAAGAAAAGCCTAGCCGATGTCATTGCGGGGTCATTTACCATGATAATCCGCATTTCTGGGTGATCATTGCCCATATTCCAAAAGGCATGAAAGGCCGCTGCAAGGTCATTGAGATAAAAGGCGATCCGATGCGGTTCACGGCTCACCGCTGCCGATTCGACGATTCGCGGAAATTGGGCGGCTTGTTTTACAAGATCCAGCTCTTCCGGTCCCAGTTTCGCCAAATGCTCATCCGATGGCAAAATGTCTTCATCTGCCGCTTTTCTTAAGGTCGATTGAATTCGCGCATGGGCATATTGCACATAAAATACCGGATTATCGCGGGAAGCTTCCGTGACCTTGGCAAAATCAAAGTCCATTTGCGCATCGGCTTTTCGCGTTAACATCGTAAATCGAACCGCGTCTTTGCCCACTTCTTCGACCATGTCGGCAATGGTCACAAAATTGCCAGACCGCTTGGACATTTTTTCAGGTTCACCATTGCGCAGCAACCGAACCATTTGAATCAACTTCACATCAAATTTGGTCTCCCCGCGCGTCAACGCGGATACCGCTGCTTTTATCCGTTTCACCGTGCCGGAATGGTCCGCGCCCCAGATATCAATCAATTCGTCGGCCTTTTGCGCTTTTTGAAAATGGTAAGCGAGATCGCCGCCAAAATAGGTCCATTGGCCGTTTGATTTTTTGATCGGCCGGTCCTGATCATCGCCAAATTGCGTGGACCGGAACAATGGCAGTTCGACTGCTTCCCAGTCTTCAATCGTCTTCCCTTTTGGTTTTTCTAGAACCCCGTCATAAATTAAATCCCGGGCGCGCAATTCGGCTTCGGCCGCATCCGCTTTGCCAGCCGCATGCAATTCCGCTTCGGAGGAAAAAACATCATGCTGGATGCCAAGCAGTGAGAGATCGGCACGGATCATATCCATCATCCCGGCCACCGCTGCCTTGCGGAAAATCGGCAACCAGCTTTCTTGCGGTGCATCGCGATATTTATCGCCATATTCCTGCGCCAGAGCCGAACCAAGCGGTTTCAGATAATCCCCTGGATAGAGACCTTCGGGAATGTCCGAGATGGCTTCACCCAGCGCTTCGCGATAGCGAATATGCGCTGATTGCGCGAGAATATCGACTTGAGCACCGGCATCATTCACATAATATTCGCGAATGACCTTATAGCCGATAAACGCGAGCAAATCGGCCAATGCATCACCAACGACGGCCCCCCGGCAATGCCCCATATGCATGGGTCCGGTTGGATTGGCCGATACATATTCAACATTGACGGTAACGCCGCTTCCTTTGGTTGAACGACCATAATCGGTACCAAGCGTTTCAATTTCCTTCAATTCAGCCAACAGAACCGCATCGCTGACCTTGAGGTTAATAAAGCCCGGCCCGGCTATTTCAGCCGAACGGATATCATCCAAGCCGCTTAGCTTCTCAACAATTTTGATTGCCAAATCGCGCGGCTTTTCACCAGCGGCTTTGGACAAAACCATCGCTGCATTGGTCGATAAATCACCGTGGGACGAATCCCTTGGCGGTTCCAAGGTTATATTTTTCCGATCCAGGTCCGCCGGCAAATCGCCGCTCGCCACCAGATCATCCAAAGCCTGATCAATATGTTTTTGAAAAATATGAAACAGCATCGCTTCACCCCAATTTTCAATAGATTATAGAGCCCGGACTGGCCGAACTGCCGACGGAAATTTCCCTAAACCGCTTTATCGGGTCGCGTTATATTGCAACTGTTCCGGCGTGAGCTGAAACCCAATCAGCAACTCAAATGTCGATCGTGCCACGGCTGCTCGAACCGCTGGATCTGCCAAAGGATCCAAGGCTGCATCCGGGTCTCCGGGTTTTCTTTTACGTGTGATCCGTTCGATCACTTCTTCAGGCAATCGCGCGGCGGCGGCATCGACATAAGAGCCAGCCTTACCAGACGCCGAAGCCCGATATTCGCCATCGGCAAAGGTCAAGGTCACATTGTTAATGCGTTTCGCAACCACAGCCGTTCCGCCCTGCACGACGCTTGAAAAATAGGGAACCGTGATCGTACGCGCTCCTTGTGGTCGCGAGCGAATGGCATAAACATCAAACGAGGCTTCCGAATATATGCGAGCGCCTTCGCTGTTACAGGTGGAGCGCACATTGGTTATATTCGCTACGACATCAATTGCGCTCGCATCAGTGCTATTGACCGGATCAAAAATAGTGATGTCTCCGGTGTGATCAGGAACAGCAACCGCTGGACAACCAGTTCGGGTCACGCTGACACCAACGCCAGAGCTGACGTCCAGTGCGCCATCTTGTGCGCAGCCCGCCACAGCCAATACCGTCCCGCTAGTGAGTAACAGCTTATTGAAACGCCCTTTGAAAATCATGCTTATTCCTTGCCTTTAGTCCCATTTTGCACAGATATGATCTGCGTCCTTGTTGCGGGTTACGAAACCCTTATCTATGCCTTTAAGAGCACGCAACCATCCATAGGATGAACAGACAGGCTTTTCGTCGGCTCTGTTTTTCATTAAGGCATAAATTATGACACATGCAGAAACAGAAAAACCCCGCATTCGCTTGCTTGTAGCCGCTCCTCGCGGTTTTTGTGCAGGGGTTGATCGCGCCATAAAAATCGTCGAACTGGCGATCGAAAAATATGGAGCTCCCGTTTATGTGCGGCATGAAATCGTTCATAATCGCTATGTCGTCGATGAATTGAAGAAGCTGGGTGCTATTTTTGTCGAAGAATTGGACGAAGTGCCAGACGGTGTGCCAGTAGTCTTTTCTGCCCATGGCGTGCCCAAGGCTGTCCCTCACAAAGCCGAACAACGCGGCCTGGAATATCTCGATGCCACCTGTCCGCTGGTATCCAAAGTCCATCGTCAAGCCGAACGACAAGTTGAAGCTGGACGGCATATTATCTTTGTCGGCCATGCCAACCACCCCGAAGTCATCGGTACATTTGGTCAAGTGGATGACGGCATGATGACCTTGGTAGAAACTTTGGAAGATGTGGCCGACCTGTCTCCACCTGATCCAGAAAAATTGTCTTTTCTCACCCAAACGACATTATCAGTTGATGATACGCGCGCCATTGTCGATGCCCTGAAAAATCGATTTCCGTCGATTATCGGACCAAAAGGCGAAGATATTTGTTACGCCACATCAAACCGTCAAGATGCAGTCAAAAATATTGCCCAATCCTGTGATTTGGTCTTGGTCATCGGAGCACCCAATAGTTCGAACAGCTTGCGTTTGGTGGAAGTTGCGGAACGCGAAGGGACCACATCCTATCTTATCCAGCGGGCCGATGAAATTGACTTTAGCTGGATGAAAAACGTCAAAACATTGGGATTAACCGCCGGAGCCTCCGCGCCGGAAATTTTGGTGCGCGAAGTCGTCACCCAATTGGAACAGCAATATATTGTCGATGAAGAAAAGGTCGTAACCGCTGACGAACGCATGGTTTTCAAGCTGCCTCGCGGCCTCGAACCTGCCTGATGGCCGTTTATACAAAGGTCAGCGCCGAAGAAATAGAAGCGTTTCTTACGCGCTTTAATGTCGGCACATTAGTGTCCGCAAAGGGCATTGCCGAAGGGGTTGAGAATAGCAATTACCTGATAGAAACAACCCAAGATCGCTTCATTCTGACCCTTTATGAAAAGCGGGTAGATCCTGATGATCTCCCATTTTTTATCGATATGCTCGATCATCTGGCCAGCAAAAATTGCCCAGTGCCACCAATGATCGCAGATCGTGACGGTATGAAAATTCAGCAGCTCTGCGGACGCTATGCATGTTTGATCACTTTTTTACCGGGCATCTCGGTGACCATGCCAACAGTGGCGCAGGCCAAAGCGGCTGGAGCAGCACTGGGCACTATGCATGACGCGCTGCAAGATTTTGAAGGCGAACGAACCAATACTATGAACCGCGACAGCTGGCGAACATTGGTGATGGAATGTGGCCCTGATGGCTTGGATAAGGCCTCTCCAGGGCTGTTCCACCAGGTAAACGAAGAATTAGATTATCTCGATAAAATGTGGCCAAGTTTATTGCCGCAATCAGTCATCCACGCTGATCTATTTCCCGACAATATATTGATGCTCGAAGATCAGGTGACTGGTTTGATTGATTTCTATTTTTCATGCTCTGATATTCGTGCCTATGATGTTGCGGTCACCCATGCCGCTTGGTGCTTTTCTAAAGATGGGTCCGTATTTGATCAGAGTGTTTCGGCGGCGTTGCTAGCCGGCTACGTTGAAAAATTCGGCCTTAGCCGGGATGAGCGCGACGGCTTACCTATTTTAGCGCGCGGGGCTGCTTTGCGTTTCCTGCTGACCCGCGCCTTTGATTGGATCCATACTCCCGCCGATGCATTGGTGACCCGCAAAGATCCCAAGGCCTTTCTCCATCGCCTCCACTTTTATCAAAAGAATCCGGAAATTTTCATCGCATGACTGAACTGTCCTATGTTGAAATCGCTACCGATGGCGCATGTAAAGGCAATCCTGGTCCCGGCGGCTGGGGTGCTCTGATCCGCTTCGGAGAAAAAGAGAAAGAAATTTCCGGCGGTGAACCAGAAACCACCAACAACCGAATGGAATTGCGCGCCGCCATAGAGGCACTCAATACGTTGACACGCCCTTGCAAGGTCAAACTCTCGATCGACAGCACTTATGTCAAAGATGGAATCACGAAATGGGTGTTTAACTGGCAAAAAAACGGATGGCGAACAGCAGCGAAAAAGCCTGTTAAAAATGCGGATCTATGGCAAGATCTAGTCGAGGCGGTTCAGCGCCATGAAATTGAGTGGCATTGGGTCAAAGGCCATGCGGGCGACGCTGACAATGAAAGGGCTGACACTTTGGCCAGCGATGCCGCGCTCAATATTGCCATGCATGGATAAAAAAATCCCGGCCAATCAATGCTCTTGAGAATTTTCTCGCCAGATTTTTTGCCGGGATTTGAATTTCTAAGAAACAGCTTTAGCTATTATCTTCGACCTCGGCTCCAGGGCCATTTTTGATAATCGATGCGATTGCATTTTTCGCGCTTGCTTTGCTAGCATAGCCTTCTGTCGAAAACATAATTTCGCTGTTATGTTTAAAACGAACCCGGAATTCGCCTCTTTTATCTTTGTAAATTTCAAACTTGTGCGCCATTTTCCAATCTCCTTTATGGGCTTCGACCTGCCCTTTGCGGCCCTGCACGGGCAGATGAGTTATTGCCTCATAAGAGGCTGAACGCAATGCTGAATATGTAAACTTGTTTAGCTAAGGAAGCGGTCGGGTCGATATAATTGCGCGTCGAGGGATTGTACGGCAGCTTCACGTTCCGATTTCAAAAATAGAGACTTGGCCAATTTTGCCGCCGCGGGTGCTGTTTGTATTCCGAAACCACCCTGCCCTGAAAACCAGAAAAACTCAGATTGCTGCGGGTCATATCCGTAAACCGGTAAACGATCCGGCGAAAAACTGCGCAAACCTGCCCATTTGCGATGGACATTGAGAATGTCCACGTCAACAATCGACTGAAATCGGTCAATAGCTAAGGCCACATCCCATTCTTCCGGCGCAACGTCGGTCGCATCAACCGGTGTTTCATCATGCGGGCTAAGCCAAAAACTACCGCCAGCTTCCGGTTTAAAATAGAAACTTCCATCGAGCGCAACCACAAGTGGCATATCCATTTTGGCGGGCGGATCGGTTTTCAATTGGACCATCGTTCGCCGCATCGGTTGAATGTGGATTGGCAACGCTCCTGCAAGATCTCCAATCTGATTGGCCCAGGCTCCTGCTGCGTTGATAATTTTTGCCGCGTAAATCGTGTCTTTGCCATTGGAGATTGCCCAATGGTTCTTTTCGGCGGTAATGGCGTGGACACGAAAGTTGCAATGCAGGTGCGCGCCCTTCTTCTTAGCATCACGCAAATAAGCAGAATGCAAAGCGGCTACATCAATATCACAGCAATCCGGTTCAAAAATCGCGCGATCCCACCCGGGTTTCAAGTGAGGGATAGCGGCAGATAAATCATCACGGGTCCAAGGTATCATGGTAACGCCGCTTTGGGAAAATTTCGCCAGAAATTTATCGACCAAATTCTGCTCGCCCGTTCGCCCTATATTGATCGCCTTGCGTGGATGGAGAAAACCCGTTGGTGAAAATTCCGGGGGCGGGTCGTGTAAAAAATCGAATGATGCCGTTGTGAGCGGTTGGACTTTGGGACCGCCATAGCTCTCCGTCCAGAAAGCCGCAGACCGCCCCGTGCTGTGGTAGCCGGGATGGGCTTCCGCCTCGAGCATCACTATTGAACATAGATCGGCAAGCTCGGACGCCATACTCGCGCCAGCAATCCCAGCTCCAATAATCGCGACGTCAAATTGGCTCATGCTTTAAAATAATTCATTGCGGTGCCACTTTGTCGAGAAAGTCAAAACTGGCCCGCAGTGCCTCATTGCGCACAGCATCTATCTCCCGATAAACTTCATGGGCACATTCTTTTCCAAATAGTTTCATTTCAGCGTGTGGCAACAAATGC
Source organism: Parasphingorhabdus sp. (assembly GCF_039982415.1). Lineage (GTDB taxonomy): Bacteria > Pseudomonadota > Alphaproteobacteria > Sphingomonadales > Sphingomonadaceae > Parasphingorhabdus. The sequence goes on from NZ_JBDWYL010000011.1 coordinate 168,971, forward strand.
ACTGCGCGTTCAATCGTTGCATGATCGACCAATTCATCAACCGCCGTTGCCAGAAACAAAATCGGAATATCGACGACTTCCAAATGTTTGCGGTTGCGTAATCCTCGGGTGGAAGAATAGGCCCGCTCAACCCATCGCCAACTGGCCGGCCCCAAACGTAAATCGGGACGTTCTTTAAACCAGAAAAATTCATCAGCATAACGCTCAGCATCATGGGTGAGCAAATTCTGGCGCAGCACTTCGGGCTCCAATGGCTTTTCACTCACCTTCCAAGCCCGCCGTTTATCGCGTCCAAAAGCACAGATTAATTTTGACAAGAGATGGGCTGTCCATTCGGGCATACCGCCTCCGGCAGGCGCCAGCATCGGAGCACTTAATATCGCAGCGTCAGGATGAATACGCTGCTCGGCCAATGTCCGCGTTACCAGATGACCACCCATGCTATGACCGATTACGACATGCGGTCCAGGATGAGTATCATGCCAATGATGGTAAAAAGCCGTAAGATCTTCGATCCAAATAGAAAAATCTTCAATATGCCCGACATTAGGATGCGGACCGCACCGGCCCGACCCTCCTTGGCCGCGCCAATCCGGTGCTGTTACATTCCATCCGGCCTGGTAAAAATCACCAAATGTCTCGAGATATTTTTCGTAAAAATCGGCGCGCCCGGTCATGAACAATATCGAACCACGTGCTGGCTCGGTGCTTTGAGTCCACTCAAATTGGCGAATTTCCCAGCCATCAAGGGCATGCCATATCAATTCTTCGGCATCATCAGGTATAACGCGGCGAACCACTAAAGTTGGACTTTATTCTGATTAATTGGGTTTCCGGATATCATGGTTACTATTTGGTAAGGCATTTTTCTTAAAGCTGTTTCCCATGAACGCGGAACAACTTATCTACTTGCTCTGGGGCGGCTTGGCAATTGCGCTAATCGTAGCGGCGATTACCGATCTCAAGAGTCGAATCATATCGAATAAACTGAATCTGGCGATTGCGCTTGGCGCACCGGTATTTTGGATAGCCAGCGACATGACATTTTGGCCAGATATGGTTTGGCAGATTGGCATTGCTACGCTGATATTTACCATATTTGCCGGCTTATTTGCTCTGGGTATGATGGGTGGCGGTGACGTAAAACTGCTTACAGCCATAGCTTTGTGGCTCCATTGGTTCACATTAATCGAGATGCTGGTGATCATGTCAATCGCTGGCGGTTTGCTCACGCTGTTAATGATAACGGCTAAGAAAATCCAAAAAACTGAGGGTCCAGTAAAGGTTCCATATGGTGTGGCCATATCATTTTCGGGGCTTTGGATAATTTACGAACGATATTTTAACCATTTTACTTGAAAGAGAAAATTACCGCCAACGGATCATTCAGGGTGATCGATTCCGGTGGGGCATTCAGGAGGCGTAAGACGTCATGGACAAGAAGAAACTTATTTTGCTTATCGGTGCATTGGTTGTGGCGGCTGTCACAGCTTTGCTTGCTAGAAGCATGTTCACCGGTGCTGCTGCACCTCAAGTAGAAGCGAAGAAAGTCGAAACGCTTGGAGAAGAAGTTCTCGTTGCGTCGCGTGCTTTGCCCGTTGGGACGATCATTACGCCGGAAGCCTTTAGCTTCCAGCCTTGGCCGGAAGATTTGGTTGAAGAAGCCTATTTCCAAAAAGAAGGCACGGACATAGAGTCTTTAAATGGTACAGTCGTTCGCAACGCGATCACGGCCGGCCAACCGCTAACCAAAGGCGCTATTGTTAGCCCTGGTGATCGCGGATTCCTCGCCGCAGCGCTTGGCCCTGGCATGCGCGCCGTAACCATTCCTGTATCGGGATTAACTGGTGTCGCTGGTTTCGTATTCCCGGGCGATCGCATTGACTTGATGCTGACGCAAACGGTGAAAGGTGATGGCCCAGAACTAAAAGTTTCCGAGACCGTTATTCGTAATGTTCGGGTTTTGGCTACCGATAACCGCGTCACCCAAACCAAAAACGAAGCAGGTCAAGCTGTTGCCAAAAAAGCAAAGCTGGTCACATTGGAAGCTACTCCAAAAATTGCAGAGAAAATTGCCGTCGCCCAAACTCTGGGCACGCTGAGCCTCTCTCTGCGGTCATTGGCGGATAGCACTGCCGAATTGGAAGAAGCCATTGCTTCTGGTGAGATTAAATTACCAAAAACCGATGATCCGGCAGAAGAAGCAGCCATGCTGAAGTCGCTGGCAGCTCGACCCAATTCCAAAAAATCAACCTATTCAACCGGTGGTGAAGTGTCGCGCTTTGAAGCCCGTACGCCTCCGCCGCTTGCAAAAGCCGAAATTCCCGAAGGTCCCAAAGTCCGAGTGGCGCGCGGTAACACCGTCCGGGACGTACAGTTCGGAGACAAATAATGTCCACGCAAAATGCAAAACAGGATAGAGTGATGAACAAGACATCAATGAAGAAGACCATGGGGACAGCGATTGCTGCCGTTATGGCCCTCGCCATCACCGCAAATGGTACAGCGCCACTCCAGGCGCAATCAGCCAAGATTTCAAAGCCACAATCGCGTGTATCGGTTGCGGTTGGTCGCGGCAAACTGATTACGCTGCCCGCACCAATTGAAGATATCTTCATCGCTGACGACAATATTGCCGACGTGCAAGTACGGTCTCCGCGTCAGGTTTATATCTTCGGGAAATCTGGCGGCCAAACCAGTTTTTATGCAACTAGCCGTTCTGGTAAAGTTGTCTATTCAGCAGAAGTATCGGTTGGTGCTGAAATTTCATCGATCGATCAAATGCTGGGTCTGGCCATGCCGGATGCTAACATCGCGGTTTCAACAACCAATAACTTTGTCTTGTTGACTGGAACGATTGCAGATCCCGACGATGCAGAAGAAGCAGAAAATCTTGTGCAAGCCTATGTTGGCAATGCCACTCGGGTTGTCAGCCGATTGAAAACAGCGACGCCGCTGCAAGTAAACCTTCGGGTTCGGTTTGCCGAGGTCAGCCGGTCGCTCACCAAAAATATGAACGGTAATATTTTGACCCGTGACAATACAGGTGGCTTCCTGTTCGGTGTCACTCGCGGTCGAAATTTTGGGTCGATCACGGATTTTGATACATCTGGCTTCCCAACTTTGGATGCTTCCAATTTATTTGGACTACCAGCCGGCTCATTGTCTCTCCCCTTCAACACGGCAACCGGACAATTTGTTACTCAGGGTGGGACAGCGTTTAACTTTACCCAAGCCAGTGGACTGGATTCGATTACCGCAGCAGGTCGCCTGTTCGGTCTCGATATTTCAACCGCGCTTGATGTGTCAGAACGTATTGGCTTGGCCACAACGCTGGCGTCGCCAAACTTGACGACAATTTCAGGCGAAACCGCTAACTTCTTGGCCGGTGGACGTTTCCCGATACCCGTTTCTACGGGCCTCGGCGAGATTAGCGTCACCTATCAAGAATTTGGTGTGAGCTTGTCTTATACGCCTACCGTATTGTCCAATGGTCGTATTTCGATCCGCGTCAAACCAAGCGTATCGGAAATCTCATCCAATGGTGCGGTCCAGCTCAACGGCTTCGAAATTCCGGCCATTACAACTCGTGAAGCGGAAACAACCGTCGAACTCGGATCCGGTGAAAGCTTCATGATCGCAGGTTTGATGCAGAATACATATAATTCGAGCATCGACAAAACCCCCGGTCTGGCCGACGTCCCAATCCTCGGCAATCTGTTCAAATCAGATGGTTACCGGAAGAACGAAACCGAACTGATGATCGTGGTCACGCCATATCTGGTGAAACCGGTCAATGACAGTGATATCGTCCTGCCAACCGACGGCTTCAAACAAGCCAATGATTTTGAGCGGGTCATTATGAACCGGCATAGTTCCAATGGTACGGGCGATCGCCCGAAACCATCGGTTGCACCGCCGGTAGCCTCTGGCCCTGCCCTCGGCAGCTTGTCGGCTCCGGTCAAAAATAAATCTGCCAAGAAAACTAAGAAATCTGGCGGCGCCGCCCCCGGATTCAGCTTCGACAAATAGTCCGTTTCAGGAGAAAACATCATGCGTTTTGTTTCTATAGCACTTGTAACCGCTCTCGGACTGTCTGTCTCGGCATGTGGTGCCACCTCAGCTAATCGTTCCGTAAACAGCGAACGGCAACCAGTTGTTACACGATCCCATTTTGTGCTGGATGTGAATACAGCGGGATCAGGATCTCTGCCCAGCGGTGAATTGCGGCGTCTTGCCGGATGGTTCGACGCTTTGAACATCGGATATGGCGATCGTATCGCGATTGACGATCCTAGCTTTAGCGCGGGTGCCTCAGCACGCGGTGCCGTTGAAGCTTTAGCCGCTCAAAAGGGATTGTTGATCAGCGAGATTGCTCCGGTCACCAAAGGCAATGTTCCCAGCGGAAGCATGCGCGTTGTTGTCTCTCGTTCCACGGCGGCTGTTCCTGGTTGCCCTGATTGGAGCAATCGGAGCCATACAGACTTTCAAGCCCGTACCAGTGAAAACTACGGTTGCGGTGTAAACAGTACCATGGCGGCGATGATTGCGGACCCGGAAGATCTGGTTCGTGGTCAAGCTCGCGACGGAGAAGATCAAGCGGAAGCATCAAAAGCCATCCGCGCTTATCGTGATAAAGCTAAACAAGCTGGAGGCCTATAATGAACGCTCCTTGGAAACCTAGCGCCGTAAACGGACGTGATCCATTCTCGGCCTTTGTCTGCGATGATGACACGCTCGATTTGTTGCGTCCCGTTGTGGAAGAAATGGGTTGGCCGACAGATAAATGCCACAAGGGTGGCCTGCGAAATGCAGTGCAATCCCTGTCTGTGGCAGCAAGCCCCAATATTCTGATGGTCGATCTGTCTGAATCGGGCGATCCTCTGGCTGATATTAATTCGCTTGCGGAAGTCTGCGAACCCGGGACGGTTGTGATTGCCATGGGCCAAGTGAACGATGTGCGCTTGTACCGCGATCTGATAGTCAGCGGCTTGCAAGACTATTTGCTCAAACCGTTTAGTCCCGAACAATTGCGCGATGTTCTTGCGCAAGCTCAGGCTGTATTAAATGCTCCGAAAGCGGAGGATCAAGCCAGCGAAAAACCGCATGTTTCAACAGCGGTTATCGGCACGCGCGGTGGTGTTGGTGCATCGACAGTGGCCACATCCTTGGCATGGTTGCTGAGTAATGAAAAAGAACGTTTGACGGCCCTTTTGGATCTGGATGTTCATTTTGGAACCGGCGCTTTGACGCTGGATCTTGAGCCTGGGCGCGGTTTGACCGACGCTATTGATAACCCAAGTCGGATTGACGGATTGTTTATCGAGCGGGCGATGATCAAGGCGAACGAGAAACTATCGCTCTTGTCCGCCGAAGCTCCAATCAATTCACCTATGATGACTGACGGCACGGCATTTTTCCAACTACAGGAAGAGTTCCGAGCAGCATTTGAATGCACGGTAATTGATTTGCCGCGCGAAATGCTGATTAGCTATCCGCATCTTCTGGGCGATGTTAATGCCACAGTGATTGTCACTGAATTGACCTTGGCTTCAGCACGCGATGCAATTCGTCTGCTGTCGTGGCTCAAGTCCCATGCTGCACAAAGCAAAGTGATTGTCGTTGCCAACAAAGTTCAATCGGGTGGTTTGGAAATTTCCAGACAGGATTTTGAAAATTCGATTGAACGTCCGATCGACATCTTAATTCCTTCCGATCCGAAAACGGCAGCTCACGCCGCCAAATTGGGTCAGGCATTTGTCGAAGCTGGCAAATCAAGCAAGGCGACCAACAAGATTGTCGCTTTGGCTGAACATATTCTCGGTGCCGTGGAAGCGGATGAAGAAGACGGCGATGAGGGCGGCAAAAAATCTTTGATGGACAAGTTCGGCGGAATGAAATCGCTGCTGTCATCGAAGAAAAAGAAAGAAGGTGAGCCATCAAAATCATGATGGCTCAACCGCTTCTTTCTAACATGCAAGGACGCACGCTATGGACATGATGCAGATAGCCATGCTCGGTGGAGGATTACTGACCTTCTTGGTGCTCATTATCTTTGCTTTTTCCGGACCTTCCGAGGCAGCGGCCAAAGCAAAACGGTTGGACAAAGTAAGATTCCGCCATTCGGATAGTGCCGATTCCAAAATGGAAGCACAGATGAAAAAGGCGGTCAGTGCCCGTCGGAAAAACCATCGGCCAACCGGCGAAACCCAGTCCAAAATGGATACGCTGGCCATTCGCTTGGATCGTACAGGACGGGAATGGACGATTTCCCAGTTTTTCTACGCTTGTGGTGGTCTGGCCACGGTGGTTGCCGCTGGCTTGTTTTTCCAGGGTGCACCGATGCTTTTATGCTTGTTTGGCGGTCTCGCCATCGGCTTTGGTTTGCCCCATATGGTCGTTAGCGTGCTTATCGGCATGCGGGTCAACAAATTTACCGCTGCCTTTCCTGACGCCATTGAATTGCTCGTTCGGGGTTTGCGTTCTGGTCTTCCAGTTACCGAAACCATCGGTGTTGTATCCAAGGAAATTGACGGACCAGTTGGCGAAGAATTTGCTAAAGTGGTCGACCGGATCAAAATTGGGCGGACCATGGAAGATGCCTTGGGCGAAAGCGCAAAACGTCTTGATACGCCCGAATTTAAATTCTTCTGTATCACATTGGCGATCCAACGCGAAACCGGCGGTAACTTGGCAGAGACGCTCGCCAACTTGGCAGATGTTCTCCGCAAACGCGGCCAAATGAAACTGAAAATCAAGGCCATGTCGTCGGAATCAAAAGCGTCAGCGTATATTGTGGGTTCGTTGCCCTTCATTGTTTTCGCGTTGGTTTGGTCGGTAAACCCATCTTATCTCGCAGGCTTCTTTCATGAAGAACGTCTGATCATTGCGGGATTGGGCGGTCTGACCTGGATGAGCATTGGTGTGTTCATCATGGCCAAAATGGTCAACTTTGAAATCTAAGAGGAAGGTGTAAGGCAATGCCCGATAGTGGTCCAACTTTACTGGGAATAGACGTCCTCTGGGTGGCAACCATTCTGGCTGCCGTTGCAACACTGGCCGTAGTCTTTGCAATCTATGCCGCGGTGACGGTCCGCGACCCCATGGCCAAACGAGTCAAATCGCTTAATGAACGCCGGGAACAGCTGAAGGCGGGTATTACGGCGTCTACCACCAAGAAACGCGCTAAGCTTATTCAGCAAAATGACACAACAGACCGTATGCGCGGCTTTTTGTCGTCCTTGAAAGTTTTGCAGGATGATCAGTTAAAAGAATCGCAGCAGAAATTGGCGCAAGCCGGCATTCGGTCGAAAGATTTGGCTTATGCAGTCATCTTTAGCCGCCTCGTTCTGCCGATCGTTTTTGGCGGCGCTTCAGCGCTTGCGCTTTATGGTTTCGACTACATGCCGGACTGGACGCCGATTAAGAAATTTGGTGCTTTTGCAGCATCAGTTATCGCTGGCTATAAAGGTGCCGATGTTTATCTGAACAATATTATCGCCAAACGGACCGACTTGATCCGAAAAGGTTTGCCTGACGCTATCGACTTGCTGGTTATCTGCGCCGAGGCTGGTTTGACGGTTGATTCGGCTTTTGCCCGTGTCGCCAAAGAATTGGGTGATGCCTATCCCGAACTGGCCGATGAATTTTCTTTGACATCGATTGAACTGGGCTTTTTGACGGAACGCCGGCAAGCCTTTGAAAATCTGGCTTATCGCGTTGCGTTAGAGCATGTCAAAGGTGTGGTGACCACCATGATTCAAACCGAAAAATATGGTACGCCCTTGGCATCGGCATTGCGGGTTCTGTCTGCGGAATTCCGTAATGACCGAATGATGCGCGCCGAAGAAAAAGCGGCTCGACTCCCGGCCATTATGACTATTCCATTGATTTTGTTCATTCTGCCAACTTTGTTTATCGTGATTTTGGGCCCAGCCGCCTGTTCGATCTCGGATACAATGTTATAACGAACATCCTCATGTCAAAACACAAAGAGCGGCTTTATCGGCCGCTCTTTTTTTGGAAAGTTTGTTGATTGGCTGATTAGTCGGCAGCGATATTATCCGCCGATTGCTTAATTTTCGCAAGCATGCCGGACAGTTTTTCGCGATCCTCAGCGCTCAAAACAGTCATGATTTTCTTTTCTATCACTTCCGCTGCCGGCATGATCTGATCATAGAGACCCCGCCCTGTCTCGCTGAGGATCAAATGATGAGAGCGACCATCGGCACTATTGGGGCTTCGCCCTAGCAATTGCCGGTCCACCAAAGTTTTAACAGCCCGATTGACGGTGACTTTGTCCATCAAAGTTGCTTCGACCAATTGCCTTTGTGTCATCGCACCTCGGCTGCCTAAAACTGCCATGACTCGCCATTCCGGAATTTTCAGGCCAAAACGGCTTTTATATTCATTAGAAATCAAGTCGCTAACGGCATTGGAAGCCGTAGACAGCTGATAAGGTATAAAATCTTCTAGTTTAGTGCTCATACGTAATATTTATTCAATTTTGGTACGAAGTCCAATCCAAAATGTCCTAGCAAAGGATCGTTCGATAATATTGCTACTACTAATTGTGGTCTCTACATCTGCATTAAAGAGATTTTCAACCCGCCCTTCGACCAACAGCTGTTCATTTACTGCAAAAGCAAGTCTGCCATCGACGGTGAAAGCATCGTCCAAACGGCGTGTGTTTTGATCATCTTCAAATTGATTGCCGATATATCGCAGGGATATAGATGCACCGCTACCATTTTCCCGCTCCCAAACCAGACTGGCTGATGCATTATGACGCGGAATCTGCGCCGGCCGCAGGCCATTGACGGCCGTCGCATCCCCCGATGCGTCAACCTCAGCATCAATGTAGCTATAGGCGGCGCGAGCAACGAGATTGGGCGCGATATTTTTCAGATCAAAGGAACTGCTAATTTCAATGCCTTTGGATTCAATGGCATCAAGATTTTGCCGCTGCCGAAAAACACCTGCACCGGATACAAAACCGACACCAGGGAACAAACCCGGCCCCGCGTCCAACGTCACATTGGCCACGGCGTTATCCAGTTGATTATAAAAAGCGGTAACGCCAATGGAGACAAAATCACTGAACCAATCTGCGCCCAACTCGACGCCTTTGACTCGCTCTGGCTCAAGCAGCTCATTGGCAGCAGTTGCATCAGGGCCAACTCGAAACGGACGAAATAGCTCGTTCAGCGTTGGCAGTCGCCAACCTAGATATGCGGCACCACGCAATATGAATTCATCCGCCGCATCAAAGGCAAAGCCACCTCGCGCGGTAAATTCGGTTCCGTCGCGATTGGCAAATTGGGCATCGGTGCGGATGGAGCCTGGAAACGGGTTGATCAGTTCAATTTCTTTTCGAAAGCCGTCATTTATCGTCCAAAAATCAATCCGGCCTCCACCCGTTAAGGTCAGTGCATCACTCGCTTCAATGCTCGCTTCTATAAACGCTCCATAAGTCGCCGTGGATCCTCCGGCATTGCGACTGCGGCGCGGTGTATCATTGTCGAGGAAAAAGAAATTTTCATTCGTCTCGCCTTCAGTTCGGCGCCAATCTCCACCAAATCGCAGCTCGACATTTTCTCCAACTGGTGGCCGCAGCTCAAGGCGGGCTCCCAATCCTGTAGATGGCACGTTAAACTGTTCGAAAACCCGGTTCACACTGTTCCGATCAGCAGCCACACCGCCGAAGCTAACATCAAAGTTACGGATTTGGACATAACCCAAAGCGGACCATTGCCAACCGTCATCCGATCTATTGACCAACCGGATACTAGCATCCGCTCCGTCATTGTGATTTTCGCTGAACGCAAAGCCGCGTTCTCGGTCATCGGTAAATGCTCGTATATTCGTCTGAAGTTCGATCGTATCGGTTAGCGGCGCAGCAAAGCGAACCGCAAGCCCGGCTTGCTCATATTCTGCTTGGCGATCGACGTCTCCGCGCTGGCTTTCGATGATCGGAATAAAGCCGTCACCGCGGGCATAGTTGACGGAAATAGTAAGCTGCCCTTGACCCAATTCTCGGCCGAATAGGACATCTGCTTCCACGCTATTGCGGCTACCATAGGCGATACCGGCATCGATCAAATTGCCAACTTCTTTACTGAACAATTCAACCGTTCCGGCAATCGCTCCGGATCCTTCCGTTCCGCTACCGCCGCCTCGGGTTACTTTTGCAAAGTCCAGGGCGAGCGCCTCATAGCCCGGCCAAGCGACCCAACCGCCAAAAGGATCGGCTTGCGGAACGCCATCAAGTGAAAGGACGGCACGAGAAGAAGCGTTGCCACCAAGCCCGCGAATTGTAATTCCTTGACTGGTCGGATTGGCTGAACGCGCATCGGATCGCCGAAACTGCTGGATACCGGGGATTGATCGCAAGGCATTTTCAACACGAACATGGTCTTCCAGATCGGGAAATTCGACGCTGTAGGCGCGATCGCTAATGGGTTGCGGCAAGGCGTTGGCAATGACATCAATTACCGATATCGGCGCAGGTCCGGTTTTTAAACTGTTACTTCCATTCGCTTCGTGAACGCAGTTGCTTTCCGAGTTAAACCGGTCACAATTGCTCTCTACCGGTTCTGTCTGTCCCCAAGCTGGACTGCTGACGAGACAAACCGGCGCCAAAAGCGGCAACGCAAAAATTGACTTTTTCATGATCTAACTGTGCATCCATTTTTGATTTAAGGGCATGTCAGCTGGCAGACGGTGAAACGGCTGTGCATCGCAGACATAATTGGCGCTTTCGGCTTTACCAAAAACGCTCGGATCATCCAATGACCCCACTTTAATGATAACGCCGTGCGCAAATCCCGGCGCGCGAGTGAAAAGATGCGTACCGCAATTTCCGCAAAACTCACGGGTCACGGCATGCTCGATATCATCACGGGCAAAGCCTTTTACCGTGCCTTTGGTTAACGCGAATCCTTCTATCGGCATGGCCATGGCCAAGACATTGCTTCCACCGGTGATATATTGACACTCGCGGCAGAAACATTCCGCCTTCATCATCGGTTCGCCTTCAGCCTCGTATCGTATTGCGCCGCAATAACAGCCACCTTCCACTCTCATGAAAGCTCCTTCACCGCTTCCGGAGCCGCTTTCTGAAACGCCGCCATCTCATTGCACGCTGCATCAATTCGCACGAGCTTGGGGAAAGCCGTCAGATCGGTTTCAAACCGGCGGCCATTGTACATCTGCGGGACTAGACAAACATCGGCAAGATTGGGAGCATCACCACCAAAAAAACCAGCATCCGGCGCCATCGCTTCCAGCGCCTTAAATCCTTCGCTGACCCAATTGCGATACCAGACGTTAATCGCGTCCTGATCCTGTCCCATTTCGTGCTTGAGATATTTCATGATCCGAAGATTGTTCACCGGATGAATATCCGCTGCGACAATCAAAGCCTGCGCCAATGTTCGGCTTCGTGCCAAGGGATCGCTCGATACCATTGGCGGTTCGGGATGGGTTGCATCGAGATAGTCGATAATCGCCAGCGATTGGGTTAAATCCTCCCCATCAATATGCAGCATCGGGATGAATCCCTGCGGATTACGTGCCACATAGTCAGATTCTTTGGTACTGTTATCGAGCAAATTCGTTGATACAGCCTGGTAGGCTATACCCTTGAGATTGAGCGCAATTCGAACGCGGTAGCTGGCAGAACTGCGCCAATAGTCATAAAGGATAATATCGGTCATATAGTGGCTTGTGCAGAGCCGGTCGTTAAAATGCAAGCGTCGAGGATAGGCTTACTTGATTTGGCCAGAATGGAGACCAACCTCACCTGCGGATTGAACGGAAACTTGGCGGCCCGTGCGCTGTGACAATATGTCTAGCCATTCTGATTTTTGGCGGAACGAGGCGGCTATCGCGGGATGCACAACCAGTTGCAATGGTCCGCTTCCCGAAGATCGTTCGGCTTGCCGTAACAATGCCAACGCGGCGTTTAGAACCTTATTCCTTTGCATGATTTCAAGTATTGATGATCTTTTTTTACGGGCCACAATTTGCATGAAGCCAAACCCATTAATTGCGGTCCGCTCACAATTTCCAAACATATGGTCATCAAATATTTGACAAATCTCGGTCCGTTCGGCTTTCGATTGCAAGCTAGGAAAGTCCACACCAATCGATCCGCCAATATCAAAATATCTTAACGCCTCTGCGACTTGTTTAGCCGCCTCTTTCGCCAATGCAAAAGGAGCAAGCGAACCATCGACATCGATTACCGTCATCGCGGGTGTTACAGACAAAAGCAGAGTTCCGCCTGAAAAATCAATGCGGCCGCTTTCTGCTTGCTCCATGGCCTCATGCCAACCCAACTGCGACAAATGATCTACTTCTTGAGCGTGAATTGGGCGGACAGTATCCCCTGTTGCTTGAATAATATCCAATAGTTGAGGGCCGGGTGACAACAGCGTTCCATCAGGCGCAGCCTTGGCTTTCGCGCGCTTCGACTGTCCACCCGGTTCATCCCATGCCGCGCGGGTTATTTCTACCCGCAGCATCGCGCCTTCGGTCAAGCCTTTCGGAACCGGTTGCAACAAGCACTGCTCGCCGCTGGTCAGCGTCGCGATGCCCGACCGTCCGGCAACCCATTGTTCCGTAAAACATGCATCGATTATGGATCCAGCAATAGCGCGAGACTGCTCTCGCTCCACGCGCACCGCCATCAATTGTCCTGAGACGACATGCGCAGCACGATTTTCGCCGATTCCGGCCTCGTAAAGCCAGCCAGTGAAAACGTCAGATTGCATTTTTTAACAAGGGATAGCCTGAGCTAATCAGCAAATTCCGGGTTTCGTAGAGCGGCAAACCCATAATGCCGCTATAGCTGCCGCTAATCGAGAGGATAAACGCTTCGGCCAGTCCTTGAATTGCATAGCCTCCAGCTTTGCCTTGCCCTTCTCCGGACCGCACATATTGTTCGATTTCACTATTCTCGAACCGCTTAAACTTGATTACGCTATCGGAAAGCTTGGTCCGCACTGTTCCATCTGGTGCGATGACACAAATGGCGGACATTGTATGATGGCGACGTCCTCCCATGAGCTGGAGAAACTCGCGTTGCTCCTGTTCATTGTTGGCTTTCCCCAAAATTTGTCTACCCACAGCAACAATAGTATCGCCAGCAATAAGTAACTCATCGCCCGCACGGGGCACTGCTGCGGCTTTTTGCTGCGCCATGCGCAATACATAATCTCGCGGCAACTCGGCCTTGAGCGGCGTTTCATCAATATCTGGTGCAACAATACGGTCAGGGGTCACGCCGAGCCGAGCCAGCAATTCAAGGCGCCGTGGGCTCGATGAGGCAAGGACAAGTTTCATAAATAAAGCCTGCCTCCAATTTGCTCGGTCTGCGTCGGTCGAGGCCGCTTATTTCCGATTGGGCGGTGCCGAATGTTCATTAACCACAGACACGAAACCGGAAAAATATGCTTATTTAAACCGGTAAGTGATACGCCCTTTTGTAAGGTCATAAGGCGTCAGTTCCACGAGCACTTCATCGCCGACCAGGACACGAATGCGATTTTTGCGCATTTTCCCCGCCGTATGACCAAGAACTTCATGGCCATTTTCCAATTCGACCCGGAACATTGCATTAGGGAGCAATTCGCGGATCATTCCCTTCATTTCTAGTAATTCTTCTTTTGCCATCCGGCTATATTTATCCTGTTGATTCGTTGGTTTTTCGATTTGCTGCGCTGCGCCATAAACCCAAATTTGATAAAAGGGAAGGTTTTGCTGATCTTTCGACAAATCTGCATTTGTCATTGCGACAAATTATTACAAAGAATTGGTTGCCGCTCAGCACCAAGACCGGCATTTTATGGACATCCTCCTCCCCAATGGATTTGCTAGACCCATTTTATGATCCTTCCTCATTTTTCCTATTATTCGGTCGGTTTGTTGGCCTGCTCCGCTCTGGTCACTTTGCCCGCCAAAGCCCAATCGGGCGATCGTACAAACGATGACGATATTGTTGTTACAGCCGAACGGCCACGCGGATCGGTCGTTACAGATGTGCCTCCGATTGCCGAACTATCAGCCGCCGACGTGGCCAGCTATGGCGTGTCTTCTGTTGCCGATCTTTTGGGTGAACTAACCTCTCAAACCAGCTCCAATCGTGGGCGTGGTTCGGGTCGACCAATTGTCTTGATAAATGGCCAGCGTACATCCGGCTTTCGGGAAATCCGAGACCTGCCACCTGAAGCCATCAGAAATGTCCAGATATTTCCTGAAGAGCTGGCGTTACAATATGGCTTTCGACCGGATCAACGGGTTATTAATTTCATCCTGAAAGCCAATTTTACAGGGTTTAGCGCCGAAGCCGAATATGGCGTCCCGACCCGCGGCGCTCAAGGACAAACCGAGCTTGAATCCACGCTCACACGCATCGGCAAAAATAGCCGACTGAATATCAATGTCGAATATCAGAACAAGACTGCGATCACAGAAGCGGAACGTGACATTATTCAAGATAGCGCAGGTGATGCTGTCAATCTTGGGGCAGTTCGGACGTTGAACGCACCCTCGGAAAATTTGGAGTGGAATGCCACCTATAGCCGAACCTTTGAAAACGGGTCTGCCCTATCGCTCAATGGCGGATATATTTTTGATAAATCGCGAGATTTACTCGGTTTCGCTAGTGGAAATTTGGATGTTCCCGGCGACGTTGACCCGTTGTTCCGCTATTTTACGCAATTTGGCCCGCTTGGCCGAACGGTTGAAACCAACACAATTCAAGCCGGTGCAGCGTTGAATGGGCGCTTATCAAGCTGGCGTTATGCATTGTCGACGGATTATGTGCGCGAAAAAATAGCCACATCGACCGACAATGGCGGGGGCATAGGCGCCGTGCAGACTGCCATTAATACAGGTGCGGCCGACCCATTCGCGATGGACTTTGGAAATTTGCTGGCGCCACCGATCACCAATCAAGCCCGGGCAACAAGTGGTACTTGGGAAAGTCTCGCAACTTTGTCAGGCACTGCCCTCACCCTACCGTCAGGATCAGTCACCACCACATTACGCGCAGGCTATAACAGACAAGATCTCGATAGCCGCGAAGAGAGTGCCGGCCTAACAACATTGAGTAATTTGCAACGGGATGATTTCAACGCAGGCCTTAACATCGATATTCCCCTTGCCGACGAGAATATCGACGTCTTGGAAGCCCTGGGTAAATTGTCGATAAATGGCAATATTGGTTATAGCGAATTGTCAGACTTTGGCGGGTTGCTCGAGTTTGGTTTCGGTTTGAATTGGGAACCTTTGGACGGCCTTACATTGACCGCCTCCGCGATCGGCGAAGAAGCGGCGCCAACCATTCAACAATTGGGCAATCCGATAATCATTACTCCCAATGTGACGACGTTCGACTTTAGCAATGGCAGTACGGTTTTGACCAGTATAACCACAGGCGGGAACCTTGACCTTCCTGCTGAAACGCGTCGTGATATCAAACTCGCTGCAAATTACCGGCCCAAATGGTTTGATAATTTGACCTTGCTCGCAGAATATAACCGCAACAACAGCCAGAATGTGGCATCGAGCTTTCCGCTGTTGACCGAAGAAATAGAAGCGGCTTTTCCCGATCGGGTTACTCGTGATTCCACTGGCCAACTGCTTGCTATTGATCGACGGCCCGTAAATTACAGCAATGTCCGTAGTAAATCTGTGCGCTATGGTTTGGAGTTTTCCAAACGCTTTGGTCAAAGACGGGGTCGCGGCCGTCCCTCGGGCGCAGATCGAGGACGCGGCGCAAATCGTCCCAGTGGAACAGCGCGTTCTTTGCCTTCCGACCAACGGGCACAAGATGGAACGAACAGGCCACAAGACGCAACCGCACGGACGGAGCGATCCGCAGCGCGCGCCGCAAGACCGCGCGGTGGCCGCGGCGCCGGGCGTGGACGCGGTGGACGCGGTGGACGCTGGCGTGTGTCGGCCTATCATACCATAAGGCTAGACGAACGGATCCTTATCCGGCCAGACGTGGAAGAGCTCGACTTGCTAAATGGTTCAGCCATTGGATCAGATGGAGGCGAACCGCGACATAAATTCGAACTGGTTGGCGGCTGGTTTAACAACGGAATCGGGTTTCGATTTCGGGGCGAGCATGAAACAGCTACCCGGGTCACAGGAGGATTGACCGGATCTGATTTGCGGTTTTCCGATTTGACGACACTCAATTTCAGGGCGTTTGTCAATCTCGACAATCGCGGCAAACTAACGCAAAAGCTCAAATTTCTGAAAGGCAGTCGCATTGCACTTCGGATCGATAATCTGTTCGATGATATCCAGGATGTTCGCGATGCGAATGGGCTCGTCCCATTGCGTTACCAGCCCGGATTTATTGATCCAGTCGGCCGCTATATCGAAATTAGTTTTCGCAAAAGATTTTGAGAAACTCTTTCTCAGTACTTCAGTATATCATTGATATATAACGACTATATAGAAATAGCTATTTGATCATTCAATCGATTGGAAGAGGTATTTGCTTCCAGAGAGCTGCCCATCACCGCAATACGGATTCACACTCACACTAGGTGTAATTTTCGCAAAATACGCCAGCCAATGGCTTTGGCTTTGTTTTGCTCTGGAAAGCGGCCGGGCGCATCTGGGTTAAAGCCCCATTTTCGGAGCCAATGGTTCATTGCATGGGCATCTGCTTCGGCGAAGCTCCAATCAGATCGCCAAGTGATCGATAAAGAAATGCTTGGCTCAGATCCGTTTCTAACAAAATGAGGCGCCATGACTGGAACAAAAATCGCTTGTCCCGGCGATAGGGAATAGGCTTTTCCGGCCGCGATGAAATCGTCTCGCCAAGCCAAATTTCGTGGACCGCCGCTATGGTAAGATTCATGGGCTGCGGTCGGTGCAAAACGCGTGTCGCCAGCGGGATAAACGGTCATGGTTTTCTGACCGCGGAGTTGCAGCAGGATGTTATGCTCCGGATCGAAATGATAGGGCGTCATCGCATCAGGCGAAGAGATGAAAATAAAGCCCTGAGGACGCAGCATCTTGCCGGTTTTCTGTTCTAAAATGGGCTTAATCTCGTTCAACAAAGACAAGAGCAATGCTTCATATTCGGGAATTTGCTCAATATTCTTGAGCACCGCCCAACTCGCCGAATTTTCGATCATCAAGATCGTATCGGCAATCGACATTCCATTGTCTGGTACATCGTCTGGAGCAATTCCAATCGGCAGATCGCCCGGATTATATTCCACGCTTGTCGATGGCAAAGCCGTTCCTAATCTAGCCAAAGCGTCCAGCGACAGAAGACGGTTGGACGCCATATCATGACCGATTATCTGGGGTTGTTCTGGATAACATTGTGTAAATTTCTGGCGCGCTTCGGCGCTAAATACCGGCCGGTCAAAAGCGTGACTATTTGCAATCTTGTTCATATTTTTGCCTGCATGACATCGGTAATCTGTCGTCCCTTAATTTGGGCCATCAGATTTTCGCCCCAGCGGACACCACGAAACATTGCAGTGCGTGACAAACCTTTGAGCTCAATAGAAAAACGGCCAATATGGCGCCGTTCAGACCATAAGCGGTCGATCATCGGATGGTCTTCCGCTGCACAACTATCCATCCAGTCAATATCAGGTCGCTCCAACAATTTGAGATTTTCCAGTTGCAACAACACACCGGGCGAGAACCGGGCATATTCCTCATCATAGGCTGTTTTAAAGGAGAAGCTCCCGGGTCCGCAGTGAAAGTTCACCAATAGCGCCAAGGGCTTGCCATCCAGCCTCAATTCATAGCGCTCTAGTTGCCTGTTCTTGGCAGCACCCTGTAGGGCCGCTCGAAAAAATGCTTCTGTATTGGGCGCACTGGCCAAGGCGGAGCCAGCGCGGCCTTTCCAACTTTTGCTCTCCAGCGCAAGAAATTCGTCAATCCATGAGGCCAACCCATCATCCTGATCCAGCCGCGCCAATTGCACTTCGCCCAATTCGCTTAGTCTTTTGGCTTGGCGTCTCAGCTCCTTGCGCTTCTTCGCCCTAACAGTGTCGACATAATAGCTTTCCGCATTCTGCTGACCGGACAGCATGGCTCGTGCTTCGCTATGCACCAAGTCACACCGCCTATTCTGGCGAGCGCAAACCGATCGCATGGCACGGTCAAGTGAACCGCCAACCGTCAACCCACGCATATGCAAAAACCCTGGCCAGTCTTTCGCATCCAGCCGCACAAATAGAGCCGTCCAAAATTGATTTTCAAAGCCGCTACGAACCAACGGTGTTCCCAAAAAGCAGTTATGATGAGTCCAATTTTGGACAAAGGGCAAAGGCCAGCGGCCGAATTGACGGACTGGACCGACGGGCATTAATCCCAATAAGTCCGATTTGTAGGGTAATCCGGCCCAAAAGAGAAAGAGACTCAGATTTTCATCAGTTCGAAACTGGTCTAAAGCGGGATTGAGCAACCAATGCTCATAAAAAGCATTGGGTTCGGCGGCATGGCGCGCCAGCTTGATCCAGGCTGGTAACAATTGTTCATCTATCGCGGCAATTGAATCAAGCTGGGTTGTTGACGAACTGCTCAGGCATACGCGATCATCGGTTTCATAGTGAACCGCCTGATCTCCTTGGGCCTGAAACCCGCCTGCATCCATAATATTGCCTTATTTTGATCGTGCCATTTGCTAGCAAAAATAGGGTAATAAGCGATTAACGACGGCAAATTGATATTCTCAACAAATGACAGCCCAAAAAAACCCCGCCGAAATTGCTTTCAGCGGGGCTTTACAAGTCAATATTGGGTAGGGTTTAGGCTACGCCATGCGCCAGCGCTGCAAGCAGCAACAGAGCAACAATATTGGTAATTTTAATCATCGGATTGACGGCTGGACCCGCGGTATCCTTGTAAGGATCGCCCACAGTATCACCCGTCACAGCAGCTTTATGGGCTTCAGAGCCTTTACCACCATGATTACCGTCTTCGATATATTTCTTGGCATTGTCCCAAGCACCGCCGCCCGCTGTCATCGACAACGCAACGAACAGACCAGAGACAATCACGCCAAGCAACAATGCGCCTAAAGCCGCAAAGCCATTAGCTTGATCTGAAACTGCAGTAACCACGAAATAGACCACGATCGGTGCGAGAACCGGTAACAGCGATGGCAGGATCATTTCCTTAATCGCCGCCTTGGTTACCAGATCCACCGTACGGGCATAGTCAGGACGCGATGTACCATCCATAATGCCTTTGTCGTTGGCGAATTGATCGCGAACATCGACAACCACATCACCAGCGGCGCGGCCCACAGCTGTCATACCCATGGCTCCGAAGAGATATGGCAATAACGCACCCAGCAACAGACCCACAATCACATAAGGGTTTTCTAAGCTGAAGCTGACTTGCAAATCCGGGAAAAACTCCTTGAGGTCGGCAGTGTAAGCCGAGAACAAGACCAGTGCTGCGAGACCAGCAGAACCAATGGCATAGCCTTTGGTCACCGCTTTGGTGGTGTTGCCTACCGCATCAAGAGCATCGGTTTTATCCCGAACACTTTGATCCAGACCAGACATTTCCGCAATACCACCCGCATTATCTGTTACCGGGCCGTAGGCATCCAGCGCCACAACCATGCCAGCCAAGGCCAACATAGAGGTTGCTGCGAAAGCCAAGCCGATAAGACCAGCAAGCTGGAAGGCTACAACGATGCCAACCACGATGACCAATGTCGGCAAAGCGGTGGCTTCCATAGAAATTGCCAAGCCTTGGATCACGTTTGTACCATGGCCGGTTTCCGATGATTTCGCAATCGAACGGACAGGACGATATTCTGTACCGGTATAATATTCGGTAATCCAGATGATCAAGCCGGTAACAGCCAAACCAACCATCATCGACCAGAACAGCGCCATCCCGGTGAAACCACCCGTGCCATCAAGGCCTTGGCCGATCACCGCATTCATATCACCTACGGAACGCATGGTGACATAATAGATTGCCGGAATAGAAAGCACCGCGGTGGTGATGAAGCCTTTATACAAGGCGCCCATGATATTCGTACCGTTACCCAAACGCACCATATAGGTACCGATTATAGAAGTGATGATGCAAACGCCGCCAACAATCAGTGGCAAAGACATTAAGCTGTTCAACATTCCATTGCCGACCAGATCGCCAAATGTGAGGGCCAAAAGCACCATGGTGGCACCAACGGTCACCACATAAGTCTCAAACAAATCGGCTGCCATTCCTGCACAGTCACCAACATTATCGCCAACATTATCAGCAATAGTTGCCGGATTGCGCGGATCATCTTCCGGAATGCCCGCTTCCACTTTACCGACGAGATCAGCGCCGACATCTGCCGCTTTGGTAAAGATACCGCCGCCCAAACGTGCAAAGATCGAAATCAACGAAGCGCCAAAGGCAAGAGCCACGAGCGAATCAATCACTTCGCGGCTTTTCGCTGCCAGCCCCATTTGGGTTGTCAGGATCCAGAAAAAGACTGAGATTGCCAGCAGAGCAAGACCAGCAACGAGCATTCCCGTCACCGCACCAGCACGAAATGCCACGGTCAAACCGGTTTGCAAACTGTCACTCGCGCCTTGAGCGGTCCGCACATTAGCCCGCACGGAAATATTCATTCCAATATAGCCTGCAACGCCGGATAAAATCGAACCCAGCAAAAAGCCAATTGTGGATATTGGAACACCGCCGCGAGGCATGTCTAAGAAAATGAAGACGAGAACCGCGACCACAACACCGACGATTGCGATCGCCCGATATTGACGGTTCAGATAGGCTTGCGCACCTTCCTGAATAGCCGCAGCAATGTCCTGCATTTTTTCATTGCCCGCGGGTGCACCGAGCACCTGACGGCTTGTAATAAATCCATATAAAACGGCAATTAATCCGCATATTATTGAAATGGTGACAACAGTCATTGCTGTTCTTCTCCCCCTAATTTTTTTCGTGAAAAGCCCCAGAATAGCGGCAATATCGCGAGAACTTATAAAGCGTGAACCGCATGGTGCAACCCCTGATTTTACCGCTATTCCCTAGCATTTCTGATCACTTGTTAAATAATCCAATTGAAAAGAGATTACGCATGAACAAAGCCCAGAGAATCGGGCAAGGCGATCTGCTCTCCCGCTTTCATGAGCGATATTCCGGACCCTGGCCGGCATTGACCAATCCGGGTTACATTTATGGGCAAAACCGTCTCCGGACTCGCGGTCAGGAGCAATTGATAATCATCTCCACCCGTCGCGGCGGCCATTCTCGCTTCTTCATCTGATCCAAAAACGGTTTCAAACGCTTTGGACAAAGGAATGGTATCAAGATCAATTTCCAAATTCACACCGCTTGCGGAAGCAATGCGAGAGGCATCAAGCAACAAGCCATCCGAAACGTCCATCATCGTGCTGACCAGCGATGACAAGGCCCGCCCTTCTTCCAATTTTGGGTCTGGACGATTATGCGCTTTTAACAATATGGCAGATGTTTCAATGTCAGCGGCATGGGCTTTGCCGGACGCTATTTGCAATCCGCCCCATGCATCGCCAATTGGTCCCGAGACATAAATACTATGTCCAGCCGCAGCACTGCAGCGCGCCGGAACAATATGGCCCTTTGCTTCTCCAAAAGCGGTCAATGAGAGCGTTTTTTTACTGCTTTTGTCCATAGACACAGTATCACCGCCAAGCAATGGGACGCCGAATTTGATTATCGCTTCTTTCAATCCGCGAATGAAACGAATGTCCCATTCGTCATTTCCGACCCGGCCATAACCCATTAACAAACCGAGCGGTTTTGCGCCCTTGGCAGCAAGATCAGACAAATTGACTGCGACCAATTTCCACGCCACGTCCGCAGGATCTGCGGTAGACAGGAAATGAATATCTTCAACCAGCATATCATGCGACATGACCAGCTTGTGACGACCAAATGGCAGGACGGCTGCATCATCCGCCAATCCCCGAGCAGCCGGATGGGTTGCCAGTGCTTTCAACTGGTCAATAAAATCAAATTCGGTCAATCAGGGCCCCCTTCACAAAGAAGATGCGCCCCACATCTGTTACAACCACACACGCTCCCCTGCTCGGCAGGTTCATATGTGGACAGCCTTTCAGCTGCTGCGAACCTGCTTTGCTATCGCGTCCAGCAATCCATTGATAAATCCGCTATCCTTTTTGTCAAAAAAGGCATGAGCAACATCAACATATTCACTAATCACTGTCCCCGTCGGAACATCGTCCCGCGCCATTAACTCAAAGGCCCCGGCGCGCAGAATTTGCAACATTGTTTTGTCGAGCCGCCCCATAGACCAGCCGGATGCCAGTTTTTCAGAGATGAGCGCATCAATTTCATCCCGTTTTTCGGACACTCCAACGACGATATCATCGAAAAATTCAACTTCTGCAGGCCGATATTGAGCATCCTCAATCTCTGCACCTAACCGATGGTCATGAAACTCCTTCAACAGGCGCGGAACGGGAGTCTTTTCCATTTCATGCTGGAAAAGCGCTTGCACCGCGGCAAGGCGGGCGGTGGAACGGCTGTTTGATTTTGCGGTCATCGTTTCAATCTTTTTCTTACGCTTTCCGCATGAGCGGGCAAGCCTTCTGCCTCGGCAAGCGCAACCGCAGCGGGTCCAATTTTGCCAAGAGACGCTTCGTCACATTCAAGAAAGCTGGTTCTTTTCATAAAGTCAGTCACGGACAGCCCGGACGAAAATCGCGCCCGACGACCCGTCGGCAGAACATGATTTGGTCCGGCCACATAATCACCCACCGCTTCCGGTGTATGGCGACCCAAAAATACCGAACCGGCATGGCGCACTTTGTTAAACAAGGCCTGCGGATTGTCGCAAGCCAGTTCAAGATGTTCCGCAGCCAAACGATCAACCAGCGGCATGGCCTGTTCCAGCCGGTCCACCAATATAATCGCGCCATTGTCGGTCCAGCTTTGAGACGCAGTTTCGCTAGTGCTTAATGTGGCCAACTGCACATCAATTTGCGCGGCAACAGCGTCAGCAAATGCCTGATCATCTGTGAATAATATCGATTGGCTGGTGGGATCATGCTCTGCTTGAGACAATAAGTCGGCGGCAATCCATTCCGGATTATTCTCGCCATCAGCCACGACAACAATTTCCGAAGGCCCAGCGACCATGTCAATTCCAACGACACCGTAAACCTGCCGTTTGGCTTCGGCGACCCATGCATTGCCGGGACCGGTAATGACATCGACGGGTTGAATTTTCTCGGTCCCAAAAGCCAGCGCGGCCACCGCTTGCGCGCCGCCGACCCGCCAAATTTCATCAACGCCGGCGATATGTGCTGCCGCTAGCACCAGCGGATTAACCTCTCCGCCGGGCGTGGGTGTCACCATGATCACTCGATCAGCACCAGCCACTTTCGCCGGTATAGCGTTCATAAGTACCGAAGATGGATATGCCGCTCGGCCGCCAGGAATATAAATGCCGGCTCGCTCCACTGCGTTCCACCGGGCGCCGATCCGCACACCGGCATCATCGCGATAGTCGCGGTTATCCGGCTTTTGTCCCTCATGATAGTCGCGGATACGGATCGCAGCCAGTTCAAGGGCTATCCGCAGGTTAGGGTCGAGACCATCCAGCGCAATTTCGCATTCAGCAACCGAGACCTTCCAGCCAGTAAACTCCAGATCGTGTCCATCAAATTTCTGCGTAAGCCGGGCCACCGCCTCGTCCCCACGGGATCGGACATCCTTGATAATCGCAGCCACATCCGCTGATATATCGGCATCCGCCTCGCGGCGAGCATTGACCAGCGCATCAAAGGCATCGGCAAAACCGGTATCCGAAGTTGAAAGCCGCAAAGCCACTAGACCTGTCCCACCAAATCACGGAATTTCTGGACCAAGTCGGTCAATTCTTCGCTCCGCATCTTAAAGGCTGCGCGATTGACCACCAACCGCGCCGAAATATCGATAATCCGGTCGGTCTCAACCAGATTATTGGCTTTTAAAGTGCTGCCGGATTCGACCAAATCGACAATATGTCGCGACAGGCCAAGCGACGGTGCGAGCTCCATGGCGCCGTTAAGCTTAACACATTCGGCCTGGATTCCACGCGCTTCAAAATGACGGCTGGTCAGGTTGGGATATTTGGTGGCGACACGGATATGCGAGATATTGCCAATTTCTTCTGCATCATCGCGCGGTTGTGCCACAGACAAACGGCAGCGGCCAATCGCCAAATCAACCGGAGCATAAAGCTCGCTATAGCCAAATTCCTCCACCACATCCGAGCCCACAATACCAATTTGAGCCGCGCCATGCGCCACAAAAGTCGCTACATCAAAGGCGCGCACACGAATGATCGACACATGCGGCTGGTTCGTGCCAAACATTAAACTGCGATTGGCCTTGTCAAAAAATTCTGGTAACGGCTCGATCCCGACCTTGGCTAACATCGGCAAGGCCTCGTCAAGAATCCGTCCCTTGGGGATTGCAAAGATCAGGGGTGTGGTCATAGAAGCCGACGCATTAGGGCTTCATAGCGGAAAGGGCAATATGTCTCGCCAGCAAAAAATACAGGATGCCTTTGCCAATCAGATAGAATATTGCCGTTCCAACGGTGCACCAATTACCGGGCGGATTGTCGAGGCCATTATTGGGGCGCTGGACGAAGGAAGTGAACTTGGCCGCCGGGTGCTGCAATGGGAGGGCAATCCTTTGGCCGACGCCTTACCGCTGCGGGTCGCAGGCGGCTTTCATGCACTGCATCTGGCAGGACAACATGAACGGCTTTCGGCAATCTATCAGGGTGATCAAATTGCTGCCGAAAATGCGGAGCAAATAATAGCGGAAACGATCTTCACGGATGAATCGCATTTGCTGCCCTGGCTGGAATCCCCCCCGCAAACCAATGAAGCCGGACGCTCTTCCTCCTATATTGCGGGTTTGCTTTGGCTGACGGAGCAAGGCTTGCCACCGCAATATGAGCTGCTCGAAATCGGCTCAAGCGCTGGTTTAAACCTAATGATTGATCGTTATGCTTATGATCTCGGCGGCGTCACTTTTGGGCCCCAAAAAGCGCCATTATCCTTTTCACCCGATTGGCAAGGACCACCGCCGCCGAACCAATTTTTTGCTTTTCAATCCCTGCGCGGTTGCGACATTGCGCCAGTAGATCTCACGAATCCAGCGCAAGCAAGACGTTTAACCGCTTATATTTGGCCGGAACATACGGTTCGTTTTGAACGGATGAAAAGCGCGATCGAAATGGTCAATAGCCAGTCACCCCATCTCGAAGGTGCCAGTGCCGATGACTGGATGATGGCGCAATTGTCTCAACCCCAAGAGGCTGGAGTGACTAGGGTTTTAGTCCATTCAATCGTCTGGCAATATATTCCCAAGGCCGGCCGCGATAGGATCACACGGGCGATGGAAGAAGCCGGAGCCAAAGCAACCCGAGACCGGCCGCTGGCATGGCTATCGCTGGAGGCCAATCGCGAAACCTATCGCCATGAGCTGATCGTCCGGCATTGGCCTGAACATGGGGAACCGATTAAACTTGGGGAAGCGCATGCGCACGGCGCCTGGGTGAAATGGCTAGACCAATCAAAAACTTAGTCCGGTTATAAGCGATCCGGGGCGATCACCGTTTTTTCAGTTATCACATTTCCAGTGTTTAATATAGTTTTGGGCTCAAGCAACAGAACATGGCATTCGCCGCCCAATCCTTCTGGCCGATGCTCAACGCCTCGGGGAATAATGATGAATTCGCCGGGATCCACATCGACATTGCCGCTGCGCAATCCCATGCGCATCCGGCCAGCTATAACGAGAAACAACTCATCCTCTTGATCGTGGTGATGCCAGTCAAATTGACCCTCAAATTTAGCAAGTTTGATTTGCGCGTCATTGATATCACCCGCGATTTTCGGGGACCAATGATCAGAAAAAGTTGCGAACGCGTCTTTGAGATTGACTTTTACGGGTGCGTTGGACGCGGTCACTCGCCTGGCGCCTTCGCTTTGATCGCCATCGCATGAACCTTTTCGCGCATCATGTCGCCCAGCGCCTTATTGACCATACGTTGACGATTGAGACGGGATTGACCAGCAAAAGCTTCGCAGGTGATTTCCACCGTAAAATGCGACTCTCCGCTGCCATCGTCTCCGACATGGCCATGATGGCTAGCGCTATCGTTGATGACATGGAGCGATATTGGGGAGAGGGCTTTGACAAGCCGGTTTTCGATTTCCGTGGCAACGGGGCCTTTTGATTCTGTTTCCATAATGCCTATATAGAAGCTTCCGCTTTAATTGCGAACCGCCTTCTCAATCCTCATTCCAACCAGCAACCGGACTTAAAATTGCCTTCTTCCGATCCCCAAAAGAAGAAACCCAATCGTTTCCATGGTCGTGTCGATACAGACGGTGAGCCATGTGCGATAGAGGGATGTTCGGAAAATGGTGAATTTCGTGCACCGCCTATTTATGGCGCCCGGCACGGCTATGATGGTCCGGGCGAATATCGTTGGCTCTGCCTCGAACATGTTCGAGAATTTAATCAAGGCTACGACTATTTTGATGGCATGGATCAGGAACAGATTTTCGAAGCCCAACATCCGGTAAGAGGGTGGGATAGCAATCGGCGAATCTATGAAACCGGTCCCAATGCAGCACCGGCTTGGTCGGATTTTACGGATCCGTTGGACGCAATAGGAGCAAGATTTGCAGCCAGCGTTTCTAGGCCGCAAACACCCGGCCGAACGATCAGTGCAGCGGACGATAAAGCGCTTAAGACGCTAGGGCTTGGCGCGGATGCAGAGCGCGGAGATATCCGCCGACGCTATTCCGAATTGGTGCGCAAATATCATCCCGATCGCAATGGCGGTAACAGAAGTCATGAGAAACAGTTGGCAAATGTCATCGCGGCCTATACGCAGCTTAAGGAATCACCAGATTTTAGATAGTGGCTCTCGCTTTTTCTTTTTCATAGTGCAGCGGAAGTTTTCAAAGGACAAACATGACTGACATACCAAATTCTCATCCCAGCGGTAGCGGCGAAACCATAATGGCTGCTCCCGATCAAACAGTTGATGCGCGGGAAATTTTTGGAGTGGATCTGGACATGCAGATCCCCTCTTTCAGCGAGAAAGACGAACGCGTTCCGGATTTGGATCCGTCCTATGTATTTGACCAAGACACCACAGCGGCAATTCTCGCTGGCTTCGCATTTAACCGCCGGGTCATGGTGCAAGGATTTCACGGCACCGGTAAATCAACCCATATTGAACAAGTTGCAGCTCGGCTCAATTGGCCATGTATCCGGATTAACTTGGATGCCCATATCAGCCGTATCGATTTGGTGGGCCGTGACGCTATTGTTTTGAAAGATGGTCAACAAGTTACGGAATTTCGAGAAGGCTTACTGCCTTGGGCACTGCAAACTCCAACCGCATTGGTGTTCGATGAATATGATGCCGGGCGTCCCGATGTCATGTTTGTGATTCAACGGGTTTTGGAAGCGGAAGGCAAATTGACCTTGCTCGACCAAAATCGGGTCATCCGTCCGAACCCCAATTTCCGTCTATTCGCCACGGCCAATACTGTCGGTCTGGGCGATACAAGCGGGCTGTATCATGGCACGCAACAGATTAACCAGGGGCAGATGGACCGTTGGAATATTGTCGTCACATTAAATTATCTCCCAGCGGCAACCGAAGCGAAAGTGATTCTCGCGAAAGTTCCAGACACAAATGATCAAACCGTAGAAAATATGATCAAAGTGGCTGATCTGTCTCGCCAAGGATTTGTCAATGGCGACATTTCAACGGTGATGAGTCCACGTACTGTCATTAGCTGGGCCCAAAATACAGAGATTTTCAACAATGTTGGCTTTGCTTTCCGCTTGAGTTTCCTCAACAAATGTGACGAAGCCGAACGAATGTTGGTTGCTGAATATTATCAGCGTGTATTTGGCGAAGACCTTCCGGAAAGCGTTGTTGGCGGTTGATCCGCTTCATTCTGGGTTCACTCGACTTATAGCAAAACTCTCATCTCGGTTACGAGAAGGGGCAATTATGGTCGTTCAAATTTGTTACTCGCTTTTTGTGTATTATTAGTATAATACAGTAAGCAATGCTCGATCGAACTTCTCCCGGAAATATGCCGCGCCGACGCTGGCATTGGCCATTGGGCCGACGTAAAGTTGCGCAACCTGAGCTATACGCGCCTTATGACGACGCCCTGGCGCCTCCAATCCCTCACGAACCCATCGCGCCGATTAAAAAGCCGCGCGGAAAATGGTGGTGGTTTAGTCGCGGTTTCGCCGCTGTGTTGTTTCTGTTCATTCTACTGATCGCCTGGCTAGCCATTACTGCCCCGCTGTCCAAATCACTGCAGCCCATCGCTCCGCCACAGATCACATTGTTAACCTCTGATGGTCAGCCGATTGCGCGCAATGGAGCGGTTGTCGATGAACCTGTACAGATCGCAAAATTACCTGATCATGTGGTCAATGCGTTTCTTGCGATCGAAGACCGGCGTTTCTATTCGCATTGGGGCGTTGACCCGCGAGGCCTTGCGCGCGCGGCGTGGAGCAATGCGACCGGTAGCGGGATGATGCAGGGCGGCAGCACAATTACCCAGCAATTGGCCAAGCTCACTTTCTTAACTCCAGAAAGAAGTCTCACCCGTAAAGCACGGGAAATGCTGATAGCATTCTGGATGGAAGCGCGTCTGTCGAAAGAAGAAATTCTCGAACGCTATTTGTCCAACGTCTATTTTGGCGATAATGTTTACGGCTTACGTGCCGCTTCGTTGCATTATTATTATCGCCAACCTGAAAATCTCAAGCCGGAACAAGCGATCATGCTAGCTGGACTGGTGCAAGCCCCATCCCGTCTCGCACCCACGCGCAATCCTGATCTCGCCAAAAAGCGTGCAAAGCTTGTCACGTCGGCGATGGTAGCAGCCGGCTATATGTCGCAAAAAGAAGCCGATAAACTGCCGCAACCGATCCTCGATGTCCGCGCCAAAAATACGGTACCTACCGGCACTTATTTTGCTGATTGGGCAATGCCAAGGGCCCGGAGCTTGTCTGAAATGAGCTACAGCAAACTGACATTGACCACGACATTGGATTCGCGACTACAGAAAATCGCTAATAATGTCGTGAGCCGAGCGCCCTTGGGTTCTGCCCAAGTCGCACTGGTAGCGATGCGGCCTGATGGCGAGGTCGTAGCCATGATCGGGGGTCGCAGTTACCGAAATTCCGCCTTTAACCGAGCCACACAAGCCAAACGACAACCGGGTTCAACCTTCAAACTTTTTGTCTGGTTAGCGGCGCTTAGAGCCGATATTCACCCCGAAGATATGGTCGATGACAGCCCCATTACTAAGGGCGGTTACCTGCCGAGAAATGCAGGCGAAAAATATAACGGCGATATTAGTCTCAAACAAGCCTTTGCCAAATCCAGCAACGTGGCTGCTGTGCGCCTTTTTGGGCAAGTTGGGGACAAAGCTGTGATCCGTGAAGCGCAAAATCTTGGTGTCACATCAAAGCTAGCCGAAGATGATCCAAGTCTGGCACTCGGCACATCAACCATGACGCTGATAGAGCTGACTGCTGCCTATGCCGGAGTTGCAGGCAATAGTTGGCCTGTCAAACCTTATGCCTTTAAAAAGGAAGAGCAAAGCTGGACCGAATGGCTGTTCGATTGGCCTGGTCGTTATGGTGACAACACCCATGAACGCATGGAAGATATGTTGCGCAACGCTGTCAATCAGGGCACCGGCCGAAACGCCCGACTGACCATTGCCAACTATGGTAAAACTGGCACCAGTCAGAATAATCGCGATGCTCTTTTCGTCGGCTATGCCGAGGATTTGGTGGTCGGTATTTGGGTTGGCAATGATGATAATGCCCCGCTTAAAGGCGTCAGCGGCGGTGGTATCCCCGCACGCATCTGGCGAGATTTTATGCGACAGGCGATCCAAGGTGCTGGGCCGGTTGCCAAACCCAAGCCGAAAGCAAAACCGGATCCCGATGGGCCGATTACGCCGTTGGATCTCCCTGATCTTGAAGATTTGGAGGATGTACCGATTGATTTGGGTGACACGGAAATCCGCCTCAAAGGGGATCAAGGCCTGTCCATCTCCAAAGAAATTGGCGGTATTCCTTTGGATCTGAATCTTGATGATGACGGCCTAGCGATAGAGAGCAGACGCTCCTCTGAGTGATGGCAAAAAAAAGACGGTACGCGGACCGTTTTTCTAAATGCCGCCAAAGTTCCAATGTGACATGTTCCAACTAGCAACTTAACCGCGTTCCCCAAAATGCATAGGAACAACGTGATTGAAACTGCTGCTATGTCTGTTTATCGAACCTTATGGCTGACCGATCCAAACTTGATGATCTGAAAGACGTGCTCGGCGGAACAGCCCGCGCAATGTCTCGTGAACCCGAAGTGGAATTGGCTTACACAGCCGAAGCCCCTTCGCAATCCGGTGAGCATCTAAAAGTGCCTATGCCGGCGCGAGACCTGCCTTCCGATCAAGTTGCTCAAGCGCGCGGCTTTGCGGATAGTTTTGCCTTGAAACTGCGCTATCATAACGAAGCCAGTCACCGCAAAAATGCGCCGCAAGAAGCGGTGGCTCGCGCCTGTTTTGACGCGCTGGAGCAAGTCCGCACGGATGCACTGGGTTCGCGCAATATGAAAGGAGTCAATGGCAATTTGGATGCCGCGTTGGCTATGAGAATGCGCTCAGACCCTATTTCCCGCGCGCAAAATCGCGATGAAGTTCCAATTTCCAGCGCACTAGCATTGCTAGCGCGAGAAAAGCTTACCGGGGAAGCGCCGCCGGATTCCGCTCAAAAAGGCGTGGATATGCTGCGCAGTTGGATTGAAGATGAGGCCGGCGCCGATCTCGATGGCTTGAATCTGACTTTGGATGATCAAGAAAATTTCGCCAAATTATCGACCCAATTGCTCGAACATCTCGATCTAATCAAAAGTGACGACGAGACGTCTGATGCCGATGATAGCGACGATGACAGCGATGAAGACAGCGATGATCAGGAAGATGATGGCGCTGATGATGAAGCGACCGGTGATCAGGGGCAACAAGACATGCGCTCTGAACAATCCGAAGAAGATGCGCAGGATAGCGAAAGCGAATTAAGCGCAGACGATCTGGAAGAAGGCGCCGAAGAAGAAATGGGCGAAGGCGGCGATGAAGGCATGATGCCGGTCCGACCAAATCGTCCGATGTCCGATTTGCCGCCTGGATTTGATTATGCGCCGTGGACGGAAAAATATGATGAAATCATAAGCGCCACGGAATTATGCGACGAAGAAGAATTGACTCGCCTACGCGCGTTTCTGGATCAGCAACTGACGAACTTACAGGGCGCGGTAACCAAATTGGCCAATCGCTTGCAACGGCGCTTAATGGCTCAGCAAAACCGCAGCTGGGATTTTGATCAGGAAGAAGGCATGTTGGATGCCGCGCGCCTGGCGCGTGTGGTCAGCAATCCGGCCCATAGTCTTTCCTACAAAATCGAGCGCGAAACCGATTTCCGCGATACGGTGGTGACGTTGCTGATTGACAATAGCGGCTCGATGCGAGGCAGACCGATTAGCATCGCCGCAATCAGCGCCGATATCATGGCCCGTACCCTGGAACGCTGCGGTGTGAAAACCGAAATTTTGGGCTTTACCACTCGGGCATGGAAAGGCGGCCAATGCCGCGAAAGTTGGTTGGCGCAGGACCGTCCATCCAGTCCCGGTCGGCTAAACGATTTGCGCCACATCATCTACAAGCAAGCAGACGAACCGTGGCGTCGAGCACGAAAAAATCTCGGGCTGATGATGCGCGAAGGATTGCTTAAAGAGAATATCGATGGCGAAGCCTTGCTGTGGGCGCACAGCCGATTAATTGCTCGACCCGAAGAACGCCGCATTTTGATGGTGATTTCAGATGGCGCGCCGGTTGATGATTCAACGCTGTCGGTCAATCACGGTGCTTATCTTGAAAATCATCTGCGCAAGGTCATCGAATGGATTGAAGGCCGCTCACCCGTTCAACTGGTGGCCATCGGTATTGGCCATGATGTAACCCGATACTACAAGCGCGCAGTAACCATCATGGACGCCGAACAATTGGGCGGCACGATGGTGGAACAACTGGCAGGTCTATTTGATGAGGAAACAAAATGAACGTAACTGAAGCTGTACAATCTCGCCGGTCTGTTCGTCAGTTTTTGGACAATCCCGTTGATAAAAATCTCTTGGAGAAGATTCTGGAAACGGCATCGCGATCACCATCCGGCGGGAATACGCAGCCATGGAATGCGGTGGTTGTTGGCGGCGATGAACTGACGCGTATTGCCGATGCGGTAAAAGCGAAAGTCCCCACTGCACCGGCGGGCGAAAATATGGAATATGATATTTATCCCAAAGATCTTGCTGGACGATATGAGGAACAACGCAAAAACGTTGGCAAAGCCATGTTTGATTCGCTCAAGATTCCGAAAGATGATGGGGGCGCACGAATCAAACAGATGATGGCCAATTGGGACAGCTTTGGTGCCCCGGTCCAACTTTTCACCTATACCCGGAAATATATGGGGCCACCGCAATGGTCCGACATGGGCATGTGGCTGCAAACCGTAATGCTATTGCTGCGCGAAGAAGGGCTGGACAGCTGTCCTCAGGAAATCTGGGCGATGTACGGCACTTATATGCGGGAATTGCTCGACATTGATGACGATCATATCTTTTTTTGCGGCATGGCAATTGGCTATCGCAATCCGGATGCGCCGATCAACAATTTTGAGGTCCCGCGTATGCCTTTGTCAGAGACTGTAAAATTTCGCGGATTTTAAATTTAATAAGTCACTGATAAATAGTGATTAAAATTGAAGATGTTTCAAATAGTGACAATTGTCACCACTTTCTCACACCTGTGTCGATAAATTACTATACCAGACTCGGAATTGTCGCTTATGGATGATTCCGAGGGACAATTCGGGTCGCAATAAGAGTAGCTTAGCCAAAGGTCTTGCGCTGCTCTGGGGTATGTGGGGAATATATGATCCGTCCGAGACAATTTCGCTCGCCGTTCTTGGCTTTGCTTCCGATGCTGGCTTGTGCAACTTCATCAATAGCCTTTGCGCAGGGTACACCTGTGATATTGCGCGACAGTTTCCCGATTGGTTCAGGAGACGGAACACTTTGCCAAGTTCAAGATCGCAGTTTAGAAAATAAAGCCAAAGCCAGCATCTTTGATCGCAGTTGGGCAGTTGTATGCCGCGATTCAGCCCGACCCGTCGGCACCGTTTATGCGTTTCGATCTCCAGAGACCGACGTAATGCAACGCATTGCAGCACAACGGCAAGATGCCGTGACCTGCTTGGAGACCGGATCGCAAGAACGGATTGAAGGCGTGGACCGGAAAATTTGCAAATTGTCGGAAGAACCCGTTAGCTATTCGATCTTTGAACAGCAGCAAGGCAATGTCCAATATGTTGCTGAAGGCCTGACGGCTTATGACAGCGCAACATTACTGGCTTTAAAATCAATTGTCGCAAACAAGATAGTAAAAGGCAAAATTGATGTTGCCTCAACGTCGATTGAAGATCCATTTGCATTTGCCCGCGTGCAAGCCCTAACTCTCAAACCTGACCAAGCGCTTGCAGAAGGCTATCGGCGGAATCTGAGCGGCAATTATGCCGAAGCCGCTGCCTTTTTCGAAACATTGCAACAGCGTACCGCCGGATTGGATGATCAAGATATCAATCCCGAGGAATATTTTATCAATCGCGCTTTGCAAAAATCCAATCTTGGGGAATTTGCCGAAGCGGATGAATTGTTCCAGCAAGCCCGTGCCGTCATTTCGGGCAATGTTATCAATCAAAAGCTACTCCGCAACTTTGAAGGCATGCACTTGTTGAACCAAGGGCGTTTTGATGACGCGGTGGAGCGGATTAATCTACCGGTCGATGCCAGTGAAGATCAAAAAAATGCTCTGTTAAAAGATCTGACCATAACAGTCGCGATCGCCACTCGGCTGAACGGTGATGACAAAACGGCCAATCTGTTGGGCTTTAATGATGAGTTGAAGTTGACGGCCCCAGAACGCGCCGAAATTATCGATGCACAGGCTTTGCAACTTATCGGCACAGCGCAGCGTGTCAAAGGTGATACAAAATCCGCCCAACAATCGCTGACGACCGCCTATAATCAGGCAATTGCCGTGCGCGATGGACGCGTGACCTCAATTACGCGGTTGCGCACACAAATCTTGTCGGAGCTTGCGCTCATTGCCGAAGCGGAAGGTGAATTTGCAAATGCCGAGCAGCTTCTGCGCAATGCTTTAGAGCTGGTCGAGATACAATATCCAGAAACCCGCGCGGTTAATGCAGCAAAGGCCAAGCTCGCAAGCTATTTGCTGCGTCAGGAAAAACCGGAAGAAGCGCGGCTGCTTTACCGGGAAGTTGTTGACAACTCATTGGGCCAACGCGCGGCCATTACCGGCATTGCCAACCAATTGGCTCCTTATTTCGAATTGCTCAGCGATGATCCCGAAGCTGCGGAAGAATTTTTCAAAGCCTCTCAGGTTTTGGTGCGCCCAGGGGTTGCCGAAACTCAGGCATCCCTGTCGCGCGAATTGAGCGGCGGCACCGATGAAGCGGCGCGATTATTTCGGCAATCGGGAAATCTTGATCGCAGCATCGAACGATTGCGCATGCGATTTACGGCGCTGGGCAAAGTCGAGCAAACTGCGGCAACCAATCGCCGGCGTGCCGATCTGGCCGCTGAGATTGCAGAACTTGAACGCAGTCAACAACTTACGCTCGTCAGTCTTTCACAATATCCTCAATATCGAGCCATTGCGAGCAGTGCGATTAGCCTTCCCGAATTGCGGGATCGCATGACAGGCGCAGAGGCCTATTTGCGGATGGCGATTGTCGGCGATGATATATTCATGTTCTACATGGATGAGGGTTTTGCCACGGCCTATAAAGCTTCTTTGGGAGCCAGTGAACTCGATCAGCAAGTCGACACGATCCGCGCTTCTATTTCGGCTTTCGAAAATGGCCAATATGTCACCTATCCGTTTGATATTGAATCATCCCGCAAACTGCACAAAGCATTGTTGACCCCCATTGCGGACAAATTGGCTTCGAAAACTCATCTGATTTTCGAACCCGACGGGGCGATGCTGCGATTGCCGATTAATCTGCTCGTTGCAGATGATCAGTCTGTTTCCGAATATTTGGCCCGTGTCGAGCAACCGGATGGTGATCCTTTTGACTATGTGGGCGTACAGTGGTTAGGCACAGATACCAATGTCAGCACGGCAGTATCAGCCCGCGCCTTTGCGGATGCGAGGAACGCGCCCAGCTCAAAAGCTTCGCGCCAATATCTGGGCTTGGGAAGCAACAAGCCCGTTGGAAACGAAACCCAAATAGGCGGAGTTCGCGCATCCAGCCAAGGCCTTGATGCCAGTTGCAACTGGGCGATCGATGAATGGAACAAACCCATTTCAGATGCCGAACTGTACCAAGCGCGATCGATAATCGGACAAAATGGATCTGAAGTATTGACGGGCTCGGCCTTTTCCGATGACCAAATTTTGCAGAAATCCGATATTTCAGAATATCGCATATTACATTTTGCCACCCATGGCCTGGTTACCGCACCGCGTCCCTCATGTCCGGCAAAGCCTGCGTTGTTAACATCCTTTGGCGGAGAGCGTTCCGATGGATTGCTCGCCTTTGATGAGATTTTTGATCTAAAACTGGATGCGGATATTGTCATTCTTTCGGCCTGTGACACGGCGGGCAAAGCCAGTATTCAAGCAACCCGGGAAGCGGGTGTCAGCAGCGGCGGCGGAACCGCATTGGATGGATTGGTACGGTCCTTTATCGGCGCCGGCAGCCGCTCCGTTTTAGCCAGCCACTGGCCAGCACCCGATGACTTTCAAGCCACCGAGCGTTTGATTGGTGGATTGTTTACAGATGGAAAAGGACAATCCGTCGCGACGGCTCTGCGTATTTCACAGAAAAAGCTGATGGAAGATCCGATCACCTCTCATCCTTATTATTGGTCGGGATTTGCAATTATCGGCGATGGCTCTCGGCCGTTTCTGCCGGATAGTCCCCAGGATGCAGAATCAGCAGAGATGCAGTCTAGTGCCAATCAGAAAGTATCTGCTTTGAAATAATGGCGCGTTCCCAAAATCCTGCTAACCCGACACAAGCTGGTCGAGATGTGAAAGAAGAAGCGCGCGGTGTCTTGCAATCGCTGCGGCGCCTTTTCGATCAATTGGGCCCCATCCGCTTGGGTTCAACCATCTTATTCCTTGTCCTCGCGCTGTTGATGGCCCGGTTTAGCTGGTCGACCCCATTGATCCAGGATGCCGAGCGCGCGCTTTATGACATGCGCGCGTCCGTCTTTGCACCAGAGGTTGAGAAAGAAGACCGCATTGTAATGGTGGTCTACAATGAAGATACATTGAAATTGACTGGACAGCGATCGCCGGTTGACCGTACCATCCTAGCGCAAGCGTTAGAAACTATCGATGCCGCAAAACCAAAATCCATCGGTATCGATATTCTGTTTACGATGCCGCAGGATGATGATGCTTTGCTGGTTTCGGTCTTTAAACAAATACAAACCCCGACCTACCTTGCTTATGCTGATCCCAAATATAATCCAGAAATCGGCTTTGCGGAGCATGAATTTCTTGCCGCTTTTCTGAGCGAGGTGGAAGGTGAAAATCTCAAGCCGACCAGCATCCGTCTCAACACGGACAGCGACGGTGTTCAGCGCCGTTGGACACCAGAGAAAAGCGATACACCGCCATTCATGGCTATGGCCTTGACCAAACCCAATCCGAAATTTTCGGCCAATGAGGGCGCTATACGCTATTTGGTGCCCAGCACCTCTGATATGCCGGTCTTTGACAAATTTCCGATTGAAAGTTTTGCAGATCCAGCAACGGCCGAAATGCTGCAATCTTTTATCGCCGACAAGCATGTGCTCATCGGTGGTGACTTTATTGACCGAGATCGGTTTGAAACACCCATCGGCTCGATCACGGATCTGCAAAGCGAAGACGGAAAGATGATCGGTCTTGAAGTCCACGCCCATATGCTGGCGCAGCTGCTTAACGACGACATGCCGGCGATAATTCCAAATTGGACCTTATGGGCTGCGGCGATAATCGTCGCCATATGCGGCGGACTCTCGGCATTAATCATGGGCAATGCAGCCAAGGTTGCTGGTCTTCTCATCGGCCAATTTGCCTTTTTTCTGGTCTTCCCTTTCATATTGCATCAAATCGGCGTGGATACGTTAAGCTTACCGGCATTTGGCTGGGGCCTGGGTTGGTTGTTCGGCTATGCTTCGGTCAGCGCCGCTGCCCGCACGATCAATTCCAAACAACGGGCATTTGCGCAAAATGCACTAGGAAAATATCTCCCCAAGTCGATCGCTGGCGAGATTTTGCGGGACCCTGAGAAACTTGCTTTGCACGGGGAAAAACGTGAAATCTTTGCTGTGTTTACGGATCTTGAGGGCTTTACGAAATTGAGCCACGCCATTGAGCCGGAAATGGTGGCCACATTGCTTAATGACTATCTGGATCGGCTCAGCGAAGTTGCGCTAGAATATGGCGGAACGATTGACAAATTTGTGGGCGATGCCTTGGTTTGCTTTTGGGGCGCGCCGTTGGCCCTGCCCGATGATGGAGAACGCGCTGCCAAAGCAGCCTATGCGCTCTATCAAGCCGGCGAAGATTTTCGGAAAAATGTCCCCGAAGGCGTTCCTGCCATCGGCCGTACGCGCGTCGGCATGCACTATGGCGATGCAATTGTTGGCAATTTCGGCGGCGAAGGCCGTATCCAATATACCGCGCTTGGTGATGCGATGAATACCGCCGCACGGCTCGAAGCCGCAAATAAGGCGCTGGAAACGAAAGTGCTGGTCAGCAAAGAAGCCATGGAACGCACCAATTTGGATTGGTATCGCCCGATGGGCAAGATAACTCTTCGCGGCAGATCAACTCCTGTGGAAGTGTTTGAGCCGGTTCCCGACTGGGAGAAAAAAGACCGCGAAGCAGTGACCGCGGTCATAGCAGCACACAAACAAGGTGATATTGGTTATATTCAGGCACTTGGTGCTATGTTGAAGTCAAGCAAAGAGGATTTAGGCCTCGCCAATTTGCTGAAACGATTGGAAAAAACAAAAAATGGAGAAAGCTATGCACTCGGTTGAATGTAAAAAAGCTCATTCTTGGACATCTGGACGCACGTTCGGCAAAGCAGTGGTGGGAGCCCTATTGCTAATGGGCGTTAGCGGCACCGCACTTGCCCAAAATATGGTCGTCCGTTCGACTGGACCATCTGCGAAATCATATCCAGCAGGTAAAAAACTCGCGAGTAATGTTCGGATCACTTTGAAAAAATTGGATAGCGTTACCATTTTGAGCAAAAGCGGTACGCGCGTTCTCAAGGGACCAGGTACATTTTCACTCGGCAAAACGGCAAGCCGGCAATCCAATAGCTCCACTCGTTTTGCGAGCTTCATCAACAATCGCGGAACCAGCCGAGCGAGAACCGGAGCGGTTCGCAGCGCTGGAGTCACCGCCGTGAATACAGCGCCCAAAAATCCAAATCTTTGGTATCTTGATGTCACCAAGGGCGGTAAATTCTGCGTGGCAGATGCCAATGCACTGGTCCTATGGCGGCCCGATTATACCGGTTCTGCAACGGCAAGCATTGTGGAACCGAATAATGGAGCCGTTACTCAAGTCGCATGGCGAAAAGGCAATCCATTGAAAAGTTGGCCGAAGTCGTCTGCGCCTTTGACCAATGGAGCCAGTTACCGGTTGATCGGATCCAATGTAGAAAAATCGGTTGAAGTGAATTTTGTGATGCTGGGCCAAGCGCCAGAGAATCTTGATCAAGCCGCCGAAATGTTAATCGCCAATGGCTGTCAAAGCCAACTCGATTTGCTGGTTGAAACATTGGATGACGGTTCTGCAACAGAAGCCAGTCAAGGTTAGAATGATAGATATTCACGCTCTGAGGTGAGGGTTAGAGCGTGAATTAAAGAACAATATTTCCACAGGGGTCGCGCAGGAAATATTGAAAAACGGGGAAGAATATGTCGCGAGCGCGCGCAACAAGAAAAACAGCACTGCTACTGTCGGTATCAGCTTTATTGACGGCACAAGGTGCCGCCATGGCTCAATCCACGGTGGCAGCGCCGACTAGGGAAGAAATTCAGCGGGGATTATTGGGCGCGGCCGAAACAGGTCAAGCCCAGGCTTTAACCGTTGAAGGCGGAGTCGAGCGATCCGCTTGCCCATTGGCTAATCCTGAATTTTCAGATGTGAAGTTCACGCTGCAATCTGTCGGCTTTAGCGGTTTGGGCGTCGTCAATGAATCGATTTTGAAGACCGCTTATTCGGGATATCTAGGCGAGGAAGTGCCTGTTGCCGTTGTATGCGAAATTCGCGATCGAGCAGCGACTATTCTCAGAAGCGCCGGCTATCTTGCAGCGGTTCAGGTCCCGCCCCAGACAATTGAAGGCGGTACCGTCAAATTTGATGTGCTGCTGGCGCGGATGACTTCTGTCCAGGTGCGCGGCGATGCAGGTTCTTCTGAAAAATTGCTAAAACAATATATTGATCAGCTCGCTAATGAGCCAGTGTTCAATATTGATGTTGCCGAACGCTATTTGTTGCTCGCACGCGACATTCCTGGCTTGGATGTGCGATTGGCATTGCGTCCGGTCACATCAAATGCCGATGGCCGCCCTGGCGACGTGATTGGCGAATTTAACGTGGTGCGCACACCGATCTTGGTCGATGCCAATATTCAAAATTTCGGTTCCAAACAGGTTGGCCGGTTTAGTGGATTGCTGCGCGCGCGCTTTAACGGACTTACCGGTATGGGCGACGAAACCACGATCAGCGCCTTTTCAACGGCTGATTTTAGTGAGCAACAGGTCTTGCAATTCGGACATGAATTTCGCGTCGGCGGAGAAGGTTTGCGCTTTGGAACCAATGTCACCTATGCGTGGACAGACCCGGAATTGGTCAATAATTTTGATATTGAATCAGAAACGTTGGTTGCTGGTGTTTATGGAACCTATCCTTTCATCCGCAAGCAAACACATAATATATTTGGAACGGTTGGCTTTGAATATATTGATCAGCAAACGGAAGTTTTCGGGATCAGAACCAACGAAGATGATCTGAGTATCGCTTATGCGCGAATGGATTTTAATGCGGTCGAACCGGGAAGCCTGTCCGGACGTGGCGGATATTCTGCTTTTGAACCCAAATGGGCAATGGCAGGGTCCTTGGAAGTGCGCCAAGGCTTAGGCATTTTAGGTGCCAGCAAAGGCTGCGGACCGGGCTTTGTTCGCTGTATCGGACAGACAGTTATCCCAACCCGTGCCGATGGCGATCCGACGGCCTTTGTGGTTCGCGGTCAAGCAAAATTGGACTACCGTCCTACCCCCTTATTGACCTTCACCTTGAAACCGCGGTTTCAATATTCGCCCGATGCGCTTTTCTCCTATGAAGAAATTTCCGGCGGCAATTATACAACCGGCCGCGGCTACGATCCGGGAACGATTATCGGAGATACCGGTTATGGCTTACAAACGGAGATAAGCTACGGATCTTTGGTTCCGGAAACGCCGAACGGAATTGCTTGGCAACCTTATGTCTATTTTGATTTAATGGGCGTCTCGAACAAGAACTTCCCAGGTGATCCCCAAAAAATCTATTCTGCAGGCGGTGGCATCCGAGCCACTTTGGGACGCCAGGCCAGTTTGGACGTAATGGCAGTTGTACCCCTGAAACGGGGGCCCTTTCAAACTCGGCGCGATAGCGCTCGAGCTTTGATGACACTTACGGTGCAACTTGCGCCTTGGTCGCGATAGGACACAAGACAGATGACTAGAGGCAAGATGATGACAATCCAAAATAACAAGTTGGCGACCGACAAAAAAGTGTTCAAGTCAAACACGCGCTCCGCTTCGTCGGCATCATTGAAAAAGCTGAGATTGCTCGCTAGCGGTTCACTGACCGCGGCAGCACTGATTTTGTCCATGGCGCCCAACACATCATGGGCGCAAGCTGCCCCCTCACCCAGTGGTCATTCGGTCAATGCCAATCCGCAAATTGCGAGTGGTAATTTCACTCTCGGGAGTGGATCGTTCACGCCAGGACCCACATCAGATACGGTTACGGTCTCGACGGACCAGGTCATTATCGATTGGGATTTGTTCGATCAATCCGGGACCGGCACGATTAACTTTCTGCCGCAGGATAATGGTTTGGTTTTCAACCGAGATGGCGGGGCAACCTATACGGTCCTGAACCGTATTGTGCCAACCGATCAAACCCGCGCTATCAGCATCAACGGCAATGTGACCGCATTCAGTGGATTTGTCCCGTTTATCGGTGATGTTTGGTTCTATAGCCCAGGAGGAATTTTGGTTGGTGACGGTGCCAATATCAATGTCGGCTCGTTAGTACTGACAACCAATGCCCTGGATGTTAGCGGCGGTCTTTTTGGGCCTTCGGGAGAGATCCGTTTTCGAGGTCCCCTGAACAGCAGTTCTGCAATTGATATCGCCACGAACGCACAAATTAATGCAATAAATGAAGGCAGCTATGTTGCGATGGTTGCACCTCGAATTAATCAAGGAGGCACCGTCAATGTCAACGGTTCCGTGGCCTATGTGGCAGCGGAACAGGCAGATATCACCATCGATTCCGGTTTGTTTGACATCAACTTATTGGTCGGCACTAATGATCCGGTCGGCATCTCTCATACTGGTACAACGACGGGACCGGTGCGAAATCCTGATCCCGCTTCTAATGGCAACAAAGACAATCAAGCCATTTACTTCGCAGCTCTGCCCAAGAATCAAGCGATGACAATGCTTTTGCAAGGCAGTATCGGCTATACACCTGCTGCTATTGCAGAGGAAGCAGACGGGCGCATCATATTGAGCGCTGGCGGGGATATCGATTCCCGCGGCTTCAGCTTTTCCGACAATTTCCGTATAACAATTGACGAAGAAATTGATCCAGCGGTCAATGGCAATATCACGCTTTCCAATCTTAGTTTCAGTAATAATATCGAAGGTTTTGCCAATAATGACATCGTAATTGAAGATCTTTTAGGCTCGACCGTTACGGCAGCGCAAGGCATCAATCCGCTCGATCTCAACTTTACATCTGGGAATTCGGCTCGACTAGAAGCAAATGGCGACGATGCCGTGATCAATATTGATGGCGATGTCACATTCAATACCGTCAATAGCGCTGAGATCATCGCCGGCGAATTATCCCGAATTAATGTGACCGGCAACTTGCAGTTCAATGTGTTTTCTGCATCTCAAGGCGGTACGGTGGATATCCTCGCTCAAGGAGATGGCAGCAGAGTAGACGGATCTGCTGAAATCAATATCGGAGGCGGTTTGTCCGTCAATACTAGCGTCGCTGGTCGACGGAGCCGCAACTCTCCTGTTGCGTTGGGCGAAGATACATTCGGCGGTAGTATTGACATTAATGTACTTGCGGGAGGTGCGCTCAGCATCAATGGAAATGGTGGAAACGAAGCATCGCTTTTCGACACTTCTGCTGCCCCGAACATGGGAACGGAAACAGCTGGCGAGTCAACTGGCGGCGACATTAATGTCAATATTCTCGGAACTGGAAGCACATTTTCAGGCGGGACCGCGGCCAATATAAGTTTCGTCGCTATGGGAGAATCTGGAAGCAATTTCAGAGGCACGGCCACAGGCGGCACTAATAGCGGTGGGAACATTAACCTAACTGTGACTGATGGCAATCTAGAAGGCGGATTTATATCTTTTAATGCGGATGCCAACGGAACAAGAAATGCCGACGATAACTTCAATGCTTCGGAAAATGGTGCCAATGCCGGAAATGTTGTCGCAAACTTCACTAACGCAACCTTAAATATTGCCGGTGAACTCAGATTTTCCAATGCGGCTGAATCCAAGACAGGATTTGACGGAGGTGAAAACGAAATTGCCGGTGTTGCTTCGGCTGGAACATTAGCTGTCACATTCGATAATACAACTTTTGACGGCGGTGGCTTGTCTTTGGATCAAAACCTAGAAGGTGCAGGCGTTGCCGGAACTTCATCCCTGCGCATAATCAACGGATCTGATCTGAATTTGACCGACACATTGGCGGTTAGATCGAACGGTTCGACGGACACTGAAGGCACAAGTTCGACAAGCGGAATAGCAGAGCTTTTCGTCGACAATGCCACTGTCGACGCATTGAATATCTCCTTGTCGGCTTCTCGGACAACCCGGGCATCCGCAGATGCAGTGTCTGATGGAACAACCGGATCCGTAAATGTCACCGTACAAAATGCCGGTGCTATCAGTGCTACCGATTTCATCGCCTCCGCAAGTGCCTCTAGCCTTACCGGTGGAGGCACAGCGACTGCCGGTTCAGTCAATGTCGATATAAATGGTGGATCCATTGATACTGGCCTTGATGATGTGGGACTCGGTTTATTCGCCAGCGGGTCTGGTAGGAGTAATCCGAATAATGCACTGGCCAATGAACGCGGATTGGGCATTGGCGGAGACATTACGCTAACACTTCGAAACGGCGGATCGCTCACTGCGCAACGCATCGGTTCCGGTGCAAATGGAGTCATATTTGATACCAGTGAAGTACCGTTGCCCGTTCGCGGTCAAGGCGGCAACGGAACTGGCGGCAACGTTACATTCAATCTGATTGATGGGAATTTTACCGCCAATGATGTCGAAGTTTCTTCGAGTGGTTTTGCCTCTTTTGGTGGTAATTCGGCGCCATTTGGATTTCCTCAAGAACCGGGCATTGTTGGCAGTGGCGGAGATGGTACGGGAGGCGATATTGTCTTCAACTTAGACGGAGCCAATATTGTCGTCGACAATCTTACTGTTTCGGCGAACGGCTTTGGCGGTAATGGCGGATTTGCTCGCGATATAGAAGGAGTTGACGCAGGTGCCGGCGGTCTTGGTATCGGCGGTGTTGCAACATTTAATGCCAATTCCGGTACATTGACTGTCACAGATACGTTAAGTATCACGGCCGGCGGCTTTGGCGGCTTTGGGGGCAGCGGCGACGGCGTCAATGCTGGTAATGGCGGCGATTCCGTTGGCGGCTCAGCGGTATTTAATCTTGATGGAACGGCTTCAATTTCTGCCCAAGTGACCTCCATTTCTGCCGACACGCAAGGCGGTCGCGGCGGGGATGCACTAGTCGGCTCCCCTACTCCGGCTCAAAGAGCAGGCGATGGCGGCAATGCTGTGGCCGGTTCCGCAGTTTTCAACAATAGCAATGGCGATGTCACTTTCACAACCACACGGGTTAGCGCGATTGGAACTGGCGGTGAAGCCGGTAATGATCCTGACGCCCCCGACATTATCGGGCCTTATGGTACTTATCCGGCTACCGGATTCACGGGACAAGAAGCCGGCAATGGTGGTTCGGGAACAGGGGGAATCGCGACCATCAATCTGGAGCAAGATGATCCTATAGATCGCATTTATATTGTCGATGCTCGCGGCGTTGGTGCGAAAGGCGGTGAAGGCAATAGCGGCGGTAATGCAGGTGCGGGCATTGGCGGTACAGCGGTTCTGAACATTGTTGATTCTGCAGTGAATTTGGAAAGCCCCGAAGTTATAGCGACCGGAACAGGCGGCGCAGGCGGGAACGCACGATCCATTCAAGGCAATG
Source organism: Parasphingorhabdus sp. (assembly GCF_039982415.1). Lineage (GTDB taxonomy): Bacteria > Pseudomonadota > Alphaproteobacteria > Sphingomonadales > Sphingomonadaceae > Parasphingorhabdus. The sequence goes on from NZ_JBDWYL010000011.1 coordinate 213,763, forward strand.
GGGGTAATGGCGGAGACGCTCAAGGCGGAATAGCGCGGCTCGAAATTGTTGGCCCTGGTGCATCATTGAACAATACCGGTAATGCGCTGGTTACAATCGCAGACGCATTTGGTGGAACCGGCGCTGAGGGTTTCTCCGACTTTAGCAGCAATGGCGGCGATGGAGGCGATGGCGGCGACGCGACGGGTGGAACTCTGGAAATTGCTGTCCGCAATGGTGCCAATTTTGCGCTCAGTGCTGCCGGCGAGTTTACCTTGTCGAGCACGGGCATAGCCGGATCAGGCGGCACCGGTGCATATAGTTACGCAAATACGGCCGGTGATGGCGGTGATGGCGGCAATGCAGAGGGTGGCGTCGCGCGCTTGTTGGCACAAGGCGGTACGATCACTGGCAATGATGTGCTTATCACGACATCCGGCCAAGGTGCGGATGCTGGTTCTGGCGGTTTTGCCTATGCTGGCGCCGGCGGCGTTTTAGGAACGGATGGCGCGGGCGGCATGGGCACGGGCGGTACCGCGATTATCGAAGTACAAGAAGGTAGTCCGGGAATAATCAATCTCGCTGGAAATGTGACTTTAATCGCCGACGGCTTTAACTCTGGCGACGGATCCAATCCAACCGGATTTGGCGGACGGATCGAGATTACCGATACGTCAACCGACCCTGCGGGATTGATCAACTTTGGATCGTTAAGCGCGCAAGCATTGGCCACCCCAGCTGCAAATAGCGGATTTTTCATGTCTGGGAATAGCGGCCCCATTACGGTAGCGGGTGATTTCAATGTGAATGTCGCCGGCGATGCGGTCTTCACATTTGACGGAGACGGGCAGTTGAACGTTGGTGGTCAGACTGATATTGATACGCTGCAAAATTTCGTTGTCTCTCACACAAATCGTGCGGCTAATTTTGATTCAATATTCTCCGTAGGAACATTTTCCGCACGCACCGGACAGGATATTAATGCTATAGCCGATAGTCGATTGCGGTCGGGAGATGTTATTGATTTCAATGCGCAGGGCGATGGCTCTGCTTTTGAGCTGGAATCGGTAAATGATTTGATTTTCCAAGCCCGCGGTGATGTTCTCATTAACAATGCGAGAACCACTGGTCCGGCTATGTCCAATGGATTTGGCATTGTTGAAGGGCCGATTGTGAATATTACCGCCGGTGAGGATTTTAGCACATTCCTCCTGTCCGATGCGCGCATTACTGGGCGGATTGAAACGGCTGGAACGGTTGGAATTGCAGCCGGTAACACGGTGACCATCGCCTCTGGTGCAAACCTCTTGTCTGACAATGCCATACTCATCTCTTCCGGGAATGATATTATTGTCGAAAGCGGTGCGTCGATCGAAGCAGCGATAAATCCGATCGATGTCTTTGGAACAGATCCGTTTGATCAGGGCTTTAATGTCGAATTATCCGCCGGTACCTTGTTAATTATCGATCCCTTGGCTGCGGGTGAAATTCGATCTCTTGTTCTCGCGGGCGATGTTAATGCCAATGACGGCGCCGTTCTTCTCGATGGTGAAGCCATTGACGGGCTTGGTGGTTCCCTCACCGCCAGTTCCATTCGAGCAGACATAAATGGCGCGCCGAGCAATGCAGACATAGCGGCCTTTGGACAATCAAATGACAATGGGTTGCTTAACGCCAGTTGTGTTGAGGGTAATATCTGTCTTGGCGCATTGGCCGCAGACAATATTATCTCCATCGGTCAGTCCGGTGTCCCAGTCCAAGCCGTGATCGAGAATGGCGATGTTTTGGCTAATCAGATCTTGGTATCCACCCGCAGAGACATCATCATGGGCCAGGATGGCATTCCTTCCCAGTTTATTGCCAGCGATGAGATTTTCATAAACAGCACCGAGGGCGATGTAGATCTCCGCGAGGCTCAGCTGAGCAGTGATCTTATCGGCATCGAAGCTGCAGGCAGCTTATTGGGTTCCGGATCGCTCATCAGTGATAATGACATCGGAATTACGGTTGGCGACAGTATCAGTGCTGGAATCATCGACACGGGCGGAGAACTGACCACCGTCGCGGACAGAGGCGGCATGCTCGAGGGCTTTTTCTCCATCAACGGCGATATGAGCGTCGGGTTGCTAAGCGTGGGTAATGGTGATGTTAATTATGACGCCGGAGGCAGTTTTTCTTTTGGCCAGATCGATGTGCCCGGTACAGATATTTTGCTTTCCGCCCCAGGCTCAATTTTTATCGGCAACAGCGCCAGCGCTCAGAATATTGCACTTGATGGCAGCGACATTTCTCTGGGTGATATTCTTGCGACAGGCAGTATCGATTTGCTCGCCGGGAATTTTGTCGACTTTGGCTTGTTGACGGCCGGCGACAGCGTGACCATCGATGCATTGGATGTCTTCGGACAACCGATGCTTGGCGGCGATATCGTCAGTGATGGCAATATTGTGATCACTGCTCTGACCATTGATGTTGGAAATCTCACCGCCAATGGCGGTATCATCGATCTCGACGGCACAGACGAGATTGTCGCGGGAGATGCAAATTCCGAAGCTAGATTTGACGCCGATTCCGACGGAGATATCACATTGGGGTCGGTCACCAACAACCGCAATGCCATTAACATTGTTGCTGGTGGATCGATTAGTTCTGGTGCAATCCAAACGCAAACACGCAATGGGACCATGTCTGCCGAAACCATAAGCTTGACCGCCGGTGGAGACATTGATCTGACGGGCACATTGGACACAGAAGATGCGGTTAGCTTAATGGCGGATGGTAATATTACCGCAACAACCGTTATTGGTGCGACCGCGGATGGACTTGTCAATATTTCCGCTGGTGGGAACGTTGCCATTGACCTTTTGAGTACCGATGGACGAGAATTTTCAACAGCAGTCGTGCGCGGCGCCGATATTGTCTTAAACGCTATTGATGTGGGTGGATTGCAGGCCACCGCCTCTAATGGCGGAATCACGGCATTAGGCCGAAATAGCACACCCAATGGTGCGAATTTGATCGCGACACAGGATATAAACCTGTCTTCGATGATCGCTTCATCCGGCGCATTCACAGCCATTACCGATGGCAATGTGAATTTTGTTGATATCGGCGCGGGTCAAGGCGATCTGATCGTACGCGCTGGCGGATCTATTTCCGGTAACTCAGCGGTTCTGACCGACAATGGAAGCGGCGTTGGTGTGACGCTTGACGCAGTTGGATCACTGATCATGACGGGAGATGTTCAATCCGGTGAAACCGCAACATTGTCCGGTTCCACCATCACGGCCGCCAATGTCGTGGCAGCGGACAATATTACCGTGACCGGCGACAATGGTGATGTAAGTGTAGGTAACCTGACTTCCGATGCAGATATTACGGTAACGGCAATGGGAGCGGCTGCGGTCAATGCAGCCAATAGTGTAGGTGATACGAGTATCAGCGGAACCACTGTGGCCTTGAACGCCGGTGATATCGAAGGCAATCTCAGGCTAAACGCCACTGCTGGCGACATTGATGGCAACGGAATTGTCAATGTTGGCGGGTCTATTGATTTGGATGCCGCTGGCGATATTGGTTTTGGTTCCTTATCGGCCGAAGGCGGTGATTTTGCGGCCGATGCTGGAGGCGATATTCAATTTGCTGATGCTTTTGCCTCTGAAAATATTTTGTTCAATGCGGCCAACATATTGGGCGGTAACATTAGCTCGAATCTTGATATTGTCATCGAAGCTGAATCTATCACGCTAAATGATGCCACAACGTCTGGGTTGATCGACCTGACCTCCACCGTGGGTGATATCACTGCTGACACGCTGGACGCAGGCAATACAGTGACCGTAGAATCAGCTGGCTTGCTGGTTTTGGACAATATTATTTCGGCTAATGAAGCCGGTTTGATAGGCACCGCGATCACTTTGTCCGGCGCAGACACGGGCGACAACGGCGATCCGCGGTTCACCGAAGGCTTGAGACTTCAGGCAACGGACGGCGATATAACGCTGAGCGGAGATTTTGACCTGTCTCGGCGCGGCGACTTTTCTGCGACGGGCAGTATCAACCTTACCGACACGGTCTTCACCAACAAAATCAGGACGACTTTGCGGATGTTCGCTGGAGACTCCCTATCGTTCGACAATGTCATTGCCGTTGATGAATTTATAAGAGCGGGCGCAACCAATAACTTCTTGGGATCCACTTTGAATGTGGGCGGGATCTCAGTGAATGTCGACGGAACGGCGACAATCGATTCAGTAACGGGTTCATCGGCGAGCTTTACAGCTGATCAAGGCGTGACAATCGAAAATGCGACTCTAAGCGGTTTGACCTTGTCATCAACAGATGGTGACGTTGCGGTTCGCGGTAATGCATTGGTCACCAATAAAACCAACGCGACCGGCAATAATATATTCTTACGCTCCACCGGCGATCTAAGAGTAACGGCGAGAGCCAATGCCGGTGACATTGATATTGTCACAAATGGCAATTTGGTCGCAGAAGATGCCATAGCAACCGGCAATATATTCCTGACCAGCCTGAACGGAAGCGCGGAACTTAACGATTTGCAGATTATAGCAAACGGAATATCGCGTACTCCTGCCGGGATTACCGGTCAGGCAACAGTGAGCTCAAATGGAAATATCACGGTCACCGCCGCCACAGATGTCGTCGTCAATGATACTACCAATGCTGCCAACGCGCTCACAATAACAGCGGGCAATTTGATTGACATTCAAGCGCTCACCACCGGCACAACCATTGATTTGTCCTCTGCCGATATCAATATTGGCACCAATGGGCAGTTGGGTGATTTTCAACAGACCAATGATATTTTCATCGAAAGCAATGGCACAAACCAAGCCATATTGGGCGGTTCAGGAACGGCTGGAGTATTCAGTCTAGATCAAAGTGAATTTGACGCGATCCAATCCAATCAGGATCTCACTCTCTTTGTGGCATCAACCGGCCTGGCCACGCCCGATCTGATTATCCAGGACTTGACCGTCCAAGCCGGCGTTAATGTCAGCGGGCCTCAAATCGCTTCGATTGGTTTTTCCGGAACATTGACGATCGATTCCGGCCAATCAACCCGCGTCGATGGCAATCTTAACTTAGCCAACGCATCGACAAGCACTGCCTTGGCAATGACCTCTCTCAATGATTTGCGGATCAACGCCAATGGCGGCCTTATCCAGATCACTGATATTGGCGGCAGTTTCGGCGGTATAGGGCTATTGTCTCTCACGGCTCAAAATATCTATGCCATGACCGATCAAGCTTTTGCCGATATTGTTGGACTGGATGTGCTTGGCGTTGACGCCCGGCTGGCATCCAGTGACGGCCTTGACATTGACAATGGCCTTATCCGCGGCGGCATTGCTGAATTTACAGTTGATGGTGATCTGTTCATTCAAAACACGGCTACCGGAGTAAGCTTCGATGAACGCCGTGGTTTCGTTGTCGATAGCCTGACAATTAATGGTCTAAGTGCCGGCAGCACCGCGAATATTGTGATCAATGGTATTGTGAACGGAGAAACCGGTATTGAAACAATTTTTGCAACGGACACAGTTGCGAATTTTGATACTTTCTCCACCATCAATGGTTGTGCGATCATAGATCCGTCTAGTTGCGGTGCGCAGCCAATGCCCACTCCAACTCCGACGCCTACTCCAACTCCGACGCCTACTCCGACGCCTACTCCAACTCCAACTCCAACTCCAACGCCTACTCCGACGCCAACCCCGGTTGATGATCCGGAAATTACGGATCCGGTACAGGATATTATTGAAGAGGAAGTCAAACCGGAAGAAAGCGTTACCGTTGTCAGTGATCCGTTCGAAACCAATTTGATCGAGATCAAGGATATTGAAGAATATGCCGATGATCCGTTGATCGATGATCCCGTTACCGGCGCTGGCAATGATGACCTGTGGATTGGTGAAGACGAAGCCAATGCAGACGAGGATAGCGAGGAATGCGCTGACGGTGATAGCGCATGTGGTCAGGGCGGTCCGGCAGAAGAAGAAATACTCGAACCTGCCGAGTAATTGATCGGTTGACCTTTTGCATCCCAAGCCATTAGGCGGTGGATATGAAAGATACCAATCGCCAACCGCTGAAGCTGTTCAACAGTCTTACTCGCGCCATTGAACCCTTTACCCCGGTCCATGACGGAGAAGCCCGCGTCTATACCTGCGGGCCGACAGTTTATAACTATCAGCATATTGGCAATATGCGCGCTTATATTTTCGCTGATCTGTTAGGGCGAACGCTAAGCTGGTGGGGTTTGAAATTGACCCATGTGATTAATATCACCGACGTGGGCCATCTGACCTCCGATGCTGATGCCGGAGACGACAAAATGGAGAAGGCCGCCGCATCAGCGGGGAAATCGGCCTGGGACATCGCCAAATATTATACCGATGCTTATTGGCAAGATATTGACCGGCTGAACATTCGCCAACCGGCAAAATGGTCCATCGCCACCGATCATGTGGACGAAATGATCGCGTTTGCAAAAGGCATAGCTGACAAACACTGCTATGAACTGGAAAGCGGTTTATATTTTGATACCAGCACCGTTCCCGATTATGGCCGTCTCGCGGGCGTCCAAAGCGATGAGATCGAAGGGCGGATCGAGAAGGTGGAAGGCAAGCGCCATCCGCAAGATTTTGCCATTTGGCGTAAAACCCCGGCTGATGAAACCCGTCAAATGGAATGGGACAGTCCATGGGGCAAAGGCGCGCCGGGCTGGCACTTGGAATGTTCACAGATGAGCATGAAATATCTCGGTGAAACTTTTGATATTCACACCGGTGGCATTGACCATCGCGAAATTCATCATCCCAATGAAATCGCTCAAAATCAGGCGCATAACTGCTCTGAACATACCGGCGCCAATATCTGGATGCACAATAATTTCCTCATCGATCGTGCCGGCAAAATGTCCAAATCCAGTGGTGATTTTTTGCGGCTGCAAGTGTTGATCGACAAAGGCATTCATCCCCTGGCTTATCGGCTAATGTGTTTGCAGGCCCATTACCGCAGCGAACTGGAATTTACCTGGGACAATGTGGTTGCCGCGCTGACCAGACTGAACCGCATGATCATGGGTGTGGATAATCTCAAGACGCGCCTCGGAAATATGAACGGTACCGCCAGTGAGGAACGGGAACATCACAAAATTACGGAACTGCGTGAGAAACTATCGGCTGCGATGGCAGATGATTTGAACAGTGCCAAAGCTATTCCATTGCTCGAAGAACTTCTGGGGTTGAAAAAGATCAACGCCGGACAACGGTTGGCGTTACTGAAAGAAATGGATATGATTTTCGGTCTACAATTGGAAACATTGTCTCGCAAAGATTTGCGGCTCAAACCTAAAGACGCGGCCATTTCCGAAACCGAAATTGAACAGAAATTGGATCTGCGTCAGCAAGCCAAAGCGGATAAGGATTTCGCCAGCGCCGATGCTATCCGGGATGATCTTATCGCTCAAGGCGTAGACCTTATGGATGGCGATCCTTTACGTTGGGAATGGAGTATCAAAATATGAGCAAACCGATAGCTGCCATGGCATCGCTGGTACGCCCTTTGGTCGAACCGCATTGCGACGGATTAGATGTAACCTGGTTTACCAGCACGGAAGAGGCTCTGGAAATTGCTCCCCATGCCGAAATCGGCTGGTTTGATATGTATGACAAAGAGAAAATGCGCGAAGTGCTCGCGAAAGCCACCAACTTGAAATGGTTGAACAGCATATATGCCGGCGTTGAACATTTCCCGCTCGATCAACTTAAAACGCAAGGCACGATCGTCACTAATGGCGCAGGATTGAACAGTTCACCGATAGCGGAATTTGTGCTGATGGGGATGCTCGCCGCAGCCAAACGGACAGACAAACTATTGGATCTCCAAAAACAGCAAGCCTGGCCGGAACAGGCGCCCGGCACGGACGAGTTGGCAGACAGCAAGGCTTTGATCATCGGATATGGCGGCATTGGTCAGCAAGTCGCGAAAAAATTATCTGGCTTTGATGTGAATATCACTGCGGTCCGCCGGAATGTTAGCGACGATCCAGCCGGCCTGAGCACGGAAGTGATTAGCACGAACGATTGGCGGGCCCGTCTTGGTGATTTTGACTGGGTGATAATTTCCGCTCCGGCGACACAAGAAACGCGGCATCTCCTCGGCGCAGAAGAACTGGCAGCGATGAAGCCATCAGCTTGGTTGGTCAATGTCGCGCGTGGGTCTTTGGTGGACCAATCGGCATTGCTTGACGCGCTGACCGACAAAAAAATTGGCGGCGCGGTATTGGATGTGACGGAACCGGAACCTTTGCCGAAAGGGGATCCCTTGTGGACCGCACCAAATTGTTTCATCACCATGCATGTATCCGGCGTGGCCCAAACCCGCATGTTTCAGCGCGCCGCTACCCGTTTTGTGAAAAATTTGCAGCATTATCAAAACGGCACACAAATGATTGCCGTTGCTGATTTGGCGCGGGGTTATTAGCCAATGGCGAAATTTTTCGATTGAGGCGTGACACGCCCGTAAATTTAACTTATCAACCAAGGGCATAGGGTAGGGATGAGTCTTTTTCTGGAGGGGAAAAATCATTCCGGGGTCGTTGCCATTTCTTGAGCAAATTCCGATCATCAGGATCGGGGAAGGACCCACATGACCAAAGCTTCTGATTTATTCGTCCAATGTCTTGAAAATGAAGGCGTGGAATATTTATTTGGCGTTCCAGGCGAAGAAAATCTCGATATGCTCGACAGCTTATCGCGCTCCAAAAAAATCGAACTGATCCTGACACGGCATGAACAAGGCGCTGGCTTTATGGCCGCGACCTATGCCCGCCACACTGGGAAAACCGGTGTCTGCATGGCCACATTGGGACCCGGCGCGACCAATCTGGTGACGGCAGCAGCCTACGCCCAGCTTGGCGGCATGCCGATCCTGATGGTCACGGGGCAAAAACCGATTAAGAAATCCAAACAGGGCCGCTTTCAAATTCTCGACGTTGTTGACATGATGGGCCCGATTACAAAGTTTACCCACCAGCTGGCGTCGGCCGACAATATTCCGAGCCGGGTCCGCGAAGCGATTCGATTGGCCGAAGAAGAAAAGCCTGGTGCCAGCCATATTGAGTTTCCCGAAGACGTGGCGGATGAACAAACGGATTCGACGCCGATTACGCCCAGCCTCTCTCGGCGCCCGGTTGCGGAAGCCAAAGCGGTTCGTGCGGCTACCAAGAAAATCGAGAATGCAAAATCTCCGATCATTGTCATCGGCGGAGGTGCCAACCGCACAACCACTGGCCGGATGCTGACGCAATTTATTGAGAAAACCGGCATTCCCTTTGTGACAACTCAATTGGGCAAAGGCGTCGTCGATGAAACCAACAAAGAATTTATGGGTTGCGCGGCTCTATCTGCCAATGACTTTGTCCATAGCGCGATCGAGTCTGCCGATTTGATCATCAATGTTGGCCATGACGTCATCGAAAAACCGCCATTTTTCATGCATGACGGCGGCACCGAAGTGATCCACGTCTCCATGAATACAGCGGAAGTCGATCCTGTCTATTTCCCGCAAATTGAAGTTATCGGCGATATTGGCAATGCGATCTGGCAGATGAAGGAAGATATTGTTCCGTCCGGGTCGTGGAATTTTGACCATATGTACAAAGCGCGTGCTGCCGAAGAAGAGCATACGGCATCGATGGACGATGATATGCGTTGTCCTATCTATCCGCCGCATCTCGTTAAAGTGGTGCGAGATCAAATGCCGGCTGATGGTATTATTTGCCTCGATAACGGCGTGTATAAAATTTGGTTCGCCCGCAATTATAAGGCGCGTCAAGCCAATACGGTATTGCTCGACAATGCACTTGCAACAATGGGTGCAGGTTTGCCCTCCGCCATGGCTTCGGCAATGGTTTATCCCGATCGCAAAGTCATGGCAATTTGCGGCGATGGGGGCTTCATGATGAACAGCCAGGAAATGGAAACCGCTGTTCGTTTGAAACTCAATCTCACAGTCCTCATCCTCAACGATAGTAGCTATGGCATGATCCGTTGGAAACAGGCCAATATGGGCTTCAAAGATTGGGGTTTGACTTACGGAAATCCTGATTTTGTGAAATATGCGGAAAGCTATGGCGCGCATGGACATCGCATCACCAGCGCGAAAAACCTTGAGGAAACAATTGACAAATGCCTCAACAGCGAAGGCGTGCATCTAATCGATTGCCCGGTGGACTATTCCGACAATGATCGTATCCTCAACGTCGAGATCAAGGACCTCAGCGCACAGATTTAAGAGGATAAATCATGACCAAATTAAAAGACGTTTATCCGCTTTATCTCAACAATGTCGCTGCACAGCCCAATGAAGATTTGGCTGTCACTGACAAGTTCACCAATGAAGTGGCTTTTCGGACCGCGTTGGCAACGCCGGATGTTATCGAAGAAGCGATTGCCGGTGCGGTTGCAGCAGCTGAACCCATGGCGCGCATGGCGAGTTACGAACGGCAAAATATACTACAGCATTGCGTGAGCCGGTTCACAGAGAGATTTGATGAACTGGCTTATTCGCTTTGCGTAGAGGCCGGAAAGCCGATTAAAGATGCCGAAGGTGAAGTCGGCCGATTAATTGATACTTTTCGCATTGCTGCAGAAGAAGCGACAAGAAATTACGGCGAAGTGCAACCGCTTGACATTTCCGAGCGCGCCAAGGGCTATCAAGGCATGTGGAAGCGCGTGCCTATTGGCCCTTGCAGCTTTATCTCACCGTTTAACTTCCCGCTCAATCTGGCTGCCCATAAAATCGCGCCTGCAATAGCTGTCGGCTGCCCGTTCGTCATGAAACCTGCCTCAAAGACACCGCTCGGAGCAATCATCATGGGCGAAGTTCTGGCGGAAACGGATTTGCCGAAAGGTGCCTTTTCGATTTTGCCGGCTAGTCGCGATGGCGCCGACTTATTCACCGTCGACGAACGCTTGAAGCTGTTATCCTTTACCGGATCACCTGGCGTTGGTTGGGATCTGAAAGCAAAAGCCGGCAAAAAACCCGTCATTCTTGAACTCGGCGGCAATGCTGCGGTCATCGTGGATCATGATGCAGATCTCGACGACGCGTTGGAGCGGATCATATTCGGCGCTTTCTACCAATCTGGTCAAAGTTGCATCGGCGTTCAAAGAATTATCATCCACGAAGCGGTCTATGATCAGTTTAAAGATATGTTGGTCGCCAAAACCAAGACGTTGATCGCGGGTGATCCAAAGGACCGGAACACCTTTATCGGTCCCATGATATCAGAAGGCGAAGCAACGCGCCTCCACGGTTGGATCGAAGACGCAGTCGCCGGCGGAGCCACGCTTTTATGCGGCGGCAATCGCACCGGAAATATGTTAGAGGCAACCTTGCTCGAAAATGTCGACAGCGATGCCGCTGCAAATCGTGAAGAAGCGTTCGGCCCATTAGCATTATTGTCGAAATTTTCTGATTTCGATGCAGCGCTTGATGAAGTTAACGATAGCAAATTCGGATTGCAGGCCGGAATATTCACCCGAGATCTGTTCAAAACCTTGGATGCATGGGATCGCCTCGATGTCGGCGGCGTCGTGATTAACGACGTGTCATCCTATCGTGTTGACAATATGCCTTATGGTGGCGTGAAGGATAGTGGACTAGGCCGAGAAGGTATCCGATTTGCAATGGAAGACATGACCGAAATTCGCAATTTGGTTATTCGTCGGAAACTGTAAGGCGAAACGAATCACAATTGAAGCAATAGCCATGGGTACAAATGCGCCACGACACAGTGGTATATTAGCAACGATTGACGGAAGAAAAGGTCACAAATAGTGATGCAAGTCACAGATAAAGCACAATTTTTTAGAATATTTATCATTGATTGAGATGGCAAAGCCGCATAATATAATGATGTAAACATGGTTAACGACTAGGGTCGCGTCGGGCTTAAAGAGGGACCTGATCTCCAGATCAGGAAGGGCAACGATGCAAATGGGGAAAAATCTTTCGTGGAAACGCAGCTGGTCAATACTGGCCGCTAGCCTTTTCTGTTTTGCGCTTGCCGGCGTAGCCTTGTTCATTTCTTCCGTCGCCACCCCCGCTCCCGTTGAAGCCGCACAAGATTTATCTGCTGGAACACATTTGGGCGTCGCCTCTTGCGGCGGCACCACATGCCATGGACGCCAAGAAGCAGATGGTGAGGTTGTTCGCCAGGACGAGCTCATGCGCTGGCAAGAAGAATCGACCCCGGGCGGAGCGCATAGCCGCGCCTTTAGAGTGCTTCGGGAACCGCGCAGCATCGCAATTGCAAAACGTTTGGGCATAAAGGACGCTGCATCTTCGCAAGAATGTCTGGGATGCCACAGCACTCCCGCGACGAAAAAAGGCCCCCGTTTCCAGGCCAATGACGGAGTGGGATGCGAAGCTTGCCATGGCCCCTCATCGGGCTGGCTTTCCGCGCACTATGCCGTCGGCGCAAACCATGCCAAGAATGTTTCATTGGGCTTAGCTCCGCTCGACAATCCTAAAGTTCGGGCCAGCACTTGTCTCGACTGCCATTTCGGAAGTGCGAAAAGCGGGCAATTTGTCGATCACCGCATCATGGCCGCCGGTCACCCTAGAATTTCGTTTGAACTCGATCTTTTCTCAACCCTGCAACAGCATCATGATGAAGATGTCGACTATGTCCGGCGCAAAGGAAAAACCAATGCGGTGCGTTTCTGGGCTGTGGGTCAATCGATGGCGCTCGAACGGTCCCTCAATCTTTTTTCCAAGCCAGCGCTCGCTCAAGAAGGGTTGTTCCCCGAATTTTATTTTTATGATTGCCACAGTTGCCACCGGCGAATTTACGATGACGCCTCGGCAAGGCCCACTTCGATCAACAATCCCGGCCGACCAATTCCAGAAGGCATGCCGCCTTATAATGATGAGAATATGATCATGTTGAGTGCAGCGATCAAAGTCGCCGCTCCGGATTTGGCAGGTCAATTTGATGCGCGATCCAAAGCGTTTCACAAAGCCATGGGCCAAGGCCGTGGTCCCGCGGTTCAAGCCGCGGCGCGGCTGAGACAGACCGCAACAGCGCTTGCAGATCGCTTTTCTCGCGCCAATTTTGACAGAGAACAAACATTCCGGATCATGGAAACCATAGCCGGCCAAGCAATATCCCCGCGCTTTACTGACTATGAAGGCAGTGTCCAAGCGGTCATGGCGATTGATACTTTGCTCAACGGGCTGGTGAATAATGGCCAAGTCAGTGAAGCCGCAGCTTCCAGCCTGCGCGGGCAGATTAACGTCGCCTATAAAGCCGTGGACGAACCCAATAGTTATAAACCGCTGCAATTTCGAAGGGCGCTCGGAAGTGCAGTCAGAACAATAAGGGCATTGCGTTAATGCGGAAATTTCGTGTCACCGCTGCAATTTCAGCAGCTGCATTGATCCTGAGCTCCTGCGGGGGCGGGGGTGGAAGCAATGATTTTGGCGGTGATCCTTCTCCGAGCCCGGCACCCGCTCCCACGCCCACACCCTCCCCCGTTGATGGGACTGGCGGGGCCTTTACACCGCCCGCTCAGGAATCACTCACCATCACAGAGGTGCAAACCATTATTGCGCAAGCCGTGGGCGAAGCAACTGCCCGCAATTTGCCTTCCCGCATTGCAGTCGTTGATCGGGTCGGCAATGTTTTAGCCGTTTTCCGGATGAACGGCGCACCGGCGACAGCAACCACCAGCATCGCCACTCCTAATGGCCCCAATCCAACCCCCGTGGACGCGCAAGGCGTAGAATTTCCGGCCGAAGCCGGCGCGATCGCTAAAGCCATTACCGGCGCCTATCTTTCAAGCGCTGGCAATGCCTTTTCAAGCCGCACCGCCAGTCAAATTGTCCAGCAGCATTTTCCGCCCGCCCCGACAACCGGAGGGCTAGAAAGCGGCCCGCTTTTTGGCGTTCAGTTTAGTCAATTGCCATGTTCCGATCTCAATTCCCGGTTTCTGCCCGGCGGGGGTCAAATGGCTCTTATCGGACCGAAAAGATCTCCCCTCGGCTTGGCGGCTGATCCTGGTGGACTGCCGCTGTATAAAAATGGGGTGGTCGTCGGAGCCATTGGCGTCATGGGTGATGGCGACTACGGTTTTGATGACAATATTCTCGATATCGACGTCGATGATGAAGAAGCCATTGCATTGGCCGGGATTCAAGGATTTGCACCTCCTGCCTCGATCACTGCCAATCGCATATCTGTCGATGGCACGACGCTCCGGTTTAGCGATATGACGGTGAGTGATTTATCCCCCCTACAAAGCAATTTTGCTGCAATTAACGGCGGCGCTGGCGCATTGGTTCCCGTCACCGGCTATAGTGATGGTACCATCATCGCCGGTTCCGCCTACGGAACCGAAACATCGGGTATCAGAGCATCAACAGCAGCTGAATTTCGAAATCGAGATGCCTTCGTCCTGACGGATGGAACCGGTAGCAATCGCTTCCCGGTCCGCGCGGCGACCGATGGAGCGAACGTGGCTAATCCGATTACCAGTGCAGAAGCCACCGCAATATTGGAAGAAGCGTTTATTGTAATGAGCCGCGCACGTGCGCAAATCCGCCAACCGCTAGACAGCCGCGCTCAAGTGTCCATTTCTTTGGTGGATACGCACGGCGAAATATTGGGCATTGTCCGTTCTCCTGATGCACCGATTTTCGGCACGGATGTCTCCTTGCAAAAAGCCCGCACAGCATCATTTTTCTCCAATAGTGTGGCAGCCGCTGATCTCGCGGGCAATCCTGACGGCGACGTCGCAGCCTTTGTCGGCCGAGTGAGAAGTTTTTTAAATGACCCCAATGCGCTGACCGGAACAGTTGCGTTTGCTGACCGGTCTGGCGGCAATTTGGCGCGCCCGTTTTTTCCAGACGGTGAACTGGGTCGCCCTCATGGACCATTGTCACGGCCTATTGATCAATTTAATCCGTTCGCAACAGGGCTACAGGTGGCTCTTACAATTGGGAATATTGCCGGTCATTTGAACTTTGTATCAGGTGTCTCCGCTACCGACACGCCGATGCGATGCACCAATAGTCCAGATGCAGCCCCAGGTCAGAATCGTCTTGAAAATGGCATTCAGATTTTTCCTGGCAGCGTCCCGGTATATCGAGGCGATCAGCTTATTGGCGGCCTGGGCGTATCAGGAGACGGCATTGATCAGGATGATATGATCAGTTTTCTCGGACTTCACAATGCCGGTTTAAGAGTGGGTGGTATTGGCAATGCACCGCAGGCCATCCGGGCTGATAATGTGGTTGTCGATCTGGGAGATGCGCAAGTGCGTTTGCGTTACATAAACTGCCCCTTTGCTCCGTTCCTTGATACCGACGAGCAAAATGTTTGCGAGGGGCTATAGCCTAGTGTCCGGCGTCACTTCCTCCTTTTTGCCCTTCATGGCGGTCATGTCTGGTCAAGCAGAACAGCTTGAAACCCAGCGTGCGTCGGTTGAAGAAATGGAAGCTTCGCTCAATGCATTGTTAGCCAGCGATCAATTTGACTGGATGCGGGTTGAGAACTCAGAATTTGATCTCGCCCGCGATATTGTGCCCTCCACATTGGGAGATCTGGCGCCGGATCAGAATATGCTGGCCATTAGCGCGCCTTCTGGCGATGCGGATACGACATCCGTAGGCAGTGCAGATCCGGTTGAAGCAGAAGAACCCATTGAAACCATCGCAGCTGAACCGCAGCAATTGGAAATGGATTTTGATGGATTGGAGGCTGATGAAGCCTTGATCGATGGCCGGCGGCGCCCCGGCGTACCCAAAGAATTGCCCGATCGCATCATCCAGAACAATCCTGGAGCCATCAGCGCGCCTCCCCCGGAAGCCTTTCCTACGGATGAATTTCCGGTGCCCGATCGCTGGCGTATCCTGCAAACTTTATGCCCGCAAAAAGGCGGTGATCAGTCGATTTTCAAGGTATTTGGTGCGTTAAAAAACAATTGTAGCAATACGTCCAACCCTTACGCGCAAAACGTACTCAAAGGTGACAAGCCGATACCGGAAGATAAGAAACCGTCTTTCCTGAAAGGCGACGATTGGTTTTTTGTCGTCAACGCGATCTCGGACACTGTCATCGAACCGCGCAGTTTCCCGATACCTGTTGGCGTACAGACAACCGAACGCTCAAACAGCATCGACGTGTTTGGACGGTCTGGTTCGGAAGTTTATGCCCAAACCTTCATTACCGGCTTTGCGCTCATCAAAGGATCTACCGCCTATAAGCCGCCTGATGTCGAATATCGGCTGACGCTGGCAACGCAGATTAACCACGTGAATGTTCCCGAACGCCGCGTCTTGTTTGTAGAGCCATCAAAAACATCCAATCGGACCGATTATTTTGTTGGCGTTCAAGAAGCCTTTTTTGACTATCATATCCGCAATACATCAGCGCGTTATGACTTTGACAGTTTCCGCATCGGTATCCAGCCGATGCAGGCTGATTTCCGTGGTTTTCTTTTCCAGGACAACCAATTGGGATTTCGTCTGTTTGGAACGCGTGACAATAACCGCGTGCAATATAATCTGGGTGCCTTTCTTCAGCTTGAAAAAGACACCAATAGCGGCCTCAATGATATTTTTCAGACGCCGCGGGAGAGCTATATTTTCTTCGCTAATCTCTATCGGCAGGATTTGCCCTTTGTCGGTCTGACTAGCCAGTTCAGCGTGACCTATAATATGAATCGCGAAAAGAGCGATATCGAGATTGATGATAATGGTTTTCCGGTCCGACCCGCCTTGATTGGCGATTTGCGTGGGCGGGCTTATGATGTGGTCTATCCTGGTTATGCGGTGGATGGTCGGATTGGCCGGATCAATGTCACCGGACAACTTTATGGGGCCTTTGGCGAAGATCGCAACAGCATATTCACGAGTGAACCAGCAAAAATAGCCGCCTATTTTGCAGCTGCTGAGGCCAGCTATGATGTTGATTTCCTAAGGTTTCGAGCCTCGGGCCTGTTCGCCAGTGGCGACGGAAATCCATATAATAACACTGAAGCGGGCTTTGACTCTATTTTTGAAAATCCCATTTTTGCTGGCGCGGATACCAGCTATTGGATCCGGCAAACCATCCCCTTTGCTGGCGGTGGTCGCGCGATCAGCATCAACGGCCGCAATGGTATTCTCAATTCGCTCCGGTCATCAAAGGAACAAGGTCAAAGCAACTTCAACAATCCCGGTACGATATTAGCCGGTGTCGGAGTTGATGCGGATTTGACTCCCGATTTTCGCTTGTCGGCCAATGCCAATCATTTGTGGTTTCACAAAACCGAGAGTCTCGAAGCCTTAAGGGTGGAAGGCTCGATCCCCAAAGATATTGGTTGGGACTTGTCAGCCGCCGCTATTTACCGTCCTCGGGCAACCCAAAATCTCGTTTTCCGTCTGTCGGGAGCAGCGTTGCTCCCCGGCGATGGTTTTGAAGATTTGTTCGACCAAACGGACAAACGTGATTTCCATTATTCCATTCTTTTCAACGCAATATTGGCCTTCTGATATGCAAGTTCCTCACGCTTCTTCATCATCCATATCACATGCCATGCATATGATACGAGCGATGATCGCGCTTATTTTCGCGATAATGCTGCTGACCATGGGAATGTCCCCGGCTTTGGCCGCGGGCAAAGAGAAGCCGCAAAAAATTGACTATCGATTCACACCGCCCGCGCCGCAAAACCAGACATGGGACGCCGCCAATTCCAAAAGCAGCGGTTGCGTTTCTTGCCACACCGATAGCGATCAAAAGACCATGCACGAAACCCCCGCAGTCGTGCTTGGCTGCGTAGATTGCCACGGCGGCGATGCGAGCATTACCGGGGACAACACATGGGGTAAGAAAAGCCCGCAATATATGCACGCGCTCAAAAAAGCGCATGTTTTGCCTAAATATCCCGAAAGCTGGCATTGGCCATCTTCTGCCAATCCCAAGCGCAGCTACACATTACTGAACAAAGAATCTCCGGAATTTGTTCGCTTCGTTAATCCTTCTGACTATCGCGTCGCTCGCGAGGCCTGTGGCGCCTGTCATATGGAGATTATCGAAGCATCGGAGCGCTCGCTCATGGCCACAGGCGCCATGCTGTGGGGCGGAGCCGCTTATAATAACGGCATTGTTCCGTTTAAAAATTACATCTTCGGTGAAGCCTATACCCGCAAGGGATTGCCTGCGACGATCAAATCACCAGGCAATCCGCACGGCACGGTTACTGAAGAGCAAAAGGCCCGGGGCGCCTTGCCGATATTATATCCATTGCCCACATGGCATACCATTCCGCCAGGCGATGTTTTCCGCGTCTTTGAACGCGGCGGCAGAAATGTTAACACCCAATTTCCGGAGATCGGCTTGCCGAATATTGGCGGTATTATTCAGCGTCTGGAAGAGCCGGGCCGCCCTGACCTTAAACAATCCAATCGCGGTCCAGGCACAGGCTTGCGCGTCGCCATTCCCGCGCTCAATATTCACAAAACCCGGCTCAATGATCCGTTTACCTGGTTCATGGGAACCAATGACCAACCAGGCGATTATCGGCAATCAGGTTGTGCCAGTTGTCACGTTGTCTATGCTAATGACCGGGAACCGCGACACAGTTTGATCTGGGCCAAATATGGTCGTGATGGTCAAACCCAAACTAACGACCCTACCATTCGCAATCTGAAAGAAGGCGAACATCGCACCGGCAGCTATGGTACCTATGATGCCGCTCTGAGTAAAAAGGGCAAATATAAAAAGAAAACGGCGGATTATCATAAATCGGCCAGCGATGACAAAGAACATGACGGCAAGTATGATGGCGATATTGATCCTGCGCTAAGGGAAAAAGGCCATCCGATTCAACACGCCTTCACCCGAGCCATTCCAACCGCACAGTGCATGAACTGCCACATGCACCAGCCCAATATCTTCCTCAACAGCTTCTTGGGCTATACCATGTGGGACTATGAATCCGATGCGCCGCTGATGTGGCCGGGCCCCGACAACACCACGCCCAAGCCTGAGGGAATGAGCGAAGAAGAATATATTAAAACTTACAAGCAGCAGAAATTCCCTGATGCGGAAGAAGTCCGCAAAATCCTCGATCGCAATCCCGAAGCCGCATCTCCCAAAGGCCTGTGGGGAGACTTGGACTTCTTGCGCAATGTCTATGACCTCAACAGTGAAGCCAAAGACACGCAATTTGCGGACTATCATGGCCATGGCTGGAACTTCCGGGCCATTCTCAAACGCGATCGTGCGGGCAATTTGCTCGATGAAAAAGGCGATATTGTCGACAATGACGATCCGGAAAAATTCCGCCGAAAAGAAGAAGAAAAATTTGTCGAACCTGGCATTAATCCAGGAAAATCCGTCCATATGATGAGTATTCACGCCGAAGTGGGCATGCAATGCGCTGATTGTCATTTTGCCCAGGACAGTCACGGCAATGGTTTAATCTACGGCGAAGTGGCCAATGCCGTAGAGATTAATTGCAAAGACTGTCACGGCACAGCTGATGCCTATCCCACTTTGATGACCTCTAATCTGGCCGCGCGTCCCAAAGGCAAAAATCTCGCATTGTTGCGCAACGCTGATGGACAGCGCCGGTTTGAATGGATGCAAGATGAAAAGGGCAACCGAGTCCTGATTCAGCGCTCGATTGTCGATCCTAAAATTAGCTGGCGCGTCAGTCTGGTCAAAGATAGCGTCGATCGCGGCCATCCGGATTTCAATCAAAAATCCGCGCGCGCAAAACTCATGTCCAAGGCCGGAGCAGAGACCGGGAAATTTACCTTTGGTAGCGGCGTTCCAGCAGCAGATCGGGCTCATAAAGATGAGAATATGGTCTGCTTCACCTGCCATCTCAGTTGGACAACAAGCTGCGGCGGTTGCCATTTACCGATTGAAGCAAACTGGCAAGCTGAAAGCCATAAATATGAAGGCGGCACGACCCGCAACTATGCCACGTATAATCCTCAGGTTGCCCGCGATCAGATGTTCCAGCTCGGTCGTCACCAGACAACCAAAGGCAGCATCATTGCTCCGGTTCGGTCTACATCGGCCTTGATCTTGTCTTCGACAAATATCAACCGCGAGCGGATCTATGTCCAACAACCGCCAATCTCAGCCATTGGTTTTTCCAGCCAAGCCTTTGCGCCCCATTTTCCGCATACGGTCAGGAAAACAGAAACCAAACAATGTTCAGACTGCCACCTCAGCCAAGCCAACGACAATAATGCAATCATGTCCCAACTGCTCTTGCAAGGCACGAATTTTGTGAACTTTGTTGGTTTGCATGCCTGGGTGGGATTGGAAAAAGGTTTTGAAGCCGTACGCGTAACCGAGTGGGATGAGCCCCAAGCGGTTATCGGTTCATATCTGCAAAAATATGCCTATCCCGATTATTGGCGCATGCATGTCGAAGATAATGGACGCGAATTGATCAATTGGGTTCGCGGTGAACGGCTCGATGACAATTTCTCCGGTGAAACAAAAGCCCTCGAAGAATTTGCTAATGTTGTTCAAGGCACTGGAGACAGCGTGCGCTGCTTACAACTGCGCGGCGAATATATGTTTGTCGCGGAAGGCAAAGGCGGATTCCGCGCCTATGACGTCGCCTCCATCGGCAATAAGGGCTTTTCCGAACGCATAGTCAAAGCGCCTTTCTCTTCGATTGGCCATGACACGCATGTCGATACCAAAAACGCAACCTGTATGGCGCTGTCCACCAATCAGCCCATTGCTCCAGAACGCAACACAGCCGAATTGAGAGAAATTAACGAGGAACAGTCTTTCCATCCCATCTATAATTATGCGGTTATTACCGACAGCGAAGAAGGATTGATCCTTGTCGATGTCAACACCTTGGCCGATGGTGAGTTTCGCAATAACTTTTTCAAACGGGCGGTGACCTGGAATGCAGATGGCGTGCTTGATGGCGCCAGACATATTACGCTGGCGGGTCACTATGCTTATATTACGGCCGATAGCGGCTTGGTTGTTATCGATCTCAATGATCCGTTGAAACCCAAGCATATTGTCACGAAGCCGCTTACCGATGCCCGCGCATCAGCTCTCCAATTCCGCTATATCTGGGTGACCGATGCTGAAGGCGTGAAGCTGTTCAACATTACCGATATGGAAAACCCAATAGCGGTAGAATCTGGGAATATACCACTTAACAACGCCCGGCGCCTCTATCTCGCGCGGACCTTTGCTTATATCGCAGCCAAAGACGAAGGACTGGTCATTGCCGATATCACCAAGCCTGAAACACCGGTCATCTATCGGAAAGAGACATTTGACGGTCAGATGAACGATGCAGAAGATGTTATTGTCGGCTCAACCAATGCGACATTATTTGCTTATGTTGCGGATGGCAGAAACGGACTGAAAGTCATCCAACTGACTTCACCGGACAGCCAGCCCAATTATTACGGTTTTTCGCCCCCGCCCAAACCAGAGCTTATCGCCTTTGCGCGCACACCGAAACCGGCTTTGGCCTTATCTAAGGGATTGGATCGCGACCGGGCGGTTGATGAAACTGGCGGACAAATGGCTGTTTTCGGCCGGCTAGGCTCGCGGCCATTTAGCCGCAGTGAAATGCAGCGCTTCTATCTCAACAGCAAAGGCAATCCCTATTTCGTCTCAGATGATGTCGACCTGTCCGACTGGGTAGGCGAGGTACCACCTTTGTTGGCGCGGCGTTAGCGCAGATCTCAGATAAAAAACGGGGACCGAAGCTTGCCGCCACGGTCCCCTTTCCTCTTTACCTTACACGAGGAATGTTTGGCCCTTATGCTGCATCCATCAAGATAAGGGCGTATCATATACTGTCTTCCGGCTTGGCCTAGCAATTACCGTCAATTGCCCGACCAGCCAAAGCACCGACAGCGCCGCCAATAATCGTGCCTTCGGTCTTATTGCCGCGGCGGGAAACTTCATTGCCTAATAGACCGCCTGCGATTGCACCGATAATGGTTCCGCCGGTCCCGCGATCACATCCCCGATAACGCCGACGGTCGTTCCGATAACGGCGCTTCTCCCGATAATAACGGCGATCACGGCGATCATAATAGCGATCATCCCTGTAGTAATCACCGCGGCGATACCTGCGACGATCGTCACCAATTTTTTGATAATAGCCATCGCTATAACCTTGATGATATCCACCGCGCGCTTCAGCTGGAGTGGCGAATGCCATCGCTGAAACAGCGGCAGCGGTGACGGCGAATGTTCCTAAAACCTTGTTAATCATTTTCTCTACTCCAAATGGGATCATCTTGATCCGACTCATTTCATGCCCGACAAAAATGGTTCTAGGCGCCGGCAATTGACCAATGGCTGAATGTTGATTTTATCTGAGGTTCATGTTTATGGCCTTTTATATGAACAATCAGAGTATTTTCTATATTTTTCAGACGATTAACCGCTAATTGCTTTATCCCTAGTCTTTTGAATGATTGATCCCATGGCCGACGATCGATAGCGGTGAACGCAAGACAATTCGGGAGAGTAACATGCAACTCAAAGGTAAAACTGCAGCCATCACGGGCGGCACAGCCGGTATCGGCCGCGGAATAGCAGAGGCCTTTTTGGCAGAAGGCGCCAATGTCGCGCTAATGGCGCGCAATCCTAAAAAAGGTGCTCAGTTGCTCAAAGAATGGGATGTCGGTGAGCGCGCTACATTTTTTGCAGGTGATGTTATGAGCCAAGAATCGGTTGAAGGCTTTATCGACCAAACCATCGCAAATTTCGGTACCGTAGATATCCTCGTCAATAATGCCGGCGGCGCCGGTGCATTGGCGCCCTTGGTCGATCTTACCGATGAAGCGTTTGACGAGGCGATGAAGTGGAACATCTATGCGACATTCTGGGCAACGAGGCGCGCATTGAAACCGATGATTGCCCAAAAGTCTGGCCGCATCATTAATATAAGTTCCACCGAAGGCAAAATGGGCAAGCCGACATTTGCGCCTTATACAATTGCCAAACATGGCATTAACGGAATGACCAAGGCCGTCGCGCATGAAGTCGGCACTATGGGTATCACTGTTAATTCTATTTGCCCGGGCCTAGTGCTTACCGACCTAATACTCGACAATGGCCCCACCACCGCTGCGGGACTGGGTATGACATTTGAAGAAATGATCGACATGTTCTCTCAGGAAAGCGCATTGAAGCGCCCCAATACCGTGCAGGAAGTGGCGGCCATGGCGCTACTGCTGGCATCTGATGCCGGCGCTGGCATTACCGGTGCCATGTTAAGCGTCGATGGCGGGACCGCCCAATATTAGCACCGCTACCCGCAACAAAGACAAACGAGACCGCCGTCTCTTTTGAAATAGTCTCATAAGTTGAGAGCCGCCATTTGGGCATTTTTTGCACTCGGCCATGTGGCGGAACCCTTCGGCCATGCATGGACCAGGGACAAATCATTCATTCCGCCAATGTTGTAAAACTAATAGTTGGTTTTTTTTACCAACTTTCAGCTTAGCACAATTGGTCCTTATGTCGCAAAATTATCTATGTAATTGATATTATTGCTTTTTATAAAACTGGCACGCCCTGTGCAAAGCTAGGGACATCTTCGCAAATCAATTTGTGAAAGACCAAATTCAAACCAAGGGAATTAAAAATGACAAACGTAAATATCCAAAATCAAGTTGTTGCAGCCTTCGCCGCTCTTTTCTCAGCCGCTGTTTTAATCAGCGCAAGTGTCGGACCAGCTGTTCAAAACACCGCTTCTTTCATCGCTTAATCACAAACCCCAAATTTCAGGAAAATATCATGACCAATACATTTCAAACACAAGCCGTCGCAGCCTTTGCCGCTCTTTTCTCTGCCGCTGTTCTGATCAGCGCAAGTGTCGGACCAGCTGTTCAAAACATCGCTGCCTTCACTGTTTCATAAATTACCATCTCAACCCAAAAGGACCTATCATGCCCCGTAATATCTCAACCCAAATCTCCGCCGCCATTGCCGCCATTATCTGTTCCGCCATTTTCATCGGCGCCAGTATTGTTCCAGCGACACAAAATGCCGCATCTGCAATTATCTAATTTCAAAGACATCCCCATTGTCGAGGCTTTCAGCCCAATCCTTTGCCTAACGACAAGCTTTCAAAAAACCCTTTAGCGCTTTTCCAGATCCCGCTAGTCCGATGCTGAACTTACTGTCATCCATATCCATATAGGCCCGCCGACCGGCCGCCAGCGCTGAAAATAGCGGATGATCAATCGGCAGATGAAATTGCGGCATAAAATAACGCTCCCCCTCCAACATCACTGATCGCATTGGCGCCGCCCGTTTCAAGGCTAGGCGATCATCGACCCGGATGGTCAATTGGACATAGTCCCCTTCCCCTTTATATTCTGGAGAGGCGACGATCAGATGGGCAACAATAACACGACCATGATCAGCCCGTTCGCAAACCATAGCCCACAGCTGATTATCCGTTCGCGGAACTTCAAAAGCAAGAACCGGCGGATCGCTGGCCGAATTGAAAATCCACTGCATTCCCGATGCAGATCCGATATCGGGATAATCCTTGAGACTGGCAACCGCCACTCGGCCGCCTTTCCCTTCCGCATTATCCATCGGCGCGGATAGCGCCGCCTGTCCCGCAACAGCCAATGCCCCAACCATGAGCATAGCGCAGCAAAGATATTTTATTCCCATCAGCACCTATTCCCATTGCACAGAAATTTCATCCCGCTCAGACTGAATCAGATGCATGGAGAGAGCGGGCAAGACAAGCGTGCCACTTGCCTGTTTCGGCCAATGGGTGAAAAGAATGTTACACGCGAAAAATTTTGAGTTTACGAACCAAGACACAAGAACAGACCGAAAGACATGCTCATCTCAACAATCTTAAACGTCTGACAAATAAACAGATAATTGCATTTTTTGCTTGAGATTTAGTCCCAAATTTGCTCGATTTGAAGAACAAGTTTTTGGGGGAGTAAATTACATGTCACAAATTTCAAAACTATCCGCGACGGTCACAGCCGCGATTTTCCTAACCAGCCCGGCACTGGCGCAGGAAACGGCTGCGCCTGTCGATACCGCCGATCCACAAGCCGTTCCAGCGGCCGAACCCGAGCCGGCTGTCTTAACCTCAGAAACTGATGCGACAATAGAACCGGCAGCAGAAGTTGCGGAACCGGTCTACAAAACAGCAGCCGATGGCTCTGTATGTGAGCTGCATGTTTGGCCGACCGAAAATTATCTCGGCATCAACACCGGCCTCTTGTCGGGCTTTGGCATTGTCGGCGCCATTGCGGATCAAGCCAGCCATAAAAACCGCGTCGCGACGGTAAAGGATTTGATGAAAGATTATCTTGGTCCCGACGTGCAGATGGCCGAGCTCAACCGGATTGGCATTACCGAAACGCTGAAGCTGGATGGCTATAAAATAATTGTTCAAGAGCCAACCCCGTTTAACGAGGATGCCAAAAATGATCCGGAGTTAAAGGCCAAGATTAAGGCGATGAACAAGACCATCAAAGCCAAGAAACGGCTGACCGATTCCACCGCGCCTTGCTATGCAGAGCTGACCACCACCCATATTTTCTATCACAAAGCGATGATGTACGGCAGCAACCTGTTCACCGGTTGGGTCTATCGCGAATTTGATGGGGAAACCCAAACCAAAATTGGCAAGGGTCAGGTGAAAAACCCACTCGAATATTTCCCTCCGAAAACCGAAGAGGATATCGAAAAAGCGCAAGTAGAATTGCGCGATGCCTATTCCAAGGATTTCACCGAATATGTCGAGAAGAAAGTGTTTAAGGTAAGACGCAAGAGGCGGTGAGTTTGAACGCGTGATGGGGTAGTGGCAGATTAAACATTCCCTCCGCCCCTTTACTTTATTTTCAAATGATACTATCTGCCGCGCTTCAAACAATTGAGGTGTATGATGTTTTTTCGCACATATTTCGCACCTCCGCCCTCCTGCTAAGCAGAGCCAGACCCTTTCACTAGGGTTTGCTCTCCATAGGGGCGCGGAAGGCCCCTGACTCAGGACCCGCAGACAATGTCTGACGGTTTCTTTCCCTTTGCAATTTCTATTTTCGGTCCAGCGGAGCGCAGGGCCGGGAGGGTTTATATATGTATGTGCGATTTGTTTCGCCGCTTCATGCTGGTAACCGCACCGGCGCTTATGGCTTGTTTCGCGGGGCCATGTGGGTGGTTTATGAAGAAGACACGCCGGCTTGCTTGCGCGACGCCGTCGAGCTGGAACTGGATTGGTTCAACGAGCATTTGCCAAGGCCGCGCTATAGCGATTTCGAGATTCGGTCGCGCAAGCGCTGGTATCGGGATGGCATTTGCTGGTTTCGCGATGATGCGCGGGAGATGATTGCCCGTGCCTTTGTGCTGGCGGCTTTGCTGCGCGATTGCGGTGTGAACATTGCTAAGCTGGCAACGGATCGTCCGGGACAGATTATGTACCACGACGATTATCAGATAATCGCCAAACCAGCGGCAGAAACGCCGGTGGAATGGTTTTGATCAAGCCCCTCTCCTTCAGGGGAGGGGAAAAAAACAGGAGGATAAAATGAAAAACCATAACCAATATAACCCCGACCAATATAACCCCGACCAATATGACGAAGCCCCAAGCTTTCGAGGTCATAAGCAAACGCCGTAAAGGCTTCCCCAGCGAGACGCAGGTCAAACGAGGGCGGCGGTCGATTAAAGGCGGGGCCATAGAGCTCACCGAAAAACTCGGCCGTCGTGATCCCTGTCCCTGCGGCTCGGGGAAGAGATTTCAAACGCTGCTGCCTGCGCTCCGGTCGGTATGATGGAGCGGAGCGGGATGATTATTGGCGGTGATGGGGGTGGTGATGGTTGGTGGACCGATGCCGTGATTCTAACTTATTATTTCTACTATCTTTTGATTTAGAAATTCATCTACGGATGTCCGACGGTTCTGACCGAGCATCTCCAGAACCCTATCTATGTCGTCATCGTCCAGTGGTAGAACCGTGCCTCGTCCGGCATTTGCAGTATTTTTGCATCTTTGGATAAATCGATCTTTGTTCTGCAAATGCCGACAGCAGATTATCCCGAACCAACCCCGCTCATTCGAAAACCTACCAGCAATTTGATCTAACTCCGGATTTGCAATCTCTCGTGTATAATTCTTACATTCTACCGGTACTACATGACTTCTAGTTTGTGCTAAGGATTGAAGTCGATGGAAGACTCCGTGTACCGCCGCGTTGGTATAAAGAATGTCAATTCGTTTCCTACCATCTTCAATTTCAGCCTCCAATTCAGGATAAATGAAGTTCGGATAAAAAATGAACTCAAACAGTCCAATCATAAACCGGTGATAAGTTGTAGCATGCTCGGACCCGCCAGGAATCCTTCGTAGCTCAATTCTTAAAGCCTCAGCGAACGCTCTAGGATCGAAGTTTTCATCAAATTTTTCCAAAATCTCTTCGTCAGACAAAGACCCTGCGCCGCCGGGAAGATTCCGATAAAATTCTTTATAATTGTTCAGAACTTCGGGTGTCGCTTCGGCGAATTGGGCAAGAAAATCTTTTGAAAACTCGTATTTGGCTTTCAAATCCTTCTTGAGTACCTTTCTACGTCCCGAACTTTTTATCGTTTGAACCAGTGATGATCCTCGCCTGATTTCTTCTTTCTCTAAATAATCCAACACAAAATCCGAATAGAACTCTTGGCTATTCAAAGTCATCTGCCGACGTGCGCTATATTTGGGTACGAGAAGCAAAGGCGCATCATCCAGAATTGGGAGGGTGAAATAATCCGATCCCCATTCCCCTCTGGCTGAATTCCAAATACGGGGTACCGCTACTCCCTCTCGCATTGGTATCTTCCATAGCTCACACTGTTTCTGAGTATATTCTATCAATGGCCTTTTTATAATATTGGTAGTAATATCCGAAAGTCCATCAGGGCCGATCCCATCAATAAAGAGGTCAAATTCTCCCAAATCCGTTAGAAGTCCGGTTTGTGCTGCCCGGCTCCGAGACAAAGATGCGTATAGATCAAGAGCTTTGCCACCACTAACTCCTCTCCCACGCCTAGCGCTCTTTCCGTAACCAAGCCCAGTTTCTTTAGGTTCTTTCAGATTAGACAGAACTGCTTTTGCGGCATCCTCGTCGCCACTATGAATCAAATCGACGGATGATTGAAAAAACGAATTGATGTGATCCATGCACAGATCTGACCATACATCGCTTTTGAGCGAAATAGCATATGGATCAACAAAAAGAAGTACGTCGCGTTCGCTATGTATATCAATAAAATCGAGACTGGGCTGTGTTACGCCTAATCGAAAAAATTCTGATACTTTAGGCACTCATCACTCCGCAGCAACCCCTGCCTGCTCGAACATATCTTCGCCATCGTCATCATTATCGGTTTCTTCGATGCCGATAATTTTATTGCCTTTGCGTTGGTCAAAGCTGCTCCACACTTCGTTCCAGTCGCCTTTGGTGGCGCCTTTGCTATATTCCGTCGCGCGGGTTTCGAAGAAGTTGGCATGCTCGACACCGTTGAGCAGCGGCGTTAGCCACGGCAGCGGGTGGTCTTCGATCATGTAAATCGGTTGGAAGCCCAATTGGCCGAGACGCCAGTCCGCAATATAACGAATATAGCGCTTAATCTCTTTGGCGGTCATGCCGGTCACTGGACCATCGCTAAACGCCAGATCGATAAATGCATCTTCCAACCGCACGGTTTTCTGACAGCAGTCGATAATTTCTTCTTTGACATTCTTGGTCAGACAATCGCGTTCCTGCACAAAGGTGTGGAACATTTTGACAATGCCTTCGCAGTGCAGGCTTTCGTCGCGCACGGACCAGGACACAATTTGTCCCATGCCCTTCATCTTGTTGAAGCGCGGGAAGTTCATCAGCATGGCAAAGCTCGCAAACAGCTGCAGGCCTTCGGTAAAGCCGCCAAACATGGCTAGCGTCTTGGCAATATCTTCGTCTGTATCGACGCCGAACGTACCGAGATAATCATGCTTGTCCTTCATCTCCTCATATTCGAGGAACATGCTATATTCACTTTCCGGCATGCCGATCGTGTCGAGCAGGTGCGAATAAGCGGCGATGTGGACGGTTTCCATGTTGGAAAAGGCCGTCAGCATCATCTTGACTTCGGTCGGCTTGAACACCCGGCCATATTTGTCGTGATAGCAATCCTGCACTTCGACGTCGGCTTGGGTGAAGAATCGGAAAATTTGCGTGAGCAGGTTGCGCTCGTGATCGGTCAGCTTCTGCGCCCAGTCGCGGCAATCCTCGCCCAAAGGCACTTCTTCGGGCATCCAGTGAATCTGCTGTTGCCGCTTCCAGAAGTCATAGGCCCATGGATATTCAAAAGGCTTGTAGGTTTTCCGTGCTTCCAAAAGTGACATTTTTTCCGTTACTCCGCTTTCGTACTTTTCATCATATTATCATATGGGCGTACATCATCTGGCCACCATAGGCCACGCATCCTTTACCTTCTGAAGAAAACAGCCCCCTCCTCTAAAGGAGCAAAACAGGAGGGGGCAGTGGGCAAACGCCTAAAATTGGGCGTTTGTTATTGGCAAGCCAAACACTCATCATAGTCGGTTGTTTCCGCCGTCATCAATTCGACCGTTTTCGGATCGAGTGTATTGTCGGCTTCGACACCGCCGGATTTACTGGCATCTTCTTGTCCGGCAAATCCCGCGCGCTGAATGGATTTCGAGCGCAAATAATAGAGCGACTTAATGCCCAATTCCCAAGCACGGAAATGCAACATCAGCAAATCCCATTTATCGACATCCGCCGGGATGAACAGGTTCAGCGATTGCGCCTGATCAATATAAGGCGTGCGGTCCGCAGCCAGTTCAAGCAACCAGCGCTGATCTATTTCGAAGCTGGTTTTATACGCATCTTTTTCTTCCTGACTCAGAAAGTCGAGATGCTGGACGCTACCGCCCTGTTCGAGAATTGAATTCCAAATATTATTGCTGTCTTTGGATTTTTCCTGGAGCAATTTTTCCAGATGCGGGTTCTTGACCACGAAGCTGCCCGACAGTGTTTTATGCGTATAGATATTTGCCGGAATGGGTTCGATACAAGCAGAAGCGCCGCCACAAATGATCGAAATGGACGCGGTGGGCGCAATTGCCATTTTACAAGAGAAGCGCTCCATCACGCCTTGGTCTGCGGCATCAGGGCAAGGACCCCGTTCTTTGGCAAGCATCATGCTCGCTTCGGATGCTTTGGCTGACACATGTTTGAATATTTTCATATTCCATGATTTGGCCAGGGCACTTTCAAAGCCGAGACCACGCGCCTGCAAGAAGCTGTGAAAGCCCATGACGCCTAAACCGACGCTGCGCTCACGACTTGCGCTATATTTCGCGCGAGCCATTTCGTCCGGCGCCCGGTCAATATAATCTTGCAGCACATTATCGAGGAAACGCATAACGTCTTCGATAAATTCTTTGTCGCCGCTCCACTCATCCCATTTTTCGAGATTGAGTGAGGACAGGCAACACACTGCCGTTCTGTCCTCACCCAAATGATCGCGACCCGTCGGCAGTGTAATTTCGGAACACAGATTGGATGTCGAAACTTTGAGACCCAGATCACGGTGATGCTTGGGCATCATCCGGTTTACAGTGTCGTTAAAGATAATATAGGGCTCACCGGTGGCGAGACGCGTCTCTACCAGTTTCTGGAACAGGCTGCGTGCATCGACCGTGCCGCGCACTTCGCCTGTTTTCGGTGATTTCAGATCCATTTCGGTACCATCGCGCACCGCTTCCATAAACTCGTCCGTCAGCAACACGCCGTGGTGCAGGTTGAGAGCTTTTCGGTTAAAGTCACCAGAAGGCTTTCTAATTTCTAGAAATTCTTCAATTTCCGGGTGATCAATATCGAGATAGCAAGCCGCTGAACCGCGACGCAAGGATCCTTGTGAAATGGCCAGGGTCAAGCTGTCCATCACCCGAACAAAAGGAATAATGCCTGATGTCTTGCCATTCAGACCAACCGGTTCGCCAATGCCGCGAACACTGCCCCAATAGGTGCCAATGCCGCCACCTTTGGAAGCGAGCCATACATTTTCATTCCAGGTATTGACGATCCCGCCGAGACTATCGTCGACACTGTTAAGATAACAGGAAATCGGCAGCCCGCGGCCCGTGCCGCCATTGGACAATACCGGTGTCGCTGGCATGAACCAGAGTTTTGAAATATAATCGTAAAGACGCTGTGCATGTTCTTGGTCATCGGCATAAGCATCGGCCACGCGAGAGAAAAGATCCTGGAAGCTTTCATCCGGAAGCAAATAACGGTCCTTCAGGGTTTCCTTGCCAAATTCAGTCAGTAGATCATCGCGCGCATCATCCTGCACAATATTGAACCGGCGCTTCTCGACACTGTGGCTGTCGCGTTCCGCCTTCAGCTCTTTCTCGTCATTCTTTTGCGCCGCAGCCGCTTCCGCTTCTGCTTTCTTACTTATTTCCGGTTCTTTCACTGGTGCTGTTTTGGCAGTGCTTTCATTGGCAGTGCTTTCGGATTTATCTTTAGGCGTATCCAAGACTTCGGCTGCCATTTCACTCTCACTCATATCTTTACCATTATTTCCGGCATCATCCCGGCTATCTCTAAAATCCATTAAAGCCCCCTAATCAAACTACCAATCCATCTCGCGATCAGCTTATACTGACTGACCTTTTTTGGGCGTAATTTCGGGCTCTAATCCCGGACTATATGTTCTTGCATTGTTCGACTCGGAAACACTCCTGCAGCCGAGCCGTCTAGCATAACATTTTTTACGTCCGGACGGGCATTTATTTTTGCCCAAAAACCCGAAAAAACTCCTTGCGATTCAGGCCAAAGGGAGCCGTCCACCGAGTCGGCGTTACAGGCGAGTAATACTATACGTTGGTATGCCCCCTTGGCTTAACCACAACCTATAGTGGCTGAACTGAAATTTTATGCAAGAGGGTAAATGACATTTTAACGACTCTGTTCGTCGTATAAATGAATCGCTTCATCGACGCGTATTTTATGCTGCAATGCAGCGACGCGTGGACCTGCTAAGACTGCAAGAGATAGCAAGAGCTAGGGCGAAATTTTACAAAAAAATTATCCACAACCCATGCACAGGTGTAAATGACTCAATTGTGACACCAGATATGGTGTTGCAATGATTCAAAACCGTATAATATTATTGCGCGATTTATAAGTTCGATCAACTTCCTACCTTCTATTCAATCGCATTGGGTGATTGGATCGCGCCGCCAGCAGATTCGACTGCGCGGATTGAGACAGCATAGGTTCATTCAAGATATTGCACTCACATGCGTTAGTTCCTCCATTCCCTCCATCATCCGTTATCCAAAGATGCTCATCACCTATGCGTAATCTATTCAAACTCCAGTCGCAGGACATCGCAATTGATCTGGGGACCGCCAACACATTAGTCTATCTACGCGACCAGGGCATTGTTCTGAATGAGCCATCGGTGGTGGCGCTGGAAACGAGTGACGGGGTCACAAAGGTCCGCGCCGTTGGGGCCGATGCCAAAATGATGATGGGCAAAACCCCAGCCAATATTAAAGTTATTCGCCCTCTCAAAGACGGGGTCATTGCGGATCTTGATGTTGCAGAACAGATGATCAAACATTTCATTCGTAAAGTGCATGACAGAAAGGCAGGTCTGCTGCGGCGATTTGACATTGCGGTCTGTATTCCATCTGGCTCCACCAATGTACAAAAACGCGCTATTCGTGACGCCGCCTCCAATGCCGGCGGTTCCCGAATCTATTTTATCGAGGAACCAATGGCTGCCGCCATTGGTGCTGGCATCGCTGTGACCGAACCCGTTGGGTCGATGGTTGTCGACATTGGTGGCGGTACAACCGAAGTGGCCATCTTGTCCTTACAAGGCCTCGCATATAGCACTTCCGGACGGATGGGTGGCGACAAGATAGATGATGCAATTGCGTCTCATATTCGGCGCAAACATAATCTAGCAATTGGCGAATCCACGGCAGAACGCATCAAGCATCAAATGGCCAGTGCGGTCAGCCCCATAGATCGCGGCCAAACCATGCACATAAAAGGCCGCGATCTGGTGAGAGGCATGCCGCGCAAAATCATTGTCACCGAAACGGAGATTGCCGATGCCATTGCCGAGCCTGTCGGACAGATAACGGAAAGTGTCCGCAATGCATTGGAAAATTCAGCCCCTGAATTGGCTGCAGATATCGTAGATCAAGGCATTATTCTCACCGGCGGAGGCGCGTTGCTGGGACGCATTGACGACCATATTTCCGACGAAACTGGCCTCGCCGTGACTATAGCCGAAGATCCACTCACCTGTGTTGCCAATGGCGCTGGCCGGGCTTTTGAGGATAAAGACTATAATGGTGTCCTTATCCCTGCCTAATTTCAATCGACACAAAACTTGCCGACGTTCATCATATCCGCCAAAAGGCCCGAGGATCGCATCCTTAGATATATCCCGGAGTCCCGATGACCGTCACGATTAAAACAGCCGACTTGATTGAAAGCGTTGCCGACGCCTTGCAATTTATCTCTTACTATCATCCAATGGATTATATCCGGGCATTGGGCGAGGCCTATGAGGCTGAAAAGTCACCAGCAGCCAAGGATGCTATTGCGCAAATTCTTACAAATTCACGGATGTGCGCCGAAGGCCACCGGCCGATTTGCCAGGATACCGGTATCGTAAATGTCTTCGTTAAATGGGGCATGGATTGCCGACTTGATGAAACATCACAATCGATGCAGGAAATTGTCGACGAAGGTGTACGCCGCGCCTATCTCCATCCGGAAAATAAGCTGCGCGCCTCGATCCTGACCGATCCTGCTTTCACCCGCCGCAACACCAAAGATAATACGCCATCGGTGCTCCATGTCGAAATGGTTCCGGGAGACAAGGTGAGCGTCGACGTTGCTGCCAAAGGCGGCGGATCCGAGAATAAATCCAAATTTAAAATGATGAACCCCAGCGATAATATTGTCGACTGGGTGCTCGACATGGTTCCTCAAATGGGTGCAGGCTGGTGTCCGCCGGGCATGCTGGGCATCGGCATCGGCGGGACCGCAGAACGCGCGGTGTTGCTGGCCAAGCAATCGCTTATGGATCCGATTGATATGGGGCAACTCAAGCGACGTGGTCCCCGCAATGATATTGAAGAACTGCGCATCACCATTTTCGATAAGGTCAACGCGCTCGGCATTGGTGCGCAGGGTTTGGGTGGACTTTCGACCATTCTCGATGTTAAGATTAACGACTGGCCCTGCCATGCTGCGGGCAAACCGGTGGCGATGATCCCCAATTGTGCAGCGACCCGCCACGCGCATTTCACGCTGGATGGCAGCGGCCCAGCCTATCTCGAAGCACCGAAGCTTGATGAATGGCCGAACGTCAACTGGACGCCATCGTCAGAAGCAAAGCGCGTTCAACTCGATCAACTTGATGAAGCGGAGGTGGCCAGCTGGAAACATGGCGACCGCTTGCTGCTCAATGGCAAGATGCTCACCGGCCGCGATGCAGCGCATAAACGGATTAAGGATATGCTCGACAAGGGTGAAGAGCTCCCTGTCGAATTTAAAGGCCGCGTCATCTATTATGTCGGCCCAGTGGATCCGGTCGGCGAAGAAGTAGTCGGTCCCGCGGGGCCCACTACCGCGACGCGGATGGATAAGTTCACCGATATGATGCTGGAACAGGGCCTTCTGGCAATGGTTGGCAAAGCGGAACGCGGCCTCGATACCGTCGGTTCGATCAAGAAACATAAAAGCGCCTATTTGATGGCCGTAGGCGGCAGCGCCTATCTGGTCAGCCGCGCGATCAAAGGTTCCAAAGTCGTCGGTTTTGAAGATCTCGGCATGGAAGCGATTTACGAATTTGAGGTACAGGACATGCCCGTTACGGTCGCTGTCGATGCCGAGGGTCAAAGCGTCCATCATCTCGCGCCTTTGGTTTGGCAAGAGAAAATCAAGAAAGAAGGATTGCTGGAAGGGGTTTGATCGCCGTTCTCCATGAACGAAGAGATAAAACTCTATTCGCCGATAAAGCCAATTCCGCTCGCCAAAAAGCTGAAAGCGGAGATGAAGAAGCGAAAGAAGCGCAAGGGCTATCATGTCTTTGGCAACGGGACTGAACGCAAAATGTTTCTAACCTATCGACGCCCCGGACTGAAAGTCGGCGCGGAACCGATTTTAAAGGCGAAAATGCATGAGCATGAAGGCGGTACTTTGATCGAAGGAACAATCGGTCAGGGCAAGGCCATGCCGTTCTTCCTGTTCTGGAATGGGTTTGTTGGTTTATTCTTCCTGTTTTCGCTGGCTTTGTGGCTGGTTGATGACGTGCCGTTGTTTTTCAATCTCATCTTCTCTGGAATACCGGCAATCATGCTCATCTTTGGTCTCACCTTCGCTTATCGAACCCGCAATGATCCGCCGGAAGATCCCGGCACGCCGCAGAAGATCCTGGATTTTCTCGCCAAGACCGTAGACGCGCGGCCTCTTTGAGCTTCCCGATCTGGATACCCGCCGCCTTGCTGGCTGCTTTGTTTCTCGCCTGGCGTATGGCGGTACAGCAGCGCATTCGTGCGGAAATGTCGGTCAATGCAGCAGCGCTGTCGCGCTTCTTTTTTGGCTGGCCAATCGCTTGTGCCATGCTGGCCAGCTATATGGCCGCAACCGATCGCAGCGCCCTGCCCGTTCTAGACACATCCTTTTGGTGGTTCGCATGGGCCGCAGGCTTTGCACAAATGCTTGCGACAAACCTGATCATCATGTCCTTTGGCTTTCGCAATCTCGTCAGCGGTACCGCCTATATGAAGGTCGAAACACTTATCGTTGCCTTTCTCGGTTGGTCGATCCTGGGCGAGACGCTAGCGCCGCTGGCATGGCTAGGCATTGCAATAGCCTTTCTCGGTATCTTGTCTGTATCTGTCGATGGGGGTGCCCGCGGATTGTGGGAATGGCTGCGCGGCTTGAGTCAACCTGCGGCGCTGACGGGTTTAAGCGCCGGGTTTCTTTTTGCACTGACCGCGATCTTTATCAAACAATCCGCCAATGCTATTGACGATGTCGAGCGCACCTATGCTGGCTTGATCGTTCTCACTGCCGTGCTTGGTTTTCAGGCGCTGATGCAGGGTATTTATGTGCTCTTGCGCGAACCAGATCAATTTGTTGCAATGTTGAAGCGCTGGCGGATAACCGCCCAAGTCGGCATCCTCGCCGCCACCGCATCTGCAGGTTGGTTCATAGCTTACGCCCATGCACCGGTCGCGCTGGTCGGTATCGTCGGCCAGACCCAGATCTTATACACGCTTGGGTTCGGACGCTTTTACTTGAAAGAACCGTTGAGCGGGCATGAGCTTTCTGGAATCATTCTGGTCGGAATAGGCGTGATTATGGCGTTGGCTTCAGCTCTTTAACTGTTACCGCGCGCGGCGCGCATCCGTTCAAACCACAATTGCACATCCATTTGATCATCGCCTTCCTGACGCGGCGCGTATTTTTCAAACGCGGCATAAACCTCTGCCCAACGCTCCTGCATCCGCACAACATTATAGGGGTGGCTAACCAGATAATATTCATCGGCCTGCATCTGTTTGAATATCAGCGCTGCAAAATCATCCGTGTCCATAGCTTCACCCGCCTGGAAATCCGACAATTCGGATTTCACCCAGCCAGGAATAATCACCCCTAATTTTATCGTATCTGGAACTTCCCGGCGGAGGACATCCATCAATCCCAACAGGGCATGCTTTCCAGATACATAAGCGCCACCGGTTTTGGGCAAGGCATTGAACAAACTATTTTCTGAAGCCGTTGTGTAAATAGCCGATGCGCCGCCATCTTCACGAAACCGCTTTGCAAAAGTTGATATCCCGTTCCAGACGCCCCAGAAATTGACTTCGTAAAGGCGGCGCGCTTCATCCATATCCATATCGATGACCGAGGCGCGCCCACCTCCAATGCCAGCATTGTTCACCAAAATGTCCGCGCGCCCATTTTCTGTCCAAGCAAAATCAGCCAGCGCTTCGACATCGCCAAGCTGCGCCACATCACCGGCAAGATATTTGGCATCAATAGCCATTTCGGTCAGTATCTCCGCGGCTTCTTGCAGCCGGTTTTCACGTGGTTCAAATAATATGACTCGGGCGCCAGCTAGACCCATTTGTTTTGCCAGCGCAAATCCAATACCAGTTGCTCCGCCCGTAATAACTGCTGTCTTGCCGTTAAAATCCATCTCATTCTCCCCATGCCGTTACTGTCACATCAAAACCATATTCAGCAAAATATCGCTCACAGTCACTGACAATCACGCCTAACATCTCTATATGAATTACATGTATATTTTCATCATCTTTGTCTGCGGCGTCGCAAATTTTGCTATGCATAAAGCAATGATGGAAAGTAATCACCCGCTGATCACCGAGGCACGGGGCAGTTTTTCCAGATTGCTTGGGCCATATGGCAGCTATATATTGGAATTTCTGATGCTGGCGGCTGCACTAATCTTTGCTAATATGGGAATGTTATCTGCAGTAATATTCTACGGTGTCTATACTTTGGCCAATGGTGCTGGCGCTTATGTTCTCTTTTCAAACAAACATTAAAACAGAGTGACTTATATTTTACTGGAAGATAAAATATTATCCGGAAAGTTGTTGATCCGACTACAACCGTAGTTTGTCGAAAGACAGTATCTCCTGAAACCAACCAATCATAGCAGACGAGCAAGACCAGAACGACAATATTTCGCATCACTGCGTTAGAGGGGAATAACTTGATCAGAATGAAGGCCGCGTCGGCAGGATTTGTTGCTTGTTCTATATTGGGGCTCTGCGTTGCTCCGTCTCCGTCTTGGGCACAAGCACAAGAAACCGCTAACCTCTCTCTTGAACCACGGATCGAGAATAACCGTCAAATTTATGATGCGGCACAATTTGGCCGTTTCAACCCCCGCACGGCATTGGATATTGTCCAGCAAGTACCTGGTTTTATAATAGATACCGGCGATGACAGCGCGCGCGGACTGGGCCAAGCTGATGAAAATGTTTTGATCAATGGTGCCCGAATTGCCGGCAAGAATAATGATGCGTTCACCGTTTTGGGACGGATTTCGGCTGCCAATGTCATCCGCGTTGAAATTGTTGATGGGGCTACGCTGAGCATTTCTGGACTGTCCGGGCAGGTGCTTAACCTCATAACCAGGACCGATGATTCCGCCGGCCTTTCCGGAAATTTTGAATGGCGTCCACAATGGCGCCGGGCTGGCGATAACTGGCTTGCTGGAGAAATATCAATTAGCGGCAAGTTGGGCAAAGGTAACTTCACTTTGGCGTTCGAAAATGACGCTTTTCGCGCTGGAGCACAGGGGCCTGAACTGATCACCAACGGTTCCGGCGCCTTGCTTTTTGAGCGTGATGAAATTGCTCGGCGGCGGGGAGATTCGCCAACGATAAACGCTTCGTATAGCCGCACCAGCGAGGCAGGATCGGTGTTCAATGCGACAGCAGAATATGGCCGCAATCATTTTCGGCAGCGCGTGGATACGCAGCGTACCCAAGTTGGCGAGTCCGATATCGTTGAGCTGTTTACCGCGTCTGAGCGCGAATGGAATGCAGAATTCAGCGCGGACTATGAATTTGATTTGGCCGGGGGCCGATTGAAGCTGATCGGATTACAAAGATTAGAACATAGCCCCACGGAGGATTTTTTCAGTCGCACATTCACCGATGGCATCACGCCGCCATTGACCAATGCGTTCAACCGCACCGTTGATGAAGGGGAATCGGTATTGCGCGCCGAATATGGTTGGAAAACCGCCGGAGGAACCGACTGGGGGCTAAGTTTGGAAGGCGCTTATAATTTCCTTGAATCCGAAGCCGATCGCACCGGAGCGGATCTGGACAATAGCAATACCCGCGTTGAAGAAAAAAGGGCTGAATTTATAACAACCTATGGCCGCCCCCTTGCAAGCAACCTAACGCTCCAAGCAACTTTGGGCGGAGAATATAGCGAAATCAGCCAAAGCGATTTACGGCGTTCCTTCGTCCGCCCTAAAGGCTCAGTGGCGCTCGCCTGGAAACCTGCCGATGATCTTGATCTGAGTTTCAAATTATCGCGAGAAGTAGATCAGCTGGACTTTTTCGATTTCATTGCCTCAGTGGAGGTTTCCAATGACGTGGTCAATGCCGGCAATCCCGATCTCGTCCCGCCCCAAAAATGGCGTGCGGAGTTGGAGGCAACCAAGCAACTAGGCCGGTTTGGGTCAGCAACGGTTCGGCTTTTTGGTGAAAAAATCAGTGATATTGTAGATACAGTTCCGATTACCGACACCTCCGAAGCCCGAGGCAATCTTGATAGTGCCGACCGATATGGAATCGAACTGGTTTCTTCGCTTTTGCTCGATCCATTGGGATGGCGCGGTGCCAAAATAGATATTGAAGCCGAAGCCGTAAATAGCAGCTTACGCGATCCTTTGACGGGCGTGAATCGTCGCATTGGGCAAGATGATCGCTACAGTTATGAGATAAGTCTACGCCACGATATCCCGCAATCCGATTGGGCTTGGGGTGCAGGCATCGAGAATTTTGATGATGTCGGAAATATCCGCCTCGATCAAATTGCCGACTTTGATACGCTTGCTCCCTTTTCTTGGATTTTCATCGAGCACAAAGATGTTCTGGGCCTAACGGTTAACGCCAATCTAGGAAATTTGTTCAATCGGCGCGATCGCTTTGTGCGGACGGTTTTTGTCGATCGCCGCGATGGTCCGATTGATTTTGTGGAAAATCGCGAACGCAAATTTGGATTGATTTATAGGTTGACCATAAGCGGGAGTTTCTGAGCCCCCACGCGGCCTTGCATGGACAAGTGACGATCGCATCCCTACATCCGGTGCATGCCGCCTGATTACAGTACAAAGGGTCAAGCCGACCCGCCAATTATCCCGACGCTGAAGCGTTTCCTGCCCTATTTGTGGCCGCAGGACCAACCTGCTTTGCGTATTCGGATCATAATTGCCGGCTTTCTGGTCCTTTGCGCAAAGGCAGCAATCTTGTCGATGCCTTTTGCCTACAAGGCGGTCGTCGATGGTATGACAGCGGGCAGCGAAGCTGCGCTGACTGTGCTGCTCGCGCTCGTAGCCGCTTACGGGCTTGCGCGCTTTGGTCAGGTGCTTTTCGACAATATGCGCAATATCGTTTTTGAGAAAGTCGGTCAGGAAGCCGCCCGGCGTCTGGCAATCAATGTTTTCAGCCATTTGCACCAACTCTCGCTGCGTTTTCATTTGGGCCGGCGGACAGGCGAAATAACCAAAGTCATCGAACGCGGTACAAAAAGCATCGACATCATGCTTTATTTTCTGCTGTTTAACATCGCACCAACTTTGATCGAACTGATCGCAGTCTTGGTTATTTTTCAGGTAAAATTTGGATTTG
This sequence comes from Parasphingorhabdus sp., assembly GCF_039982415.1. Taxonomy (GTDB): domain Bacteria; phylum Pseudomonadota; class Alphaproteobacteria; order Sphingomonadales; family Sphingomonadaceae; genus Parasphingorhabdus. Next base: position 254,259 of record NZ_JBDWYL010000011.1, read on the forward strand.
GACTGGTTGCAGCGACTTTGGCAATGGTTGCGGTTTACATCATCTTCACCCGTAAAGTTACCGATTGGCGTAATGCGTTGCGCGCCGAAATGAACGATATGGATACCCGTGCAATTGGACGCTCTGTCGACGCATTGCTAAATTATGAGACAGTGAAATATTTCACAGCCGAAGCGCGCGAAAGTCAGCGTTATAATCGCGCCATGCAAGATTGGGCCAATGCTGCGGTCAAGTCGGAAAACTCACTCGGCATGCTCAATATTGGCCAGTCCATCATCACTAATTTCACAATGTTCGGGGCAATGAGCTATAGCGTTTATGGGTGGACTCAGGGACAATTGACGGTCGGTGATCTGGTGCTGGTCAATGGTTTGCTTATGCAGCTATTTCGCCCTCTGGATCTACTCGGTATGGTATATCGCACAATACGCCAAGGCCTGGTTGATATGGATGCAATGTTTCGACTAATCGACACTGAGCCCGAAATTATCGACAAATCCAATGCGCAAAATATCCATGTTGAAGGCGGGCAAGTGACTTTTGAAAATGTTGCATTTTCTTACGAGGAAGACCGCGCGATATTGCACACGCTGAGCTTTGATGTCCCTCCTGATGCCACGCTCGCCATCGTTGGACCTTCCGGTGCTGGTAAATCCACACTCGCGCGATTGCTCTTTCGATTTTATGATCCGCAATCTGGGCGGATATTGATTGATGGACAAGATATTTCCGCCGTCACTCAGAATAGTTTGCGGGGCGCTATTGGCATCGTCCCCCAAGACAGCGTTTTGTTTAACGACACTATTGGATATAATATCGGCTATGGCCGTGAAGGCGCCACCCAAGCAGATATTGAAGAAGCAGCGCGCGGCGCAGCGTTGGATGAGTTTATCGCCAAACTGCCTGATGGCTATGATACCCAGGTTGGCGAGCGCGGCTTAAAACTATCTGGCGGAGAAAAGCAACGCGTCGCCATTGCGCGGACCTTGTTGAAAAACCCGCCCGTGCTCATCCTGGACGAAGCCACATCGGCGCTCGACAGCCGCACCGAAGATGAAATTCAAGCCACGCTGGCCAAAATTTCAGAGCGGCGAACCACATTGATTATCGCTCATCGCCTTTCCACTATAACGCATGCGGACGAAATTATCGTTCTTCATGAGGGCCGGATTGCGGAACGCGGAAATCATCGCACCCTACTCACCCAAAAAGGCCTTTATGCTGATATGTGGCAACGGCAGGCAGAAGACAGGCAACTGGAACAAGTTTAATCAGGTCAATCACATGGAATGTAGACGGCCTACGGCTCCGCGCTATTCTGCTTCGAGATTACGCCAAGCCAGATCGGCAAATTCACAGAGCAACGGCCTTGTGTCGCGCGGATCAATAATGTCCTCCACGCTAAAATGCTCAGCGGTTCTAAACGGTGACGTGACAAGATTGAGTTTCGCTTTGATTTCTTCCAGCCGAGCCGCTGGATCGGCCGCCGCTTCAATATCGGCTTTATAGGCCACTTCCAATCCACCAGCGATCGGCAAGGATCCCCAATCACCGCTTGGCCAAGCAAATCGATATTGAAAATTTTCAGCATTGGACATCGCGCTACCGGCTATTCCATAAGCCCGTCTGACAATGATGCTAGCCCAAGGCACGGTTGCTTTATACACCGCGTTCATCGCTTGCACTCCGTAGCGGATGGTCCCAGTCCGTTCCGCATCTTCGCCGATCATGAAACCAGGATTATCAACCAAATGCACGACTGGAAGACGGAATTGATCGGCAAGCTTTGCAAAACGCTCAACTTTCTCTGACGATTTGGCATCCCAGCTGCCGCCGAGAAAACTAGGATCATTGGCCAATACAGCCACCGGATATCCATCTAGCCTGGCAAAGGCAGTAATCGCTGCTCGCCCCCACCGTTTGCCCATTTCGAACACCGAGGATTTATCAAATACGGAGTCCATAATCTTGCGCATAGAGTAGACTTGCTTGTCACCGCGCGGAACAGCCGATAGCAAATCTTGATCCCGTCGGTTGACCGGATCACCGGAAATTTTCCGCTCTGCGCGCTGATTGATATTGCTGGGAAGATAAGACAGGAACTTGCGTGCGGTAACAAAAGCCTCAGCTTCGCTGGAAACTTCTTCATCAACCACGCCATTGCGCGCATGGATTTCACTTCCACCGAGCTCCTCTTTCGTCAATGTGTCGCCAATGGCTGCTGCGACAGCAGGACCTGCGGCAAAAATTTGCGATAGTCCGCGAACCATGATCGAGTAATGGCTGGCTACGGTCCGCGCTGCGCCCATACCGGCAGTTGGTCCCAGCGCGAGCGCGACGACAGGCACAGTTTCCTGATTTTTGATGATATCTTCCCATCCGGGCACAGCAGGCACATAGGTGAACCCCATATCTTCAAGGCTTTTGACGGAACCGCCGCCGCCTGTCCCATCAATCATCCGGATCATCGGGATACCGAGCGTATGAGCCATTTTTTCGCATTGCGTGAATTTGCGGTGCAACGCTGCATCCGCAGCACCACCGCGAACGGTAAAATCATCCGCGCTAGCAACGACCGGACGTCCTTCGATATTAGCGCGGCCGAAAATCAAATTGCTCGGAGAAAAATCTTCAAATTCCGCTTGTTCACTATAGGTCCCGCGACCGGCAATCTTTCCAATTTCCCGAAAAGACCCTTCGTCAACAATCCCAGCGATCCGCGCCCGGGCATCAAGCTTGCCTCGTCCGTGCTGGCGGGACAGTTTTTCTGAACCTCCCATTTTTTCAGCAAGTCTTTGCCGCTCGTGCAGCTCTTCAATTTCCGGTTTCCATGTCATTATGCGGGTTTAACCATCTGATTAAGTAAGGGGAAGCCGGAATCTAGTCCTCGTCACCGTAAATGGCGACGCTTTGCGCTTCGGCGCTGGTGGCACGCCCCCGGTACATACCCGGCGTATTAAAGCTATAGCCAGCTTGCCCCCAAGGTGTTGCAAAGATAATTCCGCCAGTGCCGCCCAAAACGCCAAGTTCCGCAATGACATCATCGGCAATTTTTTGTACGATGCTTGGTTGCAAAGGCCCCTCACCCTCCTGACCATCTTGAGATGGAGCACGGTCCTTTTCTTTCAATTTGATCCGCGTGCAAATTTCGTGCGCTACGCCTAAGCGGATAAAATATTCGCCCGCCCCTGTCGCTGAAATCGCGCAACTACGATTATCGGCATAGGTGCCGGCCCCGATCACTGGGCTGTCACCGATACGTCCCCAGCGTTTGCCGGTCATACCACCGGTACTGGTTCCCGCCGCCATATTGCCATTTTGATCCATCGCAACCGCCCCGACTGTTCCAAGTTTATAGTCAACATCTGCAGCACTGACCTGTTTGGATAGCACATTTTCAATCTGACGGAGGCGGCGTGGGGTGGCATAATAATCTGGCGTCACTTGCTCCATCCCCTGTTCTCGGCTGAATTGGTCAGCGCCATTTCCCGACAACATGACGTGCGGACTTTTATCTTTTACCGCACGCGCCAAAAGAATTGGGTTTTTTGTGGCTGTTACTCCGGCCACCGCTCCTGCGGATAAATCGCTGCCATCCATGATGCTGCTATCCAGTTCATTGGTCTTATCCCAAGTGAATACCGCGCCCTTTCCCGCATTGAAATTCGGATCATCTTCTAGCATTATGATGGTTGCAGTTATGGCATCCATTGCGCTACCGCCTGCCTTCAAAATTTCCGTCCCCCGTGTCAGCGCGGCATTTAGAGCTGCCCGGATTTCCTTATCTTTTTCAGGTGTAATGCGACTGCGTTCAATCGTCCCAGCACCACCGTGAATAGCGATGGACCAACGCGCAGACTGATCTGTTTGCGCCATGGCCGGGATAGCGGCCGGCAAGCTGGCAAGTGCAACGGCTAAAGCGATGAGGATTGATTTTAGCATGGCAAAGCTCCTTTTGCTCGAGCTTAGCACCAATTATCAGGCCCGCAACCATTGTCATGCAACCTGTCTGTGGTTGATTTTAATCGATATTCACCAAGGGATCTCGCGCCCACTATAATCATGAAAACTACCAGTCTGGGCATGATCCAAGCTATCGATAATCGCTCGCATACCGCTGGCACTTTGTTGCGGTGTCAGATCGGCATGGGGCCCACCCATATCGGTTTGCACCCAGCCGGGATGCATCATAGTCAATGTCAATTGTTCGTCTTTCCATTGGTTAGCCAAGCTTTTCCAAGCCTGGTTTACCGCCGCTTTGCTGCTACGGTAATACATCATCTCGCCGGTTTCATTTTCCGCTATGCTGCCTACCTGACTGGAGATAACAACCATTTTCTTGTGATCTGATCGCGCAACATTATTCTTCAATCCATTTGCCAGTTTCACCGGCGCTATGACATTGATGTTCATCAATTCCAGCCAAGCATCGCCGTCCAATTGTTGCGGGCCGAAAATTCCGGCATTATTAATGAACAGATCAACAGGTTGATCACCGAGATCAGACTGAAAACGCGCGATGCTATCATCCTTGGCAACATCCAATTGCAGGATCTCTATATTGTCAATGGCATGGAGCTGCTCGGCATTTTCTGGCTGCCGAGCCGTACCCATAACCCGCCAGCCAGCTGCGGCATATTCCCGCGCCAACTCCAATCCAATCCCCCGATTGGCTCCTGTAATCAAAAGATTTGGCATATTCGTTTTCTCCATATTAGGGTTTTTCGTGGCCAAAAGAAAATCGCCCCTCGCACCAGCGTTCGGAAATGGTTATATACCATGAAACAAACAATAGTGTGACAGGTTCCCATCATGACAGCCGATAATCCTTCTTTGCGTCCGTGGCGCGACATTGAGCGCCGCAAAAGCCGTCAGATCATGGTTGGCGACGTTGCTGTCGGCGGCGATGCGCCGATTACGGTTCAAACGATGACCAACACACTCACAAGCGATGCAAAAGCCACTATTGATCAAATTCGTCGCTGTGAAGAGGCCGGGGTCGACATAATCCGCGTCTCTTGCCCTGATGTTGAGAGCACTTCTGCATTGAAACAGATTGTCCGCGCCAGCCGTGTGCCAATTGTTGCTGACATTCATTTTCATTATAAACGCGGCATTGAAGCGGCCGATGCGGGCGCCGCATGTCTCCGAATTAATCCCGGCAATATTGGCAATGCTGATCGGGTCAAGGAAGTGGTCGATGCGGCCAAGACCAATGGCTGTGCCATTCGCATCGGCGTCAATGCCGGCAGTCTTGAAAAGGACCTGCTCGAAAAATATGGTGAGCCTTGTCCCGAAGCCTTGGTCGAAAGCGCGCTCGACCATATCAAATTGCTCCAAGATCATGATTTCCATGACTATAAAGTAGCGGTTAAAGCCTCCGATGTTTTCCTTGCCGTTGCTGCTTATTCCCAACTCGCTGATGCCGTGGACTGTCCGCTGCATCTGGGCATTACCGAAGCGGGCGGCCTGATCGGGGGGACGGTGAAAAGTTCGATTGGAATGGGAAATCTACTTTGGGCTGGCATTGGCGACACGATCCGCGTCAGCCTGTCTGCTGAGCCAGAAGAAGAAGTTCGCGTCGGTTATGAGATGCTGAAGGCGCTGGGTCTTCGTACCCGCGGCGTCCGTGTCGTGAGTTGCCCCAGTTGTGCGCGGCAGGGTTTTGATGTTATTCGGACGGTGCAAACTTTGGAAGAACGTCTCCAGCATATTCGCACACCGCTTTCGCTTTCCGTCCTCGGCTGTGTTGTTAACGGACCCGGCGAAGCGCGCGAGACTGATATTGGTATAACCGGCGGCGGCGCAGGCAAACATATGGTGTACCTGTCCGGGGTGACCGACCATCATGTTGCCGACGGAGAAATGGTCGATCATATTGTCAAACTGGTCGAAGACAAAGCGGCTGAGATTGAAGCGACGACGGAACAAGTCGAAGCGGCAGAATAGAGGGTTTATCCCTTATATTCTTGTACGTTATCAGAGATTAATGCGATCTTGTCCCACTGATGAGATAAGCCATATCCCAGCCAATCGGACTGGCTTGCAAACGCTCCTCGGCAAGACGATCTGCTAGTGTATCGGGCTGCATCGTTTCCCGATCTGCAACTCCGACCTCGACCACGCGTTCCACCAGGAAATTGGCGAGATCTTCAATTCCCTGTCCGGACGCGGAGCCTAGCATAATCGCTTCGGCTCTATAATGATCAACTTCCAGTTTCGTTTTTTCAAAAACCCTTGGAAGATCAAGGCCCATAGTGGTCGTTCCTCCCTCCGCTTTAATCATACGCCACAACCAATCATGCGCCTGCCCATGTTGCGGTATAGGATGCGCGGAAAATGGCGTGCCCATCGGACTATGTTCCTGAAAGATCATCATCCCACCCGGCTTAAGGAAGTTCACCAGTCGCCGTACTGTTTCAACCGCGTCTGGTAAGTACATTAATATCCGACGACCGGTAATGGCGTCGAATGGCTCCCAGTCCGGAAGGTTTTCAGAAAGATCAACATTTTCGTAGTTGATGTCGGCTTGCTCTGGTTCTGCTGGCTGATTCTTGGCCTCCGCAAGTCGCTCTTCATTGCTGTCGACCCCAGTAAGAGACCCATTCGTCCCAACCATTCCAGCCAATTCACGAGTTAACAAACCAGTCGCGCAGCCGATGTCAAGGACCCGCATACCCGGTTGCAATCCAACGTCGTGTAAGAACCGTGATGTCGGGGCATTGCTTGGATTTATCATAGCTACCTTTCTCATTTTATTGTTATGTTATATCATAACAAATATTATTGGCGCTTCAAATATTATTTGCGGTCCATCCAAGAAATGGCCCAATCGATATAATTCGTTACATGCTTTTCTCACTCAGAGGTTCGGCCTCTGCAGTCAGCCAACCAACAATATCCAAAAGATGCTCCGGCTGAGAATCATTGACAAGCTGTCCGGCCAGATCGGCCAAAGACACAGCTGCCAAGCTATTTCGGAACGCTTGCTCCGCAGACGCGAAAGCAGAGGCGATTTGACAGGGCCGTTTGCAGTCTTGGGATTTCAAGCCACAGGGACCATTTTGACGAATTTCAGTGCACCGGAAGGCTGGGCCATTTCCATCAACCGCGGCGGTAATATCCCATAGTGAAATCTCATCCGCCGGTTTGGCGAGACGGTATCCTCCATGGGCGCCGCGTGAGGTTTTCGTAATGCCTGCCTTACTCAACGCCTGCAACTGCTTAGCCATATAGGGAGCAGGAACGCCGTGATAGCGGGCCAAAGCTTCCGCTTTCAGGCCACGGCCAGCGGGAAGGCCATTGAGTAATGCGGCCGCATGCGCCGCCCATTCAACGCCTTTAGAAATTTGCATAGTCTACCTGTCTGCTTACCATATTCCGATATCTCATATCCGAATAGCATAGGAGCAACAATTTTTCGAAGCCTGATTGACAATATTTTTATTTCGGATATCAATTGTCTGAATAATGATAAGAGCGACTGGGGAATTTGTGATGCAAACTGGAAAACCCGACATTCTCGATAGAATGGCGCAAATAGTTGTCGGAATTGTCGGAATCTTCGCGCTGATATTTGGTCTTTTCATGATCATTAGTCCGCTGGAATGGTATACCGCTATTCCCACCGTCATCACCACCGGTCCGCCCAACAAACATTTTATTCGAGATATTGGCATCGCCTATGTAAGTTGCGGCATAATATTGCTTTATGCATCTGCCAATATTCATATGCGCTGGATGGCGGCTTTGGCTGGGGGATTATGGCTGTCTTTGCATGGCATTCTCCACATCTATGAAGTATCAGTCGGGGTTTGTTCGCCAGCCGTTTTTGTTGCCGATGCCCCGGGCGTATTGGGGCCGCCAGTGCTCGTGTTAATCGCTGTAGCCAGTCTATTCGTTCGCCAACGGATCGTGCCTGCGGGCATACCCGATCGCTTGTTTTTGACCGCGGTTGACCGAATGTCACCGGACGAAAGCGCCTATCTGCATGAAATTTCCGGTGCGCCCGGCAATATGCTTGAGAAATTCAAGCATTTCATGCCCGCCAGCAATCACCGGTATGAGGCAAGCGCAGAGCTATTATCTGCTACGCGCATTGGCGCCGTTTTGATCGAAGATTGCGGACCCTGTGCCATTACCGCCGCACAAGGCGCATTGGCGGAAGGATTATCACGGGATGAAGTCAACGCCATGTTAGCAGGTAAATTGACGGGAAGTACCGAATTGGCATTTGAGTTCGGGCAGGCCATTGCGCAGCAATCTGAGGAGGCCGATGCATTGGGGATCCGCATTGAACAACAATTCGGACGACCGGTCCGGCGAGAGCTTGCCATGGCGGCCGCGATGGTGAGAGCCTATCCGGCCATGAAGCGTGGTCTTGGCCTTACAACTGCTTGCTCCCTTACACCGCTGCGAGTTTGATTGCCCTCTTGCCGTTTAGTCCCTAAGAAATTCGGAGAATCCAGCGAAGGGACTTACAAATGGCGCAGGCCGAAACAGATTATCTGATCGTGGGTAGCGGTGCGGTCGGTATGGCATTTGCTGATACATTGCTGGATGAAAGTGATGCGCATATCACCATTGTCGATCGGCACGGGAAACCCGGTGGCCATTGGAATGATGCTTATCCTTTTGTCGCCCTTCATCAGCCCTCTGCTTTTTATGGCGTAAACTCGATGGAGTTGGGCAGCGGTCAAATAGATGAAACCGGTCCCAATAAAGGCTATTATGAATTGGCGACCGGTGCCGAGGTAAACAGCTATTTTGAAAAAGTGATGGAGAAACGTTTTCTACCCAGCGGACGCGTCAGCTATCATCCCATGTCCGACTATGTCGGCGACGGAAAATTTGTCTCGTTGCTCTCCGGTTCAGAAACTAAGATCCAAGTGCGCAAGAAGATTGTTGATGCAACTTATTATGGCACGACCGTTCCTGCCACGCATAAACCGAAATTTGACGTTGCTGACACCGTCACCATGATCCCGCCCAATAGCCTGCCAAAGTTGTGGCAGTCAGAAGGTTCACGGCCTGAAAAATTTGTCATTTTGGGTGCTGGCAAAACCGCTATGGATGTTGGAATTTGGTTGCTTCGGTCCGGTGCCAGGCCAGAGGATATCGTTTGGGTATGTCCCCGCGATAGCTGGCTTATCAATCGCAACAACACGCAACCTGGCGCTGAGTTTTTTCACCAAACAATTGGAGGTCAAAAAGATTTAATGGGCGCTTTGGCCGAAGCGGAAACAGCCGAAGATCTGTTTTTGAAACTCGAAGCCTGCGGTGTGATGCTGCGAATTGATCCCAATGCCAAACCCAGCATGTTTCACTATGCTACGATATCGCAAAATGAAGTTGATCTTTTGCGTCAAATCAAAAGCGTCATCCGAATGGGGCATGTTCGTTCTCTTGATGATGAGGGAATGCAATTGGAAGAGGGAGATGTCCCAATTTCAGCAAAATCACTTTACATAGATTGCACCGCTACTGCCGTTGAGCGACGTCCGCCAATCCCGCAATTTCAAGATAATTTGATCACGTTACAAATGATCCGCGTTCCGCAGCCACCGTTTAGCGCTGCATTATCGGCATTTTTGGAAGTCACATATGACGACGACGAAACCAAGAACAACCTTGGCAGACCCGTCCCTCTTCCTGATGGAATCGAACAATATCCTGCCGCCACAATGGTCAACATGATGAATCAGTTTCAGTGGTCTCAAAATAAAACTGTCCAAAAATGGGTGACACAAAGCCGACTGGATGGTTTTGGAAAAATGTTTGCGAGCGTCGCTCCAGATGATCAGGAAAAACAAGCAGTGCTGGAACAATTTCGCGCCAATGCTATGGCAGCTATGGGTAACTTGCCCAAATTAATCGCGCAGGCAGAAGGCTGATATGTTTAAGCTTTTCGTTACATCTCTGATTTTGTGCCTGTCGGTACCTCTTGCCCCAACCGCGGATGCGGCAGCGCCAACTGGGGAGAAACATCCCGAAGCCAAACCTTATGATAAGAAAGCCAGCGCTGCAGAAAATGTCGATGCGGCACTCGCACGAGCTATGCTATCCGATAAACGAGTTTTGCTCGTCATGGGTGCAAACTGGTGCCATGATAGTCGTGGCCTAGCTGGATGGTTTGAAACGCCGCGCTTTGCAAACATGCTGAAATCCCAATATGAACTAGTCTATGTCGATGTCGGTCATCGTGACCGCAATATCGCCATCGCTCAGCGCTTTGGAATTGAAAAAATTGTTGGCACGCCGACAGTTCTCATCCTGTCTTCGAGCGGTGCTCTGCTTAACCGCGACACCGCTCCGACTTGGCGTAACGCCGCCAGCCGCGAAGAAGACGAGATATTTGAATATTTCCATAAATTTACGCCTGAATCATGACCCGTGGCAGACAGGTTCCCCGCGCTTTGACTTACCTACTCGTAATTTTGGGGTTGATCATCTTAGCGCTGGTTTTCATGCCGCTGAAATTGGCCATTAGCCTGTCTGGTTTGAACGATTCCCGTTTCTCCGCACGGGATATTAGCGGCAGTATCTGGAATGGTCATATGGAGCAGGTACAAGTTGGTCCTTTTGCGCTAGGCGATGTGGATGCCGGCCTGCAATTGGCTCCACTATTTGGCGGGAAAATAAAAATGGACTTGGAACGCCCGGCCAAAAACCGAGACGACGGACTGACAGCAACTATTGGCAAGCAAGGACAAAACTTGCTGGTTGAAAATGCCACGACAAAATTAAATGTGGGTGAAACACTGGCACCCCTGCCCGCTTCAATCATTGCGTTGGACAATGTCAGCGTGGCTTTTAGCAACGGCCGTTGTCAATCTGCCAGCGGTAAGGTTCGCTTGTCGCTGGATGCAAATATTCCCGGACTCGATCTTAAACAAGGTTTATTGGGCAATGCGCAATGCGACGATGGGGTATTGGTTCTGCCGCTCATCAGCGGATCTGGCATGGAAGAATTGACGATGAAGCTGGAAGCCAATGGTTTCTATACAGCGCGTTTGCTTCTAAACCGCAAAGCACAAGCATGGACACTTATATTACCCACTTTAGGCTTTCAAAAAGTTCCTTCTGGATATGCGATAAAAATAGCCGGCCAGCTTGGACAAAAAAGGTAGATGATGAGCAAGGCGATAAAATTTTCGATACTTGACCTTTCACCGGTTCCCCAAGGAGCCGATGTCAAAATTGCCCTCGACCGATCACTTGCTCTGGCCCAACATGGCGAAGCATTAGGCTTTGAACGATTTTGGATGGCCGAACATCATGGAATGGCCGGCATTGCAAGCGCCGCAACATCTGTTGCCTTGGCGCATATTGGCGCGGGCACAAGTTCCATTCGCATTGGTGCGGGCGGTATCATGCTGCCCAATCACGCCCCGATGGTCATTGCGGAACAGTTTGGGACTTTAGAAGCGCTCTTTCCTGATCGCATTGATTTGGGGCTTGGCCGCGCACCAGGCTCTGATCAACGAGTAGCTCAAGCGATGCGGCGAAATCTCAACACCGATCCCAATCAATTTCCCCGAGACGTGGTCGAATTACAAGCCTTGCTAGAAGGCGACGAAGCCTTAGGCATTCAAGCCACGCCCGGGGCCGGAGCGAAAATCCCGCTCTACATTTTAGGCAGCAGCCTGTTTGGTGCGCAACTGGCGGCCGCCTTGGGCCTGCCCTATGCGTTTGCCTCCCATTTTGCGCCAGATGCTTTGGATGAAGCGCTGGCTATTTACCGTCGCGACTTCAAACCGTCGGCTCAATTGTCTCAACCTTATGCCATGTGCGGTTTTAATATCTTTGCCGCCGACAGTGATGCCGAAGCCGAATTTTTGGCAACGTCGATGATGCAGAGCTTCGTGGCCCTGCGCACCGGTAATCCTGGAAAATTGCCGCCGCCAATAGAAGGCTATCGCGAGAGCCTCCCGCCTCAGGCGCAGGCAATGCTAGCGCATATCATGCAAGGCAGCACCGTTGGGTCACCGGATGCGGTCTTAAATGGTGTTCGCACATTTTTAGGCCGCACTGAGGCTGATGAGCTGATTGTTTGCGGCTCAATTTTCGATCAAGCGGCGCGCGAAAAATCCTACAGCCTAGCGGCAGAAATACGCGACCTTATCGCTGCCTAACGCTGACTTTAGAAGGCCGAAAAAGGCTTATCCTTGTCTACCCGCACATCCTGCGGGAGACCCAAGACCCGTTCTGCAATAATATTTTTCAGAATCTCATCAGTCCCGCCAGCGATACGAAGTCCAGGCGCCCACATGAAACTTTCCTGGAAAATTGCATCTGCCGGTGCATGGTCTTTGTCAGAAATAATGCCGTAATGGTCCTGCATTTCGATCGCGCTATTGCAAATATCCTGCAAATGATTAGCGTTGATGACCTTGCCAATTGAATTTTCTGGCCCAGGTGTTTCGCCCTTTGACAAGGCTGTTTGCGTCCTGAATTTCGTGAGCTTGTAACCTTGAGCGGCGACATACCAATCCGCTAGCTTAGCGCGAAATGCTGCATCACTCATGGATCCCGAAGACCGTGCATAGTCCATGATTTCAGCCCAGTCCGGTCCGGGGGAACCACCAACGGCCAGACGTTCATTCATCAAAGTAACCAAAGCGACTTTCCAGCCCATGCCAGGTTCGCCTAACCGATCGGAATCGGCAATACGAACATCGGTAAAATACACTTCGTTAAACTCACTGCCGCCCGATGCTTGATGGATCGGCCTAATCTCAACGCCTTCTTGCTTCATATCGACGATGAACATCGTCAGACCTTTATGCTTGGGTACATCCGGGTCCGTCCGCACCAGAACAATGCCATAATCTGAATAATGGGCGCCAGATGTCCAAACTTTTTGGCCGTTTATGACCCAATCATCACCGTCTTTTACGGCTTTCGTTTTGAGGCCTGCGACATCTGATCCCGCTGCCGGCTCAGAAAAGAGCTGACACCAAATCTCATCGCCAAAAAGGGCTTTTTGCACATAGCGCTGTTTGTGCTCATCCGATCCAAATGCGATGACCGTTGGAACGCACATGCCCAAGCCGATCGCAAAAGGGCCGGTTGGCGCATCAAATTTGCTCTCTTCCTGATTCCAGATGACTTGTTGCATCGGCGAACCCCCGCGCCCACCAATTTCCTTGGGCCAGGTAATTTGCGCAAAACGGTTCTCGGCTTTGACTTTTTGCCAAGCCTTTGCACGCTGGAGATAATTTCCAGTTCGTATCGCCGCCCCTTTTTTAGGCTGGAGATGTTGGCTCAAAAAGGCATTGGCTTCTGCCCGGAATGCAGCTTCTTCGGTTGAGTCGGTAAAATCCATTTTTTAGTCCTTCGCGGAGATTGATTATGCAGCGTTTTTTGCTTCTAGGGCCGAAACAAGTTTCTCTTTCCAAACCGCTGGGCTGCCAGCCTGAACAGCGAGTAACTTGGCACGGCGATAATAGAGATGACAATCCACTTCCCAGGTAAAGCCCATGCCGCCGTGCGTTTGAATATTTTCCTTACTGGCAAACCAAAATGCTTCAGAAGCGGCAACCCGAGCGGCAGCTGCAGCTTCTGGCAATTCAGCTGCATCGGTCGACAGCGCCCAAGCGCCGTAATAGGCATTGGACCGCGCCACTTCATTTTTCACATAAATATCCGCCAACTTATGCTTTATAGCCTGATTTCCACCAATGGGTCGTCCAAAAGCCTGGCGCTCTTTGGCATAATCAGTAGCCATTTCCAGACAGCGTGAAGCGCCGCCCAATTGTTCAAACGCCAATAACACGGCGCCGCGGTTCATGATTTGATCAAGCGCAACCATCCCATTGCCAACCTCATCTCCCAATCGTTCGGCTTTTGCACCAGAAAAGACTATCTCAGCGTGGCTCCGGGTCGGTTCTATCGTTTTGAGCGATTTGCGTTTCACATTCTCTTGATTGAGATCAACAATATATAAGCCTGTACCGCTGCCTTCTTTTGCCAATACCGCCGCGTGTGTTGCAATATCACCGTCGGTCACCGGAACTTTGGTGCCATTGACTTGACCATCTTTTGCAGTCGCTTGTACCGAAGATGCGGAAAGCGCGCCTGGTCCTTCAGTTGTGGCAAGGCAACCCACAATCGAGCCATCGGCAATTTTGGGGAGCCATTTCGCTTTTTGCTCCTCAGTGCCTGCCAGTTTAATGGTTTCGGCAAAAAAGAAGGCGGAAGATCCGAACGGCACCGGAGCCAAAACGCGCCCCAATTCTTCCGCAATCACACACAATTCGAGCATTCCTAATCCCAGGCCGCCAAATTCTTCGGGAATTGCAGCACCAAGCCAGCCCATTTCAACAATTTTTTGCCACAGCTCATCATTGTGGCTGATTGAATCATCATCAAGCACGGCACGGACATGTGCACTCGTGCATTGTGCTTCTAGAAATTTACGCGCTTCATCACGCAAGAATTTCTGATCGTCAGAAAAATCAAAGTTCAACCTATCCGCTCCCAATTTTAGCTCAACGTTCCTGGATCGCTTTCGAATCGTGATCCTGTTCTGGCACAGAATAGGCAACATTGAGATTAATCAGTCAATTAAATTCCAATGAAACGGTGGGCTCTTTCCTACATATAACCAAATAGGTTATTTCTGAGTCTCTCTGCTCACAAGTAAAAGGCCAGAATAATGATTATAGAAAAACTGATTGGCGACGTTATCGCCAAAGAAGGGGGTTATTCCCATCATTCCGCGGACCGGGGCGGTCCAACACGTTGGGGCGTAACTCAAGCCGTTGCCCAACGTCACGGCTACCGAGGTGATATGCGACATTTCCCCTATCGTGATGCTGTCGCAATCTATCGTATTCAATATTGGTTGCGGCCTGGCTTTGATAAGATTGCCGAACATGCGCCTTCACTGGCCGCCGAATTATTTGATACCGGCGTCAACATGGGGCCTGCTGTCGCCACCGGATTTTTACAACGCGCCCTAAACGCCTTGAATCGCAATGGTGCCGATTTTCACGACCTTGCGACCGACCGGAAAATCGGGACTCAGACTATCGCCGCGTTACAGCAATTTCTTCGCAAGCGCGGCACCAATGGCGAAGCCGTTTTGCGAAAGGCGGTCGATGCATTGCAAGGCGAGCGATATATCACCCTAACCGAAACACGACCACGCAACGAAGCCTTTCTCTATGGCTGGCTCGCCAACCGCATTGCGTAATGGTGCCAATTTAAATCTCCAACTTCCAGAACAAGGATGAATGATGTCACTACTTGCCAATCTAATCGCGCCTATTTCCCAGATAATAGACAAAATAATCCCGGACAAACACGCAAGAGATCAAGCCAAGCTCGAACTCTTGAAACTGGAAAGCAATCAGGATTTGGAAATGGTCCAGATTCAATTGTCTGCGATCATCGCCGAGGCAGCCTCCAAAGATCCGTGGACATCGCGTGCTCGTCCAAGCTTTTTATACGTCATGTATATCTTGTTGCTTTGGTCGCTGCCCATGGGATTAATCCCCGCGATCCGGCCTGAAGCAGCCGTCAATATCGCGCATGGGATGAATGCTTATTTGGCGGGGATTCCGGAGCCACTTTACGCCTTATTTGGCACCGGATATCTGGGATATACGGTAGCCCGACAATGGGGTAAAATCCGTGGGGTCGAAAAATAGGCAGAGAATCGGAGCGAATCAGCGCTTGAAAATTGGGCAATTAACTATTTCACTGCCTAATAAATGTACAATTTCAGCCATTTTTCAGGATATCGTAGAAATAGACTTGCCATGCCCATATCTTTGCAGATAGAGGGGAAAGTCTAGTTCATTCCAAAGGGGATATTTAAATGTCTAACGAAACAAGTTTCCGCAAAATGCTGGCAGTAGCCGGCGGCCTTGCTCTTGCAGTTCCTGCTCTTTCAGCATGTGCTGAGCAAGCTGAAGATGCTGCTGCTGCTGCAGAAGATGCCGCATGTGCCGCTGGTTGTGCCGCATGTGCTGCTGCATGTGCCGCTGGTTGTGCTGCATGCGCCGCTGGTTGTGCTGCATGTGCCGCTGGTTGTGCTGCTGGTTGTGCTGCAGAAGCTGCTGCATGCGCCGCTGGTTGTGCTGCTGAAGCCGCTGGTTGTGCCGCATGTGCCGCTGCATGTGCTGCATGTGCCGCTACTGAGTAATATCAGTACAGCGCATTGACAAATGCATTAGAAAGGCTGTTTGAGCTTACGGGCCAGATAGCTAAAGAGGGCGTCTCGCTAGTACCCAGAGTGGTACCGGCAGACGCCCCTTTCGTTCAGTATCAACACTATCCTAAGGGCGACTGCGTTGCTCCCGGCAACAAGTCTCGCTGGTTTTACCATGCGCATAAACCCGAGGAGCGTGAAGAAGGCGAGCATGGCCATTTTCACATGTTCCTGCCGCTGGACGTGTTTAAGGGTGTCCAGGCGCTCCATGAACCACCCAAAAAATTGCCAAATGGCAAACCCACCCAAGGCGTTGTGCATTTCGGCGCACTCAGTTTCGGACTGGATGGTATGCCGCTCAGTTGGTTCACAACCAACTATTGGGTCACATATGAATATTTCATGCCCGCGGAAGCGATTGCTTCTCGGCTCAAACTATTCTCCATGAACAAGGCACCAGGGGATTCGCTGGTCAATGATTGGCTGACCGCTGCGGTTGGCGTGTTTCACGACCCAATCATAGAAATGCTACAGCAGCGCGACAAAATACTGGCGGAAAAAAAAGCAGAATTGGGCGACGGTGTGTTTGAAAACAAGACCGTTGAAATCATGTCGCGCATGGATTTCGATCTATAGCTCAGCCGGATCATAAAAGATCCTCAATCCCGAAGATTATAATAGTGGTGCGCCCGACAGGATTCGAACCTGTGGCCCCCAGATTAGGAATCTGATGCTCTATCCACCTGAGCTACGGGCGCCTCGAATTTCTGTAACCACTACCGATCAGACTAACCAGCTTCAATTTTGAGCATCAGGCGGCGTTACAGGAAGTGGAAGCGGCATGACATCAATCCCTTCATCCTCCAGTTCCGCGACATCATCTTCCGATGCCGTCCCATGTATCGGTGTATCGTTTTCTTCTCCATAATGGATAGCACGCGCTTTCTCAGGAAAATTACCGCCCACCCATTCTGATTTTTCCAGCATTTTCGCTTGCGCTTTGGCAAGTTTGGTCACCAATTCTTGATATTCAGCAGGAACCGCGACGGCTTTTGCTGCCGGCTTTACCTTTTCAGCGGGAGCAGACAAGCCATCGTTTGCTTCACCCGAAACCACTGGCGTTTGATTGCGTTGGTTGGCTTTCATCGCAACATTTGGAGCCATCACCGCCTTGTCGACAGCCGTGCAGCCACATGTTGGGCAATCGATCAGCCCGGCGGCTTGCTGGCTTTCATAATCGGACGAGGATCCAAACCATCCTTCAAATTGATGCCCACCATCGCGGCAAATAAGATCAAAAACTATCACCCGAAATCCTTTGGTAATGCGAATGTTCGCCGGTTGGCAATCGCAGGAATACGGCGACGGGTCTTTGCGACCTCCTGCAGATTAATGTCGCAAACTGCTACGCCAATTTCTGTATCCATGTCCAGCAACACTTGCCCCCATGGATCCACAATCAAGGAATGGCCGTATGTTTTACGCCCATCTTCATGGGCGCCACATTGGGCAGCAGCAACAACAAAAACACCCGCCTCAATTGCGCGTGCGCGTAACAAAATCTCCCAATGGGCTTTGCCTGTTGGCACCGTAAATGCAGCTGGTATCGCCAGTATCTCGGCGCCCGCATTGGTCAATCCGGCATATAGGGCAGGAAACCGAAGATCATAGCAAACTGACAAGCCCAAAACAGTTTCGCCAAATCGAGCAGTCACAGCTTGAGTGCCGCCTTGATAGGCTGACGATTCTCTCCAACTTTCTCCTGAATCGAGATCGACATCAAAAAGATGGATTTTGTCATAGCGGGCAACGATATCGCCCACAGGATTGATCAGAAAGGACCGATTAACGGACTTTTCTGACCCCGATTCTATCGGTTGAATCGCCAAAGAACCTAATGCCACCCAGATTTGAGCGTGTTTCGCCGCAGCACAAGCCGCCGCCAGAACCGGGTCTTCGGATTCAGGATAAATATGGGCCATCGCCCGTGCGCGATCCCGATCGACGAGTCCCGTCATTTCCGGAGTGAATAAAATTTCGGCCTTTTGCGCCGCAGCATCGCCAATATAGTTCTGCAACACGCGCGCGTTATCTATGGGCGAAATGCCACTGCACATCTGCGCGACGGCGATCCGCATTAGGACTCAGCCTGCCAGCAAGCCGTCCAATTTCCCGGCATCTTCCAAAGATGCAAGGTCATCGGAGCCACCAATATGCTGACCATTGATAAAAATCTGTGGAACCGTTGTGCGTCCGCCAGCGCGTTCAATCATTTCAGCGCGTTTGGGGCCACCCATGGAAATATCTGTTTCTTCAAACTCGACATTCTTGCTCTTCAGCAAACCCTTGGCTCGGAAACAAAATCCGCAGGTGAACTTCGTATAAATTTCAACTTTTGCCATAAGAGCTTTCCAATCACTTTGTATCAAATCGAAGATGGTACTTTTACGCTTGTATTTCAACTGTCTGCCTGCCCCTTCAATACGCGCGCCCAACAGAAAATTAATATCCTATCGGCACCACACTCTCTTAAAAGGCGGCTACAAGCACCGGCAGTCGCTCCTGTTGTATAGACATCATCAACCAGAATTACCGTTCTTCCCTCAATTGTAGAGCGACGATCTGCAGCAATTGCAAATACATTTTTTACGACCTTCTCACGCTGCTTTGCGGACATAGAGCGCAACACAGGAGTCGCATGACGGCGCAGTAACGAAGCGCAATCCATGTCAAAACCCGACTGTTTCTCCAAAGACCGAGCAATTAATACCGATTGATTAAACCCGCGCGACCACAACCGCCAACGGTGAAGCGGCACAGGCATGATAAGAGTATTATCTGGTAGCCCGGGAACAAAACGCATCAAATGCGCTGCTATAAGGTCAGCCAATCCCAATCTGCCGCCATATTTGAGCCGCATTGGCAGAATGCTGCTGTGCTCATCATACGCAACCACAGCACGAACGCCGTCATGTATCTGACGTTCCTGTAAACAAGAGATGCACAAGGCATCATCCTCCTGTTCAAAGGCAAAGGGTCGTCCGCAACCGGCGCACCATGGCTCCGTTAAGAAATCCAGATCATCCCAACAGGACAAACAAAATCGATGATCCGATTCGACAATAATCCCGCAAATCGGACATCTCGGAGGGAGCGCAAAATCAATAATTGGTCGGATCATATCCGAGAAAAAGCCCATTAGTTCTTGTCGCTCCCTCACCGGATGGGCACAAGGCCCTATGGATGACAATAACGGCCCATCGGATATATTTGATCGCGACAGACGGCGCCATTTCCGTGATCGTGCTTTTCAGCGATCCCAGGGTCAGGATTTTGTCGGACATATTATGGCCGAAGAAATTCTCGATCGCCTTTCCCTGGTAAAGCGCGAATTCAAAACATGCCTTTTGATCGGTCAAGCAGCCCATAGTCTGCGGCCAGCGCTCGATACATTAGGTATTAACAGCTTTTGTGCCGAAGCTGGCTATCGCTCCAATCATACCCAAGGCGGTGTGCAATGTGATGAAGACCGCTTACCCTTTGCCGATGGCAGTTTTGATCTCATTATCAATATTGGAACCTTAGATAGTGTGAACGATCTTCCAGGCGCTCTTGCGTTAATGCGGCGGATTCTCATACCGGATGGCTTGTTTCTCGCTGGTTTTATGGGCGCAGAGAGTTTGACCATGCTGAAAGCGAATTTGATGATGGCGGAAGGCGATCGCATCGCATCTCACATTCACCCACAAATCGATATTCGAACCGCAGGCGATCTTATGTCGCGCACAGGATTTGCACTTCCGGTAATTGACAGTGACACATTGCGCTTGCGTTATGGGGAATTTGACAAGCTCATCAGCGATTTGCGGGATATAGGCAGCGGAAATGTGCTCAAAGCTCAAATTCAACCCATTTCTCGCAACATATATAATGAGGCGAAAAATCAATTTAAGGCCCATGCAACACCGGATGGCAAGACTACCGAAATAATCGAACTCATCTATCTGTGCGGCTGGGCACCGCATCCTGATCAACCCGCACCGGCTCGCCGCGGAAGCGGTCAAATGTCTTTGAAAGATGCATTAAACAAACCAGAATAGTTCCTGGTCCTTTCATCCAGCAGCTATGAGCTGAGCCACCAAGGGAACATCAGCTGGCGGCATTTCGAGATGCTGCAATGCTGACAGCGGCAACCACTTCATGTCCGCCGATTCGAGATTCTGGGCCTCGCCTGTCCAATCGCGACACGTATACAATAGCAACAAGAGATGTTTTTCGCCCAGCGGCTCGCTGGCAAATGCCGCTGGACGCAGTTTCGAGGGCTCCACCTTCACGCCCAACTCCTCTTCGAGTTCACGAACAAGGGCTTCTTCCGGCGATTCTCCAGCTTCAACCTTTCCACCCGGAAATTCCCAAAGACCGGCCATGGGCTTCCCCGAAGGCCGCTGTTGTACAAGGATTTTCTCGCTTTGATTGCGCAATGCCGCAGCGACGACAAACAGATATGTCGGTTTATTTTCCACTTTTTTTTGTGATGTAAGGATTTTGTTAATCCCTTTCTGTGAAACACGGCTCGTTCGCAACTTAGCAGAACTTCAAATGTGTTGAGAGGGATATAATGCATTTATTGAAAAAATTATATCGCTCGGAACAGGGGGCGACGGCTGTTGAATATGGTTTGATTTTGGCACTTATCGCAATCACCGCAATTGTGGCGATTAGTGGCGTGGCAAATTCAACCGTGAACATGTGGAATACGGTTGCTGATGAAGTAACCGAAAGTTCATAAAAAGCCGTAAGTCATTAAACATTTATAAAGTTTTCTGAATTACTGTGAATATTATCGGCCCGCTTCATGCGGATTGATTGGGTAAGTGAAGTTTGTCAAATATAGGAGACCAGACATGAAACTCGTACGTAAAATGTTTAAGAATGAAGAAGGCGCAACGGCTATTGAATATGGTTTGATTGCTGCTTTGATCGCTGTTGCAGCTATCGTTGCTATGGGTCAGCTGGGTAACACCCTCAGCAACACCTTCAACGAAGTTGAAAGCGAAATGGCTGGTTAATCTTCGGATTAATTTAGAAATTTGGGACGGCAGCCTGAAAAGGCTGCCGTCTTTTTTTGTGTCTGCCAAAAATCGGAAAGACTAATAGGTTACGATCTTGACTTTTTGTCCCGCTCGCAGACCATCATTGGCACGCAAACGGTTCAACACCAGGAACCTGTCTCTTTGGTAACTTGTATATGCCATTTTTTTCGAAATGCTATCAATCGTGTCGCCGCTGCGAACAGTCACAACATCTATTTTTCGAGGCTTGATCGCAGCCGCTTCGTTGCGCGAGAGCCTTTCTATGCTCTGATACATCGCGCTAAACACACCGCCTCGACCAGCCGGCGCCAGCGTGGCAAAATGAAAAGCACTGCTTTTTGAAAATTCATAGGCAAATATCGTCACATCAACGCGCTGATTGCCACTGGTAACTCGGCCCGATGCATAGGATGCTGGAATTCCATTAACAGTGGTGCGCTGGATCTCTCCATAAGAAATTTCCTGCCCTTTACCCGATAACGCCTTGAACGCAGACGCGATGTAAGTGGTCATATTTCCATTATAGGAACCCGTCGTAAACTGACCTTGCCCACTTGATCCATTAATCGAGACCGCTCTGGCTCCATTTTGCATGGAAAAGCCATTCGGAACGGTGAATTTCAACTTCAAATCTGGGTGTAAAAAGCTATTTCCTTCGATAACACCCTGTTTGGGATCGTCACCATAAAGCACTCCGTCCAGATTTTGCAAAAAGGCACTGCGATTGCGTTTACCGCTTGTCACCCCTAATTTTCCAGCATTTTTGGCCGCTCGAGATACACGTTGCACTGGGTTGGGATGAGTACTCGCCCACTCTGGAACTCCGCGCGCATCACGGCCAGCCACACGGGCATCAATAGCCGATTGTGCAGCTAAAGACTCCAGCATTGTCGACAATGCATCCGGAGCATATCCTGCAGAAGCGAGATATTGGATACCCAAATCATCGGCTTCATATTCCTGTTTTCTTGAATATCGCAAAGTCAGTAACTGACTGCCTGTCCCAAACACCTCCTGCCCTAGCTTACCTAGCGCAGAATCTCCCAGAAGTACGGCGGCACCAATTTGTCCCAATACCCCTAAAATACTATTCCGCTTGGCGGCTTTTTGTCTTTTTTCGCCGTGGCGGGCAGCGACATGACCAACTTCATGACCTAGCACACCAGCCATTTCGGCTTCATCGTTCATCAAGGCCATAAGTTGACGAGTCAAATAGACATAACCACCAGGAATCGCGAAAGCATTGTTGACCGGGCTGTTCAATAGCGTGACAGTAAAGTCGCTTCGGGCATTACCCAGACCTGATTGCACTGCGATATCTTGTCCAATTCGCACCACATATGCGCTTTGCGGTCCTGTGTAAGCGCCGCCAAATTCGTTGAGCAACTGTGGATGCGCTTCAGCTCCTTTGCGTTTATCGCTCGCGGATATCGACCGCACTTCACCTTTTTGATCGGAAGCTTTGCTGCCCGCGGATTCAACTGCTCCCGCATCGGCATCAGAGCCGCCACAAGCCGCCAAAGTCAAAATTCCGACCGTGGATAGTAATTTTTTGGATATGGTTCTCATCAGACTCTCCTTGAGCCATAATCTATAGAAGAGGAGAGACCAACGAAAGGGTCGGGATTGTAAAATAGCGTAGCTTAGCCTCGGTTAGACAGAGAAAAGCTAGGGTTTTGCATATTGAAAGTCCTAAATCTCACCTATTTTCAGGAATTTCTCCCGTCGTAGGGAGCGCAGTTCTTGCCGTTCCATTTTTTGCAATGTTTCAAATTCTTCAGCAATCGCCTTGCCTAATGTTGCAATGGACAGATTGCGGTCGCGATGGGCGCCGCCGATCGGTTCTTTGACAATACGGTCTATAACACCAAGTTTTTTTAGATTTTGCGCGGTGATCTTCATAGCATCAGCGGCCATATCTGCCTTGTCTCCCGTACGCCATAAAATCGACGCGCAGCCTTCCGGCGAAATCACAGAATAAACGGCGTGCTCTAGCATCAAAACCCGCTCAGCCGCCGCCAGGGCTACAGCACCGCCAGATCCACCTTCACCAACGATAACCGCTACCATTGGAACGCCCAATGACAGGCATTTTTCCGTTGAACGGGCAATGGCCTCTGCTTGCCCTCGTTCTTCCGCAGACACTCCTGGAAAGGCGCCGGAAGTATCTACCAACGTCAATACCGGGAGCGAAAACCGATCCGCCAAATCCATTAGACGTATGGCTTTACGATAGCCCTCGGGTTTGCCCATGCCAAAATTATGACGCAAGCGGCTTTCAGTATCATCGCCTTTTTCATGACCGATCACCACCAATCGCATATCGCCAATTTTGGCAAATCCGCCCAATATCGCTTGATCATCGCCAAAATTACGGTCACCGCCCAACGGCATAAACTCGTCAAATAGTCCCGCGATGAAATCCTTGAAATGGGGACGTTCCGGATGGCGGGCAACTTGCGTTTTTTGCCATGGAGTCAGATTGGAATAGGTATCTCGCAGCAGTTTAGCGGATTTCGCCTGCAATTTGGCAATTTCGGATTCAATGTCTAACGACCCTTCATCGGCGGTTTCTCTAAGCTCGATAATCCGCGATTCCAGGGCTGCGATGGGTTTTTCAAAGTCTAGAAAGGATGTCATGCTATTCGGTTAGAACCACCAGACAAAAACGTCAACGCGTCAGATCATGTCGACTAAGCGGATGACGGCTGTTGACCAACTCAACCAATCTAGCGCTGTCGACATGGGTGTAAATTTGGGTAGTGCTAATGTCGCTATGTCCCAATAAAGTCTGTAGCGCACGCAGATCCGCTCCGCCTTCCAACAAATGGGTCGCAAAAGCATGCCGCAGAACATGCGGGCTGATTTTCGTTGGATTGATATCCGCTTTTATCGCCAATTCCTTGATGATTTGAAACAAGCGAATGCGACTAAGGTGCCCGGTGCGCGATGGAAAAAGATATTTTTGTTCGCCATCAAGACATGAAATCCAACGCTTGATCGCTTGGCGCGCGCGTTCGGAAATCGGGACCAATCGTTCTTTCCCACCTTTACCGCGAACGATCAAAAAAGGGCGATCGATCATCGCAGATTTTCGCGGTAAGGAAACCAGTTCGCTCGCTCTTAGCCCGGAACCATAGAGCAGCTCGATCAAAGCGGATAACCGAACATCATTTGCCTTTGGCTTTGGCGTGGTTAATTTACCCTCTATTGTTTCAAATAATCGAGCGATTTCATCATGAGACAAAATCTTTGGTAAGGTGCGCTGTCCCGCTGGTCGCGGCAATGCATCTGACGGATCATCCCGGCAAAAGCCTTCTTCGACCAAAAATCCAAAAAACCGTCGCAGCGATGAGGATTTTCTCGACACGCTGCTATTTTTTAAATCATTCCACCCTCGAATGATTTTTTGCAAATCAGCCCGATCACTATTCCAAAGCGAACCCTTTGCACTATCCGAGGCCTGTTCAAGGTCGGATCGATATGCTGATAATGTATTGTGAGAAGCACCACTTTCAGCCGCCATCATCTCCAAAAACCGGTCAATATAGATGGCATCTGTGCTCATAATTGTCCGACGATAACGCGAGCAAGAGAAATTGGAAAGCCCTGGGCGCCTGCTGTTACAAGCGGCGGCTAAGTTCGTGTAAGCGCCTCTGCCGCAATCATCCGCGCTTCAGCCTCCATGCCCACTCTTGCCAAGGATCGGGTAACATAAAACAAATGCAATGGAGACATTGCATTCCAATCACGCCCCTGCATACCCACCGCCGCCAGGAGCGCGACCGTGCCACCCTGCCCGCGTTGCGCCGCGGACCTTATGGCACCGGTCCACTGGCTGGTCTTGTTAAGATCCAACTCCAGATCTTGGGAAAAATTTTGGAGTGCTTCTGCGTCAACCCGGCCCAAACCAGCCAATGCAGCCAATAGAAATTGGCTTTTCAATTGGTCTGCACTGTCGTCATTATCAGTAAATTCATCCAAGGTAGACGCATCAACAACGACCACTGGATTGGGCGCGCCGACCGCCAATAATGCCCAGCCATCACTGCCGGCTTCGACTTGGTTGGCCCAGCGGGCAGCATTGCGATCCAATCCCGCAGAAAGCATCGAACCAATTAAATCGCCACTCCGGTCCTGCAATTCCGCTGACGCTGGAATTCTAGCTGCCGCACGAGCGGTTAAAATTTTAGCAGAATAAGAGGATAATGAACCGGCTGACCGATTCCACAATGTCTGCATGGCTTCTATTCGACGCGAAGCAGTCGATCCCGTATAGGCTTGTCGCAATGTCGAAGCCTGTGCTTTGAGATCATCACTGGCTTCGGGATCATCATAAGTTGCCGCGTAGAGATCTACCAATGCCTTGTTCGATAAGACACCAATAGCCGCTGCGGTATTGGACGCCTTCATACGTGATGCCCTTGGCAACATCGGCGCCCGTGCGCGCCAACCTTGGACATGGCGTCCGGCCTGCTCATATAATCGGTCCGGCGGCTCAACCCCCGTCGCAGCCCCAAGGCCAAACCGCCAATTGTTGAAATATTGAATATCATCCCACTTGATCGAAACGGCGCGTCTTCCTTCAAATCCGGCTCCGACGGTTTTCTCGGTGAGGAGATAGTCGATACCGGTTGCTGTTTTCGATCGTCTCGCTTGGCGCAGCAAGGATGTTGCCCGGCTTTGCTCGCCTGAAAAAGAAGCACAAATCGGACGAAACATCACCCAAGTTGGTGAATCACTGGCCCTTACACCACCCTCGACATAAGCGCAGATTCCTGCCGGATCAGCGGTCGCCAAATGAGCCTGCATGGCGACAGTATACAATCGTGGAGTAAAGTTTCCGGCGTCGACTTTCAAAACAAGCGCACGGGCAGCATCCGCCTCACCCATCAGCAAAAGACGCCAGGCACGTTCCGCCGTCCAATCGGCGGGATTGACATTATCAGGACTATCCACTTTGCTCAGCAAGGTTCGGCGCAAAAGGATAGAACCCCATCGCGAAATAATCGGACCACGCAGATTTTTTATTAGATTGGTTAAATATTGCCCGCCTTCTTGACCAAATCCATCGGTCGCAATTCCCCCAGAATTTTCCGTCAACACGCCGATTTGCGCCATCGAACGGCGTACACCGGGCGCCAGATAATATTGCGGTTGCAGCGCATCATCCAATTCACTCAGATCGCTATCTTCATCCAAATTCAACAATGACGAAGATGGTCCAGTTGAAACCTCGCTACCCGCACTGGAACTTCCTGTAGTGGAGTCACTGGAGGATATCGATGGGCGGCTGGGCGCTGGCCCGGCAACCGGAGCAGGCGTCGGACTTGGCGAGGGTGTAGCCGCTGGAGCCGGTGTTGGAGCCGGAGCCGGAGCTGGTGTCGGCGTCGGTGTAGGAGCCTCGCCAAATCCTGGCGGCAACAAGGATTCCGGTGCGCTTTGACCCAATACCGGCAAGGACATCGCGAGCGCCGCGATACCTACAGTTCCTAGCGAAATATGTTTCCAACGCGTGCGCATCGCTTAACTTAATCCCTCTCCCAAAACCGGCTTTTCAACCGGTTGCAAATTTTGCTCGACATCCAGAGAGGCCAAAAGAAACATTGCTCCAACAATCGCGACCAGAAAGAGTATGAGAAAAACCAATTTACGCGGCATTTTTGTTCTACTTACTTTCTTTGTTCAATTTCATGGTCGCCAACGCATTGAGTTTTGCACTCGCTACCATCCTATGTATAGCCTTTGCCTCAATGGACAAAAACATGAAAGACTCTTTTGACCGATCCACCGAAGAATCCGGTGAGAAGTGTGGCTTATTGATCGAGAAACCATTGGTTTTAATCGGTCTAATGGGTGTTGGTAAGACTACAGTTGGTCGAAGACTCGCAAAAAAACTGGATATGCCCTTTGTCGATGCGGATGAAGAGATCGAGAAAGCCGCGGATCTGAAAATTTCCGAAATATTTGATCGTTTCGGAGAAGATTATTTCCGCGATGGAGAAAGGCGCGTTATCGCGCGCTTGATGGAAGATGGCCATAATGTCATCGCCACCGGTGGCGGCGCCTTTATGAATTCAGAAACCCGCGCGCTTATTTTATCAAAATCTACTGCGATCTGGTTGGATGCTGATATTGATATATTGGTTAAGCGGGTCGCCCGGCGGGACACTAGACCTTTGCTGAGAAATGGCGATCCTGAAACCATATTGCGCGACTTAGCTCGCAAGAGAAATCCGATCTATGCAACGGCCCATTTGCACGTTACCGGCAATGATGCACCCCATGATCTGACGGTCGACAACATTATTAAGGCCCTAAAAAATGAGTAAAATTTCGGTCGACCTTGCCGGCAATGGCTATGATATTTTGGTAGAAGCCGGCGCGCTGGAACATGTGGCCACACATATTATGCCTTTTGTCAGCAACAAGCGGGTCTTTATCATAACCGATAAGAATGTCGCCGATAGATGGTTGCTCCCGATCACGGCCAAATTGAAAAAATCGGGCTTGGCTATTAGCAGCCATATCGTGGCCGCCGGTGAGCGAAGCAAAAGCTGGGCCGGTCTCGAACAACTGACCGATTGGCTTTTGGACCAAGGCGCAGAGCGCTCCGATATATTGATTGCGCTTGGCGGCGGTGTCATTGGCGATCTCACTGGATTCGCTGCTTCTATCTTGAAACGCGGTTGCCAGTTCATCCAGATTCCAACGAGCCTTTTGGCACAAGTCGATAGCAGTGTCGGCGGCAAAACGGCGATTAATAGCCGCGCTGGAAAAAACTTGATTGGCCGTTTCAATCAACCAAAATATGTGCTGATCGATCCTCTCGTCCTAAACAGTCTACCAGATCGGGAATTGCGCGCGGGCTATGCTGAAGTCGTGAAATATGGATTGATCAACAACCCTTTATTTTTTGAATGGTGCGAGCAACATGGCGCCAATTTGTTGCGACGCGATCCCGACGCGCTATCCTACGCCATCACGCAGAGCGTGCAAACAAAAGCCTCTATCGTTGCCGAAGATGAAAAAGAGTTGAGTGGACGCCGGGCCTTGTTGAACCTGGGACATACTTTCGGCCATGCACTGGAAGCGGAAACCGGATATTCAAGCGCGTTGGTACACGGTGAAGCCGTCGCTGCGGGCATGGCACTGGCTTATCATTATTCCGTCCGGCGGGGCCATTGCACTGATGCAGAAGCTCAGCGTGTGACCGCGCATTTAGACAGCGTGAATTTGCCCCATGGTCTGGAAAGTGCCGGTGTAAAGGCGTCGGGCGAAACATTGATTCAACATATGCTGCATGACAAGAAAATGACCGGTGGCAATTTGCCCTTTTTGCTTGCCAACGGAATTGGACAGACTTTTCTCGCACCAGATGTCGATTTAAACGATATCGCAGCCTTCCTAGATATCGCCGCCTGAAGCGGCATTTTAGTCTCCTTTATTTGCGCCGCTCATTCCGAAACCAAGATGTTTCCCGGCAAGCATGTCTCCAGAGGCGCGTTGTGCTTCGAGACGATCACAATCCAGCTGGCGAAATTCGCGGTCCACTTCTTCGATCATCGTTTCATCAATATCAATTGCGGCCATGGTTTGACGCGCCAAATGGATCGCGGATTCAAAAACCTCTCGCTTAACACCAGAAAGACCGGCCTTTTTCACTTCCAACAAATGAACCCGATCATAAGCGCGCACAAACAGCTTGGCATCCGGGAAAGATGTTGAAATGACCTCCAAGGATTCTGCGGTTAGCTTGGTTCCGTCCATACAAAATACAATCGCCGCACAATCTTCTGCTCCCGCACCGCGCAAAAGGTCAACTCGCATCCCGTCACCATAAAAGACCTTGCGACCAAATTTTTGGCTAACGCCGATTTGTTGGGGCTTGATATCGATAATTGTCACCGGGATATTTGCGCCGCTCAGCATTTGCGCAACAGTTTGACCAAAACGGCCATGACCGACCACGAGCACCGATGCCTTGCCTGCCAAAGACGGATCATCGAGATCAATATCGCCTTCTGTCCGCGCCACATTAAACCTTTCCACAACCAACATCAGAAGCGGCGTCATCGCCATGGAAACCGTGATCACGGCGCCGAAAAGGCTACTGGCCTCGGGCTGGATCAACAGCGCTTTTTCTGCTTCAGCGAATAATACAAAGCCAAATTCACCACCCTGGCTCAACAGCATTCCCATGCCCAAAGCCGGCAATGTCGGCATTCCGAACAATTTGCCTAAACCAAAAATAATCAATGTCTTGGTGATCACCAGGGCGATAGCTGCTCCAAATACAAATGCCGTATTTTCCGCAATAACATTGATATCCAACATCATCCCGACGGCGAGGAAGAACAGGCCCAAAAGAAGCGATCGAAACGGATCAATATCCGCCTCCAGTTCGTGACGATAAGGCGAGTTTGCAAGCATCACGCCCGCAATGAAAGCACCCAGAGCAGGCGACAGCCCGATAACTTCCATCAAAGCAGCGCTACCGAAAACGGCTACCAACCCGGCGACAATGAACAATTCGCGTTCCGCAATTTTCCCGATCAGTTCAAGCGCCGGTTGCAGAATATAGCGTCCAGCGAGAATGAGGCCACCAATAGCGGCGACACCCAAAATAGCTGTCATCCAGCCCGATAATGCCCCGGGCTCCGCAGGCGCTCGCGACAATACAGCGACAATGGTCAAAAGTGGGATAAGCGACAGATCTTGAAACAGCAGGATTGAAAAAGCTTTTTCGCCCGCCGGCGTATTCAACCGTCCAGAAGACTGCAACATCGGCAGAACCTGCGCAGTGGACGACAGAGCCAATGGCAAACCCAGCGCAATGGCAGCGCCAAAGGTGAAATTTGTGGTGGCCATGATCAGCAAGAAAAGCGCAACGCCGCAAACAGCAACTTGACCCAATCCGAGTCCGAATATTGCTTTGCGCAATCGCATCAAACGCGCTGGCGCGAGTTCAAGTCCAACGAGAAACAAGAGTAAGATTATCCCGATTTCGGAAAATTCGAGAATTGTCTCCCCTTCCCTAATCAGACCGAAGCCCTGCGGACCAATTAATATGCCTGCAATTAAATATCCAAGGACTGCGCCAATACCGAATTTACGGAACAAGAGCACCAAGATAAGAGCGGCGCCCAACATCGTGAATCCACCCAAAAGCAGATCACTCATGTGCGTTTCAGTGCCTTCCATATTCAAGCAACCTCTTGTTTTTGCATGGCTATTTCCAATGCCTTCAAAAGGGCATCATAAGGCAATAAGATAGCAGCGTGGCGACCGGCATGTTCTTTCGCTGACGATAAATGATTCATATTTTCCCAAAACCCTGGCATAGTCTCTGATCCCGCAAAAAACCGAGCGAGATGATCGCGAGCGGCCTGAATTTTGGAATAGTTTTTTCCCATTGCTTCAGCGGTCAAAATGGCAGCGGATGCTTGGCCCAACGCGCAAGCATTCACTTCTATTCCAATGTCCGAAATCAGTTGATCCTTCGAAAGATGAACATCTGCAGAAACGACACTGCCACAGGTTCGTGAGCGGATCTCGGCCGTACCATGCGGTGATTGCAATCTGCCTTGATGGGGTATGGAAACCGCTAGACGCAAAATATCCCGGGTATAAAGCGTCGCACTCATTCTGGGGCCTCGGCCAATTGGCGCCGTTCTTCTACAAATTTTACCAGTGCATCTCCACTGGCGTTGAGCAAAGGATAGGTGCGCGAGTCCGCGATCCAATCGGGCCGCGGTTCAGTTGCGCTATATATGCTGTCATAAACAAGTACGACCAGAAGATAGGCCAAAGTGGCGCCAATTAACCCTTTGATCATACCAAAACCGAAGCCGAGCACCCGGTCAATCGGGCCAAGCAAAGATTTGCGAGATTTGCGGCCAATAGATTTTGCGATCCAGCGCCCAAGAGCATAAGTTACGATGATAATGCTTCCAAAGGATAATATTGCGGCACCGCCGTCATTTCCGATCGGTGCGATGAGAAAATCGGTTACCGGCGCGTGCAGGAAACGCACGGCAAATATAACCAAAAGCCAAGCAATAAGAGAAAGGGCTTCTTGAACAAAACCACGCAAAAAACCAAAAATGGCGCCGCCGCCCATGAGCAGCAAAACGAAAATATCTAAACCAGTCATAAAGACTAGCTAATCGCGGCTAAGCATATGGTCAACGAGATTGGCTAGCTTTCCAAAGTTCACAACATTAACACCATCTGTTGTCTTGCCTTTGGAAGCAGGAACCAAGGCTTTGCCAAAGCCCAATTTCGAAGCTTCCTTGAGCCGGAGCGC
Source organism: Parasphingorhabdus sp. (assembly GCF_039982415.1). Classification (GTDB taxonomy): domain Bacteria; phylum Pseudomonadota; class Alphaproteobacteria; order Sphingomonadales; family Sphingomonadaceae; genus Parasphingorhabdus. The sequence continues at coordinate 285,820 of NZ_JBDWYL010000011.1, forward strand.
TGTGTTTGAGACTGGTCTAATTTCTCCCGAAAGAGAAATTTCACCAAATATCACTGCGTCACTGGGCATGGGTTTTTCCGCATGCGCTGAAATAAGGGCAGCCGCAACGGCCAGATCAGCTGCTGGATCGGTCAATCGATATCCACCCGCTATATTCAGATAGACTTCAGCGCCAGAAAAACTCAGGCCGCAACGCGCTTCAAGCACTGCCAAAATCATGGCCAGTCGCGAACTATCCCATCCGACAACCGAACGACGCGGGGTGGCTCCGCTCGCTAGCCGAACGGTGAGCGCCTGAATTTCAACCAGCACCGGACGCGTCCCTTCCAAAGCTGGAAACACTGTCGCCCCGGTCACTTCTTCATGTCGGTCCGTCAAAAAAAGAGCCGATGGGTTTTGCACTTCGCTGAGCCCCATTTCTTCCATCGCGAACACGCCGATTTCATCCGTTCCGCCAAAGCGGTTCTTAATCGATCGCAAAATCCGATATTGGTGACTCCGCTCGCCTTCAAAACTCATTACGGTATCAACCATATGTTCCAGCACCCGAGGTCCTGCGATATTCCCATCTTTGGTGACATGCCCGACGAGCATGACCATTGTGCCGTGCTGTTTTGCAAATTTGATAATTTCCTGGGCCGATGCCCGCACTTGGCTGACCGTTCCAGGCGCGCCTTCGATCAAATCGCTGTGCATGGTTTGGATGGAATCGATAACCGCAAAATCCGGCGGGTTTTTGCCCAATGTTGTCAAAATATCGCGAACGGATGTGGCCGATGCCAATTGCACAGACGCCTTGCCCAATCCCAGACGGCGCGCGCGTAATCGCACTTGATCAGCAGCCTCTTCTCCAGAAATATAGGCGACAGAACATCCCGCATCAGCAAGCTTGGCCGATACTTGCAACAACAAGGTCGATTTACCAATCCCCGGATCGCCACCCATCAGGGTTGCCGAACCGGCTACCAATCCGCCACCAACCGCACGGTCAAATTCTTCAATGCCCGTTTTTTTGCGGTCCGGAAGCTGGATTTCAGTGTCCAATCCAACAAACCGAACTTCTCGTCCACCGGTTTGCAGATTATGTTTAGCTGCGAAAACAGTGTCGCCAGCTTCTTCAACAAGCGTATTCCATTCCCCGCACTCGGCGCATTGGCCTTCCCATCGATGGGATATGGCACCGCAATTTTGGCAGACATATTTTTTCTTGGGCTTCGCCATTACACTCTTCTTCTGGAACAAAAAAAGAACATTATAGTTTTTGATGGCTTTTTCAACTGCTTTCCTGCTTGCGCGATTCTTCACATCCTGCCACTCTTGGATCGATGCGCCAGAAGGAACTCAGACTCGCTCTTATTTGCTATGGTGGCGTCAGTCTCGCCATTTATATGCACGGTATCACCAAAGAAATTTGGAAGTTGGCCAAAGCGAGCCGCGATTTTCACGATGGCCAGAAAACAGCCGATTGTAGCCGCGGAACCTATTATGACATATTGGACTGGGTGGAAAAAGAAACCGGGGTCAAGCTTAGAGTGTTGCCCGACATCATAGCTGGTGCCAGCGCTGGCGGCATAAATGGAATTTTTCTCTCACAAGCCATAATATCTGGGGAGTCACTCGAACCGTTGACTGAATTGTGGCTGGAAACAGCAGATGTGGATCGATTGCTTGATCCCGATGCTCGTCCGTTGTCCCGTTTTTCCAAATTTTGGGCAGAACCCATTGCCTGGATGGCCCTTGGTCGCAAAGGCGGAGCTGTCGAACAAACAGTATCCAAAGAGGCGCGAGAAGAGGTTAAAATGAAGCTATCGCGGTTTGTCCGCGCGCGCTGGTTTGCACCACCATTTGGCGGAAAAGTATTTTCCGGGTTGATATTGGATGCGCTGGCAACGATGAAAAAAACCGATCGTGGCCCCAAATTGCTTCCTCCCGGTCAACCGTTGGATTTGTTCGTAACCGTGACCGATTTCGTTGGTCATCCTGAGAAATTACAATTACACAGCCCGCCAGAAGCACTGGAAATGGAGCATCGCATTACGATTAGTTTCTCGACGCGGGGGAAAAGCGGTGCCGATATTGCTGATCCGGCGGAACTGGTTTTTGCGGGGCGAGCAACCGCCAGTTTTCCAGGCGCCTTCCCGCCATTCACGGTGTCGGAGCTAGACAATGTCCTATCCAACCGCGGTAGAGAATGGCCTAATCGGGCAAATTTCCTGAAACGTATCCTCCCCAATCAAAGCCGCGCGGGTACCGCCGATGATACGGTATTGATTGACGGCTCGGTGCTTGCGAACGCCCCTTTTGCACAAGCGATTGAGGCGCTTAAAAACCGCCCAGCAAAACGCGAAGTCGATCGCAGATTTGTCTATATTGACCCCCGTCCGGATCTCGATGTCGCCAAAAGCGATCGCGCGCTGCAACGGCTGCAAGCGGCTCAAGAAGCGGAGGATGAAAGTCTGCCTGGCTTTTTCTCAACAATTTTCGGAGCCATTTCGAATATTCCCAGAGAGCAACCCATTCGGGACAATCTGGACAATATTTCCGGACGATCCAACCGCATCATTCAAATGCGTCAGATCACGGACAATTTGCGAGGAGAAGTGGAACAAAATGTCGAATCGCTATTCGGCAGAACTTTGTTTCTCGACAAACCCACACCAGCGCGACTGGCTGCCTGGCGACGCAAATCACGGGACAAGGCAAGCAAATTGGCCGGCTTTTCCTACAGCGCTTATGGCCATCTGAAATTGGCTACGGTACTGGAAGATATTGCCCATACCGTCCGGCGGGCTAAAGCGGATAGCAATGTGCACAATCATCAGCAGATGCGAGAGCTATTATGGGCTGAATTGCGTCAAATTGGACTGGACAATATTGGTAAAAAGGGCGGCGCAGGTCCTTCTAAATTGGCGGCAAATTTCTTCAGTGAACATGATCTGGGCTATCGCATCCGGCGCTTGCGCTTTCTGGCGCGGCGTCTGGCTGAAGATCTCGATAGCGCGCATCCGGATGATTATGCCATTATCGAACAAATGCATGATGTGATTTATGATTGCCTTGCCCTTTATATTGAGCGCGAAACAATCGAATATCTCGGCGATGAATTTGTGGCTTTGGCAGAACAAGCCGAAAACCATCCATCGACCATTTTAGAAAGTCTTGCCAAAGCTCGAGACCTAGCGTCGGCAGATGCGCTCGTTGATGCCCAATTGGCCGAAGCCATGGCCGGTCTGCCCAAGACGGAACGCCGATCGATGCTCTTGGCGTTTCTCGGTTTTCCATTTTATGACATCGCCACTTTGCCGCTTTTACAAGGCGAAGGGCTGGATGAATTTGATCCGATCAAAGTAGACCGAATTTCACCAGAAGACGCCAAGTCGATTCGCCAAGGCGGAGTTGCAGCTACATTAAAAGGTATAGAATTCAATAACTTCGGGGCGTTTTTTAGCAGAAGTTACAGGGAGAATGACTATCTCTGGGGCCGCCTTCATGGTGCGGAACGGATGACCGATATTTTGTTATCCACCTTACCGGTGAACAAACAGCCAGATGCCCACAAAAAGCTGGAATTTAAAAAGACCCTCTTCCGCGCCATTATTGACGAGGAAGAAAAGCGGCTCACCAAAATAGGGCCGCTTATCATTTCGTTACGCAAAGAAATTAACCGCGCTACCGTTTGATCAGAATAAGCAACGCCAAAATATGGCGCGGTTGATAATCTTTAATGCGCTGGTTTTTCGAGGCTCATATAGACCGCTTTGACAAAGGCATCGCCTTTGATGAAGGCATCTTTATTCGTGTCCCATTTCGCTGCTGGTTTCATGGCTTGAATTTGCTCGAGTGTTTTGCCTTCGCTCCGCGCAGCTTCAACTGACCCGATGACGCTTTTTAACATATCCCGATAGTCTTTGAGATCGGCTGTCGTCGCCATGGGCCCATGGCCGGGGATAATCTGGGTATCGTCATTGGCCAGTGCCAAGGCTTGCTCCGCAGCAGCCAATACGCCCCGCGCATTGCCCCCGCTGTTCAAATCAATGAAGGGCAAGGTCACTTTGTTAAAATAGAGATCGCCCATATGGATAACATTGGCATTTTTCCAAAAGACAATACTGTCCCCATCCGTATGGGCATTCTTCATATGTTTAACATGAACTTCATCCCCATTGAGATGCAATTTGAGCCCATCTTCGTAGGTAACCACCGGTAAGGCTGCTTTTGGTGAAGCCGGGTCATTGCCGCGACCATCGGTTTGCTCCCCCGCCATTCTTTGGCGGACATGATCATGGGCCATGATCAACGCACCGGCTTTGCCAAAATTCTCGTTCCCACCGCTATGATCGCCATGCCAATGGGTATTGATGAGATATTTAACCGGGTCAGCCTCGAGCGCCGCAACCGCAGCTTCTATTTTTTTGGTCAATGGAGCAAATTGATCATCAATCAAGACAGTGCCATCCGGCCCATAGGAAACGCCAATATTTCCGCCAGCACCAAACAGAACGGCGATATTGTCCGTCAATTTTTGCGTCTTGATCTCAACCTTGGCAAAACGATCCGCTTCTTGCGCATTGCTTTTTTGCGCGCAGGCAGACAGCATGATTGGCGATGCAGCCAATAAAGCCAGAGACAGGGATTTTGTGTACAGCGGATTCATTGCGATATCTCCTTAATATGACGCCCTTTTAGTCGATGATTAGGTTTTGGCAAAGAACATCAATTGGACCAATCTCCCATTTTCTATATTGGTCCCAAAAGCGGGCCCGCTATTATGGAACAGCCAGGGGCTAAAAAGGATCAAGCGATTGTAGCGCATCGGCACCACCATCTCTCGCCGCCACTTGGATGGGTTGCGCGTATCGCGATTCACAATGTCAGCAATTAACGCATTTATGTCAGCATAGCCGGCATTGACAATGCCTAAAGAATCTGTCGGAACACGGTCCAACCCGGTGCGTTTGTGCCGGAAAAATTCCGTACCACCGGCACTATGTTCGGGGAGAGATAGATATAAAATGCCGGAATAAAAAGCTGGATCAATATGGACTCCGCTGCGCCCTTTGTCGCCTTTAACCGTGATCCGACAATGGCCATGGCTCGTTCCTTTGGCCGGTTCTACCGGCACATTGATTATGTCAGAGACGCGTTTTTGTAACCCTTTAATCACCAGCGACTGTGTCGAAATATGACCGGGATAATTGCCTTCTTTGCGGGTTGGGTCATAATCCAGCGCCATGGCTGCTTTGCGCGCAACATCGGGGTCGGATAGAAAGTCATCGATAATTAATAACGCCGGCAGCATCCCTTTTCCTTACCGTTGAGTACCAATTGCAATTGACTGAGTTTTCTCGGATTCCCATCGCGTTGCTACCAAAGTTGGCCGCTGCCCGATTTTGTTCAGCCAGTGCCGAAGCGGCAAAAGTTGACTGATCAAATTATCCCCTTCAGCTGTCATTTGAACCGGCCGTAAAATGCAATAGATGAAAATATCGGCAAGCGAAAAATCTGTACCCGCAAAATAAGGTGCTTCTTCAACGCGCTCGCAAACGATCCCAAGATGTTCTGCAATTTGCGGCAACGCAGCTTCGATAATATCCGATCGCAACGGCGTTTTCAAAAATCGGTGCGCCAATCGCGGCATTAACAATCCATGTTCCGCCACGGGAAAGAGATACCCATTGGCAATTGAAATCCAACGATCCATTTCCGCACGTGCCGCAAAGTCGCGAGGTTGCAAGTGACCTCCATTATGGGCGTTGTCGATATATTGGCAAATCGCAACACTTTCAAATAAACTGAGCCCATCTATTTCTACTGTCGGGACTTTTTGAAAGGGATGGCGGCGTTTATTTTCCGCACTACCGGCGGGCGTGGCTGTGATTGTCCACGTGATACTGGCCTCTTCTGCAACCGTCTGCACGATCCGACTATAGGTCGACATGATCGTTCCATATATGTGCAAAGTGGGTTCAGCCATGCCCCATGCTAAAACCAAAATTCATTTCTGTCATCAACCGGCTGGGATAAAGGGCAGAGACGCAAATCCGAGGCTCAGGCCTTTCGCCCGAAACCAACCCGAATTAAATGCAAAAAGCGCCTTTTACAGCAGTTCCTCAAGACGGAGTGCTTTGCGATCAAGCTTGCCGATCATCGTTTTAGGCAAGCTGTCTCGGATGACGACCGCGGTTACACGTTCATGTTTACCCAATTGCGGGTTGAGCCAGTCTTTCAAGCTCTCCCCTTCAACAGTCATGCCCTCTTCCAAAGCAACAAAGGCTTTTGGCGTTTCTCCGCGATAGTCGTCCGGGATGCCGATAACCAACGCTTCTTTTACTGCATCATGTTTGTAGAGTATTTCTTCCACTTGGCTGGGGAATACTTTAAACCCGCCGACTGCAATCATGTCTTTCAATCGGTCGACAATTTTTATGTAACCGTCTTCATCAATGACCGCGACATCTCCGGTTCGCAAAAACCCATCGACAAAAACATCGTCATCCGCATCGGGACGATTCCAATAGCCTTGCATGACTTGCGGGCCTGAAAATATCAGCTCTCCCGGTTCGCCATCGGGCACGTGTTTGTTGGGATCTTCTTTGTCCACCAATTTGACCAATGTCCCGGCGACCGGTTGTCCAATGGTGCCGGTTTTGTTGAGACCGGAATAAGGATTGGCACTGACTACGCCGGAACTTTCCGTGAGCCCATAGCCCTCGACCAATTTGGCGCCCGTCTTTGCTTCGAATTTTTTCTTTAATTCTGCAGGCAAAGGGGCACCACCAGAAACACAAACCTTGAGAGATGAAAAATTGGTTTTGTCGATATCCGGATGATCCAGCAAGGCCTGATACATGGTCGGCACGCCAGGCATGGCAGTGATCTGGTTGCGGGTAATGGCTTTCAACGTCTGTTTGGCGTCGAAACGCGGCAACATCACTATTTTCCCGCCGCGCTGAACGGTTCGATTAAGCACGGCGCTATTGGCGAAGACATGGAAAAATGGCAGCACGCCCATCAAGCGATCTTCTTCTTCGACAAACGGATCGATACCATTAATTTGCCGGGCATTCGCGGTCAGATTTTGATGACTAAGCATTGCCCCCTTGGGCGTTCCTGTCGTGCCGCCCGTATATTGCAGCAAAGCAATATCTTTTTCGGGATGGATATTGGGCGCGAGATATTTGCCATCATTATCGGTTAAATCCGCAAAAGGCGTGATGCGATCATCTTTGGGCTGCGGCGAATTTTCTTTGCGGCGGAACAAGCGATAAAAAAGCGCTTTTGCGCCCGGTAGTGCGCCCGCCACACTGCCCACGACCAAACGTTCCAGACTGGATTGCTTGAGCACTTCATATGCGGTTGGAAAGACAGCGCTGGCGGAGAGTGTGAAGAGGATCTTGGTCCCGCTATCTTCAACCTGATGGTTCAGTTCATCAATTGTATAAAGCGGCGAAAAATTGACGACAGTGGCCCCAATTGCCATTGCGCCATAATAGGCCGTCACATAATGCGGAACATTGGGCAAAAACAGCCCCACCCGATCGCCTTTTTTAATGCCAAGCTCTTGCAACCCTTTGGCCACCCGAACCACGCCGGCTGCAACGTCTGCATAGCTATATTTGCGGCCCATAAAATCCAGCAAATTTTCTTCGCCTCTGCGCCCAGCAGAAGCAAAAAACATTCCTGGCATCGACAGCGGAGGGAAAAATTGGTCCCAATCTGTCGGATGATTATAGCGCGATTTCCAGATCGGAGCAGAATCGCCAAGTGGCAAGGTTTCAGGCGTATCAGTCATTAACATCCATGTAAGTGAATATCTCGCGACTGACAATGGCTATTGCGGGATATCTCTCCAGAAATTCCAACCAAAACCGCGTCACTTGTATAAGCTGGTAAACGCCAAAATATTTACCAATATCAATCCCGTAACGGCATGAAAAATAACGATTGATAAACCTATCTTGGCTAGGTCGTCGAAATGTGGAATCTTCTCCAACAAAAAGACAGCTTGCGCGACCTCGAACAGCCTGATCTGGATCTGGTCACTAGAGAACAGCTTGCGCAACACGGAAAATCTACACTGACGGCTGTATTGTCCAATGCTGTGGCCGCCATTGTGGTATCGATATTATTCTCCCAACAGCTGAACTTCTGGGCGCTCGGAGGTTGGGCGTCGTTCTTATTGGGCGCATCCATTTATCGGCTGCAACTGGGCAAGCAAACCCAAAGAGCGGCCATATCCCGCGGTAAAGCCTTGCGTTTAAAAAGGCGCCTCACGGTAAATGCGGCTGTCTATGCCCATATTTGGGGAGTCGGCATCGCCTGTTTGTTGACCGTTGCACAAGGGACACAATTTGGACTGCTTGCCGTCATCGGAGCCGGACAAATTAGTGCCGGCACCCTGACCTATCGTCATCTTTCTGAAGCGTCGCGCGCTTGGACCTTCATCATCTTCATGTGTCTAGCGGTTGGCCTCATCGCTCGGGGCGGATTTGAAAGCTATGGCACGCTTGTTCTTTTATCCATGTTCGCAGCAGTTTTGAACAAAAATGGCGTCGACATTTTCAACGGTTTCGTCAATCAACTGCTGACCCGCCAGGAAAGCAACCGGTCCGCCGAAACCGTAAAATTACTGCTCAACGATTTTGAAGAACAATCGGCAAATTGGCTTTTTTCAATGGACCAAGATGGATTGCTTATCGATGTTTGCGACCGCTTTGCTGAAGCCGCGGATCGACCTAAGAAATTATTGGAAGGCAGCAAACTTACGGCGCTTTTTGCCGATCCCAAAGACCGCAATCACCTGAAACGAAAAATCGCCAAATCAATCGCGTTTAGAGACGTGCCCATTGCCATAAAAGTAGGTGATGAAAAACATTGGTGGACGATCAGCGCTCGCGCTACGGGCCCATCTCAGCGCAGCAGCAAGGTCGCAATGCGAGGCGTCATTGCCGATATTACAGCGCAAAAATCGGCTGAAGAAAAAGTCAATTATATGGCGCATTTCGATGGATTGACCGATTTGCCCAATCGCCGGCTGTTCAACGATACTTTGGATAGAACAATCCGAAATGCCCAAGACAAAGACTATATTGCCTTGGCCTTTTTCGACCTTGATCACTTTAAAGGAATTAATGACACTTTAGGCCATCCTATTGGCGATAAATTGCTGCAAGCGATCGCCAGGAGATTGGATCATTTGTCACATAGCGGGGATTTGCTCGCACGTATGGGCGGCGATGAATTTGCGCTGCTTTTAACCGGTAACCAGGCCAAAAAAGCTGAAGAAATCGCGCAAACAATCATCAAGAAATTGGGCATGCCCTTTGTCATCGATGGCCATGATATCAGCACCGGTGTGAGTATCGGCATCGCGCATTGGAACGCCGAGATTGAACATCCTGACAAGCTATTGAAATATGCCGACCTTGCGCTTTATGCATCGAAAAAAACCGGCCGAAACCGGCTGACATTTTTCGAGCAGGGCATGGATATTGCCGCCGAAAATCGCCGCGCCATGGAAAATGATTTACGGCAATCCATTGGGCAACAGGAAATGCGCCTCCACTATCAACCGTTGGTCGATATCAAGACGCTCCAGAAAACCGGTTTTGAAGCGTTGATCCGCTGGGAACATCCGCAACGCGGGATCGTCATGCCGGATGAATTTATCGGGATTGCCGAGGAGACTGGACTGATCGTCCAATTGGGAGAATGGGTGATCCGCAAAGCGATTGAAGATGCCGCGGCCTGGGGTGAAGGATTGAACGTTGCGGTCAATCTGTCGCCATCGCAAATGCGCGCGCCCAATTTGCTTTCCACCATCGTCAACGCACTGGCCCGCACTGGCCTGCAGCCTCATCGACTGGAACTGGAAATTACCGAGAGCGTATTGATGCAGGATAGCGAAGATAATATCCGGCTATTGCATCAACTGCGCGATTTGGGTGTGCGGATCGCGCTTGATGATTTTGGGACCGGCTATAGTTCGCTCAACTATCTGCGCAGCTTTCCTTTCGACAAAATCAAAATTGATCGCTGTTTTGTGGAAGCCATTGATACGCATGAGGATTGCCGAGTCATAATTCGATCAGTTATTAATTTAGCCAAAAATCTGGGGATGCAGACAACCGCCGAAGGCGTCGAACGGCAAAGCCAGGTGGACCAATTGCGCTTGGAAGGATGCGATCAAGTACAAGGCTATCTATACGGTAAAGCGGCTCATCTCGATGGCTGCACCGATTTGCGCTCGGAAGACAAAACAACCAGCAATCTGGAAGCGCTCACCCCCTCTGACAGTCGTCCAGCAGAGCGGGAAAGCCTTTCCGATGACCGGCGCAAAAGCGCTTAACTTCCAAAAGGATCATTCCGGCCACGTAGTCTCTCTGGCTAGTAATGTTAATGGTTGCTCGCATCACCGGCGCCGCGCGGCACCCGAATGGAATCGACCAGTTTGCGAACACTTAATGGAGGCGCATTGGTGCTTTTCGCCACAATGATGGCGATGGCGAAATTTAAAATCATACCGATGACACCAATGCCTTCAGGCGAAATGCCGAATAACCAATTGGCTGCAATATTGGCCTCCGGATTCATCAGCTTGAAATAGGCTATATAGCTAAAGGTGAACACCAGGCCGGTGACCATACCGGCAATAGCCCCTTCCCGGTTCATCCGTTTGGAAAATATGCCCATGAAAATGGCTGGGAAAAGCGACGCGGCCGCCAAACCAAAGGCAAAAGCAACCACCTGCGCAACCCATCCGGGCGGATAAATGCCAAGAAATCCAGCGACAATAATCGCAGCTGTTGCCGCGAGCCGTGCCGCCAACAGCTCTCCTTTTTCACTGATATTGGGCTTGAAGGTGCTTTTGAGCAAATCATGGCTGATCGAAGACGATATCACCAGCAAAAGGCCAGCCGCTGTCGATAGCGCGGCCGCAAGCCCTCCGGCTGCAACCAAAGCAATGACCCAGCCCGGTAGGTTTGCAATTTCCGGATTGGCCAGAACCATGATGTCGCGATCAACATAAACTTCATTGCCGTTGCTTTGATCCAGCTCATTGGCCAGCAAGCGTTGACCGGCCGGTCCTGTTTCCTCGGTAAATTCAGGCTTGCCTTTAAACGCCGCACCATTGGACATTTGCATTTTACCGTCACCATTTTTGTCGGCAAAAGCAATAAGATCATTTTTTTCCCAGTTTTTGAACCAAGCCGGGGCTTGAGCATAATCTTTTTCACTGACGGTTTCGATGAAGTTCAGACGCGCAAATGCACCGACAGCCGGTGCAGTGGTATATAGCAAAGCGATGAAGATTAGCGCCCAGCCAGCTGACCGCCGCGCATCAGAAGCTTTGGGAACTGTGAAAAACCGAACAATCACATGAGGCAGGCCGGCTGTTCCGATCATCAATGCCGCGGTGATACAGAAAATGTCGATCATCGACTTGGACCCGCTCGTATAGGCGCCAAAGCCCATATCCTGGAGCACAAGATCGAGCTTCTGCAAAACATAAAGACCCGATCCATCATTGACTATAGACCCGAGCCCCAATTGCGGAATGGGATTACCAGTAACCAGGAAACTGATAAAGAAAGCGGGGACCATATAAGCGAAGATCAAAACGCAATATTGCGCAACTTGCGTATAGGTTATGCCCTTCATGCCCCCGAGCACAGCGTAGAAAAACACAATTGCCATGCCAATAATCACACCCATAGTGATCGGCACGTCCAGAAAGCGTGAAAAGACAATACCAACGCCGCGCATTTGGCCAGCAATATAGGTGAAACTGATAAAGATCAGGCAGATAACCGCAACCACTCGCGCCGCTTTGGAATAATAGCGCGTGCCGATAAAGTCCGGCACGGTATATTGACCAAATTTGCGCAAATATGGTGCTAATAGCAGCGCCAGCATCACATAGCCTCCGGTCCATCCCATTAGATAAACCGACGCATCATAGCCGGAAAAGGCAATAAGTCCGGCCATGGAAATGAAACTGGCCGCTGACATCCAATCCGCCGCCGTTGCCATGCCGTTGACAACCGGATTCACACCGCCGCCAGCCACATAAAACTCACGTGTTGATCCAGCCCGAGACCATATGGCGATGCCGATATAAAGAGCAAAACTGGCCGCAACAAAAATATAGATTAAGGTCTGTGTTTCCACGATGTCATGCCCCCTTAATCATCAAGATCATATTTGCGTTCCAGCCGTTTCATGCGGAACGTGTAGTAGAAAATCAAAAGAATGAAGGCGTAAATGGACCCTTGCTGGGCAAACCAGAATCCGAGCGGGTAACCGCCAATGGAAAATTGGTCGAGAAACGGTCGAAATACAATGCCTGCTCCAAATGACACGAGCAACCAGATTGCCATTAATCCGCATAAAAGTCGGATATTATCCGACCAATAGGCCCGTTCATTAGCCGTGGTATCATATTCCTCTTCCACCCCGTCTTCCGGTGGCTGCTTTGTTTGATCATCTACCATGGCGCTCTCCCCGCTCTATCTTTGCGCAACATGCTACAGCAGCACAGAAATTTTGAAAGAGTGAGTTTAAAGGAAAACGATTTGGGGCTAGCCCGCTGCCAATATTCACGCTTCACATTGCGGTAAGCTATCGAAAATCCCATTCTACCCAACCTTCTCGGGGATGTTCCCTATGAGACTGAGCTTCTGAGCGAGACCCAGATTGTTGACAATCAGGGCAATGTAACCGCCCGAATGACAGCAGAAGATGGGGCTGGAGTGCTGATCGCAGAACTGGATCTTTAGCCAACAAAACCCGCGCTTGAAATTCCCAACCAATTCTGGATTCCCGAACTACAAAGACTCGCAAAGCTTGTGTGGTGGCACCAGAATTGTATTAGCAAGGGCATCTATAAGAAGGCCAAGGAGGATGGGAGATTCTAGCACAGTAAGCCCCAATACCGTCCGCATTGGACGCAAAAGCGGGCATAGTTAAAAGAGCATAGCTAGACCTCTTTGGACTTTGAGCAAATGCTGTTACGAATAATCATGGCCTGTGTTTGGAAAATTTTGTTTTTCGTATTTATTTCAAACTTGACAGCCTGTGCGACAAAATCACATTCTGATGCTAATTCGGTTCCCATGGCTTGGGACGGCGCTGAAAGTCGGCAAAAAAACTCCATTCAAGCCAAAGCCTGGGGCTATAAGCTTTCTCCAGTTAACCCCAGCACCGAAGACCCTGATGGAACAATACGCGTCTGGCATTCTAAACTCGGTAGTATCAGCTACCCAACAAAAAGGGCCTGCATGGAAGCAGCAAAGAAAGGGTTGGAATATCTCGCTGGTGAGGCTTGGAATTTTGAGGCAAGTTGTACTTCTCCTCCACGGGCTTCTATGCCGATTGCCACAGCGGCAATTGATGTCAACAAATTTGGGATCGATAGTAACCCTATCGCTCATGAAACTGAGAAGCCACAGCAGCCTGTAGAACAAACCGTTGGCGAAGCTTCGCCACCAAGGATCATTGTCAATACTATCCCAAATCCGGAGAAAAAAACCGATCCGGCAGAAAGTCAGTACCTGTCAATAATTGTTCGCAGAATTTTTTTTCCGCCACAGAAGCAGGATTCCATCGCACCGAAGAAGCGCGCTGACCTGTCGAGTTGCGATGCATCTGAAGGGTTGGCTATGATAACTGCGCTGCAGAATTGCTGGCCAGTTATGCAAAGCTATCAAGCTCTAGGTGATGTCATGAGAAACATGAGAGATCACTTTATGGCAGAGGCATTGGCGGAAGATTCGACTGATGATTCTGAATTACAAATGCAGACTCGCACTCTGAAGGGGGCCGACGAAGTCATTGCCTTAGCCAGCGAACGTAAATGGCCTCTGCAAGACCTGATACTCATCATGGCTCACAGTGTGAAGCGCGAGATATACGAAGACACACAGAAATATAACCTCGCACTGGAACAACTTGCTACTACTGAGTCGATCGCAAGATCCAGTCGCATGACGGAGCCAGGGTTTGAATTGCTCAAAGATGGTTCCGCTGTTCGCATAAAATTGCTCCGCAAGAAGGAAAAGGCTGTGCAAGCCAAGGAGTATAATCAAGGAACTTCAGAAACGTGGATCGCTGTTGAAGAATTAGTCCCGTCTGCTTTAGTGCAAGAATATGGTCTTGCGCCAACCGATTTGGCGGCCAATCCTTCATCTTTTCGGTTAAATCACTTTGTGGAGGTATGGAAATGGCTAACCGGAAGCGATGTCCATCCGTTAATGATAACGGCTCTCGGTGATTTGATATTCAAGAGGTCCAATGGTGAGATTCTTCTCCTGGACACTGCCTCCGGGACGCTGGTTCCGCTGGCTGAGTCGCAAAATGCATTTGTGAAATCTGTTTCCGAAAAGGCGGTGTTAGATCAGGTTTTCTCTCCTAAGATTATAAAGCAATTTAAGGGTAATGATATTATGCTGGGGCCCAATCATGTCTACAGCATAACCAAGCCTCTTAACTTGGGTGGAACCTATACTGCAGACAATTTTCTAGTGATCGATATGGATGTGCATTTTGTGATTTTGGGACAGATACATTCTCAGATTAAGGACCTACCTGACGGCAAAGAGATTGATCGCTTCACGATAAACAATTGAGTTTGATTAAGCGAACGTCCGCTTTCGGGATATTGCCCTCACAGTTAATTTTCCAAATTGTGAACAAAAAGATGTTGTTTAACGCTCATTGGCAATTAACTTGTTGAGTTATTCTCGTTTCACTGAGATATTTAATCTCCTTTTTGTCGAGGTGCATTATCTCCAAATTACAAACATCGGCCTTTAACCAACATGCAAAGTTGATTCAGGTTTTGGTCCTGATGTTGTTGACGAGCCTTCTGGTTATCCCGCAATCGGTTGAAGGCAAGGACTATCTTAATCCGGAACCCATTCCCGTTGAGAATTATTCTGCTTTACCCTTCCTACATTCACCATCCCTCTCTCCGGATGGAACGAAACTGGCCGTGCTGGTAACCAAAGGAGACGCAAAGCATATTGGGATAATTGACCTAACTGCTCCAAAAGAAAGCGAACCCAAATATTTTTCGTTTGGCGAAAACAAACTCAACTGGTTCCATTGGGCAGGAAACAAAAAACTGCTTATCAGTTTTGGCAGCGTACGAAATCTTATTTTTTACGTCTTTTCGACCAATGCCCTCAAAACCATTGATTTGGAAACGTCCAAGATAACAGCGCTGAACGAAAAATCAGAATTCATCAAAGACAATATTATTTTTCAAGACCCCTATGGGCAGTACATCATTGCCTACCAATATCGACGTGGGAAGCCCTATGCTGTTCGCATCGATCTCAACGACGCTAGCGAAGTGGTCTTGGAAAAGCCCCGTCACCAGATTGATCAATGGATCTCTGATAATAAAGGAAATATCCGTGCTGGTATAAATTATAGCAAGAAGCGATGGAGGCTATACTATCGTGAACAACCCGGCGGCAAATTGGTGAAGATTGAAAACCGTCGCTATGATTCCTTCGAAGATGGTGTCGTAGAAGATCTGCAATTTTTGCCGGAAACCGGTCAGGCCATCATATTGACGAACGGAAAAAATGGACGGTTCGGTGCCTATAATTACAATATTCGCGAAGATATTATTGGTGACGCTATCTATGAGCATCCGACCGCTGATGTGACCAATTTGGTGATGGACACCGCCAAAAACCTGATCGGCGTAGAATATAATGCAGACAAACCCGGACAAAAGTGGCTTGTTCCGGCAATGAACGACCTCTACCAGCGGATTGGCAAGGTTTTCAAAACCAAGCAGAACAGGATATTGGGAACCAGTGATGATCAAACGGTGACTTTATTTTGGTCGGGATCGGGTTCGGATCCGGGGTCATATTATCTCTACTATCCCCAGCTAAAAAAAATTGAGCAAGTTTTGATCCCGTATGACAAGATTGATCCTGAAAAAATGGTAGCCATGGAACCCGTCAAATACCAATCACGCGATGGCCATATGGTTCCTGCATATTTGACAATGCCCAACGGACCTAAAAAGAAAAATCTACCGACTGTGATCTTGCCTCATGGCGGTCCTTTCATGCGCACCAGTTGGAGGTTTGACCCTTGGGCACAATTACTGGCCAATCGCGGATATGTTGTACTGCAACCGAATTTCAGGGGCTCCACCGGCTATGGTCGGGATTATGTCGAAAAGGGCTATGACCAATGGGGTACTGGTATGATCGATGACATTGACGACGGAACGGACTGGTTGATCGAACAAGGTATCACCGACAAGAACAAGATCTGTATAATGGGTGCCAGCTACGGCGGCTATGCTGCGCTTTGGAGCTCGATCCGCCAACCTGAAAAATACAAATGTGCCATCAGCCTGAATGGCGTCACTGATGTTCGTGCGATGTTGAAATATGACAGAAAACAATTTGCGGCAAGACGTTATGCCCGAAAATGGGAAGAAAAAGTCGCGGGTGAAGAAAAGAAAGACCTCGAAGCCATATCTCCGGTGCAACAGGCCGCTAGAATGAGAGTGCCCGTGCTTGTGGCGCAGGGACAGCGCGACACAAATGTCCCCAAAGAACAAGCTTATGATTTCGTAAAAGCACTCAATAAGGCTGGTTTCGATAAACTTGAGAAAATATATTTCCCCAAATCTGGTCATGACTTTGCCAACAGTGCAGATTCAACAAACTTCTTGAAAAAGTCGCTTCAATTTCTAGCCAAGCATAATCCATCTACAATCAATAGTGATCCGCAAGCCGAGGATCTGAAAATTGAAGCAAAGGCACTAGAAGAAGAAAAAGATGAGAAGTGAGGTTTGAGTTTTCTCTTAGCCTCACGCTAAAACGTACAAGATCATATTGCGGTCGCGCCGCTAACGTCCGCTTTCGGGATAGAGCAGACTCAACAACATTCCTCAATGCAACACAGGCGCAACATGCTCACTCGAAAGCCCTGTTTTCAAAGGGCTACTTACTGACATTTAATCGGTTGGTTGCTGGAAGCACTCAATGCACATGCATTGTGATACATATGTTGCTACAGTACTTGCTACAGAGCATTACAAATATATCTATATTTATCAATAGTATAGAAAAATGGTGCCGCTTAGAGGACTCGAACCTCTGACCCCATCATTACGAATGATGTGCTCTACCACCTGAGCTAAAGCGGCGGATTGGCGGTAGCTTGTCTTCTAGCCACTGCGTTACCGGGGGCGCCTTTAACAGCCGGTCTGGCTTGTGACAAGCCTGATGGTAACAGATGCGCGTCAATGATCGCGAATTTTCTAAGGGTCAGCATCAGAATTCTCCAGAATATTTACCAGATATTTACCATGGCTGCTGCAAAACAGTGGGGAGAGCAGTAGAACTATTAGGACTAGGCATGGAAAATCTTCGGAATTCTGACGAAAATGGTGTGATGAGCAATAGCGCTGATCCCGATTATATCGCCTATGAAGACGAAACTGTGACCAGTGAGGCCCCGCCAGCCATTGGCCAAGACGAACGCCGTATGCACGTTCGGGCTTATAATTTCTGGGCTGGTTTGCTCGGAGAGCGGCAATTTCCAAGCGTTGAAGATCTCAACCCGGAAACCGACAAAGACTTTGGCCCCAATAGTGTTTTGCTCGATTTCACTAACGGTGTAGAAAATCCAACTATCCAGTTCCTCGGCGACGCTTTGCGTGACGAATGCGAAGTGGACGATAGCATCACCACGATTGATCAGGTGCCTGCCCGATCGTTATTGTCGCGCATTACAGACCATTATCTGCAAATTATCGCCAATCAGGCGCCCATTGGTTTTGAAGCTGAATTTGTTAATCAGCGTGGAATCACTATTATGTATCGTGGCATTTTGCTGCCCTTTTCGACAGATGATGACACGATCGACTTTATTTACGGTGTGATAAACTGGAAAGAAGTGGTCGCGGATGACTATGCTCAGGAGCTGGAAAACCAAGTCGCCGAAGCGATGCGGTCTGCGCCCGAGAAAACCGAAGCCGGACCAATTTGGGCCGATGCGCCAACCTCCAGCCCCTTGGAATTAACCGCTGAAGACGCTGCGGCTGCAACCGCAGCACTGATTGGCGGCGAGCATATTGAGCTCGACGAAATAGAAGAAACACCGGATGAAAATGCCAGCCTAGCCGATTGGTTAGTGGCAGCGCGCAGCAGTGCCGACAATGCAGCCCATAGCGAACAGCGCAGCCGTGCGGCGCTTTATCACGCTATTGGTCAAGCCTATGATTTCTATCTGATGACCGAAGCCCATCCCCAAGATTATGCTATTTTGCTGGAAGATTCCGGTCTCAAAGCCCAGGAACGGGCGCCGATGACACCAATTGTAAAGCTGGTATTCGGTGCGCATTATGACAAAACCCGATTGACCGAATATGCCGCAGCTCTGCGCTTTGCCAAACAATCGGGCATCGCGAAGGGCGCATTTGCAGATTATCTGGAAAATCATGATGGCGGTCTGAAGGCAATTGTCTATGCAGAACGCGAGACCCGCAATCCGAAAAAAGCCGTTCCCGACGCAATCGCCCATGATGATGTGCTCGATCGCCTACGCCAAGCGCCTGGCCGACAGCTCCATGATGTTGATGCCGGAGATGCCGAATTTGTTGTCCTCGTCGCACGCCGGGATGACAGCGGACAATTGTCAATCGTCGGTCCTGTGCTCAGCGATCAGAAACTGACAGACAAAGTGCTGAAGCAAACCAGCGTCTAAACCAATCTGGTTGGATAGTTGGTTTCATATGTAACCAATTTGCTACACTTGGCACATAATAGCGTCTTGCACCGTTGATAGTCTTGGAACACCCTTGAGCAAACCTTCCATTGCGCGCATAACCGCCTGCGACAGGCGGAGTCTTGGTCCCGTCTGAAATTTTTGGGGGAAGCATGACGAGTAGCCGCAACAGGAAAGCTGCGAAATCGACCCGCGCGACGGCTGACAAGAAACTCGAAAAAAAATTAATCAGCGCCTTTCAAAATAGCGCGCTGCCCGGCGAAAACACAGGTTTTGACAACAAGGCCTGCACAGAAGCCGTCCGGTTTGCCTTGGCGTGCGGCTATAGGCGCAGCGGAACCGATGCCAGCTTGGTGCTCGAAAGCGTCGTGAGTACCCAAGGCCATCGCCATTTGCGTTTGGCCATATTCAATGATGACATGCCGTTTCTGGTCGATTCTGTTTGTGCCACCATCGCTGGATTTGGCCTCAATATTGAACGCCTTATTCACCCAGTGATTGCTGCCGAGCGAGACAAGAATAGCAAGCTAACCGCTATATTTGAACGATCAGATGAGTCCAAAGAGCGCGAATCGATTATCTATATTGAACTGGAACGGGCTGAGGCAAAATTGCGTCGCACCCTGCAAGCCGCGTTGCGGAAAAATCTCAAAGATGTTGCGGCAGCCGTCAGCGACTGGGGAAAGTTGCAAACTATATTGAGAACCGGCGCAAATAGTCTTTGTGAAGGCGAAGGCGCGGATCTGCTGCATTGGTTCCTCGACCGCAATTTTACGCTGCTAGCTCATGAAATAATTGACCCGAAAGGCGAACGCGCAAAAAAGCTGGGACTTTCCCGCATGCGCGACAAACCGGCTCTTTCCAAAGAAAGCCAGAAACGCGCATTTGACTGGTTTAAAGCTGGCGGTCAGGCGCCATTGATCATCAAATCCAATCAAATTTCAACCGTGCATCGCCACGTCTTGATGGATATTATTGTCGTGCCGATATGGGAGAAGAAGAGACTGAAAGGTCTTTCGTTGACCGCCGGCTTGTGGACCAGCGCAGCATTGGCAGCGCCGCCCGAAAACGTCCCCCTCCTGCGCACCCAATTGGATCATTTGTTTAAAAAATTCGAATTTGCTGCAGCAGGCCACGCCGGCAAATCACTGACTCACGCCTTAACGGCATTACCGCATGATTTGCTGATCACCTTCCGGCAGGAAGATTTAGAGAAACTAGCACTAATTTCCATGTCTCTCATCGATCGGCCCCGCCCGAAACTGCACAGCGTCATGTCGCCGCTTAATCGCCATTTATTCGCATTTATCTGGTTGCCGCGCGAACAGCTTTCGACGGCCAGACGCGAAAACATCCAAGCCATGTTGACCGAAGCGACCGGCGCCAAAATTCTCAGCTGGTCCAATACTTTAGGTGAAGGCGGGATTTCTTCCCTTCGTTATGTTTTGGATATGGGCATCGACAGCAAAATTCCGGATCCCGATGCGCTCGACCGTCAATTAGAAAATATGATCAGGGGTTGGCGACCGGAAGTGGAAAGCCAGCTGAGTGAATTTGTACCGGACAATCGGGCGGCCGTTTTGGCGCAGCGCTATGCGGATTGCTTCCCCGGCACCTATCAAGCCACCTATGGCGCAACCGAAGCCGCGCGAGATATCATGCGCCTGTTCCAACTTGAACGCGGCGGCCAAAAATCAACACGCCTTTATCATCTTGATGGCGATCCCGACGATACATTACGGCTCAAAGTCTATCATCTGGGAGGGGCCTTGCCGCTCTCCGATGCGGTTCCCACGCTCGAAAATTTCGGCTTTTCGGTTTTGGAAGAAGTGCCGACACCGCTGGAAGAAGGACGTCTTGGTTATATTCATGATTTTCAATTGTCTTTGCGTAATCCTGAATCTCGAGACGACCTGATTGCCCGAGCATCCGAGATTCAAGACGCGATTACCGACGTGCTTGAAGGACGGGCTGAAAATGATAATTTCAACCAGTTGATCACCGCAGCTGGGATCAGTGCACAATCGACCGTGTGGATTAGGGCCTGGTTCCGGTATTTGCGCCAAACCGGGTTGAGCTATGGTTTGATTACCGTTGTGGAAGCATTGGTGGAAGCCGGTCACGTCACCCGCGCGATGATTGAATTGTTCGTCGCGCTACATGACCCTGATTTTATCGGCGATCGAGAGGCGGCCTCTGCGGAATCCATCCGTGCAATAGATGCCGGTTTAACAAAGGTTGATGGCATTGATGATGACCGGATATTGCGGCTTTTCCGATCAGTGATTGAATCGGTGCTGCGCACCAATGCTTTTGCCCCCTTACTCAGCGGCGCTCTGGCATTCAAAATAGAAAGTGCGAAAATTCCAGACTTGCCTGCCCCCGTGCCGTGGCGGGAAATATTTGTATATAGCCCGCGTGTTGAAGGCATTCATTTGCGCTCGGGGCCGGTGGCACGAGGCGGCTTGCGCTGGTCTGATCGCCGCGATGATTTCCGGACAGAAATTCTCGGCCTTATGAAAGCACAGCGTGTTAAGAATGCCGTGATCGTGCCCACCGGTGCAAAAGGCGGTTTCTTTGCCAAACAATTGCCATCGGGCGACGACCGCGATGCCTTTATCGCCGAAGGAACGGAATCCTATAAGATTTTTATTCGCGCCTTGCTGTCGATAACCGACAATATCAAAGACGGAACCCTTCTCCCGCCAAATCGCGTGCTTTGCCGCGATGACAGCGACCCCTATTTTGTTGTCGCCGCGGACAAAGGCACAGCTAGCTTTTCCGATATCGCCAATGCCATCGCCATTGAAAATGACTTTTGGTTGGGCGATGCCTTCGCTAGCGGCGGCAGCAATGGCTATGATCACAAAGCCATGGGTATTACCGCTCGAGGCGCTTGGGTATCGGTGCAACGCCATTTCGCTGAAATGGGTATCGACGTGCAAAAGGAACCCGTTTCAGTCATCGGTGTGGGTGATATGTCGGGCGACGTTTTTGGCAACGGATTGCTTTTGTCCAAAAGCCTGCGCCTCGTGGCGGCGTTTGACCATCGCCATATTTTTATTGATCCCGACCCTGATCCGGCAAAAAGCTGGAAAGAACGCAAACGCTTGTTTGACCTCCCGCGTTCGAGTTGGGAAGATTATAATAAGAGCGTGATATCGAAAGGCGGCGCTGTCTTTTCACGCCATTCTAAAACGCTAAAGATCAACAAGACCATCGCAAAATTGGTTGGACTCGATGGAGACACAAACGTGACGCCATCGCAGCTTATTGCAGCTATTTTAACCAGTCAGGCAGACCTTTTATGGTTTGGCGGCATCGGCACCTATATCAAAGCGGATCGCGAAAATCATATTGAAGTGGGTGATCCGTCGAATGACGCGATCCGGATTAATGCCAAGCAATTGCGCGTCAAGGTCATTGGCGAAGGGGCTAATCTAGGGATAACCCAAGCAGGCCGCATTGATTTTGCCGCAATGGGCGGGCGGATTAACACCGACTTTATCGACAATAGCGCCGGTGTTGATTGCTCCGATAATGAAGTGAATATCAAGATTGCGCTGAATGCTGCTATGGCAAAAGGCCAATTGAAACCCGCAGCAAGAAATCGATTGCTCGAAGCGATGACCAATAATGTCGGCAGTCTCGTTTTGGAGGATAATCGACTGCAAGCCTTAGGACTTTCCATTGCCGAAATGGGCGGTCAGAAAACGCTGCCTTCCTATGTCCGTTTAATTGAACTTTTCGAAGAACAAGGTCAATTGGACCGCGCGGTAGAAGGCCTTGCATCCAATGAAGATTTAATGCGCCGCGCACAAGAAAGTCGCGGTTTGTACCGGCCAGAACTGGCAGTTCTCATCTCGACCGCCAAGCTCGGATTGCAAGATGCGATAGAAAATAGCAGCCTGAGCGATGATCCGGCGCTGGATAGCGAATTGCTCAATGCCTTTCCCAACGCAATGCAAAAAAAGCATAAAAATGCCATCTTAACCCACCAATTGCGCAAAGAGATTATCGCAACCAAATTGGCCAATCGCATGATCAATCGCTTGGGCCTGATCGACCCTTTTGAATTGGCCGAAGAAGAAGGCACATCACTCGGAGAAGTCGCTGCAGCCTTTGTCATGGCTGAACGTCTGTTTCAGGCCGACAAGCTTTGGATTTCATTGGAAGAAGCGAAAATCAGTGAAAATGTCCGATTGCTACTCTTTGATCGATTTGCCTATGTCTTGCGCTCGCATATGGCGGATCTGATGCGCATTGGCTTGTCCAACGGTACGATTGATGAGGCAGTGGAAATGCTCGCGCCGGGCATTAAAGCATTGAATGCCAAAGTGGAAAGCCTGATCACTGAGCAAGGCCAGTTGGAAGCGACCAAACAGACCAGATTACTGGTCGAAGCCGGGGCCACTAATGAGATCGCCCATAAAATGGCCAATATGTACAAAAATGATGGAGCCGCAGGCATCGCATTTCTCGGTAAAATCCGGGAAATTGATGCGATTCAAGTCGCCGCCGCCTTTACCAAATTGGGAAGCCTGCTCGGCTTGGATTGGGCTCAAATGACCGCAACCCGGATCAACCCATCCGATCCGTGGGATCGCTTGTTGGTTGCTGGACTGGCGCGTGATTTCCAACAAATGCGTCTCGATTTTCTGCGCCGTGCGCGCAGCAAGGATATGGATCAGTTTCTTGAAAGCTGGGTGGATAAAAATGCCGATCGGGTCGGGCAATTTCGTAATATTGTTGATCGCGCCCAATTGTCTCCACGGCCATCTATCGCCATGCTGGCGCAAATTGCTGGACAAGCCCGCATATTGCTCTCGCGCTAGTCCGGAGATTAAATCCAATAACCCAAAAGATGCAACGACACGCCGACCAGGCCGCCGACCAAAGTTCCGTTTACGCGGATATATTGCAGATCACGGCCCACCGCATTTTCCACGCGATCGGTGATTGTTTGCGCGTCCCAACCCCGAATAGTTTCTGAAACCAGCTTGACGATATTATCGCCATAGCTCGCAACAACACCAGCCACAGCGCGGCGAGCAAAGCGATTAAGCTGCCGATTGAGCAGCGGGTCTTTCTGCAAGCTGCTGCCCAATTGCATCAGGGCATCGCCAAAATGGCCCGCCATGGCAGCCTCTGGATCTCGCGATGCCTTTAACAGGGCTTCGCGACCGGTTTCCCACATACCGTCAATCCATGTTGCGATGGCAGGATTATCAATCATTTCGAGCTTCCACTCATTGACCCTTTCCCGCAATTCAGGATCATGTTTCAGCTCTTGCGCCAATTGCGCGATACTTTCCTCGGTTTTCGAACGCACCGGATGCTGAGGGTCTGTCGCCATGTCGGCCAGCAATTTGTAGAGCCCATCCATGACTTCATTCGCCAAACGGTCGTCCAAACCGGTCCACCGCATGACGGTATTCGCGCGGTCGTGGACAATCGCCCGAATGACATATTCATTCGCATCAAGCGTGCGATAGGCCCATTTTATTGTCGAATCGATAAGCGGTCCGTGGCGGTTCTCCGCCATGACTGATTCCAATATCTGTCCCATGGGCGTGGCCAGATCCAATTCTTTGGCTTGCGACTTTACGGCGCCTTTGAACATTTTCCCCAATCGATCCTGATCGAGCGAACCGATAATATCGCCGATAAGCCGGGATGCCCCCATCCGCAATCGGCCTTGTCCTCCGCTCGGGGACTTGAGAAAACGGCCGACGCCTCCGGCTAGGTCTACGCCGTGCATGCGCTGCGCCACGATGCGGGAAACCAGAAAATTATTCTTGAGGAAATTGGCAAGCGTATCGCCAATGCGATCCTTGTTGCGCGGTATGATCGCCGTATGCGGTATTGGAAGCCCCATGGGATGGCGGAACAATGCCGTTACCGCAAACCAGTCGGCAAGCCCTCCCACCATTGCGGCTTCGGCAAAGGCGCGGACAAAGCCGAGCGCGGGATGGACCTCTTCAAACGATTTTGAGGTGAAATAAACGATCGCCATCAAAACGAGCAATCCGGTTGCGATAATTTTCATATCGCGGCCGGCATTGTTCAAGGCTGTTCCCTGAACAGAAGGGTGATCCGAAGGGGCGCTACTCGATGTTGGCACCAATGTAGAAGAAAGCGGCTTCACTCGGCTGGTTGGACCTCTGCATCAGAAGGATTTTCCGGGCCCTCCCCGTTATCGACAAGCAAATGCTTGCGGAATAGCGAACCGAGACGTTTTTCAATGCCGCTAGCGAGACTGAAACCAGCCGGGACAATCAACAAGGTCAGTACGGTTGAGAGTATCAATCCGCCAATCACTACCGTGCCCATCGGCGCGCGCCAAGAGGAATCTCCTGACAAGGAAATCGCCGTTGGGATCATCCCGGCGGTCATCGCAACCGTGGTCATGACAATGGGTTGCGCCCGTTTACGGCCTGCTTCAATAATCGCGTCTCGTTTCCGTTGCCCCATTTCTATTTGTTCAAGAGCAAAGTCGATCAACAATATCGAGTTTTTCGCGACAATGCCGAAGAGCAGCAATATCCCGATAAACACCGGAAGCGACAAGGCCTGCCCGACCATCACCAGAGCAATCAAGCCGCCCAAGGGCGCCAATAGCAAGGATCCCATATTGACGAGAGGTGACATCACCCGGCCGTAGAGGAGCACTAGCACCGCAAAGACCAGTAAGGTTCCCGCAACCAGAGCGATACCGAAATTGGTCTGCATTTCTTGTTGCCATTCATCCGCACCGAACGGCGCATTCGAAACACCGGTCGGTAATTCTGCCATTATCGGCAACTTGTCAATTTGCGCTTGCGCCGTGCCTTTGACGACGCCGGGCGCTAGATCAGCACCGACAAAAATCCGCCGCTTCTGATTATAGCGCTGAATTGTCGTCGGCCCGGACCCGAAACTAATATCGGCCACCCGGCTGAGCGGGACGGATCCCCCGCCCGCAATGGGAACCGGCAGGTTTTCAATCGTCGAATAATCCCGGCGAGATTTACGCGGTAACACAACCCGGATCGGAACTTGGCGATCAGACAACGAGAATTTGGCGCTATTCTGGTCAATCTCACCCAAAGTCGCAATACGAATAGTTTGGCTCAGCGCAGCGGTTGAAACGCCCAATTGCGATGCCAGATCGGAGCGCGGCGTGATCAATATTTCAGGACGCTGCAAGTCCGCATTCACCCGCGGTCCAACAATAGATTTCAGTCCTTTCATTTGCTCCACCAAAGTCGCGGCGGTAGATTCCAACAAGGCAGGATCCGAGCCCGATAACATGATCGAAAAGTCTCGTCCGGTTCCGCTGCCGCCTGGCCCATTATTATTCAAAAAGGATACGCGCGCATCGGGAATAGCCTGCAATTGCGGCGTCAGATCTTCTTCATAGTCTGAACTTTTGCGATCACGATCGGCTTTCAAAGTGATGAATATCCTTCCGTTGCCCTCGCGTATACTTTCCAAAGCAGTTTGCGTTTCCGGTTGTGCTTCAATGATTTTAGCAACTTTTTCTGAGACATCAGCAGTTTGTTCGAGCGTCGTACCCGGCACCATCTCAATGTTGACGCGGCTAAAATCTTCATTACCGGTTGGGAAAAATTCTTTGGGAATGACGATGAACATGACGATGGTCACAACGAAGGTGAGCAGTCCCAACCCCATAACAATCACACGGTGATCAAAAAATTTGGCGATGATGCGGTTGAAGATGCCGCCACGCGCTTTGATTTCCGTCGACTTACCGCGGCCCAATGTCCAGGTTAGAATATCGACATATTGTTCAATCCAGGGGCCGCTAGCATGATCAGCCTCCCCTTTGGCTTTAAGAAAATAGGCGGCAATCATCGGCGTTATCATCCGCGCAACCGCCAAGCTCATCAGCACCGCAATGACGACGGTAAATCCGAAAACCTTGAAATATTGTCCCGCAATACCGGGCATTAATGCGACCGGTAAAAAGACCGCCACAATCGAAAAAGTGGTGGCAACAACGGCCAGACCAATTTCATCAGCCGCATCAATTGAAGCTTGATAGGCGGATTTGCCCATGCGCATATGGCGGACGATATTTTCAATCTCCACAATCGCATCATCGACCAAGACCCCGGCAACAAGCCCCAAGGCCATCAAGCTCATCTGATTGAGGCTGAAGCCAATCATGTCGAGAAACCAGAAGGTTGGAATCGCGGATAATGGGATAGCAATGGCAGAAATAAAGGTTGCGCGCCAATCCCGAAGGAACAAGAAGACAACAATGATGGCCAGCACCGCGCCTTCGATCATCGCTGCCATTGAACTCTTATATTGTGCCTTGGTAAAGCCCACGCTGGTGAACAGCTGAGTGAAGGAAACACCCGGATTTTCCGCTTCAATCTGGTCCATCTTTTCAACGGCGTCATCATAGACAGTAACGTCTGAAGCCCCTTTGGCCCGTGACAGACTGAAGGTCACCACTTGCTTGCCCTTCACACGGGCGATCCGGCTCAACTCACTAAAGCTATCCGATACTTCAGCAATATCGGCCAATTTAACCGACCGGCCATCGCCTGTAGCAATTTTGGTTTGTGACAGATCAAAAGCTGTTTTGGCGTTACCGAGAACACGGACCGATTGGCGTGAGCCGGCTATTTCCGTTTGTCCGCCTGCCGCGTTGAGATTGAGCTGCCGCAAAGAATTGTTAATTTGCGCCGCAGTAACGCCGAGTGCCTGGATCCGTTCGGGAATCAGAACAACCCGAATTTCACGGTCGACACCACCGCCCCGTTCCACCGTTCCTATGCCATTAATCGTCAACAGCGACTTGGCCACAGTATCATCGACAAACCAGCTCAGCTGCTCCATCGTCATATCATCGGCGCCCACCGCAAAATAAGCGATAGGATTGCCAGAAGTGGATTCCTTGGTGATCAGCGGTTCAAGTATGCCATCCGGTAAATTACCGCGTTCCTGATCGACCGCATTTTTGACGTCATTGACCGCTTGATCAATATTTTCCCCAATATCAAACTGAACCACTGTCACACTGCGACCTTCGCGCGTGGTCGAGCTAATACTATCGACGCCATCCAGTCCTTGCACGGCGGATTCCACGCGTTGGGTGATCTGGGTTTCAATTTCCGTTGGCGCTGCACCAGGCTGCGAAATTTGGACAACCACAACCGGAAATTCAATATCCGGATCATTTTGAACATCAATAAGCTGGAAGCTAACCATACCGGCCAGCATCATGCCAACAAAAATCACAATCGGAATCACCGGATTGCGGATGGACCAGGCAGAGATATTGCGGAAATTCATAATCTTTCTATCCGTCGTTCCGGTTTAAGCAAAAAGGCAATGGGCGCGGCATGGATCAGCTATCTTTGCCTTCTTCAACCGCCCGCACGGTCTCACCCGGGTTTAAAAACCCGCCAGCGCGCAAAACAACCCGTTCATTGCCTGCCAGTCCGGACGCCACAGTAACGCCTGCCGAGCTGACCCCAGCGGTTTCAATGCCGCGGCGTTTAATCTTATTATCCTTGTCGACAATATAGACATAATTGCCCTTATCATCATCATGGACGGCAGATTCGGGGAGGACGGCAGCCTGAGAAGATCCGCTTTGAATCTTTGCGCTAGCAAACCCACCGGGGCGCAAGGCATCGTCAAAATTCAGCGCAATTTTCGCTACGCCTTGTCGCGATTGCGCATCAATCATCGGAGAAATTTGCCAGATTTGGCCGGTTAGAACCTTGCTTGTACCAACCGGGACAACATCTGTGCTGACCCCGACAGAAACATTCGCCAGATCACTTTCGCTCAACTGGGCTTGCAATTCCATTTCGCCATTTTGCGCTAGCCGAAACAACGTTCCGCTGCCGGTGCTGACCGTCTGGCCAACTTCTACGCTACGCTCGAGCACCAGACCGCCTTTTGGCGCAACAATATTCAGAAATTTGTTGCGAGCCCGGGTTTCCGACAATTGTGCCTGGGCAACGCGCAATTGCGCCGCACTCGAATCGCGGGTCGCGGTCAGCCGGTCGATATCGGCTTTCGATATAAACCCCCGATCGATCAAACGCGCAGATCGATCAAGATTGGCCTGCGCCAAATTCAGATCAGCCCGGCGAGAAGCAACCGTTGCTTCCAGTCGCGCAGCCTGTTGATTTTGAACCGACCGGTCAATGCTGGCCATAATCTGTCCCGGCTTCACCCAATCTCCCGCATCGACGAAGACATTGGTGACCCGGCCACCTTCACCCACGACACCGACGGGAATCTCGCGACGCGCTGCCAATGTGCCAGTGGCATTGATCGTGCGGACAACATCTTGCTTGCTCGGAACAACCACGGTGACCACCGGAGCCTGCCCGTCTTCGCTGCCAGCCACACCTGATCCGCCGCCAGACATGAGCTGATAGGCGACAATCGCCGTAATCACAGCAATCGTCACCAATGTGACTATCAAGAAACGCCGTTTGTTCCGACGGGATTCAGCCTCGTCACCCATGGACGAGACATCCAGGTCTTCGCGCGGGATTTTCGACTCAAAGTTCATAGGGCACACTCTTAAGATCAATTTTCATAGTAGTTCAACGTCGCCATATACAAAAAGATTCATGCAATTAGTAGGAGAATTCTGCAATTTTCATATTTGGTGTATTATATCAATAAATCAGTTACGACAAGCCCGAACCGTGACATCCGAAAAATAGTTAATGCTTAACGCAGATATTTTCAGCGATCACCGCTATTTAGACACGGAAAAGGTCGACCCGATTGGGCCGACCTTTCCGCTAAATTCAATCGAAATTACGTCTGATATTAACGGATTTTGCCGCGCTTGATTAAGTTGACAACTCCCAGCAGAACAATCGCTCCACCAAAAGCCACAAGCAATGTCATCGGACTAAATGGTGCTTCCCGTAAATTAGACGTACCGCCGGTGAAAAAACTGAACAGCCAACCGCCCAGCATGGATCCGACACAGCCAACGACGACATTCCAGAATATCCCCATGGACGCATCACGCCCCATGACCATACTGGCCAGCCATCCGATAACCCCGCCCATAACCAATGCGATGATAAAATTGATCATAACTTCCTCCTGATCTGTTTCGCCCCATCCCTCGAGGCCGAGCCTGCATTCTTATACATTTGGCGGCTCAAAACCAGAAAATAGTCTTTGATGCAAAAAAAATGGGCTTCGGAATCGCAATCCCGCAGCCCATAAACCATTAATATTCATACTTAAGTCGCAAATTGCAGCGCCGAACGGCGCATCGAGCGATCAATATTTCTGCTGGCGCTCATATAAATCGCGATAATGTTGGATTCGCGTGACCCGCAAGCCAGGCATACCAGAACGATCAACCGCGCGTTGCCAAGAAGCAAATTCTTCCAACGACAAACTATACCGGTCACAAACTTCATCCACCGTCAAAAGCCCACCATTTACGGCAGCTACGACTTCCGCTTTGCGCCGAACGACCCAACGGGTTGTCCCTGGCGCTGGCAAATCGGCCACAGTCAAAGGCTCGCCTAATGGGCCGACGACTTGTGCTGGTTTAATTGTTTGGTTCTCGATCATACTACCCTCAAATACGCCTTTCGGCTTTTCCTCTAAATCTCAATATTTTTACATCTTTAGACATAGAGTTTTTCAAACTATTAAATCACCAAGGTAAATAACGCGTTCATATTTACTATCCCGCGCTCTTATCTGATGATTTATCACGCAAAAGATCCGGCCGAAAATGACCTTTGTCAAAAATGCGCGCGCGTTTTGCAAAAGCGCTTCTTGATGGAAGCTCTCCTGCAAAATACTTGATCCGATCTTCCATCAATCCTCTGGCAACCACTGCTTTGTTGGCAGCCTTGCCTGTCTGCCGTGCTAAAAATGCACGGGCAGAAGGAGATTGAGCCTGACGCGCCACCGCATGCGCAATCAACGCTTCATGCGCGTTGTCTGCTTTTGCATTCGATTCGGCGCTGGTCTCAGCCACGCTCTTATGAGGGAAGTTCATTTCCATAAACAGCTGTCTAACAGCGAAGGTATAAACTTACGTAAAGGTCGCGTTCATCGGCTCTTAGGACTAGTTAAGCAATTCTTCCTTCCAATTCCCCATTTCGTCCCAATATGAACCAAAACGATATTTGAGCCCGGATATTCTGCTGTCGTTCGCGCAATACTGGCGCTGTGAACGGTTCATCGTTAAGGGACAAGGAATGATGACAGATCGAATCAATAATCAATTTCAGCTCGGAGACGATTTGACCGGCAAACGTATTGTCGTGGCAATGTCCGGTGGAGTCGACTCCAGCGTGGTTGCCGCTCTGGCAGCACGGACGGGTGCAGAGACTATTGGCATAACCCTGCAACTTTACGATCATGGCGAAGCGGTCGGCAGAGCAGGTAGTTGTTGCGCGGGTCAAGATATCCGCGATGCCCGTCAGGTTGCCGAGAAACTGGGTATTGCACATTATGTGTTCGACCATGCCAGCCGTTTTCAAGAGTCGGTCATGGATGTTTTTGCCGATGAATATATGGCCGGCCGTACGCCTATCCCATGCGTGCAATGCAATATGGGCGTGAAATTTACAGATTTGTTGAACCTCTCGCGCGAACTGGGCGCGGATTGTCTCGCTACCGGTCACTATGTTCGCCGGGTCATCGGTGAACAGGGCTCAGAATTGCACCGCGCAATGGATCCGGCGCGTGATCAAAGCTATTTTCTATTCGCAACCACTCAAGATCAGCTGAACTATTTGCGGTTCCCTCTGGGTGACATGCCGAAAGACCAGGTGCGCGAGATTGCCAAAGATATGGGCTTATCGGTTGCCTTTAAGCCGGATAGTCAGGATATCTGCTTTGTGCCGGATGGTGACTACGCCAAGGTCGTGCGCAAATTACGCCCCGAAGCGGATGATGATGGCGAGATTGTTCATATTGATGGCACGGTTATGGGCCGCCACAAGGGTTTAATCCACTATACAGTTGGACAACGCAAAGGATTGGAAATTGGCGGTCAAGCCGAACCGCTTTATGTTATTCGCCTCGAACCCGAAACCAAACGAGTATTTGTCGGGCCAAAACAAGCCTTAGCGGTCGCATCCGCCACGCTGCGCGACATTAACTGGATTGGGGGAGATTTTGAGGGGCCGATGCAAGTGAAGGTCCGCTCGATGGCGAAACCCACCCATGCGAGGCTCGAAGGTGATACATTGCGCTTTCACAATCCGGAATTTGGTGTATCGCCAGGCCAAGCAGCCGTCTTCTATCATAAAGACCGGGTTCTTGGCGGCGGGTGGATTGATAAAACCGGCGCCGTGTCCCAACAATGGCTAGCCGCAGCCGCTGTTTAGGCTTTCATCGATCAGCTTCTGCTTCGGTTAGCATTACACATCCCCAACCTTCCCGAAATTCGGCTGTCGCAGAGGCTAGCAGAAGAGCCGATGCGGTCACACGTTTCTTATCGTCATTGAGAGACAGGCCGATGACTTCCATGCCGGGTTCAAAATCTTTTTCACAATCCTGCAGATCGCGACCGCCGATATAATGGCAAGAACAGGCCACGCGTGCGCCATAAGCAGTGCCGACGCCCAACTGGCCCTTTATAAAGGCGTAATTATAGGCAAAGACCGCCGCCAATATCAGAACAAAAAGCAGCAAGATCATCAAGCCGATGCGCCCTTTCTTGCTGGGTAGTTTTGACCCGGAGTGAGAATTGCTGTTTTCAGTTGCCATATGGGCATCTATTGGTGCAACCGATGACAATGCACAAGATTAAATTCATTCTGGTTCCATCCCTCATTCTCGCACTTGCCAATTGTAGCGACACGGATGCACCAGTCACTCCGCCTGCCAAGTCTGCTGAACAACTCGCCTATATATCGGATTCCAGCCCGATAGATAAAGCCCGCCTCGATCGGGTCATCTCGCCTTTGTTCGAAGACCCCGCCATGGCCGAAACCCGCGCCCTGCTGATCATGCATCGCGGTGAAATAGTCGCGGAGAAATATGGTGAAGGCTATGACGAAGACACTCGCTTCATCAGTTGGTCTATGGCGAAATCGATTACCGGTGCGCTGATTGGATTTCTCGTTGCAGATGGGCGGCTAGTCTTGGATGACCCTGCCCCCGTGCCAGCTTGGCAGCGACCGGGCGATCCGCGCGGCGATATTACATTGCGCCAGCTTATCCATATGTCATCGGGCTTAGACCACACGGAAGTGGCCGAAGAAAATGGCAAGACTATATATGAGGCGGATACGCAGCAAATGCTCTTCCTCGACGGCGCTAGCGATATGGCGGGCTATGCCGAAGCGCGGCCGATGGAAGCGGAACCTGGTGCCAAATTCGAATATAGCACCGCCACCAGCATAATATTGGCGGATATAATCACCCGGACATTGACCAAAAGCGAAGATCCGGAAACACGACGGAACACCGCTATGCGATTCATTCGCGGTCGATTGCTCGAGCCCCTCGGTATGGATAGCACCTATTTTGAATTTGACGCCAACGGTACGTTTCTGGGCGGCAGCATCATACAATCCACTGCTCGCGATTATGCCAAATTTGGTGAATTTTTGAGGAATAATGGCGCCCGCAAAGGAGCCCAGCATCTGCCTGTTAGTTGGGTAAAATTCATGCGCACCTCTTCCGCCAATGATCCGTCTTATGGCGGACATATCTGGCTCAACAAGAAGCGCCCAGAAGGTTTCAACCAAATTTTATTTCCCGATATGGCACCGGACACGGTATTCGCCGCCCTGGGACATTTGGGACAGCAAATTGTCGTATCACCGGAACAAAAGTTGACGGTGGTTCGTCTTGGCAAAACTCAAGATGATGTCAATCGGCCGATGAGCGATCAAATCGGAAAAATTGTCGCAGCCTTTCCCCTCGCGAAATAAGGAAGATTGGCAAAATTCGTCGCGGTGACGATTGCGGAATAGCTTCGCTGATCCTTCACGGCATTTAAAAGCGGAAAATACCTTCAACCACAGTTACGCATTTTCCGCCCAACCATGCTTTATCACCCGCGAGACGGCAGTTCACATATCCACCGCGAACGCTGGCTTGAAACGCAGTAAAACTGTCTCGTCCCAGCACGCCAGCCCAATAGGGAGTCAAGACGGCATGGGCAGAGCCTGTTACGCTATCTTCATCGACACCCGCTCCAGGGACAAATACGCGGCTAAGAACATCGGTATCTTTTCCAGGGGCCGTGCAAATAAATTGCTCGTTGCCCAAAGCTGACAGGCTTTTGAGATCAGGGGAAAGCGCCAAAACCTCATCCGCCGTTTCATAGCGAATTACATTATAACGCCCTTCATGAAATTGCGTATCTATGGGACTGCCGCCCAACAGATCGCAAATGTCAGTCAGCGACTTTGGAGCCGGCGCATAGGCAGGCAGTTCCAATGCATAACCATCACCATCTCGAGTCATTGTCAGAATTCCGGCATTGCGCGTGCGGAAGGTCACTTTTTCCAGATCGGGACCTTGCGTCATCAGAATATGGCCGCTCGCCAATGTCGCGTGGCCACATAGGGCAATTTCGACTGTGGGAGTAAACCAACGGAGCTCATAATCAGCCTCTCCGGTTTCATCGGGCAGATAAAAAGCAGTCTCAGCAAAGTTATTTTCTTCACCAATGGCTTGCAACACGGCATCGTCCAACCAATTTTCTAGAGGCATGACCGCGGCTTGATTGCCGGTAAAGGCTCGTTGTGCAAAAGCATCCACGTGAAAATAGGGGAGGGTTTGGTTATTTTGTGTCATGGATACAGCATTCCTTCCGTCCAATCATTGCCGTTTATTACAAATAGTCTCCGCTCATGCAGGCGATGTTCGCGGTCTTGCCAAAATTCAAATCGTTGGGGGGCCAAACAATAGCCTGACCAATGGGGCGGACGTGTAACCTCTCGGCCATCAAAGCGCGCACGGACGTCTTCAAACCGCGCTTCAAATGTCGCGCGGCTGTCCAACGGGCGAGATTGATCCGAGGCCCATGCTCCCAATTGCGAATCCCGACCTCGAGAGGCAAAATACGCATCTGCTGTGACATCTGAAACGGGAGACAAGCTGCCTTCAATGCGGATTTGTCGCCTGAGACTTTTCCAATGAAACAAGATGGCTGCTTTGGGATTGGATTCAATATCCTTCGCCTTGCGGCTTTGCTGGTTCGTATAAAATACGAACCCGTCCTGATCATGTCCTTTGAGCAGCACCATCCGCGCCGCCGGTTGCCCGCTTGCATCGACGGTTGCGATAGTCATCGCATTGCTGTCATTGCGTTCACTGTCGCGCGCTTCAGTAAACCAGCTTTCGAAAAGGACAAATGGATCGGATTTCATAACGCAGCTCTATCAGTCTGTTTGCAGCCAGGAAAGAGCGATTATCATGGGATAATTGGATGGAAGGAGCAAGCGCGATGACCGCGGCAAGCAGCTGTCTGTACCGTTACGGTCAACCAACGCCAAACAGCAATGTCCTATTCCGCCGGTTGAGAGAAAGACTAGAAGATAATGGTCCGCGCCGCGGTTGCGCAATTTTGGCTTTGGGTCTCCCGCATCGTGCCACCGGATTTATATTCCAGCTTCACTTCCGTACATTGCACATAGACAATATTGTCGCTTGTAGGGGATGCCGAATGCAATTTATTGCTTTCATTTTCCACGGCATTGGCGGAAAAGATCATGGCGAATGATAATGGCAATACTGCAGTAATAGGCATCAGATTCAATCTCCCTTGAGATATCAGCTACGGTTGTGTTGCGCTTTGATTAAGTAGGGCTCGAAAATTTATCACGGTTTGTTTGACCGCATCACTAGCGGCTGCGCTTTCACGGAGAAAGCCCGGTTTTAACCAATTTGGGGATACTTCCAATCGGTTCGGCAAAGGATCGGCGGAATGAAGAAGTTGGATGTCCCAAAGGCCCGCCAATGGCGCCGCGCGTCATTTCCTGCTAACCGGCGACTAACAGCCGGGGGAAAGAGCATGAATTGGGATTTAATTTTTACGATCTGCAACAATTGGGCCTTGATCATGTGGCTGGTCTTGGCCTTTGCACCCCGGCACTATTGGCCGAATGATATCGTCATCAAAATGGTATTTTACGGCGGCGTTGGACTATTGGCTTTGGCCTATGCCGCCATCATAATTCCGCTAATGACCGGGATGATCAGCGGCGGAGCGAGTGGCGGTGCTGATTTTACCTCCTTAGCTGGTGTGCAAGCGCTCTTGTCCAGCGATGGCGGCGCGACGGTTGGATGGATACATTATCTTGCGTTCGATCTTTTTGTCGGAATCTGGATCGCGCGCAATGCCGACAAACATGGATTTGCACGGTGGCTGCAGGTCCCGATCTTGTTTTTTACCTTGATGCTAGGGCCTTTAGGCTTAGTGCTTTATCTGTTGCTGCGGATGACACGACATAATAAAGTTGCGGAAGCCGTAGTACCTCAATAAAACACCATATTGAATTCGCGGGAAATGATTCCAATCTTATTAGAGATAAGGAATTGAAAAGGTAGAGTAATGGCAGATCCGTATCAGGCATTGGGCGTCGAAAAAGGCGCCAGCGAAAAGGAGATCAAGAGCGCCTATCGCAAGCTTGCCAAGGAACTGCATCCCGACCGCAACAAAGATAATCCCAAGGCAACCGAACGCTTTTCCGACGTCACAAAAGCTTATGATTTGTTACTCGACAAAGACAAGCGGGCGCAATTTGACCGAGGCGAGATTGATGCCGATGGCAATCCCGCTGGCTATGGCTTTGGTGGCGGCCAAGGCGGAGGATATTCGCGCAGAGCAGGCGGTCAGCAGTTTGATTTCGGCAGTGGCGGATCAGATTTTGGTGATATTTTTGACGGTCTTTTCGGCGGTGGTGGTCGCAGTTCCGGGCCGTTTGGTTCTCGTCAACCCAGCCCCCCGCCTCCCAAAGGCGCCAATATTTCTTATCGCTTGAAAGTTGAATTTATCGCCGCGGCGACGCTCGACAAGCAAAGAATCACGCTGGAAGACGGTAAAACCATTGATCTAAGCCTACCCAAAGGTGTCGAAGAAGGCACGCAGATGCGGCTCGCTGGAAAAGGCCGCCAAGGCCCCGGCGGCAATGGCGATGCTATTGTGACCATTTATATCAACGCCCACCCCTTTTATGAGCGCGACGGTGACAATGTGACGCTCGAACTGCCGATCACGCTGAAAGAAGCGGTTGAAGGGGCAAAGATAAAAGTCCCGACTGTCGACGGTCCGGTCATGCTATCCATTCCGGCTGGATCTGATTCCGGAAAGACCTTGCGGCTGAAAAATCGCGGTTTTCATAAAAAGTCGGGAGGACGCGGCGATCATCTGGTTACGCTTATGATTAGCGTTCCAGAGGATGATCCAAAGCTTGCCGAATTTGTGAAAAATTGGGAAAATGAAGAAAATCCCCGCGAGCATATGGGGGTATGAATTGATCCCTGCCACGCATGTCTGACTCCTCGCCTCTGTCCCCTGAAGCGCGGCATGAGGCGCCGACGCGTCCGGGACAAAAAAGCAGCCGAGCGGCCAATGCCTTATCCGACGGTCCTTTGCCCCGGCAGATTATCTCGGTTTTCCAGCGCACCGCCGTCGGCGTTTATACCGATGGTTTTACCTTTGCCGGAAATTTTGCCTATTTGGCCCTTTTGGCGGTCTTTTCCTTTTTTATAGTTGCCGCAGCCATTGCCGGCAGCATTGGCCAAACGGCAATTGGCACCGATTTTGTCGAAGCGTTTCTCAGCACGGTTCCTCCATCGGTTGCCAGTGCGCTCCATGATCCGATCAGTGATGCTATGGGCGCCCGCACTGGGCCATTATTGTGGTTCAGCGCTGGGGTTGGACTTTGGACGACTGCCAGTCTGATCGAAACCATTCGCGAAATATTGCACCGGGCCTATGGGGTCACAGCACAACGGGCTTTTTGGGAATATCGGCTCACCTCTATTGGGCTGATAATATTGTCGGTATTTTTTGCTATGCTCGCGCTAAGCGCACAATTTTTACTGGCTGGAATTAGTGAATTTCTGGGGGAATTCTTTCCCAAGCTGGAAGAAAGCACGGCCTGGTTCTCGCTATCCAGCGCCCTTCCCTTCCTGATTTTATTCATCACTCTCTATCTTCTTTTTCGCCTGCTGACACCCCGCCAATATCGGCCACGCGCTTATCCCAAATGGCCCGGCGCCGTATTCATCAGCGGTTGGTGGCTATTGATAACCGGGCTGCTGCCGCTATTTTTGAAATATGCTGCCAATTATCAACTCACTTATGGCAGTCTGGCCGGCGTGATGATCACATTGATATTTTTCTATCTCATTGGGCTGGGAATGGTGATTGGTTCCGAGTTAAACGCCGCTCTTGCCGACCGACCGCAGCATAAAGCGCCGGAAGTACAATAGCACAGCGATGATTTTCTGGAATATCTCGGTCACCGTCGCTATTGAGAGTCAAATTTTATGCTAAAAAGGACAGGCAATGAATGAACTGATGAAAGGCAAACGCGGCCTGATCATGGGTCTCGCAAATAATAAGTCACTCGCTTGGGGTATTGCGAAAAAATTGTCTGAAGCTGGCGCTGAACTGGCAATAAGCTATCAAGGCGAAGTAATGGCCAAGCGAGTCAAGCCGCTGGCCGAAGAATTGGGCTGTGACTTTCTGTTGGATTGCGATGTTTCCGATATGGATCAACTCGATCAAACATTCGCTCAATTGGCGGAGAAATGGCCGACCATTGATTTTGTGGTGCATGCCATTGGATTTACCAACAAAGAAGCCCTGCGCGGTCAATATTTCGATGTCACGCTTGAAGATTTTCTGATGACGATGAACATCAGCGTCTATAGTTTTACCGCCGTTGCAAAACGGGCGGCTGCGATGATGAGTCAGGGCGGTTCGATGCTCACCTTATCCTATTATGGTGCCGAAAAAGTCATCCCGCACTATAATGTGATGGGCGTTGCAAAGGCGGCTTTGGAAACATCAGTTAAATATCTCGCCAATGATGTTGGGCCGCAAGGCATCAGAGTGAACGCTATTTCCGCTGGGCCGATTAAAACTCTCGCGGCATCAGGAATTGGGGATTTCCGGTATATTCTAAAATGGAACGAATATAATGCACCGCTCCGGCGCAACGTTACCATTGATGACGTGGGTTCTTCTGCGCTTTATTTTCTTTCCGATCTGTCTTCCGGGGTCAGCGGCGAAACCCATCATGTTGACGCAGGCTATCATACCATCGGTATGAAACAGGAAGACGCGCCGGATATCGCTCTCGACTGATGGAATTTCGTGACGAGAAACCCGCCGATCAGGCCGCCATTTTTGCTGTAACCAAAGCGGCATTTGAAACGGACGCAGAGGCTCGGTTGATCGATATGTTGCGCGATGATGGGGATCTTTATTTCTCGCATATTGGCCAGAATGAAACCGGTATAGTCAGTCATATTGCCCTCAGTCCGATGGATGTTGTCGGCAATGGCAACCCGATAAAGGCGCTTGGTCTTGGGCCAGTTGCGGTTGAACCGGAACTGCAAGGCCACGGCATTGGGTCCCAGATGGTGAATTTTGCCATTCAATGGGCCACGGAAAATCATTGGCAGCTCATTATATTATTGGGCTCTCCGCAATATTATTCCCGCTTTGGTTTTTCCGCTAAAGATGCGGAACCTTTTGCATCGCCATTTGCCGGCCAGTATTTTCAAGCGCTCTGGCTTGACGCGAACGTTCAAAAGCCGCAGTCAGGGCGAGCAGAATATGCATCGGCCTTCGGCCGCCTGTAATAGAGGAACGGCCACGTGATGAGGGCATATGAGTTTTAACAGTTTTGGCCGCGTTTTTCGCTTTTCGACTTGGGGGGAAAGCCATGGTCCCGCGCTTGGCGCAATGGTCGATGGCTGTCCGCCAGGATTGGATCTTAGTGAAACCGATATCCAGCCCTTTTTGGATGCACGCCGACCGGGCCAATCCAAATTCACGACCCAACGCCAAGAACCGGATCAAGTAAAAATCCTTTCCGGTCTATTTGAAGGCAAAACCACGGGTACGCCCATTTCGCTGATGATCGAAAATGTCGACCAGCGTTCGAAAGATTATAGCGAAGTGGCCAAGGCTTATCGTCCCGGCCATGCCGACTATGCCTATGACGCCAAATATGGTTTTCGCGATTATCGCGGTGGCGGCCGTTCCAGCGCCCGCGAAACCGCTGCACGGGTCGCAGCTGGCGCGGTTGCGCGGCTGGTTATTCCCGAAATATCAATCCGAGCATGGGTGTCTGAAATTGGCGGTGATGCCATTGATATGGCCAATTTTAATCCCGAAGAAATAGACAAAAATCCCTTTTTCTGTCCTGATCCGGTGGCCGCTAAACGCTGGGAAGAGCTGGTCGATGCGGCGCGCAAAGCGGGCAGCAGTCTCGGCGCAATCATCGCCTGCGAAGCGACCGGCGTCCCCGCTGGTTGGGGCGCTCCTGTTTATGCGAAAATGGATAGCGAACTCGCTGCTGCCATGATGACAATTAACGCGACCAAAGGCGTTGAAATTGGTGATGGTTTTGCTGCTGCTCGTTTGCGCGGTGAAGAAAATGCCGATGCGATGCGTCCCGGCGCAGATGGTCCAGAATTTATGGCCAATCACAGCGGCGGCACCGCCGGCGGTATAACCACTGGCCAACCGCTTTTGTGCCGCGTAGCTTTTAAACCCACCAGCTCTATCTTGACTCCGGTCGATACGATTACGCGAGACGGTGACGCGACACAGATCGTGACCAAAGGCCGCCACGATCCGTGCGTCGGCATCAGAGGAGTGCCGGTTGTCGAAGCCATGATGGCTTTAGTATTGGCCGATCAGAAATTGCTGCATCGGGCCCAATGTGGATGAGATTAGTTTAGATGATTGATCTCGTTCTTCACGTCATTGACGACTATATTCAGGCGCATAAGGCGATTATCGGCCTTGTTATTTTGGGTTTTCTTTTTGCCGGCTTTATCATGGAGCGGTTTCCAGCGGCGGTTGTTGCGGTTTTAGGCGCCTGCATGTTCCTGTTTCTCGGCATTATTGATTCTGACGGACTTTTCTCGGTATTTTCAAACACAGCTCCGATAACAATTGCCGCGATGTTCATCTTATCGGGCGCCTTACTACGCACCGGAACCATTGATGCGATTGCAGGAATCATCATCGAGCGCGCGAAAAAACGACCGAAATTGGCCGTTGTCGAGATGTTCCTTGGCGCTTTTGTTGCTTCGGCCTTTATGAACAATACCCCGGTTGTATTGGTGCTGATTCCCATCATCATTCGCCTATCTGGCGCCACAGGTATCTCGTCCAAAAAGCTCCTCATTCCGCTTAGTTTTGTCTGTATATTGGGCGGCACCACCACATTGATCGGCACATCGACCAACTTGATTGTGGATTCCGTTGCCCGCGATACTGGCATGCCCGGTTTTGGAATATTTGATATTACACCTTATGGGCTAGTGGCTGCTGTCGCTGGAACCATCATGATGGTGTTGTTCAGCAGTTGGTTGCTGCCTTCCGGGCAAGTGGGCGGCGAATTTACCAGCAGCGATGAAAGTGATTTTCTTACCGAATTAACCGTGAGAACACGCTCTTCGGCCATTGGGAAAATATTGTCCGAAGTTCCGATAATCCGCCGCACCAGTGTAAAAGTATCCGCAGTAAAACGGCTGAGCAGTTATATTCGCCATGATCTGGAACATCATGAATTGCGCGCGGGTGATCGCATTGTCGTGCGGTTAGACCTAGCGGAATTAATTTCCTTGCGCTCTTCGGAAGACTTCAAAATCGGTATCGTACGGTCTGGCGATGTCGGTCCATTGGGTGAAGAACTTGTCGAAGCAACGGTTGCGCCGGGCCACCCGAGCATCGGCAACAGGCTCTTCGATATTCCCTTTCTCGGGCAGCTAAACGTCCGTATTCTGGGCATGACCCGCTATCGCAATTTGCCGCGATCCGATCTAACCAACGCGCGGATCCATGCTGCTGACCGCTTGCTAGTCACCGGGTCGAGCAAAGATATTCAGCGAATGTACGAAAATCCCAATTTATTCGGCGTCGGTGAAACGAAAATTCGGGCCTTCCGCCGCGACCGGGCTCCGATAGCCATTGGGGCTTTGGTGGCTGTGGTTGTCCTGGCGGCTCTCAATATTGTGCCCTTGGCGGTGGCAGCCATTCTCGCGGTGGGTGCAATTTTGCTGGCCCGCTGTATTGACGCGGAAGAAGCCTGGGGATCGATGGATGGCAATGTTCTGGTTCTGATATTCGGCATGTTAGCGGTCGGTTTGGGCTTGCAACAAGCCGGCAGCGTCGACCTTATCGTCAGTCAATTGACGCCCGTATTGCAATCCATGCCGCCATGGGCCTTGGTGTTTTCCATCTATATTTTGTCAGTGATCATGACCGAAATTGTTACCAATAATGCCGTTGCCATCATCATCACGCCAATTGTCATCGCCTTGGGACAGGATCTGGGCGTCGATCCCAGACCATTGGTTATTGCCGTAATGTTTGCGGCCTCGGCCAGTTTTGCGACGCCCATTGGCTATCAAACCAATACTTTGGTTTATGCTGCTGGTAATTATCGGTTCACCGACTTTTTCAAGGCGGGTATTCCACTCACCTTTGGTGTCGGACTGGCCACCTGTCTGGCAATCAGCTTTACAATGTGAAGCGCTAATGACTTGCTGTAATCCGCTTGCAACGATAGGTTGAAAATAATCAATAAAGGGGTTCGTTACATGCTGTCCTTCTGGTTCAAAATACCGCTTTGGCAGCGCGTAATCGCTGCGCTCATTTTGGGCGTACTGACCGGACTGCTATGGGGTCCCGATGCGGAATCGATCAAATGGATCGGCGACTTTTTCATCAAAGCCATCAAAATGCTCGTCGTTCCCTTGATCTTCTTCTCGTTGGTCGCAGGCGTTGCGGCTTTAGGCGATCTTCGAAAACTCGGCAGTGTCGGCGGGCGAGCGATGATTTTGTTCGTGATTACCGGTCAGATTGCAGCCTGGCTCGGCCTTGCACTCGGAACATTTTTCCAACCCGGGAAAGGCGTCGATACCAGCGCCATTCAGAAAGGGGAAACACCTGCGCCCAATGATACCACTGCGGTCGACATGATCCTGTCTATTGTCCCGGATAGTCCGGTCCAAGTCATGGCCGATGTCCGTGTTCTCCCGCTAATCGTCTTCGCGTTGCTGATCGGTATTGGAATTTTAATGGCCAAGGAAGACGGCAAACCACTGGCGAAAATATTCGATAGCGGTGCGATTGTTATGCAAAAAGTGACAATGATCGTCATGGAACTGACCCCTTTTGGCGTCTTCGCGCTTATGGCTTGGGTCGCTGGTACACTAGGACCCGATGCGCTTATCTCGCTCGCACAATTGGTTGGCCTCAATTATCTGGGCTGCTTGCTGATCATCGGCGTCATGTATTCATCGCTGATAAAATTTGTCGCCAAATTGCCGGTGATTGATTTTTTCCGCGGTATTATCGATGCAATTGCGGTTAGCTATTCCACCGCTTCTTCCAATGCAACACTCCCCGTGACCTTGCGCTGTGTTGAACGCAATCTGGGCGTCAGCAATTCTGTTGCAAGTTTCGTCGTGTCGCTGGGCGCAACGATAAACATGAACGGCACGGCAATGTATCTGGGCTTAGCAACCTTGTTCGGCGCGCAAATTTTCGGCGTTGATTTGAGCTTTGGCGATTATGTGCTCATCGCCATTACGTCGACATTGGGCGCTATTGGAGCGGCCGGTATTCCAGGAGCGGGCTTGATCATGATGGCACTGGTATTCGGCAGTGTGGGCGTCCCGTTGGAAACCATCGCCTTTGTCGCCGGAGTGGATCGGATTATGGATATGATGCGGACAACGACCAACGTATCCGGAGATGCCGCCATTGCCACAACCGTTGCGGTAATGACCAATGAAATTGACCGTGAAGAAATGATTTCAGCGGATGATGTCTAGGGCTGTATCGTGATGGATGTGCCGTCGGGCACAACCTCCCAGATTTGTTTTATTTCCGCATTGCTCAGGGCGATGCATCCATCAGTCCAATCCGAAGCAATCGGCGCGCCTTGATATCCATTGGGTTGCCCATGGATAAAAATATCCCCGCCGGGAGATTTGCCGCGGGCTTGCGCAAAAGCGCGATCCACAGCATTGGGATAGGAAATTCGCAAACTGAGATGAAAACGGCTCCCCGGATTGCGTCCATTGATGCGATAGGTCCCCTCCGGGGTTTTTTCATCACCTTCAAAGCGTTTATGGCCCAATGGTGCATTACCGAAGCGGATCTGATCATAGCGCGCAATTTCGGTATCGTCTTGATAAAGGATCAACGTGCGATCACTTTTATCGACAACGATATGATCCGCTTTAACGCCTGCAGGAATGTCGGGAAGCGGGGCAGATGCCACGATCGTTTCCGATCCTTGGACAGGCGCGTCTGATCCGCATCCCGCAATTGCCAAGAGCGGCGCAAGCAAGAGAAGCTTAGTCTGCAAAAGGATCCGTGACCAAAATCGTGTCTTCGCGCTCGGGTGAAGTGGACACCAACGCGACCGGACATTGGATCAATTCTTCCACCCGCTTGATATATTTAATGGCCTGCGCGGGCAATTCTGCCCAGCTACGGGCGCCAGCGGTGGACTCACTCCAACCGGGCATGGTTTCGAATATGGGCTTCACCGCTTCTTGATCTTGATGATGAGGTGGCAGATAGTCATAGGTCACGCCATTCAAATCATATCCGACGCAAATTTTTAGCTCTTCAAAGCCATCGAGAACGTCCAGTTTGGTCAATGCAATGCCAGCAACGCCAGATACAGCGAGTGCCTGACGTACCAATACCGCATCAAACCAACCACAGCGTCTTTGACGTCCGGTAACCGTGCCAAATTCATGACCGCGTTCCCCAAGACGTT
Organism: Parasphingorhabdus sp.; assembly: GCF_039982415.1. GTDB lineage: Bacteria > Pseudomonadota > Alphaproteobacteria > Sphingomonadales > Sphingomonadaceae > Parasphingorhabdus. The sequence continues at coordinate 330,570 of NZ_JBDWYL010000011.1, forward strand.
GGCCGATATCATCGTTGAGTTCGGTCGGAAAGGGGCCGGATCCGACGCGTGTCGTATAGGCTTTGACTATACCCAAAACATAGCCAGTGCCCGAAGGCCCGACCCCGGAACCCGCCGCAGCTGTTCCGGAAATTGTATTGGAACTGGTGACAAATGGATAGGTGCCGTGATCAACGTCGAGCAACACGCCTTGTGCGCCTTCAAACAAGATCCGATCCCCGCGCTTGCGCGCCTCGTTGAGACGTTTCCAAACCGGTTGTGCATATTGCAGAACACTATCGGCAATTTCCCGCAAGTCTGCCAATAGCCGGTCGCGATCAATTGGGTCTTCTCCAAATCCTGCGCGCAACGCATCATGATGCGCGCATAATCTGTCCAATTGTGGCCCCAGATCGTCTAGATAAGCCAGATCGCAGACCCGGATAGACCGGCGCCCCACTTTATCTTCATAGGCAGGTCCAATTCCGCGCCGGGTCGTCCCGATTTTGCCTTTGCCGCTAGCATCTTCGCGCATCGCATCCAGATCGCGGTGAATAGGCAATATCAGCGGACAATTTTCTGCAATACCAAAATTATCGGCGTTGATTTCCACACCCTGATTGCTGAGCTTTTCAATTTCATCGCGCAAATGCCAAGGATCCAAGACCACGCCATTGCCAATGATCGACAAGGCACCGCGGACAATCCCGGAAGGCAAGAGAGAGAGCTTGTACACTTCTCCATCGACAACCAATGTATGGCCCGCATTATGACCGCCTTGAAAACGAACCACGACATCCGCGCGTTCAGACAACCAATCGACAATTTTGCCTTTGCCTTCATCACCCCATTGAGCACCGATCACGGTTACATTCGCCATATTCGCCCGTCTTCCTGTTAAATTGCTACCGGCTGTTTACCGTTGAGATAGTGAGTACACCCCAAAGTTGCGGCATCATCGCTGTCGGATAATGCTGCAACGGTGCGCCATCCTTGTCCCCGCAAGGCTTGCGCCACGCTCACATCATGTCCGATCGGCAAGAACAGACTGTCTTTGGTCTTAGCGCTAAACCCGGCATCGACCAAAGGGCTAGGATAAAGGGAAAAACCTACAGCATTTTCAACCGCGCCGTCTGCGGTTGCAATTTCATAACTACCGCCACGCCCCATGGCGCCAACAAAGCCTTCTGCGAACAACGTAAAGCCAAACCAGTTTTGATATTCGAACCCATGGCGTTCTGTCGGGTCGAGAGTCAGCATCGCCTGGTCTTTGATATTATCAGCAATGGCCGCAATGCCATCGAGGCGCGATGTTAAAAGATCGTCACATTCAAAGGCGCGCATTTTCTCCATGGCGGTATCAAATGGTCCGGTGGCCTCGATTAACGGCAAATATCCGTTAGCACCCAATTCAGAAAGGCCGCCAGCATCTTTCATATCCAGCTCGCTGCGGACTTCATTGGCTTGCGCAGGGCTGAGCGGCAAAGGACCGGCGGACAGCACGTCGACCAGATCCGGCATCGTGAAATCAACCGTAATGCCAGTCAAACCGGCCCGCCCCAAAGCCTCAATGGCCACGGCGACAATCTCGCTTGCCGCAGCCACGCTATCGGTCCCGATCAGCTCTGCACCAATTTGCAGGCGGCTGCGCTCCGGACGCAATTGGCCTGAGCGCAGCTTAAGAACCTGCCCGGAATAGCTCAATCGCAAAGGCCGCGCCGCCTCGGACAAGCTGGTGGCAGCAATCCGGCCAATTTGCATGGTTACGTCCGGGCGGAGCGCCAATGTGCGCTGCGAAATAGGGTCTACAAAACGCATCAAATCACGCTTGGACGACCCGGTCATCCGTCCCGAGAGGACATCTTCATATTCAACCAATGGCGGCGATACGCGTGCATAGCCGTGGCTAGCCAAAGTATCGAGAACATCGCGTTCGAGTCGAGAACCGGCCTCAGCATGAGGAGGCAAGGAATCGTGAAAGCCTTCGGGCAGCAAGTTAGACAGCTTTTGCATAGACTTTCGCCTCCATAGCCTAAGCGCGCGCTGAGGCCAGCGGTTTTTTGCCCTCCCGCTTAGAAGCGCAGGGCTTTGACCGTTTTCACCCCTTCCAATTTACACACAGCCCACAAGACAGGCTCCTCAACCGGCGAATCGATCGACAATAATAATACCGCTTCCCCGCCCGGAGCGTCCGACCGGCGCCCCAGATGGAATGTGCCAATATTCACGCCAGCTTCGCCTAAGGTCGAACCGACGCGGCCAATAAAGCCGGGTTGATCTTGGTTCACTACATATAGCATGTCGCCTTCCAGATCGGCCTCCACTTTAATTCCGAACATTTCGACCAATCGTGGCCCGGATGAACCGAACAACGTCCCGGCAACCGATTTTTCCCCTTCGTTGGTCGCCACGGAAACACGAACCAAAGTGTGATAATCGCCTTCTCGTTCATGGCGAACTTCACGAACATCGAGGCCGCGTTCTTTTGCCAAATAAGGTGCATTCACCATATTCACCGTATCGCTATACGCGCGCATCAAGCCAGCAAGGACCGCTGCTGTAATCGGCTTGGGATCCAAATCTGCTGCGGCGCCTTCCACTTCCACTGACACGCCTTTGACTTCATCGCCTGCCAATTGCCCAACCAGCGACCCCAATTGGGTCGCCAAGGCCATATAAGGCTTGAGTTTCGGCGCTTGCTCAGCCGATAGGCTAGGCATGTTGAGCGCGTTTGTGACACCGCCATTGACCAGATAGTCGGCCATTTGCTCTGCCACCTGAATGGCAACATTAACCTGTGCTTCGCTGGTTGAGGCGCCCAAATGCGGGGTACAAATTAAGTTGGGCGTGCCAAAAAGTTCATTCTCCTTAGCAGGTTCCTGGGCATAAACATCCAACGCTGCGCCAGCGACATGGCCAGATTCCAGAGCCATTTTCAAGGCCGCTTCATCAATCAGCCCGCCGCGCGCACAGTTGATAATCCTGACACCCGGTTTTGTTTTGGCAATGGCTTCAGCAGAAAGAATATTGCGCGTCTGATCCGTTAAAGGCGTGTGCATGGTGATAAAATCAGCGCGCTCCAGCAGCTCATCCAATGTCACTTTTTCAATGCCAATTTCCACAGCACGCTCGGCGGTTAAAAAGGGGTCATAGGCGACTACCTTCATCCGCAGACCAATGGCCCGTTCGGCGACAATCGAACCGATATTGCCCGCTCCGATCAATCCCAGCGTTTTACTGGTCAGCTCGACGCCCATAAATTTGGACTTTTCCCATTTGCCTGCTTGGGTCGACGCGTCAGCCGATGGCAGTTGGCGGGCCAGCGCAAACATCATCGCGATCGCATGTTCCGCAGTAGTGATACTGTTGCCAAAGGGCGTGTTCATGACCACCACGCCTTTGGCAGATGCAGCAGGGATATCCACATTATCAACGCCAATTCCAGCGCGGCCCACCACTTTCAAGTTGGTTGCTGCGGCCAAAATTTCGGGCGTGACCTTAGTCGACGACCGGATTGCAAGACCATCATAATCACCAATTATTTTGAGCAACTCTTCCGGTGTCTGTCCGGTAATCTCGTCCACCTCTACTCCGCGCTCCCGGAATAATTCAGCAGCTTTAGGGTCCATTTTGTCAGAAATCAGTACTTTTGGCATAAGAAAAACTTTCTATAACTCGACGTCCAAGAAATATCTCGGGACAAGCGGCTTCAGCAATTTTGCGCGCAAATATCCCGGTGATCATCCAGCGGACGGATAATTAAATCTCGGCTTTCACCTGTGCAAAGGCCCATTCAATCCATGGCAACAGGCGACGCAGGTCTTCTTCTTCAACTGTCGAACCGCACCAAATGCGCAGCGAAGGCGGCGCGTCGCGATAGCCATTAAAATCATAGGCAATGTCCATTTTGTCGAGCAAAGCCGCGACCTTTTTAGGCACCGAAGCTTTGTCTTCGTCAGACAGACCTTCATACCAATCGCCCTGAAACATCATGCAGATGCCCGTATTGGTCCATTTGGCCGGATCGCTTACCATATTGCGAAGCCAAGGCGTTGCTTCAATCCAATCATGAACAATCTTCGCATTGCGGTCTGCCCGCGCATGCAATTCAGACAAACCGCCAATTGATTTAGCCCATTCCAGCGACGCGATATAATCTTCCGTCGCCAGCAATGAAGGTGTGTTGATCGTAGCCCCGTCAAAAATAGCGCGGTTAAGCTTATCGCCTTTTTTTACGCGGAAAATCTTTGGCAATGGCCAGTTTGGATTATAGCTCTCAATGCGTTCTACGGCCCGTGGGCTGAGGATCAACATGCCATGCCCAGCTTCTGACCCCATGACTTTTTGCCAACTATAGGTGGTTGCATCGAGCTTTGCCCAATCCATTGGCTGGGCGAATACAGCGCTGGTGGCATCGTTGATCGTCACGCCATCCCGGTCGTCGGCAATCCAGTCGGTATTGGGAATTTTTGCGCCGGATGTTGTGCCATTCCAAGTAAAGACAATATCATCCCCCTTGTCGATCTGCGTAAGATCTGGAATTTCGCCATAATCAGCCTCGAGAACGGAGAGATTTGCTGGCTTTAGCTGCTTTACGGCATCCTGAATCCAGACATTGCCGAAGCTTTCCCAAGCCGCGACCGTGACCGGGCGGGCGCCCAGCATGTTCCACATTGCCAGTTCAACTGCACCCGTATCAGATGCAGGAACAATGCCGATAAGATAATCGTCAGGAATACCAAGCAGCTCGCGGCTAAGATCAATGGCATATTTCAGCCGTCCCTTGCCAGTTGCAGAGCGGTGAGAGCGGCCCATGGCCACAATATTAATTTTATCGAGAGACCAGCCAGGAAATTTGGCGGTTGGGCCCGAAGAAAAATTCGGGCAATTTGGACGCAACTCGGGTTGCGGTAACATCGTATCAGTCATGTATGCTTCTCCTTACAGAGAGCTCGCGCGGCGTTGGGACCGCGTGGCCCGTCGCCGCAATGGTTGTTGCAGCGCAGCAAGTCAAGACGCAAAATTGCAACCGGCGAACAAATTCTTGCGATTGGTGGCTCAGAAAATTTCCGCCGGATACTGACTCAGTTAGTCGCAAAAAATTGTCTCTTCGGTACAAAACCGGTTATATGTCATAAGCTTCATCGAAGATTCAGGACGATATAGTCAAACGAATATTATGAAAAAATCTGCCCAGTCCATCGTTCCGATGCGCAATATCCTCGGTTTGGCGCTATTATCTTTTGCAGTCACGGCTTGCGGTATTCCAGACAGCAAACGACCAGATAGTGGAAGGATTGATATCGATCCCAGCCCTTCGGCCAAACAATGCTATGGGGAACTGCGCAAAGCCGGTGTTCGCTTTTCCCCCCTGCCCAATAAAAATTTTGCCGGAGGTTGCAGCCAGATTGACGCCATCACTATGATCGATGTCGGTCGCTATACCGATATCTCAAATCTGGGTCCCATTCGCTGTCAGCTTGCCAATAAATTTGCCGCTTGGACAGAATTTGCAGTGCGCCGTGCTGCCCGGCAATATTTAGGGAGCGAATTGGTCAGAATCGAAACCATGGGAAGCTATAGCTGCCGGCGCGTGGCGGGATCAAACCGCCTCTCGGAACATGGCCGAGCCAATGCTATCGACATTTCCGGATTCGTCCTTGCAGATGGCCGGCGCATTACATTGACCAAAGACTGGAACGGGAATCGCCGGGAGCGGCAATTTCTGAGGGCAATCCACAAAAGCGCCTGTCGCCGTTTCGGAACCGTGCTCAGCCCGGACTTTAACGCCGCGCACCGGGACCATTTTCATTTTGATATGGGCGGAAATGGATATTGCCGTTGAGCGATTATTGCCCAACAACCATTAAGTTCATTGGCAAGACGCTTAGCTATGCTCTAGAGGGTGGCTATGACCAATAAAGATTTACATGATCGCCGCTTCTATCGTGCCAAACAAGAAGTAGATTTCACCAAAAAACAAGCGCTGAGCACACCGCAAACAGAAGATCCGGCCTATACATTGGCTTTTCAGGACAATGACTTTCTGTTGCGCGAAGAATTGCGGCCTGTCCGCTTTCAGCTAGAGCTGTTAAAACCGGAAATGCTGCTTGATGAGGCGCAAATTGGTTCAACATTGGTCATGTATGGGTCCGCGCGGATACCCGAACCAAGCAAAGCCGATGCATTAATCGAAGCGGCGACCGATGAAGCATCGCTCAAAACTGCGAACCGATTGAAAGAAAAAGCCAAATATTACGAGGAGGCTCGCAAACTCGCCCAAGTTGCCAGCAATTGCGGAATCGAAGAAAATGGCAAGCGTGATTTTGTCGTGTGCTCTGGTGGTGGTCCATCGATCATGGAAGCAGCCAATCGGGGCGCGCAAGATGTTGGGAAAGAATCGATCGGCCTCAACATTGTGCTGCCTCATGAACAGGCTCCCAATGAATATGTGACGCCGTCATTAAGCTTTCAATTTCATTATTTTGCGCTGCGCAAGATGCACTTTCTCCTGCGCGCGCGGGCGGTTGCCGTCTTCCCCGGCGGCTTTGGGACATTTGACGAATTTTTTGAGCTGCTCACCCTCATTCAAACCGGCAAGATGGAGCCTTTACCGATCATCTTGTTCGGCAAAGATTTCTGGAATCGGGTGATTAACTTCGAAGCCTTGGCCGAAGAAGGAACGATCAGCGCCAAAGATCTCGATCTGTTCCAATTTGTCGAAACAGCCGATGAAGCCTGGACAATTATTCAGGACTTTTACGATCTCGATTGTGGCTAAAGACTAAATTCTTATTCTTCTGCGGCGGCTTCATCAGCAGCAGCGGTTTCTTCTGCTACGGCGTCTGCAGCGGCATCTTCAGCTGCTTCTTCCACCGCCTCTTCTCCCTCTGGCGCTTCAGCTTCCGGAGCCGGAGCTTCAGGATATGGCAAATTGGAACCTTGCGCGTTCATATAGGCGATAACATTTGCGCGATCTTCAGGTTTGCCCAAGCCAGCAAAAGTCATTTTTGTGCCCGGTGCATATTTGCGCGGAGAAATGAGCCACGCGTTCATATTGTCGAAATTCCAATTGCCTTGGATCGACGACAACCCATCGCTATAAGCAAAGCCCGCGACATGGCCGTGCGGCTTGTCTAGTGTATCGTATAGATTCGGGCCGATCCCATTGGCGCCGCCTTGATTAATCGTATGACAAGCAACACATTTTTTGAAAACAGCCTCACCCTTAGCGATATCCGCTTTGGCCAACATCATGCTCATCGGGACTTCTTCTTTAGCGCCGGCTTCCGCTTCAACGCCTTCGATAACGAAACCGAGGGTTTCTGGTCGTTCGTTTTTATCAGCGTGGAAATATTTTCCGCTGAGGATTGAAAAGCCGAGCGCGGCGATTCCGCCGGCCAGTACCCAACCAGCAATGGTGTTGTTATTATCCATCTCGTCTCAAATCCCTGCATTGCGGACAGGCTTGGCCTGTCGAAACTTTGGGCTTTCTCTAATAACAGCGCCGATTCAAAGCAAGACCTCAATTGCATCTCATGCAGCTAATTTTGTTACGTAAGAAGGATGATTTGCGATCAGGTCTTGCGCGGTGGCCTTTTGTCCGGCAATCGCTAGCCGTACAAACCGGGCGCAAGATCGACAGACAGAATAGGGATAGGTAATATCATGAATAGCTTCCCCCAAAATGCTTTGGGTTTGGTTGAGAAAATGGCAGAAACCGCCGCTGAGTCTCCTGATCAAACCATCGCCTTTCAAGGCGCTCCGGGGGCAAATTCCCATCTCGCGGCATTGGAATATGCGCCCGATTGCTTAGCGTTACCTTGCTTTTCCTTTGAAGATGCTCTCGATGCGGTCAAGCAAGGCACCGCGGGCAGCGCCATTATTCCCATCGAGAATAGTCTGCACGGCCGGGTTGCCGATATTCATTTTTTGTTACCCGAATCGGGGCTCTATATTGTCGCTGAGCATTTCATGCCGATACGCCATTGCCTGATGGCCCAATCGGCCGATGCGAAGATCAAAACCGCCATGAGTCATCCCCAAGCGCTTGGCCAATGCCGGCATTATTTGCGCAATCATGACATTATTCCCGTCGCTTATGCGGACACTGCTGCGGCAGCCGCTTATGTGGCGCAGGATAATGACCCCAATGCCGCTGCCATTGCGCCGCCTCTGGCCGCAGAAATTTATGGCCTTGAGCCAATTGCCAATGCGATTGAAGACGAGGCGCATAACATGACCCGGTTTGTTTTGCTGGCATCCGAAGCCAATATTCCCGAACCAAAAGCGGGCGAAGATAGCCGCCTCATGACGACTTTCATCTTTGAGGTGAAAAATATTCCAGCAGCTCTTTACAAAGCCATGGGCGGATTTGCGACCAATGGTGTAAATATGACCAAGCTGGAAAGCTATCAGGAAGGCAGCAGTTTTTCCGCATCAAAATTCTATGCGGATATTGAAGGGATTCCCGGCGATGCTGCCGTCGATCGAGCGCTTGAGGAGCTCGAATTTCACTGCAATTCAGTCCGCCTATTGGGCACCTATCGGCAGGCGCGAAAGCGGGCTGTATAATCACGCTGCTATTTGATTATATGTTTATTTAACAGTGACTTAGTGGATTTACTTTCCTCTCGAGCTTCGCCCTAGTGAGATCGCGAATATCGGCGCATCAGCCGGCACAGGACAACCTTCTTTGCGCCATCCAAAAAAAACCATGAATCCAGCTTAATTATATCTTGGACTAACCGTTACCTAGTTCATGCTGGTAACATCTGAACATAAGAGTGAAAATTTTACTCGGGATCGGCGCAAGAGCGATAGGCAAATATCGATCTTCCGCCTCGCTAAAATTCAATCCGGTAGCGCCGAAGGTTGGGGATTTATAAAAAATATTTCCAACAGCGGAGTCATGGTTGAAATCAGCCCCCAGTTTCAATTGGACGGAACGGCAAAAGTCGCCCTTACCGAAGATGTTGAGCTCGCGAGCCATATTCGCTGGCGCAAAGGATCGTTGGTCGGGATGCAATTTCTCCATGACATCAACGTTGCTGAATTGCTCGCCAATTTGACGGTTCACAATAAAATGCGCCCCTCACGATTGCCACGCGTGCAATTATCGCAATCAATATTGATACGGATCGGATCAACATTGTTGCGGGCTGAAATACGCGATATTTCGCCAGGCGGCATGTGCGTCCACGCCGGTTATTCCTGTGAAATAGGGAATAACTTGACTCTATCGGTTCCAGAATTGGGGGAATTGGATGGCACGGTGCGATGGCAAAAAGGCCCCGAAATTGGCATTAAGTTTCATCAACGCGTCCCGGTTCCGCAAATAACCGGTTGGCTGGCTAATCACTACGCCCAAGCGAATGACGATTAAGAAAGCCATCTATATCCCAAACAACACCCGCAGCAATATCCCTGAATTTTGTGGAACAATCATGGCCGCCAAGTCGGTGACAAGGCCGTGTTTCAACTTGTTCGCCGAGACCAAGAGCCGAACCATGTTTACAGCCGGAAACTCAACATTTATTAATGCTCTTGGGTTAGTATCTCTTCTCAAATGAGCCGTTCATTCATCTCGATTGCGCGCAATGCGATGCAAGCCTTTATCGGTCGAAACGACCGCAATAAAACGCCCATCATTCCGCAAAAATTTCTGGCGTCCGCTTGCAAAGCTAAGCCCTATCGGACCAGCCAAGATTTGACGATTGAAGAATTGCGCCTCTTGGGTGTCGCGCTGGATCTCGCGGAATCTCCCGTCACCTTATATGGCGAGAATAAAATTCCCATTTACGCCAATGCGGCCGCTCGATCCTATTGGCCAGTCACATTTGAGGCGGTCGATCAAGGCATGCCGATGAAAGAAGCGACGGCTAAGCAGATCAAAGCGTTGGCGCCAGGCATATCCGATGCTGATTTGGCCAGTAACTTGAACGAAGTTTTTGCCGGTTTTGAGCAAAAAGAGCCCACGCTCATCCACGCGAGCAACAATAGACTATGCCGGACAACCCATCACCCCATCGGTGATATAGCGATTGCCGGCATGGGCATAGATATTACGGAATTGCGGAAAAAAAGGAAGGAACTCAGCGCGGCGCGCGTTGCCGCAGAGTTCAGGGCCGTCCATGATTCCTTGACGTCCCTGCCCAATCGCGATCGGTTTCGGAAAACCGTTGAGCAAAAAATGCAAAACAAGGATGTTCGCCCATTTTGGTTGCTCATGTGTGATATCGACAAGTTTAAGTTGGTAAATGACATATATGGCCATGATGTTGGCGATGCGGTGTTAATCGCCTTTGCTGGTTTTATGAAAACCCTGCTCGGTGAAGATATTGTCGTCTCGCGCCTAGGCGGAGACGAATTTGCCATCATGATCAACCATCCGATGGATCAAAAGCTAACCAACCCGATACTCCGGCGTTTGATCAACGATAAATTGTTCGAGATTCAAGTGGGCAACCAAGATTTGGAAATTGGTTTCAGCGTTGGCGCTGCCCAATATCCATCGGATGCCGATTCCTACAAGGATTTACTGAAATGTGCCGACCTGGCCTTGCTGCGTTCAAAGTCCGACAATGCTGGCCGCATTGATTTCTACGATCGCCAATTGGGAATCGAATATCAAAGCGGGTTGAGCCTGTTCAAAGATATTCAAACCGCCATTTCAGAAAGCCAAATCAAACCCTATTTTCAACCGATAATCGACATTAAAACACAAGAAATCCACAGCTTGGAAGCGCTTGCGCGATGGGAACATCCTGAACGCGGGCTGCTCATGCCCAATGACTTCCAAAAAGTTTTTGGGGATAAGGATGTCAGTCTGGCTTTGAGCAGATATATGCTCAAAACAGTGACCGAACATATGGTCGAATGGCACGAAAAAGGAATTTCCATTTGCCCGGTGAACATTAATGTTGAAGCCAGCGATTTGCTAAATCAGTCTTTTCTTGCTGATCTTCTGGCCCGCTCCACCACAGAAATAGTGCAACCCAAACATCTCTGTTTGGAAATTACAGAAAATTCCATTCTCAATGTCGATAATCAGGCCCTGCTCGAGAGCTTGCGTGCCATAAGAAGTTTGGGGATTGAAATCCTGTTAGACGATTTTGGTACCGGGTTTTCTTCCATCACCCATCTCGATCATTTGCCAATAACCGGCCTCAAATTGGACAAATCCTATGTCCAAAAAATTTGTGGCAATGACCGCAGCAAAAAAATTGTCGAAGCCATTGTCGGGCTAGCGAAAAATTTGGAACTGAGCACCGTCGCTGAAGGTATTGAAGACGAATTGGCCTTGCAGGCGATGAACCAAATTGGATGCAGCGCTTATCAAGGCTATCTCTTCTCCCATCCACTTTCCGCCCCGGATATTGAGCTATTCCTCAATTCCAGCTTCGATTATCGCGATCATTTTCGTTCCCATCGCAAACATGGATAGATTAGGATAGCGCTGAACCGGTCTGATAACGGTCAGCTGCTAGCGGTCTTATCGGTGGCTTCTGATGGAAACCAAGCGGCCTGAAAAGCCTCAGAAGAAACCGGTTTTGAAATATGCCATCCCTGACCAATATCGCATCCAAACTGGCGCAACATATCCATGCAGGATTGATCCTCAATACCTTCTGCAACCACTTTCAACTTCAAGGCTTTGGCTAACTCAATCGTGGATTTCACCATCACTTTATTGACGTCATCGCCAATCATGGTTTTGACAAAGCTTTGATCAATTTTAATTTCATCTATAGGCAATCTTTGCAAATAGCTCATGGTCGATTGCCCGGTGCCGTAATCATCAATCGAAATACTAATGCCCGCGGCGCGAATTCTCTTCAGCGCCAAGATCGTTAATTCCAAATCCGCCAACGCAGCGGTTTCCGTCACTTCAAAAACTACTTGGTTTTTCGCCAGTTCAGCGCGGCGCACCATTGCTATTGCTTTGTCAATAAATTCGCTATCACCCAGCAACTGTGCTGAGATATTGACGGAGCAACTGAGCCCTGATTGCTGGCTCTCCCATCGCGCTAAATCCGCGAGCGCGCTTCGCAATACATGAAGAGTCAAGCGATCGATACGGCCAGCTTTCTCAAGCATGGGAATAAATATTTCCGGGCTGATCAAGCCCCGTTCAGGATGCTCCCACCGCACCAATGCTTCTGCGCCATCCAGACGATCTGCCCGTAAATTCCATTTCGGTTGATACACCGCCCAAATTTGGTTTTTCTCGATCGCTTGATCCAGTTCCACTAGCAAATTTTGCTTTTGCCCAATTGCATCAGCAATATCATTGTCGTGCAGCGCCCAGCGCTTATTGGAAAGCATCGCTTGCTCGGCAGCGACTTTGGCTTGGTCGATCGATTCTTCACTGACACCAAAAAAGGCATTAAGCTTAATTTTTGTTTCGCCAGCGAGTACCGGAGAATGGCAAAGAGCGACCGCAGTGTCGAAATGGGCCCCAATATCATGCGCATAATCCGTCTTGATAACCCACCCAACAAGATCCGTATCGAGATGAAAAATCCGTTCGTTTACCGCCAAATATTTCAACCGATCTGCGAGGTTCCTAAACAAATTGCCGCGCATTTCCTTGCTGGTGACGACCAACAATTCGCGAAAATCAGAGAGGCGAGCGACGACAATGGTGCCGCCACGGCGGCCCGTGAGAAATTGCAGCATGGCTTGCTCATTCGGCAAGCCGCTTTCAGAATTGGAAAATCGACTGCGGTTTAATGCAAAATTTGTTTTCAGGAATTTTTCCAAGATCAAGAAAACAGCTAGAAAGAACAATGCCGGCACATTTGTGAACGTCAGTTGGCCGGTATATTCCACCATCAGAATCGCTGCAAACAGGAAAAGACCTATTGCCACGGCAAAAGGCGCGGCTGGCTTTTCACCATCCCTGTTGCGCAAAAACCAAATGAGCAAGCCCATCGCAGCGAATATCAATGACGGCAGATAGCCCAAATTGGACATATTCGTGCCTTGCAGAAGCGTTTCCGCCGCCATTGCTTGAATAACCACGCCAGGCAACATCCCGTGGCGGCTAATAGGATAGCGATCTCCCAATTCAATCGCCGTCGCACCCACTAATATTTTTTTGCCCTTGATACCCGCAAGTGATTTGTCTGACTGCAATATATCTACAAAACTATGTCGTGGTATCGTTTGGGGATCGATTGATTGGTCAATGGGAAATTTCTGATCAATATGTCCGGCGGTTTCCGAAAGCATGCTGGCCAGAGACGGCCGCACGGTGCTTTCCGTCACCGTACCATAGCTATAATCATTGAGTTGACCGTTTTTGTCCGGGTGCACATTAACCGACGCTAGAAAAACATGGTCACGAAAAAGATCCAGCGGCAGACTTTCTACAAATTTGCCGTTGGCAGAAATGCCCTCTTGCTTGAATGTCGGCAAAATTATGGTAGCCGCAGACCGCTCCAACGCAGATGCAAAAAGATCATCCTGCTCAATGGTTGAATGCGAAGAAAAATCAATATCGAAAGCAATCACCGTCGCTTCATTTGCTGATAATTTGTCAATCAAATCAGCATAATAGTCGCGCGGCCATGGCCATCGATCGAGGGCCTGGATAGATTTTGCATCAATTTCGACAATGGCTATTTCACCCGTCGCGGGTTTTTCCAACAGATCGGCCCGAAAATTTTGAAATTGCCGTTCCACTTCTCCGCCAATACCGGCGAGCGGCAAGGATATCGCGCAGAACAATGCCGCCGTCCAAGCCAGCAAAAATCGCCGCGATGTTTTGGCACCAAAAGAAGCAAAGGCGTTGGTCAATTTATCTCCAAAACTTACCTGAGGAGATATTAGCGCAATGGCCTCTATTTTCAGTTAATTCGCGCAGAACAAATCTGTCTAGTCATCATGACCTTTTTCGTGGCCTTTTCCGCGGCCGGAAGAACTATTTCTGCCGCTACTGAACTCTTCATCGTCGTCCTCATCGGCATCATCGTCATTACCACGACCGTTGCCGAAACCCCTACCGGGATTATCGTCATCATCGCCATCCGCATCATTGCCATGACCATTGCCATTTCCGGGATTGCTATCATCTTCGCCATCAGCGTCGTTGCCATGGCCATTATTGCCATCGTCATCATCATCATCATCGTCGTCATTGCCACGACCATTGCCGTTTCCGGGATTGCTATCATCCTCGCCATCAGCGTCGTTGCCATGGCCATTATTGCCATCGTCAGACTCTTCTTGATCCGGATTGGAATCGGTTTGATCACCATCATCGGATTCGGCTTCATCTTGGTCTTCGTCGCTGGAATCGTCCTCCGCTTGATCTTCTGCATCCTGATCTTCTTCAACAGGATTGCCTGAAGTCCCGGTATCGGTGTCGTCAGACTCACCGCCGTCGACTTCGCCTTGGTCTTCGTCGCTGGATTCGTCCTCGACTTGATCTTCTTCTGCTTGACCATCTGCATCCTGATCTTCTTCGACAGGATCCTCTGAAGTTTCGGTATCAGTGTCATCCGGTTCACCACCGTCGACTTCGCCGTTTTCTACTTCGCCTTGGTCTTCATCGCCGGGGTCATCTGTGACCAGATTTTCACTGTCCTGGTCATCATCGCCCTCAGAAGCCGCGCTCTCAGTTTCATCTCCTTGTCCGTTATCGCCAGAATCTTCTTCACTGGCAGATCCCGTGCCAGCATTTACGTCAGATTCATCCTCTTCCATTCCTGCCTCATTGCCGATCGAAATGTCGACATCGCTGAATGTACCAACCGATTCTTCGGCGCTCTCAACAAGAATGAAGCGATCAGAACTCACACCACCACTAATCAACCCGTTGGTCAATTCTGCCAATTCAACACCCTCTTCGCCAACAGGAACAGATATCGTCCCGGACAAATCGGAGGATTGGACTGTTTGTGCTTGGGGCGCTGGGGATTTTTCACCCGCACGGCTAGCGCTCTTCTGGCCGAAGCCCGATGGCTTGTTGGGAGATTCAATAACGCGCTTTTCGCCATCCAAAATAACAAGGCTAAACGGATCGCTTGCATTAATCATTCCAATGACGCCCGGCGTGACCAATTCGGTGGCGCCGCCGTCCAAACTTGCCACTTCAACCGCGCCTTCGGTTACTTGAACGGCCGTCCCGTCGCCGCTCACCGAAACACTGAACGTGGTTCCCTTAACAACAGCCGCCATATAGGGTGTTTTGACACCAAAATGCGGCGTTTCTTTTTTGTCGATGCGGAACAAAACATTGCCGAGATACTCAATTATCTGGGTTATCTTGCCGGCTTTCTCCGGCTGTGCAATTTCAATATGACTGGATGGTGATACGACCAAATACTCTCCACCGCGCAACAATATGGCACGACCTTTGGGACCGGTTTTGATGACATCTCCGGGCAGCAATTTTCCCTGGCGCTGCGCAATCTTAATGATTCCATTGCGCGCAACGGTCACATTTCCGCGTATCTCAGAAACTTGCCAACCGGGCGCACCGGCATAAGCCGCACTGCTGGACAAAAGCGCGATTATGGCAACTGATTTAGTAATGGGCTGTACCATGAAATTACTTTCTACTCTTATTAGCATACTAGATTAACGGAACGGGGTTGAAGATATGAAGAAGAGAGCTGGTTAAAAGAATTTTAATTCACAGTGCTGATAACCAAGATTTAATATCAAGCCGCTAAGCCAAGGCCCCAGAATTTAATCCATTGGTGCTTTTTGTTGCGTAAATTATCAGCATTTCCTCCGGCGATATCGTTGCTTGTTCTCACAGCGCCGCAAGCGCTATGGGCGCAAGATCGGCGACTAACTGCGCTGGACGAAGAGGTTTGGACGATCGGTTTTCCAACCGATAATGCCGGTAATGCAGCAGCCGCGCAAATTACTCCGATTGAAATCATGGCAGTCGAAACCCCCGATCTTGTCACCAACAATAATCAGCCTTTGACCCCTGACGATTCCGATAATTTTCGTATTGGTGCGGTTGGCGTTGTTGGATCGGATGCACTGGAAGCAGACGTCTTTTCACCGGTGGTTGAAGCCTTTATTGGGCGTGAAGCGGACGAAGAGGAACTGGCTTCACTCACTCAGCAAATCGCTGATATTGCAAGAGAAAATGGTTTGATATTTGCATCAGCCTATATTCCCGAGCAAGCTGTGCAATTGGGTGTTTTGGAGATTAAACTAATCGAAGGTCATATTGACCAAGTGCGTATCATTGGCTCTGACAACGCATATCTCAAGGCTTCTCTCGCTTCTCTCGAAGGCAAGGTTGCCCGCAAATCAGAAATTGAGCGCAAAATATTGTTGGCAGGCGATATCCCCAATATCCGTGTGCGCTCCACAGAATTCCTGCAAGAAGGCGGGCAAAATATTCTGCAAGTTACAGTCCGTGAACGCGGTGATCGGCTGAGACTGCAAGCTGATAATTATGGCAGTGATAGTTTTGGCCCAGTAAGAGCCCGGATTTCTGGCGATCTGCGCGGCAAAATACATAGCGCTGATGCGCTTGGCCTAGCGGTGAGAACCAATCCGATAGAGCCTTCCGAACTGCTGTCCGTCAGCGGATATTACGAGACCGCCATTGGCAAAAATGGCCTGCGAGCGGGCCTTGCCGGATCGATTGGTGATACTTCTCCAAGCAGCAATATCGCCGGATCTGATTTATCCGGAACCAGCCGTTATCTGGCGCTGTTCGCAAGCTACCCCTTGGTCCGAGCGAGCTCCGGCAGCCTGTGGATCGAAACCGAAGCGGCTTATCTGTCGATTGATCGAGAAGATATGAATGCCCTTATCCGCGAAGATACAGAAGTCACCCTATCCTTTGGCGTCCGCGGCGAAATCCCATTTGCCGGCGGAAGATTTCGAGCCGGTGCGGCTATTGTTCAAGGTTTTGATATTTTTGATGCGACCCGCTTTGGCGATCCCTTTGCATCGCGCAGCGATGGTGATGGTATTTTCACTAAGGGAGAATATTGGGCAGATTTCCGGACCGGATTAACCAAAGACCTTAGCATCTATCTTGCGGCGCGCGGCCAAATTGCAAGCCGTCCTTTGCTCGCCGCGCAGGAACTTGGCATTGGCGGAGCCTATCGCGTTCGTGGTTTTGATTTTAGCGAGCTATCCGGCGATGACGGCTTTTATGGATTAGCAGAACTTCGCTATAAATTTCGCTCCAGGCCGTCTTGGCTGAGACGACTACAGATATATGGCTTTATCGATATGGGCTATGTCAACGACCTTGGGAGCAACTTTAGCGAAGGCACATTATTATCAGCAGGCCCAGGCTTGCGGGGTACTATTGGCCCCTTTGATTTTGAATTAGAAGCCGCACTGCCGATTAATCGTGATCGCGACAATAGTGAAAATAAGGACCCTCATCTCAACGTCCGGGTCGGCATGGGGTTTTAATATATCGTCGGAAACATGCTGTTTACTGTACTGTATTCTTGATATAATGGCCGCGAGATCCATCAACCGGCAAGAGCTTATTTCCCGATATTTTCAAGCGCAATTCTTCAAAAGGTGGCTCGATGAAAACCCGATTGTCAAGTTTCACTTCAAAGACTTTTGCTGTTTTCTGCGGGTCCATATCAAAGGTCGAGTGATATTTCGCACCATTGTGATGAAGCGTGAGACTGATATTTTGTAATTTGCTCTTTGAGCCACCAGACGCAAAAGCAAAACCCAGTTCATAACTATTCGCGCTCAGTTTACTGCCGTCTGCAAACGAAAAATCGGCATCAATATTCAACCGTGCATTTGGGCGATCACGGCGATTAATCCAGACGCCCACACCGTCTTGCCAATTGGCTTGCGGAGATTGTAAACCCGCGGAACCATTGGGGACATAGTCAGATAGAAACAGGCATTCCGCGGGTAAAGCGGGCGGTCTGTAGCGACCAATTAAATTCGCCGTTCGCCCGCTTTGCGCAAGAAAAGCCACCGCATCCTCCCATTTCTGTCTTGCGGTTCTAGCGGATATTTCCAACGTGTCTTTCTTGTCCGAAGGATCGCGATTCAAATATCGCGCAATGGCATTTTCATAAGCCAGCAAGCGCTCCGCCTCGATTTTTTTAGCCGCTTCAAACCGCTTTTGAGGCGGCAGTTTATGTGGAAAAGCATCATCATCTCGCGAGGAAAAATACGCACCTGATTCAAGAAAACCACATCGCCACTTGGCCCGATTTCTTTGCCGGATCTCTGTCATTCTATAAGCGGAATCGCGTTCATCAAAACCCCAATCATAAGCGGTTCCCAATTGGAAAACCGGCATGTCAGCACTAAACTCATGTGGTCCTAAACGGATTTCATCGCCAATCTGCGTCCATCGCCCTTCACTATAAAAATCGGCTGCGCCAACTATCAAATTCCATTTATAGCTCCCATCCACTTCAACAAGCAGTCGCGAAGCCGTTTCCATCGCACCAACCAAGCGATAGGAGCCGGCTAGCGCGGGACTGGGATCGGATTTTTCTTCTGCAATTTGAGCAAGGCCATCCGATAACGGTAGCGTTGCAAATATCAATGCGCCGGCGATCAATATCCACTTTCGCAATGCCGTTCTCCTGAACATATGTGAGACAATAGCCTTCGGTATAACTACCTCACCCCATTCTCAAAATGATTATTGGCCATCGGCCATGACGATCCGCTGATCCGCCAAGTCTGTGTTCATTCAATCGCCACTTGAAAAGTCAGGGCTATGGAACTGGTCGGCGCCAGCGAAGCGACAACCATCGTGATGGTTGATCCGCTTATAGAGGCGCCCCAAGGGTCATTTTCATCAGCGCCGCTATCATTATCATCCTCTGGAATAGACGCGGTTTCGCAATCCGGGCCGGATAACATAGTGCCCACCGCATAGGATATATCGACGGGCAAGGTATCCGTTGTGGTCACCATATCGGCGGTGGCGGAGCCAGTATTGGATATTAAAATACAATATTCCACAATCGCACCAGGGATGGCCTTGGGATTGCTTCCACCATTGACGGGGTCACTGACTATGGATGATAATTTCTGGACTGCGAGACTAGGCGACGCCGAACAATTGTCATTATCAGCCGGATCGAGATAATTGAATTGGCCAGCGGAAATTTTTTGGCGGAAAATAACATTCGCCGCGTTATTGGGTGCGCCCGGCGTATCAACACTGGCAGATACCCGGGAAAAATTGCTTTCGTCCTGCCAATTGCCGCAAGCGAAGACAAAGCTGGTTGCCGAACCACTGGATGATCCTATGCGAAACGATCCTGTTGGATAGGGTGTCGTTATATCACCATAGGTAAAGCCGTGAAACAGACTGCCATCTGCGGCCCGAGATTGCGCCACGTCCCCTGTATTGCGGAGCGCAAGCGGGGCATAGGAAGGGGTCGCTACAACGGTGCAGGATGAATATGCGGCACTGGCCGTCGAAGGCGGACCAGCACATGTTTTTATGCACGAACCGCGGGCCTGCAATATGTAAACGCCATCACCATTTGCATCATTTGCATCGTCGGCAGGCAAATTACTGTTGGGATCACTGTCATTATACACAACAATGATCGAACCGGGGGCAATTGCAGATAAACCCGCGCAATTGGCCAGGTCGCTGCTGGCGTCGAACCGCGCATAGCCGGGTGCAATACCAACACCGCTAGTGCTGCCTTCCCACTCACCATTATTATCGTCTAGAATCCATCCATCCAAATTGACAGAAGCCGTTGGGCTGGCAGCGTCTCCCACCACTATAAATTCGTAAAATTCTTTGGTACCTGAAGTCCCGTTGGAAGCTTCATTGACAATCAGTCCGGCTGCCCAAGCTTGCGCTGTTAGCACAACGCTCCCGAAAAACAGGAAAGAAGACGAAACCAGAATCGCCGCTATATTGCCCCAATATCCGGGATATGTTCGCTTAAATCCAAGCATCAATGAAATCACACATTGTTTTGCCTTCTGTTCGCCTAATTAACGGCAGAAACGAACGCTGCTTAAGCAAACAATTCGGAGCAAAAAATGGGACTGCTTTTCATTCCGGAAAATTTAGACCGAGACGATCGAGAAGCATTGGAATTCAATGAGGATGCTGGCCATCGCCTCCACAGAAAAAGGGGCCGCAATAGCCATTGCAGCCCCTTTATTCTCTAAAACCAATTATCGCTTAGAATTTTCCGCGAACACCAAAAGTATAGCGTGCTCCGGTACGCTCATAGTTGAGCAACCGGTTCGGGAAGCGAGAGAAATCACGTGTATCTTCTTCAAAGATATTAATCCCTTCGGCAAAGACCTGAAAATTGTCTGTCACATCAAAGCCCAATGAAAAGTCGACTTGGCTAAACGCTTCGCGTGTTTGTGGTTCGCTGAAAAAAGACTGACCCAGGAACAAAAATTCATCCCGATAATTATAGGATATACGCGCCTGAAATGGCCCTCTCTCATAAAAAGCGGTCACGTTTACAGTATGTGGGGTAAATCCATTAAAGCCCGGATCACCAGCCAATTGATCATCAATTTGGCTGTTCACATATGTATAATTGACCACACCACCAAGACCTTCAAACGTGCCGCCTGTGATTGTTTTCTGCAAAGCAATTTCAACACCGGTAATGCTGCCGCTTTGGCCGTTGCGATCACGGGTATCCTGGAAGGTCACATTGACAATCTCATCCGCCACGCGCCCGCCATTGCCTGCCGGGAAAAGAACCGGATTAACCACCGGCAACGTCGCTGTTTCGATGAAGTTTCCTAGATTTTTGTGGAAGCCCGCTATGCTGAAATAGCTCAGCTGGTCAAAATACCATTCAAAGGAAATGTCAAAATTATCTGCTTCAAACGCTTGCAAAAACGGGTTGCCGCCGCCGCTGGTAGGCGCGTTGGAGCGACCGCCAAAAGTGTTGGCCACGCCCAAAGCTGTCAATGTTGGCCGGGTAACCGTTTTCGCATAGCTCAACCGCAACACCGTATCCGCTGTCGGTTCTACCTTCACATTGACCGAAGGCAGGAAATTCACATAGTCATTCGGGACAGAAATGTCGGTTGCTGGGCCAAAAATGACTTCCAATTGGGTGTCACCCGGGGTTTCGCGGAATTGCAGAACCGGTTGATCAACTCCCCTGGAGACGACATCAGTAAACGCAATACGGAATCCGATATTGGCGCTCCACGGCAAATCGCCGCCAAAATCTCCGCCCCATTCGGTGTTAAAATATGCCGAATAGATTTTCTCATCGACGCTGAAACTCCCGCCGGGATTGAATGTCGGGGTGTAAATGCCCAATAACGGATCCGTATTTGGGTCTGCAAGAATTGCGAGCAACCCAGCAGTATTACCACCCGTCCGATTGGGATCATTGAGATTGGTTGGATTGTTCAACTCACGAAATGCATCCGCAAAACTCGCGTTGAGGATTGTCGGTGGAACCGAACCAGCGCCTGGAACGCCGGACAAAAAGCCATCAAACGAAAATGGGTTTAGAATGGTTTCATCAAACGGAACCGTATAGCCACAATAAGCGCAGAAAATCTGTGCGGCCGAAACACCGTTTCCGGGAGCGGCGAAATTGTCGAACAAATCCTGACTTTTGCTTCGATCCGTATGCAACGCTCCGAATGTTACGGTTTCTAGCGGACCTTTTTCAACCGCCCATTCCCCATCAAATCGATATTCCCAGATATCATCATCAACCCTTGTTCGGTTCACATTGACAAAGTGCAGACGTTGGATCGAGGTATCGGTCAATCCCACAAGATTGGTAATGGTTGGAATGCCATTATCATTGGGCAGCTCAATTAAGGGCGATTCCGGAGCAAGCGCACCCAAGACAACAAATGGGTTGGTCCCGTCTCTCGACGCGCTCGAACGGGAAATATCAAACACAAATTTCAGATTATCTGTCGCCTCAAACTCAACATTTCCGCCGAACACATAAGTTTCTGCTTCGCGGTTCCGGGACGTGATAACATTATCATTTTGTGACAATCCAACCGATCCCGCAATCAAGGGATTGCGATTAGCAAAATCCACGCTCGGCCGGCTGAACGATGTCACTGTGCCATTTGAATCGATGACCGGATTGATAAACGGCGGGCTGAAAAAGCCGGAAAATTGGGTGGCAAAAGACTGGACATCAAATTTCGAATAGAGACCATCCAAAGTCAGCGTCAGCCGATCAGAAGGCGCGAATTGCAATGCCCCATTGACGGTAATTCGCTCGCGGTCTTGGACATCGCGATCAAAAACCACTTGCTGCTGGACACGCGATGCCGGAATTGGCCCCAAAGCCGTGGCATCCAGTCCAACCGAATTTTCTGGAGCGTTGACCGCAATATCGCCGGCGTTAACAGTGCCGTCTCGCAGCGCAAAGCCGTTGGTAAAGGCTGTATCAATTTGTGTTTTCCGGTCGGAATATGATCCGCCCAACAAAATACCAAAACTGTCATTTGACCAGGAAACAACACCGGAAATCTCGGGACTAATTTCGTCTCGCAAATCTTCGTAAACACCAGCGACTGATGCTGTTGCGTTAAATCCAGGACGATCCAGAGGGCGAGCGGTGGAAACATTGACCACAGCGCCAATTCCGCCAGATTGCAAATTGGGCGCGGAAGATTTGAATACTTCGGCGCGCTGGATAATGTCTGAAGACAAAACGTCGAACGAAAATTCCCGTCCCGGATTATCGGTGGCAATCGTGCGGCCATTGAGCAAGACCGCATTAAATTCAGGACCCAAACCACGAACAGTAATAAACTGACCTTCACCGCCGCTGCGGTCAATCGCAACACCGGTAATGCGTTGCAAGGCCTCTGCTACGTTATTGTCGGGGAACTTTCCTACCTCTTCGGCCGAGACGGCATCAACGATCACCGATGCGTCGCGTTTAATATCTTGCGATGCTTTCAGTGAAGCCCGGATGCCAGTCACAACAATCACATCTTCATTTTCTTGAGCTGCTGCGTCCGAAGTTTGTGCTGTTGCACTAGAAATTGGCACCAAAGCGATGGCCGATGAACAGAGCAGTAATCCGCCGAGGGTTTTCATAATTCGTCTCCCATGTACAAATCGGTTTCCCCGATTTTCCTTTTCCGCGCCGATGATATTTCAAGCCATTAGACGCGTTTTCTCACCGACCAATCGAACGGTGAGCCCTCGTACTGTCATGGCGATCCGACAGAAATCCATGGGTAAAATGGCTTCTTTTGTGTTTTTTGGGATTTTGGGGACTATTTTTCGGAAGTGAAGTAGTTGGGTAACAGTGGTATAAAATACTATCTATTTGGCAGACGACTGCGATATTCCCGTGGAGACCAGCCGATAATTTTGCTAAATTGCTTGCTAAAATGATACTCATCACAATAGTCCAATCGCGCGGCAATTTGACGCAACGTCAACGATCGATCTGCCAATAAATCGCAAGCTTGTTCCATCAAGAAACCCGATCTGTACTTTCCGGGAGCCATGCCCGATAATTTTCGGAATTTTTTTCGCAACAGCTCATAGGACATTCCCAAAGCATCGGATGCTTCGTGCACATCGCGACTGGTTTCCAGTGCCCGCTTTGCATTTTGAAGCCACTGTATATCCGCCTCCACATCATTGCGGGCGGCATTCTGAATATCCATTAGCAGCTGTTGCATCCGAACCGCTTCGGCCATCATCTTGACCGAATCTCCGTCATTCTGCTCACCAATGGCTTGCTTGATTTGGTCAATCCAATAATCCGAAGGATGCAAAGGCACCACAGGCTTTGAGGTGTCAAAACACCCGTTTTTGCGCCACAGATCGAAAATTGGTCCTTCAAAAACCAAATAAAGTTCATCCCATACCGATCCTTTGGGCGGACCGTACCAATGTTCCAGCCCAGGCAGCACGATAATGGCATCTCCGGCATTAACATCAAAGGCCAAGCCATTTTCATCCCGGTATGATCCCGTACCCTGCAATACATAAACCAATGTAAAATGGGGTAATATTCGGCGAGATGTCAAAACGCCGGCACCATTTTTCACAAAGCACGCAATGCGGATACCGCCCAAAGGCGACACGGCAACATTGCGAACGAAAAAACTGCTTTCTTCCAATGCACTCCCCTTATTTACACCGTCTCAAAATTCCACAGGCGACATTTTTATTTTATGGCCACCACGGTATAATCTATTTTCGAGATACCAAGAAACACATCTAAATACCAGAATGAACATTTCAAGCATCGCGCCCAAGGCTATTATCCGCACAGGAATATCTGTTTCACGACCGGCGTAATTGGGCTTTGCTGCAAGGCTTCGGTAAGGAGCATTTCCTTGCATTCAAGGAATAATATGCGAGGGAACAGGGACCAAATTGGGGAAGACTGGTTTTAATGCTAACATCTGAATCGCAACAAAAGATCGATCAGCAAAAACGGAATTCCGCGTCGCGGGGATCTGATGGAGCGCAAAACTGCGCCAATAGCTTGCCCCAGGACTTCATCCTGTTGAAGACAGACGAGACAGAGGTTGTGATTGGCGCGACGCCAGGTCAACGCCCCTATATTCTCTATTGGGGCCCGACGCTTTCCAACTCATCGGCAGAAGAATTGCACATGATGGCCGTTCGCCAACAGGCACATGGTGGTCCGGAAATCGACATTCCGCCAACATTGTCCAATGAACTGGCAACCGGTGTTTCAGGGCCTCCGGGCTTTATAGCGCATCGCAGCGGTATCGATTGGACGGCGATATTCACTGTACACACTGTCGAAAAATTATCCGACCATCAGGTCCGGATCATTTGCGAAGATTCAAATACAGCGTTGCGGGCCACTTATGACATTGCCATCGACCCTGCCAACCATGTGTTAATGGCGAAAAGCTCGATCACCAATATTGGCGAGAAAGCAATGACGATCGATTGGTGCGCGGCCCTGTGCATGCCGATTGATGAACGCCTCACAAAGTTGATGAGCTTTGCGGGCCGCTGGGCGATGGAGTTTCAAAAACAAGAAACCTCTGCCTTCCAAGGAAGCTATGTCCGCGAAAATAAAAGCGGACGGACCAGTCATGATAATTTCCCCGGGCTCATTGCCCTAGCGGATTCCACATCAGAAAATCACGGCCGAGCCGCTGGATTCCACCTCGGCTGGAGCGGTAATAATCGGGTGCGGGCGGATCGGCATTCCGATGGGCGTATTTCTGTTCAAATGGGCGAGCTTTTTTATCCCGGCGAAATGGAATTGTCCGCCAATGAAACATATGAATCGCCGATATTATACGCCGCGCAAACGGACAAAGGTCTCAACCATTTATCGGCTCAATTTCATAGATGTTTAACGGAAACCGTTATGGATGGCCGCGTGAACAAGAAGCCGCGTTTGGTGCATTATAATACTTGGGAAGCCATATATTTCGATCATTCGGAAGAGAAATTCCTGCAATTGGCAGAAAAAGCAGCCGCGGTCGGCGCCGAACGATTTGTTTTGGATGACGGCTGGTTTGGAGCACGAAGAAACGACAAGGCAGGACTAGGTGATTGGTGGGTTTCCAAAGAAATTTATCCTAATGGTCTCGAACCGCTCGCGGCAAAAATCCGTTCACTAGGAATGGAATTTGGGATTTGGTTTGAACCAGAAATGGTCAACCCTGACAGTGATCTCTACCGCGCCCATCCTGATTGGATTTTAGAAGCCGAAGGCGTCGAGCAAGTTCCGTTTCGCCATCAATATACGCTCGATCTGACCAAATCAGAAGTCTCAGAATATCTGTACGGAAAGATCAGCAAAATCGTTCAAGATCTTGGAATTGCTTACATTAAATGGGATATGAACCGAGAAATTCACCATCCCGGAAGCGCCGGCCGAGGCGCCATTCATCGTCAAACCAAAGCGGTTTATGCGTTGATTGAACGCTTGCGCAAAGCCCATTCTGATCTGGAAATCGAAAGTTGTTCTTCCGGAGGTGCGCGGACGGATTTTGGAATATTGGGAAGAACCGACCGCGTCTGGCTGTCGGATTCCAATGACGCGCTCGATCGACAGGACATTCAGCGCGGCGCCAGTCACTTTTTCCCCTTGAAAATTCTCGGAAGCCATGTCGGCCCCAAAGTCTGCCACATCACCAAGCGCACACTAAGCATGGAATTCCGCGCTGCCACAGCTATATTCGGTCATATGGGCTTGGAGTTAAACCTGCTCGAGGAAACCCCAGATGATATTGCAACATTAAAAAAGGCCATTGCGCTTTACAAAGAGCACAGAGATTTGCTTCACAGCGGGAATTTCGTTCGGCTGGAAACTCCCGACTATCTCAACGTCATCGGCGTGATCGCAAAGGACCAATCAGAAGCGATTATCAATTGTGTGAAATTGGTGGGGCATAAATCCACCCTTCCCAGCCGTATCTTTATTGAAGGTCTTGATCCTGCCAAGCGTTATCGGACAACCATATTATGGCCGATGCAAGATTTTGCCATCACGCACCCATCGATCATAGATATTGCCGATCTGTGCGGAGAAGGCAGTGATTTTTCTGGCGAAGCCCTTGCAGTGCAAGGCCTGCAACTGCCGCTGACCTATCCTGAAACCAGTATCATTTTTAAATTTCAGGCGGTTTAAATTGATCCTGATGCTGAAAGCTGAGACAAGACCAAAAATACCGCATAGAATTAATAAAGAGCAATCATTGCAGCGGAATAATGATCGGGAACAACCGGGGGGAGTTTAGCGTGTTCGAGACCAGCAGTTCCACGATACAATTGACCGTATTTTTTGGCCTCATGATCTTCGTGGCTTATCTGACGTGGCGCAAAGTCCATGCAGCTAAGGCTGCAAGTAAAGGCAGCGCAGACAAAGAAATTTTTCTTGCTGGAGGTGGCTTAAGCTGGTTTTTCGTAGCCGGTGCCATCACCCTGACCAATTTGTCCACTGATCAATTGGTTGGCATGAATGGCAATCAAATGCTTTTGCTGGCTTGGTGGGAAATTGCCGGATTTATCGGCTTGATCATGCTGGCCTTTATTTTCGTCCCGATTTATTATCGCAACAATTGCACGACTGTAACCGAGTTGCTTGAGCAGCGCTACAAAGGCGGCAGCATCCGAACGGTCATTTCGGGCTTTTTCCTGCTCGGCAATCTGTTCATTTATTTACCGGCGGTGATTTATAGCGGTGCGTTATTCATGCAATCCGTATTCGGAACCAACATGTCGGTCATGGCTATTGCTGCCATATTTGCCATAGTAGGCGCAGCTTATGCGATATTGGGCGGATTGCGAGCCGTCGCCGTGTTGGACACCTATAGCGGCATAGGGATTTTGGCCTTGGCCCTCGTCGTGGTTTTTCTTGCGCTGCAAGCTGTCGGTTTTGATATCAGCAGCGGAGTACCGCCAGAGCGTTTGTCTATGATTGGTGACAATGATTCTCCTATACCCTTTCACACCCTGTTTACCGGCATGCTTTTCATCCAGATTTTCTATTGGTCCACCAATCAGAATATCACCCAAAAGGCTTTGGCCGCGCCCAATGTCAAAGAAGCCCAAAAAGGCGTTATGGCCGCCGCATTTATTCGGGTGCTGATTGTTCCGCCGATTGTTGTCATTCCCGGGGTCGTTGCTTTTAAACTGTTCGGAGATGTCGGCGACAAAGCTTATGGTATGTTGGTCAGCGAAGTCTTACCAAGTTGGACCAGCGGGATGTTTGCGGCCATGATCGCGGCGGCAGTCCTAACCACTTATTCAGCCGTGATGAACGCCACAATCACATTGTGGTCGGTTGATTTTCATCGCAAGTTTCTCAATCCCGAAGTAGATGTCGTTCGGCTCAATCGCAAAGTCGGTATTGGCGCGATGATCCTGTCGGTACTGCTCGTTCCCGCCTATGCCAATGCTGAGAGCATTATCAATCTGTTACAAGAACTAAACGGCTTGCTGTCTATGCCAATTTTGGCAGCATTTATCGCCGCTTTGCTCTTTCGCAATATGGATGCACGCGCTGCCGTAGTTGGCTTAATCTATGGTGTTTCCACCTATGCGTTCCACACATTCTATCTATATGTGCCCAACGACGCATGGGGCGGGGAAACTTATTACCGGTATCTCGGCCTTGACTGGCTGCACTATATTGACGTGATGGTATTCGTATTGTTTTCATCAATTCTCGTCGCTCTAGTGACCAACTTGCTGGTCTTTGGAAATCGCGCGATCTTTGCTTACAGCCAAGCTGGACGCGCAATGCGCGCGAAAGAAAATGCGGCATAGTGAAAAAGGTTTGCGTAAATATTCCGGTTTCATTTTGCTGTTCCATAGCCCGCATATCTTCTTGTCTGTTAAGAACTGACGATCATGGCCACTGACAATTTTTTCTCCGACCATCCCCATCGCCGATTTGATCCTTTGCGCGACCAATGGGTTTTGGTTTCCCCCCATCGCAACAAGCGGCCATGGCAAGGCAAGGTAGACATATCAGAGAATCAACCCAAGCCCTCCTTTGATGACAATTGCTATCTCTGCCCCGGCAACGACCGGGCTCATGGCAACAGCAATCCAGAATATGAAGGCGTGTATATTTTCCCGAATGATTTTTCTGCTCTATTACCGGATACGCCAGCACCTGAAAAAGGCTCGCCTCTTTTTCGAGCAGAACAGGCCCGCGGAGAGGCTCGGGTTATGTGCTTTTCGCCGGATCACAGCAAAACGATCGCGGAATTTAGCATCGCGGAAATTGTGCCCATTGTAGAAGCCTGGTGCGATCAGCTCGAAGAACTGGGTGCCCGCTATAAATATGTGCAAATTTTCGAAACCAAGGGCACCATATTGGGGAGCTCCAACCCTCACCCCCATGGTCAGATATGGGCCAGTGATCATTGGCCGCAAGAGGTGGTCGTCGAAGATCGCACCCAAGCCGCATGGCATTCCACTCATGGTCGGTCCATGCTGCTGCAATTGGCAGAGGAAGAATCTGGCGGCAAACGCGTGATATTTGAGAATGACCATTGGTTATCGATAGTCCCCTTTTGGGCGGATTGGCCGTTCGAGACGTTGTTACTCCCAAAATTCCCTGTGAGCCGCATGCCCGATCTTACAGCCGCACAAAGGGCATCATTGGCGGAAGCCATCCATGGGCTGGTTGTTCGATATGACAATCTTTTCGAATGTTCTTTTCCGTATTTGATGGGCTGGCACGGCGCTCCCCATGACCTTAAAAACGATGATTACTGGCAGCTACATGCCCATTATTATCCTCCATTATTGCGCTCGGCTTCGGTGCAAAAATTCAAAGCAGGTTATGAAGCCTTAGCCGAGGCTCAACGTGATATGACCGCCGAGCAAGCAGCCCAAAAATTGCGCGATGCCGGCGGGGTTCACTATCGAGGAAATGCAGCATGACCCGGGCCAAGCTAATCGCGCGCGCGCGCGCCGGATTTGTGCGCGCATTTGATAAAGAACCGGAGTTTTTCACTTATGCTCCGGGCCGGGTTAATTTAATTGGCGAGCATACCGATTATAACGATGGCTTTGTGCTGCCCATGGCAATTAATTTTGGCACAGTCGTGGCCGCAGGCTCGACCAGCAACACAGAGATCTCAGCAGTGGCGGTCGATTTTTCAGACAGTCATGACCGTATTAAACTGGGTACCCCCATCACAAGACGAGAAGATCTGCCCTGGAGCCATCATGTACGCGGTATTGCAAATATTTTGCAAAATTCAGGACAAAAATTGGTCGGCACGAATTTGGCAGTTAGCGGCGATGTCCCCAAGGGTGCGGGGCTTTCCTCTTCGGCTTCCTTGGGCGTGTCCCTTGGCAAAGCGCTGACTACAATTGCTGAGCTGAACGAATTTAGCGCCGTCGCGTTGGCGCGTATCGCCCAACAATCTGAAATTGAATTTGTGGGGACAGCCTGCGGGATCATGGATCAACTCACCTCGGCCAGCGGACAAGCGGGCAGCGCGCTGCTATTGGATTGCCGCTCGCTCGAAACGCGCGCCATTGCGCTTTCTGAAAATTTGAGCGTGTTGATCGTCCACTCTGGCGTGGAACGTGGGCTCGCCGACAGCAGTTATAATGAACGCCGGGAACAATGTGAATTGGCCGCGCAGCAAATGGGGGTCGCTTCCTTACGCGATGTCGATATCGATCTGTTGGAGGCCTCTAAAAATAGTCTTGATGAGACTATCTATCGCCGGGCCAAGCATGTCGTGACGGAAAACGCGCGGACGCTGCAAGCAGCAAAAGCCCTTACCGAAGGAAATTTGGAACAATTGGGCCAGCTAATGGCTCAATCGCATATCTCGATGCGCGATGATTTTGCGATTACGGTACCAAAAGTGGATGAATTGGT
The DNA here is from genome assembly GCF_039982415.1 of Parasphingorhabdus sp. Lineage (GTDB taxonomy): Bacteria > Pseudomonadota > Alphaproteobacteria > Sphingomonadales > Sphingomonadaceae > Parasphingorhabdus. The sequence goes on from NZ_JBDWYL010000011.1 coordinate 360,842, forward strand.
TGCAATTGCACAGGCAGAGATTGGAGACCAGGGCGGCGCCCGTATGACCGGTGGTGGCTTTGGCGGCTGTATCGTTGCGGTAATGGACAAAGACGCCGTCGAAAGCGTCCGAGAGGCTATAACTGCCCAATATAAGACACCAAAGGGAGAAGCGCCCACAACAATCTCTGTCACACCCAGCGACGGTCTCAGCCTCATTGCAAATTAAAAGCGCTAGCTCCGATATTCTAGGGCAAGTGTCGCGCAAAGATGGTCGGCCTGACTAACGGTCAGAGACATATGGTTGCCGGCTTTCTTGGTTGGCACATATTGAACTTGGAAGGGGATATCGAGTTCAACATAGCGATGAAATGACATGTGTCCGCCAACAATGTCAGGCGACGCTCCGTCCAACATCAGGTTCACAAATTGCCGAGCGATCGTAGCAAGATGAGTTGAATTCACATGATCGCCTGAACCACTGAGATAAGGATGGCCGGGAGGGAAACCATTGTCTTTGGTGATCAGCCCGTGCGCGACGCGATTATCCTGATCAATCAATTCTGAAATAAAGCAATGCGCTTGCTCTTCCAGTCCGGTTCTGGCTGCCGATGCATAAGGGAAATCCATCAGTGCTGCCGGTTTTTCAATGGCGCGCTTCGCTTTATTTCGCCAGGTTTCGAAATCCCGGTTTTTGAAAATTACACCGGTCCCGGACATGCGATAAACCAGCGACCCATTTTTATCGAAAAAAGTCAGTTGATAGCGCGGGTCAGATTCATCCATTTTGCTGTCTGCTACACCATGTGTGGCATGAGAAACGCCGGCAGCGCCGCAAGTCCATTCGGTTTGCGTCAAAGCAGACCATTTCGTGGGATCCCAAGTACCTCTGGCAATTCCCGTTTCGACCGACGTCCAATAGTTGATCGTCTGTACCACTATAGGGTCAAAAGGAGCCAAGGTGAGCCATGGCCAAATGTCAGTGTCTCCTGAACATTTAAACGATACCGCTCCATCAACGAGAACCTCGTGGGAATGGGTAAAAGACTTTTTGCGAGGATGCGTCATCGATTTAATGATCGCAGAAACGCGGCGAGCTTACAACCAATGGCTAACTTGTCTCCACGCTTTAAACGGAAAACCGACATTTTCTTCCGCTATTGCATTTTTCGGTTCGACTTGGTCCTTACAACATTCTAACGACCGCTGACACGGTCCATTGATCAGAAACCAGCAAATGAAATGGTCTGACCACGGTAAAATACGCGCTGCTATCGACAAGGAATAAGCAATGAAGAAAAGGAAAATTGCCGCAATAGGTCTCGTCGTTTTGCTGATCAGCGGAGTTTCAGTTGCCTATGTCGCTTCCCCCACCATTCATGAAGGGCAAGTTGGTGAAGCGCCCGAGTTGGGCCGCGCTGGCCCGTTTCCCATTGGCACAAACGTCCAACAATTTGCCCTTGATAATCGGACTGAAATCACGGGCTGGGGAGCCGTTACCGGCAATTTGAAAGAAACGGAACGCGCGTTGTCCGTGCGTTTCTGGTATCCAGCAAAAGCAGCGAGCGGCAAGCCTACCCAATATAAACATGTCATGCGGCCACCGGGCAAAGACCCTGTGGCTCTATCCTCACAAGGCATGGCCTTATCGGACGCCGAGGCCCTGACTGACGCAAAATATCCGCTAGTTCTGATGTCCCACGGATTTGGCGGATGGGATACCCAATTTAGCAATCTTGCAGAACATATCGCTTCCCAAGGCTATATTGTGGCCTCGATAAACCATGCTGACAAACCCATCGAAAATGCCGCATCATTCTTTCTGTCATTCGGAAATGTTCTGGTGGATCGCACGCTGGATCAACGTCAGATTCTCAGCATGATTATTGACAAGGCCCAATCAGAAACACCGGCTTATGCAGCCCAGATAGATACGGATAATATCGCTTTAGTCGGCTATTCTATGGGCGGATATGGTGCAATTGCTTCGGCCGGTGCCGCTTATGATTTTGCCAATGATCCGATGACGAATATTCCGGATGATGCTCAGGAGCGGATGATATCTGCAACGCAAAAGCCTTTACCGATTAAGGCGCTGGTGACATTTGCACCATGGGGCGGCCAACCCGATAGCCGCGTATGGAACGCAGAAAATCTGGCCAAAATCAAGGTTCCGGCATTGATTGTTAGCGGCAATCAGGATGATGTTGTCAACTTTGAAGAAGGCGTAAAATGGCTATATGACAAAATGACCGGCTCCGATCGATATATGCTGGTCTATCGTGAAGCCCGCCATAATATCGTTGGCAATCATTTTGACTTAGATCCAGATACTGCCTTCACGACCGCAGAATTTTTGAAAGAACCCGTGTGGCGAAGCGATCGATTGAACAGCATCAACCAACATTTCGTCACCGCCTTTCTCGATATGACCCTCAAGGGCGAAAGTGATAAAGCCAGCTATTTGACCGTACCGACGGAAAATTCTAACGATAGCGCATGGCCGATTGGCTTTGGCGAACAGCTTAACGGCAAAACCGCTGGCGCCGAGCAACCGGACCATTGGCCGGGCTTTCAAAGGCGTTGGGCCGTTGGTCTGGAACTATATCACCGCACGCCAGATCAATAAATGGACTCGGCTATTTGCAATTGAGCTTATTGCCGTTGCGCCAAGCTTCATCGGACGTTTGCACTGACAGATATATCCGGCAAGCCAGCGCCGCATCTTCTAGGCGCGGATCTTTGAAAAGGGCGCTAGCAACGCCTTTGCTGCTTTCCCGAGAAGCCAAAAATTGGATCCCGCCATCCGATTGACTATCAAATATCAGCAGATTTTTTTTCGCGGCTTCTATCGACCAAGACCGCCAGTCCGGCCGCACATCTTTGCCGCCACGACCCGGCACACCGTGATACGCAAAGTGCCCCCAATAGCCCATCATGGCTTCTGATAAATCCAGTCTTTCGGCTTCATTTTCATCGGTAAATAACCATTGGTCTGCTGTAGCAAAAAATCGGAAACTCCCCATGACAAATGGGATTTCCATTGCATGAGCTGCGCCCATTAAGTCTCCAAAATCCGTCCCGAGTATCGACCCAGCATCGTCCCAATCAAAGCGATAAGCGAAAACTTCTTTATGCCCAGCAGAGACCATTTGAGTGGCAGGCATATCCACCGCTTTGACGCGCCACATACGGCTCGGATATTCCGATGCGGCATCATAAATATCTTGATCCCGCACATAGGGGATCATTCCCAATCGGGAACCGACTAACTCATCCAGACCGAGCAGAAAGAGCTTCATTTCATCTCTATTGGTCCCGGTTATGATGGGAACCGCATTGAAGGTTTCTGTTGAATCAAAACTGGACGTCAAACCATTTTTGGAAACCACAATATCATCTTCGATAATCCGCGGCAGCTCCCAGTTGCGTTTATGAAGATCTGCGCCATAAGCTGCGTGAAGTTGCTTGACAGATGCCGCGCGCAACGCTGGTGCCGTCACCTCGCCATCAATCATGTTAGCTGCAATTGTTACCGACGCATCTCTGCCGGTATTTTTGGCATCTGCGAGACTGATGGAATCGAAACTTCCCGATTGAATAATCGCTTTATGGAACTTACCCGCCGCCGCGCTGCTGCCGAGCAGCGTCGCGACATTATGCCCTCCGGCGCTTTCTCCAAAAATCGTGATATTGGCTGGGTCGCCGCCAAAAGGCGCAATATTGTCCGCGATCCAATCCAATGCTGCGATCTGATCCAAAATTCCGAAATTCGCGCTTTTATCCCATTCGGTTTCCGCCGCTTCTTCCAAAGCATCATGCGCGAACCAGCCCAGTGGTCCCAAGCGATATTGGATCACAACGACGATGACATTTTCCTGCACCGCAAGCGCTGAGGGATCATATTGTTCCGCGCGACCCCAAAAATTGGAACCGCCGTGGATCCACATCATCACGGGCAATTGCGTTTTCGCTGCCGTCGCGGCATCCATAGCAGGCGCAAAAATATTCAAATAAAGGCAATCTTCTTGCCCCATAAGATTGCCCAACGGAATCGCGTCGGCGCTTGTCCCTTCATCCAATGAGCGTCTGATTTGCACGCACCATGGCGCATCTTCCAAAGACGCTCTTACACCAGTCCAAGCGGCAGCCGGACGAGGCGCACGCCAGCGCAAATCTCCAACCGGCGGTGCAGCAAATCCAATGGATTTCCATATATGAGCGGGATTTTCATGATGCACATAACCGATCAAATCACCCTGACTGATGGTACGACGGGTTATTTCAGCGCTTTCTGGTGCCGGTAACTTTTGCGCGTCGGATGAACTTAACCAGAAATATAGACCAAAAATCGTCGCTATCCCAAGGCCAACTAGTAAAATTGTCCGCAGCTTCATCTTAGTCCCTCTTCGCTATATTTTGCTGTTTAAGCACAGCAAAGGCCGACTGGAAACGCAAAAAGGGCGCTTAGGGTGCGACCGCTTGCATTAACTGCGCACATAATATGGCGCCGTAAGTGCCCAGTGCATATCCCAATACGGCCAGCAATACGCCCACGGGCGCCAATGCTGGATGAAAGGCCGCCGCAACCACAGGCGCCGACGCTGCGCCGCCGACATTGGCTTTGCTACCGACCGCCACGAAGAAAAATGGCGCCCGAATTATTTTGGCAACCGTAATCAACAAAATGGAGTGAAACATCATCCAAATAAAGCCGACCAAAATTAACATCGGCGCTTCCGCCATTTTGAAAATATCCATTTTCGTCCCAATGATCGCAACGAGCAAGAAGATCAAAACTGTCCCCATTTTGGAAGCACCGGCCCCTTCGAGATTTCGGGCTCTGGTGAAGCTAAGACCAACACCAAGGGTTGTTGCAATCACAACGATCCAAAAAAATTTTCCCGCAAGAAAACTTTCAGCAAAGGCTGAACTGGTTGCAAAAAATTCTGCAAGATAGCCCGCCCAGAGATGAGACAAGCCCACGCCACCAAAAGCCACGGCCAGCAACATCATATATTCCACCGTGGTCGGTACACGTTCAACCGACAAGGTGAAATTTTCCATTTTCGCCTGCAATTTGTCAATCGCCGAAGAATCGGCTTTCAACCATTTATCGACTTTTTTGACATTGCCAGCGCCGTATAGCAGAAATGCCATCCAAATATTGGCGATCACAATATCAACCGCAACCATAGCGCCATATCTTTCCGCATTATATCCATAGACTTCCAGCATCGCCGTCTGATTGGCACCCCCGCCAATCCAGCTGCCTGCCAAAGTTGCTAATCCGCGCCACACCGCATCGGCCCCTTGGCCGCCTACCGTTTCCGGGCTGAACGAACCAACAATCAAAATCGCAATCGGCCCACCAAGAATAATCCCGATTGTGGCCGTGAAAAACATGATGAGCGCCTTCGAGCCCAGCCCCATAATGGCTTTGAGATCGATGCTTAACGTCATCAATATTAAAGCTGCTGGAAGAAAATAATCCTTTGCCACTTGCCAAAGGCCTTCATCCGCCGAAATCAATATTCCGAAACTGCTCAATAGGGATGGAATAAGATAGCAAAGCAATACGATCGGGATGAAAACAAAAAAGCGATCCCAAAAACCCCCGCGATTCTTCAACAAAAAAAGCAAACCCAAGACACCACATAGCACCCCGAAGCTGGCAATATTATCTAGCGGGAACATCATTGGCCGAATGCCTCGGAAACTATCTTGGTTGGCAGCATGTCTGACACTCCTTCGGCAGATAAGTTGGGGTGGTCTGCAGTTATCTAAAGATTATGCGGCAAATGTACATAGAATCGCGAACATATTGGCGCGACCAGTAACCAGCCGGGAAATAACTGGCAAAAGCGAAGAGATTGCGAATCAATTAACTCTTCATCAACCATGAAAGTGCATAGCTAAGACTGGCTGTCATGGGTTGAGTAGAATGGACGATCTTCACACTGAATTTATTGCGGAAACGCGCGAGATGCTCGAATCCGTGCAGGAAGAGCTGGTTGCCTGGGAAGCTGATCCTGCCAATAGGGACAAACTCGATGCAATTTTTCGTTTCGTCCATACCGTCAAAGGCAATTGTGGTTTTTTTGATCTGCCGCGCTTGGCTGAGTTAAGTCATATTGCCGAAAGCGCCTTGTCCGATGTGCGGGCGGGCAAACGGTCACCCGATGTTCAGTTAATCGATGCCATTTTTGCAACCATTGATCGTATCGGAGAGATGATCGACATTTTCGAACGAGGTGAAGACCTGCCCGAAAGTCGTGACGATGATTTGATCGGTGCGTTGAAAGTCCAAGATGGCGCTTCAAATGAACAAACCCCAAGTACCGACGCGGCGCAAACCGAACATAGTTTAACCACTAATACGCCAATAGCGCGCTCTATTCGACTACCCGTAACTTTGCTGGACCGCGTGATGGTTGGGGTGTCGGATCTCGTGTTGGTACGCAATGAATTGGGCCGACTGATCCGCGATTCTGATGCCGATACAACCATTCTCAGTACGTTTGATCGACTGACAACAACCATCGACGAGATGCGGGAAGATATCTCGCACATGCGCATGCATCGGCTCGATCATCTCTATAGCCCCCTCCCCCGGTTGGTCCGCGATCTGTCTGCGGAATTGGGCAAAAAAACTCATCTCGAGATTGAGGGTGGACAAGTCGAACTGGATCGAGAAATTATCGAACTTATTCGTGATCCTATCATCCATATTTTGCGCAATGCGATTGACCATGGCATTGAATCGCCTGCGGATCGAATATCTGCTGGCAAAGAAGAAACCGGCCTCATTCAAATCATGACCCGGCAAACTGGTAATCGCATCAGCATTGCGATCGTCGACGACGGCCGCGGCATCGATACTGTTAAATTATGCGCCAAAGCTGTAGCGAACGGAATAATCTCAGAAAAGGAAACAGCCGGGTTATCTGAAAAAGACATATTAGCTCTCATTTTCGAACCCGGTATCTCAACGGCCCATCAGGTCACGTCAGTCTCAGGACGTGGCGTAGGAATGGATGTTGTGCGGTCGAATATCGAACGTCTGGGCGGCGAAATTTCAGTCACCAGCGAAACTGGTGAAGGCACGCGCTTGTTTTTGTCCTTACCGGCAACATTGAGTATCGTGCCCTCGCTTACGGTTCAAGTGGGCGATCATCGATTTGGTGTCCCGCGTTCTTACGTCCAAGAAATTGTTAGCTCACGATCACAGGAATTGCAGTTTATCAACGCTGGTGATTCCAAGCTCGTCCATTATCGTGATCAGAAATTGCGCTGTTCGAAACTGGCCGATATTCTAGGTATTGACGCCGGTGATGATGGAAATTGCGATTTAATGATTGTGAAAATTGCCAGTGGCGATCTGTTTGCCTTGGCCGTCGACCAAGTCATCAGCCATGAAGAGCTTGTCGTCAAACCCCTGGCTGATGCCATAATGGCAACCAATTTATATACTGGCGCATCCCTACTGGATGATGGAAGCCTGGTTCTTATGCTTCATGTAGCTGGAATTGCGATCAAGGAAAATCTGCTTAGCGATATCGTGAAAAAACAACGCCGGCCTGCATTGAAAGACCAAGACAATATGGTCAAAAAAATCAACGTGCCTGCCGTCTTGTTCCAGGGATTGGATGAACAACCGCGATTGGTTCGGATGGATTCAGTTCATCGGATTGTTAAAGTCTGTCGCAGTGCCATACGGTCCCAAGAGTCCAGCGCACAAGTCGTTATCGACGATCATATCATCCCTCTGGCAGGAACATCTTGCGGCGATTTGCCCGACGAAAATGTAAATATCCTTTTGCTCAGTGATCGCACGAGTGAAATTGCCTATGCCATTGACAAGGTACTCGACACGGTCTCGATTGAAGGGGATATCCTCTCCGAAACAACCGATGGAGAAATTGAAGGCGTAACATTATTGGATGGTAACGCCCTGGAAATGCTCAATTGTCATTGGCTTTTCGCACATTATGGTAAGCCATTGGAAACGACCAAAGTCACGATTTGCAGAATGAATCTGGATGACGCTTGGGGCCGTTCGATATTAAAGCCTTTGGTAGAAGCTGCCGGCTATCAGGTCATTGGCGCCCAAGATAAGCAATCGGCAGATATCGCTATCGCACTGGATGAAGAGGCGGATCGAACGCTGGAAGCTACCGAAACCATCAGACTCACGTCTCGTGCCGATACAGACGAAAAAGCCGGCAATGAAATTTATCGCTACGATAGAGACGCCTTAAACGCTGCCCTCAAATCCAGAAAAAGGAAGTCGGCATGAACCAGACATTATTGGTTGCGCAACTGAACGGACGGCGGATCGCAATGGCCGCTAGCCAAATTGAATCGATTGTGGAAATCAGCAAAATAACTCCTGTTCCACAGACGCCAGACTATATTGAAGGCTTGTCCACATTACGCAGTAAGGCGTTAACGGTGATCAACTGCGCTCGTGTTTTAAAAATCAATCGCGATCATAGTCAGGCCGATACGGATCGACAAGCTGCCGTGGTGCATCATGCCGGCCATGACTATGCGCTGCTACTGGACGCCGTCGAGGATGTGGTGGAAACACAGAATGTTCCGGAAGAAATATTAGGAGGCGTGGGAGACGAATGGTCGGATGTCGCCTTGGGTATTGTTGAAACAGAAATTGGTCCGGCATTGATGGTCAATGTCGAGGCGTTCATCACAGTGAAATCTGATACCGCACATTAATAAATTGCTTAGAGTTAATTGTTTAGGGTCGTAAAAGTAGGAATTGTTCATGAGTAAAACTTGTCTGATTGTCGATGATTCAAGCGTTATCCGTAAGGTTTCGCGGCACATTCTTGAATCATTGGGCTTTGAAGTCACAGACGCAGAAAACGGCCAAGAAGGCCTTGAAAAATGTGATGAAAATATGACGGATCTGATCCTGTTGGATTGGAATATGCCGGTTATGAACGGCATCGAATTTATCAAAGCCTTGCGCGCGCGATCAGACGGCAGCAGCCCGAAAGTTGTTTTTTGTACAACCGAAAATGATGTCGAACATATTCGCGAAGCGATGAGCGCAGGCGCGGATGAATATGTGATGAAACCCTTTGATCACGAAACCTTGCAGATAAAATTGAAGCTTATCGGGTTTGACTAGAACCGCCTTATGAACCCCCCCCCAATAAGGAATAGGAAAATCTGTTAATGCAACGCTTCGATCAACAAGATCCCATTCGCGTCATGGTGGTGGATGATTCACTCACCGCGCGAACCGTGCTGCGCAAAATTATAGAAAATGCGGAAGACCTGATTTTATTGGAAGCCGCGAATAGCGCGGAACAAGCTCTTGAAAAACTTCATAATGTCGAAGTCGATGTCATTTTGCTCGACCTCGAAATGCCCGGCATGGGTGGATTGGCAGCCTTGCCGGAACTGCTGGCCAGCGCCGGCGAGGCACGCATCATGATCGTTTCCGCACTAACCGCCGAAGGAGCAAAAGTAACAATGACGGCCCTGTCTATGGGCGCAGCGGATACGATACAAAAACCGCAAGTTGGCGAATTTGATACCGAATATCGGACGGACCTGGCCAATCGCATTCGCGCGCTGAGGCCCAAAGCCACTAGCGCAAATAGGTCACAGCTTGCCACGCGGTCGGCACAGCCAAAAGTAAGAAAAGCCAATCAGAACAAGATTAAAAGCCTAGCCATTGGGGCTTCTACGGGCGGCATTCATTCCATGTGTCAATTTCTCAAGCAACTGCCCAAATCATTTCAACCCGCAATCCAAATCACGCAGCATCTACCGGCGTCCTTCATGCCAATTTTCGCCAATCAAATCGCGCTGGCTTCATCCCGCAAAACGCAGATTGCAGCCGATGATATGCCTGTTTTGCCAGGAGAGATTTTAATAGCGCCCGGTGACGGACATTTGAGTTTCACCATGAAACAGGACCGCTCGGTCGTTAAAATTTTGCGCCACAAAGTAGCCAATGGATGCTGTCCCTCTGTCGATCCCATGTTTGAAAGCCTCGCCGATACCTTAAATGGTGAAACAATTGGCGTGCTGCTGTCCGGCATGGGCCGCGATGGTTTACAAGGTGCAGAAAAAATAGTTGCTGCGGGCGGGATTATTCTCGCCGAATGCCCGGAAACTTGCGCCGTCTGGGGAATGCCTCGCGGAGTTACCGAAGCCGGTTTGGCATCGGCAGTCGCCTCGCCTGAGGATCTGGCAAATTGGATCGGTTCAAGAAATTTGGTGACGACATGACGATGATTTCCGGATCCGAGAGAATCATTGCAAATCTACTGGCCTCTAGAACAGGTCAAGAGCTGACCAACAGCCGCAGTTGGCGCATTGGCACCGCTTTGTCTGGGATTTTTCGCGAAAAAGGAATATCCAATACGGATCAATTGGTCTGTATGCTGGATGAGCCTGAACACTCGCATCTATCGCAACAGGTTGTCGAGGCTTTGCTCAACAATGAAACCTATTTCTTCCGCGATCGGGCGATGTTCGATCAGTTGGCTCACCGCGTATTGCCAAAAATTGCCAATCAACGTGCAGAGAGCAAATCTCTGCGGATATTGTGCGCTGGTTGCTCGACCGGCCAGGAAGCCTTGTCGCTGGCGATGATTTTCCTCGAGCAGACCGGCCGTTGGACGGATTGGCAGATAGAGATAACCGGCGTCGATGTCTCGCACAGCGCCATCGCCACAGCACGGTCTGGAATTTACTCGCAATTCGAAGTGCAACGCGGATTATCGGTCGCCCAGATGCTCGCCAATTTTTCCGAAACGCCGATGGGTTGGGAGGCGAATGAAAACTTGCGGCAAATGACACAGTTCAAAGTGCATAATGTTCTGCATCCTATGACAACAAACGCGCCCTTTGATATGATCCTGTGCCGAAATGTGCTGCTCTATTTCGATCAAGCCACACGCCAAAATGTTTTGACCCGTTTACTGGAAAACCTGAGTCCCGATGGTTGGTTGATGTTGGGTGCCGGTGAAACGGTCGCAGACCGCAACTCACCGCTTATGCCGGTCGAAAAAGGGATTAATCTGTTCCGGACAATTGCCACAGATTTGTGATCCCAAAACAATAGCCCAATTTTTCGGCTGCTCAGTTTACCATTTTGGGTCAAGTTAATGGTTCATTAGCCAATCTTATCTATCGATATTTTGAGAGGTAGAGCATGGGTCAAATATTCGATTTTTCTAGCTGGGGACCGCAAAGTATTGTCTTTGCGCCGTTGATCATACTCAGCACAATTGTGAGCGCAATGATCACCTTGTTGATGATCAACAATTCCATTGTAGCCTCCCCAACTTCTCCTCTGATTATCGGAGGGATTTTGGCCTATGTCGGTGCCGTTGCGCTGCTCGCCCATTTCGGTTTGTTATATATTAGACGCCTCGAACGACTGGCGCTTACCGATAGCTTGAGCCGCCTTCCCAATCGGCGCGCCTTGCATGCGGATGTAAGAAACCACACCGCTTCAGAAAATGAGCTGGCAATTGCTATTGTTGACCTTGATGGATTCAAGATGGTGAATGATCATTATGGTCACAATGTCGGCGACGACTTGATCAAAAAATGCGCAACAATGCTGGCCGAACTTTGCGGCGATGATGCCCGTTGTTACCGTTTGGGCGGTGACGAATTTGCGATATGCATGATTGATCCCTTAGCCGGGACCATCGTGGAAGGCATTAGCCGCTCCTTTATCGATAAATTCAAGAAACCAATTGTGATTGATGATCGCCGGATCATGATTGGCGCAAGCATCGGTATCACCAGCAGCAAAGGCCCTAATCGCCTGTCATCGATGGAACTCACCCGTCGGTCTGACGTTGCCATGTATGCCTCCAAACGCGGCGGGAAAATGCGTTGCACATGGTATAAGCCGGAACTGGACAGAAACCGGCAATCAATCCAGCAACTGGACGACGAAATGCGTTCTGCGCTGGTGCGGGAACAATTTCAGGTTTTCTATCAGCCACTGGTCAATGCCCAATCCACGCAGATAGTCGCCGTTGAGGCCCTATTGCGCTGGGATCGTGGATCGAAAGATCCCATTGGACCCAATGTTTTCATTCCCATCGCAGAAGAATCGGGATTGATCAGCACAATTGGTTTGTGGGTTTTGCGGCGGTCTTGTGAGGATGCTTTGCCTTGGGGAGACCTTAAGCTCTCGGTCAATATATCGGCGGTCCAGCTGCGCGATGTGGAATTTCCAATTCAATTGGGTCAAATTTTGGAAGAGACCGGTTTCCCTCCCGAGCGTCTCGAGCTCGAGATTACCGAGACCTGTCTTGTCAATGATCCCATCTTGGCGGAACGCAGCTTGGATATGATCCGTGGTTTTGGGGTCAATGTGTCCTTGGATGATTTTGGAACCGGATATGCATCTATTGGATTTTTACGGCAGTTCCGCTTTGAAAAACTCAAACTTGATCGTTCACTTGTCGTGGAAGCGGAAGATGACGAAGGCTCACGCGCAATGATGCTATCGAGCATTAGCATGGCCCGCGCCTTGAAAATGGGCGTTACCGCAGAAGGTGTAGAAACCAAGGCACAAGCCGATTTGGTCCGCGCAGCTGGCTGCGACCAAATCCAGGGCTGGTTATATTATAAGGCTCTGCCAGCCGCAGAAGTGCAGGACCAATTTAACAAACAGACTATTTCTGCCGAAGAATTTAAGACCAGGAAAAGAGGAACCGCATCATGACCGCAGTAGCGACCAACATGACCAGTTTAAGCGATGCAAGAGAAGAAGCAGAACGCGAAGCGGAGCGCGAAACCCAAGCAACCAATTCAGGTCTCTTGGCCCGATATTTTAATTGGTCGATCGGCACCAAAATCAATGTAATCAACGCGATTAGCGGGATGTTTGGAGCGACATTGGTTGGAATGGGTTGGTTCTCCCTCAATGCCATCGAAACCAGTTTGCTGACATCGGGTATCAATGCGCCTGAAGTGATCGCAATTGCACATAGTGGCAAAGCCGCATTTGTTATGCTGCTGATTTTGGCCATTTTCTGGACCATCATTGCCAACTATCGCATTGGTAAAGATATCACTGTAGGCCTGAAACGAATTACACCAATGCTTTGGGATGTGATCGACGGCAAAATGGATATGGATGTACCTTATCGCCATCGCAAAGATGAGCTTGGTGATATTGCGCGATCTGTGGAAGTGTTTCGTCGCGCTTCGATCAAACTCCAACAGGTTCGAGGGGAACGGGAAGAGGCCCTGGCGCGGGAACAAGATATCCGGGATGAGCAAAATGCATTGCGGGAAAGTCAGACCAAAAAATTGCAGAAACTATCTGAATCTTTCGAGCATATGATTGGCAATATTGTCAGCAGCGTTGCGTCCGCATCGTCGCAACTCAATTCTACAGCGACTTCCATGGCGTCTTCCGCAGAAGTGTCTTCTTCGCAAATATCCTCGGTCACAAAAGCAATGGAAGATGCCTCAAAGGGCGTTACCGCAGCCGCCGCCGCGAGCGATGAGTTTGCGATGTCCATTGGTGAAATTAGCCGGCAAGCATCCAGTTCCGCCGAATTGGCACGCAAGGCAACCGGCGCGGCTGATCAAGCCAACTCCACCATTTCGACACTGTCCAACTCCGCCGAAGAAGTCAGTCAGGTGGTCGAGCTGATCCAGAGCATTGCTCAGCGCACCAATTTATTAGCACTCAACGCTTCTATTGAAGCCGCACGGGGTAGCGATTCTGGTCGCGGATTTGCAGTGGTTGCTGCGGAAGTCAAAGAATTGGCCTCTCAAACCAGCAAAGCCACACAGGATGTTGCCGATCAGATTAATTCTATGCAGGAATCTACATCGGCCAGCGTCTCCGCACTGCGCTCTATCGGCCAACAAATTCAACAATTGGAATCCACTGCGGTCTCTATTGCTGCGGCGGTTGATCAACAAGCTGTCGCCGGACAAGATTTGGCGAAGAGCATCGATATTGCAGCCCGAGGCGCAGACGAGGCTTCGACCAATATCGGCAAAGTGCAAGAAACGACACTAGCGACAGGATCGGCAGCGACACAGGTGCTGGAATCGTCCACCGACTTGGAGAAACAAGCGGTTACACTGCGGGATCAAGTTGAGAAATATATGGGCCAGGCCCGTACGATGGAATTTTTCAAATAGATTTGTCTGCGACGGAAACGATCCTCCTTTTGGATAGTCGCCTGTCATGGCGCAGTCCGCAGTTCATTTGCGGATAGCGCACCCCAGTCTCATACTTATCTGGCCTTAGTCAGCGCAGCGCGCAGCGGAAGGGTGGATCGCATCAAAGAATGCCTGCCGCAACTGGGCGCCTTTCCCGGCAGCGTTGATCAGACGATAAGCTTTCCCCTATCGTCCTCGAAAACCAGGTTTCTGGTTGTCCCGTATCAACCGACTAGTTGATATAGAGTATTTCGAAATTCCCCCAATATCGGCCGCGGAAACTCAGCGGCACAAAGACATTCTTGCCCGCAGATGCTCTCGTTTTACCAGATTGGAGAAAACGATAAACAGACACGGTATAGGGTTCCGATTTGCGCTCAATTGCCAGCTTTGTCGTCTCGTCGAGAAAGATCCGTCTGTTGCGGCAATATTTATCATCATGTTCCGGATCGCCATTAGGTGATCGAGACCGTTCGCTGAGATGGGTTGGCAGATATCCGTCAATATTGGACAAAACACTGCTAATTATTGCATTTTGATCGGCTTGATATTTGTCCAAGATCGGGCGAATATTTTCATCCGCAAAGCTGTTAAATCCATTATCATATCGTACCGGATTGGAGCCCGCTATATCCCGATACTCGCGATCAAATAGCTGGTCTTCGGACAAAGTCCCATCATCAAGAGCTTTTTCTACCATAGCGATAATTTCGCGCTGACCTTGAATTGCCAAGTCTACAAATTTGCGATCTTCTGCGGCAAATCCGCTGCGTACAAGTTGATCAAACATGACCTTTGACATCGCTTCAAGATCGCCAACTTTTCTTTTTGCGCTATCCAAAGTGACCTCATTATTCTCCGCACTTTCAGAGAAATGATTGAGAACCTCTTGAACTTTTTGTACTTTTTCATGAATCATGCCGGTACTTTCGGCGATTCCGTTATTTTGCTCACCAACCAGGTCAACCAGGTCGGAAATGCCATTAACCGTCTCGTCGATTTTCTTGAGATTAACTTGGGCCTGATTGCCTTTGCTCACACCATTTCCGATTTTTTCAACCAGACCTTGGGCTTCATGACCCAGCGAATTAACCGTGCTTGAAATCTCATCCGTAGCCATGCGCGTATCTTGGGCCAGTTTTTTCACTTCCTCCGCAACCACGGCAAATGTAGCCCCGGCGTCACCGGCGCGATGAGCCTCAATCGCAGCATTCAACGCCAACATATTGGTGGTTTCCGCAATAGTATCAATGGTTTGGGACACTCTACGAACCTGATCCATAGCACCAGCAAATCCGGTGATATGCTCTGACAGAGCCAGAACAAGATCAGTCAGGTCGCCAAATTCGTACATCGAAGATTTAATCTCTGCGGTACTGTTTCGCAGATCATTTTTCGCGCGTTCTGATAACATCCGGGCTTCGTCGGTTGAATCGGTCACGCGTTTTTGATCTTCCGACAATGTATCGATCACGTTTTTCAGCGTTTCACGGCGCGCTTGCATTTCACTAGCCGTGGCCATTACATCTTCGACCAAACCGCCAACGTCAACACAACCCACTGTAACTTCACCGCATGAACGGGCGACCGTATCAATCAATGATGGGTCAGTAATATCTATTTTTTCATGTTTCATAGTAGAATAACGTACTCGCTCTAACACTGATGACGAGCACTCTAGCCAAAAGAAGTTGGCGACTTGTTAACCACAAAAAATTATTTGATCTGAGAAGGAGCGCTGCGATAAACGTCCAGCGCGGTTCGATCGATGAGCCGGCCATCTTTGACAACCGCTTCAATCAACGCGATATTTCGAATGTCCAACAGCGGATCAGCGTTCAAAAGGACCAGATCGGCCTTTTGGGCCACTGCAATCGATCCTTGTTGGTCTTGCAAATCGAAAAAAGCAGCGGGAGCAAATGTTGCTGCTTCGATCGCTTGCAATGGCGTTAATCCAGCTTCGACCAACATGAAGAGCTCTTCATGCAAGCTTGCCCCAGGCGTCAAAAAGGCGATAGGGGCGTCTGTACCGGCCAATATGGAAACGCCGGCATTGTTTAACCGGGCAACCATGGTCATGAGCCAGTTATCAAATGCCAAATCCTGTTGTGTGGGTTCGCGTTTGGACAATTTACTAGCCCTTTTAAACCAGCCCTTGGCGACGGATTTCGGCATAAGGCGAAAACTGGCTTGATAGCGTTTCTCCGCGTATAATTTGCGCGAAAGAAAACGGCTGATGGACAATGTGGGTGTCTGTGAAACATTATTCTTCTTCATAAGTTCAATAAGCGCAGCGCATTCACCCTCATCTTGAGCAGCCACTGCTTTGGCGCGTTGCATCCGGTGCAATGCGGCGCGTAATTTCCCTCCAAATTCCGAGTTATCTTCGGCCATTACTGATTGACGCTCTTGCAACAGCTGAAGCCGATTGCCTACGCAATCCAATTCAAGATTTCTGAGATGCTGCATATCTTTGATACCAGCTTCAATGGCTTGCTGAGCGGTCATCGCCAGCGGGGAATGCCCCGTAACCGGAAGATTATGAAAGCGGGCTCTCGCTACTAGTTGGCGGAAGGCTTCTGGCGACAACATTTCATAAGCTTTGATAAAATCGACGCCTTGCGCAGCTAAGGCATCGACTTTTGCTTCCGCTATTTCAGCATTGTCAGCACCGATAGAAATATTAGGAAAACCTCGGGATTGGCCTGCATAAACTCGCTTTCTACCGTCCACCAGCGGGCCGGATATATATAAATCCGGGGCGATGGCATCGCTATCAGCTATGGCTTTGGCCGGCGCGAGCTTATCCAATTGCCCGCCAGTATCGCGCAAAGAGGTTATCCCGTGAGCCAAAGCGAGAGGAAAGAAAACATCATGACCGATTTTTGGGTTATAGGTGAGATGAACATGCGCATCCCACAAGCCGGGGATTAGAAATTTTCCAGTACCATCGACATAATTTTGGCTCGGCAGCTCGCCGCTTGATACAGCGGGACGGATCAAAGCGATACGATTCCCCGCAATTGCAACATCGACAGGCATTCGCGCGCCATGGATAGCATCTATCGCGGTGACGTTTTGGATGATCAAATTGAAGTTATCTGGCCGGGTTTTGAAACCCGTTTGACCGGTCGAGCAAGCGGACAAACAAACCACAAAAAGAAAGCAGAGCAAAAAGCAAAACGGTTTCTGACAGGCCATCAAATCTCTCTCTTCATTTCGTCAACGCACAGCGCGATCCTATCGGCCTTTCGGTAATAGCAGCGCCCCATTCAGCAAGCGCAGGTGCTTTAACTGTCCCGTTGTCTTAGCATATGGTCCAATTGGCGCCGATAGAAACGGATCGCCAACGGAATGCACAGCAGCGGAACAATCCCATACACAACCGGCAATGTCGCCATGGCAAAACGGATATTATCTTCGCCAAAAACACGTGTCGATAAAATACCCACTGTGGACGGCCCCAGAAACAGACCCGCCATGCTAATTGCCATATAATAAAGCGCGACAACCTGACCTCTTATCTGGCCGGGCGTAATTGCCAACAATGCCGTAATCGCCATGCCGGATATCATCGCGATACCCACTGTGTTCAGACATAAAATGGCATAAGCAATTTCTGGCGATGGCATGAACATCGGTAATATCGCTGTTGGCAACATGATGAGAAAGCCGACTATCATTAGACGTAAGGGCGCATCAGCAATGCCGGATTGCGTCCATCTGTCAGAAATAATGCCAGTGATAAATACGGTAGCCGGACCAAATATCAGCAAGGCCACTCCATTGATCAAAGCATATTTCTCCGCCGGCCATGCCCATGTTCGTTCAAACGTGGCTGGTAAAAAACCTTGACTATAAGCGATGATGGCCATGACAGCGGCCATGGATATGAATGTTCCATAGGTCCCAGCCCGGCGACTGACATAGGTTAGTGCATCGCGAATATTATTGCCTTCCAGGTCACTGTCCAATTCTGCCACTTGGCGCGGCGGTTCTTTGAGGAAAAAGAATATCAAGCCCAGGAATATGCCTGGGAATCCGACCGCAAAAAAGGTCAATTGCCAAGGGGCTAGTGCACCGAACAAGGGAACGGAAACAGAGGGTGTCGTTTTGGCCCAGATCAATACGGCGCCGCCAATCAGCGATGCAATGCCGCTTCCGAGCGACAGAGCGGCAACGTACACAGATATAGGCTTCCCGCGCTTCTCCGGTGGGAAGCTGTCGGCAATCATCGACATAGCCGATGGGCTCAGCGTGGCTTCCCCCACGCCAACCATCATTCGTGCCACAAAAAGGTGCCAGAAGCTTTTTGCCAATCCGGAAACTGCAGTTGCCAATGACCAAACGAAAATTCCAGCAGCGACAATCCAGGTCCTTTTGGAACGGTCAACCAACCATCCCAGCGGCAATCCCATGGTTGCATAAAATATCGCAAAAGCCGGTCCAATCACCCAACCAATTTGCTCATCTGTGAGTCCCAGATCGGCTTTTATCGGTTCGATCAACAGACCGAGAATATACCGGTCAATGAAGCTAAAAATATAAGCGATCGTCAACATGACAACCAAAAACCAACCCGACTTGACCGGTGGATAGATAGCCGAGCCGCTGTCCTTATCGCTCATATTTGCTCACCTGATCATTCTTCAAATATCTCGATAAGGAAACCGTCGGGATCCTTCAAAATCATGCTCCGCACTTCCGGAAGAAACAGACTGTCGTGAACTGCTGCGGGATGCACAATTTCAATATTGGATCGTTCTGCCCGCTGTTGAATATGTTCGATATCCTTTGCCGCAAATGACCACATGGCAATTCCGCGATTGGGCGGTCCATAGCTGGACGCTGGACTTGGCTTTGTAGACTCCATGTGATCCATCAGCACCAGATAACCGCTGGCACTACCCGGCGCAAAAGCCTGGACAAAACGTTCTGTCGTACCTTCAGGCATTAGCAAGGCCGATCGTTCACCCACGGTAAACTCAACATCTCGGCGAATTTCAAAACCCAATATATCTCGGAAAAAAGCGATGGTATCATCCGCAGCGCTGATACAGCGTGCAGAATAGGCGGCGCCACCCATACCAGTAGCCGGATCAATTGGCCCCACGGGCACAAATATATCGGGACGGACCACTCCCATTACAAAAATATTGTCCGGCGCTTTATAAACAATCTCCGCCGAAATATAAGTCTCTCCGCTGGGGCTGGCAAATTCCATTTCCTTTACCCCGATGGTAGACTCTATTCCGATCGTCATCATGTGCTTTTCATGCGCGTGGAGATCATTGATCGGAAAGCTCATGGTGGCTCCACCGGCATACAAGCCATCATAAGCCGGACGAACCAATGGCGCTGTTGTTTCTAAAGCCATGACCCGGATTTGAACATTCGCTCCGGCTCCCGATTTATAGAATGTACAAGATTGCCATTTTTGATTCTCTTCAAAACCAAAATACGCATTAGCACGAACCAATTTATGGTCGGAA
Organism: Parasphingorhabdus sp.; assembly: GCF_039982415.1. Lineage (GTDB taxonomy): Bacteria > Pseudomonadota > Alphaproteobacteria > Sphingomonadales > Sphingomonadaceae > Parasphingorhabdus. The sequence continues at coordinate 380,503 of NZ_JBDWYL010000011.1, forward strand.
AGTGTGTGCCATCCACTGTTTTGTAACCCATAGCCTTGGGTGAATATTTTTTCGACCGTCGCACGATCATCGGTCACATAAGTGACCATTTGTAACGGCCCGACAATGGCATCATCCGCATTGGATTGGGGAACGAAAATATCAACTGACATTTAACTGCCTTCCTGCTTTTGTGACATTCACGATCAAGGCGCTTCAACGATTATGACTTCGGCATCCGCCAATCCATCTCGCAATTTTTTGATTTCCGCATATTCCTTTGAATGCCAGAACGTTCGTGCAGCGTCTTTGCTTTCCCATTTCGAGATCGCAATTGAACTATAACCTTCGAGACTGCCTTCCAGCAATTCCGCACCGGGCGCGACAATCAGATATTCTCCACCATATTGTTTCACCACCTCAGGAACCGCTGATCCATAACCGGCGATAAATTTCTCGCGGTCATGTATTTTGCAGGCAATAACCATATAGGCTGGCATATCATGCTCCTCCAATTTCAATATAATCCCATCACAAATTGCTTTGCGTCAGCAGCGTGCTTTGCTTGAGTTGCTCGTCATCGCGATCGAGAAACTCATTCACGATTTCTGCCAATTCGTTCGCATGGGTTTCCAAAAACCCAAATCCCCAGCCCGGTAAGTCGATCATTTCACCATTGCGCAGATAAGCCTGTGTCCGCGGGGTCATTTCATACAAATCATCCTCGGGATTAAGCAAAGCGATCGCATGGGGCAGAGATTTTAATCGTTCGGGGAAGAGTGCGTTATAGGCAAAAACAGCTTGGTGCCCCCAGCTATATTTCTCGCCGCCGCGGATCATCTCCGCGAAATTATCTGCCGCCATTTCCAAATTGGTTTGCGAGTTTTTGTTCCGCAAAAGCATATCCCAGAAAAGTTGATATCTGGTCCCTTTTTCATCAAGCGGCACATGTGCCAAAGAGTTGTTCATTTGCTCGATTTCTTCGGGAAGCAATATGGCCGCCGATGACAAGATGAGCTTTCTAATCAGGTGGCTGCGCTGATAGGCCAGTTCGACCGCCAGTTTTGATCCGGCATGAATCCCAAATATATCGACTTGATCATGGCGTTCAGATAGCGACAATTGATCGATAAGATCCCCTATAGACTCAGCATATCCCGTTGCATCAATAGGTTGTGCTGGCGCGCTGGACTCGCCGTAACCGGGGAAATCGGGAGCAATAACAGTTCGGTCTGTTCCCATTGCTTCGATAAAATTGCCATAATTACGCCCCGACTGTGGAAACATATGCAGACAAATAAGCGGCGGCTTGGAAGATGCCGCTGCGTCATACATACGCAAATGGATTTGCCCATATTTGCCATCAATAAATTGTCGTCGGTAGCTGGGCATAGACTTTCCTTACGATCGAATGGTCAAGTCAGGGTCTTCGTTTCATCCCAGTTAAGCGGGTTAGTTTAGTGGCGGAAGAAGATGAGCCGCTTCCGCCACTTTTCTACCATCGCACCGCAGGAACTGGGAATTTGTCCATCGAAATCTGACCCGGGAGTTGGGCCAAAACCGCAGCAGCGCATCAGTAGATACTAAAAATCTCCGCTCAAACGCAGGCCAAATTGGCGGCGGTCGCGCAAACCAACCATATGTCCAAAAATGCTAAATCCACCAAAACCGAGCGTGAGATCGCGAAAGCGATTTATCGCTGTTGGGGAATCGTCATTTGTCAGGTTTGTTACAAAAGCTTCGATACGAAGACCTTCCGATTCCACGCCGGCACGCAAATTGGCTTGAAAGCCGGGTTCAGCCGAAGTGAGATTAATTTCACTGGCGAGACGTCGGCCCGTATAGGCCCCATCCCCTCGTAGGAAGAAATCCCAGTCCGCATTTAACGAACCGGTATATTGGGCCGAAACTGAACCACTAAATTTGGGGAAACGCTCTCCTCTCGTCCCGGAAGCATCTGCACTTCCAAATACTTCCAGATAAATCCCGGAATTATCAAAGAAGGAGAGTTCGGAATCGATATAGGCAGCTGTTGCGCTGAGCGTGAAACCTTCTAACAATTCATAACTGCCCTCAAACTCAATACCCTTGATTTGAGACTCGCCAATATTGATGAAGTAATTCACTTGCGTTGTGTTCATCGTATTCACTTGGCCATCCAGCGCGATGCGATCTGATCGGCGAACGGTCTGACCTGTCCGGTCCATATAAAATGCAGCGAGGGACACGAAACCGGCACCGCCAAAATTATGCTTGAGGCCAATTTCGTAATTACGCAGAGTTTCTTCGCCAAAAGTCGGTCCTACACCAGGTTGAATTGCATCCAGCCGGGTCAATTCCGTTGGCGATAGCGCAGCGACGGATCCATTGAAGCCGCCCGGTAAATTGCCTTCTGAAAAACTAGCATAAACCAATGTATCTGGTGTCGCTTGATAGTTTAAGATGATCCGCGGGAGGAAGGAGCGGAAGGTTCCTTTAGAAAATCCGTTGGCGTCGGTAATATCATCATCTTCACGCACGGTATCAATTTGATATCGCGCTTCACCGACCAAACTCAATTCATCCGTAAAGTTTACCTGTGCGCTTCCGAACAGCCCGAGAGTCTCGATTTGCTCTTCCGCTGGTTCGCCGTTCCCAAACGCAAAATTACCGAATGCAGGGACAATAAACTCGCCATTATTGGTGAATCTTTGATCAAAATAATTTGCTCCAACAGACCAATCGAGAAGCCCGTTAAAGGATTCTCCGGTCAGCCTAATCTCCTGACTGAAATCACGAAACTGGCGACCAGCATAGCTCACAAATTGGTTGGGAGCGCCATAGTCACCATCTTGCAAAAGATTGACTTCATCATAGTTGAGGCCCGTCAGCCAGCTAAAGACAACGCTGCTATTCGGGAAACTCACGTTAAATTGGAGACTGGCGCGCAAGCTTTGGCGATCCAATCCAAATTCATCGCGCGGATTGCCGTTTAGCTGAAAAAGCGTATTTTGATAAAAATCAATGATACCCGGTGTCTGATCGGTATTAAGTGCAGGCTGTGTTATCGGAACATCGCCACAAAAGGTCCGGTCAGTGCCGGTCACGCCATCTGTGGTAAACGGACCGCAATTATGGAAACTGCTGTCAACAAAACCGATGGCCGGAGCGGAATCTTCATTCTCGAAATAATTGACGCGAATTTTCGCATCAAAATTTTCAGACGGTTCGAAAAAGACCGTGCCTGCAACCGACCATGTCTCTTCTTTGCCAACTTCTTCGCCATTTACTGAATTGGTGTAATGCCCCCCTTTATGCCGGTACGAACCCGTCGCCCGAAATTTAAGCGTTTCGCTAATCGGAACATCGATCCCGAGCGCTCCTTGGTAGAGATCGCGCGTTCCCAGCGTGGCGGAATAGTCGACACCGAAATCATCACCTGGCGTTTTGGTGATATAGTTGACCGCTCCTCCAAAGGTGTTACGGCCAAAAAATGCCGACTGTGGGCCTTTGATAATTTCGACCCGTTCAACATCGCTAAGCGTTACGCCTTGGGCGCCATTGGCAACGAAAATGCCGTCAATAAACACCGAAGCGGTCTGGCGGGTGGGTGAACCAGTATTGACTCCGACACCCCGAAATCTCGGTGAGTTGTCAAAACGGCCCGGGAGGGTTGCGAATGATTCATAGACAAAACCCGGCGTAAAAGCCTGAAGGTCATTAATGTCGTTCAATCCTTTGGCTTCAATCGCTTCACTGCTAAATGCGGTGATCGCCACGGGCACTTCGAGCAGATTTTCTTCGTTCTTCCGTGCTGTCACGACAATGACCCCGTCTTCTGCGCCATCAGCTTCCGAAATTTCTTGTGCAGATGCTTGGCTAGCCATCCATGCACTTGCCAATACTGCGCCGCAAACTGACGTTTTCACGATATTTTTAACTTTCAACATTTCCCTGTCCTTTCCCGTAACCAAAGCCTTGCAAATCTATCGGCTTTGGGTCGGCCACCCTCGATTAACGCAGCAGGATTAGTGAGAAGAGGTAAAGTTAGTCAATTCACGTAGATGGAAATGATGATTTTATAAATGTATGTATATTACGAGTTCTTCTATTGGAGCTTAAAAACAGTTTTTACGCCAAATTCCTTGGCCAAAGCGGCGATTGTTTTGCGGTGCAATTCTACATTTTTTGAGATCCGATTGCTCGGTCCAACAACACCGACAACCAAAGTTTCCTGATTGGCCAGGGATTTGATTGGTAGGCAAACCGCTCCCACGCCTTCCAGCAACACATTGTTTTTAGCGGCCGATCCGAATGTGTCCAATTCTTCTCGGACATGGTCAAGGTGGGCTTTGTCAAACTGATCCTTCGGTGATGAGTCGGATGAGTTTATAAAGCTCAAATATTCTGAGAACTCGAAATCGGTCAACGAAGCGAGCGCCACCATTCCAGTTAAAGAATTCCCATTGGGCATGATTGTTCCAACCCGCACACTGACCCCCACTGACAAAACACTTTCCAGTCCGTGAATAATTCTCACATTCGTCCCAATACGACGGCTAATATTGATTGTTTCCCGGGTTTCCCGGTTAAGAGCATGCACAAAATCCAATATCGCGGTTTCTTTTTCGATAATGTCCGGCACCCAATTCAACACCGAAATAAAACTTTTAGAAGGCATGTAAGTCCATTTGGGAGCATCGAAATCCATATATCCCAACTGATACATGCTTTTGAGCAACTGATGTGCACTCATCAATGGATATCCGAGCTCCTTTGAGATTTCCTTTGCTGCCAACGGCCGGCGCTCGCGATCGAACAGTTCGAGAATTTCGAATATCCGGCCGACTGATTTTATGACACCTTCTGGCATTGGGATATATCTCCTAAAATAATCAGACCCTCGCGAGCATGCGTGCAACAAAGCACAGTTTTTATATTTCAATATATAGGATATCGCTTTTTTGATACACGTACATTTACAATATGCCGATTTTTCGTTTTTGCGCTGGGACAATTTTGATGCGCGGTTTAGCTTTATTCCTGTGGATCAAATTCAGGCGGTCATATGAACGATAAAATTCCAGAAAGCCCAGGCCAATTTTCGAGAAAGCTCAAGGCCAGCAAAGTGTCCCGCCGCCAGATATTGGCCAGCGGAGTCGCCGTCGGCGCGCTCGGGTTGGTCACATCATGCGCGAAGGAACCCACGGCAGCCGAACTAGAAAACAGCTCAGAAGCGACGGATATCCTATATGATGCCATCATCGTCGGCGCGGGTTTAGCAGGCCTCCACGCAGCCCGATTACTCGAAGAACAAGGCTTAAACGTCTTGACGCTTGAAGGGCGAGACCGCGTTGGTGGCCGGGTTTATACGTTAATGGATATTCCGGGAAAACCGGAAGCTGCTGGCGAATTGATCGGCGGCAATTATGCCCGAATGCTGGATACTGCACGCCGCCTTGATCTGGAATTGTTTGAACCCAAAACCCCGCTGGGAAGCGGCGAACGCTATTTCAACATTCGCGGTACCAATATTTTGAAGGATGAGTGGGAAGGCCATGCGCTCAACCCCATGTCCGGCGACGATCGAAAACTGATGCCCGATCGCATGTTATGGACATTGTCGCATCGCAACAATCCTTTATCCGGCAAGCCGTTGGATGACTGGATAAAGCCCGAATATGCCCAATATGACATTCCTCATGGTCAATATCTCAAAGAAACGCTTGGCTTTAATGATGAAACCATCCGGCTAATGAATGTGGTGATCCATTCTGATCATATAAACAACACATCTGCCATGAACGAATTGCGCAGATATGCGGTCAATGAATTTAACGGAAATATGGCCAAGGCTCGCCCTGACCTGCCTTCGGTGCAACAAGTTAAAGGCGGCAACTCTCTAATGGTCAAAGCCATGGGAGAAAGCCTCAAAAATGGTGTTTTGCTGAATAAAACAGTTCTGGCCTTTGAAGATACTGGCGATGAGGTCACCGTTTATTGCGCTGACAACAGCTCTTACAAAGCCAAGCAAGTGGTCAACTCGATGCCGCATAGCGTCATGCAAAGCGTGAAATTTTCACCACGATTGCCGCAAAGGATGGAGGAGTCGATCCGGGATATCACTTATGGCATTTCTATTCAGGTGCATTTTCTTTTGGAAAAAGAATATTGGGAAGAAGATGGTTTACCGCCTTCGCTTTGGTCAGATACAGTTATTGAACGTTTTGCGCTGCTGACCGATGACGATACCGGCAACCCGAGTTCGGCCTTGGCGTTCATCAACGGCAATGAAGCCTATAAATATAATTTCATGACCAACGACCAAGCCTTTGCTTATACCATGCGCGAGTTGGAAAAAATTAGACCTTCGCTAAAAGGTGCGCTGAAGCCGGTAATGGTGCAGTCCTGCCATCGCGATGTGCACGGGGCTGGAGATTGGGTGTTCTGGCGCCCTGGTCACGTCACAAAATATGCCCCCTATATGCGAGAATCTCATGGCAATATTCACTTTGCCGGCGAACATACCGCGTTGCTTGAACGCGGCATGGAAGGTGCGTTCGAATCCGGTGAACGGGCCGCGACGGATTTACTTAGCCGCGCCTAAACCATTGGTTAGGGGAAGAAAATGAAAAACCGTTTCTATATGGCTTTGATGCTGGGGTTCGCCAGCATCGCCTATCCAGCTTCAGCCGGCCCCATGGAACGCGATTTACTCCTGCTGACCCAATGGTTTGAAGGACAATTTGATAACGAGGAACAACGCTGGTTCCAAAATGGTCCTTATGCAAAAATTCCCGAGCCTGAACAGCATGTCCGTCTCCATGTTTTTCACAAAAAACTGAGCATGCCGGCATTGGGGAAGCACGTATTTTATGTCGAAGAATATCAGAATAACGACCCTCAAGATATTATCCGCCAACGGATCGTTATTTTCACTACGGATGGAAAGAGCCAAACGATAAGGATGCAGCAAGGTTTTTTCAAAAATGCAGAAGCGGTCCGCGGCGCTCATATTAATCCATCAAAAGTGGAATCTCTAACAGCCGATGACGTCTTTTTTCTCGATGAATGCGATGTCACATGGAAGCGGGTAGCGAGTCAGTTTGAAGGCGGAATGAAGCCCAAATCATGCATTTTTGGGACAGGAAAAGATCGCCGATATTCGGTGCATGACATGTGGTTATCGCCCGACAAATATTGGCGGATCGACTCCACTTTTCGAGTGTCAGACAATAGCTTGTTCGCTGGCAAGCCGATTGACAAACCTTATCAGTTGCGCCGTGCAAAACCCTTTAATTGCCAATTCTACTTCTTTGCAGATAATGGCTTCGATGCCCAAGTGGTTGAGAACTTAGAAATGCACAGCCAGGGGGGAACGGTAACCGCAACGCGCAATGTCGATGGGAAAACCTTTGAAATTTTGATGCGCGACAAGGAATATCCGAGTTACAAAACCCGGCCTGATTTTCTCTATTTTTCGCTCCGTGAACAAGGGCAGAAACGCTCTCTTGCTTTTACCGTCAACGACCCGGATTCCCGTCAAATCGGCGTTCGCGCCCATTCAATCGGCGCATTTTGCCAGCGCAAAGGATTTAATTTTCGGGAGCCGCTCGAGCTTCTCGAAAATTGATCGCATTTATTTTCATCAGGACAAAAACCATCATGATACGAATGTACACCCCACTAACTTATATTGTCGCATTGACAATGTTGACCAGTTGCGCGGAGCGCGAACAGGCGCAAGACGGCACTGCGGGAAACACGGCAGACACGGCCATTGCACCAGCAACAGCGTCGGCGGGGCAAAATCTCACTGACCTTGAGAAAAAGGGAAAAATCGCTTTTCTAAAATGCCGCTCCTGTCACTTGCTCAACGAAGGGGACCCGCATTTAACCGGGCCGAGCCTTTACGGCTTTTACGATGCGCCAGCCGGAACTCGAGCCGATTATATCTATTCCGATGCCTTGAAGTCTTCTGGCATTACTTGGAACGCAGAGGCATTGGATGGCTGGTTGGAAAAACCTTCCAATTCCATTCCCGGAACAAAGATGGTCTATGCGGGTATGCCGAACAAATCCGAGCGCGAAGCATTGATCGCTTATCTGAAGACGGCGACCCAATAATGGCGCACGGCGGTCTCGCTTCTCGAACAGCTTTTATGGCTATCATAGCTGGTTTTTCAGCTCCTGCTCACGCTCAGACGGGACCGGAATCTTTCTCCGATTGTGAAAATTGCCCCGCAATGATTATCATTCCTTCCGGCTCGGCTATGATTGGAGCCGAACCTTATGAGGCCAACCAAAAACGTGGTGATATTCCCGTCAGAAAAGTGACGATCGGTTATAAGCTTGCCGTGGGCAGAACCGAGATTACCCGCGCACAATATCGGCAGTTCATGGAAGAAAGCGGTCATGCTATGGCTACCGATGGCTGTAACAGCTGGGGAAGAAACCGGATCATGGGTTATGTGCCCAATCACCATTGGGACAATCCCGGCTTTTCACAAAATGACAATCATCCGGTTGTTTGTGTCAGTCATGTTGATGCCAGCGCTTACGCCCGTTGGATGGCACAAAAGACCGGTAAACCCTATCGGCTGTTATCCTCTACCGAATTTGAATATGCGACGCGCGCTGGAACACGGGGCCCTTGGTTCTGGGGTACATCCCAACGCGATGCTTGCACATATGCCAATGTTGCCGACGATGTTTTTCGAAAAAATTTCGACCATGCCCCTGTGTTCAAATGTGATGACGGTTATGAGCATACAGCGCCCGTTGCCACCTATGAAGCGAATGGCTGGGGACTGCACGATATGTTGGGCAATGTATATGAATGGACCAACGATTGCGTGCACACCGTCAAATCCAATGCGCCAACTGATGGCCGTGCTTGGCTTGAGGAAGATGGCGGCAATTGTGAACGCCGCGTCCCACGGGGTGGAAGCTGGGTATCCGGAACGGATTGGGTGCGCGCCGCAGCGCAAGCGGGCGATTTGGCAAAATACCATAGTCAATTGCTTGGATTTCGTGTTGCCGTGACATTGCCCTGATATCGAGACAAATATGCGTATCATCGGACAGATAAAGGAGCTTTCTCTCACCCCTGCATCAGATGACCGATCGAGCGATCTGGCTCAACATATGCCGACGTTCATCGCTTACGAAGGTCGTTGGTGCGGGGAATTTCAGCATTATAGCAATGATGGAAAATTGCTGGAATCCCACCATGGCTTTGTAAAACACGAGTTTCCTCAAAATGGCCCATTTGATCATATCCAGCATAGCCATTTCACTTGGGATGACGGCCACGAACAAATATTGCAGCAGCAAAGCATATTTTCAAATGGTAGATTATGGTGGGAAAGTGGTTCTTTCCAAGGCTGTATCTGGGAAACTGAATTTGGTAATGTGCTGGTCAATATCTCTCAAACAAATAGCCCAAGATTGTGCCTGAATGAGATAATCAGTCCGGAAACCAACGGCAATCGCCGTTCTCGGGTCAGGCAGTGGTTCAAAAACGGCAAACTTTACAAACGAACTTTATGCCATGAACGGCGGATCAACAATTAATCTTCGCTGCACACCACCATATCGGTGGTTTAGAACCTTCAAAGATATCTTGGAAAGGCTTCCAATTTCGGATTTTTCATCAGTCTCACAATGCGACTGATGCTCATAATGCGTTCGCGTGCGGGTTTGATCGAACTTACCAGCTTGCGTGCTTCCATGTTGCGGCCGTGCTTGGCAAAACCCCAAGCAATGTCTCTTAAAGCGGCCGCCCGCAACGAACTGGTAGAACCAAATTGCGTTTCCGGCAAATCAGTCACCAATCTGTCTGCGATGGAAAATTGACCAGAAAAGGCCGCCGATCCGGCAATTTCATAATATGAAAATTGGCGAAATAAGTCTGATTTCGCTTTTTGGGCAAATTGTTCCGCTTCCTGCAAAATCGATTGGGTATCTCGATAGAGACCACAATCAGCCATGCCTGTGGCTATGCGGCTCATCGCGCGCGCTTTCTCCTGGTAGCTATTCGCGCGCCGAGCCCCCGCTATTGCATCAGTGAACAAAGACATCGCTTTGTGTCGCATATCTGCATTCACATAAGCGACCCCAATATCTCGCAAGGCGCCGGCTACGAAATAACCATTTTCTTGCGCACGCGCTATTTCTTCCGCCTCTTGCAACAATCTCACTGCCCTTTCAAAATCTCCTGCAGAAAAAGCGAGATGGGCGATGTCGGAACGCACTGTAGATTGATAATAGGTCAAACCAAATGAGATTTCGGTAATAACAAGATCTGCCTCTGTCCATTTACCAGCCTTGGCCAGTTCAACAGCAATTTCTCGCAAAGACCGGGCTTTAAACGCTTGATGGTTGCTCGTCGTTTCTGGAAAGGCTCGCACCGTTTTTAGCGCCCGATCAAATTGTCCGATTGACGCGCGAACAACCGCGAGCTTGCCTGACAGATCATATTTTTTGGCATTGTCGGCAATATTGGCAGCTGCAAGCTCGCCTTCGGTGACCAACCGCTCAGCCAAGTCTGGCAGTTTTGCGGTGACCGCGTCTTTTGCCAAAGCCGCCGATGCTGAAATTTTGGCGTCGGACGATTCCAGTTGATCAATTTTTTGCTGTGCCCGGCTTACATAATCTCGGGCGGCGATACTCTGTCCATTTGCTGCAAAGGCCGCCGATATTTCACCTGCTGCAACGATCCATTCCGCTTCATCCTCTAATCCCAAAAAGGACTGTTCGGCGGATCGCAACAGGCAGGAAATCTCTAGGTTTTCAGAATCGCAGACAACACTTGCCGCGACATTAGCGTTCGCTGTCTGATGTGTTTGGCAGGCTTGCAGTGATAATGTCCCCGCGATCATTACCAAATATAGTATCCAAATTCGCGCAGTCATTGGCGGCATGATCAATTTATCTTATCAAGCTCATGATAAGTATAATCTCCCGCCATTGATATAACTGCGTCATCGGCAACGGCATTAATCTTGTCACGGAACCAGAAACTCTGTTCTCCCAAAAGCACTTGATAGCTGAAATAATTATCGCCGAAGACGCAGGCTTTGTCCGCCATCGGCATATGATATTTGTCGCCTTGTTTTTTAACCAACAAATCACATTCATCTTGCAGGGGAAACATTTGATCTTTGGTTAGGTCACTGAGTTTCGAGAGGTTTTTCCAGGCGCCCACATATTTTTTCTTGTCGTTAAAATACCAAAGTTTCACGCGCAATTGATCTCTTTCGTCAATGGAAAGAGTATAAATTCTTTGGCGAAAAATATTATCCGGCTCACCATGTTTGGTCTCTTCAACATAAATTACATGGCTACCAAATTCCGGCAAATCAATCGATCGATAGTGCGATGTTACCTCTATGTGTCCACCTTTACCCGATCCATCTGCGCGCCAAATAGGCTTCCCTTGCACCGCAAGGGCCGCCAAATGTCGATCATTATTATAACTGCCATTCCACCAGAGCATGATTGTGTTCAAATCTTGCTGAGACGAGCTTGGCGCGACGTTGTCGGCGGTTTTAGTATCACCCGTTGCGGTACATCCAACGGTTAAAACTGCACAAGACAGACTCGCGACGGCCGTCTTGAACCTTTGCCCCATTATTCCACTTGTCATGTTTCAACCTTCCTCGTGATTTAAATCAACTCAGCCACTTCAAAAGCGGCGCGCTCTCCTGACTCCATGGCACCTTCCATGCCGCGGGCCGCAATCGCGGTATGCTCGCCCGCAAAGTGCAGCCGCCCAGCAGGTTTAGCCATATCCTTGCCAAAGGTAGACAATTGCCCAGGCTGCCAAGCCGCATAGGCGCCCCCGGAAAGCGGGTCGAGCTGCCAAGACCAAAATTTAACAAATTCCAACGCGTTCTTCGTGCTCGGCCGAATCTGCTCGAGATAAGATAAAATATGGCGGTTGGCCGCTTCTGCACCCAATCGATCCAGCAAATTGGCTTGCCGATCATTGGCGAACGCAATGAAGCTGGTTACTTCCTGAGGATTATCTGGATTGTTGCGCAAAGCCATGAATCGCGCCGTGGGGCCATCGGTCCACATGGACGGTTGCATCCCGTCATCCTCCCAAAATTTACGCTTTGGCACATAGTGGAGATGGGTGACATTTGTGTAACCAAGCGCACGAATAGCATGGGCTTGCAACGGCGCCAGCGGGGCATCAATATTGACGAGACGCAATGCGGAAAATGGCGCCGTAACAATCACGCGTTTGGCAGAATAGACGGTGCCATCGTCGAGTACGACTTCTGCTTGATCGGATTCGCTGCGAATACCCACTACTTTTGCATTCATATGAATATCGCGTTTCAGCGCTTTGGCCATGCCTTCCGGTATCCGTTGATTGCCGCCTTTTCCGGCAAAGGGTGAACCAGGTTGAGAAGCGCCGCTATTGGCTTGCGCAAAGGCGATTATGTTGAACCACATCAAAATTGAAAGGCCATAGGGCCCACGCGCATCGCCGTAGCTCATGTTCGTGCCCGCTCCCAATTCTATAGCATTGCGGGAAAAACCCTTCTGGGAGAGAAATTCGAACACAGACACATCATATTTAGCAAATGCAGGGTCCAAAAACTGATCCGGGCTCGCGAGCGGGTTGTTATCGCTGTAAATGCCATATTTGAACAGCCACGGCATTTTGTCACGCATGCCTTCCGGGAAAGGGTTTAGGGCATGACCTGCCCATTGTTTGGGCGTGATGTTTTGACGCGCCACATTGATTATGGTGTTTTCTACTTCCGCTACGGTACGCGGTCTTTCGGATGCACGGGCAATCTGATACCGGTCCATGGCCCCCAAAATCCGTCCATAACTTGAGCCTATCCCGCTACCCCCAGCTTCGGGCATTCCGGGAACATCGTCCATGGTGTATAATCGCCCGCCAACGCGATCCTTACCTTCCAATATGGTGACGCTGTGCCCCAGCTCTTCCAACAAAAGCGCTGCATTCAAACCAGAGAGACCGGCACCGATCACGATCACGTCAGATTTTTCAACCTTGCGGGCTGGCTTGGTCGTCTTAATGCTATTTGTGGAAATCAGATCGGAATAATAGATCGCACCCCCCGCAGCGGCGGCTACCGCGGCACCTCCTAATATCGTTCTTCTCGTGATTTTACCCATTTCCCGAGTCACTTTCCGTTTGCGCCAATTCTATTTGGGGCGCCCAAAATCATAATTTTGGTGGATTATCCCTTCGGCCGAACGGGCGAAATGGTCAAGTTTACTTCATAATTTTAAGTAATATATAAACGTACGTTTATCCCGGAAGTGAGAAGTTGATAGCGTTTGACCACCATTCAGGTACGATGATCATCAATGATTTTGGCAATTGATGACAACCGATCTCAACATCCTATTTTTGAGGACCGTTCTTCTCTCCATCTTGTCCAGAAAACCAATCATAATGGAAAGCTGGTATCAGCAAGAGGCAATGCATCGATTCCGACAACGGCGTTGGCTGTTAAGCCGTTTTCTGCCATTGCTGCTTGGTTGAACTGGTTTCCAAAAAAGGCAGCAAATCTTGCGCGCTCATGGGTATTCCGAAAAAATATCCTTGGACTGTTTGGACGCCAACCCGCTTGGCCATCACCAACTGCAGTTCGTTTTCCACTCCCTCAAGCAAGCATTCCACGCTCAACGTTCGTGCCATGCCCGACAAGGAATGGAGAATTTTCTCAGTCATCGGGTCCGTCATATTCTCAATGAAGGAGCGATCTATTTTCAACTTATTAATCGGTAAAGTCCGCAAATAGTTGAAATTGGAATAGCCAGTACCAAAATCGTCGAGCGCAATCGGGTGGCCCAACTCGGTCAAGCGCATGAGATTGGAACTCGCTTTTTGCATATCAGCCATCATCGCTGTTTCGGTGACTTCAAACTCGATCAAGCTTGGATCTTGACCGCTTTTTTTGACCTCTCGGATAATCTGACTAATCGTCTGATCAGCAATCAAATCGATACTCGACAGATTAATGGAAAGCGGAAAAGGATCATTCCAACTGTCCAACGCTGCCAACGCTTTTTTGAGTACGGTTAAAGTGATATTCGCAATCAAACCACTTTCTTCGGCGATTTTAATGAAACGATCGGGACCGATTTCGCCAAGAATAGGGCTATTCCATCGTGCCAATGCTTCGGCTCTGACAATCTTATTTTCCGAGAGATTAAATTGTGGTTGGAACAATAACTCCATTTCTGAATTGAAATCCGCAACCCGCAGAGCTTTCTCAATCTTATAGCTTTCAACTGCATCTTGCGCGTGTTCTTCGGAAAAAACGACCACGCGATTCTTGCCGTTTCTTTTCGCATGCATAAGCGCATAGTCGGCATTTCTGATGATATCTGTATCGCTCTCATCTGGTTGAATTTCAACGCATCCAATCGATCCAGAAATCTGGATAAGCCGGCCATCAATGCGATATACTTTCGAGATCTGCGGCAGCAATTGCTGGCACCATAGTTCGACGTTTTCAGCATTGGGGTTATCAGGCAGTACAATATTAAACTCGTCACCGCCCATACGGCTGAGATGAGCAGCTTTCCCGCAATACCCCCTCAAACGCTCCGCCACCATCTTCAGCAATTCATCCCCCATAATGTGGCCATGCACATCATTGACGGCTTTGAATCCGTCAAGGTCAAGCAATATCAGCCAACCATGAGACGATGACGGCTTTGATGATTTATGGTCTTGGAGCTGATCAAAAAATGCGCGGCGATTTGGCAAGCCGGTCAAACTATCCGACAAGGACCTTCTACGCATGGTTTCACCCAGGTCTCTGGCTTCATCCAATCCCGTTTCCGCTTCGCGCTGTGCTGCTACCGCTAGTCCAACCGCCCGACGCAGCATCGACGTTATCGATACAGTACAGAGCGACGCTGCGAAGGAAATAAAGCCATAGGTGACCAAAAGTTCTGGGTCGTGCTTATTCAGAGTGTAAAACAAACCAATGATAACTACTGTGATTGACAACAGTGCCTGACGAATAGTGATACTCGCAAAACCAAAAACAATTGCCATCATGATAAAATAGATGAGCTTGGCTTCGGCATATTCCAAATGCAGTGCAACCATGACATTGGTCAGCACCAACATATTGGTCATACCCGTCAGCAGCTCCAGCTGTTCAACCGGGCGGGGTCGGCGCAATATGAACCAAGATGCACCAATGGCAGCGCAAGCGACGCCGGACGCTCCAGCCATCATGGCCAATGCCCAACCACTGAACCAGCCGAAATGAGTCATTGTCATCAGCGCATAATAAATAGCCGAAACTGCAAAATAAGTCCGGATTATTGGTCGATAAGTTTCTGAAACTATAGAGTTTGCTCCGCGGTCGTCAGGCGAACGCGCAAAAACTTTTAACTGCCTAAGCAATTGCCGTCCCCTTTCCCCACATGGTCAAAATCTGCAATTGTTATTACTCTCAAATACTTAACAATCCTTTCGCAGCCGGTCCCAAAGTGGTGCAAAACCAGAGTTTCTTGGCAAAACAGAGCGACCGAAAGAGAATAAAGGTTAGTGTCGGCCGTGAGGCGCAGTGCTAACCATGCGTCAAATTCGTCTAAATTCCGGTAAAAACAGGCAATCGTTGAACGGATCAGCATGCCAATGACAACGATCAATTGTAAAAAATGCTAAAATCTCAAAGGACTAGAAATAGACAAGCTAATAGCAATTCTGATATTTTTTTAACTATATTTACAAAACAAAAAGCTCTGCATTGTCATTTATTCACAAAATCAAAGGCTCGCGTTTGATCATTCTAATGTCCAATGGGCTGCCACCATGCGGCTTCAACTGGCAGGTAAGTCTGAAATCAAAGGCTGAGTTTTGTATCCAGCATGACCGAGCAATTGGGGTCAAGCATTATTCACGCAATCGGGCGCATGAACGAGGGGTCATATTGCCCCTAAGCTAAGGGATTTCTAATCACCGGCTGGAATATAAATAAAGGCTGCAGACCCGATATGTTTGCGCGAATGAAATTCAAATTCCAATCCCAATTGCTGAGCGATTTCGGTAACAATGGACAACCCCAATCCATCCCCGGTTGAACTAGAGGATTTCTTGTGCCTTTCCGACAAGATATCCAGTTCACCGGCTGATAGGCCGATACCATTATCCCAAACTTCTAAACGTATGGTATCGGCGCGCTGTCGAGCGGCGAGCAATATGATATTCCCTCCATGTTGAATGGCATTGGAAACCAGATTGCTGGTGATACGCATTAACGCAACCGGGTCGGAGGTCACATGGACTGGGCACGATCGATAGCGAAGCACTTTCCCTTGCTGGCGCGCTTGGTCAGCAAAAATTTCATGCACATTGTCCATGACGATATGCAATGAAAATTTTTCGCGGTCGCTGCGGTCTCCTGCATTGCCGCTTTCATCGCCCTCTCCTCCCCAACCCTTGACCGCTATATCTTCCAGATAGTCAAATGCGGCATTCATTTGCTCCGTGACATCCTCGTTCTGGCCCCGGATCCGGCGGATCGCTGCGCGCAAGGAAACAAGGGGCTGCCGGATATCATGACTCACGTTGGACAGTTGATCGAGGCGCTGCTCTGACAGACGCTTGGCATCACCATATTCCTTCTGACTCGCCATCAGGGCCTGATTCAATTGCAGTTTTTCCTGCGCAGAAGAAAGCGCTGCCGCCAAAGCTTGATCGCGTTCTTTTCTGACGGCTTGCAAGCGCAGCATAATCGCGATTGCAAAAGCAACACATTCCATGAACAGAACGAAATGGCCATAGTCCAGAGTTTGATCCATATCAAATTGACCAACAACAAGATGGGCAATTGTGGCGTAAACAAACGACGTCACAACCAAAGTCGCGCCGATAATATATGGATAGGCTCCAACGCGGCCGCTCCGAGCAGCAGTAATCCCGCTTAGCAATTGCACCATCGTGGCAATGGGAACCAAAGAATATGCAGCAACCATATACCAGCGATTTTCATAGAAAAGCAAAGTGCATAAGGAAATCGCGACCATCAGGCTGATGAAGATTTTCAAAAAACGATCCATTCGCGGCGCGATCTCAGCGAAAAGGAATAATTGACGAGAGAAATTCAAAGCGGCCGCGGGCATTAGCAATATTGTGACAAGGTTCATCGGATCATTGAGCCATGGATCATCCGGCCAGAAAAATTGAAATGTATATCCGTCTGCATTGGCAACATATAACATACCAGCGCTGATATAGGCCGCGAAGGAAACACCAATTCGCGGGCCAATGACCGGGATCAGAAGCAAAGACAAAATGATCATCGCAAATAGTGCACCGTTCAATGCCCAATCGATATTGGCTTCGCGGTTGTGCACATTATTGGACCCGTCCGGCTTTGCAAAATGGATCGGCAATACAGTAGTTGATGAGGATCGATAACTGACATAGAAATGCGCCGTCTCGCTTGGTCCAAGGTCGAAATCCGCCTGCAAAAAGCGACTAGGAATATGCCGCTGATCAAAAGGTTGCGTTTCTCGGTTCGATAGCAGTTTGACTGGCTTTCCTTCTCGCAGGATAAACAAATCCAGTTCTTTCAGATATTGCCGTTTAATATCGATCCGCCAACGATCCGCTTTGTCCCCAGAATTGGTTGCTGAAAAGCGCAGCCAAACCCGTGCACTGGTCAATCCGACATCCAAATATGGTGTTGTAATGGGTGTAAAGTCATCAGACCGCTCGATAATGTCAGTTACATTCAAGGCTAGGCTTTGATCCAATCGATAATCTACGTGATCAACAATATAATAATGGAAACCTGGTGCTTGCTGCAGCAGAACAGGCCGCTGCGATTCCGCGCTAGCCATTGTTGAAACTAGCGAGAAAAGAAGGGCGGATAGGAACAAAAACGGTTTCTTTATTAGCCGGTTCTTTATCCGTCTGCCGGGCGCTGGGAAAATGTGCTTCACGTATGCATAATGTCGCGCCTCAGATATAGCGTCTATGGGGTTCATGCCCCATTTTCCATCAGATTTGTCACAGTTGTTTGTGGGTTTCCAACAAACCTTCCTTCAGTGCATAGGCCAATAACTCAGCCACGGAACGGACACCGAGCTTTCCCATCAAGCTCCCCCGATGCTTTTCCACCGTCTTGATACTGATGCTCAGCCGGTCAGCGATAGCCGCATTGGCATGACCAGACCCGATGAGCGACAGAACTTCTCTTTCGCGCGCGGTTAGCGAAACTGGCTCTACCGCATCTTGCAATATTTTGGCCACCGACTGAGCAACAAAATTATGGCCAGCCAATATGGTTTCGAAGCCGCGTTTAATCTCATCAGGATCACAACTTTTCAGAAATAGTCCTTCCACCCCCATGTCCATCCATTCCGCTAGAAGATTGGAAGAGGTAAAGCCTGTGAGTATCGCCACCCGCGTTTTTGGCGACCAGCGGCGAGCTTCGGCAAAAACTTCGACCCCTTTCGCATAAGGCATGGCTGCATCCAAAACGAGCATATCCGGTAAATATTTTCGGACCGCTGCCATCGCGTCGAGGCCATTTTCAGCTTCTGCAACAATTTCGGTATCAGGAATAGAAGACAATATCTGAACCGTCGCCTGCCTGACAATGGCATGATCGTCAGCAACAACAATTGTTGCCGGACTCTTTTCGCGATCCGTTAGCGCCATAGCTGAAATCCCCTGCATCGAGGAAGATAGCCGATTTGAGATATCAATCAATGACTTAAGAGTTAGGCCAAAAAGCAAACCCGGCAAGTTCTTGCCGTTGTACACCATTTTTTGCCGGTTCCTTGCTTCCCTTGCGTTCCACCATCGGTCCAAATTCCTAGAGCCACTGAAATATAGGGATTTATCCGAAGCTCTTCTGCTTTTGGCATGCTGTTTGCTGAGATGGGAATAAGCAAATTGACCACAGCAGACACCCTATGGGTATCAAGATGGCTGAATGGCTGGAACAGAACATATTCTACAACGAGGAACAACAGAGTGAGGCAAGACGAGAAAATAATCCTATTCTACTTGCCGGTGGTTACTCCTTGGTGGTTTGAGAATATAATTGTCCACTTAATCCGGTCCACTGCCCAGAACCATGAAGTCCATGTGTTGGTTCCGCCATTGTGGCACAATACTGGGATCGGTGCACAGCACGTCGCAATTATAACAGAATTGGCTCATGTTCGTTGGCACATATTAGATGGGCCGGATCATCCCCAGCTTCGCACTAACGGCAGCGATCAGGACGATCTGTTAGCTTTGGTTGATGATATTGCTCCAGATATTACTCTGTGCCGGAGTGCAGATATCACAACACCGCAGCGCTTTCCGGGCATTGTGCGCTATATTATGGAAGGAGCTGCACCGCCTTTTCACACCGAGAACCGCTGGATCATGTTATCACCAACGCTGTTCGACCACGGCTTGATACCCGATCTTTCTTCAGAGCAGACCGTTATTTTAGATCATTTTGCTCAGTCCTTGTGGGCACAAATGATGGCAAAAACAGCGCTACCCAATCGAACAGAATTTCTCGCCAGAAATGAACTGACCGATGATAAAATCATCATTGGCTTGTCGCTGGAATATGAGAATGCGGAGAATTTCTTCGGCCAACATCACCGCTATTCGACCAATGCAGAAATGATTTTGGAACTTAGTTCGATGGTAAATGATAATGTCATTCTGGCGATAACCAATCATCCTCTCAATGATCTTCATAGCGATAATTCTGCAGTCGATGCGATTGTTTCTGGTCAGGCCAGTAAGATTAAGATGCTGAAACCTGGCCCAATTGCCGGCCATTCCACTTTGGCGTTAAGCAAATATTGCGACGGAATGATCGTGGGCAATTCAAAAAGCTGGTCTGCCAGTGCCGCTTTTGCAACTCCGATGATGCGACTATCAGATTTCGCTACGGGCACGTGGGTGCATGCTTATAATAAAATCCCCCAATTTTTCTCGGATATCGGCCATTGTTCGAGCAAACATGCTGACCCAGCTCTGGCCCGGCGGTGGTTTGCCTTTCATCTTCTCAACAATGTGTTCAACCCCTGCGATCCATCTCTTAGCGGCGAGGACATAATCGGGCGTGTGATCAACCCCACAGATCCCAAGCGCTGGGACCCCGCCATGGCGCGTTATAATCACTTTTCTATGGAACATGCTGCATGACCGGGTCAGCTAAAAAGGAGAAAAATCATGTATGATCTGGCTGTCGTTGTTCCGGTTCGACGGGGCAGTTCACGCATTGCCGAAAAATGCTTATTGCCTTTCGGCAATCAGCCTTCCCTAATTGAATGGAAACTGACGCAACTGTGTCAAATAATTGATCCACAGCGTATTTATTTATCGAGCGAAGACGATGAGTTTCTGAAACTGGGAGAACGGTTTGGGGTGTCAAATCATCACCGCGCACGCCATCTCGCAATCGACCATATCGTTCCCTTTCGCGATGTCATTTCCGGTATTGTAAAAGATATTCCCCACACGCATATCGCCTGGTCGACGGTGGTTTGTCCGTTGATGGCGCCGCAGGAATATGCCGATGCATTCCGCGTCTATTTTGATCAAGTTATTCGTGGCGGGAAAGACTCATTGATCGGCGTCAATTTGATGCAAGAATATTTTTGGTCGCGTGACGGAGCGCTCAACTATCAAGCCGATCGCAATCATACAATTTCACAAGAATTACCCGAATGGTTCAAGGTGACCAACAGTATCTATATGGCTTCACGCCAAGATATTTTGGCCCGTGAATATTTTATCGGTGAGCATCCCATTTTACAGCCGCTGTCCAAACTGGCTGGTGTGGATATTGACTATATTGAAGACTACCGGATCGCTCAGGCTCTGTATGCGGTTTATGCAGAAGATCAATTGGACGCCATCAATCCTACAAGCTTAATCAATTGGAACAATCATGCCCTCGACTTACCTATCGCAATATGACTGCATATTTTTTGATTTTGACGGTGTGATTGTCGATTCCGTTGATGCCAAAATATCCGCCTTTGGCACTTTATATGATGCATTTGGTCCGCGAGTCAGACAGGTTGTAGAAGATTATCAGCGCAAGGTTCCAGGAGAAACACGCTATGATAAGATCCCGCGCTTTCATCGCGATCTGCTGGGCATTTCTTTGTCTCAAGACGAAATTTCTGATTGGTGTAACAAGCTATCAACCATCGTGTTGGACCAAGTCGTCAAAAGCCCACTGCTTCCCGATGTTGCACAGATATTAGCCCTGCTACTCCGGCAGGAAATTCAAGCGCATATCATATCCGGAACACCGCATGATGAACTGCAAATCATAGTCGAACGCAAAGGACTAAATCCCTTTTTCAAGAGCGCTAGAGGCGCACCGGAGAAAAAGCATAACATCGCCCGCGATATCATGACCGGCTACGACCTCACCCCCGCCCAATGTCTTTTTGTAGGCGACGCGATGACGGACTATGATTGCGCCAATCTTTGCCACATAGATTTTCTGGACCGCGCGGCAGAAGAGATGAATCCCTTTCCGCAGGGAACCCAAGTTGTCGACCGGTTGGGCACGTTTTTCTTGGCCGACAAACATCAGTCCATGGGAGCCGCCTCTTTAGCTGTAAATAGCTAAAGCTCTGAAACATTGGTTTATTCTTGGATCACTTGATCGACGAAATCGATAATTGGTAGATCCAGATTCTTGGAGGGTCGCGTGCGACTTTGAGAAGGAACCACCCTTCTCTCTCCCATTTTCTGACCGCTCGACTTTGTATATTGACATTAAGTCGTCTGCTTTTTCTGTGCATTGGCTTTCGTGACAACTGTGTTTTTTGCCCGATCACTTACCGGCAGCCCCATTTGTCGATCATATTCTGTGGACCAGTGTTGATGTCAGTATCTGGGTTGGGCTATCCCTCTGGATCGGGTGTATGATTTTGATCAGCCCGTTAGTCTTTCTCCCGAAAACTAAGCGATCCACCGTTCACTATACTTTTGTTGTATGCTGGCTGACTTTGATCGCAGCGGCTGCAATGGGCGCCTATCCCACTCCCCTTGTCGGATATGGAGCAAGCGCGATTATCGGTTATTTCGTGAGCATAATATTCCTGCAACCGATTGAGCAATCTCGCAGCAAAGGCGATATTGTCAGCACCTGCCACGCCAACGGCGATAAGGATCGCTTACTCTTTCGAAAGCACCGACCTAACCTCATCATAGCGCGTTAGACCCTTTGACTGGGCGATACTAGGGAGCATCGCGATCTGAAGGTTCTAACGGCTTCGGCGTTGGCAGATCGGAGAGATCGAGCCAATCAACCTGAGATTCCTGGTCCAGTCGCGGTCCGTAAAAGCTGTCAAGCACAGCAAAGGGGATACCAAAGGGCAACCCCCATCCGCTGTTCCACATTGCCGCAACCCCCGTACGGGCCTCCGGATCAAAAATAATGGTTGCGCGATACCCATCCACAGCGCCGCTATGACCAACCAATCGCCGGCCCCGATAGGTAAAACTGCGCCACCCCAATCCATAGGAGGGCTCGGTCAAAGCGCGCGCGAGATCGCCGCCATAGACGCGTCCCGTTCTAATCAATGACGCATGGGCAATGGCAAGAGTGGCTTTGGATAAGATATCGTCATGCGCGCTCATCTGTGCGCTCAGCCAACGCGCCATATCGACTATATTGCTGTTAACGCCTGCTGCGGCTGGCAATCGCCAATAGGATTCTGACAATATCCGTACCTTGTCCCCCCGGTGCGGGCGCGCCCAGCTTTCCGCTTGGGTCAGCCCCGCCATGCCAAATTGTGCGCTTTCCATTCCGAGCGGTTCAAAAAGCTGCGTTTGGACCGCGTCATCATATATAGAATTTGTGGCCTGCCCCAATATTTCTGAAGCCGTATCAAAGGCAATATTCTGATAGCTGTGACAGGTGCCCGGTAAGCATTGTAAAGGCGCAGTTGACAAACGCGCCCTTAATTGACCGGGATATTCTCCGTCTTCCAGCTTGCGATCATAGGCATTTTTCGTGAGGCCGGTCTGATGCGACATGAGCTGTGCCAGGCTGATCTGCGCCGTCGCGTCTCCGGGAAGCTTTAGTGATGTTTGCCACCGATTGAGAGTTTGATCGAGGTCGATCTGGCCTTCTTCTGACAATTTTGCTGCCAGTGCACCTGCCACGCCCTTAGAGACTGAGGCCCAGCGAAAAACGGTTTGAGGCGTGACGCTTTCTCCGGAGCGCTTGTCGATCACACCGAAACCGCGAACATAGCGAAGCTCTGCTTCCTCAACAATTGCTATAGCTAAGCCTGCCATTTCAGGACGGGCGGAAAGTTCTTCAAATCGCTGGTTCAGCCCTCGATAATCGATTGCCCCAATCCAGTCATCCGGTTCTGTAGGCAACCGATCCACAATATCCGCATCAGCGGTTTCAATTAGCGGGAATTCAATCTGTTCCTGAACAAGCGCGCGGTAGCTGTAAAAACCGATCAATAACAGGGCCGCCAATCCAAATAGCGGCACCAAATATCTACTCATTCGCGCTGTCCCTTTGTACTACTGCCATTTCCAAGACCGATAACAGCAAAGCCTGACCTCAGATGCGACCAGAAAGACGGTACGGTAATCCAGCGCGACAAGACAAGACAATTTGTGTTGTCCCTCGCCAAACCAACGGTTTGTCGCCGACGCTGAAGGTTATATCTGGGACACCGATATCGATGTCACAGGCACCTGCCCGGCAGCCCGCCCAATTTCTGATGCAAATGGTTCGATCAGTCTTCGTTGCTAATACTCAACAGGCATATCGCCAGGAACAAGGTTGCCAACACGCCGGACCCACCAGCGACAGGCGATGGTAGAAAACCCTGTAAGCCGAACATCATCACAATTGTATTAGCAATAAACGCAACAGCACCAAGCGCAGCGGTTACGCCGCCCAAAGCTTTGTTTCCTTGGTTCATTTTGGCCATGCCAAAAACCACCGCAGCAAGCCCCAACAGGATTTTTGCGGCATTATAACCAAAAAATGAGAATGCAACGACTGACATCGCGACACCGCTTAACTCTGCATTGGCTTCAGCAGCCAAACGAAAAGGACCAAATTGGGTCAATCCAACACCAACCTGCATGACGTTTAATACAGCGCTAAATGCAATTGCGGAAAAGCCGAGCGTATAGCGTTTGGCCATGACCAATGCGGACCCGGAAAAAGCCGCTATCAAAACAAATATGAGCCCTTCCAGCCCCCATAGGAATTTGCGGTCAAATTCAGGGGCGCCCAGATAGAGAGCGGTATAAATAGGCTGTGAGATTGCCGCCAAAAGCAACAATATTGCGATAATTTTGATCGTCCGACTTTGTGTGAATTCCATGATTTTTCCCCTCGGCAGAATGTAACTCTTTTGTCTATTCGCGGCAATTCGAGATGAAGTTACAATTAGATGCACCGCGGCTCAATTAAAACCGCTTCAATTGGCAAACATATCGTTTACACTGAAAAATGTTCCGCGTCAGCGATCGATAGTCAGATTGAGATTATGTAGGATGTGAGTGTTTTGGTATCATCGTAGTGACGTAAGGAACGAAGATGAGACCAAAACAGAAAAATTCTAAAGCCCCCGCTGATCGGGTGGTGAAGGATATCCGCCGAGCAACCCGCAAGCAAT
>NZ_JBDWYL010000012.1:0-12783 GCF_039982415.1 Parasphingorhabdus sp.
CTCTCAGCTGACCGTTACTGACAAACACTGGATATTTACCGATCAGCGCCACGTCTCTACCCCATGGAATTACGGTGACAGTTTACTAATTGCATTAAATAGGTTTGCACCACCCGACCGGTTGCTTGCTTACTATCAGGAGCCGCCTGATCAGTGCACTGTCACCGTAATTCTGGAAGATAAATCTAATGAAGCAATCTTATTTATTATTTACCCTATTCTTTATTTTTGCCTGTACAGGGGAAAATAGGGTCAGTTCAAAAGCTTTGCCGGATGGCTACGAATCTTCTGTTAACGGATTGTTTCTAGACGGTTCAGATCAGGAATATTGTCAAATCTCTGCCGAATTGAAAGGGATAACAGCATCTGAATTTTTAGATTATTCATGGAAAAATAGAAACCATTTAGATTTCCTCACAACTGGAATTCGAAGCTCCATCTCCGGTATCATGGTTTCTGTTTCTTCAGCTGAATTTTGTAAAGGACCTATAGAAGAAACATTGAAAGATAAGTTCAATGGGAAGTTTGAACTTCAGGTGATCGAAGGGCCGAAAGAATTCAAAAAATTTAGAACAGAATCTGTACTAAGAGATCATAATTTATTTGATATTAAATTGGACTTTTCGGAGATACGTCCTTATTGCGCCATTATTCGAAAAAAGGAACTTAATCTAGAGCTGGAAGATAACTTGACCATCAGATATAGGTTGGCCATCCCAATTTTATATTATAACTTTTCGGATGATAGAGAGATCATCTATTTTGATGATCAGTGCAAAAACAAGAGCATTTTTCTAAATCTAATTGACAAATACTATAAATAGGCGGTTTCTGAATGGCTTGGCCTATCCGAAAATAATGTTAACTCCATATAGGATTTGAACTGCAGTTACGGTGACAGTTTACTAAAAATACTAATTAAAATATCCCTATCTTGATGACCCGTCATCCTCGCCTTGTTGTTGCCGGTCTACCACATCATGTAACGCAGCGGGGCAATCGGCGCTCACAGACTTTTTTCATGATGAAGACTATGCGCTCTATAAAGATTTGCTGAGCGATGCGGCAGAGAAGGCGGGGTCGGAGATTTGGTGTTTTGCCTGATGCCAAACCATGTTCATATTATCATTGTGCCTGGCCAAGAAGACGGATTACGCGGGCAGCCCACGTCATCAATTCAACCGGATCACCGGCAAAGTCACGCTGCCAGAATTGCGCGCGCCTAAACCCGATAATTTCTGGCCAATGGCGGCATTACGCACAAAAAACTTCACTTGCGGAGACGCGCTGCCGCCCACAATTTCGCTGGATTTGATCAGGCCGTTAGAGGCGGTTTGGACGGATAGCTGGACAGTGCCTTTGGCGCGCGGCAGGCGCTTGCGCAGACCGGCCACCCAATTTTCAAAAGCATCTTGCTTGTCGGTGGTCACTGGTTCGCCAAAACCCAAAGCATTGGAAAGGCGGCTGGCGAGAGATGGCTGGCGCTCCGGTGCGCGCAGCGCGGTATCCGAATCCGGTTTGCGATTGGGCGCTGCGCCCGCGAACGGATCATAGATGCCGCTCTTGTCGCCAGCGCCAGATGCATCATTTTGTCCCGCACCGGATCCGCTTGGCGTTGGCGAAACTGCTTCGTTAGACACAAGGCGCGGTACCTGGATGCGCGAACGAGACCATTCGGGCGGCACGGGCGTCTCCACGCTGGTCTCGATTGGCGTGGGCGCCGCGGATCCTAGTGCGGTAGGCCCAGTTTCGCTATCCGCGGCGGCTAATGTTGAGGGCGTTTCTTCGCTGGCTTCCTCGATTTCCATCAAGGTCATGCTGGTTATTTCACCGGTTGATTGCACCGGTTCTTGTTCAAAGGCTTTGTTAAATCCGGCGGTGATCAAAACGTAGAGGACGAACCCGTTTAATCCGATCGAAAAAAGGCCGCTGGAAAATTTTTGCAGTTGATCTCGAAAAGGCCAGTTTTCTGGAAAAGATGGTCGCTTCCAGTTCCCATTGGGCCATCCGAAAGATCGGTCTACTTGCCATTGATCTACGGTTTCAAAAGCCATTATGCTCTTTCATCATCGCCATTGGTGCGATGCTATGCCGGTTGCCCAGGCTTGGCAAGCAAAGGACCGAGATGCATCCATAATGGACCAAATTGTCTCCAAAAAATATTGTTAAACCTTGCCGCTTTGCTAGCCTTTGCTGACTGCAGGGGATTATTTTGCCGAGTCTTTCGGAATATCTTTTAGAAGCGGATTTTTTGGCGCCTGGTGAGCTAGAGCGATCCCGCCAAATCGCGCATGACACCCGCCAGCGGCTGCCCTGGGTATTGTCGCAAATGGGATTGGTGAGTGATGTCAGTCTGCTCGATGCCATGCATGAAATTAGCGGTCTTGAAAAAGCCTCGGTGCAGCTGCTCGAAAAAAGTCCGGCTGATATAGCAGGGCTTAATCCCCTTTTCTTGAAAGAGCATAAAATCATCCCGCTCGAACAAGATGCCGGCAAAATTGCATTGCTTGTGAGCGACCCGGACGATGGGGTGGCCATTGACGCGATAGCTTTTGCCAGTGGATGCAAGGTCGAACCTAAGCTGGCCCGGATAGACGATATTGATGACCGGTTGAATGAATTTTTTGGCCTCGATACCGGAGAAGATTTAGCATCCAGTGCCGGTTCGGATTTGGATGAAGAATTGGAGCGTTTGCGCGATGGCATAAGCGAGGCGCCGATTATTCGCTTGGTCCACGACCTGCTGACCAATGCGGTGAAGCGTCAGGCCTCTGATGTCCATATCGAACCCATGGCACGCCACCTATCGGTCCGCTACCGGGTGGACGGTCGGCTGAGCGAAGTCGAGCGCCATCCTGTCGGTCTGGCTGATCCGATTGCTTCGAGAATAAAAGTCATGGCTAGTCTGGATATTTCCGAAAGCCGATTGCCGCAAGATGGCCGGATCAAACTGACCGTTCGCGGGGAAGATGTCGATATTCGTGTATCGACATCCCCGATTGCTAATGGCGAAAGTATCGTCATGCGTTTGCTAGGCCGCAGCGCCTTACCGCTTGAGCTCGAGCGATTGGGCTTGCCGGATCGGGCGCTGGAAAAACTTCGGTGTGCACTGGAACAACCGCATGGGATAATATTGCTCACCGGCCCGACAGGAAGCGGTAAAACGACCACGCTCTATTCTGCGATCAATGCGCTCCGCCGGCCAGAGGTCAAGATATTGACCGTGGAAGATCCGGTTGAAGTCATGCTCGATGGAATTAATCAAGTTCAGGTCCACCCGGAAATTGGGCTCAACTATGCCAGCTCGCTCAAAGCTTTTTTGCGCCAAGATCCCGATATATTGATGATCGGTGAGATCCGTGATCAAGAAACTGCAGAAATTGCGCACCGCGCTGCGCTCACAGGGCATTTGGTGCTTTCGACGCTGCATACAAATAGTGCACTGGGTGCTTATACGCGTCTCAATGATATTGGCGTGGAACCGTTTCTCGTTGCATCAACGGTTATCGCAACCATAGCTCAGCGTCTGGTTCGCAGCCTTTGCCCAGATTGCAAGACGGCTGTACCGATCAATGCCGATGAAGCGGCGCTCTTTGCAAATCATGACCTCCCTGCGCCAACAATACTGCACCGTAGTGTGGGTTGTGCAAATTGTCATGAGACCGGGTTTGCGGGCAGGCGGCCGCTGATTGAGATTGTCGAAGTGAATGAAGCACTGCGCGGTAAGATCCGTGAAGGCGTTGCGGAAAACCACAAAATCAATCCTTCGGAAACTCTGCTCGGCCATGGTCTGGCGCTGGCCGGTGACGGCATAACGAGCATCGCCGAAGTGCAACGGGTTGTGAGCTTTTCATGACAGAATATCGCTGCTTATCCGTTGATGGCACAGGCAAGAAATCCTGGCAAAATATTGACGCATTGGATGAGCAGGCCTGCATCCAAATTATGATGGCGAGGGGTCATACTCCTTTGCAAGTAAACTCAGGTGGGATGAGTTTGAGCGAACGACTCCAACAACCGATAACCTTTTCTTTTGGTGCCGGACTGTCTGAACAAGCCTTGATTTTGAACCAATTGGCGCTCTTGGTGCATTCCGGGTTACCCGTGGATCGCTCCCTCGATTTGTTGCGCGATCAGGCAGGCAAAGCCAGACAAAGACAATTGCTCGGTGATATTTTAGAGCAAGTAAAAGAAGGCAAGGGGCTCGCCGGGGCTCTAGAAAGCCGGCGGATTTTCCCCAATTATGTCATTGGCGTTATTCGTTCATCCGAAAGAAGCGGAAAATTGGGAGAGGCTTTGACTTCACTGTCCAAACGAATGACCAAGGCTACCGAAACCCGTTCCAAACTGATTACGGCGCTAACTTATCCAGTGGCTGTATTGCTAGCGACCGTGGCGGCTTTGATTATCGTACTGACGAGCGTCGTTCCCCAGTTTGAACCGATATTTGAAGGGCAAGACGAGAATCTTCCTGCGCTTACCCATTTTGTTCTGAGCCTGTCTGACTTTGTAGGTGATTATGGAGCGAGTTTCCTGAGCGCAATGCTGCTGGCAGCTTTGGCTCTATGGTTGTTTCTCAAATCGGAGAGCGGGCAAAAGATGCTCAGCAACTTTGCTCCCCATTTGCCCGGAATGAAGCTACGCGATCAGTATCTCGCCGGTCAATTTACAGGACTGCTCGCGACGTTGATTGGGAATGGATTGACCGTGGTGCGTGCTCTTCCCTTGGCAAGAGAGACTTTGCCGAGCAGAAGATGGAAACGGGAGCTTGCGGAGGTCGAAACACGCATTCGTGAAGGCAGCCGTTTGTCCTATGCGCTAGAAGCGACTTCGATTTTTCCGCGTACGGCAAGCCGGCTTATTGAAGTCGGAGAACGCACTGGAAAACTTGGCGAAACCTGCGGCCATGCCTCTAAAATTATGAGCGATACAGCCGCTGCCCGGATTGAACGGATTGTCAGTCTCGTAAATCCGATCGCCATCATTGCCCTGGGCGGTTTGGTTGCGCTGTTGGTCGCTGGCGTGATGCTTGGAATTTTTGCTTTGGGGGATTTTGCCGGATGAATGGGAACCTTGTGAAAAGAGCAAAGACAAAAACAGAGTCCGGTTTCACGCTAATGGAAATGCTGGTTGTTCTCGTCGTTATTGGTTTGATTGCAGCGGTGGCAATACCCCAGATCACCAACTTAATGGGAAGCGCCAAATCCAAATCGGCGAAAATTCAGCTGGAAACTTTGTCGGCGAGTTTACGCTATTTTGAGATTGATACTGGTGCCTATCCGACCAGTGAACAAGGATTGGAGGTTCTGTGGTCCATGGCCGAACCTGATCCCGGTTGGAGTGGGCCTTATTTGCGGCAAGAGCGCCAATTGCGCGACCCTTGGAATAGAGATTTCATCTACCGCTCACCAGCGGAAGGCGCGCCGTTTGAACTGATATCGCTAGGCGCTGATGGCAAAGAGGGAGGAACGGGCGAAGATGCCGACCTTAATGCCATTCCCTGAAAATTTGAGGGTGCATCCCAAGCAGAAACCGAACGGATTTACGTTGGTGGAATTATTGGTGGTGCTCGCGATCATGTCGCTCGCTGCTGTCTTGTTTATCGGGGCCAGCGGCAATAGCAGCGGAGTCGATAAGAAGACGGAAATTGTCGAATTGGAAAGCGCGATTGCGTTCACGCGCAAAACGGCGATCCTGCAAGCAACAACAAAGGAGCTTGATATGGCTCCCTACGCGGTATCATTGACCCCCCAATTGGGAGAATCAAAAAAGCTGATTTTCTACGCTGATGGATCGAGTAACGGGGGTGTCATAGCTGCCGATAGCAAACGGCTTTTCACTGTCCGCTGGATAGATGGAGCGATCAACCGATGACGCAGCGCTCGCTTCAAAATGGATTTACGCTGGTTGAAGTCTTGGTGGCGCTTGTGGTGACGGCTCTACTGGCGGCAATTGTGATGGACGGCGCCGTATCGGCCAAGTTGCGCGGGCAAAATCAAGAACTGCAAACCCGGGCGTTGTTTGTTGCACAATCTCATATCGAAGCGCTTCGAGACCAGCCGGGAGAACCGTCACAGCGGAGCGGTGCAGAAAATGGCATGATCTGGGCCTTGACCGAACAAGAAATTGCACGAGATCCGCGTGGGATATTTGTCATTGTAGAAGCCTCAATCGCCGCAGGAACAGAAGGCAAACCAAGGCTTGTTCAATTGCAAAAGCGCTATCTCAAGAAGGCGCAGCGATGAACGACAAAGGATTCACACTTGTTGAAATTCTGGTGTCGCTTGTCGTCGGAGCAATGCTGCTTGGTTCGATGAGCTGGATCATCTCGGGATTGGCCAAGGATCTGAAAGGTTCTGAAGATATCGAAATGCCAAAGGCATTATTGCAATCCAGCGCATTGCTGGAAGACATTTTAAACGATGGCCGTTTTGTTGATCAATCCGGCACAGCAATGGCGCGCTCAGCAAAAAGCCTTGATTTTGAAATGCGTGCGCCGGCCACGCTGGGGCGGTCAGATTTTATCAATGCCAAGCTGACGACAGTGAGAAATGGGTCGGGCGAGAGCCTGGTTCTGCAATTGCCAGGATCCGATGGACTTGAAACGACCTTGTTCAATAATATGGAAAAAATTAGCCTGTCTTATGAGACAGCAATTGATGAGCAGGGCTCTGTCCCGCTGGTTCAGCGCATTACAATCACGGTAAAAGCGAAGCATAGGGCTCAAGAACAAGCCATAAATATTCGTCCGCGCGTCGATGCTGTCGGTGGTTGTATTTTTGATCCTGTTTCCCAGCAGTGCCGCTCATGACCGGTCGTTTTTCACAGGCTGCTGAAACGGTGCATGGTTTTTGGTCCTGGTGGAGCGATGAAATGCTCGGCATGTTGCCCGCTAGCCTGAAAGGCGACCCCACCGAACGGGATCGGTTTGATATATTTCTTGGTGATGAAGAAACCGTCATTGAAAAAGTTGTGCGCGGGGCCGCCCAGAAAATGGTCGAACCTTGCGGATTCAACGATCTACCTGACGAGAGTTGGGAGCAAATTAGTGTTCTGTTGCAAGATCAAAAGCCGCGGCTGTTTCTCGCCGCAAAGGATATTTTGCAGATTCCAGTGACCATGCCACGCGCCAGTGCTGGGCAAATCCGTTCTGCACTGACTTTGCAATTGCCCGGCTTGGTGCCACTCATGCCCGAACATATCGATTGGAATTTCGTCGAGATCGCGAGAGATGCGCAAAACATAGAAATCACACTCGTTATCGCTCGGTCTTCCCGGTTGGATGAGCTGGAAGAAGCGTTTGCATATAAAGAAATCATGCCGCCTGTTTTTTGTGCGAATGTAGCGGATCGGTGCCTGGTCTTGCGCAAACCGCTGGAGCTGACTCATCGACCGATAAATGACAAAAAGCTGCTTGCTACCATGGCGGCCATAGGCATGCTGGCTATGATTCCCGTCTTCACTATTGGCGGCGCAGAAATGCTCGCATCTCTAAATCTGGAACGAGCAGAACGTCTACAAAAGGATTTGGCTCCGAAGTTGGCGCAGGTAAGAGATGTGCGGCGCGAAGAGACAATCCGGCGAGCAGCTGCCCCGCTTTTCAATATGCCAAGCGCGGCCAATCTATTGGAGATGATCGCACAAAACTTACCCGAGTCTGATTGGGCTATCGCCTCTTCCCAAAGCGCCGATGGCAGCTTTGAGTTTATTGCCGATATGGCCAATCGTGAGTCGGCTGAAACAGCACTGCGCACAATACCCCAGATCAAGCAGTTGGAAATTGCTGAAGAGATGCAGGCAGAAAATAAGCGCGCGCGGGTGCGGTATCGGATTGCCCGATGAGCGAAATGCACCAAAATAAAATGCAATTGAAACTGCAGCAATTGTCACCCGCGATGCGCAAATTTTTGGCACTGGCAACTTTGTTGTTTGTCAGCCTATTCATTTGGAATGTAATCATTACTCCGGTTGCGGCGCAGATGGAGGCCAGTCTGTCCAAATTGCAGGACGCGCGGTACCAGCGCATGCGTTTGGAACAATTGGCTGCGCAACCAGCACCGCCACGATCTGATCCGTTGCCGGCAGAATTATTGGCGGTGGCAGCAACGCCTCAACAAGCATCGGCGCAAATTTCCAGCTATCTCAATGGTCTCGCTGCACAAAATGATCTGCAAGTGGCCAATATAACATCACATTCGGGACTGAAGGGCGCCAAGCTTCTGGCTTTTGATTTCGCTCTGATCGGCGAAGAGCTTGCTTTGGTCAGATTTATCAACGCATTGGAAAGGGGCGCGCCCATGATACGCTTGCGAAGCTGGCAGATTGATGGCCCTGATATGGCGGGAGGCGGGACGCCAGAGGATTTAACTGTTCCTGATCCTGCAATCAGCATTCAGCAAGATAGCTTTACTGATCGCACCATGCGATTTTCTGGCCAAGCCGTGGCCGCTTGGACAAAGCCATGATCGAAAGGCTGGACAAAAGCTGGGTAATTTTGGGTCTTTCGGCCGCGTTGATGATAGGCATACCTTGGTGGCTATTGTCAGCGCAGCCAGAGGATATTCCAGAAGTAGCGCCGCTGGTGATTACAAAGGTCGAGCCGCAGGAAATTGTGACGGCCAAAGCGCTTTTCGAGAAACCGCTGTTCAATGCCCGGCGCGCGCCGCAGACTTTTGCTGATCAAGCGGTTGCTGACAATATCCCTGCGGTAGAACAGGCGCAACCAGTCGCGCCAGCCCCGACTTTGGTCGGACTTGTGTCGCGCAGACGCGGCAAGTCGGTAGCAATTGTCAAGGATCGCGATGGGCAAACCAAAACCTTGGCACCGGGTCAAAGTGCGGATGGCTGGCGGCTGGTTTCGGTCAGCAAAACCAAAGCGCGCTTTGCGTCAGCAGGCAGTGAGATCAGCATCGCGCTTGACTTTACCAATAAAGCATTGGGTGGCCCCGGCGGGGTGTCAGAAGCCAACAGCACGCCCCAGGAAAATGAACCGGTGATCGGAGAAATTGAGTGACAAGCATTATCAAGCAATCCAGGGCTTTTGCTGTTCGATCGGTTTTCTCAGCAGGCATTGCCGTCTTGGCCATGGCGGCGGCTTTTCCTTTCGCGCTGTCCGCGCAAGCACCCCAATCCACGCGCATTCAATATGATGAACAAAATGGTTATTCGCTGGCCTTTGTTGAAGCAGATGTAAAGCGAGTGGTCGATGCCGTCATGGGTTCTATGCTCGGGGCTAACTATTCGATTGACCCGGATGTTGCGGGCAATATAACGCTGCGGACAGCGAAGCCGGTGGCGGAAACTTCGCTTATTCCGCTTTTGGAAGAAGCGCTCACCAGCGTTAATGCGGTGATAATCAAACGCGGTGATAGCTACCGGATCATTGCTAGAGCCAAAGCGCGCAGCGTTGCGCCTATTGGTTCGCCGAGAATGGCGGCAAACATACCCAGCGGCGCTGCTGCTCCCGTAGGCGGTCCTCGCTTTGCGCCGTCTGCGCCGGGCTTTGCGACCGAAGTAATTCCGCTGCAATTTGGCAATGCGGGCGAGATTGCTGAACTGATTGGAGAATTTCTCGGCGACAAGATTGCCGAAGCATCCAAAGACGGCCGCAATCAACTGCTCGTCAGCGGGAGCGCCGATGAACGCGATGCCGCAAAAAAGCTGGTCGAGCGGTTTGATGTCGACACGTTGGCCGCCATGAATTTTGAGATATTCAGACTTGAAAATGTCGATGCGGATACCATTGTTGCTGAGCTCGACAAGATATTTGAACCACCCTTTGATATTATCGGCTCGCGCATCCGCTTAGTGCCTCTGCCCCGATTGCGTTCCGTTCTGGGTATAGCGGGCAATGGCGCGGATCTGAACCGGATCGCACCCTGGATCCGGCGTCTCGATGCGGGCGGTTCCGGTAAACGCAAGCTTTATAGCTATGCCGTGCAAAACGGCCGTGCAGCCGACATCGCTAACTCCTTGCAACTGGTGCTAGGCCAAGGCGGCAGCGCGTCTGCCCAGCCATCCATCGCTCCAGCGCGGATCAATGTAGGTGGGGGCAGCGGCTTCGGTGCTGTTGGCGCCACCGGCGGTGAAGGAGAACGTCAGGAGGCCGCACCAACATCTCTGCAAACAGCGGCTAGTCCATCCGGTTTGTCGGGTAGACTGCGGATCGTTCCCAATATCCAGAATAACAGCCTGCTCATCTATGCCAATGGCGAGGAATATGGCTTTATCAGAGAAGCGCTGGAGAAGCTGGATCAGCCGGTGGCACAGGTTTTGATCGAGGCAACATTAGCAGAAGTGACCTTGAGCGATGACTTGCGTTTCGGCGTTGATTTTTCGGTACTGCGCTCAGGTTCCGATGGGACCAACACCATCGCAAATAGCGGCACCACCGGCGGCACACCGGCTTCTTCCTTTCCCGGATTTTCGGTTTCCGTGGTTGGGTCTACCGCATCTGCGGTTCTCAATACATTACAATCCAAGACCAATGTGAAAGTGCTTTCTGCGCCGAAAATTCTGACGCTGAACAATGAACCAGCGACTTTACAAGTGGGTGATCAGGTTCCGATTGTGACACAGCAATCGCAAGGGGTCGTCTCGCCCGGCGCACCGATTGTGAATAATATTGAGCTGAGGGATACGGGTGTCATTCTGCAAGTCACCCCGCGCGTTAATGATAGCGGGACTATCATTCTCGATATCTCGCAAGAGGTTAGTGATGTGGCTGAAACAACCACATCCGGCATCAACTCGCCGACCATTCAGCAACGCCGCTTGGCCAGCACGGTAGCCACGCGTTCGGGGCAGATGATTGCGTTGGGCGGGCTCATTCGCAATCGCCAGACCCGGGTGAAGTCCGGCATTCCGTTTCTCAGTCAGATCCCGGTTCTTGGCGGATTATTTGGGCGCAAGGTCGACACCGGCAGCCGCACCGAGTTGATCATTTTAATCACGCCAACGGTTATTCGCTCGCCAGAAGATACCAAGAATATCGTCGATGCTCTGATTGATGGATTGGATTTGACCCGGCCTCTATTGGACAAAGCGCAATCCGGATTGGTTGGCACGCGATTGGAAGCAGTCCGGACCGAACCCGCACGGCCCGAAGATATGATGCCGGATCCCAATGCCGTTCAATAAGCCACCGGGCCCGGCGCAAACTATTCCACGGGGCGAGCGAGGTTATATATTGATCACCGCCTTTTGGTTGCTCTTGCTGGGGGCGTCTCTCGTCGCCTTGCTGATGCTCAAAAATCTGAAAAATGCCGAAGATCATGCATTTGAGCGCGACCAAATCCAGAGCCGTTATGCAATGGAAAGTGCGGTTGAAACTGTGGTCGCCGACATCCTGTTCAACGGACCGCGTAGTGCATTTGCGCAGTTACCGGCGGTGACAGAATATGAAATTAACGGCGTGAAAATGGCCGTGCAGGTGAGCAGTGAAAATGGAAAAATTGATCTGAACCGGGCGGATGCGGCGCTAATTGAACGCGCGCTGCGCGGCCTTGGCATTGCGGCGAGGCCGCGGCAGGCTTTTCTGGATCATGTGCGCGAGCAAAGAAAGGCCGGGCGTTTCTTTCGGTCAACGATCGATGTTGAAGGGGCGATGCAACAGGCGGGATTTGCCGGGGCAGGAGGTTTTTGCGCGGAACGCTATTTCACGGTCTATTCCGGCCTGAGCCAGCCCCAAGCCAATCAGATGGATGCGGAGTTGGCGCGGGCCTTGGGGCAGGTGAGCTCAACATCCAATGTTCGCACCACGCCGGGCACCGCCTTGCGGGTGCAGGTGAAGGCTGCCGAAGGATTGCCATTGGTTGCGGTGATCAGGACCAGCGGGCTGATTGGGCAGTCGCATCGGGTTTTGGATTGGGGGGTGCGAGCGGATGTTGGAGCTTGTGAATAGCTATGGTTTGGTATCGGGTGATGGCACCAGAGTTCTGATCTCGCTTTTTCGACAGCTTCCGCCAGCTTATGCTTACAGAGCGCATAGTCTTCAATTACGCAATTACGGTCAATTACGGTGACAATGCAATTACGGTGAAATTACGGTGGAAATTACGGTGACAGTGCACTTTTTTCTACCAAAAATTACGGTGACAGTGCACTTTTTTCTACCAAGGCATTCTTCTTTCTGCCCCGCTTACCGGGTTTCAGCTTTCGCCCTGTCTGTTGCTCCGCCGCAGCCATAAAGTCATCGTCGCCCAATGGGCGGCCAACAGTCTCTGCTTTCCGGATTGCCGTCCATTTGTCCGCCTCTTCACCGGCCTTGATGCGCTCTGCAATGTCAGGAAAGCGTTCTGCAACCGCATCGGCTTCAGTTACACCGTCGCCTTTCGCCGGATCAAGATGGACATGAACGCTGGACCATTGCCAATCCTGCGCTCGCTCCACCAACTTCGCCCGAACCGGGTTCAGCACCACATAGGGAATAGCGGCGGCCAAATGCGCCTCGTCCATCGCCACACAACCAAAGCGGCCCTGCCAGAAATGCCCGGTCCGTTTCTCTCGCGCATGAATATGTCCAGCATATTGACGATGCACTTTGGAAAGCGCGCGGCGCAGGCCATCCTGATCGGACGGCACCAAGATCAAATGGGTATGATTGGGCATCAGGCACCATGCCCAGATCGCTACCTTTGCTTCCCGGCAGTGATCCGACAGAAGCGATCGATATAACGCATAGTCTTCATCGCAGAAAAATGTCTGGGCCCGGCCATTACCGCGCTGTGTCACATGGTGAGGGATGTCAGGAAGCACTGTTCGGGCAAGGCGGGCCATGACCAT